>NZ_AXWW01000105.1 GCF_000482865.1 Actinokineospora inagensis DSM 44258 | reverse complement strand
GATCTACCCATGGCCAGGGTGAAGCGTCGGTAAGACGTCGTGGAGGCCCGAACCCACCAGGGTTGAAAACCTGGGGGATGAGCTGTGGGTAGGGGTGAAAGGCCAATCAAACTCCGTGATAGCTGGTTCTCCCCGAAATGCATTTAGGTGCAGCGTCGCATGTTTCACCGCGGGGGTAGAGCACTGGATGGTCTAGGGGGCCTACAAGCTTACCGAAATCAACCAAACTCCGAATACCGTGGTGTGAGAGTGCGGCAGTGAGACTGCGGGCGATAAGGTTCGTAGTCGAGAGGGAAACAGCCCAGAACACCAGCTAAGGCCCCTAAGTGTGCGCTAAGTGGGAAAGGATGTGGGGTCGCTCAGACAACCAGGAGGTTGGCTTAGAAGCAGCCACCCTTGAAAGAGTGCGTAATAGCTCACTGGTCAAGTGGTCCTGCGCCGACAATGTAGCGGGGCTGAAGCGCACCGCCGAAGCTGTGTCATTCGCACAATACACCGTCTCATCGGCTTGACCGGTGGGGCCAGTGGTGTGGATGGGTAGGGGAGCGTCGTGCAGCCGGAGAAGCTGTGGTGGAAACCAATGGTGGAGGCTGCGCGAGTGAGAATGCAGGCATGAGTAGCGATAGGCGAGTGAGAATCTCGTCCGCCGAATGACCAAGGGTTCCTGGGCCAGGCTGTTCCGCCCAGGGTAAGTCGGGACCTAAGGCGAGGCCGACAGGCGTAGTCGATGGACAACGGGTTGATATTCCCGTACCCGTGTGGACGCGTCCCTGGTGAGGCCGGTGACACTAACCGCCCGAAGCCCCGACGCTCTTCGGAGTGGAGGGGTGGAGCGCGGGATCTGATCCGGTAGTAGTCAAGTGATGGGGTGACGCAGGAGGGTAGCTCCGCCAGCTGTTGGTGTCTGGTGTAAGCGTGTGGCCCGAGCGATAGGCAAATCCGTCGCTCACAGAGGGTGAGGCGTGATGCGTAGCCGATTGAGGCGAAGTAGAGTGATCCCATGCTGCCGAGAAAAGCCTCTAGCGAGTGTCCGTGCGGCCCGTACCCCAAACCGACACAGGTGGTCAGGTAGAGAATACCGAGGCGTTCGGGTGAACTGTGGTCAAGGAACTCGGCAAAATGCCCCCGTAACTTCGGGAGAAGGGGGGCCACAGGGTTTGAAGCCCTTCGCGGGCTAGGACCAGGTGGCCGCAGAGACCAGCGAGAAGCGACTGTTTACTAAAAACACAGGTCCGTGCGAAGTCGCAAGACGATGTATACGGACTGACGCCTGCCCGGTGCTGGAACGTTAAGAGGACCGGTTAGCCCTTTGGGGCGAAGCTGAGAATTTAAGCGCCAGTAAACGGCGGTGGTAACTATAACCATCCTAAGGTAGCGAAATTCCTTGTCGGGTAAGTTCCGACCTGCACGAATGGCGTAACGACTTCTCGACTGTCTCGACCACAGGCCCGGTGAAATTGCAGTACGAGTAAAGATGCTCGTTACGCGCGGCAGGACGGAAAGACCCCGGGACCTTTACTATAGCTTGGTATTGGTGCTTGGTTCGGTTTGTGTAGGATAGGTGGGAGACTGTGAAGCGCTCACGCCAGTGGGTGTGGAGTCGTTGTTGAAATACCACTCTGATCGTACTGAGTGTCTAACTTCGGACCGTGATCCGGTTCAGGGACAGTGCCTGGTGGGTAGTTTAACTGGGGCGGTTGCCTCCCAAAGGGTAACGGAGGCGCCCAAAGGTTCCCTCAGCCTGGTTGGCAATCAGGTGTTGAGTGCAAGTGCACAAGGGGGCTTGACTGTGAGACTGACAGGTCGAGCAGGGACGAAAGTCGGGACTAGTGATCCGGCACTGGCTGG
>NZ_AXWW01000104.1 GCF_000482865.1 Actinokineospora inagensis DSM 44258 | reverse complement strand
CTTCTGCCCCCCACCCAGCCCTCACACCCACCCGCGCTCAACCCCCCCAGCGCCCTCAGGCGCTTCCCCCCGCGCACAGCCCGGCCCCCACCCTCACCGGGGGGCGTCCCCGATGCCAGTCTACCGGCCAATGAAGATCAACAGCGGACCCAAGCTTGCCCTGTGGATAACTTCGAGTCATGGGGGAGTTGGAGTCCGCACCCCGTCGAGAAGGCATCATCAAGACCACGCGTCCGGGCGCGACGGACCAACTACGCCCAAGATCTCCACCCCCCCCGCACCGCACAACCCCAGCAACGGACTCTCATGCCCACCAGCGCTCTTAGCGCATACCCCCGGGCGCAGCCCGGCCCCCACCCTCACCGGGGGGCGACCCCGGTGCCAGTCTACCGGTTGACGAAGGTCAACAGCGCACCCGAGCTCAGCCTGTGGATAACTAGAGGTCATGCGGAGAACGGAGGTCGGCATGCGGTCAAGAACGGGCATCATCAAGACCGTGCGTCCAGGCGGCGGACCAATCACGCCTAAGAGCCAACAAAACCCAGGCGGCACAACTTCGGCAACGGGTTCTTATGCCCACCAGCGCTCTTAGCGCGTACCCCCGGGCGCAGCCCGGCCCCCACCCTCACCGGGGGGCGGCCCCGGACCCAGTTTACCGGTCGGTGAGCGGGAAGGGGAGGGGGCGGGGCGGGCTGTGGATAACTTGGCGGGAGGTGTGCAGGTCGTAGGGGAGGGGGGCGGAAAGTTCACACGTGTGGGGCAAAAAGGTGGGCCGCTCTCGACGCCTGCGTTCGTCGAGAGCGGCCCGGTTTGGGGGGAGGGGATTTACCGGATGGTCTGGGCCCAGAGGGAGGGCACGTTTGGCGGCTCCCAGCCGGGCAGGGAGTAGTGGCCCTGGATGGCCCGGTAGGACACGCCGTTGTAGGTGACGGTCGCGCCGACGGCGTAGTTGGTGTACGGGGCCCACGAGGTGTTGCCCGGTGGGGTGCCCGGCGTCGTGGTGGTGGTGCCGGAGGTGGGCGGGGTGCTGCCGGAGGTCAGCAGTTGGATGCCGAGGGCGGACAGCGCCGCGTTGATCGGCTGGAAGTAGAAGGTGCCGCCCGAGGTGCAGTTGCCGGAGCCGCCGGAGGTGACGCCCTGCGCCTGGGTGCCCGCGAGCCACGAACCGCCGGAGTCGCCGGGTTCGGCGCAGGCGTTGGTCCGGGTGAGGCCGTACACGGAGCCTTCCTGGTAGTTCACGGTGGCGTTCTTCTGCTGGATGGTGCCGCAGTGCCAGCCGGTGGTGGAGCCGGAACGGCAGACGGAGGCGCCGACGGCGGCCTCGGTGCTGCCCGCGACGCTGACGTTGGTGCCGTCGTAGTGGTTCACCAGTGGCCGCGGGGTGTTACCGGCGGCGACGCGGACCCAGCCGTAGTCGTTGCCGGGGAACGTCGAGTTGACGACGCTGCCGCTGGGCTGGGTGGTCTGGGTGCCGGGCGTACCACAGTGGCCCGCGGTGACGAAGCCACCGTTGACCGCGAAGCCGATGGAGCAGCGGCTGCCGCCACCGAAGTAGTAGGCGTTGCCGCCGATGACGTCGATCAGCGTGCGCGGAGCCTCAGTGGTCTCCTGGTAGCTGATGGCGGCGGTGTCCAGGCCCGCGCTCTTGGCCCACGCGGCCGCGGTGCCCTGGGTGCCCGACTTGGTCAGCACGACCACGGTGTTGGTGGTGGTGTCGACGTACCAGCCCGGGACGGACTTGGGGGCCTGCTTGGCGGTGCGGTCGAGCTTGGCCTTCGCGTCGTTGAGCTGGGACTCGCTCCGACTGACGACCTTCGGGACGGCGCCGAGGCCGCGTACCTGGTCGGCCTTGCTCGCGTCGGTCAGCGCGACGGTGAACGTGGTGGCTCCCGCGTCCAGCCACGCGCCGCCGAAGGCCGGGCCGAGCGTGGTGCGCAGCGCCTGCTCGTTGGCCGTGGCCTTCTGCTCGCGGGCCATCCGCTGGCGGGCCTGGTCGGGGGTGATCTTGAAGTCGCGGGCCATCGCGGCCAGCATCTGCGGTGAGGCCGCGTCGGCGACGGGCGCCTGCGGGGTGGCGGGGGCCGCCGTCGCGTTGTTGTTGATGGCTACTGCGGTCGCGAGACCGGCCGCGGTTAAGACCGCCGTGGCTGCGGCGGTGAACTTCCGGTTCATCACGCTCTCCTACCGAGGGCGAGTTGTGCAGGGTAAGACCCGACGGTAGGAGGGGGATCGCCCATATTGGTACATACCAATGAGGTCATACTTCCTTTATCCGGCAACACAGGTGGGGTGTGAACATGAATAGTGGGAACGAATACGGGGTACGACCTGCTCGGCGAATCCTGGTTACCGGTGCGTCCGGCGGTATTGGGGCGGCGGTCGCCCGCGCCTTCGCTGCGCTGGGTGACCGCGTGGCCGTGCATTACTCCAGCCGGGTGGATCGCGCCGAACGGTTGGTGACCGAACTGGGTGACGGGCACCTGGCGGTTGGTGCCGACTTGTCCGATCCGGCCGCCGTCCCCGGCCTGGTTCAGACCACTGTGGACGGTCTCGGTGGTATCGATGTCCTGGTCAACAACGCCGCGCTGGTCACCACGTCACACCCGCCGGTCACCACGGACTACGAGACCTGGGCGCGCGTCTGGCAGGAGGTGTTGGCCGTGAACCTGATCGGCGCGGCCAACCTGACCCACCAGGTCGCCGGTCGCATGGTCGAGCAGGGGACCGGCGGGCGGATCGTCAACGTCGGCTCGCGGGGCGCGTTCCGGGGTGAACCGGAGAACGCCGCTTATGGGGCGAGCAAAGCGGGGCTGCACTCGTTGGGGCAATCGCTCGCTGTTGCCCTTGCCCCGCACGGCATTGCCGTTGCCTCTGTCGCGCCCGGTTTTGTCGACACAGACAGGGTTTCCGAGCGTCTGTCGGGCGAGCGCGGTGACGCTATCCGCGCGCAGAGCCCATACGGTCGCGTGGCGACACCTGAAGAGGTGGCATCGGCTGTCGTGTATTTGGCGTCGCCGCAGGCACAGTGGGCGTCGGGGGCGATTCTTGACCTCAACGGAGCTTCTTACCTGCGGAGCTAGCCGACTACGGTCGGACTGGTGGACGCACATGACGTAGTCGTGGTCGGCGGCGGGCACAATGCGCTCGTCGCCGCGACCTACCTCGCTCGCGCGGGACGGTCGGTGCTGGTGCTCGAACGCCTCGACCACGTGGGTGGGGCCGCAGTGAGCGCCAGCCCGTTCCCGGGCGTGCGTTTGTCCCGGTACTCCTACCTGGTCAGCTTGCTTCCGGACCAGATCGTGTCCGACCTGGGGCTACGGCTGACGCTGCGCAACCGTGCCGTGTCCTCGTACACGCCGGTGGTGCGCGACGGTAGGCATACCGGACTCCTGGTGGGCGGTAGCGCTACCGAGGACTCCTTCCGTTCGCTGACCGGTTCGGATGCCGAGTACCAGCGGTGGCAGGAGTTCTACGGATCTATCGCGCGGATGGCAGAGGTGGTGGCCTCCACCCTGCTATCGCCGCTGCCCTCTCGAGAAGTGCTACGCGGCCTGGTTGCCGATGCCGCTGGCGCCAACGCGTGGCGGTGGGTCTTCGACCAGCCCCTCGCGCAGACGCTGGAAGAGGTCTTCACCGACGACGTAGTGCGCGGCGTTGTCGCTACCGACGGCCTTATCGGCACGCACACCTCCTTGGCGTCACCTGACCTGATGGCGAATCGCTGCTTCCTCTATCACGTCATCGGTAACGGCACTGGCGACTGGCGGGTCCCCGTCGGCGGGATGGGTGCGGTGACGGCGGAGTTGGCGCGGGTCGCCCGCGAATCCGGGGTCCGGGTCGTGACGTCTGCCGAGGTCACGGCCGTTTCCGCCGACGGGACGACCGCCGAGGTCGGCTACCGGCACGACGACGTCGAGCACACGGTCGCCGCCCGTTACGTCCTGTCCGGCGTTGCGCCCAGCGTTCTCGACCGACTGCTCGGCCGACCACCACGCGACACGGCATCCGGTGCGCAGTTGAAGGTCAACGTGCTGCTCGACCGCCTCCCGCGCCTGCGTTCCGGCGTACCCGCGGCGGACGCCTTCGCAGGCACCTTCCACCTCGACGAGTCCTATTCGGACCTGGAGACGGCCTACCGGGAGAGTGCCGCCGGTGACCTCCCGCTGCGCCCACCCGGCGAGATGTACTGCCACACGCTCACCGACCGCTCCATTGTGGACTCACCGGACGGGCACACCCTGACCCTCTTCGGCCTGCACACCCCCACTGGTTTGTTCGCCGACCCCCGAGCCCGCGACGAACTCGTCGCGCGTTATTTCGCCGGCCTCAACCGCTACCTCCTCGACCCGATCGAAAGCTGCCTCACCCACGTCGACGGCCACCCGTGCCTCGAAGTCCGCACCCCGCTGGACTTGGAAGCCGAACTGGCCATGCCGTCCGGCAACATCTTCCACGGCGCCCTGACCTGGCCCTACTCGTCAACCCCCGACTGGGGCGTCGCCACCGACATCGCCAACGTCCTAGTCTGCGCCAGCTCCGCCCAACGCGGCGGCGGTGTCAGCGGTATCGCGGGCCACAACGCCGCCATGTCGCTCCTCGGCAGCGACCGATGAGGTGGAGCAACGCGGTGGCCGCCCGCAAGGTGGTATTGGGCTACATCGGCGTGGTCATCGCGGTGTTCGTGGTCGTCGCCGCCCTGCTGATCACCCACGACGGCCCCGACGCCTCGTCCGCCCCCGTCCTCGCCGTCGGCGCGACCCTGCCCACCTCATTGGTGATCATCCTGATCCCCGGCCTGCCCGAGCCGTGGGATGGCATCAGCGCCGCCACGACCCTGGTCACCTCCGCTCTCCTGCAGGCCTACTTCCTCTGGCTCCTCTTCCGCGGCCGCCGCATCCCGTGACTCGCGCTGCCCCGGACCACGGTCTGCCCTGCCCGCGCCACCATCCGACCGGCTACCTAGCCGACCGATCGCCAGCGACCTGCGCGACCACTCGACTGCGCGACCACTCGACTGCGCGACCACTCGACTGCGCGACCACTCGACTGCGCGACCACTCGACTGCGCGACCACTCG
>NZ_AXWW01000103.1 GCF_000482865.1 Actinokineospora inagensis DSM 44258 | reverse complement strand
CCAGCTACGGACTGCCCACCCCCGAGAAAATCACCCTCCGCCTGCGAGCAGGAGTCGACCCCACCGACGACCAGGTCGCCGTACACGTCCAGGTGGACACACTCGCCGCCATGGCCACCACCGTCCTGCACTGGCACAAAACCTTCGCCCAGGCCAACATCGACATCGTCGGAGGCGACAACCACAAGGGACCGGAAATCACCGTCCGCGGCATCCCCCTCGGTAGCCTGCTCCTCATCGACGTACTCGCCCACCCCACCACACGCGAATGCTCGACCATCCGCGGACACGTGCTCCACGGCAACGACGCACTCCACTGGCTCCACCAAGCCGCCGCCGGCGCCATCAACACACCCAGCACATAACACCCACCAGCCACCAAGGCCACCGGCGGACGTCGCGCTCCACCACCCCGAACACACGCCCCCATTCACCCGGTGCTGGTGTGACGTTCGCACCGGTGGCACCACCACAACGAAAGGCCACACCCATGCACAACCCCGAAATCGACCTCTACGCCAAAATCGTCGGGAACTGCGCACTGACCTACGAAATCGCCGACCCCCACACCGCCGAGTTCACCATCGGCACCAGAAACGGCAACCTCATCCACCTCACCATCGACCACGACCGAATCCACGAACTCATCACCCAGGCCACCCACGCCCTCAACCAACTCAACCAACGCCAGGACACCAACCAAACCAACCCCACCCCCACACCAGCGGCCTGACCCGCGGCGGGAACTCCCGGTCGAGACTCCCCCACGACCCCGACCGGCGGGAACCCGCAACCACCGATTCCCACGAGCACCCGTTCAGGGTTGACAGTCACACGACGATCGACCACAGACCGACGGCCGGCGACGCACCGGCTACCGGGTTCCCTGCGGTGCTCACCAAACATCGCAGGTTACGAGACACTCACTCGAGTGCTGTGACCGTCGAGGCGTTTCCTTTGCCCCAATATGGTGGCTACCGTGTGGAGCGCGAGCGGCTTCCCACGGAATCGTGAGGAACACCCGCCCGGACCTGGAAACCGGCCCCTTCCGCACGTCAACGGGTGCAGCGGCCTCGGGCTCAGCGGGAAGCCGCTCTTACATGTCCATCTCCGGCCACCAGTGGTGACCGGTCACGACGTCCGCCTTCCCCAGGACCTTGGACGCCGTAGTTCAACACCTGCCCCTGCGGCCTGCGGCGCACCTGGGCCCCGGCAGGCCAGCAGGTACTCGGGTGAGCAATTGTCGTAGGCGTCATGGGTGATCGCGGCGTTGAGCATCCCCGCGTCCAGGTCAGCAGCCTGCTACCTGTCGTAGTCCCGCTGCCCGGCGACCGCGATGTTCTCTGTGACCAACGGCCAGGGCACCTCCACCAGCGAGTACTGCCTCGGACACACCGTCTGGATGTAGTCCAACGTCGCCCGATGATCATGCACCCGGCCATGCGCGAGTCTGGCCACCGTCCTGCGCCGTCCGCCTTCCCAGTCCCGCGCCGCGAACGCTGGGCTGGCGATGTCTGGGAGCGCTGCACTGGCCTGACTCATTAAATGGCATGCGTGAACGTCGGGCGTGAGGCAGTCGGACTATGTCGCGGTGGCTCGGTAAGGATCGGGATCGTCTCGACCACTACTCAGTGTTCGGGTTCACGGATCGCGAGGGAGACCAGGTGGAAGGGTCCGAGTTCGCTCGGATGTACAGGGAGCTCTACGACCGGGTCCTCGCGTACCTGTTGCGCCGGGTTCCGCCGGATCTGGCGCGGGAGATCGCTGATGAGACGTTCCTGGTGGCCTGGCGTCGCCGTGCGGAGTTACCCACGGCTGTGGTGCCGTGGTTGTTGGTCACCGCACGGAACACCATGCGCGATCGCTTGCGCCGGGAGCGGCGTCAGGACGTGCTGGCGGTCGAGTTGGCCCGATACCAGGACACCGTCGAGATGGGCAGCGCCGAGTCGGAGGTCGTCGAGCGGGTGACGGTGATGGCGGCCCTGCTGACCCTTCCCGCTCACGAACGGGAAGCGCTGATGTTGACGATTTGGGATGGTTTGTCCCATCGACACGCGGCATCCGTCGCCGGATGCTCGTTGACCGCGTTCGCCGTGCGAGTGCACCGCGCTCGCAAAAGGTTGGCGATCGCGCTGCACGACCTGGACGCCACCTCGACACGCACCACCGTGACGCCGGCAGGCGTCGTCACCACTCCGGAGGCAGAACATGAGTAAGGCAAGCGCACGAGCTGTGGCACGTATGGCGAACCAACGTTTCCCCGACGACGATGCCCTCGCCGAGGCGCGCAGCGCCCACCGGGCAGTCTGGCCGGATTCTCCAGCTCGCCCTCGCAGGCGCAGGCTGGTGCCGGTGCTGGTGGCCGGGACCGCACTGGCGGCCGTGGCCGCGGTCGGCGTCCCGCTGGTGGCACCGGACGACGTCGTGCCGACAGCCACCGCGCTCGTCTACCAGCACGTGGACACCGACCCAGCCACCCTGTTGACCGACCTGGCCCGCCGCGCCGCCACCCAACCGGCGCCCTCCGGGGCCGGTGACTACGACTACGTGCGTACCCGCACCTGGAACCTTGCCCTTACCGGCGACTCCGACCTGAACATCACTGACGCCCGCATATCCGCAGCCGAACAAGACATGTGGACTGCCCCCGACGGTACCGGCCGCCTCGACGTCAGTCGGGACGGCGCACCCGTCAAACACCTCGACCTGAGCAGCGGCGTCGCGCGCACCACACCGGACAGGCTCCCCGAAGCCCGAACGACCGCACAGTGGTTCGACTCGATCCGGGAAACCTGGTCTCGACAGGCGGTAAGCCCCGCCCTGCAAAACGCGCTGTTGAGCGCGCTGGCGACACGCGGCGACATCACCACGGAAGGCAAGACCACCGACCGCGCCAACAGGCCCGGAATCGCGGTGAGCACGAAACAAGACCCGGAACACGCACTCACCCCCAACGAGCGATTGGTCATCGTCCTCGACCCGGACACCGGGATGCTGCTCGACTACGAGGTGATGTCGCTGGAAAGCGGCAGCCTGCCCATCACCACGCCGTGCAGCACATCTTACACAATCTGGCTGTCTTCTGGACATACAACAAAAATCGGACTTCGACCGTGATGTGAATAACACTCATTCGGCGGCTACCTCCGAGAACGGAGCCACCCATAGGTTGAGCAGCGCTGGCCAGAGCCGGCCCTGGGGGAATGCCGTCAGAGAATCGGCCTCATCGACGGTCGGTGCTTGCTGCGTACATTTCTCCTTGCACTCGACGAGGGGGAACAGTGTCGAACACCCGTGCCCAAAGAGTATTATCTGCCCTGGCGGCCATTGCGATCTCCGTTGCCGGGTTGATCGGGAGCCAGGCCACAGCGGCGGCAACTCCATCGACGACTTCGGCAAACCAGGCACCCCAGAAGTCGACCGAGCAGCCTTACTGTGCGGTTGTGCTCGGCAAGGCCGCACCAGGCAAGGAGTCGCCTGTCGTCTATCGGTACTGCTCGTCGACCCGGTTCGACAGCGCCGCCCACCTTCGGCAGCCGGCAGTATCCGCCCAACTCAGGGCGGCAGGTACCACATCGAGCACATTGCTCATGAACTGGTACTCCGACATCAACTACCAGGGCCAATACCTGGCCGTCTGGGGCGGGGCAGGCCCATGTGACTCGGCGGGATACAACTTCTATCCCGCCAACTACTGGTGGTCCAACCTCAGCTCGATCGAACTTGAAGACCCCGCGTGCAACGTGATGACCGTATGGGACCATCCGCTCTCCAACTCGACAACCTACAGCTCGAGCATCAACTACATGGGCAGCCTCAACGACAACGTCGGCAAGGTCCACGTATTTCACTGGTAGACCACTGTGGGACATCAAAACTCGGCTTGACGGCTCTGCCCCGCGGGTAGGCCACAGCGTGCTCGTACTCGTTGACCAAGTCTCCGAGGACTGGGCGACGTAGCAAGGTCTGTCCAGGTACGGAGACCAAGCGGCTTGGTCGCGATAGAGCGAGCAGCCCTGGGCGAAGACGTCGATGTCACAGTGCCGGACATAACGGTTCAACACAGATCCCAAATGGCGCTCGTCGACGATCAGCAGCCGGTAGATGAGTCTCTCGCCAGATGGTGCCGACGAACCACTCGGCGTGACCATTCACCTGCGGGCAGCGCGACAGTCTCCTCGCGACCTCAGTACCGGAGTCAGCGCGGACAGCGTCGAACGCCGCGGTGCCGAGGTCCGACTCAACCCCGCAGGGCGCACTTGGTTACCGAGATACACGGCCGACAGGCGCACCACGTTCGCACCAGGGAGCAAATGGGGGGCAGAAATGCTTGCTGAACGGCTCCAGCGAGCGTCTCTGAATATAAAAGCGTTGACCTAATGATGCCCAATCGCAGGTCAACGGTACCGTACGGCCAGCTCGCGAGGTAAGGTCGGTGAGCACTTAGTTATCACCACGATGTCGACCGCCGCAGTCGGCGTCTCTGCCAGTCGCGGCAACCACCGACGCCTAGTCATGCTCCCTTCCCGATCACACCGGGGCACAATCCAGCAGAGGGCGGGCCGGTGTAGAAGCTCAACGACTCCGCGCGAGATTCTTGCACCGCACATGCGCGAACAAGCAGGAACCCGAGTGTGAATCGAGCAAACTATGACTACGTCGGACCGGACAGACTCAAGCTAGTGGTGCTGCTCAGAAGGTTGGCCCGGTAACTGATCTTGGTGGTGGGTCCGCCAGGCTGGTCCCGCAGGTCGACTGTGGGAGGTGGTTGTGGCGCGGAAGGCGAGTGTGTTCGTGCGCCCGGTGTCGATGGACGAGGGCCGGAGGTTGGCACGGATCACCAGGACCTCGAAGGACCCTGTGCGGTTGCGGCGGGCGATCGTGGTGCTCATGTCCGCCCAGGGCCAGGCGGTGGCCGACATCGTGTCGTTGCTGCAGGTCAGTGACGGTTATGTGCGTGATGTGATCCACGCGTTCAACGAGCGGGGGTTCGACGCGCTGGACCCAAAATGGAGAGGGGGACGCCCGAGGAGGATCGGTGAGCAGATCCGCAAGCGGATCTGTCTGATCGCCAGGACGTCTCCCGCCGATTGGGGCATCACGGCGTTCGGCACCTGGTCCCTGTCGAAACTCAGGGACCACCTGCTCGGCCGGGGCACCGTTGTCGCGCTGAGCCGCGAGACCCTGCGCCGCATCCTGCGCGAGGGCGGGGTGTCCTGGCAGACCACCACAACCTGGAAAGCCTCCAACGACGCCGGCTTCATCGCCAAGATGCAGCGGATCCTCGACCTCTACGACCACCGGCCCGAAGGCGGGCGGGTCATCTGCATCGACGAGTTCGGCCCGCTCAACCTCCAGCCCCGCAAAGGCAAAGCCTGGTGCCCGCGAGGCAAACCCGCCCGACTACGAGCCACGTTCAACCGCAGCGACGGCGTGATGCACATGATCGCCGCCCTCGACCTCGCCACCGGGAAGCTGCACTACCGGATCCGGGCCCGCAAACGCCACCGTGAACTCCTCGATCTGCTTCAGTCCTTGCGGAACCGCTGGCCGGATCAGCGCCTGCACCTGGTCATGGACAACTTCTCCCCGCACCGCCACCCCAAGGTCCGGGACTGGGCCGCGGCCAACAATGTCGAGCTGGTGTTCCTGCCCACCTACTCGTCCTGGCTCAACTGGATCGAGACCGAGTTCGCCGCACTGCGCTACTTCGCTCTCAACGGCACCGACCACCGATCCCACGAACAACAGAACCAGGCGTTGGCAGCCCACATACGCTGGCGCAACACCCACTCCCAGCCCAAGACCGGATTCGCCATCGACTCACCCATCCGAACCTGGACCCATTACCCCACCAAGGTTGCGTGACACACCACTAG
>NZ_AXWW01000102.1 GCF_000482865.1 Actinokineospora inagensis DSM 44258 | reverse complement strand
CCCCTACCAAACCCGCCCCGCCACCCAACAACCCACCGCACCACAACCCACCGCACCACAACCCACCGCACCACAACCCACCACGACCAACCGGCACCGCGCCCCTCGAAACCCCACGCAAATCGACGAAGGCCGCCAGCCCACCCCACGCGCCTCGGGACCCGCCGATCCCAATCGCCCGTTGTGGTGGAGTTGTTTTGTTTGGGGGGAGCGGTGGCCTAAGCCGGCGGGCGGGTAAGGCCACGCTTTCCAGTGGCCCCGCCTTTTTGCCTTACCCAGGCTGCCGCTAGGGGCCCCAAACAAAACAACTTCACCACAACGGGCACCCCCGCTTTATCTGGCGCCCAAGCGCCGGCGTCGCCGAAGGCGACCAGGCCGACCCCCGAGGCGCAGCCGAGGCCCAGTGACCATCAAGACCGCTGCACCCGCAACCGCACCACCCCGTCACTCCCCCTCGGCGCCGGCGCCGTCACCACCCCCGGCACCGTAAAGCACACACTACTCCCCACCACACTCCCCGGATCCACCCAAATCCGCCCCCCATGCCGGTCAATAATCCGCCGACAAGTACTCAACCCAATCCCAGTCCCCTGATAATTCCCATTCTCCCGATGAAAGAGCGCAAAAACCTTCTCCCGCGCATCCGCCGGTATCCCAATCCCGTTGTCAGTGACCCGTACAGTCACCGCCCCACCCTCAAAACTCGCCCCAACATGCACCCGAGGCACCACCCCCGGCGCCACGTACTTCACCGCGTTCCCCAACAAGTTAGCCATCACCTGCCGCAGCAATGTCGGATGCCCCGGCACCGCGGGCAACGCGTCCCGCGTGATCACAACCTCATCACGCCCAGCGCAGAGCTCAGCAGCGAGATCGTCAACAATCCCGTCGAGGTCGACTTCCCGCAGCCCCAACGGTTCCGCCCCCGCCCGCGCGTGCGCGAGCAGGTCGTCGATCATCACCGTCATCCGCAGCGCCGCCCGCGAGATCGCCGCCAACGCCTTCTCCTCGCTGGCCCCCCGGTCCGCCGCGAGATCGGTCAAAACCTCCGTGTACGCCGTGATCGCCGTCAACGGACTCTTCAAGTCGTGCGCGACCATCGCCGTGAACCGATCCAGCTCGTCGTTCGCGGCCGCCAACTCGCTGTTCGCCAACGCCAACCGTTCCCGAGCGGCCTCGCGCTCCGTCACATCCCGCAAGAACGCGTGGAACCGCTGCTCCCCCTGCCACGGGAACGACGCCAGGCTCAGCTCGACCAGGAGGTCACTCCCGTCCCGACGAACAGCGGGTACCTGGATGAGGCCGTCCGGCAGCCGTGCGTGCCCAGTGGCGGCGCGGCTCATCAGTCCGTGCTGGTGCGCGGCGGCCAGGTGCGGCGGGACGATCAGCTCGCCGAGCCCACGCCCGCACGCCTCATCGGTTGTCCACCCGAACATCTCCTCGGCGGCCGGGTTCCACGCCGTCACGACCCCGCGCGCGTCGGTGACGATGAACGAGTCCGGCGCCGTCTCCAGGATCGTCGCCAGCAGTTGCTCCCGATCGGCCAGTTCCTGCCCCTGCACGCGCTCCACCGTCACGTCGGTCATCGTGACGACGGCGCCCAGCAGGGTTCCGTCGGCTCGCCGCAGGGCCCGTCCGGCGCACTTGACCCGCACCGGGTCGCGGTCCGCGGTGGCGATGACGATCTCCACGTCGCGGACCGAGCCCGCGTGCAGGGCCTGGTACAGCGGGATGTCGTCGGCGGCCAGCGGGGTGACGCCGTCGGCGGCGAAGAGGCTGTAGTGGGTGGCCCACTGGTCGTGGGTGATGGCCGAGTCGACGTCCAGACCGTGCCAGCGGCGGGCGACCCGGTTGAACAGGGTGAGCCTGCCGTTCTCGTCGCAGGCGACGATGGCGACGTCGATGGACTCGTACACGGCCTCGGTCAGCTCTTGGCGGACCTCCAGTTCGCGCGCGGAATCCTCGGCCTGCGACCGCGCGGTCTGCGCCGCAGCCGCCAGACCGGCGGTGTCGCGGGCCTGCTTGCGCCGCTCGAACAGGGCGAGCACGACCATGGCGAGGTCTTCCATGGCGGCGATCTGCGCGTCGCCGAACTCGCGCGGTTCGGTGTCGAACGCGCACAGCGTGCCGAGCACGTGGCCCTCGGGGGTGATCAGCGGGACCGAGGCGTACCCGCGGACCTCGGCGAAGCGGCCGGTCACCCACGGGTTCGCGGCGAACCGCAGGTCCAGGCGGGCGTCGGGGACGTGCACGGCCTTGCCGCCCTCGACGACGACGGCGCACATGGAGTCTTCGCGCGCGGAGTCGCCGCCCTCGAAGCCGACCGTGGTCAGTTGGCACTGGCGGTGCTCGTCGAGCAGGTTCAGCGTCGCGGTCGGCACGTTCGCGACCCGGGCGGCCACCCGCACGACCGCCGCGAGCTCGTCGTCGGCGGGCGCGTCGAGCACCCCGTATTCGTGCAGTGCCGCCAACCGCGCGGTCTCATCCACAGCCATCCGCCTCCCGCGCCGACTCCTCTCCGCCCCGACATCGACCGCGGCGGGCCCGGCCGGAGGAATCGGCCGGTTGTGACCGGGTTGCCGATCCGGTGCGCCGCGGTTTCGGCGATTACCACGGGGGGACGTGCCAAGAACACGACAAACTCTGGACAACCGGCAGGCCGCGCGGACGGCGCCGACGCGGGTGCGGCAAGGTGGGCACCGGCCGCGGTTCTACTGCGTCGGGAACTGACCGGCCCGCGGGTTTCACTCAAATAGACGAGTACCGATCGGTTGGCGACGAAATATGGGCGCGCACGGTGACCGCCGGCGGTTTGATCACCCATTCGCGTCGACCTGGTTTGTCCACTGTGGACATATGGCTGCCAGCGGGCGTTCGGCGCGCCCGAATCGGTGGGCCGTTCACCGCAGTGCGGCGACCGTCCGGCGTCAAGCTCATAGCCACCCCGGCAACGGGGTAAGATCGGTCGTGCATACTGAATGACGAACAAGGGCCGCGACTCGCCTGCGAGTCGCGGCCCATGGACACCGCAACTGTTGGCGCAGCTCCGGTGTCGGCATCGTTCATCTACTAAAGGAATAATCTTCGATGTGGATACTACGTCCCGATCCCGCCCCATCGCCACCTGAGCGGATCGGAGTGCGATCGCTCGATCCGGTGATCTTGCCCGCCACTCCCCGCGATCCCCGCGCCGCCGTGTGGTGCGTGGTGCTGTACCGCGGTTCCGACCGGCCGGGCAGGCACCGCGCCGTGCACACCCGCCGAACTCCGTGGCGCGCCTTGGCGTTCACGGTGCTGGTGGCCGCCCTCGCGGTGGTGGCGTGGTTGGTCGCCGAGCAGTCGACCCCCGCCTGGCTGGCCCGCTCCGGTCAGTCCCTCGGCGGTCTGGTGGCCGCCATCGCGTTGTTCGCTCCGGTCCTGCGCCGCGACACCGGTCCTGCGCCCGCGGGCTTACCGGCGGGTTCCGTTGCGCCGCAGCCGATCGCGCAGGCACCGGCCCGCACTCCCGACCGGCGGAACACCGCTGGTCAGGCCTGGTCCTGGTCCGCGCGGCCGGTGGGGTTACCCCGGCCGCGCAGGGTGATGCCCGCGGCGAGCAACGTCTCCCGGACCTTGGCGTAGGACATGCCGGAGCGCTCGGCCAGCCCGCGCAGGCTGCTCCCGGCCTGGTAGAGGTGGATGAGGTCGGTGGTTGTCAGCGTGGCCGCGGTTGATCTGGGGGCTGGGGCGGCGTCCGCGCGTTCCAGCAGGCGGCGGATGGTGCGGCGGTCGATGCCGCTCTCCTCGGCCAGCGCCTGCATCGACCGGCCGCGCTGGTACCGGTCGGCGAGCACGGCGGCCAGCCGGTCCTCGGGCAGCCCGAGGCAGGCGGGCCAGGCGGGGGCGACCACCCCGGCCTCTTCCAGCAGCCTGCGCACCAGGGTCGGGGACCGACCGCTCTCCTCGGCCAGCGCCGGGATGCCGGTACCGGTCTGGAAGGCGGCGGCCAGTTCGTGGGCGGCGCGGGCGCGTTCGGCCCCGCGTAACGGCGGGGGAGTCATCTCGCCCGGTCAGAGGGACACCCGGGGCGTCGCCCCGGCGCACGAGAAGGGTTTCCCGGCAACGATGTCACCGCGGTGCGCGGATCGTCATCCATCGGCGGTGAGCACTCCGATTCCGGTACGCCAGGGGGCACGCTGTCGAAGAGTAATAATCACACTAGCGATCACGGGCGCCGTCCGGGGGTTCCCCGGACGGCCGAACCGGGACCCGGGTGGTGCCCGTGGGTGACACCGAACGCCTTCGACTCGGCCACCTGCTCAAGCAGTGGCGCGACCGACGGGGCATGAGCCAGGTCTCGCTCGCCGGGGCGCTCGGCTGCAGCCAGTCGAAGATCAACAAGATCGAGACGAAGACCACCAGGATCAGGAAACGGGACTTGGAGCGGCTCGTCGCGGTCCTCGACGTCCCGCACGAGGACGCCGAGCGGCTGTGGACGTTGCACGGCCTGGCATCGCTCAAGGAGGACGACTGGCCGGAACCGAAGTTGCGCAGGCTGCACGGGGCCGAGCGATCGGCGGTCCGCATCCGCGGCCTGCACCTGGAGGCGATCCCCGGTCCGCTGCGCTGTGCGCCCTATGTGGTGCGCCGGGCCGCGGAACTCGGGCCGACCAACCAGGAGCAGCTCAACGCCCTGGTGGCCGCGCGGGAGTTCCGGGTCGAGGCTCTTACCCAGAACCCGGGCTGCCGGTTCGACTACCTGGTCAGCGAAAGCGCGTTGCGCCGCCTGGCCGGGCACGGCCGGGCGGCGACCCTCGAACAGCTCGACTCGCTACCGGACCTGATGGCCCACCACGAACACCTGACAGTGCGGGTGTTGCCCTACGACGCGGTAGCCGTCGTGGGCACCACCGAGTACACAATCGCGCACATGGCCGAGGGCGATCAGGACTTCGTGTGTGTGGAAGACCCGTATCAGCCGCGGTACCTGACGAAGCCCGCGCAGATCGCGCCGTTCGCAGAGCTTTTCGACCGGTTGTGGGCGGTGGCGCTCACCCGGGACGACACGGTCAAGTTCATCGAGCGGTTGCGCCGGGAGGAGGGGTGAACAGCCACACGTTGGTCGGATAGCTGGGAGCCGGTCCGGAGTCCTATCCTTGATCACAATCAGCCGGACGGCCTAAGGACGCGATGGTGACCGCCGAGGACGACCCGTACCGCCCGCGTCCGGTCGACCTCGAACGGCCCAGCGTGGCCCGGGTGTACGACTACCTGCTCGGCGGCACCGCGCACTGGGCGGTGGACCGCGACTTCGCCAACCGGGTGCTCGGCCGGTTCCCGCTGCTGCGCTCGATCGCCCGCGCCAACCGGCGGTTCCTGGGTCGCGCCGTGCAGCACCTCGGTGGGCTCGGGGTGCGGCAGTTCGTCGACATCGGGTCCGGGGTGCCGACCATGGGCACCACGCACGAGGTGGCCGACGCCGACGCGCGGGTCGTCTACGTGGACAACGACCCGGTGGTCGTCGCCCAGGCGCGGGTGCTGCTGGAACGCACCGGCGACCCGGTCCGGCACGCCGCGGTCGCCGCGGACCTGCGCGCCCCGGACGTGCTGTGGCAGCGGATCGCCGATTCCGGCGTGGTCGACATCGGCCAGCCGTTGGCGCTGCTGGTGATCGCCGTGTTGAACGTGCGGCAGCCGGACCCGGCAACCGGATCGGATGTCGGTCCGGTCTCGGTCGCCCGCTACCGCGAACTGCTGCCGGTCGGCTCGTACCTGGCCGTCTCCCACTTCACCGCCGACGGCGTCCCCCCCGACGTGGCGGCCGACCTGCGGCTGGTGAAGCGGTTCTACGAGGAGTCCGGCACCTCGCTGATCTCCCGCGACCGCGCCGAGATCGCCGCCCTCTTCGGCGATTTCGACCTGGTGGCACCGGGTCTGGTCTGGACCCCCGACTGGCACCCCGAGTACGACGACGAAACCGAGCCGTTCTCGTCGCCCGCGCACTCGGCGACCCTGGCCGGGGTCGGCCGCAAACATCGGTGACATCTCGGGGCCACCATCATCCCCCGGGTGGATGAGCGCTGATCATCCACTCGCGAGGATCGCCTTGTGTGGACCAAACGCATCGCCGCTGTCGCCCTTGTCGCGACCGCGGCCACAGTTGTCACAATCGGACCGGCGGCCGCATCCCCGCCGCGCTGGACCCCGTGCGGCGCCGAGGGAGCCGAGTGCGGTTCCGTCCAGGTTCCGCTGGACTGGGCGCACCCCAACGGGAGTCGCATCACCATCGCCTTGACCCGCCTGTCCGCGGCTGATCCGGCGCACCGCGTCGGTGTGCTGCTGTTCAACCCCGGCGGACCGGGCGGCTCCGGTGTCGAGCTGGTTCGCGACTACGGCAAGGAATTGTTCCCCCAGTCCCTGCGCGACCGCTTCGACCTGGTCGGCTTCGACCCCCGCGGCGTCGGCGAGAGCACGCCCGTCAAGTGCCCGGTGGCGCCCACCGACCCCACCATCAGCGATTTCCCGCAGACCAAGGCACAGTACGACGCCCTCGTCGCGCACAACCGCGCGGTCGCCGCCTCCTGCCGCGCCGCGACCGGCCCCCTGATCGACCACGTCGACACGATCAGCGCCGCCCGCGACATCGACGTCATCCGCGCCGCCCTGGGCGAGTCCAAGATCAGTTGGCTCGGCCTCTCCTACGGCACGATGCTCGGCGCCACCTACGCGTCCCTCTACCCGTCCCGGGTCCGCGCCGCGGTCCTGGACGGAGCCGTCGACCACACCCTCGGCGTCCGCCGAATGGTCATGGACGAAACCCGCACCACCGAAGACGTCTTCACCCGTTTCGTGGCCTGGTGCCAGTCCGACACGAGTTGCGCCATGCACGGCCAGGACGTCACCGCCCGGTACCGCCAACTCAACACCACCGACGCCGTCGGCTTCACCGCCTACGGCGCCCTCACCTCCCCCCGCGCCTGGCCCATGCTCGCCGAGGCCCTGAAGTCCGGCACCGGTTTCGACGCCCCCACCGACCCCGCCTACCGAGTCATCACCTGCCACGACTTCCCCACCGACATCCACAGCTTCCCCCAACTCCAAGCCCGCGAAGCCGAAGCCGCCCGCCTGGCCCCCATCACCCGAGGCTACGTAGAAGCCTGGGACGTCCAAGTCGGCTGCATCGGCTGGCCCATCCCCCCGGCGAACCCATGGGCCCCAACCCCCGTGAACGGCCCCAAAGTCCTCGTAGTCACCGGCCACCACGACCCCGCCACCCCCTACCCCTGGGGCGTCGCCCTGGCCCACCAGATCACCGGCTCCCAACTCCTCCCCTGGAACGGTGTCGGCCACACCGCCTACCTCGAAGACAAGGCCACCCAGGCCCAAGAAATCGCCTACCTGACAGAGAACTAACTCCCCCCACGGCCCGCCCTCCTTTCACCCCCGAGGGCGGGCCTCCTTCTCCCCGCCCACTCACACTCACCCCCCCACCCAACCAAAAAGCCACCCCACACCAGCAAGACTCCACACTGGACACCGCACCCCCACCCACCCACCCACCCCTCACCGACAAGCGCCACACTCGCACCGCACGCCTCGAAACCGTTGCCCCATCGACGAAGCCCCACACGCGCACCGCGCGCCTCGAACCCCGCCCATATCGACGAAGGCCGCCAGCCCACCCCGCGCGCCTCCAAACCCACCCATATCGACGAAGCGCCACCCCCGCACCGCGCACGTCGAACCCCACCCCACATCGACGAAGCGCCACTCCTGCACCGCCCCCCCCAAAAAAAAACAAAAGAACCACCCCGAATCGACGAGGGCCGCCAGCCTGCGCCGCGCGCCTCGGG
>NZ_AXWW01000101.1 GCF_000482865.1 Actinokineospora inagensis DSM 44258 | reverse complement strand
CCCCGCCCCCACCCAAACCACCCCGAGGCACGAGAAGACCACCACCGCCACCACCCGACGCCCGACGAGTAGCCCAGACACCCGCCCCCGGCCCGCTCAACGCGCGACCGGACGGGCACTCACCTTGACCGTGCAGGGTGTCGTGGCCGTTCGACGCGGGAAGCAAGCGTCCACACAGCAGCTCGGCGGACCGCGCTGTGGGCGACAATGGGCAACAAGAAGCTCTCGTCATGACGCCAGTGGTACAGCGTGTGTAAGCAACACCAAGCAAAGCGCTAAAGTCATCCGATGCGAGTTGGCATCTACGTCGATGGTTACAACCTGTACTACGGCGGGAGGCACGCCTGTGGCCGTAGTACGCCGGGCTGGCGCTGGCTTGATGTTCGCGCACTGGCTGAAGCGCTCGTAGCCGAGCAAGCCCATCTCTGGCCCGGGGCGGCGGTGGAGCGCGTCGTCTACTGCACGGCCCGCATCGACGGGGGAGCGAACCCCAGCGGCGCCGCCGATCAAGACGTGTACCTGAAGGCGCTACGTGCCAGTCGCAGCGTCGATCACATCGAGTTCGGCAACTACATCAGCAAGGTCATCAAGCGGCCCCTCGCGACGGCCACCAGGCGCGGCAAGCCCGTGCTCGTCCAGCCGACCTGGCCGATCATGATCCAAACAGCGGGTGTGGCGCAGCCCGCAGCGACCTTCATGGCTTCCGTGGGCACGTGGGAGGAGAAGGGTTCTGATGTCAACGTCGCCTCGCACCTGCTGGTCGACATCCTCACCAACGTGGTGGACGCAGCCGTGGTGATCAGCAACGACAGTGACCTCAGGATGCCCGTACACGAAGCTTGGCAGCGGGTACCGGTTGGCATCGTGAACCCGGGAAGTGGCTACACGGCTGGTGACCTGTCTCGCGCTCCGACAAGCGGGGCAGGCCGTCATTGGTGGCGGAGTCTGACCGCACCTGACTACACAGGTCATCAGCTACCCGACCCGGCCGTGACCTACACCAAGCCCCTGGACTGGTGACGTTGCGAAAACCGCAACACCACGGCTAAGCTGGACACATACCCGCCCGGCCCCTCGTGGGCCGGGTTTACTTTTTGCCCAGACTGCTCGCCACATCGGCTGGGACGCCAACCGAGACGGGAACTGAGACGGAAAACGCCCGTCCTGATCACCAGGACAGGCGTCTCACCTGCTCAACGCTGTGGCCAGGGGCGGGGTCGAACCGCCGACCTACCGCTTTTCAGGCGGTCGCTCGTACCAACTGAGCTACCTGGCCAAGTAAAACAACACCCCCACCGCCGCAGATGGCCACCAGAGGTGACCACCGCACCGTGGGGGTCTGGGGGGTCGCCCCCCAGAAGCAATGGCGAGCGCCCCGGCTTGCGCTTTCCGCAAGCAGGAGCATGCCAAAGCTCGCGACCCTGACGGGACTCGAACCCGCGACCTTCGCCGTGACAGGGCGACGCGCTAACCAACTGCGCCACAGGGCCTTGCTTCACTACTGTACTACCGTGCTCCCAACGGGATTCGAACCCGCGCTGCCGCCTTGAAAGGGCGGAGTCCTAGGCCGCTAGACGATGGGAGCCCGACCAATTCCGGGCGAACCGATCGACCGCGCTTCCAGGTTCACCTGGCGGGTTTCCCTGGGAGCACGCTTAGCTTAGGGCACGTCCCCGGTACCGCCAAAACCGGTACCCCCAACATCGTTCTACCTGGGTAAACAGTGACCCTCGCCCGCGGCACCGGGCGAGGGTCGGGTCGGTGGGTGATCGTCACCGGCACGTGGCGATCGGGGGGGTCAGCGGCGGACCGGGGGGATGCCGTCCTCGCCGTCGATGAGGCCGAGCATGTCGAGGAGCTCGCGGCAGTCCTCGGCGGACTGGGCGCCCATGGCGACGGCCAGGCGGGCGCGGTGGACCTGTTCGTCGGAGACGCGCGCGGTTTCGCCCGTCCGGGGGGCGGGGACGCCGCTGGAGAAGGGCCCGGCCCCGCCGAGGCTGTCTTGTTGGAGTAGGAAACTGCGCACTTCAAGCGACCCGCTCATGTGTGCCTCCCCGGCTTCGGTTTGGCGTGAGGCTATGAGACAAGTCGCCGCGCCCACAGCCCCCCGCAGAGTGAACCGCGGTGCACAATCGGTAGCCGTCCGTGACCTGTTTTCCGGTGCGGCGGTCGGATCGGCAGGAGTTGACCGGGGGTGGGCTCACCCGTCCGGGGCGGGGCGGGAGATCATCGACACAGCTGGCCGAAGACCCCTACCCCCTAGGGGTATCGTCGGCGGTATGGAGCACGAGCACACGCACCGGACCAGCGCCAAGAAGGACGCGCACCTGCGCAGGCTGCGTCGGGTCGAGGGCCAGGTCCGCGGCCTGCAGCGGATGGTCGACGAGGACGCCTACTGCATCGATGTGCTCACCCAGGTCTCCGCCGCGACCAAGGCGCTGCAGGCGTTCGCCTTGGAACTGCTCGAGGAGCACATGGCGGGCTGCGTCGTGGACGCCGCCCGGCAGGGCGACGAGGCGGCGGCGGCCAAGGTGCGCGAGGCGGCCGACGCCATCGCCCGCCTGGTCAAGTCCTGACACGTTCCCGATCGGGGAGGAACTCTCTTGTCCCAGCAGACCGTCTACACCGTCACCGGCATGAGCTGCGGGCACTGCGCCGCGTCGGTCACCGAGGAGATCACCGCGCTCGGCGGGGTGTCCAGTGTCGAGGTGGACCTGAGCACCGGCGCGGTCACCGTCACCAGCGCGGGCGAGTTGGACCGGGGCGCGGTCGCCGACGCGGTGACCGAGGCGGGTTACCGGCTGACATGACCACCGTCGAGCGCCCACCCGAGCGGGTCGAGCTGGCCATCACCGGGATGACCTGCGCGGCCTGCGCCGGGCGGGTCGAACGCAAGCTCAACAAGCTCGACGGGGTGCGCGCGTCGGTCAACTTCGCGACCGAGCGCGCCCTGGTCGAGATCCCGTCCGGCTTCCCCACCGCCACCCTGGTCGACGCGGTCGGCAACGCCGGTTACGGCGCCAGTCCGGTGGCCGGGGAACCCACCGACGACGAGGACCACGTCGACCTTGCGCGGTTGCGGTTCACCCTGTCCGCCGCGCTGTCGGCGCCGGTGGTCGCCGTGTCGATGGTCCCGGCCTGGCAGTTCCCCACCTGGCAGTGGGTGGCGTTGGCCCTTTCTTACGTCGTCGTGCTGGTCTGCGGCTGGCCGTTCCACCGGGCGGCCGCGATCAACCTGCGGCACGGGGCGGCGACGATGGACACCCTCGTGTCGATGGGGGTGACCGTCGCGTTCCTGTGGTCGGTGTACGCGTTGCTGTTCGGCGGCGCGGGCATGATCGGCATGCGGCACGAGTTCAGCCTGCTGCCGGGGACGAGCAGTGGCCGCGCGGACATCTACTTCGAGGTGGCGGTCGGCGTCACCACCTTCCTGTTGCTCGGCCGTTGGCTGGAGGCCAGGTCGAAGCGGCGGGCCGGGTCGGCGCTGCGGGCGCTGCTGGCGCTGGGCGCCAAGGACGTCGCCGTGCTGCGGGACGGGGTCGAGGTCCGGGTGCCGATCACCGAACTGGCGGTGGGCGAGCTGTTCGTGGTGCGACCGGGCGAGAAGGTGGCGACCGACGGCGTGGTCGACGCGGGTTCGTCGGCGGTGGACCGGTCGCTGGTCACCGGCGAGTCGGTCCCGGAGGAGGTCGGGCCGGGTGACGCCGTGGTCGGCGGGACGGTCAACACGAGCGGTCGGCTGGTCGTGCGGGCGACCCGGGTCGGCACCGACACCCAACTGGCGCGGATGGCGCGGATGGTCGAGCGGGCGCAGACCGGCAAGGCGCGGGTGCAGCGGCTGGCCGACCGGATCGCGGCCGTGTTCGTGCCGGTGGTGCTGGGCATCGCGGTGGTCACCCTGGCCGGGTGGCTGCTCGTCGGCGCCCCGGCGGACACGGCGGTGACGGCGGCGGTGGCGGTGCTGGTGATCGCGTGCCCGTGCGCGCTGGGCCTGGCGACGCCAACGGCGCTGCTGGTCGGGACCGGCCGGGGCGCGCAACTGGGCATCCTGGTCAAGGGCCCGGAGGTGCTGGAATCCACCCGTCGGGTGACCACGGTCGTGCTGGACAAGACCGGGACGGTGACCACGGGTCGGATGTCGGTGGTGGACGTGATCACCGCTCCCGGAGTCGACGCGGACCGGTTGCTGCGGTTGGCGGGCGCGGTCGAGGCCGCCTCCGAGCACCCGATCGCGCGGGCCATCGCGGAGCGGGCGGGCAGCGCGGCTCACGTCGACAGGTTCCGCAACATTGAGGGCCTTGGCGTGACCGGCGTGGTGGACGGGTCGACGGTCGTGGTCGGACGGCCCCGGCTGCTGGCGGACCACGGCATCGAACTGCCTGCGGAGCTGACCGCCGTCCAGGCCGAGGCCGAGGGCCGCGGCCGCACGGTGATCGCCGCCGGGGCGGACGGGGCCGCGCTCGGGCTGATCTCGGTCGCCGACGCGGTGAAGCCGACCAGCGCCGAGGCGATCACCCGGCTGCGCGCGCTCGGGCTGCGGCCGGTGCTGCTGACCGGCGACAACGCCAGGGTCGCGCACGCCATCGCCGCGGAGATCGGCATCACCGAGGTGGTCGCCGAGGTCCTGCCCGCGGACAAGGTGGCGGTGGTCCGGCGGCTGCAGGCCGAGGGCGCCGTGGTGGCGATGGTCGGCGACGGCGTGAACGACGCGCCCGCGCTGGCCGCCGCCGACCTCGGGCTGTCGATGGGAACGGGCTCGGATGTGGCGATCGAGGCGGGCGACCTGACCATCGTCCGCGGCGACCCCCGGCTGGCCGCCGACGCCATCGCGCTGTCCCGGCGCACCCTGGGCACCATCAAGGGCAACCTGTTCTGGGCGTTCGCCTACAACGTGGCGGGCATCCCGCTGGCCGCGTTCGGGCTGCTCAACCCGATGATCGCGGGCGCGGCGATGGCCCTGTCGAGCGTGTTCGTGGTGGCCAACAGCCTGCGGCTGCGCGGCTTCCAGCCTTCGGCGGGGTGAGGCGGGGGTTTCCGCTGGTCAGCGGCCCGGGTGAAGATCATCGGTGCTGAGCGCCCCCGATTTCCCAGCCTAGCCGGCGGGGGTGACGGGACCGGGGGTGTCGGGTCGGGATTCCGCGCAGAGCAGCGTTGATCAAGGGGTGGGTGGCTGCGGGCACTAGCGGTGGGAAGGCCACCTGACAAGACGAACATCAGGTGAACATTGACGACGATTTTTCCCAGTCGACCACTCCCGCACCGACCGGTGCACGTGCAACAATCGTTGGGCTGACACACCCCCGGTCAGCACCTGTGGAGATCCCCTCCGGCCCCCGCGTTCCTCCCCCTGGCGCGGGGGCCTCTCCACGTTCCCGGCGGCGCCCGGGTTGCCGGACGGCGAACGACAGACCTGTGTCACCAGTCACACCGGCTGCGGCCCCGCAACCCAACCGTTATCGTGTCCCGGTGCCTTTTCCCTCTTTCGGACGCAGCCGCACCGATCTCAAGGCGGTCGGCACCAACACGGGGCGCCACCGCACCGTCGGCCAGGTCGCGGACCCCCGGGCCGCGGCGGAGACCCCCGACCACGAGCTCGAGTCCTACCTGGCGGCGCTGTCCCCCGACACCGATGCCGAGACCACCGGCAGTGGCCGCCGGTTCGGCTCCGCCGAGGTCTACCAGTTGCGACTGTCCCTGATGGCCAACGAGCAACTGCGCGAGCTCGCCGCCTACCGGCAGACCTCGCCGATGGCGCTGGCCCAGGAATGGGTCATGCAGCGACTGGAGTGGGAGGCCCAGCAGCTACAGCGGCGCTGAGCCCCCGAGCGGTCGTCACATCCCCCGACCACGTGAACGGGCCCCAGACCTGGCCAGGTCTGGGGCCCGTTCCTCGCTCCAGCGAGGGGAACTACAGCGGGACGACGTTGGTCGCCTGCGGGCCCTTGGTGCCCTGGCCGACCTCGAACTCGACCCGCTGGTTCTCCTCAAGGGTGCGGAAACCCTTGGACTGGATCTCCGAGTAGTGCACGAAGACATCGGCGCCGCCGTTGTCCTGCGCGATGAAGCCGAAGCCCTTCTCGGAGTTGAACCACTTGACAGTGCCCTGTGCCATAAACCTGCCTCCATACGCAGGAGCATGGGGCTGCACCGTGCAACCCCGGGCCGCCCTCGGACGATGCTCCCGCCGACTGCAGCGGAAAAGCAGCGCGCCCGCGTAGCCGTTCCGCGAGCGTGAATCGCACGAACACAGAAACCACGGCCTGCAACCGAAAGCGTATCGGCTGCCCGTCGGCCGCACTACTGCCTGACGGGCGCACGACTAGCCCAAGCGGGTGATCTCGATCAGTACGCTCCGCATCAGTCGGATCGCTCTCCGGATTGGGCCGAAATTCCACCAGAAGTGACACGTGTCACACTTGGTTCGGCCAACGATTCTCGGCCGCGCGGCGTCGTTAAGGGTGTTCAAAGGGTTTGTGGGGGAAGGGAAGAAGCGGATGGGCGGGCGGGCACGGATCAGGCGGCGGGCAATGCCGGTCGCACTGGTCGGCACGGCGCTCGTGGCGGTGCTCGCGCTCAGCGGGTGCACCTCCGGCGAGTCGGCCGCGGCGACGAGGGATGGAACAACCGGTGGCACCGGCAGCACTGCCGGCACGTCCACCTCGCAGGCGCCGGTGACGCCTGCCGCGAAGGTCACGGCCACCAGCGCCGCCGACGTCAGTCCCGCGGGTCCGGTCACGGTCGCGGTCACCGACGGCACGCTGCAAGCCGTCACCCTCACCAACGGCGACGGCAAGGCGGTCAAGGGCGCCCTCTCGGCGGACAAGACCACGTGGACGGTCGGCGAGCAACTCGGCTACGGCAAGACCTACACGTGGGCGGGCAACGCGGTCGGCACCGACGGCAAGGCGGTCCCGGTGAACGGCTCGTTCACCACCGTCAAGCCCAAACGGACCATCAGCGCCAGCCTCAACACCGGCGACGGGCAGACGTACGGCATCGCGATCCCGGTCGCGGTCACCTTCAACGCCCCGGTCAAGGACCACGCCGCCGCGCAGAAGGCGCTCAAGGTCACCACCACCCCGACCACCGAGGGCGCGTGGGCGTGGCTGGACGACCAGACGGTGCACTGGCGGCCCAAGGACTACTACCAGCCCGGCACCAAGGTGGACGTCACCGTCGGCATCTACGGCGTCGACCTCGGCGGCGGCAGCTACGGCAGGGACAACGTCACCTCGTCGTTCACCATCGGCCGGTCCCAGGTGGTCAAGGCCGACACCCAGACCCACCGGATGCTGGTGTTCACCAACGGCGTCAAGACGTTCGACTTCCCCGCGTCGATGGGCCTGGACTCCGACCCGGGCCGGGTCACGCACAGCGGCACGCACGTGGTCATGGGCAAGAGCGCGACCTACGCGATGAGCAACCCCAAGTACCACTACGAGAACGTGGTCGTGCCGTGGGCGGTGCGGGTGTCGAACAACGGCGAGTTCGTGCACGGCTACGCGGGTTCCGTCCCGGACCAGGGCAAACGCAACGTCTCGCACGGCTGCGTCAACCTGTCGCCCACGAACGCGAAGCTCTACTACGACACGGCCATGGTGGGTGACCCGGTGGAGATCACCGGCAGCACCCAGCAACTCGGCCCGGCCGACGGCGACTACTACGACTGGGCGCTCACCTGGGCGCAGTGGACCGCCAAGTCCGCCTGACAGATCTTGGACGACGAGGGGGCTCCCGCCACGGGAGCCCCCTCGTCCGCGTCCGGGGACACTAGTAGGGCTTTGTTAGGTGCTGTTGACCTGGGGTTTTTGGTCGGGTGTTCGGGTTTGGACGGGTTGTCCGCAGGTGTGGCAGGTGCCTGTCCAGGCTGCGAGCAGGGTCTGGAGTTCGCGCAGGACCGCGTAGAGGGTCAGGCCCGCGCAGGGGCTTTTGGGGTGCGGCGGAGCCGGGTGCAGATGGCTTGGGCGACGGAGGTGAGGGTGACGTGGCGGTGCCAGCCGAGCCAGGAGCGGCCTTCGAAGTGGTCGAGGCCGAGTCCGTGTTTGAGTTCGCGGTA
>NZ_AXWW01000100.1 GCF_000482865.1 Actinokineospora inagensis DSM 44258 | reverse complement strand
CAGCTCGGAGATGATGTTGGTGGCCAGGGTCGCCGACGGGGTGGTCCCCGGGGCGTACGGCTCGCGCATGGCGTGCACCGGGGCGTCGTCGACGGCCTCGCCGATGGCCTCCAGCCACGACTTGAACGCGTAGTGGTGCTGGACCTCCTGGTAGCCCCACACGACCGCGAAGGTGGAGAAGTCGTAGTCGTCGACGAACTCGTTGAGGAAGCCGTGCACCGCGGCGATCACGTTGGACTCGCCCATGACGCCGCTCTTGGCCATCGCGACGTGCTCCGGCCGGACCTTGTCCTTGTCGACGGCGGTGAAGTCGATGTCCTTGAGCTGCCAGTGGACCCGCTCGTAGTGCGTGAAGACCCCGAAGCTGTGCATTTCCCCTTCTCCCTGTGCTAGCTGAACCTGGCCCTCGACGCGAGCCGCTGGAGCTTGCCGCTGCTGGTGCGCGGGATCGCCTGCGGCGCGGCGATCACCACCCGCACGTCGTCGAGGCCGGTGGCGGCGGCGACCCTGGCGCGCAACCGGTCCCGCAACTGCGGGCTGTCGTCGGCGGCGGACTCCACTACGAGCACCATGTGCGCGCCCGTGTCGGAGTCGTCGAGGTAGGCGACGCAGCGGCGGCGGAACACGTCCGGGTCGGTGCGCACGGCGGCCTCGACGTCCTCGGGGTAGTAGTTGTCGCCGCGGACGATCATCATTTCCTTGCGCCGCCCGGTGATGTGCAGCGCGCCGTCGGCGG
The DNA here is from genome assembly GCF_000482865.1 of Actinokineospora inagensis DSM 44258. Classification (GTDB taxonomy): domain Bacteria; phylum Actinomycetota; class Actinomycetes; order Mycobacteriales; family Pseudonocardiaceae; genus Actinokineospora; species Actinokineospora inagensis. The sequence goes on along the minus strand of NZ_AXWW01000100.1, from coordinate 8,092 downwards.
TGTAGCCCAGGTCGCCGGTGCGCAGCCAGCCGTCGGCGGTGAACGGCTGGTCGCCGGTGAGGTACCCGGGGGTCACCAGCGCGCCCTTGATCTCCACCTCGCCGACGGTCCGGTCGCCGAGCAGCACGCCGCTGTCCGGGTCGGCGACCCGCACGGCCATCCGGGCCACCGGCTGACCCACCGACACGATGCCGCGCGCGACCGGGGACCCGCGGTCGATGGGAATGGCGCGACCGGTTTCCGCCAGCCGGGCGCGGTCCACCCAGTCGACCCGGGGTGGCTCGCCGATCCGGGAGAAGGTGATCGGCAGGGTCGACTCGGCCATCCCGTAGACCGGGAACATCGTCTCCGGGCGGAACCCGGCCGGGGCGAAGTGCGCCAGGAACCCGGCCAGCGTGTCGGCGGCGATCGGCTCGGCGCCGTTGAACGCGACCCGCCACCGGCTCAGGTCGTACTCGGCGGGGTCCGCCACCGCGCGCATCAGCGCGTCGTAGGCGAAGTTCGGCATCGGGATGGCGGTGACGCCGACCTCGGTCATCTCCCGCAGCCAGCGGGCCGGGTCCTTGACGAAGGTGGACGGCGGCCAGACGGTCAGCGGGATCGGGTGGTAGATCCCGGCCAGGGTGCCGAACAGGCCCATGTCGTGGAAGAACGGCAGCCACGAGCCCGCGACGTCGTCGTCGGTCAGCGCGATGCCCTCGACGATGGCGGCCAGGCAGGCGTCCACGTTGCCGTGGGTGAGCCGCACGCCCTTGGGGACCGAGGTGCTGCCGGAGGTGAACTGGACGATCAGGTCCTGGTCGGCGCCCGGTCCGCTGTCCGACGGCGGTCGGGTGGAGTAGTCGTGCAGGTCCCCGGTGGAGATCTGGGTGATCCCGTCCAGCGCGTTGCCCAGCACGGATCGCAGGCGGGTCAACCGTTCCGACAGCACGACGGTGCGCAGGCCGGACGCGGTGACGATCGCGGAGATCTTCGCCTGGTAGCCGTCGCGGGCCGTGGTGGGCAGCGGCAGCGGGCACGCGCACGCGCCGAGCACGCCCAGTCCGATGAGCACGCGGTAGAAGTCGGCCTCGTTCTGGCACAGCAGCCCGATCCGGTCACCCGGCCGCACGCCCGCGCGGAGCAGGGAGCCCGCGACCGAGTACGACTGCTCGACCAGGTCGTCCAACCGCACGGTCGTGCGGTCGACCCGGAAGGACACCGGGGTGTCCGGCCGCCGCCCGGCCGCCGCGGCGAGCGCATCGTGCAGGGTCCCCGGCTCAGCCACACCGACCTCCGAACGCGGCGAGCGCCACCGCGACCCGGTGGGCGTCGGGATCGGCGGTCGCCGGGTCGTCCGCCGGGGTGAACGACCACCGGTCACCGGCCGACCCGGACGTCCACACCGTCGGTGTCCACACCCGCACCGTCACCGCCGGGGCGATGTCGGCGCGGACGGTCAGCGCGCAATGGCGGTCACCCAGATCCACCGTCCGGGTGAGGAAGCCGCCGCCGAACGGCCAGTCCACAGAGGACCATTCGGCGGTCACGTCGCCCGCGAAGCCGATCGACCGCAGCCCGGCGCGCAGTCCCCGCCGGACCGCCTTCGCCGCGCTCTCCTTGGCCGTCCACAGTGCTCGGGCGGACAGATCACCGTCGCGCGTGGCGCGAGACCGGTCGCGCGCGGCGCAGAACCGCGCGGCGACCTCGCGCAATTCGGCCTCCGGCGCGTCCTCCACATCGACCCCGCACGTCGCGTCGGACCCGGCCACCACGAGGAAATCCCGGTCGTGGCTGGCGTTCACCGTCCCGCCGACCGCGCGGGAGAGCACCCGCGCCGCCTCCGCCTTGGTCCGCCGGGCACCCCGGGTCCGGCCCGCGATCTCCGCGCGGTCGGCATCGGGCAACTCCGCGGTGGCGGTGCCGCGCACCCGGTCCAGGGCGCGCAGGGACACGACGTGCACCGAGACGGTCGAGCCACCGGCAGCGGTCATGAGGTGCTCGCCCGCAACACGGACAACCCGCGGAACTGCAGGTTGTCCGCGCGCCAGTGCAACTGCTCCGGTTCGGTCAGCACCAGGTCCGGGATGCGGGTGGTCAGCTCGGTGAGGGCGATCTTGCCCTCCAACCGGGACAGCCCGGCTCCGATGCAGAAGTGCACGCCCAAACCCAGCCCGACGTGGCCGCTGGCGTCGCGGGTCACGTCCAACCGGTCCGGGTCGGCGTACCGCTCCGGATCCCGGTTGGCCGCGCCCCGCATGAGGTAAGCGAGCTGGCCCTCGCGCAGCTTCTTGCCCCGCAGCTCCACATCCCCGGTCAGCAGCCGGTGGGTGAGCTGCACCGGGCCGTCGTAGCGGATGACCTCCTCCACCGCGCCCGGGATCAGCGCGGGGTCCCGTTTGATCAGTTCCCACTGGTCGCGGCGGGTCAGCAGCCCGGCGAGGCCGTTGCCCAGCATGTCGATGGTGGTCTCGAAGGACGCGGTGATCAGCAGCAGCAGGTTGGACACGAGCTCGTCGGCGTCCATCCGGTCACCGTCGTCGTCGGCGGTGACCAACCTGGACACGAGGTCGTCGCGCGGGTCGGCCCGGCGCCGCTCCATGATCTCGGTCAGGTAGTCGATCATCTCCTGCAGCGCCACCGCCGCGTCCTGCACGCCACCGAGCTCCGGCGACGCCCCGAGGAACACCTTGATCGCGTCGCACCAGTCGGTGACCATCCTGGCGTCCGCGGGCGGCAGTCCGTAGAGGCCGCAGATCACCAGCGCGGGCACCGGGAAGCAGAAGTCGGCCATCAGGTCGAACTCGCCGCGTGCCACCGCCGCGTCCACCAGGTCGTCCACGATGCCCTGGATCATCGGCTCCAGCAGCCGCACCGCGCGCGGGGTGAACCCCTGGTTCATCAGCTTGCGCATCCGGGTGTGCTGCGGCGGGTCGATCATCCACATCCAGTGCGCGGCCAGTTCCAGGAACCGGGCCACCGCGGGGGAGGGGTCCGCGCCGCCGCGCTGGGCGACCAGCAGCTCCATCCGGCGCGAGGAGAACGTTCCGTGGTCGCGCAGCGCGGCCGAGACGTCGTCGTGCCGGGTCAGCACCCAGCCGCCGAGCTGCTCGTTGAAGTGCACCGGGTCGGTCGAACGCAGGTGCGCGTAAGTGGGGTACGGGTCGCAGAGCACGTCGTGCGTGAGCAGGCTGACCCCGCCAACCGGATCCGTCATGGTGCGCCTTCTCCGATATCGACGATTCGTGGTTGGCAGGCGGGCGCGAGCGTGCCGATTCCTCGGCCCGCTCGGTTGTTTGGCCCCCATTCGCCGTTTGCCCGCCCAGTGAACACGACGCCCAGTCGAGTACGCAAGGAATTGTCATCGGGAAAAACCGGAACGCACCAATCCGGCCCGCGGCTGTGGACAGCACCTCCGCGCGTGCGGTACGCGCGCGCGAGAAATCGAGCGGTTCGCCGTACGACGGAGGTTTCGCCCATTCAGTCCAACAGTTTCGCCGTTCCGGTCCCGCGCAGTACCTCGCCCGCGGTAGTTGACACGACAACGGTGAACGCGAGTTCCGCGTTGTCAAGGGAATCGACGGTGATCTCCGTGGTGATGTCGTCGCCGACGAACACGGGAGCGATGAACCGGAGGTCGAGTCCGGTCACGTGCACGCCGTCCTCGGCGAGCAGCGGGGTGCCGGACAGCGTCAACAGGCCCTGGGCGACCTGGCGGCCCGCCATGCCGGAGATGTGGTGCGCGCCGAAGTCGCCGGTCAGCCGCGCGCAGGCGGCGATGTCGGCCTCGGTCACGGTGCGCAGCGCACGCAGCGCGGTGCCCGTCGCGAGGTCGGTCGTCCCGGTCATCTCAGGTCCTCCCACTCACACCGCCGGGTTGGTCGACATCCGGTCGACCGCCGTTCAGCCCAGCAACACGACGCCTTTGCTCTCCCCGGATACAACAACCTCGGCCGAACTCAGGACCCGCGCGTCGAAGGCGATCCGCGTCCCGTTCCCGGTCGGTTCCAGCCGGGTGATCTCCAGTTCCGCGGTGATCGTCTCGCCCACCGCCACCGGGCGGGAGACCGACCACACCATGCGCCCGGAAAGGTAGTTGATGTCCCCACCGAGCTTCGTCAACGGGGCCACGACGAGCAAGGTGGGCAGATAGCGCGGATCGGGCGAATCGGGGTATCCGGAAAGGGCTCGGAATTCCCGCACCTCGGCTGCGGTGTACGTCCGCGTGGTGCGCAGCACATCGCCGACGGTGACCGGCCCTTGCGCGCTCGGTATGGTGGTCCCCACCGATTTCCCTTCCATCGGCCATCCGAATCGAATTCGGTTCGCGGAATCCGGTCCGGCGTGATCACGCTAGCACGTCGCCGGTGGTCGAACAACGGACCGAACCGGCACTTGGTGAGTTGTCCTCAGCGGTTACCGGCTACGGCGGTCGACGCGCCGATCGGGCCGTCCCACCGCGCGGGACGGCCCGATCGCGGGCTGGCCGCCCAACCGCCGCACCAGGTCCGCCGAGGCGTCGGTGCCCCAGGACGCGTGCCGCGCCAAGACCACGTCGAACGCCGCCGGGGTGAACGGGACCGGCGGGCGGGGCGGCGGGGTGGCCTCCGCGGCCCGGTGCGGCCGCCGCTCGTCGGCGGGCGCCGTCTGTTCCCAGAACGCGCTCATCCGGCGATGGTCGAGAAGATGTCGTAGGTCGATTTGTCGAACAACACGAAACGGATGAGCGAGACGCTGTCCGGCGCGTCGGCGACCGCGTCCAGCGCGATCCGCGCGGCCGACTCCACCGGCCAGTGGTAGACCCCGGTGGAGATCGCCGGGAACGCCACCGTCGCCGCGCCGATCTCGGCGGCCACCCGCAGGCTGTTGCGGTGGCAGTCGGCCAGCAGCGCCGACTTGTCCTCTGTGGACGACCACACCGGACCGGCGGTGTGGATCACCCAGCGGGCGGCCAGCCTGCCCGCCGTGGTCGCGACCGCCTGACCGGTCGGCAGGCCGCGCTGGTAGTCGCCCGCGCGCAGCGCCCGGCACTCGGCGACGACCTCCGGCCCGCCGCGGCGGTGGATGGCGCCGTCCACCCCGCCGCCCCCGAGCAGCGACGAGTTCGCCGCGTTCACCAGCGCGTCCACCGCCTGCTCGGTGATGTCGCCCCGGACCAGTTCGATCTTCGCCATGGCCGGGATTGTCGCACCGGCAGGCCGGTTTGTCCTGTCGGGACAGACGCGGACGGCGGGCCGGGACCGGTGGTCCCAGCCCGCCGTCCGCGGGTAGAGCGTGCGGATCAGTACTGGAACTTGGCGACCAGGTCCCGCAGGTGCGCGGAGAGCTGCTCCAGGTCGACCGCGGCCTGCTTGCTGCCGTCGATCTCCTGCGCCGCGGTCTTGGTGGCGTCGGCGACGTGGCCGATGCTGCCCGCGATCTGCGAGCTGCCCGCCGCCGCCTGGGCGATGGTGCGGCTCATCTCGTTGGTGGTGGCGGTCTGCTCCTCCACCGCGGAGGCGATCACCAACTGGTAGTCGTTGATCTTGGCGATGATCTCGGAGATCTCGCCGATCGTGCCGACCGCCTGCGCGGTGTCGGACTGGATGGCCTCGACCCGGCGGGCGATGTCCTCGGTCGCCTTCGCGGTCTCCTGCGCCAGCTCCTTGACCTCGCTCGCCACGACCGCGAAGCCGCGGCCCGCGTCACCGGCCCGAGCGGCCTCGATGGTGGCGTTGAGCGCCAGCAGGTTGGTCTGCTCGGCGATCGAGGTGATGACCTTGACCACGTTGCCGATCTGCGCCGAGGAGTCACCCAGCTTGGCGACCACGTCGGTGGTGGAGGCGGCGACCTCGACCGCGTGCGACGCCACGTTCGCGCCCTCGTTGGCGCTGTGCGCGATCTCCTTGATGGAGGAGCCCAACTCCTCGGCGCCGGTCGCCACGGTCTGCAGGTTCAGCGAGACCTGGTCGGCGGCCGAGGCCACCTGGGTCGCCTGGGTGTTGGCGCCGCTGGTCGAGTCGAGCAGCCGGTCGCTGACCTGCACCAGGCGGGTCGAGTCGGTCTGCAGGGTCTCGGCGGTGGTGGCCAGCGCGGCGACCGCCGAACCGAAGTTCTCCCGCGCCTGGTTGAACGCGGTGCCCAACTGGCCGACCTCGTCGGAACCCTGGACGACGGCGGCCTTGCTCAGGTCACCCTGGGCCATCTGCTTGGCCACGGTGGTGATCTGGCGCAGCGGGCGCACGATCCGCCCCGCGACCAGCAGCGCCAGCGCGATGGCCGCGGCCAGGCCGACGATCATCGACACGAGCACGATGGTCCACGCGGTGTTGTAGGCGGCGGTGCCGTCCGCGGCGGCCCGCTCGGCGCTGGTGCGCTCGATGACGGCCAGCGCGTCGATGCCCTTGTCGATGTTCTGCACCAGGGTGGTGAACTCGTTCATGTCCGAGATCGGGGTGTAGCCCGCCGGGACCGGGTCGCCGTAGCTGATGTCCCGCTCGATGCGGAACTTCTTCTGGTTGGCCAGCAACTCGGCCGCCTTGGCCCTGCCCTCGTCCTCGGTCGTGTGCGCCATGTAGGCGGCGACGGCCTTGTCGATGACGCCGTCCGCCGCGTGCTGCCCGTCCCGGGCGCGCTTCTGGCCCGCCGGGGAGTTGTCGACGTACCACATCACGGCCCAGTGGTTGATGTCGCCCTGCGCGCCCCGGATGTCACCGAGGTCGCTCAGCGCCGCCGCGTTGCCGGTGGCCACCCGGCTGAGCTGGCTGTCCAGATTGGACATCTGGATCATGGCAAGCACACCGATCAACACGGCGATCGCCACGACCGCGCTCAGCGCCGCCAGGATCTTGGTGCGAATCCCCCAGTTCGCGATGAGCTTGCCCAGCCCCCGCGCCTTCTTGATCTCAGTTGCGTTGTCCGCGCTCATCGGTCTACCTCACGCTCGTCGGTGCCGTCTTTCGGCATCACTTGCCACCCGCATTGGAGGTGTCGGCAGCCCTGTGCGCGACCTGAGAGGTTCCCCCCGGCGTGGCTGTGAAGTACGCGCCGACCAGGGTGTTCCCCCAGCAGCAGAACAGTTGCACCTCGGTGGCGACCCCCGTCGATGGCCTCGAATGCTCAGGTACTCGTGCACCCGCCCCTTCAGCGCGCCAAGCACCTACGCACGTGTGGGCACCCCTGCAGACGGCCCGGGTCAGTTGTCCACATCGCTGTTGGCTGTCCCCAGCTTGTCTGTGGCTCTTTCGTCGAGTTGTTGGGCCGGTAGACTGGACCAGGGACGCCCCCCGGGACTGGGTGGGGGCTGGCCGGGAGTCCTGGTATGGAGGTGCGGCTTGAATCGCCGCCGGTCCACTGGCCGGTCGGACTCGTCGGATCGCCCTTGTTCGCAGGTGGCTGGGGTGAGTTGTCCACATGGCTGTTGGCTGTCCCCAGCTTGTTCGTGGCTCTTTCGCCAAGCTGCCAGGCCGGTAGACTGGGCTCGGGGACGCCCCCCGTTACCTTTTTCGTGGCTCCTGACCAGGGAGTTGTGGTCGTCAGGCCCGGCATGACTTACGCCCCCAGTCGAACGCATGATCCCGGGGGGTGGTGTCACCGGGTCTGGTGGCATCGACCGACCGCTGATGGGGACACGGCCACCCGACTGGGCAGGTCTCGTCGTAACGTGGGTGCCGGCGCTCGCTGCTCGACCGGTGACCACCCGCGACGACCGAAGGGCATGATGGATGGGCGACGGTTTCGGAGTGTTCCTCGGCCTGGACGTCGGTAAAGACGCCCACCACGCGGTGGGCCTGGGTCCGGCGGGCAAGAGGCTGCATGACGGGCCTCTGCCCAACAGTGGGTCGAAGCCGCGGGCGTTGTTCGACAAGCTCGCCGCGCAGGGCCCGCCGCTGGTCGTGGTCGACCAGCCAGCCACAATCGGCGCCCTGCCGGTCGCGGTCGCCCGCGCCGCCGGTCACCGGGTGGCCTATCTGCCCGGCCTGGCGATGCGCCGCATCGCCGACCTCCACCCGGGCCGGGCGAAAACCGACGCCCGCGACGCCTTCGTCATCGCCGACGCGCCCCGCATGGGCGAGAAACCGGCACCGCGATCATGGCCGCCCTGGACGAACAGACCGTCGTCGTCCCAGGCACC
>NZ_AXWW01000099.1 GCF_000482865.1 Actinokineospora inagensis DSM 44258 | reverse complement strand
CTCCTGCTCCAGCAGCGTGATCCGCTTGCGGGCCTCACGCAGCTCGGCCGAGTCGCTGCGACTCACACCTGGTTTGACGCCCTCGTCGGTGTCGGCCTGGCGCAGCCACTTGAACAAGGTCATCGGGTGGACCCCGAAGTCCTTCGCGATCTGCTCGACGGTCACACCGGGCTCACGGTCACGGGCGACCCGCACTACATCGTCGCGGAACTCCTGGGGGTAGGGCTTGGGCACAACGACATCCTCCCAGCTCACCATCACGGCAAGCCAACTCAGATGTCACCTACTCGTGCAGCAGACCCCACCGACAGCCAAGCCCACCGACAGCCAGCCCCATGACAGCCAAGCCCACCAACAGCCCAAGCCCCTCGACAGGCCAAGCCCCTCGACAGGCCAAGCCCCCCGACGATCCAGGCTCAACGGCACTCACACGGGCAGGACCCGGCGGATCACCGGGTCCTGGCCCGCGCAGGCCACCGGCCCATTACGGCGCGTTGTACCCCAGTGTGTACTGCCCGCCACCGGTCACCGATTTCACCTGGTATCGGTAGTAACCAGCAGTCCCGTTATACGAAAACGTCTCATTCGCACCCGCGGATGTCCCCTGTGCCACCACCGGCCATGTCGAGCCGTTCCATTTTTGGAGGTACACGTCGAAGTTGGCGGAGGGTGGCCCGGTCAGGCAGGCCTGGTGGACCCCCGCCGCCGCTTGGAAGAAAGATCCGTCAGGCTGGTACTGGCTACCGCCGGAGCTCAGGTTGCCGGATTTCGTGACCTTCATGTTCGGGCAGGCTGCTCCGCCGACGGTCAGGGTGTATGTCGCGGACATTCCGCCGCCGGTGACTGTCACCACATAGGTGCCGGGCGGAGTGCTGGCGGCGGTTGAAATGGTGAGGGTGCTTGATTGGCCGCTGGGCGGGTTGAACGAAGCTGTGACTCCGGAAGGCAGGCCGGAAGCGCTGAAGGTCACCGAAGTCGACGCCTGGACTGCGGCGTTCACTGAGCCGCCGGGAGAGGTGTTTCCCGACGACGGCTGCAGGGTGATTTGGGCTGGGTCCTCGGAGCTCGTGTTGTCGATATCCCCACGGATCTCGTTGTACACCAGCGAGATCCGTGTTCCCCAGTTCGGGCAGCCGCCGAGGTGGTGCAAGGCGATTACCTTGTGCGAGGAGCCTGCCAGTACTGGCGATCCGGAGTTTCCGCCGGAAGAGTCGCAGCGGTACCCGGTGTTCACCCCGGATGACGCCACGTCGATTTTGCAGGTGGCGCCGCCTTCGGTGTCTTCGTAGATGGACATCCGCTTGGGTTTGATGTCGCCGTGGCCCGCGATGTAGATGCGTTCGCCCGCGGTGGGTTCGCGGACGTCCAGGTAGAGGGTGCCGTATTGGCGGATGGTGTCGAAGTTGGTGACGCTGAACAGCGTGTAGTCCAGGTCCTGCAACGAACTCGTCCGGATCAGGTCTTGGCCGCTGACCTTCGTTCCCGTTCGCGGGTTGTTGCCGCCGCACGTCGCGCATTGGTAGTCGAACTGGAATTCGCTGGCGCGCAGGTCGGTGGCGTTGTCGACGCAGTGGGCGTTGGTCAGCATGCGGTTGGTGTTGCCGACTCGCCACGCCGTGCAGGAGCCGATGCCGTCGACCAGTTGGCGGGCGACGGCGTTCGAGCGGGTGTACTCCACGGGGTGGCTGGTTTGGTAGCAGACGACGTCCTTGCGGGCGTCGTTGCCGCAGACGCTCATCGTGGTGGGGTTGTTCGCGGAGAACTCGGCGCTGCCGAAACCACGGTCGTAGCGGGTGACGCGAACGCCGTAACCCTGGCGGGACAACGACTTCGCGTCTCGGGGGGCGGTGGCGTGCAGGGTGACGACGGCGGTGTCGCCGTCGATGGACATGGCGGCGAAGCCGGGTTGGCCGTGCACGGTGAACGGCGAACCCTTGGTCCGGTCGTTGTAATAGGTGTAGGTCTCCCGGCCGGACGGCGAGGACACCGTGAGGTAGTCGTCGCCGACGAGTTTCAGCGGCGCGAAATGCACTTTCACATAGGTCGCCCCGGGAACTGTGATGGTGGTCGACCACGAATTCCCGTTGTTCCCGTATTCGAGCGCGGTGCTGCTCGGCACCTGGGCGCCGGTGCGCGACACTCCGGCCGCGAGGGCGGTTTTACCCAGGTCAGCGGCCATGATCGGTGGTGCTGGGCTGAGCGGGACGGTGACGAAGGCGGCCACCAGCGCGGCGACCGGGACAAGACGTCGAAGCATTCGGTGCTCCTCGACCGCAGGGTGCAATTCACTGAGAAGAGTGCACCCCGATGACCGTTATGGGGGTATCCCACATCCCCATAGCAGAATTCGCGGCTACTGGAAGATGGCCACCGGCCGCACCACGAGTTCGCCCCGCCCGGCTTTCCACGACTGCACCTTGCCCAGGCAGCGCGCCTGGAACGGCCCGTCCGGCAGGTCGCCGTCGCGCAGGCCGTCGTGGTGGCACTCCAGCCGGACCTGCGGGCCGTCCTCGGGGTCGTCCGGGTCGCCGAACGGGGCCAGCAGCACGGTGCGCGACCCGAGGTGGTCGGCGACCCGGAACACGCCGCGGATGGACACGTAGCTGTCGATCCCGCGCAGCCGCACCGGTGCCGGGCCGCCGCCGGAGCGGTCGCGCAGCCGGGCCACCGCGACGTTGTCCACCACCGTGCGGTCGCGCAGGTCGACGTGCACCACCCCGTCGGCCGCCTCCAGCGCGTCCAGCAGCACGCCGATCACCGCGATCGGGTCGGCCTCGGTGAAGTAGCGGCTCACCACCTCGCGTTCGCTGCTGTGCTCACCGGCCGCATTGGCGCTGCGCCAGGCCACGCCGAGTTTGCGCTTGCGCTGCGTGCCCACTCGCTCCTCGACCTCTCGGCTGATCGCGTCGCCGTAGCCGCCCGCCTGGTACAGGTCGAGCACCGACTTCTTGTGCAGGTAGAAGGTGATGCCGGGGACCTGGCGGGCGGGCGTGTACCGGCGGCGGACCCGCCACGCCCACCCGACCGACCCGACCGCGACGACGATCGCCAGCGCGGTGACGCACCACACGAGCACCCACGGCCACCACACCGACCACCACAGAGCCCTATCGACAGCCACGGATCTCCTTCACCGCCGCAGGCAGCGACGCGTCGTCGGCGGTGACGACCCGCCCGCCGGTCGCCCGCGCCACCCGGTCCAGTTCCGCCCGGTCCGCCCCGCCCAGCGCGATCGCGAACACCGGCGCCTGACGCGGCCCCGCGCGCAGGAACTCGTCCGCGCTGATGCCCGCGTTGTTCTCCCCGTCGGTCATCAGCACGACCGACGCGTCCCCGCGCACCGACCGGTACGCCTGGTCCAGCGCGGACCAGATCGCCGTGCCGCGCCCGTCCGCCGGGGCGGCCACCTCCGGCGCCAGGCTGTCCACATCGGACTGCCCGCGCACGGTGACCTCCCGCCGCGCCAACACCGTCCCGGCGAACCGGATGACGGTGATCGTCTCGCCGAGGTGGAACCGGTCGAAGCCGCCGGTCCCGGTCCCGCTCAACGCGGCGAACGCCGACCGCAGCCGGTCGACCCGGGTGCCCGCCATCGACGCCGAGTAGTCCAGCACGAACACCACCTGGTGCGTCCCGACCGCGGTGAGCCTGCGGTAGTCGGCGAGCAGCGTGCTGACGACGTCCTGGTCGTCCGGGAAGTACAGGGCGTTGCCGATCGGGGCGCGCAGCCGTTCGGGGCGCTCCAGCGCGGGGTCGGCGGAGCGGCGGGCGGTGTGGTCCATGATCCAGCGCTGCGCGTCCGCGCCCTGCAGCCACTGCGCGGCCCGCTGGTAGGCGTCCCGCCGGTCCTGGTTGAGCAGGATCAGCGGGAACCGGGACAGGACCATGCCGTCCCGGGGGTAGATGATCTCCAGTGGTTCGCGCAGGCCGCCGGAGTCGTTGAGCGCCAACAGGGTTGACTCGTGCGCGACCAGGCCGTCCACATCGGACTGTTGCTGGTCGAACCTGGTGACCAGTTCCGCCGTCGTCCTGGCGCGCAGGGTGTTCCCGGTCAGGAACCCGCCCAGCGCGACGCAACTGACCTGCTGCTCGGTCAGCGCGCCGCCGGTGCCCGCCGCCGCTGTCGCCACGCCGATCAGCGCGGCGAGACCGGTGCTGGACGCGGTCGGGTCGGTCATCCCGAACCGCAGCTCGCCCGCCGCCGCCCGGTCAGCCACGTCCGCCCAGGACGGTGGTTGCCCGTGCGCGGCCGCCCGCAGCCTGGCCGCCGCCGCCGGGCGGAGGCCGACCACCAGCGGGGACGCCATGACGTCGGTCGACGGGGGCAGCGAGTTCTGCCTGCCGTTCGCCTTCCCCCACAGGTGCAGGAACTGGTCCGTCGTGGGCCAGGCCAGGTCGTGCTCGCCCTTGTCCGCGGCCAGGTCGGCCTCCGGGTCGTCCACGTAGTCCAGCGCCAGCTCGATCCCGGTGTCCCGGCGCAGGTCGTCGAGCAGCGGCTGCAGGTCGGCCAGTTCGCGGTCGGCCAGCACGGTCAGCCGGACCTGCTCGCCGGGGACGCCGGTGCAGCTCGCGAGGACGGCCAGCAGGACGAGCAGGGCCGCCGCTCTCACGGGTGGACCGTCGGGCAGTCGCCGACCGTGGTGATCATCTTCTCCAGCAGCGGCAGCGCGGGCAGGAACGTCTCCGTGTCGCCGACCCCGGAGCTGGGTACCGGCATGCCCCGGCCGGTCAGGAACGACGACACCTGGCCGGTGTTCAGCGTCGTGTCGTCCTCGAACACCCGGAACCCGAGCTCCAGTGCCCGCTGACGCAGGTCCGGGTCCGTGGCGATCAACTGGCCGAGCCGTTCGCCGTTCGGGGTGAGCGCGATGAACTCGGGCACCGTCTGGAACTGCGCCGCCGGGTAGAGCAGCACCCGGCTCTCGTCCGGTCGCCCGGTCTCGGCCATCTTGCGCAACTGGTAGGCCAGGTACTGGTGCTCGTAGATCACCGCGACCGGCGCCAGGCTCTTGCCGTCGGCGGCGAAGTAGCTGCGCGCCATGTCGTCGCCGGGCAGGCCCTGCGCGGTCAGCAGCGGCTTGATCTCGTTGGCCAGTCGCACCGCGTCGGCCTCGGTCTGCGGGATCACGTTGTGGTTGACCACGAACGCGACCAGACCGAGGTAGGTGCCCGCCGAGTTCGACGAGCAGGTGTCCGACGACTGCGCCAGCACCCGGTTGCCGTTGTCGAGGTGCGGTCCCCTGGTCAGTTGGCTCCAGGTCTTGTTGGCCTGGATGAGGCCGACGAACCGCTCCATCGGCATGTCGTAGTAGAGCCGGTGCGGCCCGGCGCCCGCCTGCGGGGAGGCCACCCCCTCCGCGGCGAGGGCGTCGGCGTACTCCCGGTAGGTGCCCAGCACGATCGGGCTGAAGAACGGCTTGAACACCTTCGCCGGGTGGTGGTGCTGCTCCTCCCAGCGCCGCCGGATCAGCAGCGCGGCGGGCTGACCGGAGGGGAACACGAAGTCGTAGTCGGAGACGTCGTTGTTCGCGATGTCGCGCGAGCCCGCCTGGTCGATCGAGACCTGCAGGCCGTGCGCCATCAGGATCCGCTGCACCTGCGGGTCCTGGAAGTAGTCGGCCTTGGACGCCAGCCGACCGCTGACCACCACGACATCGCGGAACGGCAGCCCCACCAGGCCGTTGGCGAACAGCAGGAGCACACCGACGAGTGCCACCGCGGCCGACGGCCCGAACGTCCAGCGGAAGCGCTTGCGCCGGAAGATGGACCGGGGTGGGACGACGACCGTGAGGTCCGGCTCGGCCACGATCCCGGGGTTGATGGTCACAGACCCTCCCAGTCTGTCGACAACCCTTCCCCAGGGGAATCGTCCGAACACCGCCGGTGATTACGGCCGCGCGGCCGGTTTCGGCTCAGCGCACCGATCCCAGCCCCGATTCGTCCGTCTGGCGAGCCGCTTTCGTCTTCTTGCGCCTCTTCACCAGGTGCACCACCGTGACGACCAACGCGACGACCACTATGACGACCACCGTGACCGCGCCGAGCAGGACCAAGCCGCCGCGACTGAGGTGACTCAGCGCTTGAGCAGAGCGGTGATCTCCTGGCTGGACTCGCCCGCCTCGGCCAGGTGGCGCAGGTTCTCCGGGACCTGCTCGCCGCGGTGCTCGACGGCCTGGGTGTAGAGCCGTCCCGCCCGGTACGACGAGCGCACCAGCGGACCGGCCATCACCCCGGCGAAGCCCAGCCGCTCCGCGGTCTCCTTGTGGGCCAGGAACTCCTCCGGCTTCACCCACCGGTCGACCGGGTGGTGGCGGACGCTGGGCCGCAGGTACTGGGTGATGGTGATGATGTCGCAGCCCGCGTCCCGCAGGTCGGCCAGCGCCTCGGTGACCTCGGCCGCGGTCTCGCCCATGCCGAGGATCAGGTTCGACTTGGTGACCAGGCCGTTGTCCCGCGCCGCGGTGATGACCGAGAGCGACCGCTCGTAGCGGAACGCCGGGCGGATCCGCTTGAAGATCCGCGGCACCGTCTCCAGGTTGTGCGCGAGCACCTCGGGGCGTGCCGCGAACACCTCGGCGAGCTGGTCCGGCTCGGCGTTGAAATCGGGGATGAGCAGCTCGACGCCGGTACCCGGGTTGAGCGCGTGGATCTGGCGGACCGTCTCGGCGTAGAGCCAGGCGCCGCCGTCGGGCAGGTCGTCCCGGGCGACGCCGGTGACCGTGGAGTAGCGCAGGCCCATCGCCTGCACCGACTCGGCGACCCGGCGCGGCTCGTCCCGGTCGAGGTCGGCGGGCTTGCCGGTGTCGATCTGGCAGAAGTCGCACCGGCGGGTGCACTGCTCGCCGCCGATCAGGAAGGTGGCCTCGCGGTCTTCCCAGCACTCGTAGATGTTGGGACAGCCCGCTTCCTCGCACACCGTGTGCAGGCCCTCGCGCTTGACCAGGCCCTTGAGCTCGCGGTACTCCGGGCCCATCTTGGCCCGGGTCTTGATCCACGAGGGCTTCTTCTCGATCGGTGTCTGGCTGTTGCGCACTTCCAGGCGCAGCATCTTCCGACCCTCAGGCGCGACAGTCACCTGCTCAGGCTACGCCTTTACGCCGGATCCGGGGAAACGCCGGTCAGATCCGCTGTTCGCCCCCACAACGTCCGGCCGAGGGTGGGGCTCAACGCCGCACTCCTCGGTTTCGCGGGGCCTGCGCCGCCGAAAAACTCGCCGGGGCCGGACGGGCCGTAGAAGCCGCCGCCCACCACGTCCGGCGCGGTCGCGGCGTGGAGCAGGGGCAGCGCGCCGCGGTCGACGGACTGGGTGACCAGCTTGCCGCCGACCCGCACCACCGCCGTCAGCGCCCGGCCCAGCGGGCCGCCGCCGCGCAGCCGGGCCGAGTTGCCCGCGAGCTCGGTGTCGGCCAGCCCGGGGTGCGCGGCGACGCTGACCAGGTCGATGCCCGCCCCGGTGGCCCGGCGGTGCAGCTCCAGGGCGAACACCAGGTTCGCCAGCTTCGACTGGCTGTAGGCGGCGGCGGACCGGTAGCGGCGGTGCTCGAAGTTCAGGTCGTCCAGGTCGAACCCGGTGCCGCGGTGGGCCAGGCTGGTCACCGTCACCACCCGGGCGCCGGGGACCTGGCGCAGCGCGGGCATCAGCAGCCAGGTCAGCGCGGCGTGGCCGAGGTGGTTGGTGCCGAGCTGGAGTTCGAACCCGTCCGCGGTGGCGCGCTTCGGGGTGGCCATCACGCCCGCGTTGTTGACGAGCACGTCCAGCCGGTCACCGGTCCGCTCCCGCACCTGCGCGGCGGCCGCGCGCACCGAAGCCAGGTCGGCCAGGTCCAGGGTCAGCAGCTCGGCCGGGCCGTCGACGGTCGCCAGCGCCGCCCGGCCGCGCTCGACCGACCGGCACGCCATGATCACCAGCGCGCCCCGCCCGGCCAGCACCCGCGCGGTGCGCAGGCCGAGTCCGGAGTTCGCCCCGGTGACCAGGACCGTCTTGCCGCTCTGGTCGGGGATGTCCGCCGCGGTCCAGCCCATGGGTTCCTCCCTCGTGCCTCGTCCACCCGAGGGTAGGCAACACTGGCTGAGGGTGCGCTCAGTGCCGGTCGTAGGGTGTTGATTCCACAACTGGGGGAATGATGATTGGACTGGCGCTCGAACCCGAGCTTGACCGGCCTGTGTTGGCCAACCCGACAACCGCCATGATGGTCGAACTCCGCGCCCGCTTGTTGCAGCCGATGTGGTACCGCGTCTTCTGGGTCGCGGTATTCCTCGCGGCTGCTGTGGCTGATGCGGTGATGCATGGTCTTGGTCTCGGGCCGCTGTACTTCTTCGCGGCCGCTGTTATCACGACGAAGACCGCGGTGCTGATGCGGCGGGAGCGGAAAAGATTCGAGCACGACTCGGAGTTGCTCGCGAACGCGTATTGGAAACCGGCGGCGGCGCGGGTCATCCACGGGGCTGGGCTCGTGACGAAGTTGTGGGTGGCGCTGGGCAGTGACTGGGTTCCGGTGCAGGTGAAGTGGATGACCGGGATGCATCGGGCTGTGCTGCGGCGCACCGGGCGGGTGTGGCTCGTCGGACCGGACGAACGCGGTCTCGTGCTGGTGCGGGTTGAGGGGAGCCATTACCCGTTCTCCGGGTCGGTGCTGACTGAGGTCCCGGCTGAGCGTCCTGCGGATAAGAAAGAACCGACCGACCCGACTGTGGCGGCGGCCCGGAATGCGGCGCAGTCGTTGACGGTTCTCGGCATGCAATTGCTGGGGGTCTTGGTCTTCACGCTCGTGGTGGCCAATAGTGGGGACGAGTTTGATCTGCCGGTGTTCGTGGGCGTGGTGGGGACCGGGTGGGGGATTCTGTTCTTTCGGCTGTACCAGGCGTGGCGACCGGGGAATTTGCGACAATTGCCGGGGTTGGTGGCGGAGGCGAACTGGGTTCGTGTTGGCGTGGTGGTTGATCCGTTTGAGCCCCGCCGACTGGGGGCTGCGACGGCGACTGCGACAGTGCGATCTGATGGGGACGTGAGCCGAATCGTTCTGCCGCATGCTGGGGTGGATCTACTTGGGACGATGCATGAGACTGGTGTGGTGTGGATCTCCGGTCCGTTCCGGGGAGGTGGACCGGTGGCTGTTGGTTATCCGGGGTATCCGTTGGTCGCTGCTGCGCGGGTGAGGCGGTAGCTGAGGTCAGGGCCTCGGCGTGGGTCCTTGTCTGCGTCGGTCTCTATGGTCGGGGACTGTCGGTGGGGGTGGCTAGGGTGTGTATTCGGGGGGCTTTGTTGGCGGTTGATCTTGGTGTGAGGGGGCTCTGGGCCTCGGCTGCGCCTCGGGGTTCGGCCTGGTCGCCTGGCGGCGACGCCGGCGCTTGGGCGCCAGATTAAAGCTGGGGTGCCCGTTGTGGTGAAGTTGTTTTGTTTGGGGCCCCTAGCGGTGGCCTGGGTAAGGCTAAAAGGCGGGGCCACTGGAAAGCGTGGCCTTACCCGCCTGCCGGCTTAGGCTACCGCTTCCCCCAAACAAAACAACTTCACCACAACGGGCGGTTGGGATCGGCGGGTTTCGAGGCGCGTGGGATGGGCTGGCGGCCTTCGTCGGTGAGGTGTGGGTTTTTGGGTGTGCGGTGTGGGTGTGGCGCTTTGTCGATTTGCGTGGGTGTGTGTGGGAGGTTCGAGGGGTGCGGGTGCAGGTGTGGGACTTTGTCGGCGACGGGCGTCAGGTGTCTCGGGGGGGGGTGAGGGGCGGGTGCGCAGATCGGTGTGGTGACGACGTAGTGGGTGAAGATGGGCTTGCCTGGCCACGGGGGGGCGTGGATCTCTGGCACGGTCGCG
>NZ_AXWW01000098.1 GCF_000482865.1 Actinokineospora inagensis DSM 44258 | reverse complement strand
CCACCCACGCCCGATAAGCGATACGACCACCATTACGGGCCACCTCGCGAGCGACCACCGAATGATGCCTACCCAACACCCTCCCGATAAACCGAAAAGACCGCCCGGCTCGCAACTCCCGCGAGATCGTCTCCCGCTCGTCAAACCCCAACACCACACGACACGCCACAGAAACGATCTCCGATCACTCGACCACGAAGATCATCCCACACCCGGCGCATCGACCCCTTGAGGTCAAGGCCCCGAACAAAACAACTTCACCACAACGGGCACCACCGCTTTTATCTGGCGCCAATGGCCGGCGTCGCCGAAGGCGACAAGGCCGAAACCCGAGCGCAGCGAGGCCCAGGGACGGCTCACACCATGATCAACCGCCAGCAAAGCCCCCGAATACACAGCCTAGTCCAGCCCCCCGACAAGATCGCCAAACTAAGATCGCCAAGCCAAGATCGCAAGCCTAGACCCACCAAAACAAGCACCGAGACGAGCTCGTCGCCCCCGATCTCACCCCTTCCGCGCCACCACCGCATACGTCAATGACTCCGCCGGATCCCCCACAACATCCCGCTCCGGCCGCCACTCTGGCGTCCACACCACTCCCGGCGCCAGGATCTCCATTCCCCCGACCAACCGCGCCACCTCTTCTCGATCTCGTGGCGTAGCAGGCGATCCGCTGCTCGCGTACAGCCGAAGCACGTCCCCCCGCCCGTCCGGCGTTCCCTCCATCGTCCCGTGTGTGATCGCCACGTAACTCCCCGCCGCGATCTCCGACAGGTACCGCGCCACCGCCGTGTGGGGATCGGGGATGAAGTGCAGCACCGCGAGCATCAACACCCCAATCGGCTGCGAAAGGTCCAAAACAGACGCGGCCGCCTCAAGAATTGTCTCCGGCTCTCGCAAATCCCCCAGCAGCGCCCGCGCGGTCGGCGTCTCCGCCAGTTCGATCTCAGAATGCGCGATCGCGATCGGGTCGTTGTCCACGTAGAGAACCCGGGAGCCAGGCGCGGTTTCGTGCACATTGCCGACAGTCGGAATCCCCGAGCCAAGATCGAGGAACTGGTTGACCCCCTGGCTCGCGCAATACCGGACAACCCGTTGCAGAAACGCCCGATTGATCCGCGCCGCGTCGGCGGCCGTTGGCAGTACCCGGAGGAATTCCTCGGCGAACGCCCGGTCCGGGGCGAAGTTGCAGGCCCCACCCAGCAGGTAGTCGTAGATCCGAGCCGGATGTGCCTGGTCAGGATCGATCTGCGTCACGTCAGTCCTCCCCGCTCACCTGGGTGTCCCACCATCGATGGTAGCCCTCGGTGACATCCCCGTCGCGCCATGCGAAAGGGGGCCCACCGAGCGGTGAGCCCCCCGAAGCGCGGACTGTCACATGTGGACGGCGGGGCCCGCGGTCGTCAGTTCGTCCGGTACGCCCGGTCGCAGGATGAAAGCGCAGACAACGCCGCCGACGGCGAACAGGATGGCGCTCCAGGTGAACGCCGTGCTGTAGCCCGCGACTGCGGCGTCCAGCGGGGCCTTGCCGTCGCCGAGGGCGGCGGTGACCGCGCTGGAGGCGATGGTGCTGAACAGCGCGGTACCGATCGAGCCGCCGATCTGCTGGACGGCGTTGATCGCGGCGGAGGCGACCCCGGAGTCCTGCGGGTCGACCCCGGCGATGCCGACGTTCATCGCCGAGGCCATGGTGAGGCCGATGCCGAAACCGGCGACGAGCAGGGCGGGCAGCACGCCGCTGGCGTACGAGCTGTCGGCCTTGAGCAGGGCCAGCAGGCCGATCCCGGCGCCCGCGAGCACCATGCCCCCGCTGACCAGCAGGCGCGGGCCGACGCGGGGCAGCAGGACGGTGGTGGCCAGGGTGGCGCCGACCATCAGCGTGCCGATCATCGGCAGGAAGCCGATGCCGCTGGTCACCGGGGTGAACTGCAGGTTGACCTGCATGAAGTAGGTGAGGAACAGGAAGATCACGAACATCCCGGCGCACAGCACGAAGATCGCCAGGAAGGAGCCGCCGCGGTTGCGGTGCAGCAGGACGCGCAGCGGCAGCAGCGGGTGCTTGACGATGGTCTGCCACACCACGAAGCCGGTCAGCAGGACGAGGCCGACGAGCAGGAACGCCCACACGCCCGGGTCGCCCCACGACTTGCTCTCCGCGTTGCCCAGGCCGAACACCAGGGCGAACATGCCCAGCGTCGCCGAGGCCACCCCGACGAAGTCGATCTTCGGGCGTTCGGTGGCGCTCGCCCTGCCGAGCAGGGTGATGCCGCCGAAGAAGCCGATGGCCGCGAACACCAGGTTGACGTACATGCACCAGCGCCAGTCCAGGTACTCGGTGAGCACCCCGCCGAGCAGCAGGCCGATCGCGCCGCCCGCGCCGGAGATGGCACCGAAGATGCCGAACGCCTTGCCGCGCTCGCCCGGGTCGGTGAACGTGGTGGTCAGCAGCGACAGGGCCGCGGGCGCGAGCAGCGCGGCGAACACACCCTGCCCGATCCGGGCGGCGACCAGGACGTCGAACCCGGTGGCGGCCCCGCCGACCGCGGAGGCGATGGCGAACCCGGCGACACCGACCAGGAAGGTCACCTTCCGCCCGAACAGGTCGGCGATCCGGCCGCCGATGAGCAGCAGGCTGCCGAAGCTGAGCGCGTACCCGGTGATCAGCCACTGCCGCTGGTCGTCGCTGAAGCCGAGCGACTTCTGCGCCGATGGCAGCGCGATGTTCACCACCGTCGCGTCGAGGATCACCATGACCTGCGCGATCGCGATGACGGCCAGGATCAGCCAGCGCTTCGCGTGCATGTGGTCGTGGTGGGTACTGGTGTGGACGGCGGGTCGGTCGTCCGAGATGGTCAAGGTCTTCGCCCCCTGCAGGAGATGTCCACAGTGGTGTCACCGTGGCGTCGTGGTGACGCTAACACAGAAGTGGAGAAGGTCCCTCCGGTTTTCCGCTAAGCTGAGAGGGTGACCTCAGACACTGATCGGCCGCTCCGCGCGGATGCTGAGCGAAACCGGGCGCGGATCGTGACAGCCGCCCGCGCGGTGTTCGCACTCCACGGTGTCAACGCGTCACTCGACGACGTGGCGCGGCGGGCCGGTGTGGGGGTCGGGACGCTCTACCGCCGGTTTCCGACGCGGGACTCGCTGATCCGGGCGGTGTTCGACCACGTGGTCGCGGAGATCATTTCGATTATCGATCGGTGTGCTGCCGATCCGGATCCGCTGGCGGGGCTGCTGGAACTGGTGACGGATGTGGTGCAGCGGCAGTCGGGGGATCGAGGGCTGTTCGAGATCTGCACGAAAGAGGATTTTGGGCAGTTGGATGTGATATCGGCGCATTATGTGCCTGCGGTGGATTCGCTGGTGGCCCGGGGGCAGGCGGCGGGGGTGGTGCGGGGGGATTTGCGGGGAACTGATATCGGGCCGATGATCGTGATGCTGGTGACGGTGTGTGCGGCGACACGAGCTGCCGATCCGGAGTTGTGGCGGCGGCATTTGATGATCCTGTTTGACGGGATACGGGTGGGGGGTGCTGAACTGCCTGCCAGTGGGGTGACCCATGCTGATCTGTTTGCCGCGATTGCGGGGTCGAAGGTGTGAGGGGGTGTGAGAGGGCTGGGGGCGTGAGGGGTCGATTTGGTGATCTTGTCGGTGGGGTCTTGTAGGCTGTTTATTCAGGGGCTCAAGTTCAGGTTGATCATGGTTCTTGGTCGGCTGGGCGATCTTGTCGGTGGGCTTGGTTAGGCTGTGTATTCGGGGGCTTTTCGGCTGGTTGATCATGGTATGAGGGTCACTGGGCCTCGGCTTCGCCTCGGGGGTCGGCCTTGTCGCCTGGCGGCGACGCCGGCGCTTGGGCGCCAGATTAAAGCTTGGGGTGCCCGTTGTGGTGAAGTTGTTTTGTTTGGGGCCCCTAGCGGCAGCCTGGGTAAGGCTAAAAGGCGGGGCCACTGGAAAGCGTGGCCTTCCCCGCCAGCCGGCTTAGGCCACCGCCTCCCCCAAACAAAACAACTTCACCACAACGGGCGGTTGGGATCGGCGGGTCCCGAGGCGCGCGGTGCAAGTGTGGCGCTTCGTCGATGGAGCGTGGGTTTCGAGGTGCGAGGTGCGCGGTGCCGGGGGTGGTGCTTCGTCGATGTGGGGCGGGCTTTTTTGAGGCGTTCGGTGCGGGTGTGGGGCTTTGCTGATATGGGGTGGCGGGGGGTTATTTTAGTTGGGCGGAGGTTTTGTTGAGTAGGCGGCGGGCGATGATGAGTTGTTGGATTTGTTGGGTGCCTTCGAAGATGTCGAGGATTTTGGCGTCGCGGGACCATTTTTCCAGGAGGGATGTTTCGCTGTAGCCGAGGGCGCCGGTGAGGGCCAGGCAGCGGAGGGTGATTTCGGTGGCGGTGCGGCCTGCTTTGGACTTGGCCATGGAGGCCTGGAGGGAGTTCGGCTGGTGGTTGTCGGCCATCCAGGCGGCTTGGAGGGCGAGGAGGTGGGCGGATTCCCAGTCGGCTTCCATTGTCAGGAAATCGGCGGCGGGGGTGGGTTGGGTGTGGGGTGGGCGGTCGTAGTCGATGGGGATGTTGGCGGTGGTGAGGAGACGCCGGGTTTCTTCCAGGGCGGCGCGGGCCAGGCCGATGGCCATGGCGGCGACCAGGGGGCGGGTGTTGTCGAAGGTTTGCATGGCCCCGGCGAAGCCGGTGGTGACCTCGGGGGAGCCGAGGAGGTTGTCCCTGTGGACACGGACATTGGTGAGGCGGAAGTGGGCGGTGTCGGAGGCGCGGATTCCCAGCTTCTTCTCCAGGCGGACCAGGTCGAAGCCGGGGGTGTCGCGGTCGACGACGAAGGACTTGATGGCGGACTTGCCCAGGGATCGGTCCAGGGTGGCCCAGACGACGACGCAGTCGGCGCGGGCGCCCGCGGTGACGAAGATCTTTTCGCCGTTCAGCACGTAATGGTCCCCGTCGGGGGTGGCGGTGGTGCGGATGGCCGCGGAGTCGGAACCGGTGTCGGGTTCGGTGATGGCCATGGCGGCCCACTTCCCCCGGTAGCGGGCCAGTTGTTCGTCGTTGGCGACCGAGGCGATGGCGGCGTTGCCCAAGCCCTGGCGGGGCATCGAGAGGAGCAGACCGACATCGCCCCAGCACATCTCGATGGTGCCGAGCAGGAGCC
Organism: Actinokineospora inagensis DSM 44258; assembly: GCF_000482865.1. Classification (GTDB taxonomy): domain Bacteria; phylum Actinomycetota; class Actinomycetes; order Mycobacteriales; family Pseudonocardiaceae; genus Actinokineospora; species Actinokineospora inagensis. Next base: position 5,165 of record NZ_AXWW01000098.1, on the reverse strand, counting down.
GCAGGTTGGCACCGTTGCGGTTGGCGGTTGAGTCCGAAGTGGAACCACGGCGGACGCCGGAGGTGCCCGCGCCGCCGCCGGAGGCGGAGAGGCCGTCCAGCAAGGCGGCGAGCAGGTCGAGCTCGCGGGGGTAGGTGTGTTCGGACTCGTCGTACTTGCGGGAGTTGGGGCGGAAGAACTCGGCTGCGGCCTGGTGGGCCTGGGCGACGAGCCGGGCGAACTTGGCGGGGACCTCGAGGTTGATCATCGCAGACTCCTCAGACCAGGATGGTGCCCTCGGCGAACGCGACCGCGCGCAGGTCGCGGTACCAGCGTTCGACGGGGTGTTCCTTGACGAAACCGTGGCCGCCCAGGAGTTGGACGCCGTCGTCGCCGATGTGCATTCCCTGGTCACCGCACAGCTTCCTGGCGAGGGCGACCTCACGGGCGAACGGCTTGCCCTGCTCGGCGCGGGCGGCGGCGCGGTAGGTGACCAGGCGCATGCCCTCGAGTTCGGTGCCGATGTCGGCGACCTTGAACGCGACGCCCTGGCGGTGGCTGATGGGCTCGCCGAAGGCGACGCGGTTGTTCACGTACGGGATCACGTAGTCCAGGACGGCCTGTGACGTGCCGAGAGCCAAGGCGCACCAACCCAAGCGCGCCAAGCGAATGCAGTCCTCGTACGGACCCTCGAGCAACGCCGATGATGGCACGTTGACCCGGTCCAACCTGAGCCTGCCCATCCCCGCGGCCCGCAATCCCATGCCGGGGTCGGATTCCACGGAGAGGCCCGCCGAACCTGACTCCACAATGAACAATGCGGGGCCACGACCGTCTACATCGGCCGCAACCACGAACAGCTCCGCGGTGGCGGCCCGGGGGACCATGGCTTTCACGCCGGTCAACGCGAAACCGCCGGAAGTCCGGTAGGCCTTGGTGCTCAATGAGAACGGGTCGAACAGGACTGTCGGCTCCTGCACGGCCAAGGCCGCGGCGGGGATGTTGTCGCCGACGAAAGCGGGCAGATAAGTTGCCTGTTGGGCCGAATCGCCCCACAACACCAGTGCCGTGCTGACGGCCGACGGTGCCAGGCAGGCCACCGCCTGTCCCATGTCCCCGTGCGCCATGGCCTCGGCGATGAGCACGTTCGTCACCGTGGAGCGCTCATTCCCCAGCCCGCCAAGGGATTCCGGGATGCCGACCAGGGTCACGCCCAGCTCACCCGCTGTCCGGAGCACCTCGTCCGGGGTCGTGCAGGTCTCGTTGGCCTCGGCGGCGCGCGGGCGCAGCCGTTCGACGGCGAACTCGGCCACCGTGGACTTGATCATCGCTTGCTCGTCGGTCGGGGTCAGATCGAACAACCCCGGGTCCGGCACCGCTCGTGGCCGGTCGGCCGCCCCCGAGTTGGCGACCCCGGCGAACGTCCGGCTCACCGCGCCCGCGGCGGTGAACCCCGCCTTGGTGGCCTGGTAGACCCCGCGCTCGACCGTTTTGCGCAGGCCCAGCCGGTCGAGCACGGCGGCGCCCGCCAGCCGGTTCAGCCCGGCGAGCGCCGCGCCCATCGCGTTCCGCTTGCCCATCGCGACTCCTCACCTACCCATCGGTACCTACTCTAGAGTAGATTAGGGCTCAGCGGACGCGCGACTTGTCCACCACGTTGGTCAGCGGGCGGCCCGCGGTGAAGTTGGCCAGGTTGTCGGCGAACCGGCGGACCAGTTCCTCCCGCCAGCCGACGACGTCGCCGGACATGTGCGGCGAGATCAGCACGTTCGGCATGTCCCACAGCGGCGACGTGGCGGGCAGCGGCTCGTCGGCGAACACGTCGAACGCGGCCCCGGCGAGCTGACCGCGGTCGAGCGCGTTGGCAAGGTCCGCGGTCACCACCAGCCCGGCCCGACCGATGTTGATCAGGCGCGCGGTCGGTCGCATCGAGCGCAGCAGGTCCGCGTCGACCAGTCCCTTCGTGTGCGCGCTCAGCGCGGCGGCCAACACGACCCAATCGTGTTCGGCGACGGCGGCGCGCAGGCCGCTCATCGGCGCGACGAGGCCGAAGTCGGGGTCGCCGGTGCGCCCGACCGGCCCGACCGCCGACACCCGCACCCCGACCGCGGTGAGCTGGCGGGCGATGGCCCTGGCGATCGGCCCGGTGCCGACCAGCAGCGCGCGCGACCCGGCCAGCCGCTCGGTCTCCCGGTGTCGCAGGCGGCGCCGCTGCTGGTCGCGCAGCGTGGTCGGCAGGTCCTTGGCGAAGGCGAGCACCAGGCCCAGCACGTACTCGGCCATCGGCTCGTCGAACACCCCGGCCGAGTTGGTCAGCACCACGTCGCTCTCGCGCAGCGCGGGGAACAGCAGGTGCGCGACGGCGGGCCCGGCGACGTGCACCCAGCGCAGGGCGTCCGCGGTGGCCCAGGCGGTCGCCAGGGCGGTGGCGCGGGTGTCCCAGAGGAACAGCGCCTCGGCGCCCGCCACGGCGTCCGGCAGGCTCTCGGGGGTGGCGTAACGGATGGTGGCTCTGGCCTCGATCTGGGCCATGCCGGGGGGTCGATCGGTGCCGTGCAGGACGACGACGGTCGGCCGGTGGCGGGTGTCCATCGAGTGGGCGTGCCTCGATTCGTGGTGGCCGTGGCCGGTCAAGCAACGAACGCTAGGAACCGGTTCGGGGTGGTGTCAAACTACGCGTTGCGTGGCCAAGTTTCCCCAGCTCAGCGGCCCGTTACTGCACATTCAGGTGAACTTCGAGTTGATCATGCTCGTCTGTGTAGAGCGATCGTTACTCCATTCGTGAGAAGTACTACACCTATGGAGCAAGGGGGTCGGTCACGCAGCCGTATGCCCGGAGGACGATGTGGATCATGTGGGGGTTGCCGGCGGGAATTCGCCGCACGGATGGTGGTTCCCCAGTCGGTCGATGCCGGTTACAGTCCGTTTTACCTGGGGTTTTCCCGTACACCACGCACCGGGCGGCAAGGTGACCGAGACCACTGATGGCTCGGACGGGGTTGGCGGCCGTCCAGCGGCAGGTCGCGGCCCAAGCGGCGGATAGGGTCGTTGTGCCCTTACCGCTGTGAGGTTGAATACGAAAACATCGCCCGTATGCAGCAGCGATACCCCTGGTGCACAGCCTCCACCCCGGCTACCATCACTCTCCGTCAGGGCCACCATCGAATCCGACTGTCGCTCGGAAGGATGGGACGGTGAGCCGGGACACCCGCGCCGTTCCGGACCTCGACGGCGTACCACCCCTCATCGGTGCGCCGCTACATCTGGGGGCTCATGTGAGTTCGACCGTATCCTCCCCGACGCCGGAAGCGGCGCCGCGGGAGACCCAGCCCACCGGCCGGAACCAGGGAACCGACGCCGTGTTCGCGCGGCTCAAGAGCTCGGCCTTCCACGAACTGGTGGCCGCCTCCCTGCAGGGTGACCAGGACGCCATCGGCACCCTGTTCACCTGGATCAACCCCGCCATCACGCGGTACTGCCGCGCGCGCATCGGCCGCACCGGCTCGGCGTTCTCGTCGGCCGACGACGTCGCCCAGGAGATCCTGCTCGCGGTGCTCGGCGCACTGCCGCGGTACTCCGACGACAAGGAGTCCTTCCTCCCGTTCGTCTACGGCATCGCCTCGCACAAGGTCGCCGACTACTACCGCCGCTCCGGCCGCGACCGCTCCGACCCCGTCGCCGACGTGCCCGACACCGTCGACCACGGCCTCGGCCCCGAGCAGATCACCCTGCGCGCCGAAATGCGCTCGCGGCTGGCGACCCTGCTCGACACCCTGGCCCCCCGCCAGCGCGAAATCCTCGTCCTGCGCCTGGTGGTCGGCCTCTCCGCCCAGGAGACCGCCGCCGCCATCGGCCTCACCGCCACCGCCGTCCGCGTCGCCCAACACCGCGCGCTGACCCGCCTGCGCGGCAGCCTCTCCGCGACCGACTGGCTGTAAGACCCTCTCGAAGCTCCCATCCAGACCGCTGGGCCACGTGTGTGCCGTGGCCCAGCGGTCGTGTGGTTTTCCGGGCTGTTGATCACCTTGGGCTTGGTGTGCGGGTGGGTCAGTGGCTCATGTCCCTTGATCGCTGCCGCGCTGAGGTGGCCACATTTTCGTCGCTGGGATGTCCACACTCGTTACTGAGGTGTCCACATTTCTTCTGGTTGTCCACAGGCCCCGGCGCTGTCTCCTGCTGATCTTGCTCGGCGGGTAGACTGGCCTCGGGGACGCCCCCCGGGAAGGGTGGGGGCTGGGTCGCGGGCGGTTGTCCGCTTTCTGGTCGAGAAGTTGTGGCGCGGGCTGGTGCTGTCGGTCGACCTACTCGCGGGGGCATGGTCGTCCGTTGGGTGTTGGCCTGAGCGCGAAAGATCTGCGGGCTGGCTGGCATGTGTGGACTGTTCTGCGGATCTGTTGCCCGTTGGTGTGCTGGCGCTGCTCGACGCCAGGCCGTCCGGTATCCACAGTGAACACATTGTTCGCGCCGGATACGCGCGACTTCATTCCGTTTGCCGCACCCGGTGACCCACCGTGCCCTCAAGCGCGTAGTAGGCGACAAACGCAGCGCCGCCCTCATTCGTCCCGCTCGCACTCGCAGTGTCCACACTCCACCCAGTTGTCCACAGACCACGACGGCGCCCCTGCTGATCTTGCTTGGCCGGTAGACTGGCCTCGGGGACGCCCCCCGGGAAGGGTGGGGGCCGGGCTGCGCCCGGTGGGGTGGCGGTAAGAGGTCGCGGGGGTGCAGGGGGAGAAGAAGGACGGGGGGTGTCCCTATGTGGTTGTCAAGCCGCGGTTGGGGTGGGGACGGTCTCGGGGTGTCGGTAGTGGGTGCTGTTGCGGAGCATGGCGTAGAGGGCGTCGCAGCGGCGGCGGGCGAGGTGGATGAGTGCCGCGTTGTGTTTCTTGCCCTCGGTTCTCTTGCGGTCGTAGTAGGCGCTGCTGGTGGGGTTGGACAGGGCGGCGAACGCGGCCAGGAAGAACGCTCGTTTGAGCTTGCGGTTGCCGGTGCGGGCCGGGTGCTCGCCTTTGGTCGAGGTGCCGGAGCCGCGGGTGACGGGGGCGATGCCGGCGTAGGCGGCCAGGTGTGCCGAGGAGGCGAAGCTGGAGGCGTCGCCGATCTCCAGCAGGATGCGGGCGACCCCGGCGAGAGGGTGCGCGTCGAGTATCCCCTCGACCTCGGTGGCGATCTGTTTGCGTTGTTGG
>NZ_AXWW01000097.1 GCF_000482865.1 Actinokineospora inagensis DSM 44258 | reverse complement strand
ACGATGCCCGTCTTCCCGACGATGCCCGTCTTCCCGACGATGCCCGTCTTCCCGACGATGCCCGTCTTCCCGACGATGCCCGTCTTCCCGACGATCTCGACCTCTCCGCCCACCATGTCTCTGGCGATGCCCGCCTCAACCATCTCGACTTCTCCGCGCACCACGTCTCTGGCAACGCCTGCCTTCCCGACCCTCCCGACTTCTCCACCCACCGCGTCCCCGGCGACGCCCGCCTCCCCAACACCCCTTGCGCCGACATCCACGACCCCGGCTCTCGCGACAGCCGCTTGTCCGATGGCTCCCGTACCAGCGCCGCCGCCGACGTCGATCCCCGCCACAGCTCTCCCCTTGGCGCAGGCAGCCATTCCCGCGAGGGTGTCCGCCTTGGCGGCGGCGATGGCCGGCACCGCGAAAGTGCCCGCCTCGGTGGCGATGCCCAGTCTCGTGCGGGTGCCCGGTCGTTCGGTGGTGTTGTCCGGCTTGGTGTGCGCGCGGGCGAGGCCTGGCGTCACGGTCGATTCGCGGGCCCGCGTCAGCGCGATGCGCTGATGGATATCGGCATGTGTGTGGAGACCCTGGAAACCGCCACCTACTGGTCGCAGTTGCACGCTCTGCGTGACGCCGTGCGCGGCGCGCTCATCACCTCCCTCACCGCTCCGGGCAGGCGCCCGGTGGTGGCCTGCCACATCTCGCACTCGTATGAGACCGGGGCCTCGCTGTACTTCACCACTCTCGTCCCGCGTGACCCCGACGATCCGGTGGGCCAGTGGCGGCGCGCGAAGCACGCTGCCTGCGAGGCGATCCTCGGTCTGGGCACTATCACCCACCATCACGCCACCGGGGTCGACCACGCCCCCTACCTGCCCGCGGAGATCGGCCCGTTGGGCGTTGACGTTCTGCGTGCGGTCAAGTCCTCCCTCGATCCGTCCGGTGTCCTCAACCCCGGCAAGCTGATCTGACCCGCTGACATCTGGCGACAGCGGGGGCTGGCCCCCGCGTCGCCCATCGACGAAGCTCTCGGCATGAGTGCACAGCCGGACCCGCTCGCCCAGATCACCCTGTCACCGCGCGCGTTCGCGGCGGTGCTCGCCGCGATCGCGTTGGTGACCGGGCTGGTCCTGGCCATCGTGCCGGTGACCGTGGCCCACCCCGCCAACGACGCGTCCGTGGCCTGCGGCAACACCTTCGGTGGGGTCGAGACCACGGCGCTCACCGAGGCACTCGGCACACCCGAGCGTCAAGAGGTCGTCACCTACATCGACATGTGCGAGCGCGCCATCGGCAACCGCGGCGACTACGCCACCACCCTGTTCTTCGGCGGCCTGATCGGCATCCTCATCCTCGGTGTGGTGCGCAGACGCGACCCGAACCAGTAGGTCCCGAAGATCGGATGGTTTACCCACCGCCGAGTGCGGGTAGAAAATATCTACCAGCGGAGCCAGATGGACGTGACGCATCCATCGGGGTCGCTGCCGTGGGAATGCTCCCACAGGGGATCGGGGTGGTGGGGTGTCACCGACTGAGACGGCATCGGTGACACCCCACTCTGTCCAGGCACAACCCAGCCCCAGGCAACCCAGCGCCAGGCAACCCTGCCCAAGCAGACGCCGGCCCCGCAGACCTCAGTCGGCGGCCGGGAAGTAGGCGCTGTGGTCGATTAAGCCGCCCTGGCAGACCGGGCCGAACTCGAATCTCACGGTGACGGCGCGGTCGGAGCCGGGCGGGGTGACCAGTAAGCCCGCGGACGGCGGCTGGCACTGGTCCGGTTCGCCCTCGCCCGGGATGACGGTCCAGTGGATCGTTTTGTCGGCAGCGGCGCCGGGTGCGAGCACGACCCGCGCCGGAGTGGGCGGGATGTGCGTGGTGCGGGTCGGGTTCGGCCTGCCCGCGGCGTTGATCAGGCGCAGTGTGCCGTAGCCGTTGAGCGTGCACGGTTTCGTGCCGGTGTTGCGCACGCGCAGGGTCGCGTATCGTTGGCCCGCGCCCGGGTCGACATCGCGGATCTCGCCCGCGAGGTGGTCGGCCGAGCAGGTCGGGACGGAGCCGTTCTGGTCGAGTGGAGCGGGCGCCGGGTGCGCCAGGCCCGCGGTCAGCGCGAGCGCGCTGAACAGTGTCCCCCACATGGAATTCCCCCTTCGTTCTGCCGAATTTGTATCAGCTCGGCAAGATCCGTTGGGGTGCAACGGAAGCAGTTCACCCCATTGGGGGCCATGCTTCGGCCAAGGCGACCATTCCATCCGTCGAGGCGGTCCAAACGTAGGTCCACGCGACGGTCTTATCGCTCAGGGCTACTCGTACGCGCGCGTAGTCTTCGCCTTCATATTCATCGAGTTCGGCGAAGTCGGCACCCGCGCGTAGCTGAACCACTGTCCCGGTGACGGTGGACGCGCGGCCCAGAGCCAAGGCTGGGTAACCGAACCCGGTGTCATAGAGGGAGCCTGCCAGTCGTGCCGCGCGCGGAGAGCCAACAGTGTGTGGTGCCAACAGGTGCCAGTGTGAATGTCCCGGCTGCAGGGTGCCGTAGACGAACAGGGAACCCGGGTAGTCGCTAGCGCAGGGAGCCCCAGCTACCACATCCACCTCAAGACCGTCGCCGCGCGCGGGCTCACCCACCATGCCTACCGCCGCTGCCTGGGGTACATCCACACACCGCACGGGCGAGCCGTTGACCAGTAAGGGTTTCCGGGCGACGGACAAGCCGACGTAAGAGAGCACGCGTTCCATCACCGCGCCGCTGTCAGTTAGCGTTACCCGTCCCGATGACACCCGCGCCAACCTGTACCGCTCGCCGCGTCCCTCGCACTCGTCGAGCACGGTCACTTGCTCGGGCGTCAGCATCAGCACGGCGTGGTCCTCGACAACGCCAGGCATCGCAGCCAGCACAACGGGTCGTTGGTCGTCCACGACTCTGAGCCCTGCCGCCCACACCGCCGCGAGACCCTCGCATCGCGCGCGAAGAACTACCACAGGTCCGTCTAGTTCAAGGGTCGACCGCAACCAAGCAAGTTTCGATGGGCACGGGTTAGATCCGTAGGACAACACCGGAACCCGTTGGGACATCGGATGGCCACCGCGTTCTGCGAGCCATACATTAAGGTCGGTACCACCTACGCGCCAACCGGACAGCGCGGTCTGGTCCGCCGAAATCTCGCAGCCGCCGTCGTCGTGCACGTAAGAGAACGGCGGGCGCGCGCCCGGGTACGGTAAGGCGGAGTAGTCGGCGTCGATGAACGATGTCACCGCGCCGTCTTGCGCTCGTCGTAAGTGGCCTGCGCCGCGAGGATGCCGGCGGTGTTCGACTCAATCAGCACATAGAGCCCACGAACTTGCTCGGCAATGGGAGTTCCGAGCACCGTGAGGGAATAGTCGACTCGTGGCGGTATCACCGGATGCACCTCGCGGTGCACCAGGCCGTCCCGTTCCAGCGATTGCAAAGTCTGCGCGAGCATCTTCTCGCTCACCCCGCCGACCCGGCGGCGTAGTTCGCTGAACCGGAATGTCCCGTCGAGCAGCACCCCGAGCACCAGGACGCCCCACCGGCTGGCGATGTGCTCCATGACCGCGCGGCCTGGGCAGTTGCGGTCGAACACGTCGAAGGATGTGTCCTGCGCCATCTCGGTCATCCTGTGCCCCCTTCCCAACTGGACTCTTTCGTCCAGGTAAGTATAGGACGCCCAGGTAGGTACTTACCAGAAGTTAGTACAGCTCATACGGTGAGCTCACCATTGTGATGAGGGAGGACCACATGACCATCCTGGTGACCGGGGCGACCGGACATCTCGGCGGCCTCGCCGTGCGGCACCTGCTCGACCGCGTGCCCGCAGGTGCGCTCGCCGTCTCCGTCCGCGACACCACCAAGGCCGCTGACCTGGCCGAACGCGGCATCGATGTGCGTCAGGGCGACTTCACCAAGCCCGAGTCGCTGCGGTTCGACGGCGTCGACACGTTGCTCTTGGTCTCCGCCGACGGTCCCGACGACGTTCGCGTGGTCGCGCAGAAGGCCGCCGTTGACGCTGCCGCGCGCGCCGGGGTCAAGCGCATCGCGTACACGAGCGTGTCAGATGCCTCGGTCTCCCCCCTCGGCCTTGCCAAGGTGCACGCGGCTACCGAGGAACACATCAAGGCCAGCGGGGTGCCATACACGTTCCTGCGCAACGCGATGTACCACGAAAACTACCTGGGCACCCTGCCGCAGTCGCTGGAGCGCGGCACGCATGTCACCGCTACCGGTACCGGCCGTATCGCCTCCGTCGGGCGCGACGACCTGGCCCTGGCTGCCGCGATCGTTGTCACCACCGACGGTCACGAGAACGCCACCTACGAGCTGACCGGCGCCCGTGCCTGGAGCTTCGACGAGCTCGCGGCAATCGCCGCCGAGGTCACCGGTAAGCCGCTCAAGCACGTGAGCGTGCCCGGATCAGAACTCCAAGCGGGTCTGCTGGGGGCGGGACTTCCGGAGTTCCTCGCCGAGTTGTTCACCGACATCCAGGTCAACATCGCGCGCGGCACGCTCGCCGAGGTTCGCCCAGACCTGGCCCGGTTGATCGGTCGCGAGCCGGTCTCGATCGAGCAGGCTGTGCGGGACGCGCTGGTTTAAACCGCCTTCCGGTAAGGCATGCTGCGCGGGCGGCCGATAGCGGTCACCGGCATATGGAGCCTCCCGGGTACCAGAGGTCGTAGGAGCCCCCGCGCACACGCGCCGTGTCGCGGGGGTTCCGCTTAGTCGTTGTCGTGTCGCTTGTGCACGTTGGACTGGAGTTCTTCCATGAACTCGGTCCAGAACCGCTCCACACAACGTTCAATGCGGATGCCCAGCTCCAACGACTTCACCTGCCAACGGTCCGCGTGGCCGGAGATCTGGTTGTACAGCGCCATATAACCGTCCGCGGTGGCCTTGTGCGACTCGCGGCGCGCACGCGCCAGGTTGGCCAAGTGGTCCTCTTCGGCGAAGGTGGCGAAGAACAGCTTCAGCAACCCGAGGTCGCGCACTTCCGTCTGCTCGGGCGTTGGCGCGGCCAACCACTCGCGTAGCGCTTCCTTGCCCTTCTCGGTAATCGAGTAAGTGCGGCGCCTGCGTCCGCCTTCTTCTTCGGCGGCGCTGAGCAGCCCGGCCTCCACCAACCGCGCGGGCTCGTCGTAGAGCTGAGAGTGCGCGAAGGCCCAGAAGTTGCCGATGGTGTACCCGACCCGCTGCTTCAAGTCGTAGCTGGTGGCCGGTCCGTGCGCGAGCATCCCCAGCACCACGAAGGACGTGGCGCTGAGCTTGCGGTCACGAGGTTCGGGGGGCAGGGCGAGCACCTCCTGGCACAGTGGGACCTCCAGACCCTACCCACCAGGGTGAACCGCTGTCCCCGATCGGCGGTACCCGGGACGCCGGGTGGGCGTCCCGGGACGGCGACCGGCTCAATCGAGGTGCTTGACGTCGAGCCCGCCTTGTGCGTGCGCGGCCCGGATCACTTTCTTGTCGAACTTCCCGACGCTGGTCTTGGGCACTTCCCCGATGAACACCCAGTTCTCCGGCAACTGCCAGCGGGCCACCTTGGCGGACAGGAACTCCCGCAACTGCTCGGCCGTCACTTCCGTGCCAGGGCGCAGCACCACGGCGACCAGCGGCCGCTCACCCCACTTCTCATCCGGCACACCGACCACGGCGGCCTCGGCGACCGCCGGGTGTCCCATCACGTGGTTCTCCAGCTCCACCGAGGAAATCCACTCGCCACCGGACTTGATGACGTCCTTGGAACGGTCCGTGAGCGTCAGGAAACCGTCCGCGGTGATGGTGCCGACGTCCCCGGTGCGCAGCCAGCCGTCGACGAACTTCCCCACGTCCTCCGGTTCCGGTTTGTAGTACGCGCCCGCGATCCACGGTCCGCGCACTTCCAGCTCGCCGACACTCTCGCCGTCCCAGGGGACCTCGTTGCCGTCGTCATCGATCAGTCGCGCGGTAACCCCGGCGGGTAGCCGTCCTTGCGTGTACCGGTACTGCCAGGTGTCTTCGTCCGACAGCCCTACCGGGGGGCGACAGAGCGTCCCGAGCGGAGAGGTCTCGGTCATCCCCCACGCGTGCACGATGTAAGTGCCGTACGCCTCCGAGAACTTGTGCATCATCGAAGGAGGACAGGCCGCGCCGCCGACGACGACCTCGCGGAACGACGACATGTCGACGGGGTTGTCGTCCAGGTACGCCAGCACGCCCTGCCAGATCGTCGGCACGGCGGCAGACTGCGTCGGTTTGAGCGTGGCGATCATCTGCGCCAACGGCTCCGGCTGTAAGAACCGGTCCGGCATGACCAGTTCCGCGCCCGTCATGAACGCCGCGTACGGGATGCCCCAGGACATCGCGTGGAACTGCGGGACGATCACGAGTGTGCGGTCGGAAGAGGAGATGTTCATCCCATCCGGCATGCACACCTGCATCGAGTGCAGCCAGATCGACCTGTGTGAGTAAACGACGCCCTTGGGGTTACCGGTTGTGCCTGACGTGTAACACATCGCGGCCGCGGTCCGTTCGTCCACATCGGGCCAGTCGAACTCGTCGGACGCGCTCGCGAGTAGATCCGCGTAGGAGTGCACGATGATGTGGTCCGGCGCCGTTAACGCCTCCGTAGGACCGTTGGCGACGATGACATGCCGCACGGTAGGACAACCGGGCAGCACCTTCGACAGCAGCGGCGCGATAGAGGCGTCCACGATGATGGCGTGGTCTTCGGCGTGGTTGACGATGTAGGTCAACTGCTCCGGGAACAACCGCACGTTCAGCGTGTGCAGCACCGCCCCCATCGCGGGCACCGCCAGGTACGCGGTGAGGTGTTCCTCGTTGTTCCACATGAACGTGCCGACCCGCTGGTCGCCGGTCACCCCGAGCCCGCGCAGGGCGTTCGCCAGGCGCGCGGCCCGGGTTCCCACCTCGGCGAACGTGGCCGACCGGCCCGCGGTACCGGTCCACGTGGTCACGGTGGTCGTGGCGTGGACCTTCGCGCCGTGGCGCAACAGGGTGCCGATGGTCAGGCTGCCGTCCTGCATCGTGCTCAACATGGGCGACTCCCTCGGGGACGTCGTGGCGAAATCGGGACCCCGACCTACCTACCAGACTTACTGGCCGGTAGTCGGTGACGATAGTGCGTCGAAGTCGGCGGCGACACGGTCCGACTCCGTCCAATCTGGCTAGTTGATCATGCTGTCACGCTGCGTCGCCGGGCGGACCGCGGCGCGCTCCGCAGGACCTTTGCGCGTGTCGGGGGTATGTTGCCCTGCGAGGTGTCGTTTACTGGTGAAAGGCATTCGGCCCCCGGGTCGCACGGTGAGGCCGGGGCGGGCCACACGATCCGCTTCGGTGACCGTCGGTAGCCGTAATGCCCATGAACCAAGGCTGACCCGCCGCTGCCGCGGCCGGGTGAAGAGGGAAAGGAACAGCACGTTGGCTCTGCCCACGTTGACTCCAGAGCAGCGCGCCGATGCGCTCGCCAAGGCTGCCGAGGCCCGCAAGGCCCGGTCCGAGCTGCTGGCGCAGATCAAGTCCGGTGAGCGGACCATCGCGTCGGTGCTCGGCAAGGCCAAGGATGACAAGACCATCGGCAAGACGAAGGTCGCCGCACTGCTCAAAGCCGTGCCGGGTCTCGGCGCGGTGAAGGTCGCCGCGCTGCTCGAGCAGGCCGGGATCGACCCCGACCGCCGGGCCGCTGGCCTCGGTGACCGCCAGCGCACCGCGCTCATCGACGCGCTCAACTAGTTCGACCGCGAAGCCGCTGAGGGGTGCCCACCAGGGCGCCCACCAGCGGCTTCGTCATGCGTGGGCAAGGCCATACGGCCACCGCCGGGTCCGGCGGGACGCGGCTGGGCATGATGGGGGCATGGATGGTGACGCCGCCGCTGCCCGGCTCGTCGAGGAGTACCGCCCCGGGTCGTTCCTGCTCGCAGGCCCGTCCGACACGGTCGCTGCCACCGGCACCGCGGCCGTGGTCACCGAGACCGACCCGGACGAGCTCGCCGCCCAGGTCACCAAGCAGCTCATCGACACGAGCACGCCGCTCGCGGTCGGCGCCCTGCCGTTCGACCCGACCGCGCGGGCGCACATCGTCATCCCGGCCTCGGTACAGCGTGCGGGCAGCATCCACCCGTACCGCCCCACCGGTCCAGCGTGGACACCGACATCACCCCAGGTGACCGGCAGTCCCGACGCGGCGGGCTACCGCCGCGCCGTGGCCGCCGCCGTCAGCGCGCTAAGAGCCGACGACGGCCTCCGCAAAGTCGTACTGGCCCGCCTACTGCGCCTCACCTACGACGAGCCCGTTCTCGTTGGCCAACTGCTACCTGGCCTCGCCGCGGTAAACCCACTCGGTTATACCTTCGCGACACCACTACCCGCGGGTGAAACCCTCTTCGGCGCCACACCGGAGTTGCTGCTGGACCGCCGCGGCCTCCGGATCGTCTCCAACCCACTCGCGGGCTCGCTCCCCCGCGGGGGTGATCCTTCCACCGATCGGGCGAACGCCGCGGCACTACTGGCGTCGACGAAAAACCAGGGCGAACACCGGGTCGTCATCGAGACCGTGGTGGAAGCGCTCCGCCCGTTCTGCCGCCACCTGACCGTCCCGAACGGACCGTCCCTGGTGAGCACACCGACGATGTGGCACCTGTCCACCCGCGTCGAAGGCGAACTGATCGACCCGGAAGTCTCCTCGCTGCGCCTCGCCGCCGCGCTGCACCCGACCCCGGCCATCTGCGGCTCACCCCGCGCGGCCGCCCGTGCTGCCATCGCTGAGCTGGAACCGTTTGATCGCGGCTTCTTCAGTGGTGTTGTGGGGTGGTGCACTGCTGACGGTGATGGTCAATGGGTGGTGGCCATCCGGAGCGCGAAAGTTCGCGGCCATGAGATGGAACTGTTCGCGGGCGCGGGAATCATGCCGGACTCCGATCCGGACGCTGAACTGGACGAGACGCAGGCGAAGTTCCGGACGTTGCTGCGGGCGTTGTCGTTGCCGGGGTGACGGCTGGTTGCCCTGGGGCAACCTCGCCTGGGGACTGCTTGTCGCCTTCGGCGACGCCGCTGGATTGCGCCAGATAAATGCGGGGTGCCCGTTGTGGTGAAGTTGTTTTGTTCGGGGCCCCTAGCGGCGGCCTGGGTAAGGCTAAAAGGCGGGGCCGCTGGAAAGACGTGGCCTTCCCCGCCAGCCGGCTTAGGCCACCGCCTCCCCCAAACAAAACAACTCCACCCCAGCGGGCGGTTGGGATCGGCGGGTTTCGAGGCGCGCGGGGCGGGTGTGGGGCTTCGCTGATGGGGTCTTGGGGTGGCGTGAGGTGTGGGGCGGGGGTGTTGTTCGCGTCGAGGTTTTGGGGGGTTATGAGTAGAGGGCTTCGACCTCGGTTTGGAAGTCGTGGAGGATGATGCGGCGTTTGAGTTTGAGGGAGGGGGTGAGGTGGCCGGTTTCGGGGGTGAACTCGGTGGTGAGGATGCGGAACTTGCGGACCGACTCGGCCTTGGAGACGGCTGAGTTGCCGTCGTCGACGGCTTTTTGGATTTCGGCGATGAGGGTGGGGTCGTCGATGAGGTCGGTGATGGTGGCGTCGGCGGGTTTGCCGACGGTCGACTTCCAGTAGGTGAAGTAGGCCGGGTCGATGGTGATGAGGGCGGCGATGTACTTGCGGCCGTCGCCGACGACCATGGCCTGGCCGACCAGGGGGTGGGCGGCGATGCGGTCCTCGATGACGGCGGGGGCGACGTTCTTCCCGCCGCTGGTGACCAGGATTTCCTTCTTCCGGCCGGTGATCTTCAGGTAGCCGTCGGGGTCGAGTTCGCCGAGGTCGCCGGTGTGGAACCAGCCGTCGCCGTCCACCACGTCGGCGGTGGCGGTGTCGTTGTTCCAGTAGCGCCTGAAGACCTGGCCGCCCTTGAGGAGGACCTCGCCGTCGTCGGCGATGTGCACCGTGGTGCCCGGCAGCGGCCAGCCGACGGTGCCGGGGCGCAGGTGGGACGGGGTGTTGACGGCGGCGGCGGCCGTGGTCTCGGTCAGGCCGTAGCCCTCCAGGACGACCAGCCCGGCGCCCCGGTAGAAGTGGGTCAACCGGGCGCCGAGCGCGGCGCCGCCGGAGATCGCGTACTTGATGCGACCCCCCATGGCGGTGCGCAGTTTGCGGTACACGAGCAGGTCGAACAGGGTGTGCTTGAGCCGCGTCCCCAGCCCGACCTTCCCGTCGGCCTCGCTGTAGGCGATGGCGGTCGCGGCGGCGGCGTCGAAGATCTTGCCCTTGCCGCCCGCGTGCGCGTTCTGCCGGGCGCCGTTGTAGACCTTGTCCAGCACGTACGGCACGGACAGGATGAACGTCGGTTTGAACGCGGCCATGTCCGCCATGACCTGCTTGACCTCGCCGGTGTGGCCCATGGTGCAGCGGGCGAACACGCAGCCGACCTCGACCATGCGGCCGAACACGTGCGCCACCGGCAGGAACAGCAGCGTCGACGGGGCCTCCGCCATGCCCCGGCCGTGGAACAGCTCCGCCAGGACCTCGGCGCCGTAGCCGCACTCGGCGTAGAAGTTGTTGTGCGTCAGCACGCAGCCCTTGGGTTGGCCGGTGGTGCCG
>NZ_AXWW01000096.1 GCF_000482865.1 Actinokineospora inagensis DSM 44258 | reverse complement strand
CCCTCCCCCCGAGAGCGATCCCACCCACCCATCCCACTTACCCACCCCCCGGTGAAACCCGCCATCCCGAGGTGTGTACAGTTCCAACTACAACGCGGGGTGGAGCAGCTCGGTAGCTCGCTGGGCTCATAACCCAGAGGTCGCAGGTTCAAATCCTGTCCCCGCTACCACAAGGGCCCAGTAGTTCACTTCCTGAACTACTGGGCCCTTTCTTTTTCCACCCCCACCCCCACCCACCCTCAACGCGACCACCGAAGGTCAAGCGATCCCCGCCGAGTCCGGCGCCCACCCACAGCCCCCCCGGACCGCTCCGGACGCTCCGCAAGCTCCACGCCCTACGCACCCCCCGCACCGTGGGGGTCTGGGGGGTCGCCCCCCAGTGCACACGCGAAAATGCCCCATATCCACGCTTTCCGTGGATATGGGGCACCGGCATTGTAGCGGGGACAGGATTTGAACCTGCGACCTCTGGGTTATGAGCCCAGCGAGCTACCGAGCTGCTCCACCCCGCGTTGGTAGTTAGAACCTTACACGGGGGTGTTCTTCAGGTGCAAACCAGGGGGGTGGCTGGTGAGTGGGCTCACGTTGATCGGGAATTCCGGCTTGGAAATGCGGCAGGCCCGCGACCGCGGGTGCGGTGGCGGGCCTGCCGGGTTGGTCCCGGGTGGATCAGCCGCCGGGGGCGGGGGTGGGTGAGGGTGAGGCGCCCGGGGAGGACGGGGACGACGTGGTGCCGCCGGGCTTGGCCTTGGCCGTGTCGTAGGCCTTGGTGGCGGCGTCCAGTTCGGCCAGGGCCTTGCCCTGTTCGGTGAAGTCGCCGTCGCGTTGGGCTTGGCGCAGGTGCGCGATGGCCGCGTTCAGGGCCTGCACCGCCTGGTCGAGTTGGCTGCCGCCGGTGCCGGGGGTCTGGGTCGGTGTGGTGGTGGACGTCGACGGTGGCGGTGATGTGCTCGTCGTCGGTGGGTTCGTCTCGTTGGGTTTGGTGGCCGTGTCGCCGGTGCCCTTGCCGAACACCTCGTCGAGCGCCTCGTCGATGGTGGGCGCGAACCCGACCTTGCTGCCGAACGACACGAGCACCCTGGCCAACTGCGGGAACGCGTTGGCGTCCTTGCGCTGGATGTAGATCGGTTCGACGAACAGCAGACCACCCGCGACCGGCAGCGTCAGCAGGTTGCCGAACCTCGGCGCCACGCTGGGGTTGTTGAACAGGGTTCTGTTCTCGGCGACTTCCGGGGTGGTCTGGAACCGGTTCTGCACCTGCCCCGGTCCCTCCACTTGGGCTGTGCCGGTGGTGGGCAGTCTGAGCACCTTGATCTGGCCGTAGTCCTGCGGGTCGGACGACACGGACACCCAGGACGCGAGGAACTGCCGGTTGAGCGAGTTCAGCGCGCTGGTGATCTGGAACGTGGCCTGCGTCTGCCCTGGGGACTGGGCGAGCACGTAGTACGGCGGTTGTTTGGCGCCGTCGGTGCCCGCGTTGGACGCGCCGTCCTCGGTCGGGTCGGCGGGGACGGTCCAGAAGGTCTTCTGCGAGAAGAACTCGGCCGCGTCGGACACGTGGTAGCGGGAGAGCAGTTCGCGCTGGACCTTGAACAGGTCTTCCGGGTAGCGGAAGTGCGCGCGCAGTTCCGGCGAGATGTCCGACGACGGGTGCACGGTGCCCGGGAACACGCCCTCCCATGCCTTGAGGACCGGGTCCTTGTCGTCGATGGAGTAGAGGGTCACCGTGCCGTCGTAGGCGTCGACGGTGGCCTTCACCGAGTTGCGGATGTAGCTGATGGTCTTGTTGTCCTGGCGGACCACGCCGTCGAGCGAGTCGGTGGTGGCCTCACCGAGCTCGGTGCGCTGGGCGTACGGGTAGTTCTCCAGGGTGGTGTAGCCGTCGATGATCCAGACGATCCGGTTGTTCACCACGGCCGGGTACTGGTCGCCGTCGAGGGTCAGCCAGGGCGCGACCATGCTCACCCGGTCCCGCGGGTTCCGGTTGTACATGATCTTGGCGCCGTCGCCGATCTGCGACGAGAACAGGATGTTGCGCTCGGTGTAGTGCGCGGCGAAGACCAACTTGTTGAACAGGTTGTCGATCGGCACGCCGCCCGCGCCCCGGTAGGCCTCCGTGCTGCTGGACGTGTCGTACTCCAGCGGCCTGCCGTTGTCCTGGCCGCCGACGATGGCGTAGTCGGTGGACAGCTCGCCGTAGTAGATGCGCGGCTGGTCCACCTTGATCGGGCCGTCGTTGGTCAGGTCGCTGACCTTGAACACCGGGTAGCCGCCCTGGTCGCTGGAGGAGTCCTGCAGCGCCGAGTTGATCGTGTTGGCCGGGGCGGCGACGAACCCGTTGCCGTGCGTGAAGACCATGTGCCGGTTGATCCAGCCGCCCTGGGTCTCGGTGAGCCCGGTGGTCTTGATCTCGCGCGCGGCGACGATGTAGTCCTGGGTCTTGCCGTCGATGGTGTACCGGTCGACGTCGAGCTTCTCCGGGAAGCCGTAGAAGTTCTCCCGGCCCTCGCGCTGGGTGAACGTCGGCGCCAGGATGTTCGGGTCGAGCAGCCGCACGTTGGAGATCGTGTTGACGCTGCTCTGCTCGGAGCGGATCTTGGCGGGCGACGCGTCGGTGGTGCCCGCGTAGTCCTGGGTGCTCACCTTGTCCGCCCCGAGGCCGAACGCGGTGCGGGTGGCGTCGATGTTGCGCTGGATGGACAGCGACTCCTTGGCGTTCTCGTTGGGCCGCACCGAGAACTGCTGGATGACCGCCGGCCACGCCGCGCCGACCAGGATGCCGGAGAGGATCAGCAGCGCGGTCGCGATCGCGGGCAACTGCAGGTTGCGCAGGAAGGCGCCCGCGAAGAACGCCACCGCGCAGAACGCGGCGATGAACATCAGGATGAGCTTGGCGGGCAGCACCGCGTTGAGGTCGGTGTAGTTCGCGCCGCTGAACAGGTCGTGCTTGTTGAACAGCAGCTCGTAACGCTCGAAGAAGTAGTCGACCGCGTAGACCAACACGAACGCGCCCGCGGTGATGGACAACTGCATCCGCGCGGGCGCGGCGAGCTGGCCGCCCTTGCCTGCCAGCCGGATCCCGCCGAACAGGTAGTGGGTGATCAGCGCGCCGAAGAAGGCGACCGCGACGGTGACGAACAGCCAGTTGATCAACCAACTGATGAACGGGAGGGTGAAGGCGTAGAAGCCGATGTCGATGCCGAACTGCGGGTCGGTGACGCCGAAGTCGGTGCCGTGGAACAGCAGTTGCACCTGCTGCCAGTCCGACTGGGCGGTGGAGCCCGCGATGACGCCCATCACCACCGGCAGGCCGATGCCGAACAGCCGCACCCGCTGCACGACCGCCGACCGGTAGCGGGCCAGTGGATCGTC
Organism: Actinokineospora inagensis DSM 44258; assembly: GCF_000482865.1. Classification (GTDB taxonomy): domain Bacteria; phylum Actinomycetota; class Actinomycetes; order Mycobacteriales; family Pseudonocardiaceae; genus Actinokineospora; species Actinokineospora inagensis. Next base: position 7,406 of record NZ_AXWW01000096.1, on the reverse strand, counting down.
CGCGCTGGACACCGGCACGAACACCGGCCGGGAGCGGTAGGCCACCCACAGGCTCACCGCGAGCACCCCGCCGACCAGCGCGCCGACCGCGAAGAACAGCGCGACCCTGGTCCACAGCACGGTGGTGAACACCGAGCGGAACCGGACCTCCCCGTACCAGAGCCAGTTGACGTAGGTGCTCAGCAGCCGGGAGCCGACCAGCAGCAGCAGGATGAGGGCGGCCGCCACCACGAGCAGTATCCGGCTGCGGCGGGACAGCTTCGGCAGGCCTATCGGGGGCCGAGTGGCCACTGGGCACGCTCCATCAGTCGCGGGCTTTTCTACGATCACCACGGGCGCGCCTGAGCCGCCCCTGACTGTCCAACTGTATTAGGGGTGGTTCGGGTTCCCGAGCGGGTGTCCGAAATGCGTGGATAACCGGGCGCGTTGTGGACAACCCGGGGCGCGGTGCGACCATGGTCGCCGTGAGCACCGAAGCCGGACCCGCCCCCGACCTGCCGACCACCGCCCGCGAGGTCGAGGAGTTCGTCGCCGCGGGCGGCTGGGACCAGCCCCCGCAACTGTTCGCCCTCGTGCCGACCGACCACCTGCTGCGCGAGCAGCCCGACCTCGCCGACCGGGTCGACCCGGCGGCGGCGCTCACCCCGATCGCCCAGGACGCGCTGCCCGACGGCGACCTCGGCGCGGCGTTGGGCGTGATCATGTGGCCGGACGCGGTCGCGGGCTGCGCGCTGGCGCAGGAGATCGTGATGCTGCCGCCCGAGGCGGAGGCGGAGCTGCCCGCGGACGAGGACGCCGCGGGCGAGTTCGCCGCGAGCCACCCGTTGGCGCGAGAGGCCCGGTTGGTCGCCGCGGTGCTGCGAGACGGCGGCGTGGCCTGCGTGCTCCGGCTGCGCGCGGGCGCGGACGGGGTGGACGAGATCGTCGAACACCCCGGTCTCGCCGGGAACCTCAGCACCGCGCTGCTGGACACGTTCCGCGCCTGAGCTGAACCGTTAGCAGCCCGCGACGTCCTTGCCCGCCTTGATGTCCAGCAGGGCGTGCACGGCGGTGTCCAGGGTGGACACCTTGACCAGCCGCAGGCCGTCCGGGGCGGCGTCCTTGGCCTCGGCGCAGTTGCCGTCGGGCACCAGGAAGGTGGTCACCCCGGCCTCCTTGGCGGCGACCATCTTGAACTGGATGCCGCCGATGCGGCCGACGTTGCCCGCCGCGTCGATCTCGCCGGTGCCCGCGATGGTGGCGCCGTTGGCCAGGTCGTCGCCGCTGAGCCGGTCCACGATGGCCAGCGCGAACATCAGGCCCGCCGAGGGGCCGCCGACGTTCTGCAGCCGGATCGTGGTCTTGAAGTTCACGTCCGGGCGCTCGGCGGCGCCGAGGCCGATGAAGCCCTCCGGGCGGTCGTCCTGGCCGAAGTCGGTGGCCTTCGCCAGCGTCACCGACGCGGTCTGCTCCTGGCCGTCACGCTTGTAGGTGAGCGGGATCGTCTCCCCCGGCGTGGTGCCCGCCAGCGCCCCGCGCACGTCGGCCGCCGCCGACACCTTCCGGTCGTTGACCGAGATGAGCTGGTCGCCGGGTTTGAGCACCTTGTCCGCGGGCGAGCCGGAGGTGATCTGCTGCGCGATGACCTTCATCGGGTACTTCAGGAAGGACAGCGCGGCGATCTCGGCGTTGCTCTGCGAGTCCTGGAACATCTTGGTGTTCTGCTGCTCGATGTCCTGCTCGGTCTGCCCCGGCTGGAAGTAGTCCTCCCGCGGCGCCAGCGCGTAGCGGCCGCTGACCCACAGCCCGAGGGCGCCGAACAGGGTGATCTCGTCGTTGACCGACACCGTCGTCATCCGCAACTGCCCGGACACCGGCTTGCTCGGCGCGCCGTCGATGCTGACGACCGGCACGTCGTTGACCGAACCGAGGGTGTCGTAGGTGGGGCCGGGGCCGAGCGAGACATAAGGGATGGGCACCAGCAGACCGACCAGCAGCAGCGCGACCGTCACCACGAAGCTGACGACGATGGTCCAACCGCGCCGCGACAGCGTCAACGGTCCGACCGACCGGTGCGGCACGGGGGGCTGGGGAGCGGCTGACTCTGTTGCGGTGCTCACGAAGCCACAGGGTACGTGCGTTCGCGGAGGGCGGATCACCGGACGCCACCCGGGTGGCGGTGCCGCGTACCGTGGAGCCATGAGCGAGTTCCCGTTCGGCTTCAGCGTGCCGGACCCCGACGACCGAGACAAGAGCGGCAAGCCCGGCGGCGGTCAGGAGAACCCGTTCGACCAGCTCGGCCAGATGCTCAGCCAACTGGGCGCGATGATGAGCCAGGCGGGCACGTCGACCGGGCCGGTCAACTACGACCTGGCCAAGCAGATCGCCGTGCAGCGCCTCGGTGGGCAGATCGGCTTCACCGCGCCCGCCGAGGCCACCAAGGCGGTCACCGACGCGGTGCACCTCGCCGAAATGTGGCTCGACCCGGTCACCACGCTGCCCGCCGGCGCCACCAGCACCCGCGCCTGGACCGCCCGCGACTGGGTGGAGCACACCCTGCCCACCTGGCAGCGGCTGTGCGACCCGGTCGCCAAGCGGATGGCGGGCGCCTGGGTGGAGGCGATGCCCGCGGAGGCCAAGGAGCAGGCCGGTCCGCTGCTGGCGATGGTCGGCCAGATGGGCGGCATGGCGTTCGGCTCGCAACTGGGCAACGCGCTCGCCCAACTCGGCGCCGAGGTGCTGACCGTGTCCGACATCGGCCTGCCGCTCGGCCCGCCGGCCACCGCCGCCCTGCTGCCCGCCAACATCGAGGTGTTCACCGAGGGCCTGGAGCGGCCCGCCAGCGAGGTCATGGTGTTCCTGGCCGCCCGCGAGGCCGCCCACCAGCGGCTCTACGCGCACGTCCCGTGGCTGCGGCAGCGGCTGCTCGGCGCGGTCGAGGAGTTCGCGGGCGGCATCAAGGTCGACATGTCGGCGCTGGAGCAGCTCGCCACCCAGGTGGACCCGGCCAACCCGGAGAGCATCGAGCAGGCGATGAAGTCGGGCATGCTCGAACCGAAGACGACCCCGGAGCAGCAGGCGGCGCTGACCCGGCTGGAGACGCTGTTGGCGCTGGTCGAGGGCTGGGTGGACCAGGTCGTCGCGGACGCCGTCGCCGACCGGCTGCCCGGATCGGACGCGCTGCGCGAGACGCTGCGCCGCCGCCGCGCCTCCGGTGGGCCCGCGGAGCAGACCTTCGCCACCCTGGTCGGCCTGGAACTGCGGCCCCGTCGGCTGCGCGCCGCGGCGACGCTGTGGAACCTGGTCACCGACCAGCACGGCGTCGAGGCGCGCGACGCCCTGTGGGCGCACCCGGACCTGATGCCCACCGCCGAGGACCTCGACGAGCCGCTGGACTTCAGCGAGCGCCTCAAGTCGGGCGCCCTGGAGGACGACCCGATCGCGCAGTTGGAGCGCGCCGAAGAGGCCGAGGGCCCGGACGACGCCAAGAGCTGAGCCGGTGGCACGGAGCCGGTGCCACCCTCACTCGGCCGTGGAAATCCCCCACCCCGCCGCGGCGGAAAGACCCTCCAGGTAACCGACCGCGCGCTCGGTCCTCGGGTAGGCGTGCACGAGCTCCCAGAAGTCGGCGCCGTGGCCGGGGACGAGCAGGTGGGCGAGCTCGTGCACCAGGACGTAGTCCAGCACCCAGGCCGGGACCTCGCGCAGCCGCTCGCTGACCCGGATGGTGCGGTCGACCGGGGTGCACGACGCCCACCGGGTGCGCATCGGCGGCACCCAGCGGACCGCCCGCGGCTGGCACCGGCCGGCGAAGTAGCTGTCCGACAGCTCCCCGCAGCGCTGCAGCAGGGCGTCGTCGGAGGTGCGGGCGGGTGAGCGCCTGCGGGTCTCGTTGCGCAGCAGCCTGCGCTGCATCTCCTGCACCCAGTGGGCCTCCTCCTTCTTGGAGAGCCGGGCCGGGATGAGGACGATCACGGTGTCGCCTTCGCGGTACGCCGTGACGGTGCGGGTTCTGCGCTTGCTCCGGCGCACCTCGACGCTGGGTTCGACCACGGCACAACCGTAAGGGGAGACACCGACAACGCGGGAGGACCGGGCGGGTGTGACTCTCACCTGTGGACAACTTCCTCCGCCATTCGGCGCAGTCGGGCACCCTGTTGCCATGACTGAAAAGCAACGCGAACAAACCCTGCCCGAACGACCCCGGCTGCGGCCCGGCCTCGCCGTGGTCCGCCGCCGCGCGGGCGAGCTGCAGGTCGGCCTCGACCCGCGGCGGGCGTTGGTGATCAGCGACCTGCCGGAGCCGGTGGTCCGGGCCGCCGCGGCGCTCACCGGCGGCCGGACGGCGGACGAGGTGATCGCCGGGGTCGGCCCGCCACACCAACCGGTGATGCGGGACCTGCTGGGTGACCTGGTCGGCCATGGCCTGGTGGAAGACGCGGGCGCCCCGACCGGCGACGTCCCGCCGCGGTTGGCGGCCGACGACACCCTGGCGGTGCTGCGCGAGGGCCCCGCGCCACCGGCCGAGCGGGGCAACCGCGGCGTGCGGGTCGTCGGCGACGGCAGGCTCGCGGTTGCCCTGGCCCGGCTGCTGGCCGCCGCCGGGGTCGGGCGCGTGCACGTGACCGCCTCGGGCGCGGTGACCGCGGCGGACGTGGGCACCGGGTACCGCGCGGAGGACATCGGGCGCCCCCGGCAGGAAGCCGCGCACGACGCCGTCCTGCGGTCCGAGGCCACGGTCGGGGTCCGCCGGTTCACCAGCCGCAGACCCGACCTGCTCGTGCTCGCCGACACCCTGGTGCCCGACCCGGCGTGGCTCGGCGACCTCGACACGGACGGCCAGACGCACCTCGCGGTCCGCGCCAGGGACGGGGTCGGGATCGTCGGCCCGCTGGTCGTCCCCGGCCTGAGCAGTTGCCTGCGCTGCGCCGACCACCACCGGGCCGAGCTCGACCCGTGCTGGCCGCTGGTCGCCGCCCAGATCGTCCGCCGGGCGCAGCCGGTCGACCTGGCCACCGCGCACGCCACCGCCGGTCTCGCCGCCGCCCAGGTGCTGCACTGCCTGGCCTGGCTCGCCGAACCCGCCGCCGCGCCGCCGCGCACCTGGAACGCCACGATCGAGCTGGACCCGGTCACCGCCACGGTCGAGCACCGCAGGTGGGAACCGCACCCGGCCTGCGCCTGCTCGGCGGCCACCCACCCGTCGTACCGCCACCTGTTCCCGCGCAAGCGGCGGCCCTGACCAGGAAGGAGGACCCGACCACAACTGAATCCGTCCTGTGTGGTCACCGGCTGTTCGCGTCGACCGGTGTCGGCCAAACGTTGTCAAGTGCCGTCCGGCGGCGCGGATGCCCAGGTCACCGCGGCGTGGGCGGGCGAACACCTGCGCTTTCGGCCGAGGACAAGGGACAATCGGCTGGTGACCGAGATGCCACGCAAGACCGTCGCGCGCACCGCGCGCCTGGCCAGTCTCCCGCTGGGCGTGGCGGGCCGCGCGGTCGGCGGCTGGGGGAGGCGACTGGCCGGGCAGAGCGCCGACGAGGTCAGCGCCGAGCTGACCGCGCGCACCGCCGAGCAACTGTTCGCCGTGCTGGGCCAGCTCAAGGGCGGCGCGATGAAGTTCGGCCAGGCGCTGTCGGTGTTCGAGGCCGCCATCCCGGACGAGCTCGCCGCCCCGTACCGGGAGGCGCTGACCAAGCTGCAGGCCGCCGCCCCGCCGATGAGCGCCCAGGTCATGCACCGCGTGCTGGCCCAGCAGCTCGGCCGCGGCTGGCGGTCCCGCTTCGCCGACTTCGACGACACCCCGGCCGCCGCCGCCAGCATCGGCCAGGTCCACCGGGCCACCTGGCACGACGGCCGGGAGGTCGCGGTCAAGGTCCAGTACCCGGGGGCCGACGAGGCCCTGCTGTCCGACCTGCGCCAGCTCCAGCGGTTCAGCAGGCTGTTCCAGCCGTTCGCGCCGGGCATGGAGATCAAGCCGCTGTTGCGCGAGCTGACCGACCGGATGGTCGAGGAACTCGACTACCGGGCGGAGGCGGACAACCAGCGGGCGTTCGCGAAGGCGTTCACGGGCGACCCGTTGGTGCTCGTGCCCCGGGTGATCGCCAGCGCGCCGAAGGTCACCATCACGGAGTGGGTGGACGGGCGGCCGTTGGCGTCGATCATCCGCGAGGGTGCGCGGGGTGAGCGCGACACGGCGGGGAGGCTGCTGTCGGAGTTCCACTTCTCGTCGCCCGCGCGGGTCGGGCTGCTGCACTCCGACCCGCATCCGGGGAACTTCATGCTGACACCGGACGATCGGCTGTGCGTGATCGATTTCGGCGCGGTGGCGCGGTTGCCGGAAGGACTGCCGAGGCCGTTGGGGGCGATGATCCGGCTGTCGTTGGAAGACCGGCCCACTGAGCTGATGGAACTCATGCGGGACGAAGGATTCATCCGCGACGGGATGCGGCTGGATCCGGAGCATGTATTGGCTTACCTGGCGCCATTCGCGGAACCGGCGGCTACGGGGACATTCCATTTTACGCGCAAGTGGATGCAGCGACAGGCGGAGCGGATTGGGGATCTACGGGGACAGGACTTCAAGACGGGGCGGTCGTTGAACTTGCCGCCGCAGTACCTGTTGATTCATCGGGTCACCACGGGGGCGACGGGGATTCTGTGCCAGTTGGATGCGGAGTTCTCGATGCGGGAGATTATTTCTCGGTGGCAGCCGGGGTTTGCCGAGTAGGGTTCGCTGCTGTGCATCTGGGGATCTGTGTTTGAGGGGCTCCGTGTTTGAGGGCTCTGCGTTAGATTGATCTTGAGTGGGTGGTCTTGAGTGGATGATCTTGTCGGGGGGTCTGTCCAGGCTGTGCATTTGGGGGCTCAAGTTCGGGTTGATCATGGTTCTCGGTCGGCGAGCGGATCTTGTCGGTGGGGTCGTTTAGGCTGTGTATTCGGGGGCTTTTCGGCTGTTTGATCTTGGTGTGAGGGGGCACTGGGCCTCGCCGCGCTCGGGTTTCGGCCTGGTCGCCTTCGGCGACGCCGGCCTCGGGCGCCAGATTTTTCGGGCTGTGCCCGCTGGGGTGAAGTTGTTTTGTTTGGGGCCTTGGTCTCAAGTGATCGGTGCGCCACCGTGTTTGACCAGTAGTTCGTTGAGTTTCTCGACGGGTTTGTGCCAGTCGAGGGTCTGGCGGGGTCGGCCGTTGAGTTCGCGGGCGACGGCGTCGAGGTGTGCTTGGGAGTGGACCGAGAGGTCTGTTCCTTTGGGGAAGTACTGACGCAGGAGCCTGTTGGTGTTCTCGTTCGTCCCGCGCTGCCAGGGTGAGTGCGGGTCACAGAAGTACACGGGCATCCCGGTCGCCATGGTGAACGTGGCGTGGTCGGCCATCTCACTGCCCTGATCCCAGGTGATCGATTTCCGAAGAAACTCCGGGAGGGACTTC
>NZ_AXWW01000095.1 GCF_000482865.1 Actinokineospora inagensis DSM 44258 | reverse complement strand
CCCGTTGTGGTGAAGTTGTTTTGTTTGGGGCCCCTAGCGGCAGCCTCAGGTAAGGCTAAAAGGCGGGGCCACTGGAAAGCGTGGCCTTACCCGCCAGCCGGCTTAGGCCACCGCCTCCCCCAAACAAAACAACTTCACCACAACGGGCGGTTGGGATCGGCGGGTCCCGAGGCGCGCGGTGCAGGTTGGTGGACTTCGTCGATATGGGGTGGGTTTCTCGGGGTGCGGTGCAAGAGTGGAGCTTCGTCGATTTGGGCGTTGGCTTCGAGGGGCGGTGCGGGTGGTGGCGCTTAATCGGTGAGGAGTGGGTTTGGCGCGCGGTGCGAGAGTGGTGTTTCGTCGATGGGCGTTGGTTTTGAGGGGTGCGGTGCGGGGAGTGGTGCTTGGCGGAGGAGGGGGCGGGTTGGGGCAGTGGGTGTCCGCCTAGGGGGTGGGGGAGACGCGGCCGTGGTGGATGAACCAGCGGAGTTGGTCTACGGCTTTGTGGAGGGTGTCGGTGCGGTCTTGGATGGCCAGGGAGCGGAGGGACGATATCTCTTTGCGGTACCAGGATATTCCCTCGGCCATGGCGGCGGCTCGTGCACCGTTGCGGGTTGAGTCCATTGTGGAGAGGCGGCTGCGGATGGCGCCGAGGTAGTAGGCTACGACGCTGGCGATGGCGCCGGGGATGTCGACGTCGACGTCGCGTTGTTCGCGGGCGAAGAGGCGGACCAGGTCGGGGATTCGGTAGCTGTCCACGGCTGGTGTCTCCAGGAGGCCTGCGTCCACTAGGCGGTCGGCGGTGCCTCGGGCGGTGTTGGGGTCGCGGCGGAGGAGGGCGGCTAGGACGTCGAGGCCCAGTAGGGGCATGTCGAGGGCGCCGAGGAGTCGTAGGGCGGCGAGGGCGTCGGTGTCGTCTTGGTGTCCGAGCAACCGGAGTCCGCCGCGGAGGCTGGCTCGGACGCTGAGTTCGCTGCTGGCCAGCAGGTCGAGTCGGCAGCGCGGGTCGGCGAGGCGGTTGACGAAGTCGCGGAGGGACCATGAGGGGCGCGCGGCCAGGCGGGTCGCGGCGATTCGCAGTGCCAAGGGCAGGTATTCGCAGCGTTGGGCCAGTTCGCCCGCGGCGTCGGATTCTGCCTCGATGCGGCGTGCGCCGACCGAGTCGCGCAACAGGCTGATCGAGGCGGCGGCCGATAATCGTCCGATGTGGACATACGAGCGGGCGCCCGCGACTTCCAGTGGCGCGCGGGACACGACAAGCAATGCGCAGCCGGGGGGCGGTGAAGTGAGGGGGCGGACCTGGTCGGCGCGGTGTACGTCGTCGAGGATGACGAGTACCCGGAGGCCTGCGGCCGCGGTTGGCCAGCCGTCGGGGCCGTCCTGGGGGCGGGGGGCGGTACTGGTGGCGTGCGCGAGTGAGCCGATCACCTCGACCGGGCGCAGCGGGGTGACGTCGGTTGACGAGCGCATGTCCAGGTAGATCTGGCCGTCGGGGTACTGGTCGGCGAGGCGGCGGGCGGCGAGGGCGGCGAGGGTGGACTTGCCGGTACCCGCGAAACCGTGCACGACGCAGGCGCGGTCCTCGGTGAGCCGGGTGGTCACGGCAGCCAGTTCCTCGTCGCGGCCGAGCACGTCGGCGTCCCGCTCGCCCGTGACGACGGGACCGCGGTGCAGCCGTGCGCCCGACACGGCGGGCGTGGGTCCGCGCTCGGGGGTGCCGAGCAGCGCGGGGTCCCCCTGCAGGATGCGTTGCTGCAGGTCGCGCAGGGGCTTGGTCGGTTCGATGCCCAGCTCGTTGACCAGCAGCTTGCGCAGGTCGCGGTAGGCGCCGAGGGCGTCGGCCTGGTCGCCGCACCGGTACAGGGCGAGCATCAGGTGCGCGTGCAGGCGTTCCCGCAGCGGGAATTGGGCGACCAGCAGCTTGAGCTCCGGCAGCAGCGACTCGTGCTGGCCGAGTTCGATGCCCACGCCCAGCCTGCCCTCCGCGATGGACAGTTGCGCTTCCTCCAGCCGCGCTCGCTCGGCCATCACGGCCGGGGTCATCGCGACGTCGGCCAGTGGCGTGTCCCGCCACAACGCCACCGCGGCGGCGAACGACTCGGCCGCCCCGGCGAGGTCGCCGCCCGCTTGACGGGACCGCGCGGTGACCGTGAACGCCTCGAACTCGTGCACGTCCAACGACATCGGCGGTACCACGAGCCGGTACCCGGGCGCCTGGGTGACCAGCACCGTGCCCGCCTGGTCGCCGAGCGCTGTGCGCAGCCGCCACACGTAGCCTGCGAGCAGGCCGCTGGCGGTGGCGGCGGGACCGTCCGGCCACAGCTCCGCGATCAGCCGGTCCACGCCGACCACCTGGTTGGCGTGCAGCAGCAGCACGGCGAGCAGGGAGCGCTGCTTCGCCGAGCCGATCAGCCGCCACGCGCTGCCGTCGTGGTACTCCAGCGGGCCGAGGATGCGGAACCGCACCGGTGCCCGGCGGTCCGCACCGACGTCCGGGGTGCCGCGGTGCCGAGCCGCCGTCGTCACCCGTGCGCCCTGTGCCGCCTCGACCCGGCGGTGGGCCGGATCGGCGACGCGGGTGCCGGTCACCACTCGGCCAAGGGGGCGCGGACGTGGACGCGTTCCCGGTCGTGCGAGACGCGCAGGGTCACCGGGAGGCCCGCATCGCAGCGGAACCGCTGGTCGAAGGTCTGCACCGCCTGGCGCCAGTGGGTGTACCGGTGGCGCGGGCCGTTGGACAGCGTGATGCCCGGCGCGAGGTCCAGCTCGAACCACATCGCCACCGCGTCGCACTGCCCGTCGATCACCGGCAGCGTGGTCACCTCGCTCGTGCCCGCGGGCTGGTCGGTGCCGAAGTCGACGTTCAGCAGTTCGAACGGCGCGGTCAGCATCCGGTGGTCGTGGCTGTGCAGGTAGGTCGAGAAGTACTCGGTGGACCGGAACTGGTTGAACGGGCTGACGTCGAAGCCGCACGCGACCGTCACGTTGTTGTGCGAACGCAGCCGGTCGCTTTCCACCAGTTGGCCGAGCAGCCTGCCGCGTCCCGGCACCAGCCGGGCGTTGGGGGTGAGCAGCTCGCGGCGGGCGTGCTCCAGCGCGGGCAGGGCGTGCTCGCCGAGCAGCGCGCAGTCGAAGATCTCGGTGACCAGGACGTTCGCCCTGGTGGGCAGGTCGATGCCGACGCGCAGCGCGGTCGACCGGGCGTCGACCACCTTGATCGTGTCGGCGTAGCCGTTGGCGCGCACGATCTGCCGGGCGGCGGCCGCGATCACCGGCTCGGCCTCGCAGGTGATCACCGTGCTCGCGCCCGCCTTGGCGGCCAGCAGCGCGAGCAGCCCCGAGCCGGTTCCGATGTCCAGCACGACGTCGCCCGGCCGGACGGTGGCGATGATCGCCTCCTCGTAGGCGGCGTTGCGCTCGTGGTCGTTCATCATCGCGAAGTGCCAGCGCGGCACCACCTGGCGGACGGCCCGGTTCAGCAGCCGGGCCTGCCGCTCGTCGCCGGGGCCCGCCAGCAGGCTGGCCACGCGCAGGCACTCCATCGCCTCGCCCGCGGCGGCGCCGTGCAGCAGGGCCTCACCCCTGGCCGTCAACGACCTGACCAGCTCCGCGGTGTCCGGCGGAGGACCGGCGGGCGCGAGCTCGCCCGGATCGGACACGGGAAGTTCGGCTTGTTGGGTCACGGACGACCTCATTCGGCTCATCGCAGGCTGGGCAGACGGGACAAAAAGGACTGTTCGGAAAGGACTGGCCCGCGATCACTTGGCCAGCACGATGGAGTTGACAGCAGCGGGGGAGTCGGGGGAGTCCGGCTCGGCGGGCAGGTAGGCGATCACCCGGTCGCCGCGCTGCACGACCGCCACCCCGCGCGCGCAGAGCCGGTCGACCCGGAAGTCGTTGCCGTGCCACGGACAGCGCAGCTTGCCGTTCTCGATCCGGCCGAGGTGCAGCGGGCCGCCCCGGTGGGCGCACCGGGAGGCGATCACGTGCACGGCGCCGGACCGGTCGTAGGCGAAGAAGTGCCGGTCACCGAGGACGACCGTGTTCTCCCGGGGCCAGTCCAGTTCGACGCGGACGCTGCGGCTCATCGCTCGCCGACCACGACGACGGCGTCCTCGTCGGCGGACAGCCCGTACAACCGGCCCTTCGGCACGCTGACCCCGCTGCCCGCGGCCACGGTGAGCGGATCGCCGGTGCCGCTGAAGTGCAGGTGCACCCGGCCGCTGCTCACGTCCACCGAGGTGTCGACATCGGCCACCCTGGTCTCGAACGCCGTCGTCGGGCCGATGTCGCGGATTTCCGGCACGCCCGGCGCCTGCTCGACGTCCGCGGTGGAGCGGGCGGGCCGCGCGGACGGCGTCCACGCCAACTGGGCCAACAGGTCCGCGTCGGCGAGCGAGCTGAGCAGCCGGATCTCCTCGACGCCGCGGATCAGCCCGCGCGCGGCCACCGGGCCGTGCTTGCGGGCGAGCGGCATCAGCAGGTCGTGTACGGCCATCCGGCCGTGGTGCTGGTCGATGTGGGCGTGTTCGTCGCAGTAGCGGGTGTCCACGGCGTCGCCGAAGATGGTGCGCAGCACCGTGGTCAGCCGGGCGAACCACGGCGCGAAAGTGGCTTCGAGCAACGCCATCGCGCCGATGTAGCGGAAGAACCCGGTGCGGTCGTGGGTGACCCGGTAGAAGTAGTTGTTCACCGCGATGGACGACGGCAGGTAGAAGAACCAGTAGTGGTGCGGGCTGGTCCGCATGCCGACGCTGCGGCACAGGTCGGTGAACAGGGTGCTGTGCTTGGCGTCGAACACGCCGTAGCCGAACTCGTCGATGAAGATCTTGAACAGTTCGCTCTGCTCGGGGCCGAAGGCGCCACCGAGGTTCTGCGACATGGCGGTCGCCTCGGTGAGGCCGTCGAGGGCCATCTGGACCATCAGCATCTCGGCGGCCCGGCGCGGGTCGGCGGCCCGCTCGACGGCGGTCTGCACCGGGAAACCGCCGGTGGTGGCCTCGTGGATGGTGGCGTCGAGGTGGCTGAGCGTCTGCGCCTCGTCCCAGTGCCCGTTGACCCGAACGGAGTCGTCGAGGAAGCCGAGGGCGAACCGCTCGGCGGTCGGCCGGATCCGGTCGGCGAGCACGCGGCTGTCCGGGTCGTAGAAGGCGGCGAAGTCGCGTTCCTTGCCGCGCAGGCCGTCGACCGGCAGGAACATCGAGTCGCTCTCATAGACGTTCATCAGCACCCGGTTGGCGAGCAGGCTGTCGTCGGAGGCGAACCGGTCCTCGGTCAGCGGTCGACGCCAGTCAATCCCGGCCAATCGGGCACGGTCGAGCGGGCGCCGGTACGGGTTGTCCACTAAGTACGGTTCCGGTTGTGGTCGGTAAGCGTAATTGTCGGCGTAGTTGGTGATCTGCTGACTCACGGACTCGTCATGATTCAAGCCCAACGCGGTCATCGACGTCCTCCAGCAGTCAGAGCGGTGCACCGATGCCTCAGCAGGTCGCAGCGGATGATGCACTATTCCCGGTAAGTGCAGCACATGTCCAGACCGGTTTGGACCCGCTTCCGCGCGGGTGACCATAAATGGGTCAACCAGTTGCGCCGAACGGTGTAGTCGGGTGTCACGCGGGTGGTTTCCGGATGAGTGCTTACATCGGGAAAACATTGGCACCGAGACCCGTGCACCCGCCCTACATGCCCTCTGACCAGGTAAGATGTAGCGACGGCCGTGTAACCCGCCTGCCTATTACACCGGATGATCATCTCGTTTTCGTCGATATCACCGCGACGGCCGCAACGGCCATGCCCGCCGGAAATGGCCCGAGGAAAACAGTCTTCTAGCACGCGATGACGATCATGATACGCCCATTTCTTGGGCGGGGAACTGGGACCGTTTGCGCGGAGGTCTCGACGAGCTCTGCGTCGCCCAACCAGTTCAACCAATGGTCTTCGTCATCGAGGAAGTGTTGCGGACCCGACAACCGCCGCGAGTCGGCCTTTCTGCACGCGGCGGTTGTCGGTCCAGGCGGACTAGCCGCAGTTGGTGCCCGACGCGGTCACGGTGGCCGTGTCGATGTCGCCACCCCAATCGACGCACACGCCCGCGGCGGAGCGGTACACCGGGCCGGCGTATGTCCCGAAGTAACCGGGGTCCTGTGTCCACACGATGTCGTCGGACCTGGCGATCCTGGCGTTCATCCACAGTTTCGCGCCAGGGCTGTTGCGCACGGTGACAACGCAGTTGAGGCCGGTGCCGTTGTTGTAGGTGAGGTAGACCGTGCCGCCGGTGAGGTCCCGGTGGTTGACCACCCCGTACCCGCTCCCGCAGGCACCGTTGTACGACGCCGCCGAGGCGACCCCCGGTGCGAGGACCGCCGTGCCGAGCGCGATCCCCGCGGCCGTCGCCGCGGCGACCGCCTTGTGTGCCACTCTCATCGATTCCCCTTGTCGATAGCTGGTTTTCTGCCGGGCCGTCACGCGTTCAGTCGATGTCCGCGCCGTCCGGCCCTGCGAGGATCACACCGTCCATCCGTTGTCCGACAGGGGTTTACACAGACTGACAACAGTTCTGACAGGGGGAAAGTTCGATGCTCGACGATCAGGGGGATCTGCGGCGGGAGGCCAGGCAGGAGGCGGCTCGCCGGTTCGCGGGGGAACTGCGTGAGCTGCGGGAGGCCGCGGGTCAGCCGTCGCTGCGGCAGATGGCGGCCCGCTCCGGCCGCATCTCGCACACGACGTTGCACGACTGTCTTTCCGGTGCTCGGCTCCCGTCCTGGGAGGCGACCCGCGAGTTCGTCCGCGCCTGCGGGGGAAATGAGGAGGAGTGGCAGGCGCGGTGGAGCGCGGCATCAACAGCGCCGAGTCCGGACGAAAGCGTGGTAACCGACGAAACCGCGTCTGTTGTCCCGGACAGCGCCGAGGTGGCGACCCCGCCGACTCGCCCTCGGCGCAGACGGCGGCTGTTCGTCCTGCTGGCGACAGGTGCCGCGGCTGCGATCGCCGCTGTGGTTTTCCTGATCCCGAACAGCCAGAACACTTCGGCGAACACGTCATCGTCGCCCACAACGGACGTGCCGGGTCCACTGGTCCCTGACGACCGGTCTCGGTTCATCGGCGACCTCACCATTCCGGACGGCACGGTCGTCAGCCCGGGAACCCGGTTCACCAAGATCTGGGAGATTGAGAACTCCGGTCTGGCGATCTGGCGCGGTCGATACCTGGAACGCGAAGACCTGCCGGTGACACCCGACACGTGTCAGACCCCGGAACGCATCGCCATCGGCGACACCTTGCCCAACGATCGGGTCAAGATCAGTGTGGACGTCACCGCGCCCAAAACGCCCACAACCTGCATGGTCAAATGGAAAATGGTGGACTCGGCGGGCCGCCGCTTCTTCCCCTCCGCACGCCCCGTCTACTTTCTCGTTTACGTGCGGGGCTAGCCGCCGAGCTCACGGCAGCGGGCTCGCCGTGCTGAAAGGCCGTCGGTCCAGGCATGGAACCGCTGGTTACCGGGTATGCCCGACTCGATGAGCGATGTCGAGGGAGGCCCGTTGTCCGCTGCTGTGCGCACCGCCACCGGTTTGGGGTGGCTCGACGCCGAACGTCCGGCGCGGATACCCACGCCGCGATCCACCACCGGTGTCGCCGCCGTGGTGCGGGAGCGGCTCGCGGCCGGCGCTCTCGACCTGCCGTTGCCGGGGGTCGACACGCTGGAGCGGTGGGCCGGGTTGGTCGAGTTGGGACGGACCGACCTGGCGGTGGCCCGGTTGGCGGAGGGCCACGTCGACGCGGTGGCGATCTTGGCCGAGGCCGGGCGGGCCGCGGTGACCGGGGCGCTGTACGGGGTGTGGGCGTCGCGATCCGGCGGGGTGTGCGCCCGGCTGGTCCGCGGGCGGGTGCACGGGGCGATGCGGTTCTGCTCCGGTGCGACCAACCTGGACCGCGCGCTCGTGGTCGCGGTGACCGACGCGGGCGCGGTGTCCCTGGTGGAGGTCGATCTCGCCCACCCCGGGGTCATCCCGGATCCGACGACGTGGCAGGCCATCGGCATGGACGCCTCCGACAGCGCGGACGTGCGGTTCGACCAGGTCGAGCCCGCCGCCGTCATCGGGCCGCCCGGTTGGTACACCGCGCGCCCCGGGTTCGCGGCGGGCGGCGGTGGAGTCGCCGCCGTCTGGCTCGGTGGCGCGGTCGGGGTGCTCGACGACGTTGTCGATGTCCTGGCTGCCCGCACGGCCGATGAGCACCAACTGGCCCACCTCGGCGCATTGCACGCCGCTGTCGCGGGCGCGGGCGCGCACCTGGAGCACGTCGCCAGGCTCGTGGACCACGGCGTCGCGACCGGTCACCACCTGGCGACCTGCCGGGCGGTCGTCGAGCGCGCCGCCTGGGAGGTGGTGGACCGGGTGCCGAGGATCGTCGGGCCCACGTCGTTGGGCCGCGACCGCGCGTTCGCCCAGCGGCTGGCCGACCTGCAGGTCTACGTGCGCCAGCACCACGCCGAGCGGGACATGGCCGCGCTCGGTCGAACCGTGCTGGACGCCGGGTGAGCGGGCGGCCCACCACCGGGGAGACCGAGTGGACGTCCTGGCTGACCGGCCTGCGCGAGTTCCCCGACGAACGCCACGACCGCGCCGTGGTCGTGGCCGCCCACCCCGACGACGAGACCCTCGGCGCGGGCGGGCTGATCCAAACCCTGCACGAGCGCGGCACCGAGGTCCGGCTGGTGGTCGCGACCGACGGGGAGGCCGCCTTCCCGGCGATGTCCGGCACCGAACGCGCCGAACTGGGCCGCACCCGTCGCCGCGAACTCATGGCCGCGCTGCGCGCCCAAGGGCTCGACGGCGTCGAGGTCCAGTGGCTGGGGCTCCCGGACTCCGGGCTCACCCGGCACCAGGACGAACTGGCCGACGCGCTCGGTGTGGCGCTGGCGGAGGCCGACCTGTGCCTGGTGCCGTGGCCGGGGGACCCGCACCCCGACCACCAGTGCGCCGGCGCGGTCGCGTTGCGGGTCGCGCCCGGCACCGCGCACCGCTGGTCCTACCCGATCTGGATGTGGCACTGGCTGCGGCCGGAAGATCCCGCTGTGCCGCGCTCACGTGCGTTCGCCGTGCCGGTCGATCCCGTGCGACGCGAGCGGAAGGCGGCGGCCATCGCGGCGTTCGCCTCCCAACTCGACCCGCGCGACCCGATCCTGGACGCGGCGACGCTGAACCACTTCGACCGCGCCGTGGAGGTCGTGTTCCGCGAGCCGCCGCGCGAAAGCGCCCCGGTGGGCCGGTTCGCCGACCTCTACGCCGCGCGCACCGACCCGTGGTCGGTCGACGACACCTGGTACGAGCGGCGCAAGCGCGCGATCACCCTCGCCTGCCTGCCGGACGAGCGGTACGGGGTGGCCGTGGAACCGGCGTGCGGGATCGGTCAGCTCACCGCCGACCTCGCCGCGCGGTGCGACCGGCTGATCGCGTTCGACCCGGTACCCGCCGCCGTCGAACGGGCACGGGCACGCACCGCGAACTCGACCAACGTCCACGTCGAGACGGGTGCGTTGCCCAACCTCCCCAGTGGACCCCTGGACCTGGTCGTTTTCAGCGAAATCCTCTACTACTTGGGCGACAGCGATCTGGAATCCACAGTGGACAAAGCGGTTTCCGTGCTGCGCCAAGGCGGGCACCTGCTCGCAGCGCACTGGTTGCCGTGGGCCGCCGAGGCACCCCGCGACGGCATGGACGCCCACCGCCGCCTGCTGGCCCACCCCGACCTCGACCCACTCGTCGAACACCTCGACCGCGAGTTCGCCGTCCACGTGCTGCGCCGCCGGTGACGACACCGATCACCGCCGTCGCGATCGCCATCCCGGCCCGCGATGAACACGACACCATCCACGCCTGCCTGCGCGCGATCACCGCCGCCGCGCGCGCACTGGGTCCGACAGCGGCCTGGTCGTTGTGCGTCGTCGCCGACCGCTGCGCCGACGACACCGCCGCCCTCGCCAAGTCCGCTTTGGACGGTCATCCGGCGGTGGTGCTCACCAACGACATCGACCGCCCACTCGGTGAGATCCGCGACCTGGGGCTGCGGCACGCCCGCGCGCTCCTGGATCCGCACCGGCCCGCTGAAACCTGGCTGCTGTCCACCGACGCCGACACCACCGTCCCCGAGAACTGGCTCACCGACCACCTGCGGCTGGCCACCACCGGGACCCACGCCACCGCGGGCACGGTCGACCTCGACCACCTCGCGGGCCTGCCCCTCGCGGCCGTCCGGCGCTACGCCCGCGTCCTCGACCTGGCCCGCGTCCCCGAGGGCCACGGCAACGTCTACGGCGCCAACCTCGGCATCCGAGCCGACGCCTACGACACCGTCGGCGGCTTCGGCCCCCTCAACACCGGCGAAGACCACGACATCTGGCGCCGCCTCGGCCACACCGGCCACCGCCGCGCCTACGCCGACCACATCACGGTCACCACCAGCGCCCGCACCCACGGCCGCGCCCCCGGCGGCCTCGCCGACCTCCTCGCCACCCTCACCCCACCGTCCCCCAACCAACGGTGACCCCTGCGGGTCTATCCCATGATCGGGGTTTCCGGCGGTGTTGATCAGTAGGTTTGGCGCCCGACCGACGGTCACCGAACGTAATGGCGAACGCGTTCATCACAGAGGGTTATTCAGGCGGATTCTGGTCACGCCTCTGTGATCATCAATGTGGGGGCGGTTGATAGGGACAGCGGCCGGTTTGGGAGAGTTCGGTTATCACGCCAGAGACTCTCAACGAACGGACCGCCTGACATGTGTCATGCCACCGGCCTGGCGCGGGTCTCCATCGAGAACGTGTGTGCCGCGATTCACCACGGAACCGGCGGGCCGACTCGACGGTGGCCGCCGGTGTCGGGGTTGTTCACCTCGGTGGTGGTCACCTTGGCCTATCTGCGCCGTGATCG
>NZ_AXWW01000094.1 GCF_000482865.1 Actinokineospora inagensis DSM 44258 | reverse complement strand
GGGTGGGGTTTTATGCCTCTGTGGTGAAGAAGGACACCATGTCGCGGTAGGGCTGGTGGGGGGTGGTGTCCTTGGTGAACCAATAGGTTTGGGGGGTGGTGGCTTGCCAGGTGTGGTGGTGGGTGCTGATGGCGTTGACGAAATCTGTGGCGAGGTGGGCGGCTTCGACGAGGTCTTGGTCGGGGGTTTGGGAGCTGGCGCCGACTATTTGGCCTCGGATGTTGGCGGAGTGGCCGTAGCGGAAGGCGCCGGTGCCGCAGAGGTGGGGGTCGGTGAGGGCGGCTTCGCCGTGGTTTCGGTTGAGGCGGCGGTGGCTTGCGGCTTTGGCGGCGGCGTTGGGGAGGAAGCGGGTGGCGTCGTCGCCGATGGTGAGGGCGGCTAGGACGGCCTGGTGGTGGGGGACCCAGGGGTCGGCGGTGGGGTCCATCATGACGAATGCCATGGAGGTGCGGTTGTAGTGGCCTGCGGCGTGGTTGTGTTCGATGCTGGCGGCTCGGTTGCGGGCCAGGTCGAGCAGCAGGGCGTGTAGGTCGTCTGCGTCGAGCATGTAGCTGTACGGGTTGGTGCGTGCTTTTACGCGTACGGTCAGACTGCTCAAGTGGGGGCTCCTTGGGTCACGGGGGGTGGCGGCCATCCTCGCACGTCGGGGCATGTGTCACCCTGGGGTTGACAGGGCTTGGCGGCGTGCAGCACGCTTGAGCGTATGGCTCGTCAACCCCGGGGTGACATGTGGGCGGCGGTGCTGGCGCATCGGCCGGTTGAGGTTCGTGACTCGGTGCGGGATCGCTTTGTCGCCAATGGGGTGACGGCGGGGCAGGTGGGGGCTGTGCTGGCGGACGCGGGGGACACCCTCTGCGCGGCGGCCACCGGGGCGGACGAGGGGTGGGCCGACTACTTCGGCGGGGCGGTCGCGGTCGCGTTGCTCGCGGCGGAGGTCAGTGCGTTGGTGGCGCACCTCAACTCGCGGGCGTCGGCGGTGCGGGCGCGGGCGGTGCGGGAGCTGCTGGACGAGTACAGCGCCGTCTCGGTCGCGGCGCACCTGGGTGTGGCGCGGCAGAAGGTTTACGACATCGGCCGGGGGCAGCAGGACCTGGACACCTTCATCGACGAAGTCCCGTGGAGCAATCATGATCACTGAGCTGGTCGACCTGCCCGATCCGGCCGTGCGGCCGCTGGTCCACCCGCTGGACCTGTCGGAGGCCCGGGGGTGGTTCCGGGCCTCCTGGGCGCTCACCGTCGTGGGGCACCCGGTGGTGGGCCTGTTCGCGGCGACATCGGTGTGGTCGTTGAGCGGTGGGTATGTCGTGCCCTGGTTGGTGGGGGCGGTCGTGATCGGGTTCGGTGCGCTCGCCAGTCGCTACTTCGCGGGCGCGGCCTGGGCTTTCATCCCGGGGAAGCGGCAGGACCGGGCACGGGTGGCGTCGATCGCGTACGAAGTGGTGGCGCAGGTCGTGTTCGGGGCCGCGCTGGCCTCGACGTTGCTGTTGGTTGTGCGCAGGCTTGAGCAGCCCGATGTTCCGGGTGATGTCCACGCGGTCACGGCCGGGATCGCCGCCACGGTGGCGTTGGTGGTGTTCGGCCGGTTCGTGGTCGACGTGGTCCGGTCGCGACGCGCGTGGTGTCGGTTGCCCAGTGTTGTCGCGGTCATCGTTGGTGTGTTGGTGTTCGTGGTCTGAACGAGGCGTCTAGGCGTCGGTGGGGTCGCCCCAGTCGTGGCCGCCTGCGGCGTAGTGGAGGACGTCCTGGTCTGTGGGGGTGAGGGGATGGCTGGTCGGGGCGGTGGTGCCGGTGGGGTCCACGCGGGTGGGGAGGTGGGCGAAGCGGTGTTCGCGGGTGAGGTGTTCGGCGTACCAGCGGGGCCAGTCCGGGTCGGGGTGGCCGGTGCGCTGTTCGTGGCGGGAGTGCGCCTCGGCGGCTCGGCGGAGGGCCTGTTCGAGGTCGGCGGTGTCGCGGAAGGTGATCATGGGTGGGCTCCTGGGGGTCAGCGGCCGGGGAGGCGGGTGGTGATCTCCTGCAGGACCCAGCCGTTGCCGTCCGGGTCGGTGAAGGAGGCGAACGAGGCGTAGCTGCGGCGGGCCGGGTCGGGGCCGGGGACCCGGCCGGTGGTCCCGGCGCGGTGGAACACGCCGTCCGCGTCGTGGAACACCGGGCTGACGGCCACGCCGTGGTCGACCAGGAACGCGTGCGCGGCGGTCACCTCGGCGACGACCAGGTGCAGCCCCTGGGCCGACCCGGGCGCGGCCTCGGTCAGG
The DNA here is from genome assembly GCF_000482865.1 of Actinokineospora inagensis DSM 44258. GTDB lineage: Bacteria > Actinomycetota > Actinomycetes > Mycobacteriales > Pseudonocardiaceae > Actinokineospora > Actinokineospora inagensis. Next base: position 8,771 of record NZ_AXWW01000094.1, on the reverse strand, counting down.
CCGGTACCGAAGATGATCGACGCGCCGGAGCCCGGCGGGGTGAACTGGACCACCCGGAACCCGTCGGCGCCCGCGAAGTCGGCGTCCAGCCGCCAGCCGAGGGCCTGGTAGAAGTGCTTGGCGCGATCCACGTCCGCGACGGGCAGGACCACGACCTCAAGGCTCATTTCCATGGCTCAACGATCCCGCCGCGATGACCCGGCTCGCACCCGTGGAACACCCTGGTCCACCGGTGACCCGGGGGTGGCTTGCGAGTCACTGACTAGAGTGGCGGCATGGGGTTGCTCGGCAGGCAGGACGAGTGCGCCGCCATCGACCGGCTCCCCGAGCGGGCGCGCGCGGGCCGCAGCCAGGTCCTCGTCCTGCGTGGTGACCCGGGCATCGGCAAGACCTCCCTGCTCGACCACCTCGCCGGGCACGCCCCGGGCTGCCGGGTCGTCCGGGCGGCTGGGGTCGAGTCCGAGCAGGAACTGGTCTACTCCGGCCTGCACCAGCTCTGCGCCCCCTTCCTCGACCACGTCACCCGCCTGCCCGGACCCCAGCGGGACGCCCTCGGCACCGCGTTCGGGCTGAGCGCGGGTGGCCTGGTCAACCGGTTCCTGGTCGGCCTCGGGGTGCTGACGCTGCTGGCCGAGGTCGCCGAGGGCGAGCCGTTGGTGTGCCTGGTCGACGACGCCCAGTGGTTGGACCGGATGTCCGCGCAGGTGCTGGCGTTCGTGGCGCGCAGGCTGCTCGCCGAGCGGATCGCGCTGGTGTTCGCCACCCGCGACGCCGCCCCCGAGCTGGCCGGGCTGCCCGAACTTGTCATCGGTGGACTGAACAAAGTCGACGCCGGGGTCCTGCTCGACTCGGTTGTGCCGGGCCCGGTCGACCCCAGGGTGCGCGACCGCGTCATCGCCGAGGCCCGCGGCAACCCTCTTGCCATCGTCGAGTTGCCGCGCGCGTGGACCGAAGCGGAGCTGACCGACGGGTTTACCGCCCAGCGGGCCGACGTCGAACAGGGTTTCGTCCGCCAGGTCGACCGCCTGCCCGCCGACACGCGGCGACTGCTGCTGGTCGCCGCTGCCGAGCCGCTGGGGGATGCCACGCTGCTGTGGGCCGCGGCCGGGGTGCTCGGGCTCGGCGCCGACCCGGGGACCGCGGCGGAGGAGAGCGGGTTGATCGAGTTCGGGCCGCGGGTGCGGTTCCGCCACCCGCTGGTCCGCTCGGCCGTCTACCGCTCCGCGTCGACCCGCGATCGCCAGGACGCGCACCGCGCCTTGGCCGAGGTCACCACCGAACCGGACCGCCGAGCCTGGCACCGCGCCCTGGCCACCGTCATCCCGGACGAGGACATCGCCGTCGACCTGGAGCGTTCCGCCGACCGGGTCCGGGCAAGGGGCGGTCTCGTCGCGGCCGCCGCTGTCCTCGAACACGCGGCCCGGCTCACCCCGGCACCCGACCGCCGGGCCGACCGGGAACTCGCCGCGGCCCGGCTCAACCACGCCGCCGGTGTGCTCGCTCCCGCGCTCGACGTGCTGACCTCGGTCGACGCCGGTCCGGTCGACGTGAGGCGCGCTGCCGAGGTCACCTATCTGCGCGGCCGGATCGCCGTCGACCAGCGGCGGGGGAGCGAGGCGGCCGGGTTGCTGCTCGACGCCGCCCACCGTCTCGCCCCGCTCGACCCCGACCTCGCCCGTGAGGCCCACCTGGCGGCGATCCGAGCTGACCCGTCGACCGCCGCGGCCGCCCGGTCCGCCCCGCGCCGAGAGCCGCCCCGCCCTGTTGACCTGGTGCTCGACGCGCTCGCCAGTCGTCTCACCGAGGGTTATACCGCCGAGCCCCTTGTGAAAGCCGCTGAGCACGACGGTGTCATCGCCGCCGAGTTGGGCGACTTCGCCACCGCGCGCACCGTCGCCACCCGCCAGGTCCAGCTCGCCCGGGAGATGGGCGCCCTGGTCACCCTCCAGTCCGCGCTCGACTTCCTCGCCCAGGTGGAGATCCACACCGGTGACCTCGTCGCCGCCGAGGCCGCCATCGCCGAGGAACGTTCGATCGCCGACGTCACCCGGACCGGGCCCGTCGGCCACGCCGGGGTTCTGCTCGCCGCGTTCCGGGGGCAGCAGGTGGACGGCCTGACCGAGTACGCGTCCGCCGTCCTCCACAATGGACTCGGGCGGCACGACACCGCCCTGGACGCCGCCGCCCGCGTCCCCGACCACGCCCTCGGCACCCTGATGCCCGCCACCGTCGAACTCGCCGAGGCCGCCTCCCGAACCGGCGACGACGCCTCGCTCGCCACCGCCCTCAACCGGTCGGCCGAACGCGCCCGCGCGACCCCCACCGACTGGCACCTCGGTATCGACGCCCGTTTCCGCGCCCTCGCCGCTCTCGGCGACCCCCACCACCTCCACCGCGAATCCCTGGACCATCTCGCGCGGACCCCGATGCGCGTGGACCTCGCCCGCGGCCACCTCCTGTTCGGCGAATGGCTCCGCCGCGAAGGCCACCGCGTCGAGGCCCGTGATCACCTCCGCACCGCCCACGACCACCTCACCGCCATGCGCGTCGACGCCTTCGCCGCCCGCGCCCGCCGAGAACTCCTCGCCACCGGCGAAACCGTCCGGAAACGCGCCGCCCCCGCCGACGAGGACCTGACCGCCCAGGAGTTCCACATCGCCCGCCTCGCCCGCGAAGGCCTGTCCAACCCGGAGATCGGCACCCGCCTGTTCATCAGCCCCCGTACGGTCGAATGGCACCTGCGCAAGGTTTTCACCAAACTCGGCATCCGCTCCCGCCGCCAACTGCGCGACCTGGTACTCGCCACTCCTTGACGCTCCACAGCGGAGCAAATCGGGAGAACCCGGGGAGATCGGGTCCTCGTCCGGCACGTCATGGCCAAACCCAGGAGGGAGTGGTCATGGACAGGTTCACCGGACCGAGACACCGGTCGATCGTGGTGTTCGACATCGCGAGCTCGTCCCGGTGGGACAACCCCGCGCAGGCGCGGGCCCGCCGGGCGCTGGATGTGTTGGTGCGGCGGGCGTTCCGCGCCGCGGGCATCCCGTGGTGGCGGCTGGCGGTCGAAGGGACCGGGGACGGGATGATCATCCTGCTGCCGCCTGGGATCTCCAAAGTGGACATCCTGGACCCGGTGGTGCCGAACCTGGTCCGGGTGTTGCGCGCGTACAACGCGGAGGTCGCCGCCCACCTGCGGATCCGGCTGCGGATGGCGGTGCACGCCGGTGAGGTCTTGCGCACCCGGTACGGCTGGGTGAGCGCGGACGTCACCAAGGCGTGCCGGATGGTCGACGGCGAGCCGCTCTACGCCGAGTTCGAGCGGTCGCCGGAGGCGGACCTGGTGGTCGTGGTGTCCGAGCAGATCCACGAATCGGTGGTGCGGCACGGCTATCGGCGGATCGACCCGGGCGACTACCTGCCGGTGCACATCGTGGTCAAGGAGTCCGACCTCGAAGCCCGGTTGCTGGTCCCGCGATGAGTGACCCGGCCCGGCGGCGGTCCGCACCGCCGCCGGGCCTCGGCCTCACCTGCGGACGACGAGTGTGCTGGAGCCCCGACCGGAGAACAGTCCGTCAAGGCCTGCTGGGAAGTCGACCCGCCCGCCGTCGGTCACCTGGAACGAGGAGTCGTTCAGGATGTGCTTGCCGGGCAACAGTTTCACCGTGTGCGCCGACCGGGCGTCCATGGTCCCGACGCCGCCGACCAGGACCGTTGACCGGCCCGTCGCGGTGGCGTCGATCGTGATGGGGAATCCGTGCAGGGCGATTGTCCCGGTGCCCGCGCCGGTGAGGATTCCGCCCAGGCCCGCGTCGTAGTCGATCTGACCGGTGCCGGTCACGACGAAGGGCACCGCGTTGCCGTTCGTCGTGAGGACCGACTGCCTGCCGGGGAGCAGTCGGACGACGTGCGTCGGCGCGGGCGTTGTGAACGCGACACCCGCGACCATCGCGTTGTAGTAGCTGATGTCCCGAACGTCGAGGGTGATCCGATAACCGTGCACCACCAACGTGTTCCCGCCACGACCAGTCAGGAGGCTGTTGGCGGAGGTGTCGTAGTCGATCCTGCCGTCAGCGGCCAGGACAAAGGGGACGAACTGGCCGCCGGCGGTTCGGAAGTTCTGCTTGCCGGGCAGCATTCGGAAGGTGCGAACCTTCTGCGGCACCGGCCAGCCCGCGCCGTCGAGGGTCGCGTTGGTGCCGTCCAGGTCGGTGTAGTCGACGGTGACGGGCAGGCCGTGCGCGGTCAGCGTTGAGGTCCCCGCTCCGGTGAGGATTCTGTCCATTGTGGAGTCGTAGGCCACGGTGCCGTCGTCGGTCACGGTGAAGGGGACGGTGTTGCCGTTCATCCCGTTCAAGGTGTATGAGCCGGGGACCAACCGGCGCGTGCCGACGGGGTTGTAGGCGGGCCAGCCGGTTCCGCTGACGGTTGTGTTGGCGTAGGACAGTTCCCTGGTGTCCAAAGTGATCTGGTAACCGTGCACGGCCAGCGTCGAGGTGTCCCTGCCGGTCAACAGGGTGTCCAGGGAGTGGTCGTAGGTCACCTGACCGTTGCCGGTCACTGTGAAGGGGAGTTGTTTGCCTGCGGGGAAAACCATGGCGTGCTTGCCGGGTAAGAGGTAGCGGGATCGGGTCGACGCGGTGGGCCAACCGGTGCCGGTGACAGTGACGTTGTAGTAGCTCACGTCATCGGTGTTGAGCGTTACCCGATGACCGTGCACGACCAGGCTGGGGGTCCCGGCGCCGGTGAGGGTGCCTTCCAGGCTCGGGTCGTACTCGACGCGGTTGTCCTGGGTGACCTGGAACGCGACCTTCGGGCCTGCCGAGACGGTCAAGGTGTGCGGGCCAGGTGCCAGCTTCAACTCATGGGTGTTGTGCGCGTTCAGCACCCCGGCCTGCCCACTGACGGTGAAGGTCTCGTAGGACAGACCGGTGACGTCGATGGTCACCGCCTTCGCGGCCGGGGCGGCCGGGGCAGTGGTGGGTTGCGGGGAGTTGGGCGCGGCGGTGGTCATCGGGATGGACGGTTGCGTTGTGGCGGCCTCGGTCGTGCTCACTACGGGCGCGTTCGCTGCTGGAGTGGTGGTGGTCGCGGGTGCCGGGGTTGGGGCGGCCACGCCGGTACCGGTCGATGTGGTGACGGCGACCGGGGCGAACGGGATCGGCGTGCCCCCGGTCGCCGGTGGCGGCGCGGTGGTCGTGCCGACGGTGTCGACGGTGTCGACCGTGTCGACGACGGGTAGGTCCCGGGGCGGCGGGTCCGCGAGGTCCCGATGGTCCTGGGCGAGCACGGCCAGCACGATCGTGGCCGCCGCCGCCGCGCCGCCCGCCGCGGCCACGACCCGCTGCACCAGGTCAGGGTGCTCTTGGACGAACCGGACCAGCCCGTCGAACCGTGGCAGCGCGGCCCGCACCCGGTCCACCGCGCGCACGTCCGCCAGGGTGAGCGGCGCGGGCACCGCCCCGAGCGCGGGTGCCTCGCCGGTCCGCAGGAACAGCCCGGCGATCGCCCGGCGCCGCTCGTCGTCGTCATCGGCCAGGCCGACCAGCCCGGGACCCAACGCCCACCTGCTGAGGTCCGAGGCCTGCCGGGCCCGCGGCGCGCACGCCCGGCACGCCTTGGCGTGCTTGAGGACCCGCCTCGCCTGGGCCGCGTCCAGCACCAGCCCGTTCGGCCGCAGCCGTTGCTCCGGGCGCAGCAGCCCGACCAGCGCGGCGCAGTCGCCCTGCCCGGTGCGGGCGATCATCAGCGCTGTCACCAGGTCCCGCATCCGCCGGTGCGACCGGTTGAACTGGCGGTTCACCACGTCCACCGGTCGACCCACCGCCCGCGCCAGCTCCGTGCCGACGACCCAGCGGTGCTGCCCGGCCTGCCGCAGGTGCTCGCCCATGATGACGGCCATGTCCCCGTCCAGCCCGCGGGCCGCGTCCAGGACGGTGCTCCACAGGTGCTGCCTGCTCAACTGGAACACCAGGTCCGCGGGCTGGTCCGGCAGGTCGGTCCGGTCCAGTTCGAGCTGCGGGTCCGTCGGCCGCTGCGGCAACTCCTCCGGTAAGGCGGTCGGCCTGTGCTCCTTCTGGTCGTACCACCTCTTGACGACGTTGCGCGCGATCCCGGTCAACCAGGCCCCGAACACCTCCGGCCGCTGCCCGTTGCGCAGCCCCTCCAACGCCCGGATGATCACCTCGCCTGCCAGGTCGTCCACATCGCCCGCGTCCACCCGCGACCGCAGGTACCCCCGCAGCCACGGGTGCCACTGCGCGAACATCTCCCGCCGGGCGGCGGCGTCACCCGCGCGCAACCGGTCCACCATCGATCCGTCGTTCCCCTGTGCGGCAGCCACCCTGTCCATGGCCAGTTCTCCCGAGGTCGAGCCGTGTGGTCGTGGGGTGTGTGGCGAGCGGGGCGCCGTTCTCCCCCGAACCGCGGAAGTTTTCCCCGCCATCCTCACCAACCACCCGCACGAGCGGAAGCAGCCGCCCCCAAATGCCCCGCTTCTGTCCACCGCGAGCGCGCACCGGGCACACTGTGGCGATGGCGCAGGTGTTCCTGGTGGTCTCCGCGTTCGACCAGAAGTACTGGCTCGGCGAACTGATCGGGCACGTGCTCGACGCCTTCGACCACGTCCAGACCGACGTCGTCCTCAAACGCCCCCGCCGCGACTACGACCGGCGCGGTGTGGTCCACCACCTGCGCCGCGTCTTGGCCCGCCGTCCCGACTACGCGGGCGGCGTCATCATGCCGACCAACCCCGACCACATGCGCGTCGACCTGGCCGAGTTCTGCGCCGAGTTCGCCCAACCGGTGGTGTTCGTCGACCTGGAGCCGTTCCCCACCGAGGCCGACTACCCGCCGGGTACGGCGTTCATCGGCTACTCACCCGGCGCCATCGGCGAGGCCGCGGCCCGCTGGCTGCTCGGCACCCTCACCCGCCGTGACCCGTTCGTCCTCGTGATCGCCAGCACTGAACACCCCGGCCGCCAGGAAGTCTTCGTCGCCACCCTGCGCGCCGCCCTGCCCGAGTCGACGGTGCTGGTCGACGACACCTGCGCCTTCCACCGCGCCGCCGCCCTCAACGCCGTGCGCGCCCGGTTGCTCGGCGGCCACCGCCCCGACGCGATCTTCTGTACGAACGACGAGATGGCCCTCGGCGCCGTCGACGCCCTGCGCTGGGAGGGTGTCACTGACACGGTGGTCGTCGGCGTCGACGGCATCGTCGAGGCGTGCGCCCAGATCGACACCGGTACCGGTCCGCTGCGCGCCACCGTTTGCCAGGACGGCTACGAGATCGCGGAGGGCGCCGTCGAACTGCTCCATCGACTCCGCGCGGCCAAACCCGTCCCGATCCGGACGTTCTTACCGCCCCGCGTCCACGCCAACCGCACCCGTGAATCGAGTCGAGTCCCGCACGGGACCTCAACCGTGCACAACGAGACCCACAACTCCGCCGCCGCCGCCTCCCTGGGTTCCGCCAACAACGTCTGGATCGTCAACCACTCCGCTGAGTGACGCGCGGTCCTGTCACCCGTCCGGGGGGAATGACGGCGGCGGTTCGGACGTTCACCGGGGCATGGCAGATGACACCGTTGAGCTCAGCCCCGAGCAGTTCGTGCGCGACCAGACCCAGCAGATCCTGGCGACCGGGACGACCGAGGGGATCAAGATCCTCGGCTCGCCGGTCGTGCTGCTGACCCTGCGGGGCGCGAAGACCGGCAAGCTGCGCTACACCCCGGTCATGCGGGTCGAACACGACGGCCGGTACGCGGTGGTCGCGTCGAAGGGCGGCGCCCCGGAGCACCCCACCTGGTACCACAACATCAAGGCCCACCCCGAGTTCGACCTGCAGGACGGCACCACCACCAAGACCTATGTCGCCCGCGAGGTCGACGGCCCGGAACGCGCCGAGTGGTGGACCCGCGCCGTCGCCGCGTACCCGTCGTACGGCGAGTACCAGGAGAAGACCGATCGGCAGATCCCGGTGTTCGTGCTCGAACCGAGGTAGGCACGGCGGGCCCGCTTTCCGGCGGGCCCGCTGTTGGTCTACGACCGTTGTTTATCGTCGATGGGAGCTGTTACCGTCGGTCGTCCAGGGGCGTGAGGATGGAGGACCATGGTCAGCCCGTACGAGCACCTGTTCGTCAGGAAGATGCCGAACTGCCTGGACGACCTCGTCAACGAGGGCGCGGCTGGTGGGGTGGTGGAGCCAGACAACATCGGCGAGTCGCTGGCGCTGATGCGGTCGCGGGAGGTGCCGGAGAGCAAGATCCACCTGACGTATACGTGGATTCACGAGTGCGATGCTCCGGTGGAGTGGGTCAAGGAGCATGTGCACGATTATGATGAGGTCCTTATTTGGCATGGTAACGACCCGGACAATGTTGATGATCTTGGTGCGGAGATCTATTTTGATGTCGCGGGTGTTCGGCATACGGTGACGACGAGCGGGTCGGTTTATATTCCGGCGGGGACTCGGCATTGTCCGTTGGGGTTCAATTGGGTGGCTCGGCCGTTTCGGTTCAGTGCGTTGTCGTTGAGTCCGAATTATTCGTCGGGTGGTGGGTTGGCGGGGTGAGTGGGTCCGGCCCTGCTGCGGCGGGGTCTGGGCTCTGGGCCTCGGCTGCGCCTCGGGGGTCGGCCTGGTCGCCTTCGGCGACGCCGGCCTCGGGCGCCAGATGAAAGCGGTGGTGCCCGTTGTGGTGAAGTTGTTTTGTTTGGGGCCCCTAGCGGTGGCCTGGGTAAGGCTAAAAGGCGGGGCCACTGGAAAGCGTGGCCTT
>NZ_AXWW01000093.1 GCF_000482865.1 Actinokineospora inagensis DSM 44258 | reverse complement strand
GGGGTTCTGCCGTGGGCAGAAGGAGTGAGAGGAGCTGGAGGGGAGGAGAAGGCGGGCAGGACGGGGGCAAGGGGAGAGAGCTGGCGAAGAGAGAGCGAAGAAGGGAGGAGGAGAGGCACCGCGCGAGGAGGGATGGAGAAGGCGGTGAGGAGGGATGAGCGGGCTGAATTGAGTGGGGAGCGAGCGGGCGAGGGGGACGGAGCGGCTGAAGAGTGGGGAGGCGGAATAGGGGGACGGAAGGCTGAAGTGAATGGGAAGGCGAGCGGAAAGAGGCAGTGGGGGTCTAGCAGAAGGGGCCAGCGGAAGGGCAGTAGGTGGGCTAGCAGAAGGGGCAAGTGGGAAGGCAGTGGGTGGGGCTAGCGGAAGGGATCAGTGGGAGGGCTAGCGGGAGGTGATGACGGTGTCGATGAGGCCGTAGGTTTGGGCGGCGGGGGCGGTGAAGACGTGGTCGTGGTCGGTGTCGGCGCGCAGGCGGGGGATGGGTTGGCCGGTGTGGTGGGACAGGATCGCCTCGATGTCGGCGCGGATGCGGACCAGTTCGTCGGCCTGGAGGATGAGGTCGGGGATGGCGCCGCGGCCTTGGGCGGCGGGTTGGTGGAGGATGACGCGGGTGTGCGGTAGGGCGGCGCGTTTGCCCGGGGTGCCCGCGGCCAGCAGAACGGCGCCGACGGCGACGGCTTGGCCGACGCAACTGGTGGCGATCTCGGGGCGGATGTACTGCATGGTGTCGTAGATGGCGAGCATGGCGCTGGGGTCGCCGCCCTCGCAGTTGACGTAGAGCTGGATGTCGCGCTCGGGGTTCTCGGCTTCCAGGTAGAGCAGTTGGGCGATCAGGGCGTTGGCGACGCCGGTGTCGATGGCGGTGCCCAGGTAGACGATGCGTTCGGTCAACAGGTGCGAGTAGACGTCCATGATGCGTTCGCCGCGGGGGTTCGCCGCGATCACACTGGGGATGGTGTAGGTGCTCATCGGGGGGTGACCTCCGGGGTGATCTCGGCGAAGTCCTGCACGATGGCGTCGATGAAGCCGTAGTCGAGTGCCTCCTGGGCCGTGTACCAGCGGTCGTGCAGGGAGTCCTCGAAGATCCGCTCCACGGGTTGGCCGGTGTCCCGCGCGATGAGGCCGAGGACGGTGTCCCGGGTGTGCCGCAGGTCGTCGGCCTGCAGTTCGATGTCCACGGCGGTGCCGCCGATGCCCGCGGAGCCCTGGTGCATGAGGACGCGGGAATGCGGTAAGGCCCGGCGTTTCCCCGGGGTGCCGGACGACAGCAGGAACTGGCCCGCGCTGTAGGCGATTCCCAGCACCAGGGTGGACACATCGCACGGGACCAGGCGCATGACGTCGCGGATCGCCAGCATTGACGACACCGATCCGCCGGGCGAATGAATCCACAGCGAGATGTCGGCCGACGGGTTCTCCGCGGCCAGGGCGATCAACTGCGTGGTGAGCAGGGTTCCGTTGTCGTCGTCCAGTGGTCCGTCCAGGACGAGGACGCGGCGTTCGTGGAGTTCGCGGCGGGTTCGCTCGCTGAATATCGGTTGCTTCTCCGTGTCGGTCATGGGTTCAGCGTGCCCGGCGATTCGGTTGCCCGCCGCCGTTTCCGCTGTCAGCAGCGCTGCTCACAGCAGAGCGGAAAAACCCACGCGCACCGCCACCGGTTGCTAAGTTGTGCGCCGAGGAGGGGGAGTCGAGTGATCTTTCCGCCAGCGGCGCGTGCGCACTGGTGCGCGCCGGGGAAACGGGTGCTGGTTGGTGTACCGGACACCCCTGCACAACGCGCGGTACTCGGTGCCGGGTCTGCGGGACAACGGAGATCCGCAACGCGGCCTGGCGAGCCGGGCCATCCGGGCAGTCGGGCGGGGGGTGCTGTCGGTCGCCGACGAGCTCATCGACGCCACGGACGGCGAGATGGTCGACGACGGCCCCGACAACGGTTCGAAACACGCGCGGACCAGGGTCTTCGGGCAGTCCCCGGACTGCTTGGCGGTGACCGCGATCCGGCCGTGGCACAACAAGACCATCGCGAGCTTGACCGAGATCAGCGGCTGCTGGGTGCTCACCCCGCGCAGGCTGGCGTGGCTGGTGCCCCACCGAGGACAGGGAGAGGCTGACCAAGCAGGAATCGAAACCGGCGCCGGGAATCATGGGCAGGGTCGTGCGGGCGACCGCATCGATGGTGACCGGCGGGACTGATGTGTTCGGGCATCACGGTGAACCGGGGAAGCCGGTTGAACTGCCCAAGGTCGAATCCGGAGTGGAGTTCGACCGATCGGCGCTGCGGTCGGTGCGGGTAGGCGAGTCTGGCCACCACCTCGACATCATGCTCGCGGACAGTTCGGGCTACTCGATCCTCTTACCCGGCGTTCGCGGCGAGCTCGTGCAATCCTGGTTGGCGGGGAACTGACATGTTGATTTCGCTGGACGTCGAAAACCAGACGCGGTTGAAAACCGTCGAGGTCGAACGCTCGGAGTGGCTCTCCGGGCAGCGGTTGGCCTTCGTGCGCGTGTCCCTCGGCCATTTTCTCGCTCTCATCGGCGATCGCTTCGAAGCACCGCGCGTGCCGACCGGCGAGTTGCCGAAAACCAAGGTCAAGGACGCAGGCCTGCCGTTGCCGAGCGACGTGGTCCGGGAACGGGCCTTCGACCTGGACGAGTGGGTCTACGACCCGACGGTGTGCGGGCGGGTCGTCGCGGCGGACGAGGGTGACCTGGCCGTGCGCTGTGCGGACCACCTGATCACCGGGCAGGGCAAGGCGTTGCTGGTCGGCACCGACCGACGGCAGGCGGTGGTCGTCGAGAAGGACGACAGCGACGGTGTGTCCACGATGGGCAGGGTGTTCGGCGTGTTCACCCGCGATGAAGCGGAGCGGGCGGCAGGCTCGACCTTGCTCACCTGGTGGGAGGTGGACAACCGGCAGGTCCGCGGTGTCGAGTCGGTTGTCCGGGGCAGGCTGGTGGGCAACCTGCGTGAGTTCACCGCGATCACGTTCGCCGACGGCTCCGTCCTGGAGGTCTACCAGACGCCAGTGGACGGAGTGGTCCGGAATCCCATGAGGTAGGGCTGCCCTCACCCTCGCGCCGGGGGCGACCACTACGTCGGAGACACCGGCTGGCCTGGTCGTTTCCGGGCTGGTCCGCCGAGATGCTGGTCCCGTCGGCGAGTGAGAGGGGGCAGCGGTGAAGAAGCGGGACCCGTTCCTGGATGTGCTCCGCGTGGGGGCCGTGCTGCTGGTCGTGTTCCAGCACTGGTTGATGCCGGTGTTGTCCACGGACGGCCGCACGCTGGTGACCGGCAACGCGCTGGCCACGCCGGGGTGGTGGGTCGTGACGTGGTTGTCGCAGGTGATGCCGGTGGTGTTCTTCGCGGGTGGGGCGGCGAACACGCACTCGTACCGGGCGGCGGTGGACAAGCGGGGGTGGTTGGCGAGTCGGTTGCGGCGGTTGGTGATCCCGGTGCTGCCGCTGGCCGGGGTGTGGGTCGTGCTGCCGGACCTGCTGCTGCGACTGGAGGTTCCGCCGCAGCCGGTGGACATCGCGGGTGGGATCACGGCTCAGTTGTTGTGGTTCCTGGTCGTGTACCTGATTGTGGTGGCGTTGACGCCGGTGATGGTGAAGGCGCACGAGCGGTTCGGGGCGTGGGTGGTCGTGCCGCTGGCCGCGGTGGCCGTCCTGGTCGACGTGGTGCGGTTCGCCGGGCTCCCGGAAGCTGGGTTCGCGAACGCGGTGGTCGTGTGGGTCGCGGTGCACCAGATCGGCATCTGCTACGCGGACGGGCTGCTGGAGCGCGGCCGCCGGTTCCACGCGGCGATGGCGGTCGCGGGCTACGGCACCGTCGCGCTGATGGTCGCGTGTGGACCGTACGCGCTGAGCATGATCGGGATGCCGGGGGCGCCGGTGTCCAACATGAGCCCGCCCGCCGCCGTCCTCCTCCCGCTCGCGGTGGGACAACTGGGTCTGCTGCTGCTCGCCCGCCCCGTGCTCAACCGGCTCGCCGGGCCCACGCTGACCGCGTTGGGCACCCGCTGCACCACGATCTACCTGTGGCACATGCCCGCGCTGGTCGTGGTCGCCGGGGTGACCGTCATGGGCTTCGGGTACCACACGCCGGAGCCGGGCACGGTCGCCTGGTTCGCCGCCGCCCCGATGTGGCTGGGGTGCGCCGCGCTGGTTCTGGCCACCCTGGTCCGGGTGTTCGGCCGGTTCGAGACCGGTGGCGGGCGGGCCGTTCCGTCCACTCGGGACACCACTGCCGGGTTTGTCACAGCGGCGGGTGGGCTGCTCGGCCTCACCGTGCACGGGTTCGGCCCGGACGGTCCCGGCCTGTTCGACGGACCGGTGCCGTGGGCGGTCCTGATCCTCACCGGCGTCGCCCTGTGTACCCGGTCTGCCCGCGTCCCCGAGCCGGAATGGGCTCCTCCGCAGGTCCTCAGCCACGTGTAGGTCCCCCGCGCGAAGACAGGCTGCCCACGGCATCAGTGCCGTGAGCAGCCTGTTCCGCTATGGGACCACCCGGTTTACGCGGCGAGTGCCTGGCCCACCGCGGGTTCCAGGGCGAGCCGGAGGGCGTCGCGGACGTCGGCGACCAGGTGGATGGTCAGTTCGCCGCGGACGGACTCCGGGACGTCGTCCAGGTCGGGTTCGTTGCGTTGCGGCAGCAGGACCGTGGTGATGCCCGCCCGGTGCGCGGCGAGGAGCTTCTGCTTGACGCCGCCGATGGGGAGGACTCGGCCGGTCAGCGAGACCTCACCGGTCATGGCGACGTCGGAGCGGACGGGGCGGCCGGACAGGAGTGACGCGAGCGCCGTGGTCATCGTGATGCCCGCGCTCGGGCCGTCCTTGGGGACCGCGCCCGCGGGGACGTGGACGTGCACCCCGCGCTCGGCGAGCTCGTCGACCGGCAGGCCCAGCGAAGGGCCGTGCGACCGCAGGAACGACAGGGCGATCTGCGCGGATTCCTTCATGACGTCGCCCAACTGCCCGGTCAACGTCACCCCCGCGGCACCGGTCGACTTCTCGGCCAGCGACGCCTCGACGAACAGGACGTCGCCGCCCGCGCCGGTCACGGCCAGGCCGGTCGACACCCCGGGCACCGCGGTCCGCTCCGCCGACTCCGGCGTGTGCTTGGGCTGACCGAGGTAGCCGCGCAGGTCGCCGACGTCCACGGTCAGCGGCAACTCGGCCTCGCCGAGGGCCAGCCGGGCCGCGACCTTCCGCAGGACGCGGGCGATCGACCGCTCCAACTGCCGCACCCCGGCCTCCCGGGTGTACTCCCCGGCGAGCAGCCGCAGCGCGGGCTCGGTCAGCACGACCTCGTCCACGGTCAGGCCCGCCCGCTCCAACTGCCGGGGCAGCAGGTGGCCGGACCCGATGACGACCTTCTCGTCCTCGGTGTAGCCGTCCAGCCGCACCAGTTCCATCCGGTCGAGCAGGGGCGCCGGGATCGACTCGATGACGTTGGCGGTCGCCAGGAACACCACGTCCGAGAGGTCCAGTTCGACCTCGAGGTAGTGGTCGCGGAAGGTGTGGTTCTGCGCCGGGTCCAGGACCTCCAGCAGGGCGGCGGTCGGGTCGCCGCGGTAGTCGGAGCCGACCTTGTCGATCTCGTCGAGCAGCACGACCGGGTTCATCGAGCCCGCTTCGCTGATGGCCCGCACGATCCGGCCGGGCAGCGCGCCGACGTAGGTGCGGCGGTGGCCGCGGATCTCGGCCTCGTCGCGGACGCCGCCGAGGGCGACCCGGACGAACTTGCGGCCCATGGCCCGCGCGACCGACTCACCCAGGGAGGTTTTGCCGACCCCGGGCGGACCGGCGAGTGCGAGCACCGCTCCGGAGCGGCGGCCACCGACCACGCCGAGACCGCGCTCGTCGCGCCGCTTGCGCACGGCCAGGTATTCGATGATCCGGTCCTTCACGTCCGCGAGGCCGGCGTGGTCGGCGTCGAGCACCGCCCGCGCGCCCGCGATGTCGTACGCGTCGTCGGTGCGGGTGTTCCAGGGCAGCTCCAGGACTGTGTCCAGCCAGGTCCGGATCCAGCCGACCTCCGGCGACTGGTCCGAGGTGCGCTCCAGCTTGTCCACTTCGGACAAAGCGGCCGCGCGGACCTTGTCCGGCAGGTCGGCGTCGGTGACCCTGGCCCGGTAGTCCTGCTCCTCGGACGCGGGTTTGCCGTCCAGTTCGGCCAGTTCCTTGCGGATGGCGGCGAGTTGTTGGCGCAGCAGGAACTCCCGCTGCTGCTTCTCCATGCCCTCCTTGACGTCCTTGCGGATCGTCTCGGCGACGTCCAACTCGGCCAGGTGCTCGCGGCCCCACTCCAGCAGCCGCGCCAGCCGCGCGGTGACGTCGGTGGTCTCCAGCAGCCAGACCTTCTGCTCGTCGGAGAGGTACGGCGCGTATCCGGCGAGGTCGGCGAGCGCGGCCGGGTTGTCGACCTGGGTCACGCTGTCGACGACCTGCCAGGCACCGCGCTGCTGCAAGATCGTGGTGACCAGGCCCTTGTACTCGCGGGCGAGTTCGGCGGTGCGTTCGTCGGTGGTCTCGTCGGCCGTCTCGACCCGCACCCACAGGGCGGCGCCCGGCCCGGTGGTGCCCGCGCCGATCCGCAGCCTGCCGGTGGTCCGGACCACGGCGGCCCGGTCGCCGCCGGGCAGCCTGCCCACCTGTTCGACCACCGCCAATGTGCCGACCCTGGCGTATTTGCCGTCCAACCTGGGCACCAGCACGACCCGGGCGGGTTCACCGGCGGCTTGGGCGGCTTCGATGGCGGCGCGCGCCTCGGTGGCGTTGTCGGAGCCGGTGAGCTGGATCGGCACGACCATGCCGGGCAGCAGCACAGCGTCGTCCAGCGGGAGCACCGGCAGGTTCAGGGCCTCGGACATGGGGTTCAGCCTCCAGAAGTTGAGTCTGACCACGTCAACTTCCCTGAGCCGGGTTTTGTTTCCGGCTAGCGTTCGCCCAGAGCGAGCAGCCGGGCCCCCGTGTCGTGCAGCACCGCCCGGAGGAACGGTTCGCCCAGGCCAGGGGCCTGCGCCCAGCCCGCGATAGCCCGCACCTGCTCGGCGTACGGGTACGGGACGCTCGGGAAGTCCGTGCCCAGCACCACCCGATCGGGCACCTCGGCCAGCCGCGCGGTCCAGTCGTCCGGCAGCGGCGCGGATTCGAGCGTGAACCCGACACCGACCATCGTGGTGTCCAGGTACACGCGCGAGTACCGCGCCACAAGGTCCAACGCGCGACTGATCTCCGGCATGCCCGCGTGCGCCAAGACCGCCGTCAACCGGGGATGCCTGCGCAGCACGTCCTCGAAAACGGACAACCCGGTGAACTCGCCCGGCAGCGGTCCGTGTCCACAATGCACAACCACGGGCACGCCCGCGTCGGCCAGCAGCCCCCACGCGGCGTCCAGGACCTCCTCGCGCGGGTCGTACCCGCCAACCTGAACGTGCGCCTTAACGCAGCGAGCACCGTCGCGCAGAGCGGCATCCAGGTACCGGACGACGGACGGTTCCGGGTAGAGGGTCGCGGTTGGCACCGCCTCCGGTACGCGGGCGGCGAACCCGGCCACCCACTCGGTCAGCCACTCCCCCATGCCCGGCTTGTGCGGGTACACGAGCGGCGCGTACCCGATCACGCCGAGTGCGCGAAGCGTCTCCACCCGTTGCTGCTCAGAGCCGCGGTAGTGGATCGGCCACGCGCGGCCGTAGTTGCGCTCGGCGTCGTCGAAGTACGCCCACACCTTCCGCTGGACCGACTCGGGCAGGAAGTGCACGTGCACGTCCACCAGACCGGGCAGCCCCAGACCACGCACCCAGTCCGCGACCTCTGCGTCGTTCGCAGGCCCGAACACTTAGTCGCGGCCCTTGGCTCGCCTGCCGACCGCCCGCGCGATCTCCCGGTTGGCGTCCCGCTTCGCGATGTCCTGCCGCTTGTCGTACGCCTTCTTGCCGCGCGCCAAGGCCAACTCGACCTTGACCTTGCCGTCCGAGAAGTACAGCGACAGCGGCACCAGCGCCGTCCCGGTCTCCTTGATCTTGCCGATCAGCCGGGTGATCTCGGCGCGGTGCAGCAGCAGCTTGCGGGTCCGCCGCGGCTCGTGGTTGGTCCAGGTGCCCTGCACGTACTCCGGGATGAACAGGTTGCGCAGGAACACCTCGCCGTCGTCGACGGTGGCGAACGCGTCGACGATGGACGCCCGGCCCTCGCGCAGGCTCTTGACCTCGGTACCCACCAGGACCACGCCGGCCTCGTAGGTGTCGATGATCGAGTAGTCGTGCCGGGCCTTGCGGTTGGTGACGATCGCCTTGCGCCCGCGTTCCTTCGCCATGACGTGCAACTCTACGCAAACACCCGCGAGCTACGTCCGGACGTAGAGGCGCAGGGTCACATAGCCGGTGAACGCCGAGACGACCGTCGCGATGAGGAACAGGATCGGCGCGACGAACGCGATGTCACCCGCCTCCACCGCCTTCACCACACCGGACTTGATCGGCTGGGCGAGCACGTCGTCGAGGAAGGCCAGCTTCAACCCGACCAGCAGGCCGGTCGCCACCAGGGCACCGGTCAGACCGGTCACCACCGCCTCCAGGAGGAACGGCAACTGCGTGTACCAGCGGGTCGCGCCCACCAGCCGCATGATGCCGACCTCGGTGCGCCGGGTGAACGCGGACAACTGGACCGTGTTGGAGATCAGCAGCAGCGCCGCGACCGCCATCAGGCCCGCCATGAAGAACGTGCCGTTGCGGACCCCGTTGAGCGCGCTGAAGAACCGGTCGAGGAACTGGCTCTGGTCGCCGATCGAGTCGACGCCGGGGCGGCCCTGGTAGGTCTGGACGATCACCTCGGGCCGGTCCGGGTTCTTCAACCGCACGTTGAACGACGACGGCAGCGCCTCCGGCCGGGCCAGCTTCACCAACTCCGGCTGGGCCTCGAAGATCCGCTTGAACCGCTCGTAGGCCTGGTCGCGGTTCTCGAACTCGACCGTCTGGACCGCCGGGTCGGACTCCAGCGCCGAACGCAGGCCCTTGCACGGGTCGTTCTGGCACTGCTTGTCCGAGGCGGACACGTCGTTGGTCAGGTAGATGTTGACCTGGACCTTGTCCTGGTAGAGCTCCTTGGTGTTGTCGATCATCCGCACCACCAGGAGGCCACCGCCGAGCAGCAGCAGCGAGATGGCGGTCGTGATGATCATCGCGATGGTCATCGTGATGTTCCGGCGCAGACCGGTCACGACCTCGCTGAACACGAAGCTGGCACGCATCGGGGCTGGGGTTCCTCGCTATCCGGGCAGGCTGTTCTGGTGGCGCGGCACGGTCAGGTCAGCGGCCGACGCCGTAGACGCCGCGGGCGTCGTCGCGGACCACGCGACCGAGGTCGAGCTCGACGACCCGGCGCCGCATCGAGTCCACGATGGAGTGGTCGTGCGTCGCCATCAGCACCGTGGTGCCGGTGCGGTTGATCCGCTCCAGCAGCAGCATGATGTCCTGGCTGGTGTCCGGGTCCAGGTTCCCGGTCGGCTCGTCGGCGAGCAGCATCAGCGGCCGGTTGACGAACGCGCGGGCGATGGCCACCCGCTGCTGCTCGCCACCGGAGAGCTCGTGCGGCATCCGGCCCGCCTTGCCCTCCAGGCCGACCAGCTCCAGCACCTCGGGCACCACCTTGCGGATCGTGTGCCGGGGCTTGCCGATCACCTCGAGCGCGAACGCCACGTTCTCCGCGACGGTCTTGTTCGCCAGCAGCCGGAAGTCCTGGAACACGCAGCCGATCGACTGGCGCAGCCGCGGCACCCGCCGCCGCGCCATCCGGGTGAGGTCGAAGTTGGCCACGTACACGCGGCCCTTGCTGGGGACCTCCTCGCGCAGCAGCAACCGCAGGAAAGTCGACTTCCCCGAGCCGGACGCCCCGATCAGGAAGACGAACTCACCCTTGTCCACCTCGACCGACACGTTCTCCAACGCGGGGCGGGTGGAGGTCTTGTAGACCTTGGAAACCTGTTCGAGCCGGATCACGGTCGGCGAGTCTACCTCTGGTCGTTATCGAGCCGTTGTCTTGCCCACCGTTACGGTGTGCCCTGGTCACCCACCGTGCGCCCGCGGTCACCCGCGGGTGGGTTCGAACTGGGTCTTGCGCCAGCGGATACCGGACTCCAGGAACCCGTCGATGTCGCCGTCGAGCACCGCGGACGGGTTGCCCACCTCGTGCTCGGTGCGCAGGTCCTTGACCATCTGGTACGGGTGCAGCACGTAGGTGCGCATCTGGTTGCCCCAGGACCCGCTGGAGGTGTCCTTCAGGGCGTCCATCTTGGCCTGCTGCTCCTGCCTGCGCCGCTCCAGCAGCTTCGCCTGCAGCACCGCCATCGCGGACGCCTTGTTCTGCAACTGCGAGCGCTCGTTCTGGCAGGACACCACGATGCCGGTCGGGATGTGGGTCAGCCGGACCGCCGAGTCGGTCGTGTTCACGCCCTGTCCACCGGGACCGGACGAGCGGTACACGTCGACCCGCAGGTCCTTCTCGTCGATGTCCACGTGGTCGGTCTGCTCGACCACCGGCACCACCTCGACCGCGGCGAACGAGGTCTGCCTGCGACCCTGGTTGTCGAACGGCGAGATCCGCACCAGCCGGTGCGTGCCCTGCTCGACCGACAGCGTGCCGTACGCGTAAGGCGCGGCGATCTTGAACGTGGCCGACTTGATGCCGGCCTCTTCGGCGTACGAGGTGTCGTAGACCTCGGTGGGGTAGCCGTGCCGTTCCGACCACCGCAGGTACATGCGCAGCAGCATCTCGGCGAAGTCGGCGGCGTCGACGCCACCGGCCTCCGACCGGATCGTCACCAGCGCGTCGCGGCCGTCGTACTCGCCGGAGAGCAGGGTGCGCACCTCCAGTGAGGAGATGTCCGACCCCAGCTTCTCCTGCTCGGCGCGCGCCTCGGCCTCGGCGTCCGCGTCGGCACCCTCCTCGGCCAGCTCGAACAGCACCGAGAGGTCGTCCAGCCGCGACCGCAGCTCCTCGACCCGGCGCAGCTCACCCTGCCGGTGCGAGAGCTTGCTCGTCACCTTCTGGGCGGACTCCGGGTCGTCCCACAGGTCCGGCTTGGCGGCCTGTTCCTCCAACTCGGCGATCTGCGCGCGCAGGCCCGCCAGGTCCATCACCGCCTCGACATTGGCCAGCGAGGCGGACAGATCCTTCAGCTCAGCGGCGACGTCCGGGTTCACGTCGGAAAAGACTACGCGGACACGGACGCCACCGCTGCGGCGGTAGCCGGGTCAGGACTTGGGGATGGACTCCAGCAGCTTCAGCACCGCCTTGGCCCTGGCCACCCCGAACTCCGCGATCGCCTTGGCGTACGGGTCCTCGGCGGTCTTCGCGGCCGTCTTGGCCGCCTCGTGCTCGCCGTTGTAGACCTGCTTGGCCGAGTCGATCAAGCCGACCCGCTGCTTGGCGGTCAGGGTGCTCGCGTGCACCAACCGCAAGATCAGCGGGCTGCGCAGGTGGTCGGGACCGGGCTCGCCGCCGAGCCACGACTTGAACGCCTTCTTGCCCGCGGCGGTGATCACGTACTGCTGGCTCGAGCGGGGACCCTGCTTGCCCAGCCGCACAAGTCCGGCGTCGGCGAGCGCGGGCAGTTCACGGTAGACCTGGCTGCGCGTCACGCTGAAGAAGGAGCCGAAACGCTCCCGTGCGGCGGACACCAACTGGCCACCGGTCTGCGGGCCCTCGTGCAGCAGGCCGAGCAGAGCGGCGGCGGTCGCATTCAGTTCAGACACCAGACCACGGTCCCACGGCAACGCCGCGCTGTCCACAGTGGAGATGTGGGCCAGTCCACAGTGGCTGATCGCGCAACGATCGGTCGAGGACACCCGACCCGGGACCGATCAGCGGAGCGCGCGGTCCCCATCCGGCCCAAATTCGGACGGTCCCACGTGGACTGCCCCCACTTGCTCCCCCGAAGGAGTGGATCTCTTCCCACCGCGCTACCCGTTTGGCCCAACGCGATGCTGCCCCGCCGTAGTCACCACGGACCCCCTGGAACGGCCGGGAATTCACCCTCAATGTGGCCCAGATCACGTACGGTCACCCGGCCCGTTCGCGGATTCCGGCCACCCCACCCCCGTGATCGTCCGATGCGTTCCCCTCGCAACTGTCACACTAAGACTCCCCCCAAGGTCCCTTGTGGACCCCTCCACACATCCGTTCCCCCCAAACGCATCCCCCACCCTCCCGTGCGAATGCACGCGCATCCCCCCCCCACTCCCCCACCCCCACAGTCCACTCAGGACCCCCCTCCCCTCCGATCCCGCACCCATGCGGATTCCCCCAGAGTGGACCGTATACACCGAATCCCCCACCCC
>NZ_AXWW01000092.1 GCF_000482865.1 Actinokineospora inagensis DSM 44258 | reverse complement strand
GCGCCGGCGTCGCCGAAGGCGACCAGGCCGACCCCCGAGGCGCAGCCGAGGCCCAGAGCCCCCTCACACCAAGATCAACCGCCAACAAAGCCCCCGAATACACAGCCCACCCAAGCCCACCGACAACATCAACCCGCCCAACACCTACAAGACCTCAAAGCCGAATCCCCACCCACCCCGCAAAAGACGCGAGACTGTCCGACTTCCTACGCTCAGCCTCAGCAATACCCCGCAGAGTCTCCCGAACAGCCGGATGAAGTCTCGTCTGCTGAGGAGCCACCTTCCGGGCTCGATTGAGCGCCACCAACGACCTCGTCGGATCGCCCGCCAGCAGACAAGCACGGGCCACATCCTGCCAATGATGCCCCGCCCGCGGTGGCGCAATTCCCGCAGGAAGCCGCAAAGCAAACCCATCGCGCGCAGCCTTCTCCGGGTCCCCCGCTTCCATCTCCACTGCTACACGATGAATACCAACATTCCCTACGCCAAACAAGGTCCCATAAAGCTCACTCTCGCCATCAATACGAACAGCCAACTTCTCCGCTTCCCTAATACGATCATGCGCGCGACCAATATCCCGACCACGCGCCGCTGCAATCGCACCACACAGATGCGCATACCCCGTCACAGCGATCGCCGCTTCGCTGTCACCATGAGCTTCCGCGGTAGCCGCCTCCACCAGCGAAGCACTGACCTCAGTAGCCCCGAAATACATCAACACCCGAGCACGCTTCGCCTTCGCCTGCGCCCGATAAAGCGGGTCGTCCGCCTGAGCAGCCGTCCATTCGAGCTGGTCAAGCGTAGGCGCACAATGGGTCAAGTACCCAAACCGCCGAAAGAGCCGCTCAGCAGTCACATACGCAGCGGAAAGAAGGGAGAAAATCCGACCACGCTCCCCATCGGAACTAGTCTCCCGCGCCGCACCGTGAAGTTTTCGAATCAGCCCAGGCAGCTTCGCCAGCGCCCGCTGCCCACTGTCGTTGCGGTACATACGAATAACCTTGTCCAACTCACGGGCGAGTTCTTGTATCGACCCCGGAGGCAACGGTCGAACATAGTGCCCCTCCGCGACGATCGACCGCAGTTCGGCCACCTCACCAAGAGAACCTTCAGCGAGGACGGTGTCCCGATAGGGAGCACCGGTCAGCACTTCCGGCTCAACCTTCAACGCACGGGCAACAGTCGCGACGAACCCGTTCGGCACCACTTCCCGACCCTGCTCAATGGCCCGCACATATGACAACGAGTAGCCGGCCCGATCAGCCAAGTCGGCCTGCGTTAACCCGAACAGCTTACGATGCGCCGCAATACGCCTACCCACCGAGTCCTCATCAGCCACCATCGGCCCCTCCCGTCGAGTCATACCAGCATACGCGGCTACTCCAAACGGACTGTCACTTTACTGGCACTTCAGGGCGTCCGAACTTCGTACTGTCGATGGCACACAGTTCGCCTGTCACACGGCTGTCGCCAGGGCAGGCAACCGTTGCATGAAATATGCCCTAAACCAGCACGAGTGCCGGACCGCGCTCTACCCCAGTGAAAGGTCACCCATGCTCAACCCCCGCGTCGACGTCTACACCGAGATCGACGGCACCAGCGAGTACACACTCGACATGGTCAGTACCGACAAGATCGAGGTCGTTGTCGACAACTTCCTCCACCTCGCCTTCACCCGGGACGGCCTCCTCCGGCTCACCCGCATTACTGATAACGCCGTCACCCAACTCGGTAACGCGGTCTTCCAGCGCGAAGAAACCCCGGACGCCAGCGGCCGCGCACTCGACCCGAACGGCGCCCCGGTGAACTGAGCACATATCTCAAGAAGATAGGCGCCCTGTCCTGCTGGTCGAGGTACACCCACCTTGACCAGCAGGGCGTGCCCTCGACCGGCACTCGCACCTACCCAGGCCATGATCAACCCCCACAAGAGCCCCCGATACAGCCTACCCAAGCCCCCCGACAAATCCAGGCAACCAAGATCAGCCAACAACGACCCCAATAACGAGCGACAAAAGCCCTCTACCGCAAGTACTCCAGCAACACGCTCACCACGCCCGGCTCCTCCACGTGCGCGTTGTGCCCCACCCCCGCCAACACCACCGGTGACGGAACCAACACCCGCAACTGCTCCACAGTAGACATCCCGTCCCCCTCCCCCACCGCCATCGTCACCGGACACCGCGCGGCGGCAAGAAGTCCGGGCAAGTCCGGCCGTCCCACGCCGAACGCGAGCGGGTCGACGGCAGCCCTCCACCCGCCGGAAACCTCAACCACAGCCCCAGACGGCAGCCCCGCCAGCTTCCCCGCCCAAGCCTCCGCTTCCTCCCGAGTCGCGAACACCCGCGCGGGCCGGGCGGCGAGTGATGCCGCTCGCGCCAACTCTTCCGGTGACCAACTCACCTTCACGCCGAGGGCGACCACCGAGGTCACCTTGATCCCGAACCACCCCGATGCCAACGCCAGCGCCACCACCCCGCCGAGCGAGTGACCGAGGATCGCGACCGGCTCATCCGGATCCAACGATTCGGCGATGCGCGCCGCGAGGCCGCCGAAGGTGTACCGGGGCAACGGCGCGGCCGAACCGTGGCCCGGGAGGTCGGGCGTGACGCAGGGTCCGTCCCATTCGACAGCGGGCCAGATTGCGCCGTGGGCGCCAAGTCCGTGCAGGAGAACCAGAGTCACGCCCCGACCCTAGCCCGTCAGCAGCCGCCGCAGTTGTAGTACGTGACGTCCCAGTGGTTGAACGTTGTCAAGCTGCATACTGTTCGGTCCGATGTCGCGTCGACCGCACACGGTCACCGTAACCGATGTACGCTGGTCAGAGGTAGTCAGTCCGGCCCCGGGAGATCAAGTTTGCGTCCGCCCGATCCACAGCGAGGCCCGCACGGGGGGCCGGGAGATCGACGCTGCGCGGGTTGCGGGGCTGCGCTAGCCACTGACAACACGGCCCGTCTGTGCGGCAAGTGCCATCGGGAACAACGCGACCAACTTCGCACGCCAGCAGCCCACAAAGACGAGTTCTTTGAGACAGAGGAATTGCGCGCTGCGTTCGGGTCTCAGCACATGGGCAAGGTGTTGAAGGCGTATCGCCATCACCCTCACCACCTGCAAGTCTTCGGAAAAGCACTCAATCAGGAATTACTAGGACGTTGGCTGGGCCTTACCCAAGCGCAAGTCAGCAAGCTTGAGAATGGCAGGCCAGAACAGAATCTGGAGACCCTGCAAAACTACGCCAGAATTCTCAGGCTGCCGCAGGATCTTCTATGGTTTGACTTGCCAGGCCAGAGCCGAGTTGAAGCGCGCAAGATCAAGTCGGCTGGCCTCGTTCTGCTTGGGTCTTCCAATTCTCCAACCGACCCTACGCAAGGCGAATCCCTGCGTTTGCGACGCGCCGGAAATGTCGACCACGCACTGTTTTTGAGTGCAGAACGCCTGCAAGAGGATCTGACAAACACCCTCGCAATCGGCTATCTGGGAAGTGCCAGCGCCGATGAGTTTGAGGAACAGGTCTTGCGGCTCGGGGAGGCCACGCGCTACGAGTCTCCGGAAACGCTACTCGGTGACCTCATCGCCCGGGTTACCGAGATTCGGGGCCTGCTACTGCACACCAATGCCAAGGATCGCAGGCGCCGATACACACACATTCTCTCGCAACTCGCCGGCCTTATGAGCTTGACACTGCTCAAGCTCAGCAACATGCCGGGAGCACGCAATTGGGTGAGAACCGCCGAGATCCTGGCGGCAGAAACCGGGGATGCCCACTTGCAGTCCTGGACCTATGCACAAGAAGCGTACTTCCATTTCTACGCCGCGAACCTACGGGGCACGATCAATGCGGCTCAGCGTGCCCAGCGGATCGCAGCAACCGGCGTGGGGGGAGTTCTCGCCGCAGCAGTCGAAGCTCGCGCCCATGCGTTACTGGGACGACAAGATGCGACCTTTGATGCAGTGAACCGGGCCGAGTCTCTACTAGAACAACTCGACTCCGGGCTCTTGATCCCTTCAGCCTTCGGCTATGACGAAGCTCAGTTGAGATTTCATCAAGGAAACGCGCTTACACACCTCAAAGCGACCAGGCAGGCCAGTGCCGTGCACGAGCAGGCACTAGCGTTGTATCCCGAAGATGACTACTTGGATCGCGCGCTCGTGCACCTCGACCAAGCGTCCTGCTACATACACGATGGTGACGCCACTTCGGCTGCTGACCTAACGGCAAGGGTCTTGAACGGGCTCAGTGATTCGCAAGCCCACGGCATCATTACGGCTCGGGCTCGCGATATTCTTGACACGATGCCATCCGCAGTCTTTACGAGCCCAGCGGCAAACGACCTGAGGGAATTATTCGCTGACCTCGATAAGTAACAGGGCCGAAAGGATCTCATGTCAGAAATATCGGTGCGACCTGCGCTAGCGACTGACCGCGACGGCATCGCCGCATTGCTTGGCGAGGTGGACAAATTTTACGGTGACGATGCGCCAGAATCTCCCGAGACCCGAGTCCGCCAAATCAGCGAGGTGCTCGGCAATCAAGACGCAGGCGGCGTGCAAGTAATTGTCGCGCAGGACCATGCTGGACTTCTGGCGGGGTTTGCTTCATTCTCGAACTTGTGGCCCGCAGCGGGATCAACAAGCTCACTGTATCTCAAAGAGCTGTATGTGCAGGAAAGCTACCGGAGTATCGGCGTTGGTCGTGTACTTATGCAGCACCTAATCGAAATCGCGCGCGATCGAGGTTTTTCGCGTGTGGAGTGGACGACAGACACAAGCAACCAAGACGCCCAAGGCTTCTACGAAAAACTAGGCTTCTCGCCCAGGTCCGGAAAACTGTTCTATCGGGCTGAACTGTAATCAGAGACCTATCGGGCCTGAGGGGAGTGTGGCTTTGCCCCCCAGGCCCGATTGGGCCACTCACGATCGGGTTGAGGATGGAGTGGATTGACGCCCTAGCGGCGTTCCGGCCGAGATCTCCCGGTATAGCCCGCGAGGGTTGCCGCGTGGGCGCAAGTCGACCCCTTTGGCGATGAGGATGGATCGCACCCTGAAATACGAGAGGTGAAACTCCTCTTGAAGTTCTCGTAGGCTAAACCCGTCCTCGTATTGTGCAACCAGGCGGTCATCATCGATTTGAGCTGGTTGACCTATGGGTGGGATAACACCGCCCGATCGGAGCATGTAGGCAATCTTGCGGCGGTTTATACCCGTTTCGCCTTCAAGTTGTTCAAGCGACATGCCGTCTTTGCGTTTGCTTTTCAATGCGGCGATTTTGTCAGCTTGAGAAATGCCTAGCAAGAATGGCCACGATGGTGCAAGCACTTCGGATTCTTCGAGAACGGTTCGGATCAAACTTGGACTGCGTCCAAGTTTAGATGCAATTTGGGGGATCTTCTTTCCTTTGCGGATTTGCATAAGCGCTTGGGCCGCCAGCATAGCGCGGTCGTGGCCGCGCGCAGGCTCCGATTCTGGGCGGTTGTTCACTTTGGCCACCTACAGCCAGGGTTGCCATCGGGGTTCTCACGAAAAGTCGAATGCGTCGTGCACGGCTCTCGGTAGAGCGGAGCGGAGTTCGGCAGGTGACAAGGCGGTCTCAGCCGCCAACATTGCGAGGGCCAGCGGTTCGATTGTGACGACCTGGTTGTTCATCAGTAGTTGAACCTGTGCCCAGTGCCGCAGCGCAACTAGCCGGTTGTCGTGAATGCTAGCCAGGCGTTTGAGGTCAACAATGATTGGTCGATTGACTGGCCCCCGGGTTTCGATCAGCGATTTGCCAAGCACCTCTTCCGGCACTAGGCCGAGAACCTCGCACACACCAACAAAAGTTTCGAGGGCTATCCTCCTGGAACCTAGTTCGTACGTTGATACTGTTTGTGTATGCATCTCGTAGTCCAGCTTGTCGACTACGTCGGCGCGGGTCCACTGGTGCGCCTCTCTCGCGGCACGAAGCCGTTTTCCAATGGCTTTTGCCAGCGAAGGGTTGCGGATTCCGATTCCTCGGTCGTTCTCTGGCGGAGCCATGATCCTACCTAGTGCTCAATGCTGGACGTTGATTTGATACGACGGGTGCCGGGTGCTACTTTCGGCCCTTTTTCCTGGCCTTGACCGTTTCGGCGTGGTTTTCGGTTATTTCGCCCCGAGTCAGAGGGCGCCCCAGGTTCTTTGCTCTCTGGCAGTCAACGCAGATGCAGTGGGTTTGGTGTGGTTTCCCGCTGCATTCGATGCAGGCGCAGTACGGGGAGTGTCCGTCGATGGGATTGGGGTCAGCCACTGTGTTTCCTCACTTCTGTACCCACTCGGTTGGAGGCATCGGATCTCGGAGGTTGCCGATTCTGATGCGCGTTTGTGCTCGGACCAGAGGGAGTCGAAAGTCGGCGGGTGCGATCGTCTCCGCGCGTTCGAGCGCAGTCGGCTCCAATTCGCCGAGGACAAGGCGCAACGCCTTATTGCAGTCCTCTTCCTCACGGTATCCCCAGACAACTCGCGCAGGTTGCAGCGGGTCCCGGCCAGTGCAGCCGTGCGATCTCGTGTTCGTTCGGTAACACACCGCGTTTTCTGGCGAACGAAGTATCACGACGTCGGCGCAGCCGACCGGCCACATCCTGACGATGGCGATGACGTCAATGGATGCGTAGTCGACGCCGACGAAATAGAACTTGGCACCAGCTTTCCATAGACCGTTCAGCAGGTAGGTGTATTCGTCGTCGAAGGATTTTCCGCTCGCGTACGGCGGGTCGAGGTGAACTGAAGCCATCGGGATTCTTTCTAGTTTCGCTGGTTCCCGTGTGACTGGCCACGGCGGCGAGTGCCACGGGATGAGCCTCGTTTCCACAGCCGCCGATGCGCACGGTCGTTGGTGAGGCGGCCGACCTGGTTCCACCAATTGATCTGCCACTCAACGCAGTTCGGGCACTCCGTGTGGGGAGGTGTGCCCAGCGATTCCGGTAGAAGGCCGGTCGCGCCGCAGACCGCGTGATAGACCCCTCCAACGCCGGCGGAAGCCATCAGGGTTTCACGGATCAGGTGGTCTCTGCCGTCGGTGAACGTCATGGGGATCACCGGAGACCGTGTGGTCGGCGGGTTCGTCTTGTTCACTCGTGGTGACTCCTTTGTGCGGCTGCTCCTGGGTGCGCTCTGGGTGTCCGGTTCACGCGCCTTGCTATCCGGTCGGCGGCTTTCGCTTGCCGGTGTTCGACGACAAACCCGGAAATCACCCACCACACCAGGCCGACGACCAACGCGCCGATGACAGCGAGAACGGTCACGCTCGCGGTGGCCACGGCGCTCAACTCCTTTTCGCGGCGGGGGCGCGCTCCCGGCTCGTCCTAGTAGTCGTCGAATGGTCGCCACTGCACGCAGACGGGTCGCTTGCGTGTGTTCAACCATTCGATCAACGCCTGCCGGACGTGGGGTACGGGTATGGCGGCGGTGCGGGGAAAGACCGATCCGGTGCTCCCGTTGAAGATCAAGGCCACGTCGGGCGGCGGGTGTGTCGGGTTGAACGTGTTCGCGATCGGATGGTCGGGGTTGTAGTGGTCGGTGTGGTTGAGAGCGGCCCATCCTGCGGTGGGGCGGACGCTGACACGAAGTTGTTGGTCGGGATAGGGGCCGTCCCTGGTGCTGTGGAACTCCACATCACCGACAAGCAGGATGGTTTCCCAGTCGATGTGATCAGTTCTCAGGATCTCGTCGACCAGCCGGATGGCATCCGCCATCCCGCGTGTGACGCGGGAGATTCCGGTGGTGAGTGTCGCGGTGACGATCATGCGCGCGGCCCCTCCACCACCATGGCTTCCTCGTCTCCCTGTGTCTCGGTTCTGTCTCGTCCGTGTGGGGCGTCTCAAAGAACCACGACCCGCCAGAGGCGTCTATATCAGATCGAGAATGGAGCACGTCTCGGCTGGAATAACACCAGGTCAAGGCAGGTCCGGTCTGTTCGCGCAACCCTCGTCAGGGTGACTCGACACCGGTCCTGACCGGCGATCCTATCGGATATTCCCGCAGGGAATATCCGGGCCGAGATATTCTTTTCAGAATGCACTGCGGTCTCGATATCAGTCTTGACCTGGGGATATTCCCAGGCGAGATGTCGGCATTCCCGGTACGGCATAGTGGGTGCTGTTGTTCGGCGGCTTACTTGATGACGACGGCCCGAGAGATCTCGGGTCCGGAACATCAAGCAAGGGACTCCCTGAATGAGATTCTCGCGTTCTGAGTTGCTGCCCGTTGATCAAGTGGCGTGGTTGACCGGCCGGGGTAGGGCAGAGATCTGCCGGGCTGTGCGGATGGGTGTGTTGCCCGTGGTCCGGCGGCGGGGCCGAGTGCTGGTCCCGATGTGTGCGGTGGCGCATTTCTCGACGTCTTCGCAGGTCGGGGGTGCATCCCTGTGAGTAAGTTGTTCGAACGGATCGCGGCCGACCTGGACAGGGTCGAGTCGGCACCGGATGAGGTCTTGTCGGACGCGGTGCGGCACCGGGGTTCGTGTGGGTGGTTGGACACCGCAGACGCAATGCCGGAGTGGACCGGCGACGATCGCGCCGACCGGGAGCTGGTGAAACCGATCTGCGGGACGTGCCCGGTGTGGCGTGAATGTCTGGAGTCGGAGTTCCGCACGCACGGCTACGCCCTGGGCGGGGTGTGGGGTCCGCTGCCCGAGAACGAACGGCGAGCGGTGTTGCTGCTGTGGTCCGAACGCCGCGACGGCACCAGCGGGGCTGGTGGTCTGCGATGAACGGATGGAGCCTCACCCCGACTCAGGTGGTGGGCGGACTGGCGGTGCTCGTGGTCGCGCTGTGGCTGTGGCGGGCGGCGGCCCGGCGGGCGCGGGCGGCGGTGAACGCGGCGCGCACCGGGGTGCGGCTGTTCTCCCTCGCGGGGCGGACGGTGTCCGTGGCGGTGGTGATCTCGGGTGCGCAGTGGCTGGCGTTGACCCACCCGCACTGCCCGGTCGTAGTGAAGGTGGCGACGCTGCTGATGCCAGCGTTGTTCGCGTCGTGGGTGTTGGTGCGGGCGTTGACCGTGACCACGGTGGACCCGTTCACCGACGGTCGTGGGCGTCGTGGGCGGCGGGGTGGTGGTCGCCGATGACCACACGAGCGCAGCGGCTGGCCAGGGACGCGGCCGAGGCAGCGCGGGTGCGGGCTTATCAGACGCACCCGGACGTCGTGGCGTTGCAGGTGGAGCAGGTGCGTGCGCAGGTGGACCGGCTGTGCTGGGTCGGCATCGGGCTGGGGTTGGCGTTCACGATGGCCAACGTTCAGCAGTTCGCGGCCGCCGGTGCCCGGTCGTGGTCGTTGCCGTGGATAGCGGCGTGGTTGCTCGATCCCACGGTGTCGCTGGTGTTGTTGGCGATTCTGCGGGCCGAACAACTCACCGCTCGTTATCAGGTCCGCACCGGCCGGTGGGTGCGGCGGGCGAAGTGGTTCGCCCTGGCCGCCACCTACGTGATGAACACGTGGGCGTCGTGGGCGGCCGGGTCGGTGGCCGGGGTCGTGCTGCACTCGGTCCCGCCGCTTGTGGTGTTCGTGGCCGCCGAGGCCATCACCGATCTGCGCGACAAGCTCACCGAGACCGTGGCGGCGGCATTCGCCCACGCGCACGCCGTGAACCGGGCAACCGCCACGAACGACGACGCACCCACGAACGCTGAGGACAGCGGGATCGGCGTTCACGAACACCCCACGGCACCGGCCGTGGTCGAGCCCGCCCCGCAGACCGGCCCTGCCGGGGTCCGGCGAAAGCTGTTCGCCGACTACCTCGCCGACGCGCGCGACGCGTGGGTGCCGGGTGTCGAGGTCACACCCGCGTGGGTCCGCGCGGTCACCGGATGCTCACGCGGATTGTCCCCCCGGGTCGCCGCCGCCCTACGGGCGGCGCTCGCCGACCCGGGCGACACCGGGAACTCGGCGACCACCGTGGACGACAAGCCCCCACGCGATCACCGGGACGGTGGTCGTCGATGACACACCGCGATTTGGTTCCCAAGGTGTTCGACGCCGAGGTTGTCGACGACGAAAGCGTTACACCACAACGAGAACGGCCCAAGCGAGTGGTTCATGTGGTCGAAACCGCAGTGAGGGTCGTGGCCGGTCACGACGCGGTGGTCCGGGCGCGGTCGGTGCTGGCCTACCGAACACGCAAGGCGCCCCGCGACCTTGTCCGCCTGCTGTGGTTCCTGGTGCGCGGCACGGGACGCTGGATCGCGCGGGGGTGGCGGTGGGCGTCCTACGCGGACCTGCGGGCCGACGCCCGCGCCGCCCGCATCGCCGGCGACGCGCAGACCCGCCGCACGGCACAGGAGTTGATCCGCGCAGACGCCCGTGCGCGCTGGGCCAGACTCGGCACCGCCGTCCATCGCGTACTCGTCACGGCGGCCGTGGTCATCGTCCTGGCGGTCGTGCTCGCGTTGCTCGACCACGTCGTCGACCGGGCCGAGATGCCCGAGTGGCTGCGCGCGGTCTACGCCGTGCGTGACGCGGTCGCCGACACCGTGGTCGTGATGTGGGCGTGGCTACCCTGGTTGCTCACCACCGGCGCCGCCTGCGGGTGCGTGTGGGAGGGGCGCGACCGTACCCCGGGCGCGGGATGGCTGACCCGCCCGGACCGCGACGACACCGATTCCTGGGTGGACGAACGGATGATCTCCAAAGCGCTGGCCCACCTCGGGATCTCCCCACTCACCACCTTCTTCAAAAACGGCGGTGAACTGCTCTACAGCGTGGCCGCCCGCAAGGACGGCGACGGCACCTTCGCGCAGGTCCGGTTGCCGCTCGGCGTGACCGCCGAGATGATCACCGACCGGCGCAAAGTCCTCGCTGCCAACCTGGGCCGCGCCGCACTGGAAACCTGGCCCACCACCGGCGAGGAAGACGGGGTACTGGACCTGTGGGTTGCCGACAAAGGCACCCTCTCCGGCGGGGCCGGTGACTGGCCCCTACTGCACGACGGGACCGTCGACGTGTTCGACGGGGTACCGCTCGGCCTGTCTCAGCGCGGCGTGGTGATCAACGCGCCCTTGGTCGAGGCCAATTGGCTGGTCGGCGGCAGACCCGGGCAGGGCAAGACCAACGTCCTGCGGGTGCTCATGCTCGGCGCGGCCCTGGACCCCACCGCCGAGTTGTGGGCCTACGTCATGGGCGAGAGCCCCGATTTCGAGCCCCTGGCGCCGCGCCTGAGCCGCTACCGCGTCGGCATGGACGACTCGGTGGCCGCCGACGCCGTCACCGCCCTGGAAGACCTCTTGGCCGAGATGGAGCGGCGCGGGAAGATCCTCGGCGAGCAACCCGGACGCCCCCCGAAGGTGTCCCGCCGACTCGCCGACAACCCCCGCCTTGGCCTGCACCCGCTGCTCATGGCCATCGACGAATGCCACGAACTGTTCCAACACCCTCGCTACGGCAAGAAAGCAGAGGAACTCGCGGTTCGCCTGATCAAACGCGGCCGCAAATACGGAATCATCCTCCTGCTGGCCACGCAGTCACCGACTAAGGACAGCATCCCCAAGGAGATCACCCGGAACGTCTCCTGTGGGGTCGCGTTCGCTGTGGCCGATTACATCGCCAATGACGGACTACTCGGAGCCGGGAAATACCGCGCCGGCATCCGCGCCACCGAACTCCGCATGAAAACCGACCGGGGAACCTGTGTCGCGGTCGGTGTGACTGACAACGTGTTCGAACTCGTCCGCACCTTCTACATCCCCTTCGAGGACGGCACGGACCTGGTCACCCCCATCATCGCCCGAGCCATAGCTATTCGCGCCGAACACAGCCCCGCGCTGACCACAGCGGACACACACCGGGAGATCGAGGCCACACCCGTCGACCACCTGGTCGACATCCACCACGTCATCGGCGACGAGGCCCGCATGCGGACACAAACCGTGCTCGCCCGCCTCGCCGCCCACAACCCCACCGAATACGAACCCTGGACCGCCCGCGACCTCCGCGCCCTACTCGACGAACACGACATCCCACCACGCAAGTCCGATGGCGCCATGGTCGTCCGAGCCGACGACATCACCACCGCACTCACCCACAGGGACGACACGAGGGAACCCACAGGGACCCAGGGAAGTTCCCCTACCCCCTCCCCGAGCCCGAATCCCTGGGCTGACCAGCCGGAACATCCACCAGGGAGACACCTCTCCACAGCCGACTACAACCCCACAACCCCCCGAAATCCAACCCCGACCAACACTGCAACTGGCTCCCTCCCTGGTCTGGCAGGAGGGAACGACCACGACAACTGAGCCGCCAGCGAAGAACGCTGCTCCAGCGAGCCATCAGATAGACACACCACCACTGCCAGCCGCTGATACGGCTTGGATCGACAGATTCATTGCAAGACTGGGAGATCAGGGCTTCTTCGATGAGCAGAAAGCACGAGATATTCGGACCATCTTACGGAGAGCACCGAACTAGAAAGCCCCCCAACCGCCAAGGTCGGGGGGCTTTCGTTTGAGACTACAGCTTATCGGTCGCCGACTTCCCCTCGGTCTCATCTGGAAACACCAACTGTTCGGGCTTGAAGCGTTTGCCGCGCCCAGCCTTCTTCAACCCAATTACTGGCCACAGGCGCCTGATCGTATCACGCTGAGAGTCAAGATCCGCCACAAGGAACTCTTCCGCGCTATTCATTGGCATCGGATCGGCGGAAATCTCACCACTGGCTTTGACGATCTGTTCCGTCATGCTGTTACGAACGTCAACAAAGTCATCGAGACCAATCCGGCCGGCCTTGTACGCTGCACGCGACTCAGCAATCTTTTCCTTGGCTTCCTCGATTACCCTCTGCTGTTCGCTGGACTTAGACTTCGCCGGTTTTGGCATGCGCTTGAGCGCCGCGTAGGTCAGACGAAGCATGAACTTGTCGAGCGTGGCGCCATCTCGGGAAACGCCACCGCAGGCCCACGGCTTCTGTGCATCACACTTGTAAACGTGATATCTGACCTTTGCTCGATCCTTCATTCCATACTTAAGTCCGCGCTGAAGCTGTGTCACATACCCCGTAGTGAGCTTGTTACCACACTCGTCGCATACAAGGATTCCCACGAGCAGCTTGTTAGCTTTCTTGCTGCCGGCATGATAGGATTTCCTTCCAGCCAGAAGGTCACGCAGTTCGTCGACTTCTTCGCGGGTGG
>NZ_AXWW01000091.1 GCF_000482865.1 Actinokineospora inagensis DSM 44258 | reverse complement strand
TCCCTCGACGCCGTCATTCGCGCACGCCGCGACACCAACACCTTCCACCTCACCGGCGAGGCGGCGGTCTCGTGATCCGGGTGGTGTTGGCCGACGACGAGGATCTGATTCGGGGGGCGCTCGCGGCGTTGTTGGAACTGGAGTCCGACATCAGTGTGGTCGCTCAGGCCCGTGACGGTGAGGCGGCGGTGCGTGCGATCGCTGAACACGGCCCTGACATCGCTGTGCTGGACCTGGAGATGCCCCGCCTCGACGGCATCGCGGCGGCTGAGGCGGTGCGGCGGCGGACGGCGGTGGTGATCGTGACCCGGCACGCCCGTCCCGGTGTGCTGCGCCGGGCCTTGGCGGCGGGGGTGCGCGGGTTCGTGCCGAAGACCACCCCGGCCGCTCGGCTCGCCGCCATCCTCCGCGACGTCCACCAGGGCGCCCGTTACGTCGACTCCGAGATCGCCGCCAGTGCGCTCACCGAGGACGCGTGCCCGCTGACCGCCCGCGAACTGGAGGTACTGCGGCACACCCGGGCGGGCGGCTCGGTGCTCGACATCGCGGCGGCCGTGCATCTCGCGCACGGCACTGTCCGCAACTACCTGTCCTCCGCGATGGCCAAGCTAGGCGTCACCTCCCGCCACGACGCCGCCCGGGTCGCCTGGGAGGAGGGCTGGATCTAGCGACTCGACCGTGGCGAACTGGGTGCGGTGCAGGGTGGCGTAGCGGCCGCCCTCGGCGAGGAGGGACTCGTGGGTGCCGCGTTCGGTGATGCGACCGTCCTCCACCACCAGGATCAGGTCGGCGGCCCGGATCGTGCTCAGCCGGTGGGCGATCACCAGGGCGGTGCGGTCGCGCAGGGCGTCGGTCAGCGCCTCTTGGACGGCGACCTCGGACTCCGAGTCCAGGTGCGCGGTGGCCTCGTCGAGGATGACCACGGACGGGCGGGCCAGCAGGAGCCGGGCGATGGTCAACCGCTGGCGTTCGCCGCCGGAGAGCCGGTAGCCGCGTTCACCGACCACGGTGTCCAAGCCCTCCGGCAGCGCGGCGACCACAGTGGACAGTCGGGCGCCGGACAGCGCCGCCCACAGTTCGTCGTCGGTCGCCTCGGGGCGGGCGTAGACCAGGTTGGCGCGGATCGTGTCGTGGAAGAGGTGGCCGTCCTGGGTGACGACGCCGACGGTCGCGCGCAGGTCGGCGAAGGAGAGGTCGCGGACATCGATCCCGGATAGTCGGACGGCTCCGGAATCCACGTCGTAGAGACGCGGGACCACACTGGCGATGGTTGACTTACCGGCCCCGGACGGCCCCACCAATGCCACCATCCGGCCAGGTTCGGCCCGGAACGACAGACCGTGCAGCACTTCGTGCCCGCCCCGCTTATCGAGCACGGCGACTTCCTCGAGCGAGGCCAGTGACACGTTCTCGGCGGCCGGGTAACCGAATCGCACATTGTCGAACTCGACGGACACCGGGCCGCTCGGGATTGGCGTGGTTTTCGGTTTCTCGGCGACCATCGGCACCAGGTCCAGCACCTCGAACACGCGCTCGAACGACACCAGCGCCGTCATCACGTCGACCCTGGCGTTGGCCAGCGCGGTCAGCGGCGTGTAGAGGCGGGTCAGCAGCAGGGCGAGGGCGACGACGGTGCCCGGCGCTATCCGGCCGGTCAGCGCCAGGTACCCGCCCAGCCCGTACACCAGGGCCTGCGCCAGCGCGGAGACCAACTGCAAAGCGGTCATGAACCACCGGCCCGCCATCGCGGTGCGCACCCCGATGTCGCGGACCCGACCGGCCCGCGCGCCGAACTCCTCGGCCTCCGCGTCGGGGCGGCCGAACAGCTTGACCAGGGTGGCGCCGGGCGCGGAGAACCGCTCGGTCATCTGGGTGGTCATCGCGGCGGACAGGCTGGCCGCCTCGCGTTGCAGGTCGGCCATCCACCGCCCCATCCGCCTGCTGGGCAGCACGAAGACGGGCAGCAGTACCAGCGCGAGCACGGTGACCTGCCAGGACAGCGTCAACATCACCCCGAGCGAGAGGACCAACTGGATGACGTTGCCGACCAGGCCGGACAGGGTCGAGGTGAAGGTGCGCTGCGCGCCGATCACGTCGTTGTTGAGCCTGCTCACCAGGGCGCCGGTGCGGGTGCGGGTGAAGAACGCCACCGGCATCCGCTGGACGTGCTCGAACACGGTGCGCCGCAGGTCGTAGATCAGGCCCTCGCCGATGTGCGCGGACTGCCAGCGCTCGGCCACCCCGAGCACGGCGCCGATCACCGCCATCGCGGCGATCGCCACCGCCAGCCACACCACCGTCCGCACCGACCGGTGGCCGACGATGGCGTCCACCACCCACCCGGCGAGCAGCGGCATGGTGACGCCGAGACCGGACGAGAGCACCGTGACCAGCAGGAACACCACCAGCCTGCGCCGGTGCCGCGCGCTGAACCGGAACACCCGGCGCAGCGTGCCCTTGCGCACCCCGCGCGGCGCGTCCGCCGCCTTGACCACGCCCGCCATCAACCTGCGCGGACTGTCCACAGCGCCTCCCGAAAACCGGCTACCCGACCCGCTTACCGGTGACTTGCAACGCCACGGCCCCGGTTCCCGTTCCCGATCGGCGAGATCACCCCGGGGGTGGGTAGCCTGCTGGGCGGAACCAGCCGAGGCGGACGACGGAGGACAGCGGACGAATGCAGGGGGCACCCGCGCGTCGGTCGCTGTGGCTCGACATCGCGATCTACGGCGGCGGCGCGGTCTTCGCCGTCGTCACCGCCATCGCGTCGGAGTTCTACGGCTACCGCGTCTGGGGGAACTGCGCGACGGTCGGCTACCTGGTCGCGGTGGCGCTGACGGCGCGGATCATCACCACCGGTCGCGGGTCGCGGTGGGTGCCGGTGTGGGTGGTGGCGGCGCTGGGCGCCGTGGCCCCGTTGCTGTACCTGGCGTTCCGGCGGGCGCCGAACTACGTGTGGGGCCCGTGGCCGTGGTCGTTCCCGGCGCAGCCCGAGGTGTGGGTGATCGAGCGGTCGGCCGGGGAGCTGTTCGCGCACGGCAACCCGTACATCGACCTCACCGCCCTCGGCCGCCCGCCGACCCCGGACGACTACACCCCGTACGGCCCGGCGATGACCGTGTTCGGCTTCCCGCGGGCGCTGTTCGGCGACCACCCGCTCACCGACGCCCGGGTGGCGTTCCTGGTGGTCACCGCGGCCGCGCTGCTGCTGGCGTGGCGGGTGCTCGGCCGCCCGAACCTGCCGGTGCGGGCCGCGCACCTGGTGGTCGCCAGCCCGCTGACCGTGCTCACCCTGGCCGTCGCCGGGGACGACATCGCCGTGGTCGCGCTGGTCGTGCTGGCCACCGCCGTCGCCTACCGACCCGGCGCGATCAGTCCATGGTGGACCGGAGCGTTGTGCGCCGTGCTGGTGACGATGAAGTTCACGGCGCTGCCCGCCGCCGCGGTGCTGGCCGTCGGGATCGCCGCCACCCGCGGGGTCAAGGCGTTCGGCGCCGCCGCGGTCGCCTTCGCCGCGGTCGGGTCGGCCCTGGTGCTGCCGGTGCTGCTGGCCGACCCGACGAGGTTCGTCGAGCACGTGGTGAAGTTCCCGGTCGGGCTCGGGCGCGCGTCATCGCCCGCGTCGAGCCCGCTGCCGGGTCACCTGCTGGCCAGCCTCGGCCCGGCCGGGCACACCACCGCGCTCGTCCTGTTGGGACTGGCCGCCGCCGCCACGGCGACCTGGGTCCTGGTCCGTCCACCGCGGACGGCGGCGGACGCCGTACTGCGCACCGCGGTCGGACTCGGCGCCGCCATCGTGCTCGCGCCAGCGACCCGGTGGGGCTACCTGGTGTACCCGGTGGTCCTGCTCGGCGCGGCGATCGGGTTCGCCGCGGCCAACCGGGTGGGAACCGGGGTGTCCGCACCGGCCGAACGCTCCAGTGTGGACGGCACCCCGCGGGACAAGGCCCGCCCGGCCTGAGCCGAACGGCGTGGCCCGGTCGGGGCTACTTCTTCTTCGTCCTGGTGGCCCCGCCCCGCCCGCGCAGCGTCACCCCCGACTCCGACAGGACTCTGTGCACGAATCCATAGGAACGGCCGGTGCTTTCCGCGAGCGCCCGGATGCTGGCGCCCTTCTCGTACTTCTTCTTCAGGTCTGTGGCAAGCTTGTCGCGCGTGGCTCCGGTGATCCGCGCGCCTTTCTTGAGGTCAGCCACGTTGTCCCGCCTTCCGTCGCGAGTGGCTGGGGCCACGGATGACCCCTACCGCCGCAATGATCGAACACCGCCGCGCGAAATGCCAGACGAGACGCGCAAATGGTTGCGCCGCGCCGCTCGCTCACCGCGGATGCCGACTTCGGGACTCAGCGTGATCTGTGAATACAAGATCCCAGCAAAACGGCCAATTTCAGGCGAGCTGAACGAGTTCGAGGTACTCGGCCGACCAGTGGTCCTCGGTCCCGTCTGGGAGCAGGATCACCCGCTCGGGTTCCAACGCCTCCACCGCACCGGGGTCGTGCGTGACCAGCACGACCGCCCCGGCGTAGCGGCGCAGCGCGTCGAGCACCTGCTCGCGGCTGGCCGGGTCGAGGTTGTTGGTCGGCTCGTCGAGCAGCAGCACGTTGGCGGCGCTGGAGACCAGGCCCGCCAGCGCCAACCGGGTCTTCTCGCCGCCCGAGAGGGTTCCGGCGGGCTGGTCCAACTGCTCGCCGGTGAACAGGAACGTGCCGAGCAGCGACCGCAGTTGCTGCTCCTGGGTGTCCGGCGCGGCGTGCCGGATGTTGGCCCAGACGCTGGCGGAGTGGTCGAGGGTCTCGTGTTCCTGGGCGTAGTAGCCCAACCGCAGCCCGTGCCCGGGGACGACGGTGCCCGCGTCGGCGGTCTCCATGCCGCCGAGCAGCCGCAGCAGGGTGGTCTTGCCCGCGCCGTTGAGGCCGAGCACCACGACCCGGGAGCCCTTGTCGATGGCGAGGTCCACGCCGCTGAAGATCTCCAGCGAGCCGTAGGACTTGCTCAGGCCCTCGGCGGTGAGCGGGGTCTTGCCGCACGGCGCCGGGTCCGGGAAGCGGATCTTGGCGACCCGGTCCGCCTGGCGGACCTCGTCGAGTCCGGAGACCAGCTTCTCGGCCCGCTTGATCATGTTCTGCGCGGCGACCGCCTTGGTGGCCTTGGCGCGCATCTTGTCGGCCTGGGCCATCAGCACCGAGGCCTTCTTCTCGGCGTTGGCCCGCTCCCGGCGGCGGCGCTTCTCGTCGGCGGCGCGCGCCTCCAGGTAGCGCTTCCAGGCCATGTTGTAGATGTCGACCTCGCCGCGCGTCGCGTCGAGGAACCACACCTTGTTGACGACGTCGCCGAGCAGCTCCACGTCGTGGCTGATGACCACGAGGCCACCGTTGTGCCCCTTGAGGAAGCCGCGCAGCCAGGTGATCGAGTCGGCGTCGAGGTGGTTGGTCGGCTCGTCGAGCAGCAGGATGGTGCCCGCGCCGCCGCCGACCCCGGACTCGGAGGCGGCGAACAGGATCCTGGCCAGCTCCACTCGGCGGCGCTGACCGCCGGACAGGGTGCGCAGCGGCTGGGCCAGCACCCGGTCGGCCAGGCCGAGGTTCGAGCAGATCCGGGCCGCCTCGCTCTCCGCGGCGTACCCGCCGAGCGCGGCGAACCGCTCCTCCAGCCGCCCGTACTTGCGGACCGCGGTGTCCCGCTTGGCGTCGTCGGCGTGCTCGGCCATCGCCGTCTGCGCCTTCTCCATCTCGCGCAGCAGCTCGTCGAGGCCGCGGGCGGAGAGCACCCGGTCCTTCGCGGTGACCGACAGGTCGCCCTCGCGCGGGTCCTGCGGCAGGTAACCCAGCTCGCCGGTGCGGCGCAGCTCGCCGCCGTACGGTTCGCCCTCACCGGCGAGCACGCGCAGCGTGGTGGTCTTGCCCGCGCCGTTGCGGCCGACCAGGCCGATCCGGTCACCCGCCTGCACCCGCAGGGTGGCGTCGGCGAGCAGGATGCGCGAGCCCGCGCGCAGTTCCAGGTCAGTGGCGGTGATCAAGGGGAAGCTCCGTGGGTGGGGTGGTCGTGGGCAGGGGTCGTCCGCTCGCGTGCCGTGACGCGCGAGCCCGGCCGCCCATCAGTCGATGAGGACCACTCCGTCGAAGAGAACCACGTCGTCGAAGAGAACTGCGGCGAGAACCACGAACCCATTCTATCCGGCCGACGCCAGTGCTATTCGGCCCGGTTACGCTCGAGTTCATGGACGCGGCCGAGTCGATCGAGTCGAGTGAGTTCACCGGGAAGGTCGCGCTGGTCACCGGCGCGAGCCGGGGCATCGGGCTGGCCATCGCGGCCGAGCTCGCCCGGCGCGGGGCGGCGGTCGCCATCACCTCGCGCAAGCAGCCCGACCTGGACGAGGCGGCCGCGTCGATCCTGGCCGAGGTGCCGGGGGCGCGGGTGCTGGCGGTGGCGGGCAACACCGGCCGGGACGCCGACCGCGCGGACGTGGTGGAACGCACAGTCGGCGAGCTGGGCGGGCTGGACGTGCTGGTGAACAACACCGGCATCAACCCGGTGTACGGGCCGCTGGTCGGCGTGGACCTGGACGGGGTGCGCAAGATCTTCGACACCAACGTGGTGGCCGCGCTCGGGTACGTGCAACTGGCCCACCGGGCGTGGCTCCGCGAGCACGGCGGGTCGATCGTGAACATCGCCTCGGTGGCCGGGCTGCGACCGTCCGGCGCGCTCGCGGCGTACGGGGCGAGCAAGGCGGCGTTGCTGCTGCTGACCGAGGAACTGGCCGCGCAGCTCGGGCCGGACATCCGGGTCAACGCGGTGGCGCCGGGCGTGGTCAAGACCCGGTTCGCCGCCGCGCTCTACGAGGGGCGTGAGCAGGAGGCGGCCGCGGCGTACCCGCTGGGGCGGCTGGGCACGCCGCGGGACGTGGCCGAGGTCGTCGCCTTCCTGGCCTCGCCGCGGGCGTCGTGGATCACCGGGGAGACCATCCGGGTGGACGGCGGCCTCCTGGTCAACGGCACCCTGGGCTGAGTTCCGGGCTCAGCCGGTGGTGGTCGTCGGCGCGGTGCTCGGTGACGGCTGCGGGGTGGGGCTCGGCTTGGGCTGCTGGTTGCCCTGGTTGCCGGGCTGCTGGTTACCCGGCTGTTGGTTGCCGGGCTGCTGGTTGTTGCGGGGCTGACCGCCGCGCCTGCCCGGGTTGACCGGGACCCGGTGCTGTCCGGGGCCGCCCCGGTTCATCCCCGGTCCGCCGCGGCCCTCGACCTGGCGGGAGTACCCCGGCCGGTCGTGGTCGCCCGCGTGGCCGATGGCGAAGCCCGCGACACCGCCGACGACCAGGGTGCCCGCACCGACCAGGCTGGTCACCAGCACGCTGACCGAGCGGTGGCGCCGCACCGGCGGCGGGGGCGGCCCGTACGCGGGCTGTTGCTGGATGGGCTGGACCGGCTGCTGGGCTTGGGCGGGCTGCTCAGCCTGCGGCCCCGGCTGGGCCTGGGTGGCGTGCTCTGACTGGGTGGAGTGCTCGGCCGCGATGGGCTGCCCGGTGGGCTGCCCGTGGTCGGCGGGCAGTGGCTGGGTCGGCTGGGGACGATCGGCCGGGTCCGAAGGGGTGGTGCTCATACCACCAACTGTGCGCTCCCGACCTGTGATCCTGCTGTGAGCCAGTGGCTCGACCCGAGATCACCGCGAATCGCGGACCACGACCTCCACCGCGAACGCCCGCTCCGCCGCGTCCTCGAGTACCGACCGGCGCGGCTCGGGCACGTCCAGCACCCTGTCCTGGGCCAGCGCGAACACCGGGGCGAGCGCGCGGTCGGCGCGCAGCACGTCGAGCGCCTGCCGGTCGCCGCCGAGCACGACGGCGTCCAGTTCGGACACCCTGGGCAGGAGCACCTCGGCGACGTCCTTGGCGGCGGCTTCCAGCGCCTGCCGCGCCTGCCCCTCCCGCCTGCGGGCGAACCGCTGCTGCGACCACCCACCGGCCGCGCTCCGCCCGTGCACCAGGTGCCGGTCGGTCCGGGAGAGCAGCACCTCCCCCGCCGCCGCGATCCCGAGGCTGTGGCCGCCGAGGCGCACCAGCAGCAGCCCGACCCGCCTCGGCACGGCCAGGTGCTCGACCAGCGGCCCGATGTCCACACCGGACCGCTCGCCGGTGACCGGCAGCGGCGGGAACGGCACCGCGATGGTCGCGGTCGCCCCGTCGGCGGCCGTGCACACGACCGTGTCGGCGGTGAGGGTCGTGTGGGTGACCCCCTGGTGGCGGTCGCCGAACCGGTCGAACCAGCCGGGCACCCGGTCCACCGGCACCTCGACCGCCCGACCGCCGCCCGCGACCGCCCGTGTCCTGCTCATGACCCAACGGTACGGGCGGTCACGCCCGCTCGACCAACCGGCGCGCGGGGACGGCCGCCCGGTGCGGGTGGCACCGGGCGGCCGCTCCTCCCCCCGTGGGTCAGCCGCCGGTCGGCGGCAGCAGGTAGCCGTTGACGTGGAGGGACACCGCGCGGATGGAACCGGTGTCACCGCCCGCCGCGTCCACGACCTTGTAGGTCCACACGCCGTCGGCGGCCACGGCGGCGAAACCGCTGAAGGGTGTGGTGGGGCGCCAGGCGCCGGTGAAGGGCGCGTCTGCGGAACCGACGGTGGCGAAGGCGGACGTGGCCGAGTCGGCGAACACGACCTGGCAGAAGTTGTTGCCGCTGCCGCCGTTGCGGTTGTGGACCGTGGCGACCGCGCCGTTGGGCGCGGTGAGCGTGCCGACGAGGTCGCCGACGAAGGTGTGGTCCAGGCCGACCGTCGTGGCCCCGTTGGCGGTGCTGCAGGTCGCGCCGTCGACCGAGAACGCCACCCTCGACGCCCGGCCGACGCCGCTGACCGGGATGCTCACACTGGCGCCCAACGGGTTGTTGTCCGGGATGGCGACGGCGGGACCGGAGTAGGCGAAGTCCTGGGTGACCGGCGACGGCCGACCGACCGGGAAGCTGAACGTCGCCCGGGTCGGCGACGCGGCCGCGGCGAAGGTCACCTTGGCGTCGAGCACCACCGGGGTGCCGACCGGGTGGTTGACCGGGACCCGCACGGTGAACACCCTCGCCACCGTCTGTCCCTTTCGGACAGTGCCGTAGTTCTGCGAGCGCGGCGTGATGACCACGTTCGCGGTCGGCGAGGTCAGGACGACGCTGGTCGACACCGCGTCCGCGTCACCGGTGTCGGCGACCGGGAGGGTCACCGTGACGGTGTCGCCCGGGTCGATCAGGTCGCCGCCGTCGGTGGGCACGGCGGTCGGGTTCTGCGCCAGGACCCGGGGTTGCGGGCTGGCGCCGGTGTACCCGAGCACCCGGTCGGCCAGGACGACACCCGCGCCGGTGCGGCCGTCGAAACCCGCCGGACCGAGGTCGACCGCGGTGTTCACCAACGCCTCGCGGACCTCCGACGGCGCGATGCCCGGGTTGCCGGACAACACAAGCGCGGCGATGGCGGCGGCGTGCGGGGCGGCGGCCGAGGTGCCGAAGAACGGGCTGAACCCGGAGACGCTGGTGGAAACCCCGTCCGCGGCGGTGATGTCCGGCTTGGCGCGGACCTCGCCACCGGTCGAGCTCACGTCGCCCGGTGTGATCGGCGTGCCGTCGGCCTGGAAGAAGACGCGGCGCGGACCGTCCGAAGAGAACCGTTCCACTGGGGACTTGTCGTCGAACGCGGCCGGGTAGGGGCCGCTCGGGTTGGCCGGGTCGCCGGGTTCGAGGTCGAACGGCAGCGGCTTCGCGGCGGGGGCGGCGGCGACGCTGAACGCCTGCCGGGCCGCCGAGTGTCCAACCGAGACACCGGGGGTGTTGAACGCCTTGAGTCCGTCCGCGGACTTGGCGAACCGGCCGCGCAGCGCCGAGAGCGAGAGGTAACGGGCTTGGCCTGCGAACTTCACGACCGCGACGCGCAAACCCTTGCCACCGATGGAAGGCGTCTGCAGGATCTC
Source organism: Actinokineospora inagensis DSM 44258 (assembly GCF_000482865.1). GTDB lineage: Bacteria > Actinomycetota > Actinomycetes > Mycobacteriales > Pseudonocardiaceae > Actinokineospora > Actinokineospora inagensis. Next base: position 3,552 of record NZ_AXWW01000091.1, on the reverse strand, counting down.
GTACGGGTCCTGGGTGCCGTCTTGGACGTCCTGGCTGAACTGGACGACGTTCCCCTTGCTGTCGAACAGGTACAGGTCGTAGTCGTCGCTCGCCGCGCCCAGCGGGTCCGACCAGTGCAGCGTGATCGGGACGGCGGCGGACGACGCGTCGGAGAGGGGTTCGAAGACCTGGGTGGCCGCCGACGGGTCGAAGTCGTGCGCGACGCCCGCGAACTTGCCCACGCCCCGCCCGGAGTCGCGGAAGTCGCCCTCCCAGTGGGCCGCAGTACCGTCGCCGGTGTTGCCTTCGTTGCCCGCAGAGGAGAAGTAAAGCGCGCCACTCGCGGTGACGTCGTTGACGGCCTGGGCGATCGGGCCGTCCTGGAACGGGGACTCGGCGAAGTAGAGCACGTCGTCGACGAGGATGTCGCAGTGCCGGTCGGTGCGCAACGCGCGGATGTTGTCGGCGAAACTGGCGTCACCGTTGAAGGCGCTGGCGAAACCGAGGTCGGCACCGGGGGCCAGGTCGTGCAGGATCTCCAGTATCGCGGTGCCCTCGTCGCCAGTGCCTTCCTGGGTGGGCAGCACGTCGACCGCGGGTAACTCCCCGGCGGCCTGCGAGACGGCGAGCGAGTCGACCCCGTCGGACAGGGCGCAGATCTTGACGCCGACGCCGGTGACCCCGTACTCGGCGCGGGCGGTGTCGGCGTTGTGCGCGCGGTCGCCCTCGCTGGTGACGGCGGCGATCTTGCCCTTGCGGGCCACCGCGGACTTCACCGCCGCGGCGATCCTGCTTTCCTTCTGCTCCTTGGACTCCTGCTTCGCGGGCTGGGTGGACTGGGGGGACTGGGTGGTCCGTTGTTCGGAGGCGGTGATCGCGCCGTCGGCGGTGGCGACCCTGCGGACGTCCGCGCGATCGGAGACGCCGGTCAGCGCGGCGAACGGGACCTCGGCCCGGATCGACGCCAGGCGCCGGGACACGGCGCGGATGCCCGCGCCGGACTTGGTGAGCGCGGTGAGGAGGTCGTCGGTGACCTTGGTGGCAGTGATGTCGACCAGGACGGTACCGGTGCCGGAGACCTGCACACCGGTCCGCACCGTCGGCGCGATCCCGGCCAGTGAGCGGTCGGTGCGCAGCCGGTTCTCCACCGCCAGCTTGCTGTCCAGTTTGGACTCGGCCTTGCTCTGGGTCTGTTTGATCCGCTGCAGCGCCGCGATCTGCCGCGCGGTGGCGTCCGGCACGGCGGACTGGCCCGCAGGCAGCGCCTGCGCCGCGACCGGGGTGGTCATCCCCGCCACCAGCGCGAGCGCGCCCACGCCCGCGGCGATGAGTCTGGATAAGGTGGAGCGATCGGACGAACGCACGGGTCCTCCCCAGTTCGTGCGTGCCCCGACCCACGCCTTCCGATGTCGGGGGTGCTCCCGACATCGGCCAACGTAGGTTCCGCGCCAACCGGTCGACATCTACCGTTCGAGTGAGTACCACCGTCTGGTTGTCACGCTCGGTATTTTCCGACCGTTGTCGAAACGGCGGGTCAGAGCACCAGGGCGTCCGACCAGAACTGTCCAGTGCGGCCGGAGAGCGCGTCCAGCAACGCGGCCGCCTGGCTGTCGGCGAGCGAGGCGGCGAAGTCGATCACGGCCCGGCCGCGGGCGAGGGCGAGCACCGCCGCCGAGCCCCCCGGCCACTCCCCCGTCGCGCCGACCAGGGCGCCGGGGTCGTCCTTCGCGAGCCGGGCGTACTCGGCGTGCGCCAACTCGACCAGGTCGTGCAGGCGGCGGGGCAACCGGTCGGCCTCGTAGCGGTCGCCGAGCCACTGCTCCAGCGCCTCGACCAGCGTGGTCAACAACCGGGCCTGGCCGCGCTGGTGCAGCGCGAGGTCGGGGCGCAGCAACACGAACCGGCGGTGCACGAACTTGAGGACCTGCACCTCGTGCCACTGCCGGGGCCCGAGCAGCACGTGCCCGGACCGGGTCGGCGGGTCGGGGAGCACGTGCACCCCCGCGACCAGCCGCGCGGTCCACCCGGAGGAGAACCGGCCGAAGGCCCGCTCCGCGGCGACCGACCCGTCGAACGGCACGGACAGCAGGTCGTCCACCAGCTCCGCGCGCACCCGGGACACCGCGGCGGCGAACGCGTCGTCGTCGACCACCCACGAGTCGCGCGCGTGCAGCCGCCTGCGCAGCAGCTCCAGGGATTGACCGGGGCGGCGACCGGACGCCAGGTCCACGTCCGCCAGCCTCGCGAACTCGGCGCGGTCGTCCTCCCACTGGCCCAACTCGGCCGACACCGGCGCGTGCTGCAACACCCCGATGCGGTGGAAGTCCTCCAGGTCGTGGATCGCGTAGGCGATGTCGTCGGCGTTGTCCATCACCGACGCCTCCACCGTCTGCTGCCACGGCTCGACCAGCCCGTCGAACACGGCCCGCGACTCGACCAGGTCGTCCACCTCGTTGACGTAGGCGGAGAACTTGCTCGACCCGGCGTCCGGCGGCCCGGCGGCCCCACGCGGCGGGTCCGGCAGGTGCCGCGGGTGCGGCGACGGGTGCGAGAGCCGCGTCCACGGGTATTTCAACGTCGCCGCCCGCACCGCCGCCGTGAGGTCCAGACCAGCCGCCGCCGGCCCCCTCGTGTCGGTGGTGGTGATGATCCGGAAGCTCTGCGCGTTGCCCTCGAACCCGTCCGGCAACCCGAACCGGTGCCGCGCCAACCGGTCCAACACCTGCTCCCCCAGGTGCCCGAACGGCGGGTGCCCCAGGTCGTGCGCCAACGCGGCGGCCTCCACCACGTCCGGGTCACAACCCCCCAACCGGAGCAGCAGATCCCCGTCGCTCTCGTTGAGCCGCTCCGCGATCGCCCTGGCCACCTGCGCGACCTTCAAACTGTGCGTGAGCCGGTTGTGCAACAACCCCGACCCACTCGCGCTGATCACCTGCGTCACCCCCGCCAACCGCGCGAAAAACGGCGAAGCCACAATGCGATCGCGGTCGGCCCGGAACGGGTTCGCGGCCAGGTCCACGCCCCGCCCGCCAACCCGCCGCTCAACCCGGCGCTGGTGGAGATCGGACATACCCCCGAGCCTATGCGCTACCGACCACCGAGGTCGGCACGACTCCCACCCGAGCGGCTGTGACCTGGGGAGACTGCGCTGCGTAGGCTGGTGGTGCCTGTGGTCGGGGCTGAGTGTGTTCACGGGCCGGTCAGCGGATCGCCGCACGGAAAGGGCGTCGAGGGGCATGACGGTTGAGGATCCGGGTATTGGTCGTCGTGTCCGTGAGATTCGGGTGCGGCGGGGGATGACGATGTCGGTCACGGCCGGCCTGGCGGGGATCTCGCAGTCTTACCTCAGCATGATCGAGCACGGTCGTCGTGCGGTGGAGAAGCGAAGCCTGGTGGAGGGCCTCGCCGAGGCGCTGAGGGTGTCTCCCGCTGAGTTGTCGGGGAAACCTTGTCCGGCGGATGACCGCGGTTCACGGTTGGTCGCCGCGGCGTTGGACGACATCGGCGACACGTTGACCGGGTGGTGGGTCGACGAGGTACCGGAGATTGCGGTGCGGCCTTGGGAGGAGGTG
>NZ_AXWW01000090.1 GCF_000482865.1 Actinokineospora inagensis DSM 44258 | reverse complement strand
CCCGCCCCCCACAGTCCCCACGCCGAACCCCCCACCCCGACGACGTCGACCCCCGCACCGCACGCGCCACCGGTCAAGGTGGTCCGGACCCCCGCTCCGGCCAAGATCCTCGCTCTCCCCGAGTCGATCCCCGCGTGACAGGCACGGCTTCCCGCGCCGAGAGCGTCGACCCCCGCTCCGCGCGTTCCGCCGGACCCGACTCCCGCGCAGCCGCTCAGGTCTCCCGCCCCGGCCCAGCCCCCCACGATCCGCGCGTGCCCGCCCAGGACCCCCGCCCTCCGCGCCCCGATCCCAGCCCCCACGACCCCCGTGTCGCCCGCGCCACCGCCCAAGCCCCCCGCCACGACGGTGCAGATCCCCGCCCCTGCGCTCACGACTCACGTCTCGCCGCCGCAGACTCCCGCGCATCCGGCCAAGACCCCCGCCTCGACGGTGCAGATTCCCGTTCCGGCGCGCACGACTCCCGTTTCGCCGCGGATTCCCGCGCGGCTGGCCAAGGCCCTCGTCTTGACGGCCCGGATTCCCGCTCTGGCACCCACGATCCGCGTTCCGTCGCCATGGATGCCCGTTCGGCTGGCCAAGACCCTCGCCTCGATGGCCCGGATTCCCGTCCTGGCGCCCACGATCCGCGTTTTGCCGCTGATGCCCGTTTGGCTGGCCAAGATCCCCGCCTTGACGGCGCGGATTCCCGTTCTGGTGCTCATGATTCGCGTTTTGCCGCGGATTCCCGCGCATCCGGCCAAGACCCCCGCCTCGACGGTGCAGATTCCCGTTCCGGCGCGCACGACTCCCGTTTCGCCGCGGATTCCCGCACGGCTGGCCAAGACCCCCGCCTTGATGGTGCAGATCCGCGCTCTGGCGCTCACGATTCGCGTTTTGCCGCCGACTCTCGTTCGGCTGGTAAGGATCCCCGCCTTGACGGTGTGGATGCCCGTCCTGGTGCCCACGATTCGCGTTTTGCTGCGGATTCTCGTTCGGCTGGGCAAGACCCTCGTCTTGACGGTGTGGATGCCCGTCCCGGTGCTCACGATTCGCGTTTCGTCGCCGCGGACTCCCGCGCGACTGGGCAAGATCCCCGTCACAACGGTGTCGATGCCCGCTCCGGCGCTCACGACTCCCGTGTGATCGACGCCGCTCAGGATTCCCGCGCCCCGGGCACAGCCCCCCGCTCGTCGGCCAACGACCCGCGCCCCGCCACCAACGACCCCCGCCGCCCCGCCCACGGAGCGCACACCCCGGGCGCCGTCACCGACATGCCCGCCCCCGGCTCCGTCCAACGCGGCCGCGCCGCCGAACGCACCGAGGTCGGCCTCCCCCCCGTCCCCGAGCCCGGCGGCCGCCGCCGCGCACCCACCGGCACCTTCCCCCCGGTCACCCCCGACGACACCGGCGGCCGCCGCCGTCGCGCCGAGGGTGCCCCCACCTGGCACGAAACCCTCGGCCCCGAGGACACCGGCTCCCACACCACCGGCAAGTCCGTCAGCGAACTCCTCGCCGCTCACGGCACCGCCCCCACCCCCCGCCGCCACCGCCGCCGCACCGACGACTAGCGCGCGGGCGGCGCCACCGGAGCGCGCGACCAGCACTCGAGAAACACCGCTACGGCTCCCACCCAGGAGACCGCCCGCCCCCGCCCCAACCACCTCACGACCGACGGCAATCCCCTCATGCCGCCCCGCAGCAGCAAAATCCCCCACCCGACGATCACCACACGATCGAGCGAACCCACCCCAACTGCTTGCCAACCGCCCCCACCACCCCCCAGGCGGCCCCCACCCTCTCCGGGGGCAGCCCTCGATGCCAGTCTACCGGCAGGGGGTGACAGTGGATCTTGTGAGCGTTGGTGGAGGGGTTCTCCTGTGGATAACTTCTGTCGCTGAGATGGGTGAAGTTGGGGGTGTGCTGCGGCGGGTGGGGTGTCCGGTTCGGGCTTAGGATCACTGGTCGTGTCTGGTGCGGCTCGGTGGCCTCGGCGGCTTACGGTGTTGCTTCCGGTGGGGGCCTTGGTGGTGCTCGCCGGGTGTGGGTTGGTGTTGTTGGGGTTGAGCACGGCTCGGGTGGGGGTGGTGGCCGAGCTGGTGGGGGTGGCCGGGGCGTTGTTGCCGGTGGGGCCCGTTGTAGCGGCTTTCCTGTGGGCCGATCGGTGGGAGCCGGAGCCCGCGAGGTGGTTGTGGTTGGCGTTCGGGTGGGGCGCTTGTGTCGCGGCGATCACCGCGTTGCTGATCAACAACACGGCGGAGGCGGTGGGGGACCTGTTGCTGGGCAAGGGGCAGGGGGACAAGATCAGCGCGATGGTGTCGGCGCCGTTGTTCGAAGAGGCGTTGAAGGGGGCGTTCGTCCTCGGGGTCTTCTTGTTCTTGCGCGAGGAGTTCGACGGTGTTGTCGACGGGATCGTGTACGCGGGGCTGGTGGCGGCCGGGTTCGCGTTCACCGAGAACATCTACTACTTCGGGCGCGCGTTCGCGGAGTACGGGTTCGGTGGGGGTGCTTCGTCGCCGGGGGTGTTGGCGGCGTTCATCTTGCGCGGGGTGTTGTCGCCGTTCACGCACCCGCTTTTCACGGCGATGACGGGGATAGGGATCGGGTTGGCGGCGGGGGCGGCCACGAAGGCCAAGCGGGTGTTGGCGCCGTTGGGCGGTTACCTGGCCGCCGTCGTGTTGCACGCCCTGTGGAACACCACGGCGACGTTGGGCACCGCGAACACGTTCCTCAGCGTGTACTTCCTGGTCATGGTCCCCATCTTCGGTGTGGTCGTCTACTTCGTGCACTGGCTGCGCAGGCGCGAGCAGCGGGTCGTGACCGCCGGTCTTCCCGCGATGGTGGCGGCGAACCTGGTCGTACCGTCCGAAGTGGACTTGTTGGCCAGCCTGCCCGGCCGCAAGAAGTGGCGGGACCGGGTGCGCGCCCAGTCCGGCAAGGCGGCCGCCAAAGCCGTCGACGACTACCAGTCGGCGGTGACCGAGTTGGCGTTCCTGTGGCACGCCGTCGCGGGTGGTTCCGCCGGTGCGGACGCGTCGGAGCGGGAGGCGCGGTTGGTCGGGGCGGTGCGCGAGTCGCGGCGGCGGGCGGTGGCTGTGGCGCGGGAGACCCGGTGAAGCGCGTCACCCGCGCCACACGTGTGCCCGGTTCGGCGGATACCCTCGCGTCGTCGTCCGGTACCCGCGCCGATGCGGGACTGGAACGAGGCTAGGGAGCCGTCATGAGCAGGCCCGCGCGGTTGGCCGTCGGGGTCGTGTCCGCGGGGCGCGTCGGTGCCGTACTCGGGGCCGCGTTGTCCCGGGCGGGGCACTCGGTGCGCGCGGTGTCCGCCGTGTCCCGCGAGTCGTTGCGCCGCGCCGAATCGCTGCTGCCCGACGCGGCCGTGTTGCCGCCGGACGAGGTCGCCGCCGCGGCTGACCTGGTGTTGCTCGCCGTCCCCGATGACGCCCTGCCCGGCATGGTCCGCGGGTTGGCCGCCGCGGGCGCGTTCCGGCCGGGGCAGATCGTGGTGCACACGTGTGGCGCGCACGGCGTGGAAGTCCTTGAACCGGCGATCGCGCACGGCGCGCTGGGTTTGGCGTTGCACCCGGTTATGACGTTCACCGGCCGCGAGGAAGACCTGCAGCGGATCGCCGCGTGCTGCTTCGGGGTCACCGCGCAGGACGACGACGAGGTCGCGTGGAACGTGGCGGAGGCGCTGGTCGTGGAGATGGGCGCCGAGCCGGTGCGCGTTCCCGCCGCCGCCCGCCCGCTGTACCACACGGCGTTGGCGCACGGCGCGAACCACCTGGTCACCCTGGTCGGCGAATGCGCGGACCTGCTCCGCGAGGCGGGTGTCGGCACCCCGGAGCGGCTGCTCGGCCCGCTGCTGTCGGCCGCCCTGGACAACGCGTTGCGCCACGGCGACCGCGCTCTCACCGGTCCGGTCGCCCGGGGCGACGCGGGGACCGTCGCCCGGCACGTCGAGGTCCTGCGCGAGCGGGCGCCGCGGATGTTGCCCACGTACCGCGCCCTGGCCGCCCGCACGGTGAGCCGGGCGACCGAGGTGGGCCTGTTGCGGCCCGACCTCGCGCCCGACGTGCTGGCCGCCATCGAGGAAGAGAACTGATGAACCCCAGCTTCACCCCCGGCAAGCTGCACGTGCACACCTCGCCCGCCGAACTGGGCAAGGTGACCAGGGCGCTGCGGGCGACCGGCCGCAAGATCGCGTTCGTGCCGACCATGGGCGCGCTGCACGACGGCCACCGGGAGCTGTTGAGCCGGGCCCGGCGGATCCCGAACACCGTGCTGGTCGCGTCGATCTTCGTGAACCCGCTGCAGTTCGGGCCGGGCGAGGACTTCGAGCGCTACCCGCGTCCGTTGGCAGCGGACCTCGCGGTGTGCGAGCAGGAGCGGGTCGAGCTGGCGTTCACCCCGGAGCGGGAGGCGCTGTACCCGGCGGGCGCGCAGGTCACCGTCCACCCCGGACCGCTCGGCGACGAGCTCGAAGGCGCGGTCCGGCCGGGGCACTTCGCCGGTGTGCTGACCGTGGTGGCGAAGCTGTTCAACATCGTCCGCCCCGACTACGCGCTGTTCGGCGAGAAGGACTACCAGCAGCTCGTGCTCATCAAGCAGTTGGTGCGCGACCTGGACATGGAGCCGCACGTCATCGGGATCCCCACGGTCCGCGAGCGCGACGGCCTCGCCATGTCCTCTCGGAACGCCTACCTCGACGACGACCAGCGCGCCGCCGCCACCACCCTGTCCGCCGCCCTCACCGCCGGGGCGCACGCGGGCGCGCTGGGCGAGCGGGCCGTGCTGGACGCCGCGCGGACCGTCCTCGACGGAACCCCGGAGCTCCAGGTCGACTACCTCGCGCTGCGCGGCACCGACCTCGGCCCCGCCCCCGAACGCGGCGAGGCCCGGCTGCTGGTGGCCGCCAAGATCGGCGGCACCCGGCTCATCGACAACATCGGCCTGCCGCTCGGCGGCGCCGACCTCGGAACGCACGGATAGGGAAGGTCCGCGATGTTGCGCACGATGCTCAAGTCCAAGATCCACCGGGCCACCGTCACCCAGGCCGACCTGCACTACGTCGGCTCGGTGACCATCGACCCGCTGCTGCTGGAGGCCGCCGACCTGCTGCCCGGCGAACAGGTGGCCATCGTCGACGTCACCAACGGCGCCCGGCTGGAGACCTACGTCATCGAGGGCGAGCGGGGCAGCGGCGTGATCGGCATCAACGGCGCCGCCGCGCACCTGGTGCACCCGGGCGACCTGGTGATCCTGATCTCCTACGGGCTGATGGACGCCGCCGAGGCCGCGAGCCACCGGCCGAAGGTCGTGTTCGTCGACGGCCGGAACAAGATCCGGCACGAGGGCACCGACGCGGGTTTGGCCCCCGCCGGGTCCGGCCTGCTCAGCGGCGCGGTCACCGCCGAACCGCCTGCCGAGACCGCGGACGCCGCCAAGCTCGACGCGCTGCTGGCCAGCGAGGGCTGAGCGTGCTGCTCACCATCGACGTCGGCAACACGAACACCGCGCTCGGCGTCTGGGACGGCGCCGACCTGGTGCGCGACGTGCGGCTGCGCACCGACGCCCGGCACACCGCCGACGAGTTGGCCTGGACCACGCGCGGCCTGCTCGGCGCGCACGCCGACGAGATCACCGGCGTCGCGGCCTGCTCGACGGTCCCTGCGGTGCTGCGCGAACTGCGCGCGATGCTGGCCGGGTACTACGCCGACGTGCACCGGGTGATCATCGAGCCGGGGGTCCGGACCGGGGTTCCGCTGCTGGTGGACAACCCCAAGGAGGTCGGCCCGGACCGGATCATCAACACGCTGGCCGCGCACCACCGGTACGGCACCGCCTGCGTGGTGGTCGACTTCGGCACCTCGACGAACATCGACGTCATCTCGGCCAGGGGCGAGTTCCTCGGCGGCGTCTTCATGCCCGGCATCGAGATCTCGGTCGACGCGCTCGCGGCCAAGGCGGCGGCGCTGCGCAAGGTCGAGATGGTCCGGCCGCGGTCGGTGATCGGCAAGAACACCGTGGAGTGCCTGCAGTCCGGGATCATGTACGGCTTCGCCGGTCAGGTCGACGGCCTGGTCCGCCGGATCACCGCCGAACTGGCCCGCACCGGCCACGACGGCCCGGTCACCGTCATCGCGACCGGCGGCCTGGCCCCCGTGGTGGTCGACGAGGCGGATACCGTCGACCACCACCACCCCGACCTCACCCTCCTCGGCCTGCGGTTGGTCTACGAGCGCAACGCCCGCTAACGCCTGTGGGCCTTGACGACGCTGGTGATCAGACGGCGGTCGAACTCGCCCTGGGCGGTTTCCGGCTGGGACCACAGGTAGGTGCGCATCCGGTCCATCACCTGGGTGCGCTCCGCCTCGTCGATCACCTGGAACTGCGAGCCGGTCGCGATGGTGGCGAGCATCGTCTCCACTGTGCGGCGCTGCGCGTGTGGCCACTGCCGCTGCTCGGGCTCGTCGAGCAAGTCGTGCCGCGGGATGTGGATCTGCTTGCGCTGCTGGTTGACCCGGTCCGCTGTGGTCTCGGACAGTTCCGCCAGCCGGGCCTGCCACGGCACGGATGTGTCGTCGTAGTTCCACAACGCGGCGAACACCCCGCCGGGTCGCAGCACGCGGGTGATCTCGGTCAGCGCCTCGGGTGTGTTGAACCAGTGGAACGCCTGCCCGGTGATGACCACGTCGAACGAGGCGTCCGGCACCGGGATGTGGTCGGCGGTGCCGTTGAGCGCGGGTACGTCGGGTAGCTGCCGGGTCAGCTCGGCACGCATCCTGTCGTCCGGTTCGACGGCCGTGACCTCCAGGCCGAACGAGAGCAGCGTGTCGGTGAGCTGCCCGGTCCCGGCGGCCAGGTCCAGCACCCGGGTGTGCTCGTCGACCACCCAGGCCACGGCCTCTTCCGGGTAGCGCGGCCGGTGCCTGGCGTAGGCGAACGCGATGTCGCCGAACGACGAGGCCCGCCGGGCGTGCAAGTCGGGATCGTGCATGTGATCACGGTATCGGTGCCGGTCCGCGCCTCCCCGCCGGTGGCCTGTGGATACCCGTTTGGGGCTTGCGCACGGCTCTCCGTACCCTTTTCGCCATGAGTGACGAGCTGCCCACCGACCCCTCGACCGGCGACGACCTGCCTGAGCAGATGCGGATCCGCCGGGAGAAGCGGGCGCGGCTGCTCGATGCCGGAGCCGAGCCGTACCCGGTGGAACTGCCCCGCACGCACTCGCTCGCCGAGGTCCGCGCCGCGCACGTCGACCTGGAGCCGGATGTCGCCACCGGCGTGCGGGTCGCGGTCACCGGGCGGGTGATGTTCATCCGCAACACCGGCAAGCTGTGCTTCGCGACGCTGCGCGAGGGCGACGGCACCGAGCTGCAGGCCATGCTGAGCCTCAACAACGTCGGCCAGGACGCCCTGGACGCCTGGAAGTCCGATGTCGACCTCGGTGACCACGTGTTCATCGCGGGCGAGGTGATCACCTCCCGGCGCGGTGAGCTGTCCGTGCTCGCCGACTCCTGGCGGATGGCCGCCAAGTCGCTGCGCCCGCTGCCGGTCGCGCACAAGGATCTGGCCGAGGAGACCCGGATCCGGCAGCGCTACGTCGACCTGATCCTGCGACCGCGCGCCCGCGACACCGTGCGCGCCCGCGCCGGGGTGGTCCGGTCGCTGCGGGAGAGCTTCCACAACCGGGGTTTCCTCGAGGTCGAGACCCCGATGCTGCAGACCATGCACGGCGGCGCCACCGCGCGCCCGTTCGTCACCCGCTCCAACGCGATGGACATGGACCTGTTCCTGCGCATCGCCCCCGAGCTGTACCTCAAGCGGTGCGTTGTCGGCGGCCTGGAGAAGGTCTTCGAGATCAACCGCAACTTCCGCAACGAGGGCAGCGACTCGTCGCACTCGCCCGAGTTCGCGATGCTCGAGTACTACGAGGCGTATGCCACGTACGACACGAACGCCGTCATGACCCGGCAGCTCATCCAGGAGGCCGCCGACGCGGTCTTCGGCACCCGGGTCGTCACCCTCGCCGACGGCTCCGAGTACGACCTGTCCGGCGACTGGACCACGATCACCATGTACGGGTCGCTGTCCGAGGCGCTCGGCGACGAGGTCACCCCGGACACCCCGGTCGACCTGCTGCGCAAGCACGCCGCCGACCGCGAGCTCGACGTCGACCCCAAGTTCGGGCACGGCAAGCTGGTCGAGGAGCTGTGGGAGCACCTGGTCTGCGGCACCTTGCACGCCCCGACCTTCGTCCGCGACTTCCCGGTCGAGACGTCCCCGCTGACCCGCCAGCACCGCGGTACCCCCGGCGTGGCCGAGAAGTGGGACCTGTACGTGCGCGGGTTCGAGTTGGCGACCGGGTACTCGGAACTGGTCGACCCGGTGGTCGAACGGGAACGGTTGGAGGCGCAGTCCCGGTTGGCCGCCGCCGGTGATGACGAGGCGATGCGCGTCGATGAGGACTTTCTGCGCGCGTTGGAGTACGGAATGCCACCGTCGGGCGGGGTGGGAATGGGCATTGATCGCCTGTTGATGGCGCTCACCGGTCTCGGCATCCGGGAGACGATCCTGTTCCCGCTCGTCCGACCGGAATGACCCGTTCGGGTATCAGGCACTAACGCAATCCGCTGGATTTGCGCTAGCCTGCTGCGGGTAAGTAATTCGCCACGCTGCCGTAGCGGGAGCAGGCGGTTTCACGCCGGAGGAGGCGCAATGGCGCAGAAGGTCACGGTTTCGCTGGTCGACGACCTCGATGGTTCCGAGGCCGAGGAGACCGTCGAGTTCGGGCTGGACGGCGCGTCGTACCAGATCGATCTGTCCGGCGACAATGCCGAGAAGCTGCGCGACATCCTGGCCGACTTCGTCGAGCGCGCCCGCCGTTCCGGTGGTCGCAAGCGCCTCGCGGCCAAAGCCGTCCCCGGTCGGCAGCCGCGCCCCGCCTCCGCCGACCGCGAGCAGAACCAGGCGATTCGGGAGTGGGCCCGCAAGCAGGGCATGAAGGTGTCCGACCGCGGTCGAATCCCCTCCGAGGTTCTCGACGCTTACAACGAGCGGGCCTGATCGACCGCGCGGTGGGAATGTGGCAGTGGGAAAGATGTCGCCGCTGGGTAGGGACGGCAGCCTCTTGCGCGTTCGGTGATCGTTTGTTAAGGCGCAGGGTCCCGTCGGTGAATTCACCAGAGATTCCCGGGTGTGCGCGGTTTCATCCGCTGAATGCGGTCTGGCAATCACCGGGAGAAACGAGTGCTTTCGGGCCGCCCGGTTTGCGGGCCAGTCGGGGGCACGACTCGCAGGTGCCCTGACCGGCCGCGAGCAGGTAGTGGAAGCAGCAGCTCTCCCGCCGCCGGGTCCAGGTGCCGTCCGGCACCGGCCGCAGCGTCGACCCCGAGGTGAACGGGGCCGGGCCGTCGCCGAGCACCAGGGCCGCGTCCAGCACACCCTCGTCCTCCGCGCCGCCGTAGCGGCCCGCCAGCCACAGCGACGTGTCCAGCACGTCGGTCGCCGCCGCCCACAGCATCCGGCGACCCAACCGCACCTGCGGCCCGTAGACGTCCACGAACCGGGCGGCGTGCGTGGCGAACCGGCCGCGCAGCAACGCCGCCAGGGCCCGTTCGTCGGGCACCACGGTCGCCTCCGGCGTCCCGGCCGCCGGGTCGTCCGGCAGGCACGCGAACCGCGGTGAGAGCACCGCGATGCCGTCCGGGTGCGGCCGCGGCGACGCCATCCGGAACGCCAGGTCCGCCGGGCGCAGCGAAGGCACCCGGCGCTCGTGGTGGAACAGCAGGCTCGCCAGGTAGCCGGGCACCCACAGGTACCAGGTCATCACGTAGCCCGCGGTGGTCCGATCGGGGGAATCCGCGTACCGGTCCACCAGCCAGGACGCCAGGCCCGCGTGCCACCGCGTGAACGCGTCCGGGGTGCGCAGGAACTCGTCGCAGCCCGTCCAGCCGGACCGGTCGTCCGGCAGACCGAACCGCAGCTCGGCGCGCGACTGCCGCGGATTGACCCGGGCGAGTGAATCCTGGAGGAAACCCCGTCGGCCGCGCGCGGCCACGGTGAGTGTGCTGCTCGCGGTCACGACCGGACCCCGGTATCCGCCCAACGGAGGCACAGGCTGCTCCGCACGGTCGCCTCCTTCCTGGGCCTCCCGGTCGGTGAGGTATGCCTTACCTTACCGGGGCGGCCCCGGTGGCGGGTGTGATCCCGGCCAAACCGCCGTCCGCCACCCGCCCGGGTGGCCTTGTTCGCGCTCAGCGGACAGGCTGTGTCTTGTGGAATCCATGCGGGTAGCCGCACGTTGGGTAGTACGAAGGGATCACCGCGGGCCGGGTCCCCGTCGCGAGTGGCACTGAACGACGGGGTCGGGCCTACTACAGTGGTCTCACGGTGCTGACTCCACGCGAAGGACGTGGACAAGGGCCGCCGGCGCAGCAGTCAGGGAGTGGCGAATGTTCGAGAGGTTCACCGACCGCGCGAGGCGGGTGGTCGTTCTGGCTCAGGAAGAGGCCAGGATGCTCAACCACAACTACATTGGCACCGAGCACATCCTGCTTGGGTTGATCCACGAGGGCGAGGGTGTCGCGGCGAAAGCCCTCGAATCGTTGGGGATCGCCCTCGAGGGTGTGCGGCAGCAGGTGGAGGAGATCATCGGGCAGGGGCAGCACGCCCCGTCCGGTCACATCCCGTTCACACCCCGGGCGAAGAAGGTCCTCGAACTGTCGCTGCGTGAGGCGCTGCAGTTGGGGCACAACTACATCGGGACCGAGCACATCCTGCTCGGGCTGATCCGCGAGGGCGAGGGTGTCGCCGCCCAGGTCCTGGTGAAGCTCGGCGCCGACCTGAACCGGGTCCGCCAGCAGGTGCTGCAGCTCCTCTCCGGCTACTCGCAGGGCGGCAAGGAGTCCACCGAGACGGGTGGTCGCGGTGAGGGCACCCCGTCGTCGTCGCTGGTGCTCGACCAGTTCGGCCGCAACCTGACCGCGAGCGCGCGCGAGGGCAAGCTGGACCCGGTGATCGGTCGCACCAAGGAAATCGAGCGGGTCATGCAGGTGCTGTCGCGGCGCACCAAGAACAACCCGGTGCTGATCGGCGAGCCCGGCGTGGGTAAGACCGCCGTCGTCGAGGGCCTGGCGCAGATGGTCGTCAAGGGCGAGGTGCCCGAGACGCTCAAGGACAAGCAGCTCTACACCCTGGACCTGGGTTCCCTGGTCGCCGGTTCCCGCTACCGCGGTGACTTCGAGGAGCGCCTGAAGAAGGTGCTCAAGGAGATCAAGACCCGCGGCGACATCATCCTGTTCATCGACGAGATCCACACCCTCGTCGGCGCGGGTGCCGCCGAGGGCGCGATCGACGCGGCCTCGATCCTCAAGCCGATGCTGGCGCGGGGTGAGCTGCAGACCATCGGCGCGACCACCCTGGACGAGTACCGCAAGTACGTGGAGAAGGACCCCGCCCTGGAGCGCCGGTTCCAGCCGATCCAGGTCGGTGAGCCGTCCCTGGAGCACACGATCGAGATCCTCAAGGGCCTGCGCGACCGGTACGAGGCGCACCACCGGGTCACCATCACCGACTCCGCCCTGGTCGCCGCCGCGACGCTGGCGGACCGGTACATCAACGACCGGTTCCTGCCGGACAAGGCGATCGACCTGATCGACGAGGCGGGCGCCCGGATGCGCATCCGCCGGATGACCGCGCCGCCGGACCTGCGGGAGTTCGACGAGAAGATCGCCGACGTCCGCCGCGAGAAGGAGTCCGCGATCGACGCGCAGGACTTCGAGCGCGCCGCGAAGCTCCGCGACAACGAGAAGCAGTTGCTCGGCCAGAAGGCCGAGCGGGAGAAGCAGTGGAAGGACGGCGACCTCGACGTCGTCGCCGAGGTCGACGACGAGCAGATCGCCGAGGTCCTGGCCAACTGGACCGGCATCCCCGTGTTCAAGCTGACCGAGGAGGAGACCTCCCGGCTGCTGCGGATGGAAGACGAGCTGCACAAGCGGATCATCGGCCAGGAAGACGCCGTCAAGGCGGTCTCCCAGGCGATCCGCCGCACCCGCGCCGGGTTGAAGGACCCGAAGCGGCCGTCGGGGTCGTTCATCTTCGCCGGGCCGTCGGGTGTCGGTAAGACCGAGCTGTCCCGCGCGCTGGCGAACTTCCTCTTCGGTGAGGACGACGCGCTGATCCAGATCGACATGGGCGAGTTCCACGACCGCTACACCGCGTCCCGCCTCTTCGGCGCGCCCCCCGGGTACGTCGGTTACGAGGAGGGCGGCCAGCTCACCGAGAAGGTGCGCCGCAAGCCGTTCTCGGTGGTGCTGTTCGACGAGATCGAGAAGGCGCACCAGGAGGTCTACAACACCCTCCTGCAGGTGCTGGAAGACGGTCGCCTGACCGACGGCCAGGGCCGGACGGTGGACTTCAAGAACACCGTCATCATCTTCACCTCGAACCTGGGCACCCAGGACATCTCGAAGGCGGTCGGGCTCGGGTTCACCTCGGGCAACGACACGAGCTCGAACTACGAGCGGATGAAGAACAAGGTCAACGACGAGCTGAAGAAGCACTTCCGGCCGGAGTTCCTCAACCGCATCGACGACATCATCGTCTTCCACCAGCTCACCGAGGCGCAGATCATCACGATGGTCGACCTGATGATCTCCCGGGTGGAGACGCAGTTGCGGAACAAGGACATGGCCATCGAGCTCACCGACCGGGCGAAGCGACTCCTCGCCAAGCGCGGGTTCGACCCGGTGCTCGGCGCCCGCCCGCTGCGGCGGACGATCCAGCGGGAGATCGAAGACCAGTTGTCGGAGAAGATCCTGTTCGGCGAGATCGAGCCGGGGCAGATCATCATCACCGACGTCGAGGGCTGGGACGGTGAGGAGGGGACGGCCGACAAGGCCCACTTCACCTTCCGCGCCGAGCCGAAGCCGACGCGGGTTCCGGACTCCCTTCCGGTGGAGATGTCCACTTCCACGGGTGATTCCGACTCGGCTGCCGGCGAGTAGGTTGTGTGTTGCGAGGGCGGCTCCCTGGGAGGGGGGCCGCCCTTGTGGCGTTTCTGGGCCTCGGCTGCGCCTCGGGGGACTGCTTGTCGCCTTCGGCGACGCCGCTGGATTGCGCCAGATAATGCAGGGGTGCCCGCTGGGGTGCAGTTGTTTTGTTTGGGGCCCCTGTGCGGTCGCCTGGGTAAGGCTAAAAGGCGGGGCCACTGGAAAGCGTGGCCTTACCCGCCTGCCGGCTTAGGCCACCGCCTCCCCCAAACAAAACAACTTCACCCCAGCGGGCAGTTGGGATCGGCGGGTTTCGAGGCGCGCGGGGTGGGTTGGCAGGGTCGGTCTAGTCTGCCGAAGGCATGGGTTGCTACGGGTTGCTCAGTTCTGTGCTGTGTCGATTGCGGATAGCTTGTCGAGGTGCTGCCTGCCTTTTCTGTGCGGGTTGTCCACAGGTGGCTGTTCTTATCTCGACTGCAGTAGGGGCGAATCGCTAGGGTTGATTCGGGGGGCTGCATTTTGGGGTCTGTGGTTCTTGGGGTTTCGTGGGCGGAGAGTGTTGGGGAGGGTGGGAACCAATCGGATTGTCGGAGGGGGGTTGTCCACAGGGGTGGGGTTGTGGGCAACTTTGTGCGGTGAATCCGGCTAGGGTCTGGCTCGGGGGGAAGATTCCGGACAAAACGAGTGGCAGACCTCAAGGGGAGGGTATCGAAGGGGGAGGGGTGGAGGCACCTGGGCGAGGGTGGGGGTGTGGACAACTGAAGAGGGGCGGGTGAGGACCGGAACAAGGGGGTGGGTTGGGCGGGGTTGCGGTGGGTGAGGGGGGCGGTCTGGAAGGCTGTGGG
>NZ_AXWW01000089.1 GCF_000482865.1 Actinokineospora inagensis DSM 44258 | reverse complement strand
ACCGCGAACTCAAACACGGACTCGGCCTCGACCACTTCGAAGGCCGCTCCTGGCTCGGCTGGCACCGCCACGTCACCCTCACCTCCGTCGCCCAAGCCATCTGCACCCGGCTCCGCCGCACCCCAAAAGCCCCTGCGCGGGCCTGACCCTCTACGCGGTCCTGCGCGAACTCCAGCCCCTGCTCGCAGCCTGGACAGGCCCCTGCCACACCTGCGGACAACCCGTCCAAACCCGAACACCCGACCAAAAACCCCAGGTCAACAGCACCTAACAAAGCCCTACTAGGGGCCCCAAACAAAACAACTTCACCACAACGGGCACTTCCGCTTTTATCTGGCGCCCGAGGCCGGCGTCGCCGCCAGGCGACCAGGCCGAACCCCGAGCGCAGCGAGGCCCAGAGACCCCTCACACCAAGATCAACCGAGAACAAAGCCCCCGAATACACAGCCTAGACGAAAGCACCGACAACCCCACCCGACCAGCCACAACCATGATCAACCGCCGCAAGAGCCCCCGATATACAGCCTAACCAACCCCACCGACAAGATCAGCAATCACCGCGAGCCCACCCCGCGACGCCCGCGACACTCAGCCCCGGATACCGAGGCCCAGACACTGAGCCCCCAGGCACTTGAGGCCCCAGTCGGGGCCTCTCAGACGCCAAGCCGACCCGCGCGTCAAGACCCGCGCGTCAAGACTAAGCCACCCGGTCGCCAAGCCCCCCGGACACCGAGTCCCCTGCGCCAAAGACGCCAAGCCCCGGCGTCAAGACGCCGAGCCCTGGGCGCCGATACGCCCCTACCCCCGCAGCGACTCGGCAATCGCAGTGCAGGCCACCGCCACCCGCTCAAACTCCCCCCGAAGCCCCGCAACATCCACAACCAATTCCCCACCCGAAGCCCCGTGCTCAACCGACTTCAACAACTCAGCCAACCCCACCGCCCCAATGTTCGCCGCCGACCCCTTCAACGTATGCGCCTCAACCACAACTCCCGAAACATCCCCCGCGGCAACAAGCGACTCAAGCCGATCCAATCCCGCCGGCGTCTTCCCCACGTACGACGTCAACAAATGAACCAGCAATTCCACCTCATCCGCAGGCGGATTCGCCCCGCTGATGTCCTCCAGTCGCGCCCGAATGGCCGCCTCCCGCGATGTCGCAGCAGCCGGTTCCTCAAACGACGTCGCAGCCCCAAGCGCAGCGGCGAGGTCCGACAGCCGGACCGGCTTCGCCAGGTGGTCGTCCATCCCGGCCGACAAGCACGCGGCTCGGTCCTCAACCAGCGCACTGGCGGTCAACGCCACGATTCGCGGTTGCCGGTCGGCGGGGAGTTCGGCGCGGATGACGCGGGTCGCGTGCAGCCCGTCCATGACAGGCATCCGGACGTCCATCAGCACCACGTCGTATGGCGCGCCGTGCAACGCGCGTACTGCTTCCAGCCCGTTCCCCACGGTGTCCACGTGGTGTCCCAACCGGGACAGCATCAACTGGGCGACCTTCTGGTTGACGTGGTTGTCCTCGGCCACCAACACCCGCAGCGGCCCGGAAGCGCGACTGTCCGACGAGGGTGATGGCACGTCCGCCGGGTCGGCGATCCCCACGACCGCCGTCAGCGTGAACGTGGAACCCACCCCGGCCACGCTGGTCACGGTCAGGTCCCCGTCCATCGCGGCGGCGAGGTGCCTGCCGATGGCCAGGCCGAGGCCGGTGCCGCCGTGCGCCCGGGTCGTCGACCCGTCGACCTGGCTGAACGGGATGAACAGGGCGCTCATCTTGTCCGCCGGGATGCCGCAGCCGGTGTCGCTGATCTCGATGCGCAGCAGGGCCCGGTCGCCGTCCAGCGCGGCCACCGCCGCTGTGGTCAGAACTCGGCCGTTGTCGGTGAACTTCACCGCGTTGTCCAGCAGGTTGACCACGACCTGGCGCAGTCGGGCGAGGTCGCCGACCAGGTGCGGCGGGCCGCCGGGCAGGACGGCGACCCGGCTGTCCAGGCCCTTGTCCGCGGCCCCGGTCGACACCAGCGCGTGCGCGCTGTCGATCAGGTCGGTCAACTCGAACGGGACGTGTTCGAGTTCCCACTCGCCGGACTCCAACTTGGCGTAGTCCAGGATGTCGTTGATGACCCCGAGCAGCGCCGCGCCGCTGTCGCGCACGGTGTGCACGAGGTCGCGCTGCTCGTGGGTGAGGTCGGTGTCCAGCAGCAGCCCGGTCATGCCGACGACGGCGTTCATCGGGGTGCGGATCTCGTGGCTCATGGTGGCCAGGAACGCCGACCGCACCGCCATCGACGCCCGCAGTACCTCCGCGGACGCGTCCAGCGCCGTCGCCAGCCGCGCCAGGTCGGCGGGTCCGCCCGCCGGGACACCCTCGCCCGCCCCGATCCTGGTGGCGGCCGCCGCGACGGCCCGCACCCCGGCGGTGACCCGGCGGACCAGCCACCAGGCACCGACCGTGACCGCGACCAGTCCGGCAAGGCACGACCAGGCGATCACCGTCTGGGTGTCCCACTGCGCCCAGGTGCCGAACAGCACGCACACCCCGACTCCGCCCAGCAGCAACGCGACCACGGCGAACACCGGACCGGCGGCGAGCAGCCGGTCGACCGACCACCCCCGGTGTGCGGGCGTGCGGGAACCACGGCGGTCCTCCGCGCTCTGCACACCATCCTTGGTCACCCCAACCGTATCGACACAACACCGAGGGGGATGAGGGACGCAGCCCCACCGCTTGATGACGAGTTGTGCCGGATTTGCCCGGCTGCCTGCCAGAACCGGGAGGTCCCCGGCCGACAGCCCATCCCGCGGCGCCCGAGACCACCGTCCTGCACCCGTCCCGCTCCACACTCCGCTGACCTGTCCACAGCCCACCATGCCCGACCCTGTCGATCATGAATGCCCGGTAGACTGGCCTCGGGGACGCCCCCGGGACTGGGTGGGGGCCGCCTGGACCCGTCGAGTCCGCAACCGCCGTTGTCGCGGGCAGCAGGGGTGCTGACTTCGCGACTAGCCGACGGTTGTCCGCCACGCGATGACCTCGCCCGCGCGGACCAGTTGGCCGTAGTGGTCGGGGTTCACCGGGTCCAGCGCCAGGTCCAGCAGGGCGACGGCGGCCTCGGCGGGGGAGGGGGCGGTGCTGACGTCCCACCAGGCGGCCGACGCGGGGGTGTTGATCATGCCGGGGCACACGGCCGCGACCAGGACGCCGCGGTCGAGGTCGGTGTCCCGGCGCTGGTGGGCGAGAGCGCGGACGGCGGCGACCCCGGCGATCTTGGACGGGATGTTGGCGAAGGTGGGCCACGCGCTCGCCCTGGCGCTCCCGTCGGCGACGGCGTCCCGCCAGGCGATGACGGCGGCGTCGACCTGGTCCAGGGTGGTGAGGTCGTCGAAGTGGTGGTGCAGGGACGGGGCGAGGTGGTCGAGCGAGCCGAAGCTGCTGGCGACCACGATGAGCCTGCCGCCGTCGCGCAGCAGCGGGGCGAACTCGCGCAGCAGGCGGGTGGGGCCGAGGTTGTTGACCTCCACGTAGTCCCGGATGATCGCGCGGTCGTCGTCGGTCGGGCCGGTGCGCATGTGGGCGTTGCTGAACAGGATGTCGATGCCGCCGTGCCGGTCGGCGATCAGGGCGGCGGTCCGGCGCGCGGCATCGGGGTCGGCGACGTCGAGCAGTTCGGTGCGGACCTCGGCGCGCACCGGGCCCAGCGCGACCTCGCCGAGCCTGCGGCTGGTCAGGTAGACGGTGTCGTCGGGGTCGAGCCGTCGGGCGAGGCCCGCGACGAGCGCGAGCCCCAGGCCCTGCGCCGCGCCGGTTACCAAGGCGACCTTGGACATGTGTCACTCCTCCACTCGGATACCGCGACGCTACGAGCGAACTGGTCATGCGGGAAGCGAAAGAGTCGCAACCCTGGTATGCGTAGACGTCATGCCCTTCGCCGATGTGTCGTTGACCGCGCTGCGGGTGTTCCGGGAGGTCGCCGAGCGGGGGACGTTCACCGCCGCCGCCTCCGCGCTCGGGTACACCCAGTCCGCCGTGTCGCGCCAGATCGCCGCCCTGGAGCGCGCCGCGGGCACCGAGCTGGTGCGACGGGGGCACGACGGCGTGCGGCTCACCCCGGCCGGACGGGTCGTGCTCCGCCGCGCGGTGACCGTGGTCGACCAGGTCGACGCCACCGCCCGCGAACTCGCGGGCCTGCCCGACGACCACGCCACCGTCCGACTGGGCTGGTTCCCCAGCGCGGGCGCGGGCCTCGTCCCACGCGCGCTCAAGGCGCTGAGCGCGTCGCACCCGTCAATCACCGTGATCAGCCGCGAGGGCAGCACGCCCGCCCTCGTCCGCGGCCTGCGCGCGGGCAGTCTCGACCTGGCCGTACTCGCCTCCGCCCCGCCATTTCGCCCACTCGACGCCGAGACACCCGCGTTGAGCGTGCGGGTGCTCGCCGAACGCGCCCTCCGTGTCGCCGTCCCCGCCGACCACCCACTGGCCCGGGGTGACTACATCGACATCGCCGATCTGCACGGACACCCGTGGATCGCGGGCCCCGACACCGGCGACGGCGCCGCCATGGGGGCCTGGCTCGGCTTGGCGGAACGCCCCCGGATCGCGCACACCGCCCGCGACTGGCTGGCCAAACTCGCCCTGGTCGCGGCGGGCTGCGGGCTCACCACCGTCCCGACTGTGCTCACCGCTCTCGTCCCGGACACCGTCCGCGTCCTCCCGGTTCGCGGCGGTCCCCAAGAACACCGGCGCCTGCTCCTGGCCCGACTACCGCGTCCCATGGACGACCCCACCGCCCGTGTCGCCGACGCCCTCCGCGTGGTCGCGCTAGAGCACTAGTGTTGCCCGAGCACTGTGTACGGCAGGGTCAACGCCACGTCGGTCCGGTTGCGCGCGACGTCGTAGGCGCCGTAGGCCGATGTTGTTCCCGCCGCCTCGCGCCATTCGATGAACCGGAAGTCGTCGACGTCCAGCCAGGACACCTGGTTCGAGTTCGGCGCGGGCAACCGCAGGTACGGCAGGACCACGTTCCCCTGCCGTGACCCCTTGTCCAATTCGGACGGTGCCAGGTCGACGGTCACCGTGTGCCACTGGCCGTCGGCGGGTACGTCGAGCGGCTTCGTCACGCTGGTGACCGGGTCCGCCGTCGGGTCCTCGGTCGGGTTGGCCTCGTCCGTGTGCGAGATGTCGAACCGGATCTCGGGGATCGCGGTCCCGGACCGGCGGACTCGGGCGGTGACGGAATACGTCGGGTCCGGGTCGGCGGGGGTCAGTTTCCCGTGGGTCTCGGTGAAATCACGGTGCCGGGGGACCGGGATGCGGGAAATGGGTCTGCTCTGCACGCCCTTGTCGTTCTTGGCCTCCAGCCGGAGCCCGCGCAGTCCCGTCGCCGCGCTGGTCGACCGGGCGCCTTCCCGTTTGCTGTCCACATCCCAGTGCACGGCCTCGTTCACCACTCCGTCGGCCGTGTAGTCCTCGAAGTGTCCCCACCCGTAGAGGTCCCGGCCGACGTCGATTCCCTTGCCGTCCAAGGGTTTCACCAACGGACCGGGCAGGTCGACGGTCTCGTGCGGCTTGATTTCCCGCTGCTGCTTGACCTCTGGCACCGGTTCCGTCGCGATCCGACCGGTGTTGTGCTCCACCACGATCCGCGGTGCCGCCACCGGCGTCCCGATCCGCCGGGTGTGGATCTCGCCCGACGCGGAGCGGAACGACTCGGTCGGTAGCGCGCTCCGCTCCTGCACCCGCGTCAACACGTCGACCGCGGCGGCGTCCGTGACCGGGACCGGCTTGTAGTCCACCAGTTCCACCGGGAACAACCGCGCCTGGACGAGTTTGTCGCCCTCCCACACGGTCCGCAGGAAAGTGCCCGAGAACGACGCCAGCGCGTTCTGGTCGAACACGAGGTTCCCCAGGCTGTACGCGATGAGCTTGCCCTTGTACCACTCCACGCCCTGCACCACGTGCGGGTGATCGGCGACGACGACATCCGCGCCCGCGTCGATCGCCTTGTGCGCCATGGACCGCACCACGTCCGCCGCCGAGTCCTGGAACAGGTACCCGGCGTGGAGGTGAACCATCAACAGTGGACTGGTCGCCGACGCCTGCTGGATTTGCCGGGTCGACGACGCGTCGTCCCAGAGCGCGGCACCGCCGTGGCCCCGGCGGGCCACCCAGTCCTGCAGCTCGGGGTACACCTGCGCCAGCGACGCCCACATCTGCGCCGCCTGCTCCGGCTTGAGCTTGGCCTCCGCCGCCCGGTACTTGTCCCACGCGTCCCGGGCCCGCCGCGACGCGACCGGCACGCCGCCGGTCGGGAAGCCCCACGACCGCGACGCGTACTGCCATTCGTCCTTCTCCAGCACCGTTTCCGGCCGCTTCACCGACGCGCCCGGCAGCTTCGAGTTCGCGTTCGACCCGTCGACCGTGGTGTACGCGAGCACGCCCAGCCCGGTTCCGCGCACGTCCGCGTGGAACGGCGCGACCGCCTCTGCCTCGTTCGCCCCAGCGCCAACCGATGCGATCTTGGCTTGCGCGAGCGCGGCACGGGTGTCCGAGATCCCTGGATCACCGAGGTCCCGCGCGTGTTCGTTCGCCATGACGGCCAAGTCTGTGGACAGTCGAGTGAGCCCGGCGACGGTCGGGGCGGCCGAGCGCAACACCGACCGCTTCCCCGGGTACGCGGGCTTGTCGCCGAACGCGGTCGACAGGTCGACGGTGCGGAAGTCGGCGGCCGCGAACGCGGGGGCGATGGCGGACACGACGTTCTCCGCGCCCGCGGCGGCGTTCTGGTCGGGGATCAGCGGTTCACCACCGCTGCCTGCGTCGTCTTGGGACGGTGCGGTGTAGCGGCCGCCGAACATGACGTCGCCCGCCGAGTGCACGACGATCCGGTTGCCCCGGTTGAGGAGCGTCACAGTCACCGTCTTGCCGTTGTCCGACCAACCGAGCGGAACCGGTTCCGGCAGGTGGTCTGTGGCGTCCACCACGGCCAGCGCCGGGCCGGTGAGTTCGGGAGCCGCGGCGACGCCGTCGTCGCCCGTCGTCACCGTGGTCGGATGATCCAACGGCGCGTGCACAACGACTTTCGCCCCGGCCAACGCCTCGCCCGACTCGCCGACCACGCGCACCGAGGTCGAGATGGTGCCGCCGCCCTCCGGCCGCAGGCAGTCCGCGCAGTCCGCGGTGCCGATCGCCCGAACGACGACCACCACCACGGCCACCACTACCAGCGGGACGGCGACATGCGGCCACCACCGTTTCAACACGCGCACGGAGATCCCTCCGGAGGGTCAGCAGGGCCCGCTTGTGATGACGGCCGGTCGACGGGCGGCCCGTACGTTAGCCCAACCGGCCAAGCCCGGCGGAGGGTCGAACCACTAGCTGCTGCGGAAGGTGTCTTCGATCACTTGCACGACCTTGCCCCAGCGCTTCGGGTCGTCTCGGGTGCTACGGCTCATCTCCACGTGCGCGAACGGCACGTCGTCGGCGGCCGCGGTGATGCCCTGCTTGTTGCGCTTGCCTTCCAGGTCACCGCAGTCGCGCCGCCAGGCCCGGCAGACGTCGAGGCCCGCGTCGTGCAGCCCGTCGCCGATCCGTTCGATCTCCGGACTCGCCTGCCCGGCACCGGGGGAGAGGACCACGTCGACGGCGGCCAGGCTGGCGTCGTCGAAGCCGTGCAGTTGGACCTGCGGGATCCGGTGCCTGGACTGGTTCTCCGCGACGGCGTGGAACATCGAGTCGGTCTGGTGCGCGACATCGCCCGCGCCGTTGGCGACCCGCCGGTGCGTGCCGGACACCGCGAGGACCGCGCCGGGCAGGCGGCGGAACAGTTCTAGACCGACCTCGTCGGTGTGCAGGTCGTTGGCCGGGTGCGGCACCTGGATCGCGACGCGACTGTGGACGGACAGGTCCACCAGGTAGATCCCCCAGCCGCGCGGCGCGTTCGGCAGGCTCGCGATGATCAGGTACGGCCTGCCGGTCGCGGCGTCGGTCCCGGTGTCCACGGTGAACCCCAAGGGGGTCAACCGCTCGCGGACACCGCCTGTTCGGCCGGTGGCGAGCTGGTCGAGGGTCTGCGTCAACTCCTGCCGTTCGGCCGCCGTTGGCAACTGGTAAGGCGCGTCCTCGCGCAGGGATGTGGCGAAGTCGTGGATTCGGCTGCTCAAGTTGCTCCCCCCGGTCGGCCCAGGTAGAGGGGCGGGTTGGTCGTGCCGGGCGGGCAAGACCAGCAGCACCACGCCGACCAGCGCCAACGCGCCGAGCACCGCGGGCACCCACCACCTCGTCCGCCGCGGGCGCTGTGGGCTGGACGTCACGCGGCCGTTGGTATTCACTCTTTCGGGAGACCTCCGAGCTACCCAATCGGGCGAGTCCGTCACGTTCTGATGCAGAATCTACGAGTTCTGACCGCGGGGCCGCGCTACGGGGGCGCCCGTGACCCGGGTGACCTTCGGAGACGGTGTGCAGCGAGAAGAAGCGGGATCGGCGCGCGGCGAGCGGGCGAGCCGGTTGGCGGCGCAGTTGCCCGAGGCCGGGTTCCCGGCCACGGTGCGCGCGTTGCCGACCGTGTTGCTGGCGCTGTTCCTGCTGTTGGCGGCCGCGACCGCGGTACTGGTGGCGGGCGACGGTGAACGCCGGGTGCCCGACGCCTTCCAGCAGTCCCAACGGGAGATCGCCGCCGGGGTGGCGCGATCCGTGGCCGCGGGCGCCAACCAGGGGATCAGCGACCTGCGCACCGTGTCGGTGCGCGCGTCCGGCGCGGTCGACCAGGTGCTGGACACGCTGGTGAAGAACCGGAAGTGGCGCGGCGCCGTGGTCCTCTCGCCGACCCGGGCGCTGGTGGCCACCCGCGGCGAACAGGTTCCGGTGCAGGCGATCCCGGACACCGTGGCAGGCGCGGCCGTGACCTCGACGATCTCAGCCAATGGTGAGGTCCTGCTGGTCGAGACAACTGTGTTGCCGGACGGCAAATACCTGGCCGCCAGCACGACCGTCCGCCTGCCGGACGTCGCCACCGACCCCGTCCTCAAGCAGTCGTTCGCGCTGATCACGTTGTCCGGCAAGCCGGTCGGCGGCACCGCGGCACCCGGCCTGGAGTCGCTGCTCGCCGACGCCGGTCGGGCCGCCGCGGCGGAACCGGGTGTCCTGCTCGGACCGTCGACCGACCAGGCGCAGACCACCCTCGCCTACGCGCGCGTCGCCCCGTCGAGCAGTCCGACCGGCGTGGACCTCGCGGTGGTGGCGATCGCCGCCGGTCCGGTGGTCGACGGCGGTTCCCGGTTGGGCGGGGTGATCCCGGCTGCCGCGCTCGCCGCCATCGCGCTGCTCGGTTTCCTGGTGGTGCGCCGCGCGATCACCAACCCGGTGCGCCGGGTCCGCGCCGCCCTGCTCCGGCTCGCCGCGGGCGAGGTCGACACCAAGATCCACCGCTTCCGCACCAACGAGATCGCCCGCATCACCGCCGCCGCCCGGGTCTGCCAGCAGCGACTCCTGCCCGGGAAGGCCGCGGTCGCCGCCGGAACCGCCGGTCGGCGGATGACCGTGCGGCGGATCACAGCGGCGGTCGCCGTGCTGGTCCTCGCCTGGGCGGGCGGGATGGTCGCGTTAGGACAGATCGGCTCGGTCCAGATCCCGGAGGCCGTCGCCGCCACGGACCGCGCGCAGACCGGCATGGCCACCGACGCCTTGCGCCGCAGCGTGAACGACGGGCTCGCCGCACTCGTCGCCACCACCCAGACCGCCAAAGGTGCTGACCAGCTCAAACAAGCGCTCGACGGGCTGCACGCCACCCAAACCCGCTACCGCAGCCTCTATGTCGTCGACGCCGCCGGACAACCGGGCGATGTGGTCGGTCGACCGCCGCTGCGCACCGCGGAGACACCGTCCCGGTCGGCCGGTCTGCGCCAGCAGAACCAGGGGGGCCGGGTGCCGGTGCTGTTCGCCGAGGCCCCGCTGCCCGGCCAGTCCGGCTCGGTGATCGGCGAGTTCGACGTCGACCACCTCGGCGACCTGCTCGGCCACGTCCCCGGGCACGCCAGGGTCGTCGACGCCCAGTTCCGCACCATCGTCGCCGCCGAGGGCTACGTCGCGTTCGAGGAGGTCACCTCGGACGAACTGCGGGCCTGCGCGACGGAAGCACAGAAGTCCGGCCTGGTCGGCCGGATCAGCGGGGACGGGCAGTCGTTCATCGCGGCCGCCGCCGTCCTCGGTGGCGACGTGGGACGGCTGGGGTGGACGGTCGTCACCGAACAGCCCGGCACGGAACTGTCCCTGCCGGTCAACGAAACCCGCCGGTACACCCAGTTGGTCGCACTGCTGGCCGCCCTGTTGGCC
The DNA here is from genome assembly GCF_000482865.1 of Actinokineospora inagensis DSM 44258. Taxonomy (GTDB): domain Bacteria; phylum Actinomycetota; class Actinomycetes; order Mycobacteriales; family Pseudonocardiaceae; genus Actinokineospora; species Actinokineospora inagensis. Next base: position 3,823 of record NZ_AXWW01000089.1, on the reverse strand, counting down.
CTGTTCGGGTACGGCTGGTTGCTGTTCGCCGTGCTCAGCCCGCTGCGCCGGGTCGCCACCGCCGCCGACGCCATCGTCGCCGGTGACCTGGACTCGGTGATCTACCCGCAGCGACCGGACGAGATCGGCACCATCGCCTCCTGCCTGGAGATCTGCAGACAGGCGGCCGTCGAGGGACCGCAGCGGCTCGGCGAGGTCCGCAGGCCCTCGGGCGCCGCCACCGACATGACCCAGCTCATCCGCGCCGTCGTCGACCCGCCGCCCACCCACAGACCGATCCGGCACGGCGGCAAGGAAAGCCCGACGGGTGGCACCGCGCACCGCGACACCGTCCCCACCCGCAAACACCCGGGACCCAGGGAACACACCGGACCCCGGGACCCGAACAACCGACCGGCGCCGCGGCACGGCACGACCACCCAGCAGCGGGACCCCGCGGGGAAGGGCTCCGCGTGACCTACCTGTACTTCGTGTTCCTGGCCCTGTGCCTGGGCACGCTGGGGGCGGGCGTGGCCGAGCAGCGCAGGCACCGGGCCCACCTGTACCGCATCGAGCACCGCGTGCTGGTCAACGGCATCCGCGGCAAGAGCTCGATCACCCGGCTGTGCGCGGGCGCGCTGCGCGGCGGCGGCCTGGTCACCACGGCCAAGACCACCGGCACCGCGGCCCGGTTCATCCACCCGGACGGCAGTGAGGAACCGGTCTTCCGCAAGTGGGACATCGCCAACGTCGTCGAGCAGATCGGCATCGTCCGGCGGGCCGCGGCGTACCGGTCGGACGTGCTGGTCATCGAGTGCATGGCGGTCATGCCGGACCTGCAGGAGATCAACCAGAGCAAGCTGATCCAGTCCACCATCGGCGTGCTGTGCAACGTCCGCGAGGACCACCTCGCCGAGATGGGGCCGACCCTCGACGACGTCGCCCGGTCGCTGAGCCGGTCCATGCCGGTGGGCGGCGTCTGCGTGACCGCGGAGAAGGACCGGCTCGCGATCCTGCAGCAGGAAGCCGACAAACGGGACTGCGAGCTGATCGCGGTCGACCCGGAGTCGGTGACCGACGCGGAACTGGCCGGGTTCTCCTGGGTCACCTTCAAGGAGAACGTGGCCATCGCGCTGAAGGTCGCCGAACTGCTCGGGGTGAACCGGACGCTCGCGCTGACCGGCATGTGGTCCGCGCCGCCGGACCCGGGCGTGCTGTCCGTGCAGACCCGCGCGGTCGGCGACAAGCAGGTCAAGCTGGCTAACGTGTTCGCCGCCAACGACCCCGAGTCGACGCTGATGAACATCGAACGGCTGCTCGACCAGGGCGCGATCACCCCGCCGCTGCACGTCGTCATCAACTGCAGGCCGGACCGGGTGGAGCGCAACCGGCAGATGGGCGCGCTGATCGCCCAGATCGACCCGGACCGGGTCGTGCTGATCGGCGAACCCACCCGCAGCGCCCAGGTCAGCATCGAGGAACCGTGGCAGGACAAGGTCACCGACCTCGGCGGCGCGCGCGGACCGGGTGAGCTGCTCGACGCGATCATGGCGGGCGTCGACCGGACCGCGTCGCTGGTCGCCATCGGCAACATCCACGGCCAGGGCGAGGTGCTGCTGCACGCCCTGGAGCAGATGCCCGAGATCACCCCGGACGACGGCCTGCCGGTACCTGCCGGTCCTGCCGGTCCACCCGCCCGGCCCGCTCCGCTGCCCGCGCCCCGCCGCCCCCGCAGGCTGGTCGTCCGCGGCAGCATCTTCGACCACGACCACCGTCCCGGAAAGCGGCCATGAACAGCGGAACCCTGCTCCCCGAGGTCGCCACGCTCGGCCTCGCCATCGGCCTGGTGTTCTCGCTGGCCTGCTACCTGACCACCAACCTGTCCCCGGGCGGCATGATCACCCCCGGCTGGCTGGCGCTCACCCTGGTCGAGGACTACCGCCGCGCGCTGATCGTGGTGGTGATGAGCGGGCTGACGTTCGTCCTGGTCAAGCTGCTGCAGCGGGTGGTCATCCTCTACGGCAAGCGGCTGTTCGCCGCCGTCGTGCTGACCGGGGTGCTGCTGCAGACCACCCTGTTCCTGCTGATCCAGAGCGACTACCCGCTGCTGTTCTCGCACCAGACGCTCGGTTTCGTGGTGCCGGGGCTGATCGCGTACCAGTTGGTCCGGCAGCCCCCGGTGATGACGGTGCTGGCCACAAGTATCGTCAGCGCGGCCGGGTACGGCGTGCTCGCGACGGGGGTGCTCGCCGGGCTGGTGCCGACCGTGTAGAACCTGGGGATGTCCTGATGCCTGCTCGTCGATGGATCTTGCTCGTGGTGGGCTTGGTGGTCGCCGTCGCCGCCGTGGCGGGCGTGGTGGTCTGGGTGTCCCGGTCGTCCGCCCAACCAGTTGGGGCCCCCGGTTCGGTGTCGCCCAGCACCCCGCCGGTCGACCTGGTCTACGAGCGGCTGACCGGCCCCGACCGGACTGTGGTGCGCGCCGGTGATGCCGTGGTCGCCGTCTTCACCGACCAGGCGCGCACCGCGCTGGTCAACGGCACCGCCCGCACCTTCGCCGAACCCCAGGCCACCACCTCGAAGGTCAACACCACCGCCTGGGTGCGCCTGCTGCCCCAACCGTGGCAGGTGGGCGCCGAACACACCCCCTGGTTCACCGAGTGGTTCGCGCACGCCCGCACCGACACCAGCCCCGACGTGCTGGAAGTCGCCACCGAGTACCTGATCGACGCCCCCGACCAGACCGACGCCCAAGGCGTCCGCTACCGCGGCGACGCCTCCTTCGGCCCGGTCAAGTCCACCGGCGCGGGCCGCTCCGAGCAGTCCGACTTCTACGACTACCTCGGCATCCCCTGGGACTTCCCCGACGGCCCCCACGAGCAACCGGACAAGTCCCGCTACGGCTCCGTCGACTGCTCCGGCTTCATCCGCCTCGTCTTCGGCTACCGCCTCGGCTACCCCCTCCTCGGCACCAACACCAAGGGCCCCGGCCTCCCCCGCCGCGCCTTCGCCATCGCCGACTCCGGCCCCGGTGTCCAGTTGGTCCCCAACACCTACCGCCGAGCCACCGACTACGCCACCCTCCAACCAGGAGACCTCGTCTTCTTCGAAGTCGAAGACGACCCCCAAACCCTCGACCACGTCGGCATCTACCTGGGCCTCGACGACCACGCCCACCACCGCTTCATCTCCAGCCGAGAACGCATCAACGGCCCCACCCTCGGCGACCTGGCAGGCACCTCCCTCCTCGACGACGGCGGCCACTACTCCACCGCCTGGCGCGCCGCCCGCCGCGTCTAACCCCCCAGCCCCCCCATCGACGAAGCGCCCCCCCCGCACCGCGCACCTCAAAAAACCCAGCCCCCATCGACGAAGCGCCACCGCGCACCGCGCACCTCGAAACCCCAGCCACATCGGCGAAGGGCCACCCCCCACCACACGCCAAAAAATCTGGCCCATATCAACGAAGCGTCACCCCACCACACGCCCAAAAATCTGGCCCATATCGACGAAGGCCGCCAACCCACCCCACGCGCCTCGAAACCCGCCGACACCAACCGCCCGTTGTGGTGAAGTTGTTTTGTTTGGGGGGAGCGGTGGCCTAAGCCGGCTGGCGGGTAAGGCCACGCTTTCCAGTGGCCCCGCCTTTTAGCCTTACCCAGGCTGCCGCTAGGGGCCCCAAACAAAACAACTTCACCACAACGGGCACTACCGTTTTATCTGGCGCCCGAGCGCCGGCGTCGCCGAAGGCGACCAGGCCGACCCCCGAGGCGCAGCCGAGGCCCAGTGCCCCCTCACACCAAGATCAACCGAGAACAAAGCCCCCAAATACACAGCCTACCCA
>NZ_AXWW01000088.1 GCF_000482865.1 Actinokineospora inagensis DSM 44258 | reverse complement strand
CGGCCTGGTCGCCTTCGGCGACGCCGGCGCTCGGGCGCCAGATAAAGCGGGGGTGCCCGTTGTGGTGAAGTTGTTTTGTTTGGGGCCCCTAGCGGTGGCCTGGGTAAGGCTAAAAGGCGGGGCTGTGGGGATAGTAGGGTTTGGGTATGGGGTTGGTCTTTGAGGATGGGGGCGGTGGGTTGCCGCTGGTGCGGCGGGTGTGGTCGGCGAGCTGCGATGGGGCGACCGGGTTCACGTCGGCGGTCAAAGGGACCTCCATGATCGCGTTTGCGCGTTTTGGTGGTAGGTGGACGGTGCACCTGCGCGGGCCGGAGACCAGGGCTACGGAACTGACCTGTCCGGAGGGCTGGGAGTTCTTCGGAGTTGAGCTGCGCCTCGGTGCTTATTTGCCTCTCTTCCCGCCTTCTGGTCTGGCCGACCTGCATGACGCGCTGTTGCCGACTCTGGCAGGCGATCGGATCTTGCTGGACAACCGGGATTGGGAGATGCCGACCGCGCAGAATGTCGACGTCTTCGTCGAAAGGCTTGTGCGGGCGGGGCTGTTGTTCTTCGATCCACTGGTCGATGAGATTCGGCATGGTGAACGGCCGCGGGCCATGTCGGAGCGGACGGCGCAAATACGGTTCCGTCAGGCGGTGGGGATATCGTGCAGGAAGCTTGTCAGTATTGAACAGGCACAGGGTGCCGCTCGGCTGCTCGCGGCGGGGGAAGCGATCGCCGACGTCGTCGACGGTTGTGGTTACTACGATCAGCCGCAACTCGCGCGGGCGATGCGGTGGGCGACCGGTCACACGCCGGGTGAGCTGCGGTCCGGCGTCCCGTTCCTCGCGCTCTGACCGTCGGCGTCAACGGGGGTTCGGTTCGATACAAGACGGGCGACCGGCGGGGTGGTTGACTCTGGGCATGCGAAAACTAGTCGAGTACAACCACCTTTCGATCGACGGGCGATTCACCGGGGACGCGTTCTGGACCGCGCAGATGAAGGTCGTCCCGAACGACAACCACTTCGCCTATCAACTCCGGCTGCTGGAACAGGCAGTCGGTCTGGTGCTCGGACGGGCGACCTACCAGGGCTTCGCCGCGACTTGGCCGACCATGACCGGCGAGCTCGCCGACAAGCTCAACTCGCTGCCAAAGCACGTCGCCTCCACGACGCTGACTGAGACCACCTGGAACGCCGAGGTGCTCCCGGGCAACGCGATCGATGCCGTCGCCCAGCTCAAAGAAGCAGGCGACGGCACGTTGGTGAAGTACGGCAACGGCTCTTTCAGTCGGGCGCTTATCGAGGCGGGTCTACTGGACGAGCTGCACCTGAGCATTTCCCCGTTTGTCGCAGGTTCCGGTGAGTCGCTGCTGTCGGGCATTGGCGCGACCCCCATGGAACTGACGGGAGTGACCGAGATCGGCAACGGCGCGGTGGTGCTGACCTACGCGCTGAGTCGGTGACCTGGGACAGGGCTCAGTTGGCGAGGAGGGTGGTCAGCCAGGTGGGGGCGGAGGTGTCGATGGTTTTGTTGTTGGCGGCGATCGTGGGGGTGCCGAAACCCGTCTGGCCATTGCCGATGTCGACCTGGAGAGAGGGGTTGGAGCGGGCCTGGTTGTAGGCGTCGGTGATTTGTTGGTTGTAGGTGCCGGATTGGATGCCTGCGGCGAAGGCGGGGGTGGTGATGCCGAGGGAATTGCCCAGGGCGGTGAGCTGGTCCTTGCTCCACCCGCGGGCGCCTTCTTCGGGTTGGTCGGCGAAGAGGCTCTTGTGGAATTGGTAGAACTTGCCCGCGTCGGCGGCGAGGAGGGCGGCGTTGGCCGAGTCGGTGGAATAGCCTGCGGGGTCGGAGCGGTCGTTGAGGAGGTTGACCATGTGGTAGCGGACCCTGAGGGTTCCGTCCGCCAGGTGCTGCTCGATCTGGGGGCCATAGGTCTTCTCGAACTCACCGCAGATGGGGCACAGGAAGTCCTCGTACACGTCGATGGTGGCCTTGGCGGTGTCCTTGCCGACCGTGACGACCGCGCCGTCGCGGGTCGCCGGGACGGACAGCGACACCTGCTGGACGGCGATGGCCGCGGACTCGGTGGAGTTCTTCTTGCTGTTGCTGTAGATCACGCCCGCGATCACGGCGGCGGCGATGATGACCACGACCAGCACGCCGACGATGACGGGGTTGCGGTTGGACCCGGCCTTGCGGGCAGCCGCGACCGGGGCCGTCCTGGTCACCGCCTGGTTCTGCCGCCGCTTGCGCGCGCTGCGTTCCGCTCCGCCCACCTAAACCCCGCCTCTCCGTCCGACCACGGCGTCCACCGCCAACCTGGTGCGCGGCCGCACCAGCAACCACACCGCGAGCACCAGGAAGCCGATGTCCCTGGCGATCTCCTGCGGGTACCGCGTGTCGCCCTTGGCGACCTGACCGCCGCCGCCGAAGCAGCCGCAGTCGATGCTCAGGCCGCGCGCCCACGACTGGGCCACCGCGGCGACGAACGCCAGCAGCACCAGGCAGGACAGCGCGGCCGTGATCCGGGTGCCCAGGCCGACCAGCAGCAGGACACCCAGCGCGAGCTCCAGGAACGGCATCGCCCCGGCGACCACGCTGACCACACCGCTGGGCAGCACGTCGTATGCGTGCACGGCGATGTAGGTCTGGTTCGGGTCGCTCGCCTTGACCCAGCCCGACACAAGCCACACCCCGGCCAGCCCGAGCCGGAACAGCGTGCCGACGAGGTCGAGCGCCGTCCCTTTCGTCACGGTCGCGAGGCTACCCGCGCACACTGAGCACAACCTGAGAAGCTGGCGGTGTGCTGAACCTCCCCGACCTCCCGGTGCGGGACGCGCTGCCCGAGATCACCCGAACGGTGACTACCAGCGGCGCGGCCGTGCTGGTGGCCCCGCCCGGGACGGGCAAGACGACCCTGGTGCCGTTGGCGCTGGCCGAATCGGGCACCGTGGTCGTCGCCGAACCCCGGCGGTTGGCCGCCCGAGCCGCGGCGGCGCGGATGGCGGCCCTGCTGGGTGAGCCGGTCGGGCGCACCGTCGGGTACTCGGTGCGCGGGGACCGCAAACGTTCGCGCGACACCAGGATCGAGGTCGTCACGTCCGGTCTGCTGGTCCGGCGGCTGCAGAACGACCCCGAATTGTCCGGTGTGGACACCGTGCTGCTGGACGAGTGCCACGAGCGGCACCTCGACGCCGACCTGCTGCTGGCCTTGGTGCTCGATGCCCGCGACGGCCTACGGCCGGACCTGCGGTTGCTGGCCACGAGCGCCACGGTCGCCGCGGACCCCTTGGCCTCGCTGCTCGGGGACGCCCCTGTACTGCGCGTAGAGGCGCGGACGTTCCCCGTGGATGTCCGGTATAACCCGCCATTGCGGAGTGAGAGGCTTGAACAGTGCGTCGCGCGGACGATCCACATGGCCCTATCCGCGCACGAGGGCGATGTTCTGGTCTTCCTCCCTGGGGCTGCCGAGATCAGAAGGGTCTCCGAGGCACTACGGGGGATCGACGTTGATGTGCTTCCCCTGCACGGCAGGTTGTCCTCTTCCGACCAGGACAACGCGCTGCGACCCGGTAACCGTCGTCGGGTAGTGCTGTCGACCGCGGTAGCGGAGTCGAGCCTAACGGTGCCGGGAGTGCGAATCGTGGTCGATGCCGGACAGGCCCGCGTGTCACGGGTGGACCACCGGCGCGGGATGTCCGGTCTGACGACCGTGCGGGTGTCGGCCGCGGTAGCCGACCAGCGCGCGGGTCGCGCGGGACGTGAGGCGCCAGGGTGGGTCTATCGGTGTTGGGCCGAGCACGAGCACGCGACGCTCCCCCGCTACCCGGAACCGGAGATCCGCACCGCCGACCTGACCCGGCTCGCGCTGGAACTGGCCTGCTGGGGCACACCCGACGGATCGGGTTTGCGCTGGTGGGACGCCCCGCCCGCAGGTCCGCTGGCCGCCGGGCGGGAGACCCTGGTCGCGCTCGGCGCGTTGGACGGGGCGAAGGTGACCGATCGTGGTCGCGCGATGGCCCGGCTCGGCCTGCACCCCCGGTTGGCCAGGGCGCTGCTGGACGGCGCGGTCCAGGTCGGTGCCCGGCACGCCGCCGAGGTCGTGGCCGTACTCGACGACGACACCCTGGCCACCGGTGTCGATCTCGAAGGCGCGCTGCGGACCCTGCGCGACGGCTCCGCCGGCACCGCCCGCTGGCGCCGCGAGTCCACCCGCCTGGCGGGCCTGATCAGCGCCGATGGCACCGGGGACGAGGACCCGGCGCTGGTGGTCGCGCTGGCCCACCCGGAGCGGCTGGCGCGGCGGCGGGCCAAGAACAGCCCGGTGTACCTGATGGCCAACGGGACCGCCGTCGAGGCGCCGCCGGGATTGGGTGACGCGGAGTGGCTGGCGGTCGCCATCGCCGAGCGGGTTCCGGGTGCCGCGCACGGTCGGGTGCGGCTGGCGGCTCGGGCGGACGAGGCCCTTGCGGTCGGGGCGGCTCCGGCGCTGGTGGTGGCGCGGGACGAGGTCGTGTGGGAAGGCGGTGACGTGGTCGCCCGGTCGGTCCGCCGGTTGGGCGCGATCGTGCTGCATGCCCGCCCCCTGACCAGACCGCCGAGCGACGCGGTGCGGGCGGCGGTCCTCGACGGGCTGCGCCGGGAGGGACTGGGGCTGGTCCGGTTCACCCCCGCGGCTCAGGACCTGCGGGACCGGCTGGCGCTGCTGCACCGGGTCCTCGGCGGCCCCTGGCCCGCGGTCGACGACGACGCGCTGGTCGCGGTGGCCGACCAGTGGATCGGAGCCGCCCGGGACCGGGCGGGCCTGAACCGCGTCGACCTGGCCACCGCACTGCGCGGCCTGCTCCCCTGGCCCGCGGCGGGGCGACTGGACGAACTGGTGCCGGACCGGATCGAGGTGCCGTCCGGTTCGCGGATCAAGGTCGACTACGCCGCCGACCCACCCGCGCTGCCGGTGCGGGTCCAGGAGGTGTTCGGCTGGACCGCGAGCCCGACCGTGGTGGACGGGAGGGTGCCGGTCGTGCTGCACCTGCTGTCCCCGGCCCGACGACCGGTCGCCGTCACCGGCGACCTCACGTCGTTCTGGGCGAACGGCTACCACCAGGTCCGGTCCGAACTGCGCGGCCGCTACCCGAAGCACCGGTGGCCGGAAGACCCGACCACCGCCGAACCCACCCGCCACACGATCAACCGCCGGTGATCCGCGGGGATTCTCGGCGTTCCGCGCGGAGGTGCCGGTATTCGCGGATGACCAGGATGATGACGAGGACGTCCATGGCGGCGAAGAAGGGGAGGGCGATGGAGCCGGTGTGCACGGCGCGGTAGACCTCGTAGACGACGAAGGCCGCCAGGACGAGGACGGCGACGGGGTAGGCGGGTTTGATCTTGCGGACCATGGCGAGCACCAGGCCGAGCTTGACCACGCCGTGCAGCAGCAGGTAGACGATCGCGAACACCCGGGTGCCGCTGTTGCCGAAGTCCCGCACGGCACGTGACAGGTGGTGGGCGAGCGTCCCGTTCGGATCGCCGAGCATGTCGCGGGTGATGACCGCGTTCGCCAGGCCGCTGATCACCGTGGTCGGGACGACGGCCAGCAGCAGGCCGCCGAGTAGCTGTAGCACGCCGTCGGCACCCTTGAGCAGCATCGCCAGCCGGAACAGCGGGCTCGTGCCTGCCCGATCTACATCAGTCACCATCCCAGCATGCGCCCAGCGGTGCCCGCTGTCCTGTCCGCCACGCCCACACTCGCCCGTTCCACACGGGACCCGGACGCCGCTTGAAACACCACCACCGCACGAGAACCACCTCCCACGGTGGGCATGGACCATTCCAATCCCAATCGGTAGTAGGGGTAGTTCTTCCGGCTCGTAGCCGGGTTGGTTGCTGCTGGGCGTCTGCCGGTGTCCTGATGATCTTGCGGTGTGCTGGAGTCACGAACGGCTACTGAGATGACACCGCCGAGTCCCGCGATGAGGGCGCCGCGTGCCCCTTCCTGGACCCGTGAGCAGCCGAAATAGCGAGGAGACGTGACGGTTTGACCTTGTTCTGCGGCACCGACTGGGCCGAATCCCACCACGATGTCGCGATCATCAACGACGCCGGAACAGTCGTGGCGAAGGCCCGCATCGGTGACGACGCGGCCGGGTTCACCCGGCTGCTCGACCTGCCCACCGGGACCGGCGACACTGGCGAGGCGCCAGTCCCGATGGGCATTGAGACCGACCGCAGGCTGCTCGTGGCCGCGCTGCGCGCCACCAGCCCCACCATCTATGCGATCAACCGTTGTCGGCGTCGCGTTACGGGGCCTGCCACCAGGTTTCGGGCGAGATCCGACGCGGTGTTGTCGACCAACATCGTGCACCGACGCGGCCGCGCACCACCCGTTGCCTGCCGACACCGATCTCGCCCAGGCGGTGCGGCGCCCGGGTGCTCGCCGAAATCGGGACGACCGCGCCCGCTTCACTGACCCGCGAAGCCTGAAGGCCTACGCCGGATCGGCGCCGATCACCTGCGCCGGCGGGCGGAAACTGCGGTCTCGCACTGGCACATCAACAACCGACGTCTGGCCGCAGTCGGCTCGGTCTGGGCGCTGAGCTCGCGGAAAGCCGGCCCAGGCGCACGACGACACTTGGGTCTGCTGCACGGGTAGGTGACATCTGATGTGGCTTGCCGTGATGGTGGGCTGGGAGGATGTCGCTGTGCCCAAGCCCTACCCCAGGAGTTCCGCGACGACGTCGTGCGGGTCGCCCGTGACCGCGGGCCCGGTGTGACCGTCGAGCAGGTCGCCAAGGACTTCGGGGTCCCCCCGATGACCTTGTTCAAGTGGCTACGCCAGGCCGACGTCGACGAGGCCGTCAAGCCCGGCGTGATTCGTGGCGAGGCGGCCGAGCTGCGCGAGGCCCGCAAACGGATCAAGCTGCTGGAGCAGGAGAACGAGGTCCTGCGCCGCACAACGGCTTGTCCGTCGCAGGCGAACTTGCCGGGAAAAGGCTCTACCCGCTCGTGAGCGAGCTCGCCACGGACGGGATTCCCGTCGCGGTGACGTGCCGGTCTTGAACATCGCTCGACAGCCCTACCACCGGCGGCGTGCCCACCCGATCACCGACGCCGAACTGGCACAGGCATATCGGGCGACCGCGTTGTTCGACGCACATCGTGACGATCCGGAGTTCGGTTATCGGTTCCTGGCCGACGAGGCCCGCGCCGCCGGGCAACCGATGGCCGAGCGCACCGCGTGGAGGATCTGCACTGGCATGGGTTGGCGCAGCGCGTTCAGCCGCAGGCGGCGGGGCAAAGGCGGCAGGTCGGAACCGCCGGTCCATGACGACCTGGTCCAGCGTGACTTCACCGCCGACGGCCCGAATCGGTTGTGGCTGGCCGACATCACCGAACACCGCACCGGCGAGGGCAAGCTCTACCTGTGCGCGGTCAAGGACGCGTGGTCAACCGGATCGTCGGCTATTCCATCGATTCGACAATGAAGTCCCGGTTGGCGGTCAACGCCGTGCGCAACGCTGTCGCCCGTCGTGGTGACACCGCTGGATGCGTGGTGCACACCGACCGCGGATCGCAATTTCGATCAAGAAGGTTCGTCCGTGCCCTTCACCAGCACCACCTGACCGGGTCGATGGGCCGAGTCGGGGCGGCCGGCGACAACGCCGCCATGGAATCCTTCTTCGGCCTGCTGCAGAACAACGTCCTCGACCGCCGAACCTGGCCAACCCGCCAGCAACTGAGAACGGCGATCGTGACCTGGATCGAAAGCACCTGCCACCGCCGCAGACGCCAACGATCCCTGTGCCGATTGACCCCTGTCGAGTACGAGACCATCATGACCCCACCGGCCACCCAGGCCGCGTGACTACCACTGTCACCTGTCGGTGCAGCAGACCCCCTGTTCAACAAGCTCCTCATGCAGCTTCACCACTGCTTGCACTGCGGCTGTCGCTACGACGAACACCAGGCCTTTCCACCTCCACTCGCTACTGCGGCTTGACTTCTAACCACCTCGGAGGTGGTCCGGACTGGCCCCAGGGATGTCGAGCAAGTCCGGACCGAGCCAGGGCCAGTGGCTCACTAGTAGCCGACGGTGGTCTGGACCGGGTAGTGGTCCGATGGCGGGGCCGCGCTGTAGCCGAGGGTGCGGACCGGGGTCAGCGTGGGGGTGGCGTGACCCACCGCTAAACCGATGTAGTCGAGGACATCGCGGTAGGTGGTGGTGGAGTTGGTGGCGGCCAAGGGGTTGGTGGCGCCGTCGAAGGTGTAGGGGTGGATGGGGGTTTCGGCGAGGGTGGCGGAGAGGGCGGCCTCGGCCTGGCGGATCTGCGACCGACCCTGGCCGTCCACACGCGACTGCCCGGCCCAGTACTCGATGTTGAGGTCACCGGCGATGACGACCGGCTCGGTGGCGGGGGCGTACTTGGCGACGAGTGCGCGGAGTTCGCCGAGTTGGGCCATCCGGGTGGTGTGCGCGGTGGCGATCGAGTACGGGGACTGGTCGGCCTGTAAGTGGGTCCCCGCGATCCAGATGGGCCGGTTGTCCTTGACGACCCGGACCAGGGCGGCGCCCTTGTTGGCGTAGTAGTCGGCGGTCGGGAAGTACGAGTTGCGGTAGACGAGTTGGTGCTGCTGGGTGATCGGGTACTTGCTGAACACGGTGACACCGCCGCTGACGACGAGCGGGCTGGTCGAGCAGTTGCCGGTCACCGTGGTCCACCCGGCTGAGGTGGCGCAGTACTGACCGACCAACGGCGTCTGGTACGGCCAGCGGTCGGCCAGCCGGGCGCGCAGCGACTCGGCCTCGGCGCTGAACGCCTCCTCGAGGACGAGCACGCCGGGATCGGCGGAGCGGATCACGGTCTCGGCGGCGCGGGCGCGGCGGTCCTTGCCCGCCGCGTCCCCGTCGGCGACACGGGGCAGTTGGTAGATGTTGAACGCGAGGACGGACACCGTCGTAGGTACTGCAGGCGCTGTTGGCGCTGTCGGAGTCGTCGCGGTCGCGGCGGCGGGAACGGCGGTGGGGACGGCGATGACGGCGGCGGTGAGAACGGCCGCGAGGGACAGGGTGCGGGACAGAAAGCTTTTCACAGAGCCATTTTGGCCCAGGTCGACCGCCGAGCGCCTCACACGGACAGGTGATTCACCGTGCCTTCAATCGGGGTTTGCCCGCGCTACGCACAGTCAGTCCATTGTGGACATAAAGTTGCGGAGTGACCCGCGCCACTACATGAAAGGGTTCGCGGTGCCATCCGGCGGCGGTAGGGCTACCACATGACAACAAAGCCATAAGCAGGGGTGCGTTGTCGACACCTCTTAAAGCAAAGCTGGTTCGATGGAGGTTCCACTGTTCGAGGAGGAGCCCATGCGCCGGTTGGTGGTCCTGCGTCACGCGAAGTCGGCCTGGCCGGAGGGCGTGCCCGACTACCGTCGCCCGCTCAACGACCGGGGCCGCCGCGACGCGCCCGCGGTCGGCCGCTGGCTGGCAGGCCACGTCGACGAGATCGACCTGGCCCTGGTCTCCCCCGCGACCCGAACCCGACAGACCTGGGAGCTCGCCGCCGCGGAGTTACCGACCGTGCCACCGACCACCTTCGACGAGCAGCTCTATGGGGAGGGCGCGGACTCGATCCTGGCCGTACTGCGGTCTGTACCCGACAGCGCCAAGACCGTGCTGCTGATCGGTCACAACCCCGACCTGGAAGACGTAGTCGAGACTCTTACCGGCACCAGGCCCGAGTTCAAGACCGCGGCACTGGCGGTGCTGACGTGGCCGGGTAAGCGCCTCAACACGCACGCGCGGTCGTCCAGTCTGGAGCTCACCGAGACGATCCGGGGCTGACCCGGGATGGCGCCTGACCGTCAACCGAACCTGGCGACGAATCGCTTCTGCCATGGAGTCTCCACCGCGCGTGGTGAATAGTTCCGCCGCACATATGCGATGGCTTTCTCTCGCGGAATACCGTCCAGAATGGCGATGCACGCCAATGCCGTACCGGTGCGGCCGAATCCACCGCCGCAGGCGACCTCGACCCGGCGGGAATCGGCCAGGTCCAGCAGTTCGCGCGCGGCCGCCGTGAAGTACGCCCGGTCGGCGGGCAGCCAGAAGTCCGGCCAGCGCACCCATCGACTAGGCCAGTCGTACGACCCCGGGTCCTTTCCCCGCAGGTAGAGGCCGTGTTCCGGCGGTGGACCGGTCGGCAGCGGGTTACGCAGGCCCCGGCCGCGGACCAGCCGTCCGGACGGCAACGGCAGTACCCCGGGCGCGTCTCTCCGCCACGTCATAGACCCTCCAACATTTCGGCGCGGAGCAGAATAGCGAGTCGAGCCGCTAGCTATTCGGCTCGACATCGGCCGGGTCGGGCGCGCTGACTCCCGGCCCTTTGCCCCAGTTGCGGTAGTCGACGGTGAACCCGATATCGGGGTGCTTCTTGCCCGCGAAATGCACGTTGAAGCGGGCGATCCGGCCGCCGCGATCCACCCAGACCTCCACCGGGAAGGTCGGCTCGGCGTCCTGGAAGCCCGCGCTGCCGAGGCCGAACGCGCCGCGCGGCAACCTCGCCTTCTCGATGTCGACGGTGTAGCGGGCCACGTCGCGGCCGTCGACCTGGTCGGCCGCGCTGCCGGTCACCGTGCCCGCAGTGGCCACGTCGGCACCGACCTGGCGCGGGTCGAACGACGGGAAGCCGCTGACCAGGGCCGAGATCACCCGCTGACGCGGATCGGCCGACGCTGGGTCGAGCCGGGTCCACGTCCGCCCCGACGCCGTCTTCACGCCTTGTCGCGCGAGGAACATCCGTCCATCCACCGAGACCACCGTCCACACCTCGGTAGGGCTGTCGAGCGTGAACTGGACGGCCTCGCCAGAGTGGTCGGTCTCGACGGAGCCCTCTCCGCTGGACTCCCCCGTGGCACGCCGCGAACGCAACGTCACCTGCGCCGTCTGCCCCTTCTTGGCCGTCGACTCGACCGCCTTGCCCAGGGTTACCGCGTCACTGAACTCGACGATGCTAGGACCCGCCGTTGACCCTGCCGATGCGCTCGTCCCGCCCGCCGTGCCGCACGCGGCTAAACCGAAGCTCAGACCGCCAACAGCAACCAGCACCACGCGACGCACGGCACTCACCCCAGACAAAACACCCCCAGCGGACAAGGGGCTCACCCTAACGGGGCACCCAGGCGCATAGCCAGCGCTCAGCCCCTGTCCAAGAAGGTCAGCACGGCACGCACCCGGCGGTGTTCCTCGGAGCTGGGCTCAAGCCCCAGCTTCGAGAAGATGTTGCCCACGTGCTTCTCCACCGCGCCGTCGGACACGGTGAGCGACCGGGCGATCGCGACGTTGGACATGCCCTGGGCCATCAGGCCGAGTACCTCCCGCTCCCGCGGGGTCAGCAGGTCGATCGGGTTCCGTCGTCCCCTCGCCATGAGCTGCGCGATCACCTCCTGGTCGATGCAGGTGCCCCCGCCCGCGACGCGGTGCACGGCGTCGACGAACTCGGCGACGTCGGCCACCCGCTCCTTCAGCAGGTAGCCCACCCCGCCCGCGCCGCCCGCCAGCAGCTCGACCGCGTAGCGCTCCTCCACGTACTGGGACAGCACCAGGACCGGCAGCCCCGGCACCTCCTCCCGCGCCCGCAACGCCGCCCGCAACCCCTCGTCGGTGAAGCTCGGCGGCATCCGGACGTCCACGATCGCGAGGTCCGGCCGGTGCTCGCTGACCGCCAGGAGCAGGCTGTCGCCGTCCTCCACCGCCGCCACCGTCTCGATGTCCTCGTCCGCGAGCAGCCTGGTCACCCCGACCCGCAACAGCACCGAGTCCTCGGCGATCACCACGCGCACGGGAGATCCGCCCTGATCACTGTCGGCCCACCGATGGGGCTCACCACGGTCATCACACCGTCAATCGTGGCAGCGCGGTCGGCGAGGCCGGACAGCCCACCCCCCGAACGGAGCACGGCGCCCCCGTCGCCGTCGTCGGTGATCTCGACGACGATCTGGTCGCCGGTGGCCCGCTCGACCCGCCACACCTTCACCGTGACCGAGGACGCGTTGGCGTGCTTGGCGATGTTGGTCAGCGACTCGCCCACGATGAAGTACGCCGTGCTCTCCACTGCGGCGGGCGGGCGCGGGTCCACGGTCACCCTGACCTCGACCGGCACCGGGCACTTCGCGGCCAGCGACGACAGGGCCGCGTCGAGGCCGCGGTCGCCCAAGACGGCCGGGTAGATGCCGCGGGCCAGGTCGCGCAGCTCGGCGACGGCCAGCTTCGCGTCCGCGTGCGCCTCGTCGATCAGCGCCTTGGCCAGGACCGGGTCGGCGTCCAGCTTGCTCTTGGCCCGGCCGAGGCCCATGGCGACCGCGACCAGCCGCTGCTGCGCGCCGTCGTGCAGGTCGCGCTCGATCCGCCTGCGCTCCGCCTCGGCCGCGTCCACGCCCCGCGCCCGGGACGCCTGCAGCCGCTCGGCCTTGGCGGTCAGGTCCTGGGTCCGGTCCGGGCCGAGCATGGCGACCGCCAACTGCGAGTGCAGCCAGGCGTACCGCGGGACCACGAACAGCGCCAACGGCACGAGCGGAATGCTGGCGATGGCCAGCGCGAACCCGAACACCGACAGCGGGAACTCCAGCATCAGGTAGGCGATGTCCCGCCACGTACGCCGGTCGGTCATCAGGGTGCGCCACTGCCCGGTGAGGCCCTGCTCCCCCGGTGCCAACACCGGCCGCGAAGGTAGGTCAATCTGCAGCAGGCAGCGTGCCCACGCGCGGTGCACGTTGCCGAACGCCCGCGCGGACAACGCGGCGGCGATAAGCACACCCACCCCGACCCACACCACGACCGTTCCGACGCCCACACACACGAGCACCACCGTGGTGATGAACGTGAACAGGCTCAGCGGGAAGCACCCGAGGAGGTAACCGATTGCGAGCAGTGGGTGCGGATAGCGTCGACCAGCCATCTCAGACCGCCACCTCGACCCGCTCGTCGAACGACCGGACCACGGCGGGCGACGGACCGAGCAGCACCCGGGCGAACCGCGCGTGCACCCCGCCCATCACCCTGGTCAACGGCACCGTCAGCGCGAACAACACCAACCCGACCATGGCGAACGGCAGCGCCTCCACGAACGAGTCCACGACCAGCCACGGGTGGTCCCAGTCGCCGAACCGGAAGCTCGCGTCGGGCAGGAACCGGTAGTAGAACGGCAGCGCGAGCAGCCCCAACGACGTCGTCCACGCCGTCACCATCACCACGAACTCGGCGATCCCGAGCGGGAACAGCAACAGGAAATACGTGGCGTCACGCCAAGTGGCGACGTCACTCACCCGAGCCTTCCACCGGCCCCGTTCCGGCAACGGACGGTAAGGAGAGGCGATGTACGTGTCCAACATCGCGTACACCCGCGCCCGCTCCACCCGCGCCGCCACCCGCACCCCCACGACCGCCAGCGCCAACACCGGGAGCCCCACCCACACAACCGCCGAACCAACGCCCACGCTCAACAACACCACAAGAGCCGTGAACCCCGCGATCCCCACCGGCAAGTTCAACACCAGGTACCCCAGCGACCCCAGGACCGACGGGCGCGGCCTCGTCCCGTCGCTGTCGATGGTGGTCATGTCGCGCCTCCTCCACTAGAACCACCACCAGCATCGCCGCCCAACCACATGATCGACATGGGGGCCGCTACCGAGCCGGGGGTAGGGCTAGCCCCACCCACCGGTATCCGGGATGAAACCACCACGCCCAGGCGTTAGACTCAGCGGACCAAGTCCCACCAAGGGGGTGAACGGTTTCGACTCTGGACGTCGAGTCAGGGGAAGCGTGCAGGTGCAGGCGAGATGACCACCTCAAGCGTCGCTCGCAAACCAATAAGCGCCAAGACTAACAGTCGCGCTGACTTCGCCCTCGCTGCCTAAGCGAGTGTGAGTCTGTCGGCCCGGGGACGCCTCCGCCCCGGTAGCCGGCATCAGCTAGGAGGCTCACCGCCCACCCCGGTCACGGGGGCGAAGCGGGAAACCCACAGTGACTGGGCCCGTCACACCGGCTAGTTCGCGTGACCGGTGGGGCCGAGCAGAGACACAGCGAACTGCGCACGGAGAAGTCCTGGTGACACGGCAGAGGACCCGGGTTCGATTCCCGGCACCTCCACGGCCTCGGCCGACTCGTGTTCGCGGAGAGCGCGAACCGGGTCGGCCGTCGTTGTTTCTGGGGGGCGACCCCCCCAGACCCCCACGGTGCGGCGGGTGCCGGACCCAGCGTTGCTCGTTCGGGCCTGTCGGCCCTCACATCGGTATGTAACCAATGGGCTTGTCGCCCACGGTGCGGGGGCGGATCCAGCGTGGTTGGCTCGACCTTTGGTCGTCGCGTCGAGGTATGTGGCCGGTGGGGGTGTTGCCCACGGTGCGAGGGCGCGGGGGGTGTGGGCCTGCGGAGAGGCCGGGGGACCGTCGCTGATGAGCGGGTATCTGGTGGTCAGCGTGCGATAGGTCTGCTGTGGTGGTGGTCGCGGGGTAATCGTTGTGGGCGTTGGGGGGACTAGGCGGCGATGGCGAGGGGGGTGTGGCAGGTGGTGGGGGTCAGGGTTTGGGCGATGGAACGGGTGAGGTCGGCGAGGGTTGTGCCTAGGGCGCCGGTGATGGCGGCGATCATTTCGCTGGAAGGCTCTTTGAGGCCGCGTTCGACCTCGGAGAGGTATTGGGGGGAGACGCCTGCGCGGGTGGCGGTGGTTTCGAGGGTTTCCCGGCGGGCGTGGCGGAGGGCGCGGAGGTGGGTGCCGAGGACGTCGCGCCAGAGGGGTTCCTCGGCGGGGGTGGGGGTGGGGGTGTCGTTGCGGATCAGGTGGAGGTGAGAGGCGGAGGTGGGCATGGGAGGACTGTAGGGGCGGGGG
>NZ_AXWW01000087.1 GCF_000482865.1 Actinokineospora inagensis DSM 44258 | reverse complement strand
TGTCACCTACTCGTGCAGCAGACCCGTGGGTTCGTTTAGGCTGTGTATTCAGGGGCTCAAGTTCGGGTTGATCATGGTTTTTGGTCGGCTGGGCGATCTTGTCGGTGGGCTTGGGTAGCCTGTGCATTCGGGGGCTTTGCGCTCGGTTGATCTTGGTGTGAGGGGTCTCTGGGCCTCGGCTGCGCCTCGGGGTTCGGCCTTGTCGCCTGGCGGCGACGCCGGCGCTTGGGCGCCAGATTAAAGCTGGGGTGCCCGTTGTGGTGAAGTTGTTTTGTTTGGGGCCCCTAGCGGTGGCCTGGGTAAGGCTAAAAGGCGGGGCCACTGGAAAGCGTGGCCTTACCCGCCGGCCAGCTTAGGCCACCGCTCCCCCCAAACAAAACAACTTCACCACAACGGGCGGTTGGTGTCGGCGGGTTTCGAGGCGCGCGGTGCCGGGGGTGGCGCTTCGTCGATTTCGGGTGAGTTTTGGGGCGCGGTGCAGGTTGGCGATCTTTGTCGATGTGGCGGGGGTTTCGGGCGCGCGAGGTTGGGAGTGCCGTTTCGTTGATTTCGGGTGAGTTTTTGGGGCGCGGTGCAGGTTGGCGACCTTTGTCGATGTGGCCGGGGCTTCGGGCGCGCGGGGCGGGCTGGCGACCTTTGTCGACGTGATGTGGGTTTCGAGGTGCGTTGGGTGGTGCTTCGTTGACTTTGGGGTGGGTTTTGTGGCCCGTGGGGGGGCGGGCTGGCGACCTTTGCCAGCGTGAGGTGGGTCGAGGGCGCGTGGTGCGGGTTGATTGTGGTGGGTGTTCACACAGCGGTTTGTGTGTTGGGGTGCGGTGCAAAGGGGAGGAGCGAGGGGCGCTCGTGTACTCGCAGGTGCGGGTATGCCGTGGAACCGGCAGGGCAACCTGCCGGTGGTCGGGGGTGGGGCCGCCAACAGGCCCTCACCGCACCGTGGGGGTCTGGGGGGTCGCCCCCCAGGTCTCACAGTGGGCGCAGCAGGATTCGAACCTGCGACCGCTCGGGTGTAAATCATGTGCTTCCCCCAGCCAACCTGGTCGGATGCGGCAACCGCCGGGAGTGGCACGCCCCCGAACGTGCAGGTCGGTTCACCCCAGTTCACGACCGTTGATGTCACGGGCTGATGTCACGGCACCCCTCCCCCTACACTGCCGAGGTGGCCATGGACGACTTCGAGGCACGACTTACCGCCGTCGAGCGAGAGCTGCGGGCGGTGCGCCAGGACGCCGCGGCCGCACGCGTGCTCGCGGGCGGAGCAGACCGCGACGTCAGCGCCCTGACCGCTCGCCTGGACGCTCAAACGAGGCTGCTGTCAGCGCTTCGCGAGACCCAGGTGGAGCACGGACAGCAACTGGGCACACTGGAAGCCGAGGTCCGCCGCGGGTTCACCGCGCTGGCCACCGGCCAAGCCGAGATCAGCACCCTGCTTCAACGCCTCGCCAGCAAAGACAACTGAGCATCTTCCCAGTTCGCGGCCCTCGCAGGTCGTGCGGTGGCAAGACGGGTGTCTCCAACATCTGTGAGAGTCGAAAACAAACCCGCAAACCCGCAACACCACCACAAAACGCGGCCTGAGCTGGGAAAACAGTGCGCGGGTTTGGCTGGAACCCAAACCCGCAGAAACCCGCGAGCCCGCGCCAAACCCGCATCCCTGGCCAACGGGACCGGTCCTACTAGCCCCGGGGGGCGGCTAGTAGGACCGGTCCTGAACCAGGCGTCCCGGGTAGCTGCCGCGCAACTACCGTCCTGCTAGCCCCCTGGCGACCTCACGCGGCCTGACGTCTGCCGCAGCAGCAAGCGCCGGGGGCATCCAATGGTGTCGGCCGCACCTCTCGAAGAGGTCATGACATCCACTGCGCTACCTCAAGGCGTCGGCCATCTGATGCATGTCCGTGAAGACCACCGCGGCTCCAGCGGCCTCGAACGCTTCTCGTTTGCCCGGCTTGTTCGCGTACGCTAAACAAGGTGTGCCAACAGCTGCGGCGACCTCAAGATCGGTGATGCTGTCGCCAACGAACACGGCCTTGCCAGCCTGCACCCCAAGCGCCTCCAGCGCGCAGACCATGGGCCACGTATTGGGCTTCATGAGGTCTGGCCGCGCGGGATAGCGACCGACTACCGGTCGAACAACGTCCGATAGTCCTACATTGCGCAGAAATGCCGAGACCGCATCTTCCGAGTTGTTGCTCACTACAGCCACCTTACGGCTACTGGCGATACAGGCCCGCACAGCCTCTAAGCCACCAGGGGTGACGTCCGAGCACGCTACCGCGTGAAGTTCGGCAGCAATTAGCGCACGCTCAACCTCTCGGAGCTTGTCGCTATCGTGCTCCCTCGATTCCCTGAGCACCTCCAGCGGGTCATCCGACTGGACCGGAACACCCAGAAGCTTCTCAAGGCTCCGAGCCACAACGCCTGCTGGATGGCCCGCAAAGACGTCGCACAACGGTCCGTCAAAGTCGAATATCACCGCAGAGGCGCTGGCCAGAACTTCCGACATTCTCCCCTGACTCAAGGCGTGTACCCCTTCGCCACACTCTCCCACACGCTATCAAACCATGCTTGGGCTTGGGCAATGTACTGATTAGAGACAGCTTCTGGGTCGTCCGACACGGCCCAATGGAAGAGCGTGGCATCCTTGCCCATCGGGTCGAAGATCTCCACTGCCTCCCCAGCGATTGCTACCGAGTGCCGAACCACCGGATAGAAGCCGAAGAATGCTTCTGAGCGGTTGATGATGTACAACTTGAACAAAGGCGAGGTCCGAAAAACTCGCACCTCCGCACTCCCCGACTCAATCAACTTGAGGGCCGCAAGCTCTTCAATCGAATCAGTAATCGTCTGCGTAGATCGCTGCGTAATTCGCTGCATTCGTTGGCGAACTTCCGCCGAGTCCGCGCCACCACCCTCAACCAAGGACGGCAGGCCGATCGCCAGAGAAAGGTCGGGGAGTAGAATCCTCACCTTTACACTCTTAGCCCCAAGCCTTCCCGTCCGCAGTTTGTCCAGGGGTTCTTGGACCACCCCGAGAAGCGTCTCCGAGGAGAATCCGGCGAAGTCGATTTCAACGTCACTGGACTCGAACGCTTGTTCAACATGTGGACGCAGGCCCACAGCGCGTTCCGTTCGTTGGCGAACGAACGTGCCCTTGCCCTGCCTGGTGACCACCAAGCCCTCGTCGCGCAGCAGGCTAATGACCTTTTGGACGGTCATCGGCGCCACCTTGAACCGCTCCGCCAACTCGGCATAGGACGGCAGCCGGTCTCCCGGCTCTAGCTTCCGCGTCGCGATAGCCGCACGTAGGACGTTCGCGACCTGCTGAAACGGGGGGCGTGGGTCGTCCGGATCAAGCTCAACGTGTAGCGGGTCCATAGGCACAGCATACCAGCACTACTAGCCCATCTAGGTGAATAGTAGCTCTGCTAGCTTTGCCATGTTGACTCTACTAGCAGACCTAGCTACCTTTGCTCTCGTTGCGCCAGCCGCAGACGGGGCGGGAGCGGACAAGCAAACGTCAGGCCCAGCTCTTTGACATTTGAATAAAAGCGCTTGCACGTCGCCCCCAGCGGCCGCGTCTGGATTCGTTACTGCGGTCGTAAAACGTGAGCAGGCCGGGAGTGTGTGGATCTCCACTCTCGGGGCCTGCGTCTCACTTTCTTCGCCTTGACCTGCGGGTTCACCCGTGTTGGTCGGGTGTTCCGACTCTTGTGGAGGTCGGTTGTGTCTGTTTCTGATCTTTCGGCTGCTGCGTTGGTGGCCTCGTTTCGTGCGGGGACGGTGACGTCGTCCGGGCCTGGGTTGACCGGGTCGGTGGCCTCTGGTGAGGCCCGGTCGCGGCGTGATCGGCGGGCGGCGGCGCGTGTGGTGTCGCCGTCGCCGTGTGTCGAGCCGGCGCGGCCGGTGATGGTTGCGCGGCCGTCGCGGCGGGTTCGGCGGGCCGCGGTTCGTCGGGCGCCGGTGCCGTTTCGGCCTGGTCTGGTGCCGGTCGCCGAGTCCTGATCGCTTCGTTCTGACTTCGAGGGAGTTCCTGATGACCGAGTCGATGGGTCCTGGCGACGTGGACGACGTCGCGGACGAGTTCTGGGTGGATGTTTCCGGGGAGGTGTTGTCGGAGGCCGAGTTGGCCCACGTGTTGGCGACCCCGGTGCTGGCGGCGGAGCTGGCCGAGGTCCGCAGGCCGGTCTCGCCGCCGACTACGGCGTTGGTGGACGGCACGGCACGGGTCCGGCGGGACGCGCGGATCGCCGGGCGGGGCGCCGGTGCGGTGTCGGCGACGCGGTGTCCGACGTGTGAGTGGCCGGGTGGACACGCGCCGTGGTGCCCGCACGGGGCGGCGGTGGCGGCATGAGCGAGTTGCAGCGGGGTTTGGCCGTGGCCGCCCGGTGGTTGGCCGAGTTCGAGGGTCAGGCCCCGGAGCTCGCGTGTGTGGAGGTCTGCCCGGTCTTCGACGACCAGGTGACGATACAGATCCAGGGGTATGGGGTGGACCTGGTCGCGGTGGTGGCCGAGTGGGCTCACGTGGTGGGCGTCGACATCGTGGCCACGACGCGGGAGGACCGGGTCACGGTCGAGGTGGTCACCGACGTCGCCGACCCGGGCGGGGTCGTCCGGGTGCGGTTGTACCAGCACTGGCGGTTGCCGGAGTTGGCCCGTCTCGCCCGGTGGGGGCTGTGGGAGCAGATGCCCCCGGTGGGCGAGACGGTGCGGCTGGCGCCGGAGAGGGTGTTGGCTGCGGCCCGGTCGGAGTCCGCCGGACGGTTGGCGGCGGCGTCGTGAGCGGCCGTCTGGAGTGGATGGACGACGCGTTGTGCGTCGAGACCGACCCGGAGGCGTTCCTCCCGGAGCAGGGCGGGCCGGGTGGGCGCGCGGCCCGCGCGGTGTGCCGGCGGTGCGCGGTCACTGAGGAGTGCCTGCGGTTCGCCCTGGTCAACGGGTTCGAGGGGATCTACGGCGGGACCTCGACTCGTGAGCGGCGCGGGATGGCGCGTACGCGGGCGGGGGTGGCCCGGTGAGCGCGGTGTCCGCGACCGTGCTCGGCGCGGTGGCGCCGGCGTTGCTGGTGGCCCACCAGGTCGCCGACCACTGGGTGCAGACCGACCACCAGGCCACGCACAAGGGCCACCGAGGGGTAGTGGGACGTCTCGCGTGTCTGCGGCATGTGGCCACCTACACCGCGACCACGGCCCTGGCGGTGGGGGTGGTGTGGTGGCTGGCGGGGTTACCCGTTCACCCGGTGCCGTTCGTCGCCGGGCAGGTGCTCTCGGCGCTGACGCACTACTGGGCCGACCGCCGTGCCCCGTTGGCGTGGTTGATCCGCGTGACCGGCCGGGCCCGGTTCGCCGCGCTCGGCGCGCCGCGCCCCGGCCGCGACGACAACCCCGGTCTGGGAACCGGGATGTACACGCTGGACCAGTCGTTTCACTGGCTGTGGCTGTGGGTGGCCGCGCTGGTCACGGCGGTGTCGTGATGGCCGGCCGCCAGTATCCGTGGGTGTTGGCGGACGTGGCGTGGTCGGCCGCACAGGAGTTCACCCGGGGCACCCACCTCGGCCTGCCGCTGCTGTCATGGGGCATCGCCCCCCGCGACCTGCTGGCCACCCGACGCCAACTCCGGGCACGCGGACTGCGCCCCGGCGGGCAGGAACCCGTGGCCTACCTGTACTTCCGGTGCCGCGCGGCCGAGAAGAAGGTCTACGCGGAGCTGTTCCTCATCTCCCTCGCGAAACCCCACCGCCCGGCGACACCGGCCCAGCACACCGCGCTGGCCAAGGCCAACCTCGGCCGGCGCCTGTGCCGCTCCTGCGGCCGCGACGCCGGGTACGTCGTCCCGCTGGAGACCCGGCAGTGCACCAACTGCTGGCTGCTCGACCAGGGCATCGACCCCACCGCCGAGCACGACGGGGCGGCGCACCTCCAGGTGGGGTGATCCCGCACAGGCACTTTCTCCCTGCTCTCGGCGGACAACACGCCCGCCTCGCTCTGTCCTCAATGGACACTTCAAGGAGACACCACCATGTCCACGTCATTCCGGATCGACATCACCCGTGGCCCCGTCAACCCCCACACCGACGAGGTCACGTACACGTTCACCTTCACCGGGGACGTGCCGGAGACGCTGCGAGCGCTGGTCAACAAACTCAGCCACTTGGACGCCGCGGGAAAGCACCACCACCGGAACGAGGTCTGGCGGGAGATGCGCCGCGAGTTGCGTCGGCACGGCCAGCACAAGGCCGCCGCCGCCATCGTGTGACGGGCGATGATCCCGTCCCGCAACTCGCCCGAGTCCCCGACCGCGCTGCGGGCACGTGGCCTGTGCCCGATCTGCGCGGGTCACCGTCTCCTGTGGACGGGCCGGTTCGCCGGTCGGTCCGATTTCGCGGTGCCGTGCCCGGAGTGCACGGCACCGAACACCGCAGACCCCTACCCCTCTCGGAGGACAATTACATGAACGCGCTGTCAGCACTGGTCAAGGGCGCGCGGGCTCTGAGCCCGGACGCCGTCGTCGACCGCCGGTCCAGCCGTGACGCCCAGCGGGCGGCGACTCGGTGCATCGCCGCCCCGCTCGGGAAGAAGTGCACGCGCAAGAAGTACCGCCGGGAGCAGATCTGCGGTCAGCCCGACTGCGCGGCATGGCTGATGGACCAGATGAACCTCTAGCCGGCCCCGGCCCGGCGGTCACTCCGCCACAGACTGCCCGCCGGGCCGGGGTTCCCAACCACCACCAGCCCCAGGCCAGTGGAGAACACCGATGGTAACGACCCCACCCCCCGCACCGCCGGCCGCCGTCTCGGCGACGCCGGTGGTCGAGCGGGACCACGAGCACCTGTACGCGTGCCGCTGCCCGCGGCTGCCGGGCACCCACGCCGCCGGTCAGTGCGACCAGGACACCCCGTCCCCCCGACACCGGAGAACGTGATGCGCACCTACCCGCACACCCGCTATGTGCATGCCGTCGTCAGCCAGATGAACACGGCCGGCCTGACCATCAACGAGTTCCACGGCGGCGGCCCTCTGCCCGGCAGTACGGGTGAGGGCATGTGGGCCAAGCTGGTCGTGTCGCCCACCGCGCCGGCGTTGACAAAACCCTGGCATGACCCGCTGTCGGACTCGATCAGCATCCACTGGGGCGAGGTCACCGGCTGGTGGGTGGAGCGACACAACCGCACCCGCAAGGAGGTCGCCACCGAATGGATCGGCGCCGAGGTGGCCCCCGCGCCCCGGACGCTGGCCACCCTGGTCGTCGCCGCGGTGTCGAGCATGCACCACCGGCCGCGCCGCACCCCGCCACCGATCTACCGCAAGCGCACCCGCCACACCGACGTCGCGTTCGAGCGCACGCTCGCCGCGCTCGGCAAGTAGACCGGAAAGGACAGACCATGTCGGTGGAAGCCCGCTGGGACACTGCCGTTCGCGCGGCGATCGAGAAACTGGCGCGCCGCAAGGGCGGCTGGGTCGACCTGGTCGACCTGCGGACGGAACTGTGGCAGCAGTCCAGGACCGCGCAGGACGCCCACCTGGCCCGGATGTCGCGCGAACGCAAGATCCACCTGGTACCCGAGTCCAACCGCAAGACCATCACCTCGGCCGACCAGGCCGCCGCGATCCGGATCGGCGGCGAGTGGAACCACCTCATCGCCTGGAACTACGCCACCTCCCCCTGACCCTCACCGCTTCTTCCCGGTCCGGCGGTCACTCCGCCACGCACTGCCCGCCGGACCGGGCCCAACCACGCCCACAGGGCAGACCGGAGCACCCATCATGGCGACAACCACCGCCGGCCCGGCCGGGCTCGCCGAGCTCGGCGAGCTGCTGGCCACCCGACCCACCCTCGACACCCCACCCGCGCAGGTCGCCGTCTGGCTCGACCGCAAGGCCGCGATGCTCGACGCGGTCGCCGCCCACCCGGGCACCACCCCGGCCGGTGCGGCCGACGCCCGCGACTGCGCCGCCCGCGCCCGTTCCCGGGCCGCCGCGCTGCGCGCCGGGCGGGGGGTGACCCGCTGATGTCACACCGGACCCCGACACCGACACCGCCGCCACTGCGGGTCGTGTCCTTCGGCTACCTGCACGACGCCCCGCCCGCAGCCGACCTCGTGATCGACGTGCGGGAGCTGCTGCGCGACCCGGCCCGCGTCACGGGCTCGGGCCTGATCGACCTCGACGGCCACGACCCGTGGGTCCACGCCGTCGTGATGAACACCCCTGGCGCCCGCGCCCTGGTCGACGGGCTGGTCACCGCTGTCGTGGGCCTGCACCTGGTCGCGGGCAAAGCCGTCACCGTCGCCATCGGGTGCGCCGGCGGCCGCCACCGCTCGGTCGCCCTGGCCGAGCACCTGGCCATCCTCGTCCAGATCGCCGCCGAGAACCTGGACGGCCGGCGGATCGAGGTGCGGGTGGAGCACCTGCACGTCCACCTGCCCCGTGTACTGACGGGGGAGAGCCGATGACCGAGTCCGAGGCGAAGTTCCGGCGGTTGCGGGAGTCCGGGTACCGCGGCCCCATCGATCACCGCGGTGAGCCGGTTCCCGACCTCGACCGGTGGATCGCCGACCACCTGCGCCCGCCCGCTCCGGCCCCCGACTCGAAGAAGGGGGACCGATGACCACCCCACCGGGCAGGGCTCGACTGTCGCGTGTGGACGCGTTGCGGGAGCGGGCGGCCGTGGCGGCGGATGTGCGGGCGTTGAGCACGCACCCGGACGTGATCGCGGTGCAGGTGGAGCGGGTCCGGTCCCAGGTCGACCGGCTGATGTGGACGGGAATCCTGCTGGGTCTGGGGTTCACGATGGTCAACGTCCAGACCTTCGCGGCCGTGGGCGCGACGCCGGGATCGTTGCGGTGGCTGACCGCGTGGCTGCTCGACCCGATGGTGTCGCTGGTGCTCATCGCGATCCTGCGGGCGGAGCAGATCACCGCCCGCTGGCAGGTCCCGGTCACCGGGCCGTGGGCGCGGCGCACGAAGTGGTTCTCCTTCGCCGCCACCTACGCCATGAACACCTGGCAGTCCTGGACCGACATGACCGCCGCCGGGATCGTGTTGCACTCGGTGCCGCCGGTGCTGGTGCTGTGCGCGGCGGAGGCGGGACCGTATCTGCGGGACCGGCTCACCGAGGCGGTGGTGCTCGCGGTCCGCCACCACAGGCAGCTCTCGCCCGCACCGGCCGGCATCGACACCGACGTCGTGTCGGGTGCGTGGACCGTGCCGCCCCCGGCGGAACCCGAGACCGCGACCGACACCGCGACCGGGGCGGTGGAGGCCGCCGCCCCCGACACCACCGCAACCACGCCCGCGTCGCGGGCGGCGCGCACGCCCCGGCGGCGGGCGGCGCGGCCGCCCCGGATGCTGCTGCCGGACTTCGTCAAGCTCGCCCGCGACCAGCTCACCGCGAGCACGCATTTGACGCCGGCGTGGGTGCGTGAGGTGACCGGCTGCGGGCGGGGCATGGCGACCAGGGTCGCCGCCACGCTGCGGGCCGAACGCGACGCCGCCGATGCCCCGGTCAAGGCTGTGAGCAGGGTCGAGGGCGCCCGGGAGGCGGCATGAACAGCCAGACGAACGCGGCCGCCGAGACGGCCGATGGCGGGGTGGATTCCGGGGGGCGGGTGATCCCGTTGCGCCCGGACCCGACCTCCTCGCCGGACGTCGCGCCGCGGCCGGGAACGGCGGTGGAGCGCGCCGAGACCGAGCACGCGGTGGTGGCGGGCGGGGCGCTCGCGGGCGGGGCGGTGGAGGGCACGGTGCTCTCCGCGGCGGAGTCCGCGGCGCTGGATCGGCGTGTCCCGGACGGGACGCGGTGGGCGGGGCCGGTGCGGCTGCTGCCCGCGCGGGCAGTGGAGGTGGTGCGGTCCTCGACATCGGCGATGGTGGTGATCCGGGTGAGCGTGACGACGATGCAGGGCGGGTACTCGTGGGCGGCGCGGTTGTGGGACGCGGGCACCCACGGGGTGTACCGCCGCCAGATCCGCGCCGCCGAGGCCACCGGCGACCAAGAGCAACTGCGGCACTGGGTCGACGCCCGGGAGGACGCGGTGACCCGGCGGCACCAGCGGCTGCGGGACGCCCCGGCCACGGCGTGGGCGCTGATGAAGGTGACGGCCGGAGCCCTGGCCGGGACGATCGTCCTGGTGGTGGTGGTGGCCGGTGTCGCCCAGGTCTCCGGCGCGGCCGAGTTCGGCGAGGTCGTCGGCGGGGTGCTGGACCTGGTGCGGGTCGTGGCGTGGGTGATCGCCGCCGCCTGGACCCCCGCGGTGGCCGCGGCGCCGCTGGCGGTGCTCTACGCCGCCTACCGCGAGGGCACCCGCCGCGCGGAACTGCCTGCGTGGGTGCGCCCGGAACACGCCCGCGAGTCGACCGGGGAGCCGATCACCCCGTCCATGCTGGTCATCGCCCTGCGCGAGCTCGGTCTCGCCCCGCTGCGCAAGGCGATCAAGGGGATGGGCGACGCGGGCGCGGGGATGCTGGGCCCGATCCGGCTGGCCGGGTGCGGGGTCGAGGTCGACGTGTTGCTGCCCAAGGGCACCGACACCTCCGACATCCACCGCAGGCGACGCAAGCTCGCCGAGAATCTGGACCGCCACGAACACGAGGTGCACATGACCATCCCGTCCGCCGCCCGCACGGTGCGGCTGTGGATCGCCGACTCCGGCGCCCTCGACCAGCCGATCGGGCCCTCGCCACTGACGTTCGAGCCCGACCTGGTCGCCGACCTCTACACCGGCCGTGCCCCCTGGGGCGTGGACCTGCGCGGCGACACCGTCGCGATCTCCCTGCTGCAGCGGCATCTGCTCATCACCGGTCTGTCCAATCAGGGCAAGACAGCGGCGCTGCGGGCGCTGGCCCTGTGGGTGGCGCTCGACCCCAGCACCGAACTCCAGGTGGCCGACCTCAAGGGCGTGGGCGACTGGCGGATGGTCGACGGCATCGCCACCACCCTCATCCAGGGCCCCACCGACGACCACGTCATCCAGGCCACCAGGATGCTGGAATCCGGGGTGTCCGAAATGGAGCGTCGGATCTCCGCGCTGGAAGCGTCCGGCGCCCCGGACGGGGTCACCCGCGACATGGCCCGCACTCCCGGCAGCGGCTTCCACCCCCTGTTCCTCATCGTGGACGAAGCGCAGGTCGCGTTCATGTGCCCGGCGGTCGGGGAGGACAAGCGCCCCTACGGCGGGACCAAGGCCACCAGCCGCTACTTCATGGCCGCCCGCAAGCTCCAGAACCAGGGCCGCGCCGTCAACGTGCTGCTCTGGCAGGGAACCCAGGACCCGACCGACCAGAACCTGCCCAAACTCGTCCGCGAGGGCGCCCACATCCGGGCGTCGCTGGCGGTGGGCACCGAAGAGCAGGCGTGCATGGCCTTGGGAGACAAGGCGATCGACGCCGGCGCCGCCCCGCACCGGCTGCGCCAGGGCCTGGACAAGGGTGTCCTGGTCGTGGCCGGTGACGGGGTCCCCCTCCCGCCCGGACAGGCGGCGCTGACCGTGCGGACCCACTACGTCAACGGCGCCGACGCGGCCGACGTCGCCGACCGCGCCCGCGCCCTGCGCACCGCGGTCACCACCACCGACACCACCACACCCGACACCCCCCTGGACCCCCTGGCCGACATCGCCGCCGTCCTCACCGGACACCACCGGATGCGCACCCAGGAAGTCCTCACCGCCCTGGCCGGCCGGGACTCCCGCTACCGCGGCTGGAACTTCACCACCCTCAACGAGGCCCTCCCCGAGGTCGCCAGGGCCTACAAAACCGGCGGCCAGATGAAGATCAGCGCCACCCGAGTCCACGAAGCACTTACAGAACGTGACGAAATCGACGGTATCGACACCGACGACGACTAGGGGAGCCTGCGGGGAGGAAGGGAGTTCTCCCTCCCACCCTCCCTCCCTGCCCATCCCCACGACAACCAGCGCGAACAGTGGCCAGGGAGGCGGCGTCCGACCCCACCGGCGACCAGCGGAAACCCCGCGAAAACGGTACGCCCACGACGCCGCCGCCTCCCTCCCCACCCCACAGGCGACTACCCAAAGTGACCATTCGGCGCAGGAGAGGGAAAGGACCACGTGGATCACGTAGAGATGCGCATGATCGGCGAACCGGCCGACATGGCCGCCGTACTGGAAACCCTGATACAGGCCGGATACGAGGTTGTGGCGAACGGCAAGACGTACGACGCGCGCGGTGCCTTCGGCAAACGCGTCTACGCCAGGGTGCGCCGGGCCGCGCCGCGCACCACCACCGCCCGCGCGGACCGAACGGACCGCGCACGCAAGCAGGTCCCGCCCCGACAACACCGCGAACTCGGCCCGGGAACCACCACGAACTAGCCCGGTACCACACCGGTCCGATCGCGACAGAAGGGAACAAACACACATGGACGAGGACTACGAGGTCAACTACGGGTGGCGGTGCACGTCCTGCGACGTCACCTCGTTCATCACCCTCACCCACCGGGTCGACGCCGAGGCGGGGTGGAAGAAGCACACCACCAGGCCCGGCAAGCACCGGGGCGGGGTCGTCACCGTCTACCACGAGGCCGAACACGACGACGACTGGGACGACGACTGACCCGCCGTCGAACCGGTCCGGCCCCCGACCTTCATCCAGCAGCACCCCCGAAGGGACACCCACCGCCATGGCCCGCCGTATCACCGTGACCACCACCAACCGTGTCACCGGCAACGCGGTCGTCGGTGAGCAGACCGACCTGCTCATCGGCGACGTCACCGTCACCGAAGTCGGCAACATCGACACCGACACCACCGACGACGACCGCGAGCGGCGGCGGGAGCGTCGCCGCCAGGAACGCCGCCACCGCCGCGACAACGCCGACCCGCAGACCACCGGCGCCACCGTCACCAACACCGCCGGCGGCGGTGACCGCGTCAAGGCGCAGATCGGCGTCGTCCTCGGGCAGCCACGCCGCTGACACCGTCCACAGAGGAGACAAAGCGTGAGCGGTCTCCTCTGACGGTCGACCCACCACGCGATCACCCCACCGGACAAGGTGACCGCCCCCGGGGTCGGTGCTCACTCCGCCACCACCCGCGCGCCGACCCCGGGCCTCCCCCTCCACCACCACCGTTCCGGAGGAACAAACCATGGCAGTGATCCAGACAGCCGACGCGATTGTGTTCGCCCAGCGGCGCGGGCAGTGGCACGTGTTGCTGATCGAGCGGGGCAAGCCCCCGTTCCAGGGCCGGTGGGCCCTGCCCGGCGGGAAGGTCAACCCGGGCGAGGACACCCTGGCCGCCGCGATCCGGGAACTCGCCGAGGAAACCGGGGTGCGCATGCCGCGCACCGCCGGCAAGGTCGGCGTCTACGACACCCCCGGCCGCGACCCGCGCGGCCGCTACACGACCTCGGCGTACGCGGCCCGACTGACCATGATGCCCACCCCGGTCGCCGCCGACGACGCCAAGACCGCCCGCTGGGTCCCGCTGGCCGACATCATCGGCCAACAGGTTGCGCTCGCGTTCGACCACGACCGGATCGTGTCCGACGCCATGCGGGCGCTGCGCATCCAGCTCACTCCATCTCCGGTGCGGCCCGAGCAGGTGACCCGGCTGGTTCACCTGTTCACCGACGTGGAGGCACTCGAGGCCGACAAACGCACCCCGCCGGACATCGCGCGCAGAGCACGCGGCCTGATGGAGGCGGCAATCCGCAACTCCAGTCGGGAGGAGGTCAACGCCGCGTTCACACGGATGCGTGGCACCCGCCGGTGACGCGCTACCGCCAGATCGTGTCCGACGCCGTGCGTGGTGGTGATGGCCAGCGCTGGCAGCGCCGGGTCCCACTGGGCGGGCCGTGGCGCCGGTCGACGCCTTCCTCCGGCAAACATCCACAGCATCGACGAAAGGTCGTTCCCATGAAGACTTCCGGCGGCAAGCCCGGTCCGGTACGAGCCGCTCAGATACAGCGGCTGGTCGCGTTGATCAAGGCCGAGGAGGACGCGGCCGTGCTGCACATGGAGGCGGGTGCGCCGGAGCAGACCTGGCGCCGCGCGACGACCATGTTGACCGCGGCGAAACGCAACTCCAGCTCTGCGGAGATCGACGCCGCGTACGTCCAGTACCGCGACCGGGCCTGACAGGCGACGTGTCGATGGGCTCTCGCTTCGCCGATGACCCGCACCGGTTGGCCGTCGCCCACCACGAACTCGGTCACTACGTCGTCTGGAACACGCTGCCCGGGGTCCGTATCCGCGAGGTGCGGATCACCGGCCGAGGCAGTGGTGTCGAGGGCTGGGTGCGGGTGGACTGGCCCGACGACGACACCGAGGTGATCGACCGCGGCTATCTGGTCGGGCTGCTGGCCGGACGCGAGGCCGACCGCGTCCACCACCGCACCCCCGGCACGCCCGCCTACCGCGAGGCCGGGTGCGTGCACGACATGCGCGCGTTCCGCCGAGCCCGCCGCCTACACGCCCCCTCCCGCGCCCTGCCCGAACACCGGCTGCGGGCCGAGGCCGAGCGGCTGGTGCGCGCCCGATGGGACCAGATCACCCACCTCGCCCCGGACCTGGCCGCCCGCGGCCGTCTCCGACTCTGACCTCGACCTCCAGGACCGCCCTGGCGCCTCACCGGCGCCAGGGCGGTCCGGAAAGGCTGCCATGTTCATCCCGCTGCCGACGCCGTGCGTGGTGGTGATGGCCGGCGCCAGCGGCGCCGGGAAATCCACCCTCGCCGCCCGCCTCGCCGCCACCGACCCCGACACCGTGGTCATCTCCTACGACCGCTGCCGCGAGGAACTCTGCGGCGACCCGCACGACCAGATCTTCACCCCCGCCGCCGTGCAGCTCGCGCACGACCGACTCGACCGGCGCTGCGGATGGGGACTGTCCACCGTCGTGGACGGAACCCACACCACCCGCCACGAACGCGTCAGTGTGCGCGAGATCGCCGACCGGCACGGCATCCCCACCGCGCTGGTCGTGCTCACCACCCCACTCGGGACCTGCCAAGCCCGCCAAACCGTGCGGACACACCCCGTGCCCCGCATCGTCGTCACCCGCCAACACCTCGCGCTGGCCGACAGCCTCCGCGCCCTGGCCACCAGCCCGGCGGGGTTCGCCGCGGAGGGATTCGCCACCGTCCACTTCACCCACCCGAGCGGCGGTGCCCGGTGAGCACCCGCGACACCCTGCGCCTTCCCGCGTTGGAGGTTCGGCAGGGGCGGCGGCGGATTTACTGCTTCGCCGTGGATGGGAAGAAGTTGCCGGGGTTCGCGGCGGTGTCGCGGGTGCGGCGTGATGAGGGTGAGGAGTTGCAGGGGTATCAGCGGCCGGAGGTGCTCAGCCACATTCGGGCGATTCGCCGGTATCTGGAGTCGGATGGGGCGATGTTGCCGAACGCGATCGTGGTGGCGTTCGACAAGCGGGTGGAGTTCGTGCCCGCGGTGATGCAGGGCGAGTCGGTGGACTACTCGGTGATGGGTGAGTTGGTGATCCCGGTCGACGAGGGTCAGGCGGAGGAGCGCAAGCCGGCGTGGTTGGTGGACGGGCAGCAGCGGAGTGCGGCGATCCGGGACGCGAACATCCGGAAGTTCCCGGTGGCGGTGGTGGGGTTCATCGCGGACACCGAGGACGAGCAGCGATCACAGTTCATCCTGGTCAACTCGACGAAAGCCCTGCCGAAGGG
>NZ_AXWW01000086.1 GCF_000482865.1 Actinokineospora inagensis DSM 44258 | reverse complement strand
GCTTGCTACCGCTCCGCCACCCGCCCCGCCCGCTTCGGCTCCGCCCGCCGCCGCTCCGCCCGCTTCCGCTGATGCCGCCGCCACCCCAGCCGCATCCGTCCAACTCTCGGCCGCCCCCGCCGCCCCGATCGCTCTCACTCCAGCCCTCGCCACCCCGGCCACTTCCACCCCGGCCCCCACCGCGCCCCCCACCCCAGTCACTTTCGTTCCGCCCTCCGCCACCCCAACCGCTGCCGTCCTGCTCACTACCAACCCAACCGCCGCCACCCCGGCCCCCGTCACTTCAGCCGCCGCCCCTGCCGTCCCCGATCCACCCCCCAGCCCGCCCGCCGTCCCGACCACCCCCAGCCCACCTCCCGGCGCGCTCGCCACCGCAGTCGGGTCCAGGCCAGCCCCCACCCTTCCCGGGGGGCGTCCCCGAGGCCAGTCTACCGGCTTGGTGGGCAGCGAAATGATCTGTTGGGCGGCCTGGGGATGGGGGCGGGCGTTGTGGATAACTTGGGTCGCTGATCGGTCGAGTGCGGCGCCAGACGGACGTGCGGGCTTCTTGGCTGCTGCGGTGTGCGAAGGGCGTGTGGGCGTGCTCGCTGCTGTGGTACCTGAAGGGCGCGCGGACATGTTGGCTGATGCGCGCGCGGACGTGCCGGTGGCTGTAGTGCTTGATGGACGTGTGGACGTGCTGGCGGCTGCGGTACCTGAAGGGCGCGCGGACGTGTTGGCTGATGGACGTGCGGGCATGGTGGTGGCCGCGGTACCTGATGGACGTGTGGGCGTGCCGGTGGCTGCATTGTCTGAAGGGCGTGTGGGTGTGTCGGCTGCCGCGGTGGCTGATGGGAGTGCAGGCGGGTCGGAGGCTGCGGTGCTTGATGGACGTGTGGGCGTGCTGGCTGCTGTGGTACCCGAAGGACGTGCGGACGTGTTGGCTGTTGTGGTGCCTGATGGACGTACCAGTGTGCCGGTGGTCGCGGTACCTGAAGGGCGCGCGAGCACGCCGATGGCTGCGACGCCTCAAGTACGCGCTGGCGTGCCGATTCCCGAGGAGCCCCCACAGCGACGGACGGTCGACCGTCCCGCAGTCAGCGGAGAGCCGCCCACAGAGTTCGCCCCCAGCCTCCAAGCCACGACGGTCCGACAGACAAAGCAAAGCGTGACCCCCAGGACTGTCCAATGAGTACACTCAAGAGCGCCTTAGTCGCGCTGGTCGTCGCAGCCGCCGTTGTCGTTGTCGCCGTCCTACTTGGACGCATCCCCCCGTTCTGGGCCGTCGCGCTGGCCATACCCGTGGCGGCGGTCGCCGTGGTCGGTGCCAGGTTGGCGGGCCCCTTGGAGCCGGTCTGGACGGCGATCCCCGAGGTGCGGGGTTCCGGCACCGAGGCCCAAGCCGCCACTCTCGCCGCCAGGTTGGCCGAGGCGCGGACCGACCAGCACCGGTTCCGCGCCCGCATCCAACCCCGACTCCGCGCCCTCGTCGCCCACGCGATCAATGAGTCTAATGTGGACAGTCCACAAGCGATCGCCAAGATCGGTCGAGAGCTGCACCACCTGATCACCTCACCCACCGCGACCTTGCCCGGACCGGATGAGCTCCGGAAACTGTTGGCACACCTGGAGGACCGATGAACCCATCCACCGTGCGGGACTCCGCCGCCGATATCACGAGGGCGGTAGGTGGGGTAGTCGTCGGCATGGAGCGGGCTGTGCGGTTGACGCTCGCGGCGGTCTTGGCCGGTGGGCATGTGCTGCTCGAAGACGTACCCGGGCTCGGGAAGACGCTGCTGGCAAGGAGTTTGGCCGGGGCGATCGGGTTGGACTTCGCTCGGCTTCAGTGCACTCCGGACCTGCAGCCCGCCGATGTCACCGGGTCCTTCGTCTTCGACCCGACCAAACGGGAGTTCGACTTCCGCGCGGGCCCGGTGTTCACCGGTCTGTTGCTGGCCGACGAGATCAACCGCACTCCGCCGAAGACGCAGTCCGCGCTCCTGGAGGCCATGCAGGAGCGACAGGTCACTGTGGAGGGTCGTACTTTCCCGCTGCAGCGCCCGTTCCACGTCCTCGCGACCGCGAACCCCGTGGAGTACGAGGGCACCTACCCGCTCCCGGAGGCCCAGCTCGACCGGTTCCTGCTCCGCGTCGACATCGGTTACCCGCCTGCCGACGACGAGGTCGAGGTCTTGAAGCGCAGGCTGGCCCGGCGCACCGAGGACACCGAGGTCGGGCGGGTCATCGAGGACCTGGCGAGCCTGCAACGGGCCGTCGAGCAGGTGGACGTCGACGACGACATCCTCAAGTACTGCGTCCACCTGGCCCGCGCCACCCGCGAACACCCGGCCGTCGAGGTCGGGGCTTCGCCACGCGGTTCCCAAGCCGTCCTCTTGGTCGCCCGCGCGCTCGCCGTCATCGACGGTCGGGACTTCGTGCTTCCCGAGGATGTCAAGGAGTGTGCCGTCCCCGCGCTCGCGCACCGCTTGACGTTGCGGCCGGAGACCTGGAGTTCCGGGGTGAGCCCGGTGGAGGTGGTGACCGAGTTGCTGCGGTCGGTACCCGGACCCGTCACCAGCCGCGGATGAACCGGGTCCTGGCGTGGGCGACCGCGCGGCGGGCGGCGGCGCGGGCGGGGTGGCGCGGCACCGACGCCCTGTTCCGCGGTGCCGCCGGGGGACTCGGCGCGGTTTGTGCCGGTGTGGTCCTGCACCGGCTCGACCTCGTGTTGATCGGCGCCCCGCTGCTGCTCGGCACGATCCTGGCGCTCGCCACGCCGTTGGGGGACACGCCGACCCTCAGGGTCGAGCGGCTGCCGCGCACCGTCGAGTCCGGCGACCAGGCCAAAGCCGTCGTCGCCGTCACCGCGGGCCCGGGGGTCGAACTGCTCGCCGTCCGCCTCCCCACCCCGACCGACGCGGGCACCGCCGTCGGCCCGGTCCACCTGCTGCCCGGCGCCGTGACCGCGGTGCGGGCCACGCTGCGCTGGAACGCCTGGGGTGAGGGCGCCGACCTGCGGCCGGACCACCTCGCCGCGGGCCGGGACGCGCTGATGATCTCTGGTCCGGTCGTCGGCACCGAGACCAGGCGGACCGTGCTGCCGCCGGTGGCCCCGCTCACCCCGGGCAGGTTGCCGCCGCGGGCGTCCGGGCTGGTCGGGGTGCACCGGTCGCGCAGGCCGGGGGACGGGGTGGAGCAGCGCGCGGTCCGCCCGTTCCAACCCGGGGACCGCCTCCGCCGCGTCGACTGGCGGGTCACCCTGCGCGCGACCGCCGCGACCGGGGAGCCGCTGGGGGCGCTGCACGTGCGTGAGCGGCACGCCGAGGTCGACGCCGACCTGGTCATCGCCCTCGACTCCCGTGCCGACGTGGACGCCAACCTCGGTGACTGGTCGACGTCGGCGCCGGTCGCGGTCCGGCCGGGCGGCTGCCTCGACGTCGCCGTCCGCGCCGCCGCCGCGCTCGCCGCGGGCTACCTGCGCCAAGGCGACCGCGTCGGGCTGGTCGACCTGGGCCGACCGCAGCTCTCCCTACCCCCTGGGGTCGGGCACCGGCAGCTCATCCGGATCCGGCACCAGCTCGTCGCCTGCTGCCGGTCCGCCGGGTGGGCGCCGCGCCCGGTCCTGCGCGGGGTCCCGGCCGGGGCGGTCGTGGTGCTGTTGTCCCCGTTCCTCGACGACGTCACCGTCGACCTGGCGATCCGCGCCGCCCGGGGCCACCTGGTCATCGCCGTCGACACCCTGCCCGCCGACCTCGTCGCCGACCCGGAGACGCCGTGGGGCGAGGTCGTCGGCACGATCATCGCCGTCGAGCACCGCAACCGGCTGAAAGCGTTGCGCGACAACGGGGTCGCCGTGGTCGAGGACGCCGAGACGGTGGCCGCCACCCTGGCCGGGGTGCGGTCGTGACCGGCATCGACGTCGGCCGCGGCCGGTCGGTGTGGTGGCTGCGCGGTGTGACCGGTCTCGCCTGCGCGGGCATCCTCGGCGACCTCGTCGCCAACGATGTGGCCACAATCATGTTCGGCGTCGCCGTGCTGCTGTCCGCCGCGTGCGTGTTCCTGCCCGCGTCACCGGCGCCGCTCGTGCTCATCGGGCTGGCCGCGCTGATCACCACCGTGGCCGCCGACGACCCGCTCCGGCCCGCCGTGCTGGTGCTGATACCGCTGGTCCACGCCCTGCACCTCTCCTGCGCGGTGACCGGGTTGCTGCCCCGCGGCGCCCGGTTCGACCCCCGCGCGCTGCGCCCGATGCTGGTGCGCGCCGCCTGGGTCCAGGGTGTCGTGTTCGCCATCGCGGGGGTCGTCGCGCTGCTGCCGGTGGTGCGTACACCCGAACCGGTGGAGTTGATCGCGCTACTGTCCATCGCCGGTCTGGCACTGCTGGTGATCGGCTCGCAGCGGAGCCGCCGATAGCCCCGCGACGGGGGTCACACCTGCGGAAACACCCCAGCGACCCCGGTCACACCAAGGGAGGGGCGGCGCGCGGGGACGTGCCGCCAGTGCCACCATGAAGTCATGGCGCACGGAAAGTCGGAGCCCACCCGGATCCTCATCCTCGGTGGCGGGTACGTCGGTCTCTACACCGCGCTCGGACTCCAGCGGAAGCTGCGCTCCGGCGAGGCTTCGGTCACCGTCATCGATCCGCAACCCCACATGACCTACCAGCCGTTCCTGCCGGAGGCGGCGGCGGGCGCGATCGAGCCGCGGCACGTGGTGGTCCCGCTGCGCCGCGCCCTCAAGCGCTGCCACGTGATCACCGCGCGGGCCACCGGCATCGAGCACGCGCGCAAGGTCGTCACCATCGAGGCCCCCGACGGCCACACCGAGGAACTCGGCTACGACGTGCTCGTGGTCGCCCTCGGCTCGGTAGCCCGGCTGCTGCCCATCCCCGGCCTGGTCGAGCACGGCATCTCGTTCAAGACCATCGGCGAGGCGATCTACCTGCGCAACCACGTGATGAGCAAGCTGGACGAGGCCGACAGCACGCTCGACCCGGAACTGCGCAAGCGGCAGCTCACCTTCACCTTCGTCGGCGGCGGTTTCGCGGGCATCGAGGCGCTCGGCGAGCTCGAGGACATGGCCCGCTTCGCCACCCAGTACTACAAGAACGTCGAGCCGGAGGACCTGCGCTTCGTCATGGTCGAGGCGGCGGGCCGGGTGCTGCCCGAGGTCAGGGAGAGCCTGGGCGTGTACACCGTGATGCAGTTGGAGAAGCGCGGCATCGAGGTGTACCTGTCCACGCTGGCCAAGTCGTTCGAGGGTGGGCACGTGGTGCTCTCCGACGGCACGGAGTTCGACAGCGACACCATCGTCTGGACCGCCGGGGTGAAGTCGAACCCGGTGCTGGCGGCCTCGGACCTGCCGCTGACCAAGCAGGGCAGGCTGCGCGCCACCGCGGCGATGCGGGTCGAGGGCCTGCCGGACGCGTGGACCGCGGGCGACTGCTCCGCCGTGCCGGACCTCTCGCGCACCGACGACGACCCGACCGCCATCTGCGCCCCCAACGCGCAGAACGCGGTGCGGCAGGCCCGGTTGCTGGCCAAGAACATCGTCGCCGCGATCCGCGGGCACGAGCCGAAGGACTACTTCCACAAGAACATCGGCTCGGTGGCCAGCCTCGGTCTGCACAAGGGTGTCGGCGATGTGTTCAACATCAAGGCCAAGGGCTTCCTCGCCTGGGCGATGCACCGCGCGTACCACGTGAAGGCGATGCCCACCTTCAACCGCAAGGTCCGGATCACCCTGGACTGGTTAACTGGCGGCCTGTTCCGGCGCGAGGTGATCTCGATGGGGCAGATCAACGACCCGAAGGCCGAGTTCGCCCGGGTCTCCCGGGGCTGAGGCGAACGGCCCAACTCGGTTGGGCCATGCGG
This sequence comes from Actinokineospora inagensis DSM 44258, assembly GCF_000482865.1. Taxonomy (GTDB): domain Bacteria; phylum Actinomycetota; class Actinomycetes; order Mycobacteriales; family Pseudonocardiaceae; genus Actinokineospora; species Actinokineospora inagensis. Next base: position 14,372 of record NZ_AXWW01000086.1, on the reverse strand, counting down.
CCGGATTGTCACAAACCCGTACCGAGGCTGCCTTTCGCGCTTTAGGCTGCCGCTGCCCCCGTAGCCCAACAGGCAGAGGCAGCCCCCTTAAAAGGGGTCGAGTGCCGGTTCGAATCCGGTCGGGGGCACAAGAAACAGGATGTCGGTCCGTTGCGGACGTCGCATGGCGAGGGTCCACCGGCCCCACCGGTCCACAGTGGTGGCGGGTGATTCACCGGCCCACCAGGCAGTGCGGGCTCTGTCCACTCCGTCATCAGCGCTGCGTGACCACCGGCCGCCCGACTGTCGGGCGGCCGGTGTCCTGGCGCGAGTGTTCGCACAATGGTCAACTGTTGGCGCTTCACGAACAACTCCGGACAATTGTGTCCATTGTCGAATACTTGACCTCGCCACTGTTTTCCCGGTTGGGGGCGGGTGTGCGCCGGAACCCGGCATGAGCCCGGCGCGAACCGGGCGGAGCCCCTGCGGTCGTCCTTGCCCGCGCGCCGACGGCGGCGGTAACGTTCGCGGCCGTTGACTACTCGGGAGTAACCATGGCCCTCGCGTCCCCCCGGCACCGGCGCACCGTCACCAACGGCGACGTGGCGCTGGCGGTGTTCACCGAGGGCGACCCCGGTTCACCGACCGTGCTGCTGGTGCACGGCTTCCCGGACACGCACGCGCTGTGGGACGGCGTGGCCGAGCGGCTCGCGGGCGACTACCACGTGGTCCGCTACGACGTGCGCGGCGCGGGTGAGTCCACCGCTCCGCGCAGGCGCTCCTCCTACCGCACCGACGCCCTCGCCGAGGACCTCTTCGCCGTCGCCGACGCGGTCAGCCCGAACCGGCCGGTGCACCTCGTCGCGCACGACTGGGGCTCCATCCAGTCCTGGGCCGCGGTGACCTCGCCGCGCGCCGCGGCCAGGATCGCGTCGTTCACCTCGGTGTCGGGCCCCAGCCTCGACCACATCGGGCAGTGGGTGCGGCGCAGGCTCGCGCACCCGTCCCCGCGCAACCTGCGTCAGGTCGCCGACCAACTGCGGCATTCCTGGTACATCGCGGTGTTCCACATCCCGGTGCTGCCCGCGCTGGCCTGGCGCACGGTGATCGGCCCGCGCTGGGGCCACATCCTGCGCCTCGTCGAGGGAATCCGCACGACACCCGCCCGCACCATCGGCACCGACGCCGCCCGCGGCGTGCAGCTCTACCGCGCCAACATGCTGACCAGACTGGGCAGACCGACGCCGCTGCACGCGGATGTCCCGGTGCAGGTGGTCATCCCGACCCGTGACCACTTCGTCACCCCCGCGCTCGCCGAGGACCTGGAACACTGGATCCCCCGCCTGTGGCGGCGACCGGTCGTCGCGGGCCACTGGGTCCCGTTGTCACACCCGGATGCCCTGGCCCGCATGGTCGCCGAGTTCGTCGACCACATCGGCGGCGCCCCGATGACCAGGAGCCTGCACCGCGCCCGGTCCCGTGGCGAGGACTTCACGAACCAACTCGTGGTGGTCACGGGGGCGGGCCGCGGCATCGGCCGGGCGACCGCGCACGCCTTCGCCGACCAGGGCGCCGAGGTCGTCGTCGCCGACATCGACCTGGCCGCCGCTCGGCAGACCGCCGCGGAGATCGGCCCCGCCGCCTACGCCTACCAGGTCGACGTCGCCGAAGCGGAAGCCGTGCGCCGCTTGGCCGAGGACATCGCCGACGAACACGGCGTCCCGGACGTGGTGGTCAACAACGCCGGAATCGGCCTGGCAGGCCCGTTCCTGGCCACCACGGCCGCGGAATGGCGTCGCATCACCGATGTCAACCTCCTCGGTGTGGCCAACGGCTGTCGCGAGTTCGGCCTGCTGATGGCGGAAGCGGGCGAGGGTGGCCACATCGTCAACCTCTCCTCGGCCGCCGCCTACACCCCCAGCCGCACCCTGTCCGCCTACGGCGCCACCAAAGCCGGTGTCCTCGCCCTCTCCGACTCCCTGCGCGCCGAGTTCGCCACCCACGGCATCGGCGTCACCGCGGTGTGCCCCGGCATCGTGGCCACCGACATCACCAGGACAACCCGCTTCGCGGGCACCGATGACGTTGAACAGCAACGGTTGCGGGACCGCACCACCCGGGCCTACGCCCGACGCGGCTTCGGTCCGGAGCGGGTGGCGGACGAGATCGTTCGAGCCGTGCGGAACCGGACACCGGTGGTCGCGGTGACCCCGGAGGCGCGATTGGGGCGAATCGGCTCGCGGTTCTTCCCCGGCCTCATGCGCAAGCTGGCCCGCGTCCTGCCGTGACCGCCCCTTGTGGACAGCCTTAGAGCCTGCCCGGCCGGAGGAGGCCCGCGGCGAGGACGAGGAGGCTGCCGAAGAGGGTGTTCCAGGCGCCGGACTGCAGGTCGCCGAGATCCACGACCTCACGGGCGCGCAGGACCCAGACGACGGTGGTGGCGGCCAGGATGAAGCCACCGAGCTGGAGGATTCCCTTGGCGCGGACCATGCCGACCACGGCGAGCAGCACCCCCAAGGCCAGCGGCACGGTCAGCGACGTGATGACCGTGGCGCTGTCGCGGGTGACCCCGGTGAAGAGGTCGGACAGGGGCAGCGTGTTGCCGGGGCGGTCCTCGTACCAGGGCCGGAAGGCGCCGAGCCCGACCACGAAGACCCCGCCCAGGCACAGCAGCCACGAGATCAGTGCGCGCACGGGATTTCACTCTAGTGGCTCGACCCAGAAGGTGGGCAGGTCGAGACCCTGTCAACCTTCTGGGTCGAGCCACTAGGCCCACAACGCGGAAGCGCCCAGCCACACCGTGGCCGGGCGCTTCCGGGAAGGGTCTCAGTCGGAGCTCTGCAGCATGTACAGCAGGCGGATGATCTCCAGGTACAGCCAGACCAGGGTGACCATCAGGCCGAACGCCACGTACCAGGCGAACTTGGCGGGCATCCCGGCGCGGATGGCCTGGTCGGCCATGTCGAAGTCGAGCAGGAAGTTGAACGCGGCCAGACCGATGATCAGCAGGCTGATGCCGATGTTGAGCGGGGTCGGCGACAGTTCGCGCATCCCGGTGTGCACGCCGAACACGTTCAGCAGCAGGTTGACCAGCAGCAGGCCCGCGACACCCACGGTGGCGCCGATGATCCACTTGGTCAGCTTCGGGGTGACCTTGACCGCGCCGGTCTTGTACACGACCAGCATGCCGATGAACACCATCGCGGTGCCGATGATGGCCTGCAGCGCGATGCCGGGCACCAGCCGTTCGAACACGCCGGTCAGCGCGCCGAGGAACAGGCCCTCGGCGGCGGCGTAGCTGAGCACCAGGGCCGGGTTGGTGCTCTGCTTGAAGATGATGACCAGCGAGAGCACCAGGCCGACGAGCATGCCGGTGATCATCAGCGGGTACGGGGTGGTGGAGCCGCCGAGCACCAGGATCGCGGAGATGACGCCGACGACGAGGGTGACGCCCAGGGTGATGCCGGTCTTGGTGACCACGTCGTCGACCGTGATGGGCCGCTCGCCGGTGGTCGGCGGCGCGTACCCCTGCTGGTAGCCCTGCGGGTAGCCCGCCGGGTACCCCTGCGGCGGGGCCTGGTTCTGGAAACCGGCGTACCCGCCCTGCCGGGGCAGGTTGCGGAAAGCCGGGTTGCTGGTAGTACGCACCTGATCCTCCTGGGCCTGGATGGCGCCTGTGTCCCGGTCAACGATCGGGCGGCCCGACCGGTTCCCGATGGGTAAAACATACTTTACCCGTTCGGGACAACGCCCGACCCGGGTGGCGTGTTCCCACCGAGGGTGACCGACTGGGCCCGACACTACGCCGTCGGCGCACCCCCTCCTCGGACGGACCCCTTGCCGACCTGGGGGAATACCGCTCGGTGATGATGATCGACCGACCTGTTGGCGGATTGCCGGGCCGCCCCGCAGCCAGCAGGCTCGCACGAGGTGCGTGCCCCCCAGTCCGGCCGCCCCGCGGCGCCCGGACGGTCCCCACCGCGGTCCGCACCAGACCGGACCGAAAACGCACTTCAAGCGCCCGGCGGCTGTGCGCCGCCCCGGGTGCGGCAAGGAGCCGACCCAACAATGCGGCGAACCTCCCTCGGTGCCCGACTCGCCTCGGCCGTCGCCACCGTCGCCACCCTCGCGGCGGGCCTCGTCGTGCTGGGGGCCACCCCCGCGCTGGCGGCCTACCAGAAGGGCCTCGGGGTGGCGACCGCCCCGCAGCCGTACAAGGACGCGCCCAAGACCACCACGGAGGACTGGCTCGGGTCCTACGTCGTCAACGGCAAGCAGGTGTGGTGCGTCAAGTTCGCCTTCAAGGAGCCCGACACCGACGAGGCGTACAAGCCCGGTGACATCCTGAAGACCAAGTACGGCGCCGACCTGGATCCCACGGCGGCGGCCAACATCTCCTACCTGTTGCTGCGGTACGCCAACACGACCGACCTCAACGAGGCCGCCGCGCTGGCGCACCTGCTGCACACCTGGACCGCGTCCCCGCGCACCCCGGCCGACCTGCTCCCCAGCAACGGCTACCGGACCGTCGCCTACGACGTGGCCTTCCACGACCGCGAACTGCAGCGCTTCCCCGGCGTGCAGGCGGCGCTGACCAAGCTCAAGGCCGACGCGACCGCGAACCACGGCCCGTGGACCACCCAGTTGACCAAGCCGGCCAAGCCGCAGTTGATCGGCGTGTCGGACAAGTGGACCGTCGAGGTGCACGGCGCCACCGGCAGCGGCGTCGGCAAGGTCCCGGTGCGGGTCACGCTCACCGACGCGACGGTCGACGGCAAGACCTCGGTCACCGCGTCCACGAAGGACAACGGTGAGGGCGTCGCGCTCTCGGTCACCCCCACCGGCCCCAACCCGTCGGTGTCGATCTCCCTGCTGAGCCCGGCGGACAAACCCGTGGTGCAGAACGCGGTCGACGACGCCACCCAGGCCGTCGTGTCCACCGGCGGCGAGAAGGAGCTGACCGCCAAGGACCAGACCACCGCGGTGACCCAGCCCGGTACGGTGTCGGTGTCCAAGGTGGACGAAAAGACCGGTAAGGGCATCGCGTCGGTTTCGCTCCGGGTGACGGGCAAGGACAAGGCCACCGCCGCGGTCGGGCAGGACGGCAAGCCGCTCGTCGGCGCCGACGGCAAGCCGCTGGTCGTGACGACCGCGGCCGACGGCAAGGCCGCCGTGCCGAGCCTGCAGACCCCGCAGGAGATCTGCGTGGTCGAGGTCGCCGCGCCGCCGGGCTACGAGCAGGCGTTCGACCCGAACAACCCGCCGACGGCCTGCGCGAAGGTCGACCCGGGGGCCACCGTGGACATCCGGCTGACCAACAAGCCGAACGCGCCCACCGTCCCGCAGACCATCCCCGCCGGTGGTGACCCGGCCAACGCGGCCGCCATCCTCGACGAGGGCGGCCCGTCCACCGGGCTGCTGGTGGCGTTGGGCGCGCTGCTGCTGTTCGCCGCGGGCGCGGGGTCGCTGCTGGTCCGCCGCGCGGGTGGGGTGCGTGTGGTCAGCCGCCGCATGCGCAAGGACTGGGGGCACTGACCGGGCATGCCGCGCCACCGTTCCAGGCTCGCCCCACCCGCCGCCGCGGGTGGGGCGGGCGTGCTCATCTGCTTGGTGTTCGGGCTGAGCTTCGCCGCGCCGCACCGGGTGGAGGGCTTACCCCTGCCCGCCGAGTCCGGGCTGCGGATCGCCGTCATCCGGCAGGCCGCGGCCGACAGCGAGGCCGCGCTCACCAACGCGGTCGGTAAACCGAAAACGACGACCCCGGCGCCTGCGCCCGCGCCCACCCAGGCGCCGCCGGTGCCGACAGGACTGCCGTCGACCCAGGCCCCGCCGCCGGAGACCGGTCAGGCCCCCGGCACGCTGCGGCTCGCCCGCGGCGGCACGGCGACCTTGGTGCGCAAGGAGTTGAGCCAGGACGCGACCCTCCCCATCCCGGCCGGTGTCCGCGAGGCCACCTGGTGGGGCGCCGGGCTCGGCGCGTCGACCGGGGCGTCGGTGTTCGCCGGGCACGTCAACTGGAAGGGCCAGATCGGACCGTTCGCCGAACTGTGGAACGCGCGGGTGGGCGATCCGGTGTCCGTTGTGGACGACCAAGGTCGGCACTGGGCGTTTCGGGTGACCCAGGTCGAAACGGTCACCAAGCACGACCTGCCCGCGCGCGCCGAGGAGTTCTTCGGGCAGGACGGTGCGCACCGGGTGGTGCTCGTCACGTGCGGTGGCGAGTGGGTCGGCGGATCGGAGGGCTACGACTCGAATCGCGTGGTCATCGCCACCCCCGCCTGAGGCGACCCGCCCCGGCCGACCCTCCTGATACCCCCCGACAGGTCACTGGTGCATGTCGAAGGGGGTTCTTCGGGCACAACCTCCTCTAGCGTTGGCAACTAGCCAACGGGGTGCGCGTCTACTCGGCGGGAGAACCCGGAAACGACGCGAAGGGGAGGCGTTGCCATGGCACGCAAGAGGCGCTGGGAGTTCATCGGTGTCGGGGTGGCGCTGGCGGTGGTCGCCGGTTTCCTCGTCGTGCAGGGCACCAGATCACCCGAGCAGCGGGCCGAGGGGACCTCGGCGGTCACCACCACGCCGAGCCCGCAGGCCGCGCCCAAGCAGCCGCCGCCCTGGATGCGCAAGTTGCGCCCGGGGGAGCGGCCGCCGCAGTTCGTGCTGTTCTCCTTCGACGGGGCGGGCTCGCACGACCACTGGCAGGAGTTCCTGCCGCTCGCCCGCCGGGTCAACGCGCATTTCTCCGGCTTCCTGTCCGGTATCTACATGCTCACCGACGACCAGCGGACCGCCTATGTCGGCCCCGGGCATTTACCGGGAAAGGCGTCCATCGGCTTCGGCGGTTCGGCCGACGAGGTGCGCACCAGGATCAATGACCTGAATACGGCCATCGATCAGGGCAACGAAATCGGCACGCACTACAACGGCCATTTCTGCCACGGCGCCGAACCCAGTGTCGGGCGGTGGAGCGCGGCCCAGTGGAATGACGAGCTCGACCAGTTCTTCGCTTTCGTCGACCGGGGCCGCCAGCAGGGGCTCAAGGTCGATCCGGCCACCATCAAGGGTGGTCGCACCCCTTGTCTGGAAGGCCGGTGGGACCAGTTGCTGCCCACCCTCGCCGCGCGCGGGATGGACTACGACACGAGCCAGGTTTCGGACGGTCTCGCCTGGCCCACGACACAATACGGGGTGTGGGAATTTGCCATGCCCTCCGTTCGGGTGCCCGGACTGCACTACAAGAAGACAATCATGATGGACTACAACTTCTGGTACTCACTCAACAAAGCGAAGGAAGAACCCGCACGGGCCCCCGAGTTCACCAAGATCGTGCTGGAGACGTATGAACGTGCTTATGACGCGGCGTTCAACGGCAACCGCGCGCCGATGGTGGTGGGCAACCACTTCAACACCTGGTCGGGTGGCGCCTTCCTGGCGGCGACCCAGCAGTTCATGGGTGAGACCTGCGCCAAGCCGGACACCGTCTGCGCGACCTACAGCGAGGTCATCGAATGGCTGAAGCTGCAGGACCCCGCGGTGCTCGACTCGTTCCGCAAGCTGCCGAACGCGCAGGTCGCCGGGCAAGCCTGATCACATTCGGGTGGTCGTGCTTGCGTTGGATAATGACAACCGATACCAGTAGTGGGGTCCGTTCCGTCAGCCTGATCCGGAGACCCACGTGAAGATCGCCTTCGTAGGCAAGGGCGGCAGCGGCAAGACCACCCTTGCCGCGCTGTTCCTGCGCCACCTCGCCGCCGAGACACCGGCGCCGCCCCTGCTCGGCATCGACGCCGACATCAACCAGCACCTGGCCGCCGCGCTCGGTGCCGACGAGTCGACGGCGTCGCCGACGCTGGGGGAGAACCTGACCGCCATCAAGGAGCACCTGCGCGGGGACAACCCGCTGGTGACCTCGGCCGAGGACATGATCAAGACGACCCCGCCCGGCCGGGGTTCCCGGCTGGTCGGGATCGCCGACGACAACCCGCTCTACCGCCGGTTCGTCCGCGACGTGCACGGCGTCCGGCTCGCCGCGACCGGCCCGTTCGCCGACTCCGACCTCGGGGTGGCCTGCTACCACTCCAAGGTGGGCGCGGTCGAGTTGCTGCTCAACCACATGGTCGACGGCAAGGGCGAGTACGCCGTGGTCGACATGACCGCGGGCGCGGACTCGTTCGCCTCCGGCCTGTTCACCCGGTTCGACGTCACCTTCCTGGTGTGCGAGCCCACGCTGCGCAGCGTCGGCGTCTACCGCCAGTACCTCGGTTACGCCCGCGACTTCGACGTCCGCGTCGCCGTCGTCGGCAACAAGGTCGTCGACCAGGACGACGTCGCGTTCCTCCAGCAGCACGTCGGCGCCGACCTGCTCGGCTGGATCGGCCGCTCCGACCACGTGCGGGCCGCCGAGCGCGGCGACATCCGCCCGATCGCGGCGCTGGAACCGGGCAACCGGGACACCCTGCGCCGGATGCGCGCCCTGGTCGACGGGGTCGACCAGGACTGGGCGAAGTTCCACCGGCAGACCGTCGAGTTCCACCTGCGCAACGCGGTGGCGTGGGCCAACGGCCGGGCTGGCCGCGACCTGGCCGACCAGGTCGACCCGGACTTCGTCCCCGGTCCGGTGTCGCTCACCCGCTGAGCGGCCGTCGGCGAATCCCCGGCAGGCAGGTGCCACCTCCCGACGGTGGCATCCCGGGGTCGCCAGCCGGTTCGTCTCCGCCGGGTGAATCGTCCCCCGGTCAGGCGGCCGACATGTTGCCCGTCGTGGCCGCACCGGTACGGTCGTCGGTATGGGTCCCCAGCAGGAGCTCCCCGCGTTCAGCGTGGCGCGACACGGTTTTGACCGGAACCAGGTCCGCGAGCACGTCACCCGGCTGACCGCCGAGCACACCGCCGCCGTCGCCGCCCGTGACGACGCGCTGGCCAGGGCCGAGGAGCTCGACGGGCAACTGCAGTTGGCCCGCCGCGAGATCACCGCCCTCACCGAGCGGCTGGACAAGATCGGCACCCAGGCCGCAGCGTCGACCGCGCCGCACGCCACCGAGCGCGCCGCCCGCGCCGTGGCCACCGCCGAGGCGCAGGCCCGCGAGATCACCGAGCGCGCCGCGGCCGCCGCCGAGACCGCCTGGTCCGCCGCCGAGGCCGCGTCCACCCACCTGCGCGAGCGCTACCAGCGGCTGCTGGCCGAGCTGGACACCCAGCACACCGCCCTGCACCAGGCGCACGAGAAGATCATGGCGGAGAGCCGGGCCAAGGTCGTCGCCATGACCACCGAGGCCACCGCCCGGCAGCAGCGGGTCGACGAGCAGGCCGAACGCGAGCGGCAGCGCGCCGAGCAGCAGTTCAGCACCGACCTCGCCGCCCGCCGCGAGTCGCTGGCCAAGGAGGTCGCCGCCAAGCACGCCGAGGCCGACGCGGAGTCCGCCCGCCGGGTCAAGGCCGCCACCGACGAGGCCGACAAGCGCATCGCCACCGCCACCAGCCACGTCGAGCGGCTCACCGCCCTGCGCGACCAGTTGGCCACCCGGCTGCGCGGTACCTCGGACCTGCTCACCCAGAGTTCCCGGCTGCTGGAGCCGATCGAGGCGGAATCCGAACTGGACGCGGCCACCGCCGACGCGCCGACCGCCAAAACCCGGCCGGTTGTCCGCAAGCCGCAAAAAACCGGCTGACGGTTTTCCCCGCCCGCCGGGGAAAGCGGCCGGACAATGGTCGCCGGGTGTTGACCGAACGCGGGAAAATCGCCGGGTGTTGATGATCCGGAATCAGTGCTCGCGGTGCGCCAGGTGGCCGGCCAACGAGGTCAGGTGTGCGGCGACCTCCGGATCCGGATCGGCCGCGCCGAGCGATTCCCGCGCCGTGCGCAAGTGGTGCGCCACCCGTTCCCGCGCCCAACTCCGCCCGCCCGCGATCTCCACGAGTTCGGCCGCCCGGTCGATCTCGTCGCCCGCCAGCGGTCGCCCGTAGAGCCGCGCGAGCTCGGTTCCCGCCCCGGTCCCCGAGTTCAGCGCCGCCACCACCGGCAGCGACTTGCGGCGGTTCACCAGGTCCGTGCCCGGCTTGCCGGTCGACCGCGGGTCACCCCAGATGCCCAGCAGGTCGTCGGTGAGCTGGAACGCCAACCCGAGTTGGCGGCCCATGTGGTGCATCCGGTCGACCTGGTGCGGGGTCCCACCCCCGGTGAGCGCGCCGAGCGCGCACGCGCAGGCCATCACGGCGCCGGTCTTGCCCGCGGCCATCGCCTCGCACTCGGCGACGGTGACCCCCGACCGGTTCGGGAAGTCGGTGTCCGCGGCCTGGCCGTCGACCAGGTCCCAGAGCGCGGCGGTGAGCAGCCGGACGCCGTCGGGGCGGTCGGCGAGCACCCGCAACGCCAACGCCCACAGGGCGTCGCCCGCCAGGAGTGCCGCCGGGACGCCGAACACGGCCCAGGCGGACGGGCGGTGCCGCCGGGTCCGGTCGCCGTCCATGATGTCGTCGTGCAGCAGTGAGAAGTTGTGCACGAGCTCGACGGCGACGGCCGCGGGCACCGCGTCGGCGAGCCGACCGCCGACCGCACGTGCGGAAAGCAAGGTCAGCACCGGCCGGACCATCTTGCCGCCGGGGGTCAACGCCGGATCGCCGTGCTCGTCGGTCCAGCCGAAGTGGTAGCACGCAATCCGCCGCATCGCCGGCGGGAGGGTGTCCACCGCCTGGCGTAAGGCGGGCGCTACCGCCGCCTGGCACTCGACGAGGACCTGTTCGATTTCGACACCCATGCTCCGACCTTCGCATCGATTGCTGCCCGTCCATGATGTCGTGCATCTGCACGGCGCACCGTGATCTTTTCGGGTGAGCGCGTTCCCGGTTGGCTGCCGGTCGGTCCGGCCGCCGATCGCACGATGGCGGAACTGTTGCGCCGCCGGGGTTGGAAGTGGTCACCCCTTCGGCCCAGGCCCGGTTGCCCCGGGTGGCCGCAACACCGACGACCGGGTGAACGCCGGTGGCATCTGCATGATCGTGCTAGTGCGGACAATTCGCCGCCGCTAGGCTTGTAACTATATCCGGAGGTCATTCTTGAAGGACTCTCGCCATCCCAGCCTGGGCTTGCGCTACGGCATGTCTTACGAACTGCCCGCGCTGCCCACCCGGTTGCCACTGCTCCTGCACCCCGACTTCGCCGCCACCGCGCCGCGGGTCGCCGACTGGCTGCGTCCGTATCTTGTGGACTATTTCGGCGACCCGGGAACGGCCGAGAAGTACCTTCGTCAAGACCTGCATCGCTGGGGCGCCTGGTGTGTTCCACACACCCACCCCGCCCGCTTCTTCGCCCAACAGGTGTGGATGAACTGCGCCGCCCTCCTCGACGACGCGTTCTCCGCGCCGGACCTGCCCAGCCGCGACGCCCTGGCGGACGAGCTGTGCGCGGCGCTCGACGGCGACCCCGGCGTGACCTCCCCGCTGGCCCGGATGATCCGCGCCGGTCACGACCTGCTCGAACCGCTCTGCGCGTCCCTCGGCGAGCGGCTGATCGCGGCGGGCAAGGCCGTCATCCGCAACAACGCCGAGCAGGCCCACGTCGCCGAGTTCGACGACCTGGACACCTACCTCGGTCCCACCCGGCACGTGAACACCACCGGCTACTGGACGCCGACCCTGGCCGAATGGGCCCTGGACATCGACCTCGGCGACCTCACCGCGACCGACCCGGAACTGCACCGCGCCTGCTTGTCCGTGATGGACCACTGGGTGCTGGTCAACGACCTCTACTCCTTCCCGAAGGAAATCGAGGAAGGCGAGAAGCTCAACGCCGTGTGGATCCTGCTGGCCCGCGGCATCCCGCTGCAACAAGCCCTCGACACCATCGCCGCCCGCGCCATGGCCACCGAGGACCGGTTCGTCCACTCACGCCAACGCGTCCTCGCGGGCCCACTCGGCGACCGCGCCGACGTGCGCCTGTTCGTCACCGAGCTCGGCCACATGATCTCCGGGAACCTCCGCTTCCACCGAGAGACCACTCGCTACCACGGTGCCGGATGGACAGCCGCCGACGACCGGGCGGGCGCCGTCGACCGCGAACGCAAGACCCTGCACCGACTCGGCACCGTCCACAATCCGCTCCCGGACTGAATCCATTCCTCCCACCGCCCACCCCCTCGTCCCCGCCCGGCATCGTCCCCGATTTGGCAGCTTGGGGTTGGCGGTCCCGCTGGTGCCGTTCCTGTCTGGTTTGCCGCTGGTCAGCGAACGGCTCGCTCGAGCAGTGGTCGCACCCGCGGCGGGATCGGCGTGGACAGCGCGATCGACGTGGACGTGCGCCGCACCCACTCCACATTGACCACTCGGTCGATCACCCGCTGCAGGTCGGCGTTGTCCTGCGCCACCATCCGGACGAGCAGGTCACCCTCGCCGGTGGTCGCGTGCACCTCGCACACCTCGGGGATGGCGTGCAGCCTGCGGGCGACGTCGCTGCGCTTGCCCTGGGCGATTTCCAGAACGGCGAACGCGGTCAGGCCGTAGCCCATCGCGGCCAGGTCCACCGCGGGTGGGAAGCCGTTGAGGACACCCCGGCGTTCCAGTCGGTCCATCCTGGCCTGGACTGTGCCGCGCGCCACACCGAGCCGCCGTGAACACTCAAGCACCCCCAAGCGCGGTTCGTCGGTCAGCAACAACAGCAGCCGCGCGTCCAACTCGTCGATCCCGGGTTCCTCCGACACACCAACCTCCACCTGGGCAGAGTGTCCACTTTGTCGAACACTCCCGGTGACACCATAGACAAGTTGTCCAGTGATCAAGCTATGTGTTGCGCACCTTGCCCGGTCTTCCGCATGCTCGATGGCAGTGCAGAACGCCAATCCAGGAGGAACGCCATGACGGGCACGCTCAACCGGGGTGACCAGGGCATGGACGAGGTGAGCTTCGACCAGCTCCGCCAACTCGTCGGTCTGGTGGAGTACGACGAGAGCCGCGACCCGTTCCCGGTCCGGTCGATGGACGCGGTGGTCTTCGTCGTCGGCAACGCCACCCAGACCGCCCTCTTCTACCAGACCGCGTTCGGCATGACCCAGGTCGCGTACTCCGGTCCGGAGACCGGCAACCGCGACCACAAGGCCTTCGTGCTCAAGTCCGGCTCGGCCCGCTTCGTCATCAAGGGCGGCGTCGACCCCAAGAGCCCGCTGCTCGACCACCACCGCGAGCACGGCGACGGCGTCGTCGACCTCGCCCTGGAGGTCACCGACGTGGACAAGTGCCTCGAACACGCCCGCAAGCAGGGCGCGATCGTGCTGGAGGAGGCGCACGACGTCTCCGACGAGCACGGCACGGTCCGGGTCGGCGCCATCGCCACCTACGGCAAGACCCGGCACACCCTGGTCGACCGTTCCCGCTACAACGGCATCTACCTGCCCGGGTACGTCGAGCGGGCCGGTGCGATCACCAAGCCGGAGGGCGCCCCGAAGCGCGTCTTCCAGGCCGTCGACCACTGCGTCGGCAACGTCGAGCTGGGCAAGATGGACTACTGGGTGGAGTGGTACAACCGCGTCATGGGCTTCGTCAACATGGCGGAGTTCGTCGGCGACGACATCGCCACCGAGTACTCGGCGCTGATGAGCAAGGTCGTCGCCAACGGCAACCACCGGGTCAAGTTCCCGCTCAACGAGCCCGCCGTCGCGCAGAAGAAGTCCCAGATCGACGAGTACCTCGAGTTCTACGGCGGCCCCGGCTGCCAGCACATCGCGCTGGCCACCAACGACATCATCCGCACGGTCGCCGAGATGCGCGCCAACGGCGTCGAGTTCCTCGACGTCCCGGACTCGTACTACGAGGACCCGGAGCTGCGCGCCCGCATCGGCAACGTCCGCGTCCCGATCGAGGTCCTCAAGGAGAACGCCATCCTGGTCGACCGCGACGAGGACGGCTACCTCCTGCAGATCTTCACCAAGCCCATCGGCGACCGCCCCACCGTGTTCTACGAGATGATCGAGCGCCACGGCTCCCTCGGCTTCGGCAAGGGCAACTTCAAGGCCCTCTTCGAAGCCATCGAGCGCGAACAGGACCGCCGCGGCAACCTGTAGCCCCGGTAGCCCTTCCCGTTTTGTGGCCCCCTGTCTGGTAACGGCAGGGGGCCACACTCAGCTACTCCTCAGGTACACCCGCAGACCCCCGGGGTACGCTCGCCCCAGGGCGTTATTTCCACCTTGGGGAGAACCATGACCAGCCGACGGAGGCCAACCCGCGCCATCCCCCTCGCGGGCGCCGTGGCCGCCGCCCTGGTCCTGGCAGGCGTCGCGGTTTTCACGGTCAGCAACGCAGGCTGCGCCAGCGCGGGCGAGTACGTCCAACACGGCCAATCCCTAGAACTGGTCGGCGGCTGCGTAGACCCCACCGACCTCCCCGCCGTGCCCCTCCCCCCCAGCGCC
>NZ_AXWW01000085.1 GCF_000482865.1 Actinokineospora inagensis DSM 44258 | reverse complement strand
GGCGGGTAAGGCCACGCTTTCCAGTGGCCCCGCCTTTTAGCCTTACCCAGGCCGCCGCTAGGGGCCCCAAACAAAACAACTCCACCCCAGCGGGCACCCCGCACTTATCTGGCGCCAAAGGCCGGCTTCGCCGAAGGCGACCAGGCCGACCCCCGAGGCGCAGCCGAGGCCCAGTGCCCCCTCAAGCCTCCACACCGGCATCCCTACTGACGACTACGGCCGTCAACCGATCTCGTCGCCAGCCCGGACGTGCCCCCGTCGGCATGCCTGCCGCGACCTCCACCCACTGCTACCCCAACCGGTCGTGGCCCCATCGGACCACGACCGGCTCCGCCCGCCCCTCGGCGGCTTCCCCCAGTACCCGCCAGCCGTGGCACACCCCCCGTCGAGCCACGACCAGCCGCCAGAATCACCCATCCCAGCGACAGAACTTATCCACAGGAGACCCTCCCCGCTCCCCACTTCAAGATCTTTTGTCGCACCCCACCGGTAGACTGGCATCGAGGGCTGCCCCCGGGAGGGTGGGGGCACGCCTGGGGGCGGTGGGGGTGGGGGGCAAGCAAAGTGGGTGGGGTTCACCGGAAGGTGTGGTGGTTGCCGGTCGTGGCCCGGCCCCTCCCCGGGCCACGACCGGCGGTCTCCCCGCCTCGGGGTCTTCAGTTTTGCCGGGCCAGCGTTTTGCGGAGGCGGTTGAGGGCGCGGTGTTGGGCGACGCGGATGGCTTCGGCGGTGGTGCCGACCACGTCCGCCGTTTCCTGGGCGGACATGCCCATCACCACGCGCATCACCAGGATTTCGCGTTGGCGGGGGGTCAGGGTGCGCAGCAGCGCGCCGGTTCGTTCGACCAGTTCGTGGCGCAGGATGATCTGTTCCGGGCCCTCTTCCAGGCTCATCGTCTCCGGGGTGTCGGCGATGGGCTCGGACTTGTCGCGGGAGTTGGCGCGGTGCACGTCGGCGATCTTGTGCGCGGCGATGCCGTAGACGAAGGACAGGAACGGCCTGCCCAGTTGCTGGTACGTGGGCAGCGCCCGGAACACCGCCACGCACACCTCCTGGGCGACGTCGTCGGCGCTGCTGAACGACCGGGGAAGCCGCCCCAGCTTCGCCCGGCAGTAGCGCAGCACCAGCGGCCGCAGGAAGACGAGCAACTGTTCGGTGGCGCCCGCGTCACCCCGGATGGCGGCGCCCACCACCTCGTCGAGGTTGTCCCGGTCGGCGCGGACGGGGGTCTGGACACCGGCCCTGACCTGCTGTTGCGGCACGCAGGGGGCAAACGACGCTTCTAGTGCGGCGATCTCCTCGTCCAGCTCCACCGTGCACAACATCGCGTTCCTCCAGCGCCGGGGCGGTGTCTCTCACCCCTAACAGAGCGCGGGGGGTCACGCGAAATACAGGACAACCGGCCCTATTTTCCGGCGGACGCGACTTTCTCGGTACCGATGCCGAAAGTGCTGGATCGATTACACAGCGTTCACTTGTCGAGCTGGTAGAGGTTGTTGTCCTGCATGATGCGGATCACCTTGGCCGCGTAGTTGGGGTCCGTGGCGTACTTCTTGGCCACCTCGGTCACGTACGCGTTGGGGTCGTGCGCGAGCGGTAGCGCCCCCGTGTAGTTCTTGCTGGTACTGAGCACGCGGCCGTAGTCGCGGAACGAGGCCCACGTGGAGTCGTACACGCGGAACAGCGACGACACCGGGTGGCACAGGGGAGTGCACTCGGTGGCGGGGTAGTCGTGGCAGCCCACGGCCATCGGGCCCGGACCGGCGGAGGTGCACTTGAAGCCGAAGAAGTTGTGGTCGTTGACGGCCAGCCTGCTCTGCCCCCAGGACGACTCGAGGATCGACTGACCCGCCGTGACCGACGCCGGGATGTGGAACTCGTTGGCGACGACGTGGGCGAGGGTGGTGGCGAGCTTCAGGTAGGCGGCGGCCGCCGGTGTGATGGCGGACCGGTGGCGTGCGGTCGGCGCCGCCGAAGCCTGACCCGGGCTGAGCACGACAGCAGCCAGGACAGTGGCGATCGCGACCGTTATGCGGTGTCTGTGCCTCATGTGCCTCATGGATCGAGCGTCAGCCGACCGGGTCCATCCCGCAATCCGGGCGTCACCCACCCGTGTGACCTGCGCCGATTCGTGGGCCGGGATCTTCAGTGCTCGACCCGGACGTCGCCCGGGTTGTCCACAAGTTGGCGGGTTGTCCACAGCGAACGCCGCGGGCCGGTCTTGGCTGTGCTGGGCCGGTAGACTGGCCTCGGGGACGCCCCCCGGGAAGGGTGGGGGCCGCCCGGGACCCGTATGGGGGTGGCGCGGGGGCGTCAATCGCTGGATGGGGTGGTTGTTGGTCCGCGGCGTTCCTGGCTCGGGTCCGCCACGCGCTTCTGCAGGCACGCGATTGTGATGGGTATCCCGGTCGAGTTCAAGCCACCACGAGGGCGGCCCGGCCGGTAGGAGACCAAACCGTGGTTTCGCCCGT
Organism: Actinokineospora inagensis DSM 44258; assembly: GCF_000482865.1. Taxonomy (GTDB): domain Bacteria; phylum Actinomycetota; class Actinomycetes; order Mycobacteriales; family Pseudonocardiaceae; genus Actinokineospora; species Actinokineospora inagensis. The sequence continues at coordinate 18,756 of NZ_AXWW01000085.1, read as the reverse complement.
GGGGGGCTGGAGACGCATCACTCGCGGCCAGGACCGGTGGTCGAGCAGGTGCAGGCGGGCAATCCGGAGTTGGCGCGGCGAGATCCTGGGGGCGTGGCGGGCGGTCCGGGTCGAGCGGCTAGATCACCAGGCCGGTTTCCCGGACGCAGAGGTCCCAGAGTTCCTTGCGGGCCTGGGGGTCGTCGTGTTGCCAGGGGAGGTAGTGCGTGGGTCGGATTCGGCGGTCGTGCCAGAACCCGCCGGTTGAGTGGCCCGGTTCGGGGGCGGCGGCCAGCCAGACGATCGTGTCGGCGCCCTGCTCGGGGCTGCGCAGCAGCGGGCCCATGATCTTGTTGAAGCCCGGCAGCGACGCTGTCACCCCGGGGGTGTCGGCCCAGCCGGGGTGGGTGCTGTGCACGGCGACGCCGTCGTCGGTCAGTCGTTGTGCCCACTGCTCCGTGAGCACTACCTGCATCCGCTTGGTGCGGGCATAAGCCTGCCCGCCCTTGTACGCACCGTGGCGGTACTGGGGGTCTTCACTGTGCAGGCGGGCTGCATACATTCCGCCAGACGTCACGAAAATGACCCGTCCGTGCGCCTCGGCGAGGGCGGGGCGGAGCAGGCCGGTCAGCAGGAACGGGCCGAGGACGTGCGTGGCGAGCGTGACCTCGTTGCCCTCGTCCGTCTCGGCGCGCGCGGGCGGCAGCGACCCGGCGTTGTGGATCAGCACGTCGAGGCCGCCGTGCCGCTCGGTGAACGCCTCCGCGAACGCGCGGACGCTCGCCAGGTTCGACACATCGCACTCGGCGACCTCCAGGTGCGCGTTCGGCACCGCCGCCAACACCTCGGCGCGGGCCTGCTCGCCCTTGGTCACGTTCCGGACAACGAGGTGGACGGTGGCACCCAGTTTCGCCAGTGCCGTGACCGCGGCCTTGCCCAGTCCGGAGTTCGCGCCGGTGATCACCGCGGTTTTCCCGTCGAGCGCGTCCGGTGCCGGGTCGGCAGGCCAGAACTTGCTGCGCACCTGGTAGCCGATCTTGGTGTAGCCCGGGACGACCGCGCGGTCGAGCACCGTGTCCAGAACCTTCGTCGCCGCACTCATGGTCGTTGACGCTAGCCGCGTCGGCCGGTCTCCGCCGGATCGTCCTTGACGCCCCCCAGTTTTTGCGCGACTCTGGACGACAAGTAACTGTTACCTGACGTAACACTGCTGATCTCGTGCAACGGAGGGTGGAAACACCGTGGCCCGCGTACTTCGCCCGAAGGACCCCGATCAGGTGAGCGCTCGGCTGCTCGACGCGTCCGCGCGCACCGACTACGACCCGTTCGTCGACATCGACTGGGCCGCCCCGCTCGACCCCGGCAAGGCGTACATGCCGTTGGAGCGGACCTCCCTCTACGGCACGGATCTGTGGCGCGGTCTCAGCCAGGAACAGCGCGTCGAGCTTTCCAAGCACGAGATCGCGAGCATCGCCGGTGTCGGCCTGTGGTTCGAGATCATCCTGATGCAACTGCTGATCCGGTACGCCTACGACCTCGACCCGGCCACCCCGCACGCCCAGTACGCGCTCACCGAGGTCGGCGACGAGACCCGGCACTCGATCATGTTCGCCAAGGCGATCAACCGCATCGGCGCACCCAACTACGGCCCCGGCAGGCTGCTGCACAACCTCGGCCGGGTCTACAAGGCGATCGCGGGCGGGCCGTCGATGTTCGCGTCCGTGCTGGTCGCCGAGGAGGCGACCGACCGACTACAGCGGTCCACTATGGACGACCCGGGCATCCAGCCGCTGATCCGGATGGTCAACCGCATCCACGTGATCGAGGAAGCCCGGCACGTCCGGTACGCGCGCGAAGAGGTGATCCGCAGCGTCCCCAAGCTCACCCGCGCCGAGCTCGAATGGCACCGGCTCTCGACCGCCGTGACCGCCATCGCCGTGATGGACGCCCTGGTCAACCCCCGTGTGTACAAGGTGGTCGGCATCCGGCCGCGCGACGGCCGGGCCGCGGCGCTGGCCAACCCGCACTTCCGCGAGACCCGCCGCTGGATGGTCGAGAAGGTCGTCGAGTTCCTCACCGAGACCGGCATGATCGGCGGCCCGACCAGGGCGCTGTGGCGGCGGGCCGGGCTGCTCGGGTAAATCGGTCGTGCGGAAGTCGTTGTCCCGCTTAGTATTCGGGCATGGCAGCGACCACCGTTCCCGGCCGGTTCGTCGACATCCGCTTGTGGGCCAACCCGGCGGATGTCGAAGAGGTGGCCATGCGACAACTGCACAACATCGCCGCGCTGCCGTGGACCTACAAGCACGTGGCCGTCATGCCCGACGTCCACTACGGCAAGGGTGCCACGGTCGGCTCGGTGATCGCCATGCGCGGCGCCGTGTCCCCGGCCGCGGTCGGCGTCGACATCGGCTGCGGGATGACCGCGGTCCGGACCTCCTTGACCGACAAGGACCTCCCCGCCTCTCTGGCTCCACTTCGGACTCGGCTGGAAGCGGTGGTCCCGGTCGGCCAGGGCATGCACAAGTCCGAGGCGTTCACCGGCCGCGACAGCGCCGACTGGGAGCGGTTCTGGCGGGCGTTCGACGACTTGACCCCGGTCGTGCGCAAGCAGAGCGCGCGGGCGCTCAGGCAGATGGGCACCCTGGGCGGCGGCAACCACTTCATCGAGATCTGCGTCGACACGGTCGGCCAGGTCTGGGTGATGTTGCACTCCGGGTCCCGTGGCATCGGCAACATCCTGGCGCAGCACCACATCGAGATCGCGCAGGGCTTGGCGCACAACGCTTCCCTGCCCGATCGCGACCTCGCCGTGTTCATCGCCGGGACCCCGCAGATGGCCGCCTACCGGCACGACCTGTACTGGGCGCAGGACTACGCGCGGCGCAACCGGGCCGTGATGCTCCGCCTGGTCTGCGACGTGCTGCGCAAGCAGTTCCACGGCGTCCGGTTCGACGACCCCATTTCCGTGCACCACAACTACGTCGCGGAGGAAACCCACTTCGGCGAGGAGGTCCTGGTGACCCGCAAGGGTGCGATCCGCGCCGCCCGCGGCGACCTGGGCATCATCCCCGGCTCCATGGGCACCGGCTCGTACATCGTCCGCGGCCTCGGCAACCCCGATTCGTTCGAGTCCGCCTCGCACGGCGCGGGCCGTCGGATGTCCAGATCCCGTGCCCGCAAGGAGTTCACCCCCGACGACCTGGCCGCCCAAACCGCCGGCGTCGAATGCCGCAAGGACTCCGGCGTGGTCGACGAGATCCCCGCGGCGTACAAGAACATCGACGACATCATCCGCGCGCAGGACGACCTGGTGGAGGTCGTGGCCAAGCTCAAGCAGGTCATCTGCGTCAAGGGGTGACTCACCCGTCCGGGTGGGTAAGGAAGCAGGGGTGCTCCTCGCCCACCCGGCCGCCTAACTCATACCAGCCCCGAAGATCAACCACCGCCATGTTCCCGGGCGTGTCGGTCACAGTCGATCCGGTTGTCGGCAATAATCGGAAACGTTATCCCCAGCCGAGCTCGTGCAGCCGGGCGTCGTCCAGGCCGAAATGATGCGCGATTTCATGAACAACGGTGATCAGCACCTCGGAAACGACATCGTCCTCGGTTTCGCAAATGTCGAGGATCGCTTCCCGGTAAATGAAGATTCGGTCCGGCAATTCACCGCCGTAATGCGAGGTCCGCTCGGTCAGCGCGATTCCGTGGTACAGCCCGAGCAATGTCGGCTCGCCGGGGTCCCGGTCTTCGACGAGCACCACCACGTTGTCCATCGCCCGCACCAGGCCGGGTGGGATCTCGTCGAGGGCGTCCGCGACCAGGTCCTCGAACCGGGCCCGTGACATCTCCACGCCGGGTCAGCCGCTCGGCGTGGGCGTCGGGGTGGCCGAAGCGGAAGCGGTGGCGGTCGAGCCGATGGCGCGGACGCTGTTGGTGATCGGGGCGAGGCCGGAGCCGTCGGGGAGCTTCGCGCCGACCTTGCAGTCGACCTTGCGCGAACCCGCCGCCCAACTCTCCTGCTTCAGCGTGTCCGAGTACGGGGTCAGGTGCTTGGCCGTCAGGTCCGCGCCGCCCGTGTACTCCTTGGTGACCGCCGCGCACAGCTCGATCGCCTTCTCGCGCTGCGCGTCATCCGCGGGGAAGTCGCCGGTGAACGCCTGGCTGAGGTCGACGCTGCCGACGATCTCGTACGCGTGGGCCTTGTCGCACGAGATCGGGTCGCCGATCTTCTGGCCGTTGAGCTCCAGGCACGTCCCCGGATCGTGCACATCGGACTGGTCCTGGGTCGCGGCCGAACCGGTGCTGGGCAGCAGACCGCCGGACGGGGCGATGCGCTGCAGTCCACACCGCAACTTCCGGTCACCGTTCTGCCACTGCGAGTCGACCGGTTTCAACGCGTTCACCCGGAACTTGCCGTACGGGTCGAGTTTGCCGCCCAGGTAAGAGGTCGCGCTCGGCGTGCACTTGGCCTGCGCGATGTCCTGCCAGTGGTCCAGGTCCGGCGGGGGAGCGCTGGCCGGGTAGTCCGCCGAGATGTCCACGTTGCTGGTGACCTCGAACAGGTGCGGCTGCGCGCAGTCGACCCGGCGCATGTCGGTCGGGTCCGGCGGTGTCCAGTTCAGACAACTGCCCGCGGGCGAGTCGAACGCCCGCGCCCGCTCCTCCTCCGCGGACAGGCCACCGCCCGCGCCCACCGGCCAGGAGAAGGCCATGCTGCTGATCAAGAGCAGCAGCGAACCGGCGAACGCGCCGCTCATCATGAGCCGGGTTCTCGCCGTGCTGTCGTTCGATCGAAACCAACCGCCGCGTCCAGACATCTACTCCATGATGCCGTGTCCCGCTCCGGGGCGCGGCCACGGGAGGAAAACGGTGCACGTGATGTTGCGATCGGGACATGAACCCGACGTCGGCGGCACCGGTCGGCTAGGGTTCCCGCCGGGAGTGGTACATGACTGACAACGACAAGCCCGACAACACGGGCGACAGCACACCTGACGTGCCCGAACACGTCCCCGAGTCGGTCGACCGGCCGGCCGGGAACGCGCCCGGCCACGTGTCGGAGCCGCCGCCCGACGACCAGCCGACCGTCGAGGACGAGCCGAGGCGCGGGTCGATCACGTACCAGGACGACACGACCACGGTCAAAGAACCCTCGCTCGCCGAACAACGCGCCCGCCGCGAAGCCGCGAAGCGCCAGCGGGAAGAGGAAGAGGCCGCGGTCGAGGAAGCCGAGCGCAAGAAGAAGCTGCGCAAGCGCATCCTCATCGGCACCGGTGTCACCGTCGGCGTGGTCGCGCTCATCGCGGTGATCTACGCCGCGTCTGAGTCCAGCGAGGTGACGGCGCGCTGCACCGACACCAACGGCGTCATCGTCGACGACGCCTACTGCGACTCCTCGTACGCGACCAGCCACGGCGGCTACTCCAGCGGCGGTCTCATCTACATCGGTGGCAGCTCGTACCGCTACAACTACGGCGGCGGCGGCACTGTCGGCCAGCATGTCAGCGGCGGCTCTTACGTCGCCCCGTCCGACAGCACGACAGTCAAGACCAACTCCGGTAAGACCGTGTCCCGCGGCGGGCTGGGCGTGAGCAGCAGCGGCGGCGACAGCGGAGGTAAGAGCAGCAGCGGCGGCAAGAGCGGGGGAAGCTGAGTTGCGCCGAGAGCGCCGCGCGGCCCGGCCGGACTGGCGGGCGAAGACCGAGTCGCAAGGGCTCGTGTTCGGCACCCCAGCCCGGTATGGCACCGGGGGACAACGCCCGTACTGGGACGAGTCCGTGCACTACGTCTTCGAGATGGACGAGATCCTCTCTCTCGAGGCGGACGTCGAGCTCCTGCACTCGATGTGCCTGGCAGCCGTCGACAACATCGTGCTGACCGAGCGCTACCGCGACTTCGGCCTCCCCGAGTGGATCTGGCCGCACGTCGCCGAGTCCTGGAAGCGCCGCGACCCGCACGTCTACGGCCGCTTCGACCTGCGCTACGACGGCAACGGCCCGGCCCGGCTGCTCGAGTACAACGCCGACACCCCCACCTCCCTGCTGGAGGCGGCCGTCGTGCAGTGGTACTGGAAAACCGAGGTGTTCCCCGACGACGACCAGTGGAACTCCATCCACGAGAAGCTCGTCGAGCGCTGGGGCGAGGTCAAGGACCTGCTGCCCACCAACGAGGTCCACTTCACCTGGTCCGGGTCCGACCCGACCGGCGAAGACCACCTCACCACCGCGTACCTGCAGGAAACCGCCGCCGAGGCGGGCCTGGACACGGTCGGCCTCGCCATCGAGGACATCGGCTGGGACTCGCTGCTGGAGCGGTTCGTCGACCTCGCCGAGTCGCCGATGGCCACGGTCTGCAAGCTCTACCCCTGGGAATGGGTGGTCACCGAGGAGTTCGGCACACGCGTCGTCGAGTCGCTGCCCGGCACCCTGTGGGTCGAGCCGCTGTGGAAGACGCTGCTGTCGAACAAGGCGATCCTGGCCGTGCTGTGGGAGATGTACCCCGGCCACCCCAACCTGCTGCCCGCGTTCCTCGACGAGCCCGGCCTGCTCACCGAGTACGTGCGGAAACCGAAACTCGGCCGCGAGGGCGCCAACGTGCAGATCGTCGCCACCGGCTACGAAACCCAGACCGGCGGCGTCTACGGCGCCGAGGGCTACGTCTACCAGGCTTTCGACCCGCTGCCCGAGTTCGACGGCTACCGGCCCGCGCTCGGCGCCTGGATCATCGGCGACCAGTCCGGCGGCCTCGGCATCCGGGAAACCGCGGGCCTGGTCACCGACGACGGCGCCGCCTTCATCCCGCACCGCATCCCCCAGTAGAACCCCCGCTCCATGGAGGACCCCGTGAACCACCTCGCCGCGGTGACCACCGTCGCGCTGCCCGCGAACTTCGGCGCCGACCTGGGCAAGGGCATCGGCGCGATCGCCCTGTACGCCATCGTCGGCTTGGTGCTGATGCTGATCGGCTTCTACGCCATCGACTGGACCACCCCGGGCAAGCTGTCCGACCTGGTCCGCACCGGCAAGCCGAACGCGGTCATCGTCACCGCCTCCGGCATCCTCAGCATGGCCCTGATCATCGTGGTGGCGATCTTCTTCTCCGCCAGCGACCTGACCGCGGGCCTGATCACGTCGGTCGTGTACGGGCTGATCGGCATCGTGGTCCAGGTGCTGGCCGTGCGGGTCCTGGAGTGGGTCACCCGGATGAACATCGGCGCGACCATCGAGAAGGACGAGTTCGCCCCGGCCAGCATCGTCGTGGCGGCCGCGCACATCGCCCTCGGCCTGATCGTGGCCGTCGCCATCTCCTGACCGGCGGGTATACCGGAGGCGGGACCCCACCGGACCGGACTACGCTCAGCACCCGTGATCGACCTCAAGGTTCTGCGCGAAGACCCGGACACCGTGCGCGCCTCGCAGCGCGCCCGCGGTGAGGACCCCGCCACCGTGGACACCCTGCTGTCCGCCGACGAACGGCGCCGGTCGGTGATCTCCCGCGCGGACACCCTGCGGTCCGAGCAGAAGCAGTTCGGCAAGCAGGTCGGCAAGGCCAGGGGCGAGGAACGCGACGCGCTGCTCGCCAAGGGCAAGGAGCTGGCCGCCGGCGTCAAGGCCGCCGAAGCCGAACAGGCCGAGGCGGATCAGGTTCTCGAAGACGCCCACCGCGCCCTGCCCAACCTCGTCGACCCGGCGGCCCCGGTCGGCGGCGAAGACGACTTCGTCGTCCTCGAACACGTCGGCACGCCCCGCACGTTCGACTTCACCCCTCTCGACCACCTCGACCTGGGCGTGAAACTCGGCATCCTCGACATGGAACGCGGCGCCAAGGTCTCCGGCTCCCGCTTCTACTTCCTCACCGGCGTCGGCGCCCAACTGCAACTGGCGCTGCTCAACATGGCCGCCGCCCAAGCCACCGCCGCCGGATTCACGCTGATGATCCCGCCCGTCCTGGTCCGCCCCGAAATCATGGCAGGCACCGGTTTCCTCGGCGCCCACGCCGGCGAGATCTACCGCCTCCGCGACGACGACCTGTACCTCGTCGGCACCTCCGAAGTCGCCCTCGCCGGCTACCACGCCGACGAAATCCTCGACCTGTCCGCGGGCCCCCGCCGCTACGCGGGCTGGTCCAGTTGCTTCCGCCGCGAAGCCGGGTCGTACGGCAAGGACACCCGCGGCATCATCCGCGTGCACCAATTCGACAAAATCGAGATGTTCTCCTACTGCAAACCCGAGGACGCCACCGCCGAACACCAGCGCCTCCTCGCCTGGGAAAAAGAAATGCTCGCGAAAATAGAGGTCCCCTACCGAGTCATCGACACGGCCACCGGCGACCTCGGCACCAGCGCCGCCCGCAAATTCGACTGCGAAGCCTGGGTCCCCACCCAAGAGGCATACCGGGAACTCACCTCAACCTCCAACTGCACCACCTTCCAAGCCCGCCGCCTCAGCATCCGCTACCGCGACGACAACGGAAAACCCCAGGTCGCCGCCACCCTCAACGGCACCCTCGCCACCACCCGCTGGATCGTCGCCATCCTGGAAAACCACCAGCAGGCCGACGGCTCGGTGACGGTCCCCGAAGCCCTCCGCCCCTTCCTCGGCCTGGACACCATCCGCCCAGCGGTCTGAGCCTTCCTACGGCCGCCGAACCCCCAAGTTCGGCGGCCTTCCGCACACCCCACACGCCGTTCGCCTCACCGCTCGCCCCCACACAGTCCCCATTCCAGCGATTGACTTCACTTCCGCCGGGGTCCAGGCAGGGACCCACCCACCCGGGGCCCGGGGCCCCATTCCTGACGATATCGCGGATCGTGGGCTGTCAAGAGGGCCGATCGTGTTCCTGTGGATGGTCGGGTTGATTGTGGACAACTTCACTGCGAATAGACCGAACCCCTCTTGCCCCGTGCCGCGAATTCACCCATTCCAGCGGTTGACGGCAGCCTTGTCCGGGTCCAGGCAGGGGCCCACCCACCCGGGGCCCGGGGCCCCATTCCTGACGATATCGCGATCTTCGACTTGTCAAGAGGGGCGGCGACGCACCTGTGGACGGCAGGCTTGGTTGTGGACAACTCGGCACGCGGGCTGGTCAGGCGTGCCACCGAAGTGTTCCGGTGTCACGATCTCGGCCCGCCTTGCCCTGTCCTGCCCCGTCCTGTCAAACAGTTCACCCGTCCAAGCGGTTGACGGCAGCCTTGTCCGGGTCCAGACAGGAGCCCGCCCACCCGGGGGCCGGGGGCCCATTCCTGACGATATCGCGGAACGCGGGTTGTCAAGAGGGGGAGTGGGTTGCCTGTGGATGGTGTTGGCGATTGTGGATAGTCCGGGTTCGTGTTCACGGCGGTTGGCGAGTTGTTGGAGGTGGGGTTGTGGAGACCGTTGTCTACCTGCTCACTGGACTGCCCGGGTCGGGTAAGACGACGTACGCGAAGGCGTTGGAGCGTCGGGGTGTTGTCAGGCTCTCGGTGGATGAACGGGTCGTTGCTCGGCGTGGGCGCCTCGGTAAGGACTATCCCGAGTCCGAGCACCTCGCCTTGCTGGGCGGCGTCATCGATGAGGTTCGGCGGGAGTTGGTCGGACTCGTCGAGGCGGGGCGGTCGGTGGTTCTTGACCACGGCCTGGGTACCAAGATCGAACGCGATGCCTACAAGCAACTGGTCACCACTCACGGCGCCAACTGGCGCCTGGTGCACTTCCCCGTCCCCCGCCACGAACTCCTCCGGCGGCTCGCCATCCGCAACGACGAAGCCGACTCCGGCCTCATCTCCCCGTCGACCCTGGACTGGATCGCCGAGCACTCCGAGGAACCCGTCGACGAGGGCGAGGAAACACCTGATTTCGCGTAATCACGGGGTTGACTTCCGCTCCGCCCGGGTCCACGCAGGAGCCCGCCCACCCGGGGGCCGGGGGCCCATTCCTGACGATATCGCGATCAGCAGGTTGTCAAGAGGGGTGGGCGGTGGCCTGTGGATGGCCGAAGGGCTTGTGGACAACCAAGCGATCGGCGGTTGGTGTGGCAGCCACGTCAAGGAGCCGGGCGGGTAAATCGCGAGCTGGTCAGTGCGGTGACCATCTCAAGGCCGGTGGGCAAGGCAAGTTGAACAACCGAGCGGAGCGGCTGGGTGGTGCGGCAACCAGCCAAGGAGCCGAGCAAGCCGAGCCGGATCAAACGGTCACCGGTACCGGCGGCGCGGGCTCCGTTGCCTTGGCTTGTTTCCGGGTTCGCAGAGCCACGATCAGCTTCCGCCCCAAGGAGATCATCGGCTGTTCGACCCACCGGTAGACCATGTCGGACATCAGCAAGGCCACGGCCACCACTGCCAGCGTTGTCCGGAAGCTGTGTTCGGCGAATCGGGGGATTGTGCTGGCCAAGGTGAAGCCCGCCAGGTTGTGGATCAGATAAAGCGAGTATGACCGTTCGCCGATGAATACCATCGGGGGGAGTTGCAGTACCCACTGCAGTGGTCCCTTTCCGAGCGTCGCGATGACCAGCATCGCGCACAGCACGGAGTACAGGATCACTGTGAGCAGGCCGCCTTTCCACTGCCACAGGTTGTTCAGGTTGAACTGCACCGCGAACACCGCCACCGCGATGGGGATCGCCGCCAAGGGGTGGGTCAACGGCCGTAGGAATCGGAAGCCGCGCGGGGAGTGCAGCAGCATCGCGGTCAGGCAGCCGATCATGATCATCAGGTAGGGCGAGGCGTAGGGGAGCAGGAAGAACGTCGAGGCCATCAGGGCGCAGGTGCCGAGGACGCGGGTGCCGGGGCGCAGCAGGAAGGTGGCGGCCAGCAGCAGGGGCCACACGACGTAGAACTTCTGCTCGATGCCGAGGGTCCAGCTTTGGCCGAACCACCAGTTGCCCGGTGCCAGTTCCTGGGTGAACGTCAGGTAGTACGGCATTTCCGCGCGGAGTCCGGACGCGGTGTATTCGTGGCGTAGCCAGATGACCGCGAGGATCGCGCCGAGGATGAAGAAGTACGCGGGGAGGATGCGAAATACCCGGCGGATGTAGAACTCGGTGAGCGAGATGCGGCCGTTTCGGCCTTCTTCGCGCAGGGCCAGCGTCGTGATCAGGTAGCCGGAGATCACGAAGAACAGGTCGACGCCGAGGAAGCCGTGCAGCCAGCCGTAGCGGGGGCCCGCGTAGTGCGAGAACACCACCAACACCGCGGCGATGGCGCGGAGCCCGTCCAGCGAGTCGAACCGGCGCAGCGCCAGGTAGTCGGCGTGGCTGATCGGCCGCATTCCCATTCCCCTCTTCCCCGCCCCGAGGGCGTTCGAGCGGCTGAGTATGTCGTCAAACGGTGGTAAAAACCAGTTCGGCCAGGTGCGCGCCGATCTCCAGGGCGCTGGTGGCGGCGGGCGACGGCGCGTTGAGCACGTGCACCTGCCGCGGGCCCTCCTCGACCAGGAAGTCGTCCACCAGCGAACCGTCCGGCAGCAGGGCCTGGGCCCGCACCCCGGCACCGCTGCGCACCAGGTCGTCCTCGGTGACGGCGGGCACCAGGCGGGCCAGGCTCGCGGCGAACCGGCGCTTCGACAGCGAGCGGCGCACCTCGTCGAACCCGACCGGGAACGCGTACTTGCGCGCCAACCGCCACGTCCCGGGGAACCGCGCCGTGTCCAGCAGGTCCGCGGGGGAGATGTCGCGCCAGCGGTAGCCCTCGCGGCGCAGCGCCAAGACCGCGTTGGGGCCCGCGTGGACGCTGCCGTCGAGCATGCGGGTCAGGTGCACGCCGAGGAACGGCAGCGTCGGGTCCGGCACCGGGTAGATCAGGCCGCGCACCAGGTGCGACCGGTCCGGCCGCAGCTCGTAGTACTCGCCGCGGAACGGGACGATGCGGGCGCGCGGCGTCAACCCGGCCATCCGGGCGACCCGGTCGCTGTGCAGACCCGCGCAGTTGACCAGCGCGTCGCCGCGCACGACCCCGTTCTCAGTGGCGACCTCGACCTGGCCGTTCACCGTTCGGATCGCCAGCGCGGGGGTCGACAGCCGCAGGTCGGCCTCGGCCAGCTCGCCGACCATCGCCGCGCACACCGCCGGGTAGTCGATGATGCCGGTGCTCTCCACCCGCAGCGCCGCGACCGCCGCCACCTCCGGCTCGTACTCGCGGGCCTCGTCCTGGTTGACCAGCTTCGCCGGGACCCCGTTGGCCTCCGCGCGCTCGGCCAGCACGGTCAACGCGGGCAGCTCGTCGGCGCTGGTCGCGACCACGAGCTTGCCGCACACCTCCACCGGGACGCCGTGCTCGCGCGCGTACTCCACCATCGAGCGGTTGCCCGAGACCGACATCCGCGCCTTCAACGACCCCGGCTTGTAGTACAGGCCCGCGTGCACGACGTTGGAGTTGTGCCCCGTCTGGTGGGTACCCCAGCGCGACTCCTTCTCCAACACCGTGACCGCGACCCCGCGCCTGGTCAGCGCCCGTGCGACGGCCAGACCCACGATCCCGCCGCCCACGACGGTAACCGTGCGTACCCGATCTGTTCCCATCCCGGCTCCACTGGGTGTGAATGGTGCTGGCTAACCTGGTTGCCCCGCGCTTCGTCAAGACCGAAAGCGAGCTACCCTGGTGAGCGTCGCCTTGTCCGAGGACCGAGCTGTCGACCCCGCCCCCGACGACGTGATTGTCGCACCGGTGCGGCGCACCCCCGTCACCGCCCGCCTCGGCGCGTTCGGGGCGATTCTGCTGGGCACCGCCTTGATCGCCATCCACGGTGCGCTGTACGGGCACTGGATCATGGACGACGCCGCCATCACCTTCGGTTACGCCCGCAACGTCGCCCACGGCCTCGGCCCGGTGCTGCAGCCGGGCGCGCAGCCGGTCGAGGGCTACTCCAACCCCACCTGGCTCGCGCTGCTCGCGTTGGGCGCGCTGACCGGGCTGTTCGACCACGGCACGATCTTCGGCATCCCCGACTACGTGCTGTTCCCCAAGGCACTCGGCATCGTCTGCTGCGGCGTCGTGCTCACCCTGTGCTACTTCACCGCCAAGGTCCTCACCCGCCGCCCCCGGCTGGCCACCCTGATCACCGGTGGTGCGCTCGCCGCGATGCCGTCGTTCGTCATCTGGATCGTCTCCGGCCTGGAGAACCCGATCTACGCGGTGTTCGTCACCGGCATCGCCACCGTGCTCACCAGGGCCATCGCGGTCGACCGGCTGCTGAACCCGCGCACCGCGCTCACCGCCGGTCTGCTCGCCGCCGGTGCCGGGCTGACCAGGCCGGACGGTGTGATCTACGCGGGCGCCTTCGTGCTCGTCGCGCTGTTGTTCCTGCGCCGCGACCGGATCGGGCAGACCGCCATCGCCTGCCTCGTCTCGGTCGCCGGGTTCGCCGTCCCGTACGGCGCGTACCTCGCCTACCGGTGGGTCACCTTCCACCGCCTCATCCCCAACACCGCCGTCGCCAAGAACCAGCCGCTGCCCGAGCTGGCCGACCTCGGCAAGGCCAGCGCGCTGGTCACCTACGTCGGCTGGGCCACCGCGCTGCTGCTCGTCGGCCTGGTCGCGGCCGCCCTCGCCCAGCAGACCCGGGTCCGCCCGTCCTTCGCGGGCCTGCTCGTGCCGCTGGGGCTCGCCGTCCTCGCGTTCTGCGTGCTGCAGAGCGACTGGATGGGTGAGTACCGGTTCGCCACCCCCATCTGGGCCCTCGGCGCCCTCGCGGGCGGTGTGACCTTGACGATGGTGTGGGACGCCGCGCGCGCCCGCGCCCGGACGCTGCTCGTCCTCGGTGTCGTCGTCGCGGGCGCGCTGTCGCTGGTCCAGTTCAAGGCGGCCGGGCAGTCCTGGCAGGCCAACGTGAAGACCCCGATGTGCGTGGTCGTCGAACGCGACGCCCGCACGATGAACGGCATGGCCGACATCCTCGGCCGTGACGACCTCAGCGCGGGCGTGATCGACCTCGGCGGCGAGTCCATGGCCAGCAGGCTGCGGCTTGTCGACCTCGCGGGCCTCGGTGACGCCAAGATCGCCGACTACCTCGGCCGCGACGACATCGCCGGGCTGCGCGACTACACCTTCACCGTCGCCAAGCCGGACATCATCACCTTCATCGGCACCTGGGAAGCCACCCTCGGCTTCGACCGCGACCCCCGCTTCGCCCAGGACTACGCGCTCGTCTACCACTCGACCCAGAGTTGGCCCGGCATCCTGCTCTCGTACAACAACGTCGGCTACTGGGTGCGCAAGGACGCCGTGCCGACCCCGGCGAAACTCGCCGAGTTGCAGACCTACACCCAGGCCAGGGTCGAGCCGATCTTGCAGCGCAACACCACCGCCAACCGGCGCGACTGCGGCCCGGTCCTGCGTCCGGGCCAGACGCGGTGACCACCGACCCGGCCGGTACCGTGAGGTCCGCGATCTGGACGCAGACCGTGACCCCAGAGGCTGGAGTTGGTACGTAGTCATGATCCCTATCACCGTCGTCGACGTCGCCGACGCCGAGCCGCTCGTCCTGGAAGTCCTGCGGTCGGGCGTCATCGCGCAGGGCCCGATGGTCAAGCGCTTCGAGGACGCCTTCGCTCAGGTGGCGGGGGTCCCGCACGCGGTTGCCGTCAACAGCGGCACCACCGCGCTGGTCGCGGCCATCCAGGTGCTCGACCTCCAGCCCGGTGACGAGGTGGTGACCTCGCCGTTCACCTTCGTCGCCACGCTCAACGCGATCCTGGAGGCGGGCGCCACCGCCCGGTTCGCCGACATCAGCCGCACCGACTTCAACCTCGACCCCAACTCGGTCGCGGGCGCGGTGACCGACCGGACCAAGGTCCTCATGCCCGTGCACCTCTACGGGCAGATGGCCGACATGGGCAAGCTCGGCCCGCTCGCCGAGGAACACGGTCTCGCGCTGGTCGAGGACGCCGCGCAGGCGGTTGGCGCGACGTTCGACGGCAAGCCCGCGGGCAGCTACGGCCTGGGCTGCTTCTCGCTATACGCCACCAAGAACGTCACCACCGCCGAGGGCGGCGTCATCACGACCAGTGACGACAAGATCGCCGACCGGCTGCGGGTCTTGCGCAACCAGGGCATGCGGGCGCGCTACCAGTACGAGGTCGCGGGCCACAACTACCGGATGACCGACCTGCACGCCGCCGTCGGCATCCCGCAGTTGGAGAAGCTCGCCGAGCTCACCGAGATCCGCCGCCGCAACGCCGCCGCGCTCACCGACGGCCTCGCGGGCGTGCCCGGCCTGCACACCCCGGCCGTCCTCCCCGGCCGCGACCACGTCTGGCACCAGTACACGGTCTTGGTCGACGGCGACCGCGACGAGTTCGCCGCCAAGCTCACCGAACGCGGTATCGGCAACGGCACGTACTACCCGAAGCTCGTGTTCGACTACGACTGCTACCGGGACCACCCCGGTGTCATCGCCTCCGACGCCCCGGTCGCCGCTTCCGTTGCCGCGCAAGCGCTTTCGCTGCCGGTGCACCCGAAGCTGACCCCGGCCGAGCTCGACACGATCATCACCACCGTTCGCGAGGTGCTCGGCGCATGAGCGCGCGTCCCCGGATCGCCCTCGTCGGCGTCGGCTCCATGGGTTCCCTGCACGCCCGCGTCATCGCGCAGCACCCCGACTGCGACCTCGCCGTCGTGATCGACCCGCGCGAGGAGATCGGCACCGCCGTCGCCGAGAAGTTCGAGACCACCTGGCGCGCTGAGCTCGGTGACGTGTCCGATGTGGACGCCGTGGTGGTCGCCGCCGCCACCGAGGCGCACCACGGGATCGCGCTGGACGTGCTCGCCCAGGGCAAGCCGCTGCTGATCGAGAAGCCGGTGTGCGCCAGCCTCGCGCAGACCGAGGAAGTCCTCGCCGCCGCCGAGAAGGCGGGCCTGCCGATCATGTGCGGGCTGCTGGAGCGCTACAACCCGGCCGTGATGACCGCCCTCGGCCTGATCGACGAGCCGGTGCACGTCGCCGCCACCCGCCACTCGCCGTACGCGCCGCGGATCAAGACCGGTGTCGCGTGGGACCTGCTGGTGCACGACGTCGACATCGCCCTCCAGTGCTTCCGCGGCGCGGAACCGACGAGCGTCGCCTCCGGGATCGGGCAGTTCCACCCGTCGTCCGTGCCCGGCGCGGAAGACGTCGTCGACGCGGTGCTGCGCTTCTCCTCAGGCGTGGCAACGGTGTCCGCCAGTCGGATCGCCCAGCGCAAGATCCGCACCCTGGCCGTCTACGAGCTGGAACGGCTGATCGAGGTCGACCTGATCAGCCGCACGGTGACCATCTACCGCAACGTCACCCAGGACGCGTTCACGCCGGACGGCCGCGGCTACCGGCAGCAGAGCATCATCGAGATCCCGGAGCTGGTCACCGCGCGCGAACCGCTCGCCACCCAGCTCGACCGGTTCCTGGACATCCTCGCGGGCCGGGTCGACGCCGACGCCGAGCGCCGATCCATCCTCCCGTCGCACCGGGTCGTCGCGGCCGTGATGGCCTAGATGAACCGCGTCCACCCCACCGCCATCATCGGCGACCAGGTCGAGCTCGGCGATGACAACGTCATCGGGCCGTACGCCGTCATCGTCGGACCGGCCCGCATCGGTGACGGCAACTGGTTCGGTCCCCGCGTCGACATCGGCCAACCCGCCGACTACCGCGGCGGCCCGCACCCGGTCGGCTGGGACGGCGAGGTCGACGGCGGTGGGGTGGTCATCGGGAACGGCAACGTGGTCAAGGAGTCGGTGTCCATCACCCAGGGCATGTTCGGCGTCACCACGATCGCCGACGGCTGCTACATCATGGGCCGGTCCTGGATCGCCCACGACTCCGTCGTCGAGTCGGACGTGACCATCACCAGCGGCGTCCAGATCGCGGGCCACTGCCACATCTGGACCGGCGCCAACCTCGGCCTGGGCACCGTGGTCCACCAGCGGACCCACGTCGGTCCCGGCGCCATGGTCGGCATGGGCACCGTCATCACCCGCGAGATCGGCGCGTTCCAGAAGGTCGTCGGCACGCCCGCCCGCTCCATCGGCTACAACACGGTCGGGCTGTCCCGTCGTGGCTGTACCGATGAGACGGTCGCCGCGCTGCTGCCGTACCTCGCGGGCGAGACCGCCACCCTCCCGGTGGACACGCCCGCCGAGGTCGCGGCCCTCCTCAAGTCCTGGAACGACCGCTAGAAAAGTTTCGCGGCGGGATGTCGAGATCCCCGCGCTCGCTCCGTCCCGGCGGTGACACGCGACCACAATGGGGTCGCACCAGCACCGAGGGAGAACCACCATGGCGAAGTACCTGCTGCTCAAGCACTACCGCGGCGCCCCGGCATCGGTGAACAACGTGCCGATGGACCAGTGGACGCCAGAGGAGATCTCCGCGCACATCCAGTACATGCGCGACTTCGCGGCGAAGCTGGAAACCACCGGCGAGTACGTCGGCGAGCAGGCGCTGGCCCCCGAGGGCACCTTCGTCCGGTACGACGGCGAGGGCAAGCCGCCGGTCACCGACGGACCGTTCGCCGAGACGAAAGACCTCATCGCAGGCTGGATGATCATCGACGTCGACTCCTACGAGCGGGCCCTGGACTGCGCGGCCGAGTTGTCCGCCGCGCCCGGCGCGAACGGCGACCCCATCCACGAATGGCTCGAATTGCGGCCGCTCTACGGCGAGCGGCCCACGGTGACCGAGTGAACGAGGCACTGCTGCGGGAACTCGTCCCCGCGGTGATCGGCGTCCTCGTCCGACGCGGAGCGGATTTCGCGTCGGCCGAGGACGCCGTGCAGGAAGCGCTGATCCAGGCGGTGCGGACCTGGCCGGACGACCCGCCCCGCGACCCGAAGGGCTGGCTGGTCGCCGTCGCCTGGCGCAAGTTCCTCGACGCCGCCCGCGCCGAGTCGTCGCGCCGCGGCCGGGAACTGGCGGTGGAGGTCGAGCCGCCGCCCGGCCCGGCCCCGACCAGCGACGACACCCTGCAGTTGTACTTCCTGTGCGCCCACCCGTCGCTGACCCCGTCGTCCGCCGTGGCGCTCACCCTGCGCGCGGTCGGCGGCCTCACCACCAAACAGATCGCCCAGGCCTACCTGGTCCCCGAAGCGACCATGGCGCAACGCATCAGCCGCGCCAAACGGACGGTGTCCGGTGCCCGCCTCGACCAACCCGGCGACGTCGCCACCGTCCTGCGTGTCTTGTACCTGGTGTTCAACGAGGGCTACTCCGGCGACGTCAACCTCGCCGCCGAAGCCATCCGGCTGACCAGGCAACTCGCCGCCGCCATCGACCACCCCGAAGTCGCGGGCCTGCTCGCCCTCATGCTGCTCCACCACGCCCGCCAAGCCACCCGCACCGCCCCGGATGGCAGCCTGATCCCCCTCGCCGACCAAGACCGCACCCGCTGGGACACCACCCTCATCACCGAGGGCGTCGACATCCTCCAGTCCGCCCTGTCCCGCGACCGCCTCGGCGAGTTCCAAGCCCAAGCCGCCATCGCCGCCCTCCACGCCGACGCCCCCACCGCCCCCCACACCGACTGGCCCCAGATCGTCGAGTGGTACGACGAACTCACCCGCCTCACCAACAACCCCGTCATCCACCTCAACCGCGCCGTAGCCATCGGCGAAGCCGACGGTCCCCACGCAGGCCTAGCCGCCCTCGCCGCCCTGGACGACTCCATCCCCCGCTACACAGCCGTCTCCGCCCACCTCCACGAACGCGCAGGCGACCTCACCACCGCCGCCCACCTCTACACCGAAGCCGCCCGCAAAGCCCCCAACCTCCCCGAACGCACCCACCTCACCCGCCAAGCCGCCCGCCTCAACACCCGCCCCCCCCCATAACCCCC
>NZ_AXWW01000084.1 GCF_000482865.1 Actinokineospora inagensis DSM 44258 | reverse complement strand
CCCGCCAGACCCTCGACTGGCACAAACCCGTCGAGAAACTCAACGAACTACTGGTCAAACACGGTGGCGCACCGATCACTTGAGACCAAGGGCCCCTAGCGGCAGCCTGGGTAAGGCAAAAAGGCGGGGCCACTGGAAAGCGTGGCCTTCCCCGCCAGCCGGCTTAGGCCACCGCTCCCCCCAAACAAAACAACTCCACCACAACGGGCGGTTGGTGTCGGCGGGTCCCGAGGCGCGCGGTGCCGGTTGGTGGGCTTCGTCGATCAGGGCTGGCTTTTTTGGGGCGCGTGGGGTGGGGTGGGGGCGCTTCGTCGATGAGGGGTGGGGTGTTTGAGGTGCGCGGGGTGGGAGTGGGGCTTCGTCGATGTGAGGTGGGTTGAGGACGGCGGAAAGGGGGTTAGTGGAGGCCTAGTTCGCGGGCGATGAGGATGCGTTGGACTTCGCTGGTGCCTTCGCCGATTTCGAGGATTTTGGCGTCGCGGTAGAAGCGGGCGACGGGGAAGTCGTTCATGAAGCCGTAGCCGCCGAAGATTTGGGTGGCTTCGCGGGAGTTGTCCATGGCGGCGTTGGAGGCGACTAGTTTGGCGATGGCGGCTTCGCGTTTGAAGGGTTGGGAGCGGAGCATTTTGGCGGCGGCCGCGTAGTACGCCAGTCTGGCCGTGTGGACTCGGGTTTCCATGTCGGCGATTTTGAACTGGATGGCCTGGTACTCACCGATTTTGCGGCCGAAGGCCTCGCGTTCGGCGACGTACTTCAGGGACTCGTCGACGCAGCCCTGGGCGAGGCCGACGGCCAGGGCGGCGATGGCTACGCGGCCTTCGTCGAGGGTGGACAGGAACTGGGCGTAGCCGCGGCCCTGGGTGCCGAGGAGGTTGGCCTCGGGGACGTGGACGTCGTCGAAGGAGAGTTCGTGGGTGTCGGAGGCGTTCCAGCCGACCTTGGAGTACTTCTTGGCCACCGCGAAACCCTTGGTGCCCGCGGGGATGATGACGGCGGAGATCTCCTTGCGGCCGTCGTCGCGGAGGCCGGTGACGGCGGTGACGGCGACGTGGGAGGTGATGTCCGTGCCGGAGTTGGTGATGAACGCCTTGGAGCCGTTGACGACCCACTCACCGTCGACCAGCTTCGCGGCGGTGCGCGTGGCGCCCGCGTCGGAGCCGCCGCCTGGTTCGGTGAGGCCGAAGGCGCCGAGGCGGGTGCCCGCGGCGAGGTCGGGGAGCCAGCGCTGCTTCTGCTCGTCGGTGCCGAAGCGGTAGATGGGCATGGCGCCGAGGGAGACGCCCGCCTCCAGGGTGATCGCGACCGACGAGTCGACCCTGGCGAGTTCCTCCAGCGCGAGGCACAGGGCGAAGTAGTCGCCGCCCATGCCGCCGTACTCCTCGCCGATGGGGAGGCCGAACAGGCCCATGGCGCCCATCTTGGCGACGATCCGGTACGGGAACTCGCCGCGCTCGTAGAAGTCCCCGATGACGGGGGCGACTTCCGCACGGGCGAACTCCTGCACGGTCTTGCGCAGGGCCTCGTGCTCCTCGGGGAGAGTCAGGTCGATCACGGTCGGTCCTCCGGTGGGGTCACCACGGCCAGGGTTTGGTTCAGCGCGACCTGTTGGCCCGCCTGCACGGTCAGCTCGGAGACGACACCGTCGACCTTGGCGGTGATGGTGTGCTCCATCTTCATCGCCTCGACCACGAGGAGGGGCGCGCCCGCGGCCACCTCGTCGCCGACCGAGACCTTGACCACCAGGACGGTGCCGGGCATCGGGCTGGTGATCGGGCCGCCACCGTCCACAGCGGCCGCAGATCCCTCCAAAGTGGACCATTCGGTGACCGCCCAGGTGTGGCCACCGGCCGCCAGCCACAGGGTTTCGCCGTCGAGGGCGCGGGCGTAGTGGGTGTTGCGGCCGTCGAAGGTGACCGACAGGGACTCGCCGCGCACGACGGAGGCGGGCGCCCACGGGCCGTCGTCGACCTGGACCGATGCCGCGGCGGGGGTTCCCCGCACCAGGACGGTCACGTCGCGGTCGCCGCAGGTCAACCGGAACGGGATCGGCGCGACAGCACCGATCCGCCAGCCGTTCGGCACGTCCCAGGGGTCGACGACCGCCCCGGACGGTTGCAGGGACAGCAGTTCGTCCAACGCGGCGGCGGCGAACACGTCGTCGGGTACCGGCTCCGCGCGGGTCAGCTCGTCGAGCCTGCGTTCCACGAGCTGCGTGTCCATCCGCCCGGCGCGCACGTCTTCGTCGGCCAGCAACGCCCGCAAGAACGCGATGTTCGTGCCCACCCCGAGGACCGCGGTGGCCGACAGGGCCGACGACAGCCGCCCCAGCGCCTCGGCGCGGTCCGCGCCCCGGGCGATCACCTTGGCCAGCATCGGGTCGTAGTCCGAACCGACCACCGACCCCGGCAGCAGCCCGGAGTCGATCCGCGCCCAGTCCGCTGTGGACGTTCGAACGGCCAGCACCGTGCCGCCGGTCGGCAGGAACCCGGTGGTCGGGTCTTCCGCGTAGACCCTGGCTTCCACCGCGTGCCCGCGAAGCTCCACATCGGACTGCGCGAGCGCCAGCCGTTCCCCGGCCGCGACCAGGAGCTGCTGCTCGACCAGGTCCAGTCCGGTGACCTCCTCGGTGACCGGGTGCTCGACCTGCAGCCGGGTGTTCATCTCCATGAAGAAGAACTCATCCGGCCGGTCGGCGGACACGATGAACTCGACCGTTCCCGCGCCGGTGTAGTCGACCGCCTTGGCCGCGTCGACCGCCGCCGCGCCCATCCGCGCGCGGGTGGCGGCGTCCAGCAGCGGCGACGGCGCCTCCTCGATGATCTTCTGGTGCCGCCGCTGCAGGCTGCACTCGCGCTCGCCGAGGTGGAGCGTGGTGCCGAACGAATCAGCCAGCACCTGGATCTCGATGTGCCGGGGCCGCAGCACGAACCGCTCGATCAGCAGGGTCTCGTCGCCGAACGAGCCACGGGCCTCCCGCCGCGCCGACTCGATCGCCGACCGCAGCCCATCAGGCTCCTCGACCAACCGCATCCCCTTGCCGCCACCGCCCGCGGACGGTTTCAGCAGCACCGGGTAGCCGATTTCCCCGGCCGCCACAACGAGATCGTCGTCGGTCATCCCCGGCGCGGTGCGGCCGGGCACGACCGGGACCCCCGCCGCGCTGACGGTCAGCTTCGCGCGGATCTTGTCGCCCATCGCGTCGATCGCCGACACCGGCGGACCGATGAACACGAGCCCGGCCTCGGCGCAGGCGCGGGCGAACCCGACGTTCTCGGCGAGGAAGCCGTACCCGGGGTGCACCGCCTCCGCCCCGGTCGAGACGGCGGCCGCGACCACCTTGTCGATGGCGAGGTAGCTCTCCCGAGCCGCGGCGGGACCGATACGCACCGCGACATCGGCCTCGCGCACGTGCCGGGCGCCCGCGTCGGCGTCGCTGTACACGGCGACCGAGCGGACACCGAGGCGACGCAGGGTGCGGATGACCCGGACGGCGATCTCGCCCCGGTTGGCGATCAGAACGCTGGCGAACATGGTCACATCCGGAAGACGCCGTAGCGGACAGGTTCCAGGGGCGCGTTGGCGGCGGCCGACAACGCGAGGCCGAGCACCTGGCGGGTGTCGGCGGGGTCGATGACCCCGTCGTCCCAGAGCCGGGCGGTGGAGTAGTACGGGTTGCCCTGGGCCTCGTACTGGTCGCGGATGGGCGACTTGAACGCCTCTTCCTCGTCCGCCGACCAGGACCCGCCACCGCCCTCGATCTGGTCGCGGCGCACGGTGGACAACACGGACGCGGCCTGCTCGCCGCCCATCACGCTGATCCGCGCGTTCGGCCACATCCACAGGAACCGGGGCGAGTAGGCCCGCCCGCACATCGAGTAGTTGCCCGCGCCGAACGAGCCGCCGATGACGACGGTGAACTTGGGCACCCTGGCGCAGGCGGTGGCGGTGACCATCTTGGCGCCGTGCTTGGCGATGCCGCCCGCCTCGTAGTCCCGGCCGACCATGAACCCGGTGATGTTCTGCAGGTAGAGCAGGGGGATGCTGCGCTGGTCGCACAGTTCGATGAAGTGCGCGCCCTTCATCGCCGACTCGGCGAACAGCACGCCGTTGTTGGCGACGACGCCGACCGGGTGGCCGTGGATCCGGGCGA
Source organism: Actinokineospora inagensis DSM 44258 (assembly GCF_000482865.1). Classification (GTDB taxonomy): domain Bacteria; phylum Actinomycetota; class Actinomycetes; order Mycobacteriales; family Pseudonocardiaceae; genus Actinokineospora; species Actinokineospora inagensis. Next base: position 17,199 of record NZ_AXWW01000084.1, on the reverse strand, counting down.
ACCCGGTGACCAGCGTCGACCCGTACTCCTTCTTGAACTCGCGGAACCGGCTGCCGTCCACGACCCTGGCGATGACCTCGCGCACGTCGTAGGGGGTGCGGGAGTCGGTCGGCACGGCGCCGTAGAGGGTCGACGGGTCGACGGCGGGTGCCTCGACCGGGGCGACCTCCCACGGCCGGTCCGCCCTGGGCCCGAGGGTGCTGATGATCGACCGGACGATCCGCAACGCGTGCGCGTCGTCGTCGGCCAGGTGGTCGGTGACCCCGGAGGTGCGGGAGTGCACGTCGCCGCCGCCGAGGTCCTCGGCGCTGACGACCTCGCCGGTGGCGGCCTTCACCAGCGGCGGGCCGCCGAGGAAGATCGTGCCCTGGTTGCGCACGATGACAGCCTCGTCGCTCATCGCCGGGACGTACGCGCCGCCCGCGGTGCAGGACCCGAGCACGGCGGCGATCTGCGGGATGCCCTGCGCGGACATGGTGGCCTGGTTGAAGAAGATCCGGCCGAAGTGGTCGCGGTCCGGGAACACGTCGTCCTGCTTGGGCAGGAACGCGCCGCCGGAGTCCACCAGGTAGACGCAGGGCAGCCGGTTCTGCACGGCCACCTCTTGCGCGCGCAGGTGCTTCTTGACGGTCATCGGGTAGTACGTGCCGCCCTTGACCGTGGCGTCGTTGGCGACCACGACGACCTCGCGGCCGGACACCCGTCCGACGCCGGTGATGATCCCGGCGGCGGGGGCGTCGCCGTCGTAGAGGTCCGTGGCGGCGAGCGGGGACAGCTCCAGGAACGGGGACCCTGGGTCGAGCAGCGAGTCGACCCGGTCGCGCGGGAGCAGCTTGCCGCGGCTCACATGCCGGGCGCGGGCCTTCTCCGGGCCGCCCAGCGCCGCCTGCCCCAGCCGTTCCCGCAGGTCGTGCACGAGCTCGCCGTGTTCTTTGGCGTTCCGCTGGAACGCCTCGTCGGCGGGGTCAACCGCCGTGCCGAGCGTTGGCGCGTCCATCCCGCTCCTCGCGCTGTTAGCCACCGTTAACACCGACCACGATGTTAGCGCTCACTAACAGCCGCGGTCCACTCCGACCCCATGGTCACCCCGGCGGCCGCGGCCCGCCCGCCGAACGCGACCGGGCCGCCCCCGCGAACGGGAGGCGGCCCGGGTGGGGCGACGCGGTGTCAGCCGGTGACCGAGCGCAGCGCGGTGAAGTAGCCGCCGCTCTGGCCCGCGGCGTTGGGGTGGTAGGACTCGTCGACCGGCCAGGTGACGCTGTTGAGCCAGCGGGCACCGGAGGCGCAGATCTCGTGGCCGGAGAACGCGGAGCGGCCGTCGACGAAGGTGAAGCCCGCCGCGGCCGCCCGGCCCGCGGTGACCGAGGCCAGCACGTCCGACGACTGGTTGATCGCGGCGCGCTTGGTCTCGCTCAGACCGATCACGCAGGACCCGTTGAGCTGGTAGATGTGCGGATAGCCGAGCACGACCACTCGCGCGTTGGGCGCCTTGGACCGGATCGCGCGGTACACGTTGTCGAGCCTGCCCGGCAGGGTGGTGCGGGCGAAGTTCTGCGCGTTCTGGTTCTGGCTGACGCAGTCGGCGTCCGAGTCGATGTTGCAGTTGGTCATCACACTGGCGAACCCGGCGTCGTTGCCGCCGATGGAGATGGTGACCAGGGCGGTGTCCGCGGTGACGGAGCCGACCTGGCCGTTGAGCACGTCCGAGGTCACCGCGCCGGAGCAGGCGACGAAGGTGAACCCGGACGGGGCGTGCGAGTTGGCCCAGAGCTGGGGGTACGCGTTGGCGCTGCGCTTGCAGCTACCGCTGCTGCCGTAGCTGCCCGCGCCGACACCGGAGGAGTACGAGTCGCCGAGGGCGACGTACTTGCCGGTGGCGGCGGAGGCGGGGGCGGCGAGGCCGAGGAGGGATAACGCGGCCGTGGCGGCCACGAGCAGGGACTTGGGGACACGCATTGCAAGCCTCCGGAGCAGGAGGGATTCCCGACACCGTCATCACTACCAGCCACCAACACAACACGGAACTGTCCGGTAACTTATTCCCGCTTACCACAAGTTGAACCTTTGGCGGTTCGCTGTCCCCAACCCCTGTGTCAACCCCTCCCACCACCCGCCCCCTCTTCCCCACCCGGCATCGTTCCCCGGCTTGGCGAGCCGTCGCACCGCTGGACAACGTGGCCGCCGCCGCCCCTACACCCCCTGCCATACGATGGGGTTCGTGTCACCAGCAGCGGACCCCGTCACCGAGAAGCCGAGCAGACGGGACCAGATCCTCGCGGCCGCGGCGGAGCTGTTCGCGAGACACGGGTTCCACGGGGTGGGCATCGACGACATCGGGTCGGCCGTCGGCATCTCCGGTCCCGCCCTCTACCGGCACTTCCGGTCCAAGGACGCCATGCTCGGCGAGATGCTGACCTCCATCAGCGAGGTGCTGCTCGACGGCGGCCAGGCCAGGACCGGCCTGGACCGGGCGGCCAGGGACACGCTGCTGGAACTGGTCCGCTTCCAGGTCGACTTCGCCCTGGACAACCCGGCGCTGATCACCGTCCAGGAGCGCAACCTGGGCAACCTGACCGACCCGGACCGGCGCAAGGTGCGCGGCCTGCAGCGGCGCTACGTCGAGCTGTGGGTGGAGGCGATCCGGGCGGCGGTGCCCGACCTGGGCGAGCCGACCGCCCGCGCCGCGGCGCACGCGGTGTTCGGGCTGATCAACTCCACCCCGCACAGCAGGCACCTGGACCGGGCCCAGATGGCCGATCTGCTCACCGGCATGGCGTTGGCCGCACTGGTGCACTCGCCGAACTGAATTGGCCGCGACGCCGGTTTGCCCGAACGGGCACCGGTCACGGTGGCCAACGTCCCGACCTGCCGCGCCCTTCGGCACCTGTCCGCCGCGCCCGGCGGGTGAGTAACCTTCCGGTCACCGAGCGAGACCGAACGATCGGACGGGTGGGGCGACGGGTGAGCGTGCCGGAAATGGACCGGGCCGGTGGCCAGGAGCTGGGCATCAGCAGGCCGGATGACGTGACCACGTGGGTGCCCGACGGCATCGACCTCGACCGGCCGAGCGCGGCGAGGCTCTACGACTACCTGCTCGGCGGGGCGCACAACTTCGCGCACGACCGCGAGCTGGCCGAGCGGTTCATCAAGGCCCAGCCCAACGGCAGGGAGATCGCCCGGCACAACCGCTCGTTCCTGCGCCGGTCGGTGCTGTTCATGATCGAGCACGGTGTCCGCCAGTTCCTCGACCTCGGCTCCGGCATCCCCACCGTGGGCAACGTGCACGAGATCGCCCAGTCGGCCGACCCCACCTCGCGCGTGGTGTACGTCGACTACGAGGAGGTCGCCTACGCGCACAGCACGATGATGCTGGCCGACAACCCGCTGGCCACCATCGTGCAGGCCGACCTGACCCGCCCGCACGACATCCTGACCGCGCCGCAGACCCGGGAACTGCTCGACTTCGACCAGCCGGTCGGGCTGCTGATGGCCGGGGTGTTCCACTTCGTCGCCCCCGCGAAGGACCCCGCCCGCATCGTCGCCGAGTACCGCGACGCCGTCGTCCCGGGCAGTTGGCTGGCCTTCTCGCAGTTCACCAGGGACCTGATGCCCGCCGAGATGGACCGGGTGGTCGAGGTGATGAAGTCCAGCCGGGACCCGATGTACCCCCGCTCGCACGCCGAGATCACCGCCCTGTTCGCCGGGTTCGACCTGGTCGAGCCGGGGGTCGTGTCGACGGCGCGGTGGCACCCGGACGCGGGCTTCGACGACGGCGACGACCCGGACCGCGCGGGCATCTACGCCGGCGTCGGCCGCAAGCGCTGAACCGGTCGACGAGCCGGATGACCGATGTCTGACGCCCAACCCGCCCAGGAAGGCGACCAACCCGACCGGCCGTCGCTGGTCCGCGCCTGGCTGCGGGTGGTGGCCGCCACCGCCTACGTGCCCAGGCGGTCGACCGAGGTGCGGGCGGTCCTCGAGTCGCTGCTCGACCGGCTGGTCGACGCGCTGGCCACCGAGCCGGTCGACACAGCGGCCGGGCAGCGGGTCGGCGAGCTGATGGTGGAGGGCGCCTTCACCGGCGAGGCGACCCTGGACGGGTCACTCGACGTGCTCGCCGACGGCCTGGCCGGTGCCGGACATCAAGTGCGACCGGTCGCCAGGTTGTTGGCCGCCGTCGCCGCCGGGTACGCGGCCGCGCTGCGCAGGCGGACGCTCGCCCAGCAGGAGAACATGAAGCTGGCGCTGCTGACCGCCAAACAGCGCGCCGAACGGGACCGCCGGGCCACCGAGAGCCGGTTCCGCGAGGTGTTCACCGCGTCCGCCGTCGGCATCGCGATCACCGAACTGGACGGCACGTTCGTGGAGACCAACCCGGCGCTGTCGACCATCCTGGGCAGGCCGAGCGAGGACCTGCGGGACCGCACGCTGGCCGACTTCATCGCCGACGACGACGAGCCGCCGCTGGTGGTCGGCGAGGCCGACCGGCGGCGGGTCGTGCGGGCCAACGGGGACACCGCGTGGGTGTACCTGAGCACGTCGATGCTGCGCGACGACAACGGCGTCGCCCGCTACCGGGTGACCATGGTGCAGGACCTCAGTGAGCTGCAACTGCTGGGCAACCAGCTCAGCCACCAGAGCCTGCACGACGCGCTGACCGGCCTGGCGAACCGGGTGCACTTCACCTCGCGGCTGGAGTCGCTGCACGCGCAGACCCCGGCGGACGGCGCGCTCACCGTGCTCTGCCTCGACCTCGACGCGTTCGCCCTGGTCAACACGACCTACGGGCACGCGACCGGCGACCGGGTGCTGCGCACCGTGGCCAACCGGCTGACCTCGGCGTTCGCCGGGTCGAACGCGCTGGTGGCGCGCGTCGGCGGCGACGAGTTCGCGGTGCTGGTCGCGCACGACGGCGCGGCGCCACCGGTCGCGGCGATGGTCGCCAGGCTGGACGCGGAACTGACCGAACCGGACTACGGCGACGGCCGGATCGGGCTGGCGGTCAGCACCAGCACCGGCGTCGCCCGGTGCACACCGTCGGACTGCTCGGGCCCGGAGCTGTTCCGCGCCGCCGACGCCGCCCTCCGGTACGCCAAGTCGCTGGGCAGGCGCCAGTGGGCCGAGTTCGACACGCACGCCGACCGGGAGGCGCGGCGGGTCGGCACCCTCGCCACCGAACTGCCCGCGGCCTGGGAGAACGGCGAGCTCCGGGTCGCCTACCAGCCGGTCGTGCGGCTCTCCGACCTGGCGCCGGTGCGGGTCAGGGCGCTGGTGCACCTGCCCACCGACCGCGACGACGTCGACGCCGCCACCCGGCTCGCGGAACTGACCGGGCTGTCCGTGCCGTTGGGACCGTGGCTGCTGGAGCAGAGCGCCGAACACCTGCCGCGCTGGCGGTCGCTGTTCGAGCCGGTGACCGACGGCGAACCCGCGCAGCGCGTCCTGCTCTCACCACTGCAGACCGCCGACACGGACCTGGTCGGCACCGTCACCAAACTGCTCGACCGGGCCTGCGTCCCGCCCGGCTCGCTGGAAGTCGGCCTGGACACCCAGAGCGTGCTCGTGGGCCGCGGCGACGCTCAGGACAACCTGCGCACCCTCGGTGACATCGGCGTCGCCACCGCCCTGCACGGCTTCACCGGCGGCCCGCGCGAGGTGTCCCTGGTGGAGCGCTTCGGCGTCCGCACCGTCGTCCTCGACGACCCGTTCGAGGGCTGGCGCCCGGACTGGATGCCCCGCGACGCGATCCCGGTCCGGGCCACCCAGCGCATGGTGGAGTCGATCACATTCGCCGGAGCCGCCGTCGGCGTGCTGGGGGTCCGCGACCACGCCGAGGCCCGCTGGTGGGCCGACCAGGGCGTACGCACCGCGGAAGGACTGGCGTTCGGCGCCCCCGGCCCCGCCGCCGACATCACCGCCCCCACCCGGCCCACCGCCAACTGAGCGAATCGGCCGCCGCTGATCTCCCCGCGCGGCGGCCCGCTGTTGCAGGATGAGGGACGTGGACGACCCCAGTGACCGCACCCGCCGCCTCACCGAGGCGGCCGCGGGCGCGCTCGCCGCCATGCGCGCCGGGGAAGACGACGGCGCCCTCGACCGGGTCGCCGCCGCCGTCCGCTCCGCCCCCGACAGCCACGTCGACGCCAGGGAACTCATGCTCCTGCTGTTCCACGAGTGCAGCGCCATGGTCGCCGCCCTCGGCTCCGGCGGCACCACCCCGGTCAAAATGCAGGTCTACGACGACGACGGCCACGAGGTCCCCATCGACGAGGCCGACCCTCCCGTCCGGACAGCCGTCCGAACCCTCCTCGCCCAGGTCCACGGCGACACCGACGCCGCCAAAGCCCAGATCGAGATAGCCCTGACCAACGCCGCCCCGGACGAGATGGCCACCCTGATGGTCCAAGCCCTCCGCTGGACCCTCCGCCTCTCCGACGAATGCGTGAACCGCGGCCTCCCCGTCCCCACCTGGATCCGCGAACCCTGACCCGCGTTTGCCTAGGTGTCAGAGCCTTGGTCGCGCAGGCCCGCGGTCAAGCCGTCCGGCGCGAAGACGATACGGCGGCGAGCTGGGACCAGAGGCGCTGTGCCTTGCCGAGTTATCCACAGTGCACCAGGTTGTCCACAGTCACGTCGTTCCCCTTCTTGACAGGTCCCGGTTCGCGCTACCGTCAGGAATGGGCCCCCGGCCCCCGGGTGGGCGGGCCCCTGCGTGGCGCCCCAACGCGGATCAGACAAGCACCCGATCGGCTGGACCCCCGACGACTGAAGCTCGGGCTATCGGCGCCTGCTGACTGAACACTCCCCTTGTCCCACAACGGCTCGACGTCGTGCGGCTATCCACAACTGTCGGAACCATCCACAGATCCGGTCGCCGGCCCTTGACAAGCCGCCGCGTGCGATAGATTCAGGAATGGGCCCCCGGCCCCCGGGAGGGCGGGCGCCTGCGTAGCCGCCGGAGCGGAAACAGGCAAGGGCGACTGTCCCCGAGTCGTCCGTGAAAACGTCACCGATGAACGCGTGTGTGTAGGGCGTCGCGCAGGGTGGCGGCGGTGTTGCCGGGAATGGTTCGCAGTCGGATGGTGATGTCGCGGGCGCTGGTGTCCACGCGGGTCGAGTGCACGCCCTCGGCGTAGTGGGCGAACTGGGTCCAACTGTGCAGTGCTCCGTCGGTGTCGCCCTTGCGCAGGCGCAGCAGGCCGAGGTCGGCGAGGACCATGGCCTGGGTGCGCCGCCGGTCGATGCCGAGGGTCAGTGCGAGGTCGAGGTGTTCCTCGGCGGCGGTGAAATCGCCCAAGCGCGCGTGGACCGACGCGGTTTCGTGCGCCCAGCGGCTCGGGCTGTAGTGGGAAGCCCAGGTCGCTCCCGGTTCCCCGACCGCGTGGCCGATCGCGGTGTGCGCCACGGACAATCGGGAGCGGGCCGTGGCGGCGTCATTGTCGGCGGCAGCGGCGCGCGCGTGGGTGGTGGCGTAGTAGGCCCTGGCTTTCGGTTCGGCGACGTGGCCCCCGGTGCGGTCGGCGGCGTCGGCCAGGGACAACGCGGTCGCCGTGTGGCCCAGGTCGAGTGCCTGGTCGGCCAACCCGCGAAGGGCGGTGGCGGCGAGTTCATGATTGCCCGCGTCCGCCGCGAGACCGTGGCTGTGCAAGTAATACCGTTGGGCCACACCGTGCTCACCGGCGTCCCGCGCCATCCAACCCGCCAAGTGCACCAATTCCGCAGTGGCGACGAAAAGTTCACGCCCGGTCGTTTCGCTGTAGGTACCGTCCAACCACGGACGAACCTCATCGACCAGATACCGCACCGTCAACTGCCGCGCATGCGCCCCACCCAGCTCAGCGGCGGTGTCCCCCAACGCTTTCGTCATCGCCCGGATCGCGGTCACCTCCCCCGCACCGACCCGCACTCCCCCCACCCGACCCACCCGCCGCGTGATCGCCTCTGGATCCCCTCGGTCAAATGCCGCAGCCACCACAGCCGAAGCAGACAGCCCGAAAAACGCCCGCCGATCCACGTCCGCACCTCCCAACGCCATGACCGACCCCACGATATCCGCCGCCACCAGCTCAACAGGCATACCGCGTTCGGTCGTCGTGGGAACATTCAGCAACTCGTCCAGTCGTGCCATCGTGACGTTCAACAGGTTCGCCAGCCCAAGCCGCTTTTGCGGCAGCGGCGTCCGCTCACCCGCTTCCCACCGCACCACCGTCGCCCGGTCAACACCGATTGCGTGGGCGAGCGATTCCTGAGTGAATCCGGCGGCTTTGTGCACTCGTGCAAGGCCAGCGCGCCGGGGCCGTTGTCCCACCATCGAGTGACCTCCGCGCCCTGTTTCGGCGACGTTCGAGCGGACATTGGAGCTGTTCAAGCCTACCCGTGCGGCATCAATGCGCCACATTGGCGCCTATTTGTCGCTGTCGGATCCGCCTCGGCATGTGGATCGTGAGCAGCACCCCGACCAGACAAAGATCGTGAAGGAAGGACGGTATGACCACCACTCTGGAGCCGACCGGCGCGGCCGCGTGGACGTCGCTTGATCGAGCGGTGTCAGCCGTGCGGGAGCACTTGGCTCGGAATCCGGATCTGTCCGTTGGCGCGGTGGGCGTGCTGACGGGCAAGGGCGGGCCTGGGCGCGTCGAGGTTTACGTGTCGGCGGTGGAACAGCAGGCGAGTTGTGCTCGGTTGCTCGCTTGGCTCGACACCCTCAGTCCCGCGTCGCTGATCCTGCACTACAGCGACGACGACCCACAGGCCCAAGCCCACGCGGAACTACCGGACGGGACGCGGATCACGGTATACGCGCCGCTGGAACCGACCCGGCTTTATGGGACCACCGGTGACAAGACAGGCGATTGGGTCTTGCAGTGGCTGCGTTGGCAGGCAGTGGCGGCAAGTTGACAATCCACGTCCGCACCTCCGAAGTGGAGCACCGAAGTCCTGGGGCCTACAGCAGCTCCTTCAGGAGAGCCGATAGTTGTGTCGTCTCGGTCAGGAAACCGTCGTGGCCGGAGGGGGAGGTGATGACGCGTAGGCCGCCTTCGGTTGTGCTGATCCCCTCGGCGAGGACTTGTTGCTGTGATAGCGGGTAGAGCCGGTCACTGTCCACTCCGGCCACCACCGTGCGCGCGGTCACCCGCGCCAATGCCGGTTCCACGCCGCCCCGGCCCGCGCCGATGTCGTGGCCGTTCATGGCTTCGGTGAGCAGCAGGTAGCTGGCCGCGTCGAAGCGGCGGGCGAGTTTGCCCGCGTGGTAGTCCAAATAGGACTCGATGGTGTAGCGGCCGTCGGGTTGGCTGGCGCGGCCGAAGCGGGTGGCCAGTTCCGGTTCGGTTCGGTAGGTGACCTGGGCGATTCGGCGGGCGATGCCCAGGCCGTCCCAAGGACCCTCGGTGGTGTCGTGGTAGTCGCCGCCCTGCCAGCGGGGGTCGGCGCGGATCGCGTGCAGTTGGGGGGCGGCCCAGGCGATTTGTTCGGCCGACGCCGACGCGGGGCAGGCCAGGAGGAGGAGGGTGGCGACCCGGTCGGGGGTGGCGACGGCCCATTCCAGGGCGCGCATGCCGCCCATCGACCCACCGAGAACCGCCGCCCAGCGGTCGATGCCGAGGGCGTCCGCCAACGCGACCTCGGCCGAGACCTGCTCGCGGATTCCCACGGCGGGGAAGCGGCTGCCCCAGGCGCGGCCGTCGGGGTCCTTGCTCGCCGGGCCGGTTGTGCCCTGGCAGCCGCCGAGGACGTTGGGGCACACCACGAAGTACCGGTTGGTGTCGACCGCGCGGCCGGGGCCGATCACGCCGTCCCACCAGCCCGGCGTCGGGTGCCCTTCGGCCGCCGGGCCTGCGGCGTGGCTGTCGCCGGTCAGGGCGTGTTCGACCAGGACCGCGTTGGACCGGTCCGCGTCCAGCGTCCCCCACGTCTCGTACGCGATCCGCGCCCCGGGCACCGGGCCCGCCAGTGGGACCCACTGGCGACGGCCCGGCGGGTCCCCCTCCCGCCACGCACCGGTGGCGGGAAGGGGGGCGTCGCTCACAGGTCGGCCTTGGCCGCCCGGAAGCCCGCCTCCAGGTCGGCCTTGAGGTCCTCGACGTTCTCGATGCCGACGGACAGCCGCACCAGGCCGGGGGTGACACCGGAGGCGAGCTGCTCCTCCTCGACGAGCTGGCTGTGCGTGGTGCTCGCCGGGTGGACGATGAGGCTGCGCACGTCACCGATGTTGACCAACTGGCTGAACAGCTCGGTGCCGTCGACGAACTTGCGGCCGGCCTCGACGCCGCCGCGCAGGTCGAACGACACGATCGCGCCCGCGCCGCGCGGCAGGTACTTCTGCGCGTTGGCGTAGTGCGGGCTCGACGGGAGACCGGCGTAGTACACCTTCTCCACCTCGTCGCGCTGCTCCAGCCACTCCGCGATGGCCTGCGCGTTGGCCACGTGCCGCTCCAACCGCAGCGACAGCGTCTCGATGCCCTGGATGATCAGGAACGCGTTGAACGGCGAGATCGCCGCACCGGTGTCGCGCAGACCCTGGATGCGGGCCTTCGCGGCGTACGCGCCGGGGCCGAGGGCCTCCCAGTACTTCAGGCCGTGGTAGCTCGGGTCGGGCTTGGTGAAACCGGGGAAGCGCTCCGGGTCCTTGCCGAAGTCGAACGTGCCCGCGTCGACCAGGACACCGGCGATGGTGGTGCCGTGGCCACCCAGGTACTTGGTGGCCGAGTGCACGACGACGTCCGCGCCGTGCTCGATCGGGCGCAGCAGGTACGGGGTGGGCACGGTGTTGTCCACGATCAGCGGGACGCCGACCTCGTGCGCCGTGTCCGCGACACCGCGCACGTCGAGGACGTTGCTGCCCGGGTTCGCCAGGGTCTCGGCGAAGAACGCCTTCGTGTTCGGCCGCGCCGCCGCCCGCCACTGCTCCAGGTCGTCCTGGTCCTGCACGAAGGAGACCTCGACGCCGAGCTTGGGCAGCGTGTAGTGGAAGAGGTTGTAGGTGCCGCCGTAGAGTGACGGGCTGGACACGATGTGGTCGCCCGCCTCGGCCACGTTCAGGATCGCCGCCGTCGTCGCCGCCGACCCGGACGCGAACGCCAGCCCGGCGACACCGCCCTCGAGGGCCGCGACGCGCTGCTCCAGCACGTCCTGGGTGGGGTTCATGATCCGGGTGTAGATGTTGCCCGGCTCGACCAGCGCGAACAGGTCTGCGCCGTGCTGGCTGTCGCGGAAGACGTACGAGGTGGTCTGGTAGATCGGGGTGGCCCGCGCGCCGGTGGCGCTGTCCGGGGCGGCACCCGCGTGGACCTGCTTGGTCTCGAACGACCAGGCGGAGTCGGTCATCGTTCGGTCTCCTCGGGATGATGCTGACAGCCGTATGGAGCAAGCTAGTCCGCCGACCGGATCACGGGCACACCGTCCACACTCTAGGAATATCCGAACGGTTGCTCATTCCACTCACACGGGTGAGGATCGGCCCATGCGCGCAGCCGCTCTAGCCCTGTCGTTGCTGCTCACCCCGACCTCGGCGACCCCGGTGGCGACCCCGGTGGACACCGACCACTTCCACCACTACGTGGCCCTCGGCGACTCGTACGCGTCCGGCCCCGGCATCCCCACCCAGAACGGCACCCCACCCGGCTGCGGCCGCTCGTCGGCGAACTACCCCGGCGACCTCGCCCGCTGGCTCCGCGTCGCGCACTTCACCGACATGAGTTGCGGCGGGGCGACCGTGCCGCAGATGACCACCCCGCAGCCGACCGGCAACGGCACCAACCCCGCCCAGTTCGACGCCCTGCGCCCCGACACCGACCTGGTCACCCTCACCATCGGCGGCAACGACATCTCCTTCGGCGAGATCCTGACGACCTGCGGCACCCTCGGCGCCACCGACCCCACCGGCACCCCCTGCCGCGACCACTACGTCGTCAACGGCGACGACACCCTCGCCGACCGCGTCAACCGCCTCGCGCCCGCGATCGACAGGACCCTCGCCACCATCCACTCGCGATCCCCGCGAGCGACCATCATCCTGGTCGGCTACCTGCGGATCTTGCCCCCGTCCACCGGTTGCTGGCCCCAAGTCCCCTTCGCCGCGGGCGACACGGCCTACTTCGACCGCACCGAACGGGCCCTCAACCAGATGCTGGGCACCCGCGCCCGAGCCGCGGGCGCCCACTTCGTCAACCCCTACCTGTTCTCCATCACCCACGACGCCTGCCAACCAGCCGACCGCCGCTGGGTCGAACCCCTCCGCCCGGCAAACCCCGCCGCCCCCATCCACCCCAACGCCGCCGGAATGACCGCCGTCGCGGGCCTCACCTGGCTGGCAACCCTGGGCGCACGCTGATTGTCCACAGCGGATCTGTCCACAATGGAATAGATTCAGGTCGCCACCCGTCCGCTATCTTGTCGGCATGGAGTTCCTGTCCGCCACGGGTAAGACGATCCGGCGCGCAGCCATCGAGGACCTTGCCGACGAATCGCCCAACTTCCACGGGGAGTTCACCTACCGTGATACCCGACTGGCGCACGGCGACCAGTCGGGTATCACAGGCGAAGGATCGCTCTCGGCCGTGCTGATCTCCGACGTCGACCTTTCAGGATCTCGACTCGGCCCGGTCCAACTCTCGAACGTGCGGTGCGACAACGTCACCCTCTCCAACGCGGCCATCTCGGCGGAGGTCGTCCGCCGGACGGAGATCCTCCGCTCACAAGCGATCGGCCTGCGCTTCACCGTCATTCCGGGAAAGCGTCCTCACCGGCGACCTGCCCAACATCGTCTTCGACGACTGCGAATTGACCGAAACCGAATTCGACGCCACCACGGCCACCGGTTGCGACCTGACCGAATCAAGGCTCCGCAACATCCGCGGCCTGCTCACCCTCCGCGGCGCCCGAATCTACAGCGACATGGTGTTTCGCTCATGTCGAAATGGCAGGCAGCAGTACCCGCAATCCAGGTTGCACAGTGTTTCCGGTTGCAAGATCACCGACCGCGGTTCAAGGAACAGGTTCTGTTTCGTGGTGCGCACCTCACCCGATTTCGTTGTTATCATGTACACCTCCCGACGGGTCAATAGGCGGTCAACCTGCGGCCCCAGGGCGCTCAGGACTGGGCGACCTACCCAGTTCCTACCGGCTAGGCCCGCGTTTCTGCTTGCGGAAGCGTTTACAGCTGTTGACAACAGGAGCAGGCGTGTCTGAACTGGGCGACGCTCTCAGAGCGGCTCGTGCGGCTGCGGAACCAGGAGTCAGCCTCACGCGAATGGCGCAACGCATCCACTACAGTCCGGCCTATCTGAGCCTGATCGAGACCGGGAAGCGGCGACCTCCCTCCAGTGTCGTCGATGCCTATGAGCAGGTGCTTGGCGTTCCGATTGGGAGCGACCCCGTTCGTCGGGCTCATGAGTGGCTGGTGGCGGATTCTCCGGTCGCCGTGCAGCGCTGTTCGGGTCGGCGGTTGGGGGTTTCTGTGGCAGACGAGCTAGCGGCTCGTGTGGTCGAGTTGAGACATCTTGACGATGTGGTGAGCAGCGGCGAGTTGTTGCCCGCGATCCGACAAGAGCTCACCGAAGCCGGATCGTTGGTGCGGGACGGCTCGTACGTCGAATCGGTCGGGCGGAGGTTGCTCACCGCGGTCGGGGAATTGGCGCAGCTTGCCGGGTGGGTGGCGTCGGACGCGGGTAGGCACGCGGAAGCACAACGCCATTACGTCGGTGGGGTGTCGGCTGCGTCGGAAGGGGGCGACGCCCCGCTTGCGGCACAACTGTTCTCCTCGCTCAGTTATCAGATCGCCAACGTCGGTGATCCGCGTGATGCGCTCCTGTTGGCCCGGACAGCGGTTGCCGGTGCTGGACAACCGTCGCCTCTCGTTCGTGCGTTGTTGCTGGAGCGGGTGGCGTGGGCGAGCGCCAAGGTCGAGGACCGGGTGGCGACGCACCGCGCTCTGGACGCGGTGGACGACGCGTACGAACAGCGCTCCCCCGGTGTCACGGAACCCGAGTGGGTCTATTGGCTCAACAGGGCTGAAATCGACGTGATGGCCGGACGCTGTTTGATCGAGTTGGGGGCGCCGGACCAGGCCGCGCCCCTGCTTTCCGCGGCGATCGCCACGTACCCGCGAGAACACGCCCGCGAAGTCGCGCTGTACCTCTCGTGGCTCGCCGAATCCTACGCCCGCACGGGCGCGCTGGATGCCGCCAAGGCAACCCTGGAGAGCGCGTACGACCACGCGGCCCGTATTCCCTCGGCCCGCGCCGCCGACCGATTGACCACTGTTGCCACGCTGATCGGGTAAGAACTCCCGAGGGGCGAACGCGAAGTTTCGGCGGCGGGCTGGTGAGGGCTACCGTGCGGTGCAGGAGGTGCGGGGATGATCACTGTGCAGGGTGTGGTGGACCGGATGGGGCCCACGTTGTTGCGCACTGTCCACACTGTTCTCGACCCCGCGCCCGCCGTCACCGATGTTGTTATCGCGGAGGCGGTGAAGCGGACGGGGGTGGGGACGGGGGATCTGGTGTTGGGGGTGGCCGTCGCCTCCACCCAGGATGCCGTCGAGTTGGTGAAGCACGCTGGGGAGAACGGGGCGGCGGCGGTGTTGTTGAAGGCTCCGCACGCGGCCCGGAGCGCGGTGCGGGGGGCGGCGCAGCGGTGTCGGACCGCCGTGGTGGAGGTGCATTCGGCGACGGCGTGGGCGCAGTTGGTGTGGTTGCTCAGGTCGGTGTTGGACTCGGCGGCGGATGAGGCGGTGGACGCGGGGCCGTTCGGGGACCTGTTCCGGTTGGCGGACGCGGCGGCGGCGGTGGTGGACGCGCCGGTGACGATCGAGGACGCGAACTCGCGGGTGCTGGCGTACTCGGCGCGGCAGGACCGGACCGACCCGGCGCGGGTGTCGACGATCATGGGGCGGCGGGTGCCGGACGACGTGCTGGCCCGGTTCCGCTCGCGCGGGGTGTTCCGGGAGCTCAGCCGCGGCCGGACGGCGATCTTCGTGCCCGCGCAGCAGGACGGCACGCTGCCGCGGCTGATCGTGCCGGTGCGGATGGGCGGCGAACTGCTCGGGTCGATGTGGGCGGTGGTGGCCGGGCCGGTGTCGGACGAGCGGGCGGCCGCGTTCGCCGACGCGGCACCGGTGGTGGCGCTGCACCTGCTGCGGCGGCGGGCCCGCGAGGACAGCGACCGGCGGCGGTCGGCGGAGCTGGTGCGGTCGGTGCTGGAGGGCACGGGCAGCGTCCGGTTGGTGGCGGCCGAGTTGGACCTGGGCGACGACCAGCACCGGGTGGTGGCGATCGACGCGCAGTCCGACGAGGGGATCCGGTTGGCGCTGCTGGAAAAGCTCACCGGGGGCGTCGGCAGGAGACCGGCGGTGGCCGACCTGCACGGGGTGCTCTACGTGATCGTGCCGGACCGGCCGGGCGCGGGTGGTTGGCCCGCGCTGCGCGGGGCGTTGGCGGAGGCGGGCCCCCTCGCCGCCGCAGGCGCGCCCGCCGGGGTCACCGAGTTGGCCCGGTCGCGCGCGGAGGCGGACGAGGCGTTGAGCCTGCTGCGGGTCGGACTGGTCGACGGCCCGCTGGCGGTGCACGACGAGGTGTGGCAGGTGCTGGTGCTGCACCGCACCGCAGTCGCGTCCACCGGGGCGGGGGTCGCCCATGTGGGTCCGCTGGCCCGGTTGCGGTCACGCGACGACGCCGACTGGTACCTGGACACCCTCTACGAGTGGCTGCGGCACCCGGGAGACCCGCGCGCGGCCGCGGCGGCGTTGACCATCCACCCGAACACACTGCGATACCGGATGTCCCGGATCACCGCCGCGGTGGACGCCGACCTGGGTGACCCGGACACCCGACTGGCACTGCTCACCCAACTCATCGCCCTCCGCTGGAGCTGACCCGACCGGGCGGGGTACGTCGTCGGTGACTGTGCTGCGAGCACAATCCGACCCGGTTACTCTCGGTGCCGCAGGACGATGACAGCCGCTCAGCGCTGCACGACCGTGGTACACGACACCCCAGATGGTCTAGTGACTCGAGAGGACAGCACCGGTGAAGATCGCCGTTCCCCGTGAGATCAAGAACCACGAGTACCGCGTGGCGTTGACGCCTGCCGGGGCGCACGAGCTGACCTCCCGCGGCCACGACGTGTTCGTCGAGGCGGGCGCGGGCCTCGGTTCCGCGATCACCGACGAGGAGTACCTCGCCGCGGGCGCGAAGGTGCTGGCCACCGCGGACGACGTGTGGGCCGAGGGCGAGCTGGTGCTCAAGGTGAAGGAGCCGATCGCGGTCGAGTACCCGCGGCTGCGCGCCGGGCAGACCCTGTTCACCTACCTGCACCTGGCCGCCGACGAGGCGCTGACCAAGGCGCTGCTGGCGGCGGGCACCACCGCGATCGCCTACGAGACCGTGCAGACCGCCAACGGCGCGCTGCCGCTGCTCGCCCCGATGTCCGAGGTGGCCGGTCGGCTGGCCCCGCAGGTCGGCGCGTACTCGCTGATGAAGCCCTCCGGCGGCCGGGGTGTGCTGCCCGGCGGCGTGCCCGGCGTGGTCCCGGCGAAGGTCGTGGTGATCGGCGGCGGCGTCGCGGGTGTCAACGCGGCCACCATCGCGCTCGGCATGGGCGCGTACGTCGAGGTGCTGGACACCAATGTGGACCGCCTGCGCCAGATCGACGCGCAGTTCAACGGCCGCGTCCGCACCGTCGCCTCGAACCGCTACGCCATCGAGCGGGCCGCCAAGGAAGCCGACCTCGTCATCGGCGCGGTCCTCGTCCCCGGCGCCAAGGCCCCCAAGCTCATCAGCAACGCGCTCGTCGCGCAGATGAAGCCCGGTTCCGTGCTCGTCGACATCGCCATCGACCAGGGTGGCTGCTTCGAGGACTCGCGCCCCACCACGCACGCGGACCCCACTTACCCGGTCCACAACGCCATCTTCTACTGCGTGGCCAACATGCCCGGCGCCGTCCCCAACACCTCCACCTACGCCCTCACCAACGTCACCCTCCCCTACGCCGTCGCCCTGGCGAACCAGGGCTGGCACAAGGCCCTCACCAACGACCACGCCCTCGCCCTCGGCCTCAACACCCACCAGGGCCACCTCACCAACGCCCCCGTCGCCGAGGCCCACAACCTCCCCTCCACCCCCCTCCCCACAGCCCTCGCCTAAAACGCCCCCTACCCCCTACCCCCTACCCCCTCCGAGCCGGGGCGCCCCAGCGCCCCGC
>NZ_AXWW01000083.1 GCF_000482865.1 Actinokineospora inagensis DSM 44258 | reverse complement strand
GGGCGGGGTTGCGGTGGGTGAGGGGGGCGGTCTGGAAGGCTGTGGGTGTGCAGGTGGCGATGCTCGGCCCGCTGCGTCTCGTCGGGGAGGACGGGGCGGTGGTTGGGCTGGGTGGGGCTCGGTTGCGGATGTTGGTGGCCCGGTTGGCCATCGATGCCGGTCGGGTTGTGTCGGTGCCGGAGTTGGTGGATGGGCTGTGGGGGGATGCTCCGCCCGCTGACGCGACGAACGCGTTGCAGTCGTTGGTGTCGCGGTTGCGGCGGGGGTTGGGTGCGGCCGGGGTGATCGAGTCGCATCCGGCGGGGTATCGGTTGGTGGTTGAGCCGGAGCAGGTTGATGTGCACCGGTTTGAGCGGGGGGTTGTGGCGGGGCGGGGGGCGCTGCGGGAGGGGCGGTTCGAAGAGGCGGGGCGGGTGTTGAAGGAGGCGTTGGACCTGTGGGGTGGTCCGGCGTTGGCTGGGTTGGAGGAGGCGCCGTTCGCGGGGGCGGTGGTGGCTCGGTTGGGGGAGCTGCGGGTCGCGGCGGTTGAGGATCGGTTGGAGGCGGAGGTTCGCTGCGGGCGGCACACCGAGGCGGTGGCCGAGTTGGCGACGTTGGTGGCCGAGCACCCGTTGCGGGAGCGGGCCGCCGCCTTGTTGGTGCGGGCGTTGTTCTTGGCGGGGCGGCAGGCGGACGCGTTGGCGGCGTACGAGCAGGCGCGGCGGGTGTTGGCCGAGGAGCTCGGGGTGGAGCCGTCGTCGGAGTTGCGGGAGTCGCACCTGGCGGTGTTGCGGGGGGACATCGAGCCCGCGCCGGTGCAGCGGGTTCGGCCGGTGACGGCGGCCCTGACGACGTTCGTGGGGCGGCAGCAGGAGCTGGCCGACGTGTCCCGGTTGTTGACCGGGCAGCGGTTGGTGACGTTGGTGGGGCCGGGAGGGGCGGGTAAGACCCGGTTGGCGACGGAGGTGGTCGCCGGGCAGGCCGGCGTGTCGTGGTTCGTGGAGCTGGCCGGGGTGCGGGCGGCGGACGACGTGCCGGTGGCGGCGTTGACCGCGTTGGGCATCCGGGAGACCCGCCTGCTCGACGCGCACGCCCCGGTGAAGGTCAGCACCGCGTTGGACCGGCTGGTGGACGTGCTCGGCGCGCAGCGCAGCCTGCTGGTGCTGGACAACTGCGAGCACCTGATCGAGTCGTCCGCCGCCCTGGTCGACGCCCTGTTGGCGCGGTGTCCGCTGCTGCGGGTGCTGACCACGAGCCGGGAGCCGTTGGCGATCACCGGTGAGGCGGTGTACCCGTTGGGGCCGTTGGGGTTGCCCGGCGACCGGGACATCGCCGAGGCGGACGCGGTGCGGTTGTTCGCCGACCGGGCCGAGTCGGCGTCGCCGGGGTTCCGGGTGGAGGACGCGAACGCGGGGACCGTCGCCGAGATCTGCCGCCGGTTGGACGGGCTGCCGTTGGCGTTGGAGCTGGCGGCGGCGCGGTTGCGGTCGATGACGGTCAACCAGATCGCCGACCGGCTCGACGACCGGTTCCGGCTGCTCACCGGCGGCAGCCGCACGTCGCTGCCCCGGCACCGGACGCTGCGGGCCGTGGTCGAGTGGAGCTGGGAGCTGCTGGAGAAGCCGGAGCGGGTGTTGGCGGCCCGGCTGTCGGTGTTCCCGGTGGCCGCGCTGCCCGACTCGGTGGCCGAGGTGGTCGCGGACAACGGCCTGCTGCCCGCCGAAGACGTGGTCTACGTGCTCGCGTCGCTGGTGGAGAAGTCCATTGTGGTCGCCGGTGAGGGCCGCGACGGGCAGGTCCGCTACCGGATGCTGGAGACCGTCCGCGCCTACGCCGCCGAGCGCCTGGCCGAGCTCGGCGAGACCGACGCGGTGCGGTTGGCGTTCGCCGCGCACTTCGCCGACTACCTCGAAGGCGCCGAGCGGCACCTGCGCGGCCAGAACCAGGTGCGCTGGATGGCCCAGGTCAGCACCGACCACGAGAACCTGCTCTCCGCCATGCGGTACGCGATCGACCTGGGTGACGCCGGGCTCGGGCACCGGTTGGCGATCAGCGCAGGCTGGTTCTGGATGGTCAGCGGCCACCACCGGGAGGCGCTGGGCCTGATGACCGAGGTCATCGCCATTCCCGGGGACGTCCCGCCGCACGCGCGGGCGACGCTGCGCGCGATGGAGTCCTTCGGCACGGCGGGCGGCATGCCCGAGCGGGACCTGCTGCGCGAACTGCGCGCCGACCTGGCCGCCAGCGAGGCGATGGCGCACTACCCGATCATGGCGATGATGGAGCCGATGATGGCCGCGTTCGCCGGTGACCTGGAAGACGCGATGTCCGGCCTGAAACGCGGCATCAACCACCCGGACCCGTGGGCGCGGGCGCTGTCGCTGCTGGCCAGGGCGTTCCTGGCGGAGAACTCCGGCGACGTGGAGCAGGCCGAGGTGGACGCCGAGCGGTCACTGGCGATGTTCCGCGAGCTGGGCGACCGGTGGGGTCAGGCGATGGCGATCGGGCAGGTGTCCGAGCGCCGGTCGCTGCGCGGCGACCACGAGGCGGCGATCGCGGCGAACGCGGAGTCGGTGCGGCTGGTCACCGAGTTCGGCGCGGTCGACGAGACCCCGAGCGTGCTGGGCCGGTTGGCGGTGCAGCGCGGCCGCGCGGGCGACCTGGCCGGGGCGGAGGCCGACCTGGTCAGCGCCCTGGCGATGCCGACGGTGGACGGCAACGTGGAGAGCCGGGTCCTGCTGACCTGCTGGCTGTCGTCGATCGTCCGGTTGGGCGGCGACCTGGCCAGGGCCAGGGAGCTGTTCCACCGGGGTCGCGCCATGCTGGACGAGATCACCATCCACTCGCCGCACTGGCACTGCATGTACGACACCCTGGACGCGCAACTGTGCCTGGGCGAGGACGACCCGGAGACCGCGCTGACCCGGCTCGGCGCGGCCCTGGAGACGATCATCGGGGTGGGTGACATGCCGGTGGTCGCGGCCATCGCCGAGATCACCGCCCGGGTGCTGCACCACCGGGGGGACGCGATCGGCGCCGCCCGGTTGCTGGCCATCGCCGCCGTCATCCGGGGCGCCCCCGACCTGGGCAACCCGGAGCTGGTCGAGCTGCGGGCGAGGCTGGACGAGGCGTTGGGCGTGGACGGCGCGGCCGCCGCGTTCGCCTCCGGGATGGCCGTCGACCGCGCTGCCGCGCTCGCCGAGCTGCACCGGGTGCTGGGCAAGTAGCCGGAAACGGCGGCCGCCCCCGCGCCTGGGGCACGGGGGCGTCTCGAACCTGGTTCCGGCTCAGCCGACCCGACGCCGGTATGCGCGCAGGGCCAAGGGGAAGAACACCGCGGCGATCGCGACCGCCCACAGGAACGCCCACCCCGCGTGGCCGACCCAGTCGCCGCCGAGCAGCAGGCCGCGGGCCGCGTCGGTCAGGTGCGTCACCGGGTTGATCACCACCCAGGCGTGCAGCCAACTGGGCAGCGACCCGGCGGGCACGAACACGTTGCTGCCGAAGGTCAGCGGGAACATGAACGCGATCAGCACCCCCGGCACCGCCTGCGGGCTCTTGACCAGCATGCCGACGAACACCGAGATCCAGCACAGGCACAGCCCGAACGCGACCAGCAGCAGGATCGCCACCAGGAACCGGGCCGGGTCGGTCTGCACCCGGAAGCCCATGACGACCGCGACGGTGATCAGCACGGTCAGCGTGACCAGGAACCGCACCACGTCGCCGAGCACCGCCCCGATCAGCGGTGCCGACCGGGCGATCGGCATGCTGCGGAACCGGTCGAACACGCCCTTGCTGATGTCGGTGTTCAACGCGACCCCGGTGCCCAGGCTGGCGAAGGTGATGTTCTGCACCATCAGGCCGGGCAGCAGGACCTGCAGGTAGGCGTCGGTGGAGCCTTGGATGGCGCCGCCGAACAGGTAGACGAACAGCACCAGGAAGATGATCGGCTGCAGGGTCACGTCCAGCAGCGACTCCGGGTTCTTCCTGATCTTGAGCACCGACCGGCCCGCCAGGGTCAGGCCGTGCCGGAGGGTGCCGCCGAGGCCGACGTTCGACGCGGGGACGGGCACGCTGATGGCGGTCATGCCAGGCTCCCTTCCGGGGCGGGGGTGGTGCGGCCGGTCAAGGTCAGGAACACCTCGTCCAGGCTGGGCAGCCGCAGGCCCAGCTCGTCGGCGGTGATGCCCGCGTCGTCCAGCCTGCGGACCACGCTGGACAGCAGCAGCGGGTTGTCCACCGGGGTGGACAGCAGCCCGTTCTCGGCGTCCACCACCGGGTCGATCCCGGTCAGCTCCCGCAGGATCTCGGCGACCTTGGGCGTGTCGGCGAGCACGGTCGGCCGGACCTGCAGGCTCTGCCCCCCGGTGCGCCGCTTCAGCTCGTGCGGCGTGCCGTTCGCGATGACCTTGCCGTGGTCGATCACCGTGATCAGGTCGGCCAACTGGTCGGCCTCCTCCAGGTACTGCGTGGTGAGCAGCACCGTCACCCCCTCGTCGACCAGGCCGCGCACCGTCGCCCACACCTCGTTGCGGCTGTGCGGGTCGAGACCCGTGGTCGGTTCGTCCAGGTACAGCACCTGCGGGCGGCCGACCAGGCTGGCCGCCAGGTCCGCGCGCCTGCGCATACCCCCCGAGTACGTCTTCACCGCGCGGCCCGCGGCGTCGGTCAGCTCGAACTTGGCCAGCAGTTCGGCGGCCCTGGCCTTGGCGTCCCGCTTGGACAGGCCGAGCAGCTTGCCCAGCAGCACCAGGTTCTCGGTGCCGGACAGGTCCTCGTCCACCGAGGCGTACTGCCCGGTCAGGCCGGCCAGGGCGCGCACCGCGTTCGCCTGGGTGACGACGTCGTACCCACCGACCCGTGCCCACCCCTCGTCGGCACGGAGCAGTGTCGCCAGCACCCGGACGGCGGTGGTCTTGCCCGCGCCGTTGGGGCCGAGCACCCCGAGGACCTTCCCCGTCGGCACCGTCAGGCTCACCCCGTCGAGGGCAACGGTGCTACCGAAGCGCTTGACCAGCCCTTCGGCTTCGATTGCGTAGGACATGCAGCCCCCTCCTTCTCGTTCGGTGCAAGACTCGCGCGGCGCGCTGTCAAACCGGGCACAGGACACTGTCAGCGGTTGACAGCCCTGGCAGCGGGTCTCAGGCATCCTGGTGGCATGGCGGCGCACCCGGATCTGGACCTTCCGTTCGAGGACGAGGAGAGCCCTCCTCGACGTCCCCGCCGACGCCGTGGCGTGACGTTCTTCCTGGTGTTGCTGTTCCTGCCGGTGCTGGGCGTTTGCGTGCTGCGCCTCGGTGGGTTCGACGGTAACTGGCTGACGGTGGCGGTGCTGGCTCTCACCCCGTACTTCGCCGGCTACGGGCTGGTCGTCGCGCTGTTGTCGCTGGTGCTGCGCCGGAAGATGCTGACGGTGTTGACGCTGGTGGCGGCGCTGTCACTCGGAGTGGTCCTGGTGCCGCGGTTCCTGCCGGACGGGAACGCCCTACCGGGAGGTCAGCGGGTCCGGCTGCTGACGGTGAACCTGCGGTTGGGGCAGGCATCGACGGACGCGTTGATGTCGCTGGTGCGGGACGCGCGGGTTGATGTGCTGGTGTTGCAGGAGTTGACGCCGGGGGCGCTGTCCGGGTTGGACTCGGCGGGGGTCGCGCAATTGCTGCCGTACCGGGCGGTGCAGGCTGAGCCGGGGGCATCGGGGAGTGGGATTTTGGCGCGGGTGCCGTTGCGGCAGATCGTGTTGACGGGGGATACGAGGTTCGAAAACGTGGCGGCTGTGGTGGACCTTTCCGGGTCGACGGATATTGAGGTGTTGTCGGTGCACGTGGATCCGCCGGTGAACTCGGACGCGGATCGGAAACGGTGGCAGTCGGAGTTGAGTGCGTTGCCGGGGCCGGATTCTTATGGGCGGCCTCGGGTGCTGGCGGGGGATTTCAACGCGACGTTGGATCACGGGGCGATGAATGCGGTGCTGGATCGGGGGTACAACGATGGGGGAGAGGTGGCGGGGGAGGGGTTGCGGCCTACGTGGTCGTCGCGGAATCCGCCGGGGCCGCCGGTGACGATTGACCATGTGCTGGTGGATCGGCGGGTGGGGGTGGTGGGGGTGTCGGTTTATGGGGTGGCGGGGAGTGATCACAATGCGGTGTTCGCGGAGTTGGCGTTGCCGAGGTGAGTGCTTGTCGCCTTCGGCGACGCCGCTGGATTGCGCCAGATTTTTCGGGCTGTGCCCGCTGGGGTGAAGTTGTTTTGTTTGGGGCCCCTGTGCGGTGGCCTGGGTAAGGCTAAAAGGCGGGGCCACTGGAAAGCGTGGCCTTCCCCGCCTGCCGGCTTAGGCCACCGCCTCCCCCAAACAAAACAACTTCACCCCAGCGGGCGGTTGGTATCGGCGGGTTTCGAGGCGCGTGGGGTGGGAGTGCGGTAGGGTTCTCCCGCTTTCTCTTTGTTTCTTCGGTTTTGCCCTTGCCCTTGCCCTTGCCCTTGCCCTTTTCTTCAATCCTCGCTCCTGGGCCTATTTCCCGTTCCCGTTCCCGTTCCCGTTCCTTCTTGCGTCTTTTCTTCCCCTTCTTTCCTCTTTGTCTTTCTCTTACCTTTTCTTCGCGGCGGGTGCGAAGTGGGGTGCTATTTGTGCAGGGTGCCGGGGTAGAGGAATTGGTCGGCGGGCTTGGAGGCCTGGTGGAACCAGGCGTTGAGGAAGGGGGTGATGGGGTGGCCTGCGGTGGTGTTGACCAGGGTTTCGAAGTCGGACCAGGTGGCGGTGGTGTCGTGGTGGGTGGCGATCCAGGTGGTGAGGAGGGTGTGGAACTTGTCGTCGCCTAGTTCGTGGCGGAGGGCGTGGAGGGCTAGTTGGCCTTTGTCGTAGACGGCGGTGAACTCGTTGCCGGGGCCCATGTCGACTAGTTTTCGGTTCCAGAACTTGTCGTCGGCTTTGGTGACGGCTTTTCGATATACGTCATCGATGTTGGTGTGGTTTTTGGCTTCGGCCCAGAGGACTTCGGCGTATGAGGCGAAGCATTCGTTGAGGCAGACGTCGGACCAGCGGTTCAGGGACACCGTGTCGCCGAACCATTGGTGGGCTTGTTCGTGCACGATGACGTCGAGGGTGGTCCACTTGGCGTAGATGGGGCGGGTTTGGGTTTCCAGGGAGAAGCCGATGTCCTCGTTGATGAAGATGCCGCCTGCCGCGTCCTGCGGGTAGGGGCCGAACTCGGCCGAGAGGAAGTCGAGGACCTCGGGCAGTCGCGCCTCGATGGTTTTCTTGTCCTCCGCGCCGGGGGCGTAGGCGCTGACCAGGGGGATTCCGTTGTACGTCGACCGTTCGAAGGTCCAGTGGTCGATGCCGACCGTGGTCAGGTACGGGGCGATCCGGGTCGACTCGACCCAGGTGAAGGTGGTCCAGCCTGCCTCGCTGTGCGGGGGTTCCTCGCGGCCGTTGGAGATCACGCTCCAGCCGTCCGGGACGGCGGCGGTCAGGCGGAACGTTGCCTTGTCCGACGGGTGGTCGTTGACCGGGAACCAGTCGCTGGCGGAGTGTGGTTCGCCTGCCACGTACGCGCCGCCGGATGTGGCTTTCTGCCAGCCGTTGACGCCGAGCACCGGGTCCTTGGTGGACTGTGGCGTGCCCGCGTAGGTGACCCTGGTGCGGAACGTCCCGCCGTGGGTGATGGTGGCCGCGGGGGTGATCACCAGTTCGTGCGCGCCGGTGCGGGCGAACTTGGCGGGGGTGCCGTCGACCTCGACCGACGACACGTCCATGCCGGTGAGGTCCAGGTTGAACTGGCTCAGCGCCTCCGCCGCGGTGGCCGTGACGGTGGTGTCGCCGTCGAGCCGTTGCGTGGCCGGGTCGTACTTGATCGCGACGTCGTAGCCGGTGACGTCGTAGCCGCCGTTGCCGTCGTCCGGGTAGTACGGGTCGCCCACGCCCGCCGCGCCGCGGGTTCCCGGGGTGGGTGAACTGCTGGTGTCGGGTTGTCTCGTCGGCGTGGTGCACGCGGCCAACGCGGTCGCGGTCAACAGCACGCAGACAAGTCGAGCACGGGACACAACCACTCCAAACGGTTCGACGTCGAGTCCATCATGACCGGTCCGCTGCGCGGCCGTGCCGGTCTCCGGCAGACTCACCCACATGAGCAGGCGGGACGTGGTCGACTTCGGTGGTGGGGGTCCGACGATCCTCCTGCTGCACGCGTTGATGGGCCGGGCGACCACCTGGTGGCCGGTCGCGCGGTGGCTCACCCGGTACGGCAAGGTCATCGGGCTCGACGCGCGTGGCCACGGCCGCAGCCCGCACCGGGGTGGACGGTGGCGCACACCGGATTTCGTGGCGGACGCGGCGGAACTGGTCACCGGGGTGGGCGCCCCCGCTGTCGTGATCGGACACTCGATGGGCGGCCTGCACGCGATCGCGCTCGCCGCTGAGCACCCGGAGTTGGTGCGGGCCTTGGTCGTCGAGGACGTGGGGATCGACCTGCGCGGCCGCACCGTCGACGACTGGCGCGCGTTGTTCGACGCCTGGCCCGTCCCGTTCCCGTCGCTGCGGCACGTGCGGGAGTTCTTCGGCCCGGCCGGTGACTACTTCGCCGAGTGCGTCGAGGAACGCGCCGACGGCTACCACTTCATCGCACCCCCGCGGGAGCTGTTCGACATCGCCGCCGAGTGGGGTGAACGCGGGTACTGGGACCTGGTCGAGCGCGTCACCTGCCCGATCCTGGTGGTCGAGGCCGAACACACCGTGATGCCCGCTGGGCAACAGGCACAGATCCCGCGGCGCGCTCCCGGCGGTGGTACGCACTTCGTCGTTCCCGGCGCCGGGCACCTCGTCCACGAAGCCGCGCCGAGGGTGTTCCAGGGCGCTGTGGAGGCTTTCCTGTCCTGGGTCCTAGACGAGGACGTCGACCTCGCGGCTGACCGTGTCGAGGATGGCGACCTGCTTCACCCGCGCCTCAACGGGTTCGACCGGGAATAGCGCCTGGAACCCCGCTGCTGTCTCGGTTTCGGTCATGCCGTGGGCCAGGGTGCAGTGCGGGACCCAGGAACCCGGCAGGTAGTAGCTGCTCGGGTTCCGCACCTTGCCCGCCAACACGTCGTGGACAGCCGAGTGCACCGCCAGCAGTTCGGTGTCCACCACGGCGCCGAGCACCAACACGTTCTCCGTGCTGGAGAAGGCGGACAGCGTGTACAGCCACAGGTGCGGGACCGACAGCACCCGCAGGTCCGCGCGCAACGCCGCCCGGGTTTTGGCGGGGATGTCCGACGCCATCGCGAAGGTGACGTGCGGCGGGAACTGCCGGTCCGATGGGACACCCGCTTGGTCGAGCCGGTCCAGCAGCCCGGTCACCGCCGCGTTGGCCCGGTCCTCGAACAACACCACGACACCCTGCGCCACCGGAAAACGCCCTTCCCTCAGCGGTGTTCGCCGGGCAGCGCGAACCGGCCGTCGTCGGTCTGCTCCACCAACCCGTCCACCAGCAGCGAATGCAGGCACCGGTCCCGCTGTCCCGCGTCGTTCCACACCACGTCCAACCTGGTCTTCTCCGCAGGCTCCGCGCTGTCCCGCAACACGTCCAGCAGCAGCCCGCGCACCTGTCGGTCGGTGCCCGCGAACTTCTGCACCGCCTTCGCCGGACCGTCGTAAGCCGGGCGACCGGCCAGCACCCACGCGCAGCTCGCGATCACCGGGCAGTCCACGCACTTCGGCGTGCGGGCGGTGCACACGACCGCGCCCAGCTCCATCAACGCGGCGGACGCCCTCGCCGCCCGCGCGGGCTCCGGCGGCAGCAGCACCTCGGTCTCGGCCATGTCCCGCGTGTTCGACGGCGGACCCGCGTCGCCCGCGCCATTGACCGCGCGCGCCACGACCCGCCGGACGTTGGTGTCGACCACTGGACACCGTTGCCCGTAAGCGAAAGCGGCCACCGCGCGCGCCGTGTACGCGCCGATCCCGGGCAGCCCGAGCAGGGTGTCCACATCGGACGGTACGACGTCGCCGTGCTCGGCCGCGATCACCCCGGCCGCCGCGTGCAACCGCAGCGCCCGACGCGGGTAGCCCAGCTTGCCCCACGCCCGCACGACCTCGCCCTGCGTCTCCGCGGCCAACGCGGACGGCACCGGCCAGCGCGCCATCCAGGACAGCCAGATCGGCTCGACCCGCGACACCGGCGTCTGCTGCAGCATGATCTCGCTGACCAGCACGCCCCACCCGGTGGTGCCGGTGTGCCGCCACGGCAGGTCGCGGGCGTTGGCGTCGAACCAGTCCAGGAGGGTGTCGATCACCCGGCGAGTCTAGTGGCGAGACCCTGTCAACGTTCCGGGGCGAGCCACCAGTTACTACTGGACCTCGGTGAGGGCGGCGGTCTTCACGTCGTACACGAAGCCCCGCACGGTGTCCCGGTGCGGGACGAACGGGCTGCGGCGCACCCGCTCCACCGACTGCCGCACGCTGTTCTCCACGTCGCGGAACGTCTCGATCGCCCACGTCGGCCGCAAGCCGGTGTCCTGTTCCAGGTCGGCGCGGAAGTCGTCGTCGGTGAAGGTCGCCATGCCGCACGAGGTGTGCTGCATGACGATGACCTCGCGGGTCTGCAGCTTGCGCTGGCTGATCGACAGCGACCGGATCACGTCGTCGGTCACGATGCCGCCCGCGTTGCGCAGGATGTGCACCTCGCCGTGCTTGAGGCCGAACACGTCGAACACCTTGATCCGGGCGTCCATGCAGGTGACCACGGTCAGGTGCAGCGCGGGCACCGGGGTCGGCACCTCGGGGGCGCCGTGGTCCTGGCCGTCGACGTGGCGCTGCAGCAGGTCATCGATCGCGGTCACGGGAACCTCCGGTCGCCGGGCACAGACCCGGCCATTGCACCGAGCTTCCCAGTTGCCAGACAAGCGTTCTTGAGAAAACTCACTCTTGGTGTCATTCGGTGGCCTGCAGATCCCCCGATGGGGGACAGTGTCCGGCCCGGTTTCACTCCCGTGCCGGGTTACCGTGCACCGGATGATCGACACGGACGAGCCGCTCAGCCGCCCCTTGCCCCGATCCGTCTACCTGCGCCGGCGGGTGGTCGCGGTGGTCGGGTCCGCCGCCGGGGTCGTGGCGCTCGCGTGGGTCATCAGTGGTCTTCTCGGTGGTGGCGACGCCGCCGAGGTCGGGGTCGCCGGGAACTGGGCGCCGCCGGTCCACCCCAGCAGCACCGCGCCGTCCACCACGTCACCGGCGCCGACGGCATCCACACCCGCATCCACACCCGCGCCGCCGCCCCAGCCACCGCCACCCCCGCCGCCGGACCCGCGCGTGCTCTGCCCGGACCCGGTGATCGCGGTGGCCGCCGAGGTCGACCCGGCCACCTTCCGGGTCGGCACCCGCCCGGCGCTGCGCGTGGTCGTCACCAACACCGGTCCGGTGCCCTGCACCCGCGACATCGGCCGCGCCCACCGCGAACTGGTGATCAGCGCGGGCCCGAACCGGTTGTGGTCGAGCAACGACTGCACCCCGGCCGACGGCGACGAGCCGACCGTGCTGAACCCGGGACAGCGGGAGAGCTTCGAGGTGAAATGGGCCGGTCGCACCTCGGGACCGGGTTGCCCGACCCAGCGCGACACCGTGCCACCGGGCACCTACCAGGTGACCGCGCACGTCGGTGGCCTGGTCAGCCCACCGGTCCCGATCACCGTCCAGCCGTAGCCGTCATGGCCCGAACCAGCGTTCCTCGGCCGTGCGCGGCGGCGCGGCGGTCGCGCCGGGGACCAGCTCGGTGTCCAGGGTGATCTCGCGCGGCCTGCTCGGGTCCACCGAGGCCAGTAACAGCTTCCCGGCGGCCCGGCCCTTCTCCAGGACCGGCTGCCGGACCGTGGTCAGCCCGACCCGGTCGGCGTCGGCGATCCCGTCGAACCCGGTGATGGTCAGGTCTTGCGGCACACGCAGCCCGCGGCGTCTGGCCTCGGCGAGAGCGCCGAGGGCCAGGATGTCGGACGTGCAGATCAGGGCGGTCACGTGCGGGTCGGCGTCGAGCAGTTGCGCCGCCGCCGACGCGCCGCTGGACACGCTGTGGTCGAAGCGCTCGACGACGGGCACCCGGCTCCAGTCGACCCCGACGGCGGTGAACGCGTCGGACAGACCGGCCAGCCGGGCGCGCTGCACGTGGAAGGTGGCGGTCTCGGCGCGCTCCGGGCTGGCGAACCCGTCGTTGCGGTCGCGGGCCAGGCGCATGCAGACCACGCCGACCCGGCGGTGGCCGAAGGCGATCAGGCGCTGCGCGAGAGCGGTGATCGCACCCCGGTCGTCGATGCCGACCCGGTCGACGCTCTCGACGTGCGGCTGGTCGGCGACCACGGTGGGCACCGGCCGGGACAGCACGGCGGCCAGGTGCGGGTCGTCGTCGGGCACCGAGTAGACGACGAACCCGTCGACCCCGGCGCGGTGCACGGCGGCGACGTCCTCGCGCTCCGGGTTGACCGGCACCAGGTGCAGGCCCTGGCCCGCGCCCTCGCAGGCCAGGGCGAGGCCCTCCAGGAAGCCGAGGGCCGCCGGGTCGCGGAAGGCGTAGGAGAGGTTCTCGGTGAGCAGCAGCCCGACCGCGCCCGCCTTGCGGGTGCGCAGCGAGCGGGCGACCGGGTCCGGCCCGGGGTAGCCGAGCCGCCGGGCGGTCTCCAGCACCCGCCTGCGCAGTTCCGGGGAGAGCTGGTCCGGCCGGTTGTAGGCATTGGACACCGTCGTTCGGGAGACCCCGAGTTCCGCTGCCAGCGACGCCAGGGTCGCCGGGCGTCGCACATGCGTAGACCGCGCCATGGATTGACCGTAACGGTTCAGAACCAATTGCAGAAGCCCGACTCTGCGCGAACACCCGCTGGCGGTCCACCGTCCGGGGTTCACACGGTCGAGGTAGGCGGTGACCCAGCGGTGGCGTATGCTGAAATCGACAACGGTTTCCATTCTCGGCTCCGCCCGGTGGCGCGGCCGGATGAAGGCACATTCCCGAGCCCAGGAGCGCACCATGACCCACCGGCCGATCCGGGTCGGATCCCGTCCCAGCCACATCGCGACCACCGTCGTCGGATTGGTGGCGCTGACCGCGACGACTGCGGCGTCCCTGGCGTCCCTGGCCGCGTGCGCAGGCTCACAGGGCGCGGCGCCGAGCGGGAAGATCGTCGTGGTCGCCTCCACGAACGTGTGGGCGAGCGTGGCGAGCGCGGTCGGCGGCGCCGCGGTGTCGGTGACCGCCCTGCTCAGCGACCCGAACGCCGACCCGCACGGCTACGAGGCCAAGCCCGCCGACGCCGCCGTCTTCGCCGACGCCAACCTGGTCTTGTCCAACGGCGGCGGTTACGACGACTACTTCACCCCGTTGGTGGACGCCTCCGGCACCAAGGCCACCCGCGTCGTCGCGTTCGACCTGGCCCAACCCGGCCGCGGCGTCGACAACTCGTTGGCCGCCCCCGCCGACGCGGCCAACGACACCAACGAGCACGTCTGGTACGACCTGGACACCGTGCGCAAGGTCGCCGACAAGGTGGCCGACAACCTCACCGCCATCGCCCCGGACAAGGCCGCCGCCTTCCGCGCGAACGCCGCCACCTTCGACCGCGGCCTGCAGGACATCGCCGCCAAGGCCGCCCAGATCGGTCAGCGCAAACCGGGCACCAAGGTTCTGTCCACCGAACCGGTCGCCGCCTACTTACTGCACACAGCCGGGATCAC
Source organism: Actinokineospora inagensis DSM 44258 (assembly GCF_000482865.1). GTDB lineage: Bacteria > Actinomycetota > Actinomycetes > Mycobacteriales > Pseudonocardiaceae > Actinokineospora > Actinokineospora inagensis. The sequence goes on along the minus strand of NZ_AXWW01000083.1, from coordinate 8,584 downwards.
CGACGTGACACCGGCGGAGTACTCGAAAGCGGTCGAGGAGGAGTCCGACCCGCCCGCCGAGGCCGTCGCCGTGACCACCGCGATGGTGAGCGACCGGGAAGTGGCCGCCGTCGTGGACAACAGCCAGACCGAGACCGCGGTGACCCGGCGGCTCAAGGAGGCCGCGGGCGCCGCGGGTGTACCCGTCGTGGGGGTGACCGAGACGCTGCCACCGGGGGTGACCGGTTACCTTGACTGGATGACCAAGCAGGTCGACGCCCTCGCCAAGGCAGTGGGATGACCCGTGATCGAGTTGAACGGCGCCAGCCAGATGACCAGCAGCACCCCGGCCGTGTCGCTCGCCGGGGCCAGGCTCGCCTACGGCGACCGGGTCCTGTGGGACGGGCTCGACCTCGACGTCGCGCCCGGTGAGTTCGTCGCGGTGCTGGGGCCCAACGGGTCCGGTAAGACCAGCCTCATGCGCGTGCTGCTCGGGCAGCAGAAGCTGACCGCGGGCACGGTCCGGATCGCGGGCGCGGCGCCCGGTCGGGGCAACCGCAGCATTGGCTACATCCCGCAGCAAAAGGCCATCGATCCAACCGTCGCCGTGCGTGGCCGCGATCTCGTAGGCCTCGGGTACGACGGTCACCGTTGGGGTCTCGGCTTCAGCGATATGCGCGAACGGCGCAGACAGGTCGATCGGGTGCTGGAAGCCGTTGGCGCTACCGGCTACGCGAACCGCCCAGTCGGTTTGTTGTCCGGCGGTGAGCAGCAACGGCTCCGGGTGGCGCAAGCGCTCGTCGGTGACCCCACCGTGCTGCTGTGCGACGAGCCGCTGCTCTCACTCGACCTCGCCCACCAGCGCGCGGTGAGCGCCCTCATCGACGCGCACCGGCGCGAGTCCGGCAGCGCGGTCCTGTTCGTCACGCACGAGATCAACCCGGTGCTGCCGCTGGTCGACCGGGTCGTCTACCTGGTCGACGGCCGGTTCCGGGTGGGACCGCCGGAGCAGGTCATGACCTCGGCGACGCTGTCCGAGCTGTACGGCACCGAGATCGCCGTGGTCCGGGTGCGCGGCCAGATCCACATCGTCGGCGCGCACAGCGACCTCTGCGAGGACGGCTCCCATCACGCCGACGAGTTGGTGGAGCACTAGATGTCGAACCTCTTCGACTTCGCGCTGACCGCGAAGCTGCTCGGTCTGCCGTTCGTGGTGTCCGCGCTGGTCGTCGCCGCGGTGCTCGGCCTGCTGGCCGGGGTGCTCGGGCCGCTGATCGTCAGCCGCAACATGGCGTTCTCCGTACACGGCACGTCCGAACTGGCGCTGACCGGCGGCGCGGGCGCGTTGCTGCTCGGCTGGGACGTCGGCAACGGGGCGCTGGCCGGTGCCGTCGTCGCCGCCCTGGTGCTCGGCCTGCTGTCCCGCCGCAGCGCCGACTACGACTCGGTGATCGGCGTCGTGCTCGCCTTCGGTCTCGGCCTCGGCGTGCTCATGCTGTGGCTCTACAAGGGACGCGCGGCGAACAAGTTCGGCCTGCTCACCGGGCAGATCGTCGGCCAGGACTTCGCCAGCGTCGCGCTGCTCAGCGTGTGCGCGGTCGTCGTGCTCGGCCTGCTCGCGTTCCTCTACCGGCCGCTGCTGTTCGCCAGCGTCGACCCGGAGGTCGCGAAGGCCCGTGGCGTGCCAACGACCGCGTTGGCCATCGTGTTCGCGGTGATGGTCGGCGCCGCCACGGCCCTGGGCGTTCGCACGGTCGGGTCGCTGCTGGTGCTGTCGCTGATGGTCACCCCCGCCGCCGCCGCGTGCCGGATCACCGCGAGCCCGCTCAAGGCGACCCTGCTCGCGATCGCGTTCGCCGAGGTCTCCGCGGTCGGCGGGATCGTCCTGTCGCTGGCCCCGGGCACCCCGGTCAGCGCGTTCGTCACCGCGATCTCGTTCCTGATCTACCTGGTGTGCTGGGCGGTCAGCCGGGTCCGCCGCCGGGTCGCCTAGGACACCAGCAGCAGCGACTGCAGGTGCCCGACGACGGCGCCGATGACCGCGCCCACCGCGATCAGCTTCCACTCGTCCTGCCGGAACGCGGGCCGCAGCAACTGCTCGTACTCGGCCCGGCTCAGTTGGTTCATCTTCGCCGCGATCGTGTTGCCGATGTCGAGCGCCTTCGTCGCGTACGGCTCGGCGTGCAGGGCGGTGCTGTCCAGGTAGTCCATCGCCTTGTCGGCCGCCGCGTGCTTCATGTCCTGGAAGCGTTTCGTGCCCACCGCGACCGCCACGAACGGCTTGGCGAGGCTGGCCTGCTCGTCGACCGACTTGCGCACCAGTTGCTGGATCATCGCCAGCAACCGGTCCGACCGCGGCCCGCGCAACACCCCCTCGACGATGTTCGGCACCGTCATCACCTCGCGGGCGATCAGGTCCCCGTACTGGCGGGCCACCTCGGCCCGGCGCCGCTGGAAGACCCCCTGGAAGGTGACCAGGCCGAAGACCCTCTTGCGTTCGCGCGGGAAGAACACCAGCTTGATGGCCAGCCAGTCGGTGAACCAGCCGATCGCCGCGCCGAAGACCGGCAGCACCAGCGGTTCCCTGGTCAGCGCCCACACGATCGTCTGCACCACGCCGAGCACGAACCCGGAGTAGACGCCGCAGCGGGCGATGAACGCCATCTCCGGCCGGGAGATGTCCCGCACCAGCCGGACCAGCAGCTCCTTGTCCCGCTCCAACGCGGTCACCGCCACCTGGCCGACGTCGAGCACGTCGCCGATGTTGGCCCGGATCTCGGCCAGCACCCGCCGCACCAGCTCCGGGCTGCCCGCCTGCACCTGCTTGACCACCAGGTCCTGGGCCAGCACCGGCAGCAGCTCCCACAGCCGCGGGTGGTGCGTCTCCAGCACCTCCCGGGCGATCCGGTCGACGGCGGTCAGCAGCGGCCCCTGGATCTGCCTGGCCACCTCGTCCGGGTCCAGCCGGTCGACCACCTCACGCGGGTCGACCAACCTGCTGGTGATCAACTCGGCCGACACCCGGATCATCCGCGCCGAGTTCCGCGGCACCACACCCTGCCAGCCCAGCCACGGGTCGACCAGCCCGACGAACCGCAGCGGCCGGAACATCATCTCGATGGCGACCCGCTTGGTCACGTACCCGATCACCGCCGCCACGAACGGCATCGACAGGTACACCGGCCAGTGCCGGGCGAGGTCATCGAGAATCCCGCGCAAACCCGGCCCTCCCCGTAGTTGACTGCGCAGTAGATTAACCGAGCAGGGCCGAGACCCGCAGTTCACCCACCACACAGGATCAACCGCTGGGTGCCCTTTCGCCAGTGCTCCCGGACCTAGCCGCCCTGGGCGTCCCCACCCGCGGCAACAACCTCCCCACCGTTGCCGACTTCGACGACCTGGTGGTCACCGACACGCCGTACATCCCGCGTGACATCGACACCGACCTCACCGCCGCCCTGGACGTGGGCGACGAGTTCGGCTTCGTCGTCGTGGCGGGACCGGCTGCGGCGGGCAAGACCCGGACCGCGCTTGAAGCCCTGTCGCGGGCTCGGGGCGACTCCGGTCTGGTCGTCGTCCGTGATCCCGGCTCATTGCGCTCCGTGTTGCGGCTCGTCCGGCGCGAGCCCGACCTGACCATCTGGTTGGACCGCCTGGAGCGCTTCATCAGCCCGGGTTGCCTCGACCTCGCCCAACTCGACGTCCACGCCATCGGCACGGTCATCCTCGGCACCCTGCGCTCCTCGACCCGTCGGACGATCGCAGACCGGGTCCTCGGCCGCGCCAAGACCTTCTACCTCCCGCGCGAGCCTGCACCGTCGGAGAAGCGCCGCGCGGCGGAGCATCCCGACTCGCGGATCGCGTCCTATTTGGACCAACCCGGCGCCGTGGGTCTTGCCGAGCACATCGCGGGCGCCCCGGCGACCTTGCAGCACTGGCGGTCCGCACTCGGCGGTGACCACCCGCTCGCAGGCGCGGTGATCTCCGCCGCGATCGACTGCCGCCGCGCCGGAATGGTGCACGGGATTCCGACGGTCCTGCTCCGAGCCCTCGCGCCCACGTACCTCGACCACCCGGTGGGCGACTTCGACGAAGCACTCGCCTGGGCCTGCCGCCCCGTCTCAGGCGCACAAGCGGCCGCTCTGTACCACCTCGGCCTGGGCAGCCCCGCGTTTGACGAGATGGCCCAATGGTTTGAGGCGGCGATGGCGGCAGGTTCCCCCGACGCCGCCTTCTCATATGCCACCGCGTGCGAGGCAGCCGGACTCGACGATCAGGCGCTGGAAATCTACCGACGCGGTGCGGCGGCAGGTGATCCCCACTGCATGACCAACCTCGGTCGAGTCCTGGCAGACCTGGGCGACCGGGAACCGGCCATCCGCTGGACCACCCAGGCCGCCGGGCTCGGCGACTGACCGCCTGGACGAACCTCGGTGTCTGGGCGTTGGCGGAGAGCCCTGCGGCGTTCCACGATGTCTACTCGGCCGCGGCGCGCACCGGAACGCCCACCGTCGTCCGGACGATCTGGGACATCGCCCAAGAATCCGAGGAAATCACCTTCATCGCCGCCGACTGGTTGGCCGACGACGCTGAGGCGGGCAACCACGCGTGCCAGGTCGTGGTCGCGCACACCGTCGCCGAGTCCGGCGAGCTCGAGGTCGCCGTCAAGCTGTTGACCAAGGCCCGCTCGGTCGCCGACGAGGCCATCCTGGACTACCAGGCCCTCCTGCCGACCGAACTCGACCGGACTGAGGAGGCAGTGGCCATCTGGCGGCAGTTGGCCCACACCGGCTACATCGTGGCGATCGCCAACCTCAGCGCCCACTTCCACCACACCGGCGACCAGGACCAGGCGGAGTACTGGCACCGGATCGCCGTCGACCTGGCAACCGGCCGCGCCACCTGAACTGTCCACAGTGGAGCTAGATGCGGCCCGCCGTCCGGCGGCGGCGGGCGACCTCGGCGAGGACGACACCTGCGGCCACCGAGGCGTTGAGCGACTCGACGCCCGCGGACATCGGGATGGACACGGTGGCGTCGCAGGCCTCGCGGACGAGGCGGGTCAGGCCGCGGCCTTCCGAGCCGACCACGACGACCAGTGGTGAGGTCGCCAGTTCGAGGTTGTCCAGCTCCATCGTCCCGTCGGCGTCCAGGCCGACGATCATCAGGCCGTCGTCGGCGAAGGAGCGCAGTTGCCGGGTCAGGTTGGTCGCCACCGCGACCGGGATCTTCGCGGCGGTACCGGCCGAGGTGCGCCAGGCGACCGCGGTGATCCCCGCGCTGCGGCGCTGGGGGAGGAGGACCCCGTTGGCGCCGAACGCCGCGGCCGAGCGGATCACCGCGCCGAGGTTGCGCGGGTCGGTGACGCCGTCGAGGGCGACGATCAGCGGGGCGTCGCCGCTGCCCCGCGCGGCTTCCAGGAGGTCGTCGGGGTGCGCGTACTCGAACGGCGGCACCTGCAGCGCGAGGCCCTGGTGCATGGCGCCCGCGGTCAGCCGGTCGAGTTCCGGGCGGGACACCTCCAGCACCGACACGCCGCGGTCGGCGGCCATCCGGACCGAGTCGGCGACGCGGTCGTCGGTCTCGATGCCGAGGGCCACGTACAGCGCGGTCGCCGGGATGCCCGCGCGCAGGCACTCGACGACGGGGTTGCGGCCCGCGACGAGCTCGTTGGCCTGCTTGTCCTTCGTCCGGCCCGCGACGCGCTTGGCGGTGGCGTTGGCGCGGCGGTTGGCGGCGTGGCCGGGGCGGTCCTCCGCCTTGGGGGTGGGACCCTTGCCCTGCAACGCCTTCCGGCGCTGACCACCGGAGCCGACGACGGCGCCCTTCTTGGTGCCCGCCTTGCGCATCGCGCCCCGGCGCTGGGAGTTGCCTGCCACGTCAGCCGTCCTTCAATGTCCACTGTGGACCGCCGGGGGTGTCCTCGACGGCGACGCCCGCGGCAAGCAGGCGGTCCCGGATCGCGTCGCTCAACGCGAAGTCGCGGTCGGCGCGGGCCCGGGTGCGCTCCTCCAACAGGCCCTCGACCAGCGCGGTCAACGCCTGCCGCGGCCCCGTGTCGGTGGTGGTGTCGGCCCACGCCAGCGGGTCCAGTCCGAGCACGCCCAGCATCGCACGCACCGAACCGGCGGCCGTGCGCGCCGTCTCGTCGTCACCGTTGTCCAGCGCGGAGTTGCCGTGCCGCACGGTGTTGTGCACGGCGGCCAACGCGGCCGGGGTCGACAGGTCGTCGTCCAGCGCCGCCGCGAACTCCGGCGCGAGCGCGCCGGGCGCGACAACCCCCGTGCGCTGCACGACCTTGCGCACGAACGACTCGATCCGCTGGTAGGCGCGCACCGACTCGTCCAGCGCCGCCTCGGAGTACTCGATCATCGACCGGTAGTGCGGCACCACCAGGTAGTACCGCAGTTCCTGCGGCCGCACCCGGTTGAGCATCTCCGGGATGGCCACGACGTTGCCCAGTGACTTGGACATCTTCTCGCCGCTCATGGTGACCCACGCGTTGTGCATCCAGTACCGGGCGAACCCGTCCCCGGCGGCACGCGACTGGGCCTGTTCGTTCTCGTGGTGCGGGAACACCAGGTCGATGCCGCCGCCGTGGATGTCGAACTCGGCGCCCAGGTACGTGCGGGCCATCGCCGAGCACTCCAGGTGCCAACCGGGCCGCCCCGGACCCCACGGCGTCGGCCACGACGGCTCACCCGGCTTCGCCGACTTCCACAGCGTGAAGTCACGCGGGTCGGCCTTGCCCTGCGCCGCGGACTCCCCCTGCTGCACGTCCTCGATCACCACGCTCGACACCTCGCCGTACGCGGGGTAAGAGGCGACGGAGAAGTACACGTCACCCCCCGACGCGTACGCGTGACCGCCATCGATGAGCCGCTGCATCAACTCGACCATCTGCGTGATGTGCCCGGTCGCGCGCGGCGCGACGGATGGCGGCAGGCAGCCCAGCGCGTCGTAGGCGGCCTCGAACGCGCGCTCGTGCGTCGCCGCCCACTCCCACCACGGACGCCCCGCCTGGGCGGCCTTCGCCAGGATCTTGTCGTCGATGTCGGTGACGTTGCGCACCAACCGGACGTCCAGGCCCCCGTGGGCCAGCCAGCGGCGCACGACGTCGAAGTTCAGGCCGCTGCGCACGTGCCCGATGTGCGGGACGCCCTGCACCGTCGCGCCGCACACGTAGATCGAGGCGATCCCGGGTGTCAGCGGCGTGAACTCGCGCGAAGTACGGCTCGCGCTGTCGTGGATGTGCAGGGACACGACAATCTCCTGGTGGGAGCACAGCAGAGGTGACTCGGGAAATGGTACGGGTTACGTGTCCACGCACCCGCGCGGCGTGACGTCTAGCCCGCGATCCCGTGCGCGCGCAACGCGGTGAGCAGCGCGTCTTGACGAGTCGCGGTCGCCTGCGGCTCCACCCGCTCGAACCGACAACCCACCTCGACGGCAGCCCCGTCGGCCACCGCGCTGTCGCCGATCATCAACGCCTCGCCCGGCTCAACCCCGATCCGCTCACAGGCGATCCGGAAGATCTTGTGATCCGGCTTCATGGACCCCACGAGGTACGACAGCACGTACTCGTCAACCAGGTCCTCGACACCCCAGTGCGCGAACGTGGTGCGAATGTCCCACGCGATGTTGCTCACCACGGCCACCGGGAGGCCGTTGGCCCTGGCCAGCCGCAACGCCGCCTCGGTATCCGGATACGGCCGCCACGACGTCGGCTGCAACATGACCTCGTACAACCGGGTGGCCACCCCCTCGGCCAACCCCAGATCCGGATGTGCCAACGACGCTTCGTAGACAGCCCGGTGCAGGTCAGGGTCCAAGTCACGCCGATGCCACGCGTCACGCAGATCCGGCGGCACCTGCGCGGGAACCCCATGCGCGACGGTCAACACCGCCAACACCTCGGCATACCGCTCGGCGGTCAGCGCCTCACCGGAGCCATCCCACATGCCCTGGACAGCGTCGACACCCGGCTCCAAGCGGAACAGGGTGCCGGAGAAGTCCAGCAGAACACCACGGACGGCCACGCCGTCCACGGTAGCCGGTCAGCCCGGACCAGTGCCCCACCCAGACGTGATCCGCACCACGACCGGTCCCGGCTGTGCCAACGCAGACCCTCCGCCGGTTCCCGGGCCACCTGACGATCCGCGGCTACTGAGTTGTCCACACTCGTCCGGGGCATCCACAGCCCAACCGCACCCCCTCTTGACAACTCGCTGTCCGCGATACCTTCAGGAATGGGCCCCCGGCCCCCGGGTGGGCGGGCGCCTGCCTAGCGGCCGGAACGGATCGGGTCAAGCGTTTTCGGACGTGTGTCCAGCAGCCCTCGTCAACGGCCCACAGCCGCCGGGCAGTTCCCGGTGGCCTTGCTGACCTCGTGATGACCTGACAGTTGGTCATACGAGCACCCGACCGGCCGTTCCCCACCTCATCTTCGAGCGTGCGGCCCGCCCCTGGCGCACTGCACACGGCGACCGAGCCCGTCGCCCGTCGGCCCGTCGCCCGTCGGCCCGTCGCCCGTCGGCCCGTCGGCCCGTCGGCCCGTCGGCCCGTCGCCCGTCGCCCGTCGCCCGTCGCCCGTCGCCCGTCGCCC
>NZ_AXWW01000082.1 GCF_000482865.1 Actinokineospora inagensis DSM 44258 | reverse complement strand
ACCCTGGCCTGGCTGACCAACGGCTACCGCCGACTCGCCATCCGCTGGGAACGCCACGTCCGCAACTACCTCGCCTTCACCACCCTCGCCGCTGCTCTCACGTGTTTCAAGAAACTCCCCACATGAGACACGCTCTTAGGCGGGTTTCAAGGCGTGTGGTGCGAGTTGGGTGCGGTGCTTTATCGGTGTGGCGCCTTCGTCTTTTCTTCTCGTCTTTTCCTCTTTTGGTACTACCGCCTGCTAGTGGTCTCCGTCGAGGCGTTGGGAGAGGGAGGGGCGGGGGGGTTGGTGGTGGTTCTGGTGTTGCTGTGGGGGGGGGGGGGGGGGGATTGAGCCCTCGATGCGGTCGCGGTCGGGGGGGTGGGGTCTTCTGGGGGGGCGACCGGGGGCGGCGACGGACTGGGTGGCGGCTTCCTGGGCGATCGCGGGGGGTTCTGGGGTGGGGTAGGTGGGGTGGTGTTGGGGTGGTGCTGGGTCTTGGAAGGCGCCGGGGGGGAAGACGAGGGTGATTTCCGGGTCGGTCTCGTCGATGGCGGCTACCACGGCGCGGGGGATTTGGAGGGTGGCGGCGGCGTCCATGGGGGAGATGGCGCTCTCCGGGGTGACGACGTAGGCGCCGCGCGCGCGGGCGCGGGCCAGGATGGCGTCGGCCCGGTCACGAGGATCCATGGGGCGGCCTCTCCTGCGTCGCTGCGTGTTGATCGTCAGACTATCCCGCCGGGTGCGTGCCGTCATCGGACTGGGGCGGGGCGGCGCGGAATCCGAGGCGGATTCACAGGTAGTCGGCTTCGCCGTGGTCGCGGAGGATCTCGGTGAGGCGTTTGATGTCCTGGGCGCGGTCGCGGTCGCAGACGAGGACGGCGTCGGTGGTGTCGACGACGATGAGGTCGCGGACGCCGAGGGTGGCCACCAGGCGGCCGCCGTTGGGGACCACGATGACGTCCTCGCCGTCGACGACGACCGCGCGGCTGCCCGGGTAGCTCGACGAGAACGAGCGGCCGCCGCCGCCGACGTCGGTGCCCAACAACCGGACCACGGTCTCGAAGTCGCCGATGTCGCTCCAGCCGAAGTCGCCGGGCACGGTCGCGACCTTGCCCTCCTCGGCGGCGGGTTCCATCACGGCGTACTCGACGGCGACCTTCGGGACCGTCGGCCACAGCTCGGCGAGCACGTCCTCCTGGTCGTCGGTGTCCCATGCCGCCGCGATCTGGGCGATCGGCCCGGCGACGTCCGGCCTGCGCGCGGCCAACTCCGCGAGGAACAGGTCGGTGCGCCAGAGGAACATGCTGGCGTTCCACAGGTAGGCGCCGGACTCGACGTAGCGGGCCGCCACCTCCAGCGACGGCTTCTCCTTGAACTCGAGCACCGGCTGGATCACGCCGCGCTCGGCGGGGGAGCTGAGCCGCAGGTAGCCGTAACCGGTCTCCGGGCGGGTCGGGGTGATGCCGATCGTCATCAGGTAGCCCTCACGGGCACCGGCGACCGCCCGCTCTACCGTCCGCGCGAACTCCTCGGGGTCGGTGATCAGGTGGTCCGCCGCGAACGACGCCATCACCGCGCCCGGCGACCGCCATTCGATCACCGCGGCCGCCAACGCGATCGCCGCGCACGAGTCCCGCGCGAACGGCTCGACCAGGATGTTGCGGTCCGGCAGGTCCGGCAGTTGCCGCGCCACCCCGGCCGCGTGCGCCGTCCCGGTCACCACCAGCAGCCGCTCCGGCGGCGCCAACGGCGTCAACCGGTCGAACGTGGCCTGCAGCAGCGACCGGTCGGTGCCGGTCAGCGGGTGCAGGAACTTGGGGTTACCCGCGCGGGACAGCGGCCACAGGCGCGTCCCGCTGCCACCCGCGGGTACGACTACGAAGAGTTCTGACAGCGTCACTGGCGGGTGTCCTTGGTGCTGAGGGCCGGGGTGCGGAGGCGTCAACTGTAACCAACCGGGCGGTACGGTCGCCGTGATGACGTCCACCCGCACCTGGCGACCCGATTACCCCCTCGACGTCGCCCGCACCCTCCGGCCGCTGCGCCGCGGCACCGGCGACCCCGCCTTCCAGGCCGACGACCGGGGCGTCTGGCTCGCGGGCAACACCCCGGACGGCCCCGGCACCCTGCACCTGGCCGGTCACGACGCCCAGTCCTGGGGCCCCGGCGCCACCTGGCTCCTCGACCGCCTCCCGGCCCTGCTGGGCGCCGCCGACGACGACACCGGCTTCGTCCCGCACCACCCCCTGATCGCCGCCGCCCGCCGCACCCACCCGATCCGCCTCGGCGCCACCGGCCGCGTGTGGGACGTGCTGCTGGCCGCCATCCTGGAACAAAAGGTCACCGGCGCCGAAGCCCGCCGATCCTGGCGTGAGCTCTGCCGCCGGTTCGGACTGCCCGCCCCCGGCCCGGTCCGGTTGCACGTACCGCCGACGCCGACCGCCGTGCTCGGCATCCAGGACTGGGAGTGGCACGCCGCAGGCGTCGACTCGGCCCGCCGCCGCGCCATCATCGCCGCCGCCCAAGTCGCCCCCCGCCTCGAACAGGCGGCGGTCCTACGGGGAGTGGAGGGCCGGTTGCTGCTGCGGAAGGTCCCCGGGGTCGGCGTGTGGACAGCCGCCGAAGTCGCCCAACGCGCCTGGGGCGACCCGGACGCGGTAAGCGTGGGTGACTACCACATCCCGGCGTTGGTCGGTTACGCCTTGGCGGGCCGGAAGGTGGACGACCGGGGAATGCTGGAACTGCTCGCGCCCTACGCACCCCACCGACAACGGGTGATCCGCTACATCGAGGTCAGCGGCTTCACCAAACCCCGCTTCGGCCCACGACTGTCGGTGAAGGACTACCGGGGGATGTAGCTCTCCCGCGCCTGCCGGATCGGCCCAAGCACCCGCTCGCCCGCCTTGTCCCCGGCGAGCCCGCGCTCGACCTCGGTGGCGACCATGAGCAGCGAATCAATGGACTTCCGCTCGGCGGCAAGTGCCTGGTCGACCCAGTGAGCCGCGCCGTCCAAGTCGTGCGCGCGGATGTCGAGGACGGCCAGGGTGAGCTGGGCCTCGGTCACCCGCATCGGCGCTTTGCCCAGTTTCAACACCTCTCGCGCGTGGGCGTGTGCCTTGTGGTTCTGGCCGACCACGCGGTAGCAGTCCATCGCGTAGAAGTCCCATTTGGCCGGATCGACGACGAAGTGGTTGTCCGGGCGGGCCGGACGGTCGTGGCGGGCGAGGATGGTGTAGCCGTCGTCGAGCACACGGTCGACCGCCACGGTGTCGCCCAGCCGCGCCGCCGCCTTGGCGGCCTGGGCCTTGAGTTGGACCGCGACCGACGAACTGCCCGCCGCCTCGACCCCGGCCTGGGCGAACCGCCCGACCTCGGTGAGGTCGCCCCGGGTCAGCGCGAACCAGGCCAGCATCTCGAACGACCAGCCGATGATCTCGCCAACCCCGGTCTCCTGCCCGATCCGCAACGCCGCCTGGCGACTGCGGTCCGCCTGCCCGCGTTGGCCGATGTCGTATTCGACACAGCCGCTGAGCAGCAGTAGCCAGCCTGCCTGAATGAGCAGGTCCCGGTGCTGGGTGAGCGTGCAGGGACCGTTGAGGTGGGTCGACAGGTAGTCGAGTTGAGCACGGGCCTCGGCGAGTAAGTCGTGCGGCGACCGCCAGGCATAGTCACAACACAGTCCTTCCACGGCAAGGCTCACCTGCTCGATGGTCTCCGGGCCGAGCGCGGAGTGGTGCAGTCGTCGCATCAGTTCGCTTTTCTCCCACGGGTGCGCGGACATCGGCTGCTCGGTGTGGAGAAGCAAGTCGAGCGCGTACCGGTCGACGCCGATCGCCGAGGCCGGCGCGGGGACGAACCCCGGCATCGGGGTGCTCGCCCCGCTCTCCCACCGGCGCACGGTGACCGGATCGACCCGAGCGCGGCGGCCAAGGACTCCTGGGTGTGCCCGGCCCCGCGTCGCGCCCTCGCCAGGCCGATTCGCTTGGTCGCCACGCGGTGCTACCTCCGTCAGCCCACGCTAGCGCGCGGTGTTTGCGCTAGTCAGGGCCATTCGCGGGGTTGTTCGGAACTTGCTCGGTTCTTGCGCTGTCGCCCGGCGTCGCGCGGCGACAACCTGAGTCGGGTCGAGAAACCAAGGAGAGGAACTCAATGCGAACCGCCTTGAACGTGAACACCTGGGCCAAGGTCGCTTCGGACTGCGACATCGCCAACACGGTGCACGGCCACGACGACGTGGCTTTCCAGTTCGGTGATCACCTCGACGGCATCGAGTGCGTGTTCGCCGAGGCCAGCCTGCGCAGGTTGGTCGAGTTGGCGTCGGCCGCTCTCGAGGAGTTGTCCGCCACCGTCTGACCTGGACCGGGTTCGGTCCGGCCAGGACGCTGGGCGGACCGACCGGTCAGTCGAAGATGGCGCAGTTGTCCCAGTCGTCGTGGGGGAGGGCGAGGTGGCGGCGGGTGCGGTGGCGGGCGGTGAGGAGGCTGTTGGCGTAGCTGAGGGGGGCGTCGGCGGTGGCGAGTTCGGCGAGGTCCCAGGTGGGGAGGTTGGCGATGGCGAGGGAGTACCAGGAGAGGGCGCCCGCGTGGTCGGCTTGGGCGGTGCAGGTCTCGGCGACCAGTTCGCAGGGGGCGGACCAGGGGTCGGCGCGGAGTTGGGCGAGGTGGTGGGCGGCATCGGCGGGGCGGGCGAGTTCGGTGAGGATGTCGGCGATGGCGACGCGGGCGAAGGCGCGGTCCTCGCCGCCGAGCCGGAGGGCTTCGGTGAGGCAGTCGAGGGCCTCGGTGAGGTCGCCCGCGCGGCGGTGCCGGTGGGCGGCCTCCAGGAGAATGTCGCCGGGGTCGGTGTGCGGGATCGGCCAGGCGAGTTCTGGGGTCATGTCCTGCAAGCTAGCAACTTTCCCCGGTGGTCGGCTTTTAGCGCAGTACCGCCAGGATCGGGTCGATCTCCACCCCGCCGTCCGGTAAGGAATCCACTGGCCACCAGCGCAGGTCGAGGGATTCCGCACTTCGGACGGGTTGGGCGCCCTCGGGTGCGCGCACCGCGAACCGCACGTCGAAATGCCGGGTGGGCAAACCCAAAGAGCACGTGATCGGGTGAACGTCGACGTGCAGCGGAACCGGGTCGATGCGCAGGCCGGGGATGCCGGATTCCTCTGTGGCCTCGCGCAGCGCGGCGCCCGCGAGGGTCCGGTCGGACGGTTCGCAGTGGCCGCCGAGTTGCAGCCACCTGCCGACCCGGGGGTGCAAGGTGAGCAGGACTCGTTCGCCGTAGCTGTCGAAAACCAGCGCGGACGCGGTGATGTGCCCGGCCTCGCAGGACCGCAGGCACGAGTCGGGGCGGGCCAGCAGGAATCCGATGTAGGCCTGGCGCAGCGACTCCTGGGCGGGGTCGTTGGGGCGCCACGCGGTCATGGTGGCGACCGCGTCGGCGTGCGGGCTCACAGTTGCAGCATCTCCTCGTCCCGCGGCTCGCGCGGTGTCAGCTCCCGCACCGGACGCCCGACCGCGACGGCGCCGAGGGGTTCCCAGGTGTCCGGGAGGTCCAGGGCGGCGCGCACCGCGTCCGGGCAGAAGATCGTCGAGGATACCCAGCACGACCCGAGGCCCTCCGCGGCGAGGGCGACCAACAGCCCCTGCACGGCCGCGCCACCGGCGACGGTGAACATCGTCCGTTCCGCTTCCGACCGCCGCGTGTCCGGATAGGTGTGCGACCCTTCGCGCACCAGGAAAGGCAGCACGATTTCCGGTGCCTTAACGAGGAAATCACCGCGCGCGACCCGCCGGGCGATCTGTTCCTGACTCATCCCGTCCGCGCGCAAGTCCGCTTCCCACGCAGACCGCATCGCCGACAGCAACGCTTCGCGGCGGGAAACCACGTGCGCGAAACGAATCGGACGGGTGTGGTGCGGCGCTGGCGCTGTCAACGCCGCCGCCACCGCCCGCCGCAACGCGCCCACGTCAACGGGTTCGTCCGTGAACTCCCGCAGCGACCGCCGCAACAGCACGGCTTCCCGGCGCCCGCGGGTGATCGCCTCGGCCGTGCCCAATCCGAACAGGTCGTCCTCCGGTGCCCGGACGAGGTCTCGCGCCGTCGACTCGTTGTCCCCGATGGTCAATCCACGCACCACCGCGACGGGCACCCCGCCGAGCTTGCCCTTGACCAGGTCCGCCGCCGCGGCGACCTCGTCGGCCACCGCGACCGTCGTCACCGCGAGCTCGTTGCCCTGCGAGTCGACCGAACCGGCGTACGGGTGCAGCGCGCGCAGCCCGGAAACCCCGATCGCCGCGTCGGTCTGGCCGACCCGCCACGCCCGTCCCATGGTGTCGGTGACGACGACCGCCACCTCGACACCCAGCCGCTCGCGCAAGCCGTTGCGCAGGGCCAAGGCGGAGGCGTCCGGATCCGCGGGCAGCAGGGCGATCTCGTCCAGCGCGACGTTCGACGAGTCGACCCCGGACGCCGCCTGCACGACGCCGATCCGCTTGTTCACCGTGATCAGCGTCTGCCCCCGGGCGGCGATCACCCGGTCCGCTTCCCCCAGCACCGCCGCCCGCCGCGCCGCCGCGCGCGCCTCCGGGTCGGACGGCACCTTGTACAGCCGTCCCTCCACTTTGGACACGATCTTGCTGGTCACCACCACGACGTCGCCCGAGCGCAGCCACGGTGTCGCCGCCGCGATCGCGCCGGTCAGGTCGTCGCCCGGCCGGAACTCCGGCAACCCGCGGACCGGCAGGACCTCGACCGACCCGGCCGCCGCGTGCTCAGCCAAGGTCGACCCCGCCCAGCTCGAGCGCCGCCAGCACCATGGTCGCCGTGGCGTCCACATCGGACATCAACAGCGGCACCGCGCGAACCGCCACCCCCGGCACGTCCGCCGAGTCGCCGGTGCTGACCAGCCACCCGTCCAGCACACCGCTCTCCGAGCAGGCCCGCGAGCCGTAGTGCCGCCCGACCGCCTCGGCCGAGGTCGCCAGCCCGATCGCCTCCAGGCAGGCGTCGGCCATGCCGCGCACCGGTTTCCCACCGATGATCGGCGACACACCGACCACCGGCGCCTCGGTCTTGCGCAACGCGGTGCGCACCCCGGGTACCGCCAGCACCGTGCCGACGCTCACCACCGGGTTCGACGGGGCGAGCAGCACCACGTCCGCCTCCGCGATGGCCTCGGCCACACCGGGCGCCGGGGCGGCCTCGTCCGCGCCGACCGGCACGATCGAACGGGCCCGCGGCTCCGCCCGGTAGCGGACCCACCACTCCTGGAAGTGCACGGCCTTGCGCTCACCCGTGCCGGGTTCGTCGATCACCACGTGCGTCTCGACCCGGTCGTCGGTCATCGGCAGCAACCGGACCCCCGGCCGCCACCGGTCGCACAGCGCCGCGGTGATGTCGGAGAGCTCGTAGCCCGCGCGCATCATCCTGGTCCGCACCAGGTGGGTGGCGATGTCCTTGTCGCCGAGGCCGAACCAGTCCGGTTCCGCCCCGTACGCGGCCAGTTCCGCCTTCACCGCCCACGACTCGCCCGCGTGGCCCCAACCGCGCTCGGTGTCGATGCCGCCGCCCAGGGTGTACATGCAGGTGTCCAGGTCCGGGCAGATCCGCAGGCCGTGCATCCAGATGTCGTCACCGGTGTTCACCACCGCGGTGACCGAGTGCTCGCTCGCCGACTCGGGTTCGCCGACCGGCGGCAACCCCAGGAACCTCTTCACGCCGAGCAGGAACCGGGCTCCCCCGACCCCGCCGACGACAACCACTACCTTCACGGTCGGCGATCCTCGCACGTCGTTCGGTGACCGGACAGCCGCTCACCGAGGTGGATTCGACAGTTTGGTTCGTTGTCGGGGGACGTTCAGCGCCAGAAGAAGAACAGCGACTGCCCGACGGCGGCGTAGAACTCGTCCCCGCCGACGGCCCCGTAGAGCGCCTGGACGACGTCCCAGAACGCCCTGCTGACCCCCGGCACCGCGATCAGCAGCGCGAACAGGATCAGCGGCGCCCACTGCCGCGCCTTGGCGCCGAAGACCCGTGCCTCGTACGACAGGTACGGCTCGATGGCGCCCCAGCCGTCCAGGCCGGGCACCGGCAGGATGTTGAGCACGAACGCGGCCAGTTCCAGCAGCGCCAGGAAGGACAGGCCCGCGGCGATCGGCGGGTACGGGTCGAACACGCCGACCCACACCGCGAGCACGATCGCGACGAGCAGGTTGGCCAGCGGTCCGGCCAGCGAGACGCTTGATTCCACCGCTCGGGAACGCAGTGCCCGGTGGTTGATCCACACCGCCCCGCCGGGCAGCGGCAGGCCGCCGATGGCCAGGAACAGCAGCGGCAGCAGCAGGCTGAGCACCGGGTCGGTGTAGCGGCGCGGGTCCAGCGTCAGGTAGCCCTTGAAGTAGACCTCCCGGTCGCCACCGCGGTAGGCGAAGATCGCGTGCCCGAACTCGTGCAGGCACAGCGACACCGCCCAGCCACCCATGACGAGGATGAAAATCCCAGCCTGCAGGGCTGTCTGGTTCTTCACGTAGGTCAGCAGGGCGCCACCGACGGTGAGCACGAGTAGCCCGATGAACACCGGCGACGGGCGGACCATTGATCGCTGCACCCCCCCAGTGTGGCAATGCCCGCGGGTCGGGTGCCGACCGGTCCGGGAAAACTCCGCCGTTTCGGCAGGTACACGATCGGGTACAGGGCGCACATATCCCATCACCCGCTCGGGGGCCGCGCTTGACCCGCCGCGGCGACACGGGTGTAATCACATCGATGTCATTCGCCACGGGGACGGCCTATGGCATCCGCCAGCCGAGGAGTGCGGAAGGCGAGGAGGCGGGCGAGGCATGCAGGGATTGGGTGACGGGGGCCGCGTCGTGGAGTGGGGCGAGCGGTCGACAGAGGACCTCGGGGTGTTCGCGGGGATCTTCGACGAGACCGAGGAGCAGGAGTGGCAGGAGCGCGCGTTGTGCGCGCAGACCGACCCGGAGGCGTTCTTCCCGGAGAAGGGCGGTTCCACCAGGGAGGCCAAGCGGATCTGCCTCGGTTGTGAGGTCCGCGCGGAGTGCTTGGAGTACGCCTTGGCGCACGACGAGCGCTTCGGCATCTGGGGTGGTCTGTCCGAACGCGAACGCCGCAAGCTGAAGAAGCGCGTCGTGTGACGCGGCCGGGACCCGACTGGGGAGTCCGGGTTCCGGCGACCGACCGTGCGGACAGTGCGATGACTGGTTTCGCGCTGCCCGGACGCCGTGTCAGCCGGGCCGGGTGCGGATTCGTGAGCCGACCAGGCTGAGCTGACCGGGTTGGGTTGACCGGGTCTTCACACGGTCCTGCGGATTCCCGTCGTACGGTGGGCGGCCAAGTGGCCCGCCGATCGAGGGGAGGTGTGCCGGACCCGTGCCGCCCCGGTTCCGTTCGGCACCCGCGCGGGGTGTTCCCGTGCTGCGCACCGCACCGGTGCTCGCCGTGCTGGTCTGCCACGACGGCGCGGAGTGGTTGCGCCCGGCGCTGTCCGCGCTGCGGCACTCCAGTCCGCGACCGCGGCACGTGCTCGCGGTGGACACCGGTTCCACCGACGACACGGCCGCGCTGCTGGCCGCCGCCGCGCAGGGGCCCGACCACGTGGTGGACGGGGTCATCACCCTCGACCGCGCCGCGGGCTTCACCGACGCCGTGCACGCCGCCGTCGAGCACGCCGAGCACCGGTGGGGCGACCCGGGCGGCTGGATCTGGCTGCTGCACGACGATTCCGCGCCCGAGCCGGACTGCCTGGCGACCCTGCTCCTGGCGGCCGAGGTCTCGCCGTCGGCCGGGGTGCTGGGGCCGTTGGCGGTCGACTGGGCCGACCCGAGGCTGGTGGTCGAGGCCGGACTGTCCACCGACGCCTCCGGGCACCGGCAGACCGGGGTCGGTCCGTCCGAACTGGACTGGGCGCGGTTCGCCCCGGCCGGGGCAGGCCGTGGCTCCGCGCAGAGCGGCCTTGAGCAGCGTGCCTTGGAACACAGCGCCTTTGACCACAGCGCCTTCGAGCAGAGCACCGAGGTGTTGGCCGTGTCGTCGGCCGGGCTGCTGGTGCGCCGGTCGCTGTGGGACGAGCTCGGCGGGTTCGACCGGCGGGTCGGGCTGCTCGGCGAGGACATCGACTTCGGCTGGCGGGTCAACCAGGCCGGGCGGGTGGTCCTCTGTGTCCCGTCGGCGCGGATTCGGCACGCCCGTGCGGTCAGCACGCGGCAGCGCCGGGTGGACACCCTGGTGCCCCGGCTCGGGCAGGCGCCGCGCGCGATCGCCCGTGGCCACGGGCTGCGCACGTTCCTGGTGAACTGCTCGACGCTGTCGTTCCTGGTCGGTGTGCCCAGGCTCACGCTGCTGTGCCTCGCCCGCGCGTTGGGTTTCACTGTGCAACGCAGGCTGTCCGCCGCGCGCGCGGAACTGCGCGCACTCGGCTACCTGCTCGGCGGCGGCGCGGGGTTGCGGGCCGCGCGGTCGGCACGGGCGCCGCATCGCACCCAGCCAGGCAGCGTCCGCGGCCTGTTCACCAGCCGATTCACCCGGCTGCGCAACGCGGTCCGCGGCGCCGTGTCGACGATGGTCCGCCGCCGGGTGGCGGCCGACGCGGCGTTGGGCCGCCTGCCCGGCGACTACGACCCGGCAGCCGTGTGGCTCCCACCGGAGGCGGCCACGAAACCGCCGGTGAGCCCGGACGCCCTGCCCGCGGGCGCGACCGGTCGACCGCGCCACGCCGGTCTGCGCCGACCGGAGACGGCGATCGCGGTCCCGCTGGTGGTCGCGGACCGGCAGACCGGGCTGCGGCCGAGCCCAGGGCCCAGGCCGTCGCCGGTCCGGCGGGACGGTTCGACCCCGGAACCGGACACGCTGCTGGTGCGGGTCGACCGCGGCCGGGTGCTCCGGCAGATCGCTCTCGCGCCGCCGCTGCTGCTGTTCGTCGGATTGCTGGTGCTCGCTTTCCTCGTGAACGCAGGCCGGTTCGGGGTTGACCTCGCCGGTGGGCGGTTGCTGCCGGTCGGGTCGCTCGGTCAGGTCTGGTCGGAGTACCTCGCCACCTGGCACGGCGTCGCGGGCGGGACCGCCGCGCCCGCGCCGACCGCGCTGGCGGTGCTCGGCCTGACCGGAGCGGTGTTCGCACCCGTGGGCGGCCCGCAGACCGTCGTCGCGGTGCTGCTGCTCGGCGACCTGCCGCTGGCGGGCCTGAGCGCGTACCTGGCGACCGGGCGCACCCCGGTCCGGCGGTGGGTGCGGGCACTGCTCGCGCTGGGCTACGCGCTGCTGCCGCCCGCGGCCGCCGCCGTCGCGCAGGGCAGGCTCGACGCGGTCGTCGTGCACGTGCTGCTGCCGCTGGTCGCCTCGGGGATCACCACGCTGCTCGCACGCGGCCGGGTCCGCGAGGGCAGGTGGCTCTCGACGGTGGCGAGCACGGCGCTCGGCCTGGCGGTCATGGGCGCGTTCTCCCCGTTGGCGCACTTGACGTTGGTGGTCATGGCGCTCGGCGGGTTCGTGCTCGTGCCCGGCGGCGGGACCCGGCGCGGGGCGGCGCTGTTCCTGCTTGTGCTCATGCCGTTGGCGTTGCTGCTGCCGTGGCCCGCCGTGGTGATCCAACATCCCGGCGTGGTCCTGCACGGCGTCGGCACGGTGGTCGACTCGCCGAAGACGTCGCTGCTGGACCTGATCAGCCTCAACGCGGGCGGACCCGGGTCGTTGCCGTTCGCCGGTCTTGTCGTCGTGCTGGCCGTCGTGGTCGCGCTGGTGTTGCGGGCAGGCCGGAAAGTGTTGCCCGGCTTGGCTTTCGCGTCGCTGGGTGTTGTCGCCGTCGTGCTGGTCCGGATCTTCCCGGCGACCCCGTTGACCGGTGGTCCGGCGGTCCCCGCGTGGACCGGGGTGCCGCTGCTGGTCGTCGGGTGGGGCCTGGTGTGGGCACTGCTCGGGGCGGTCCGCACCGGCGCCCGCCCGGTCCGGCTGCCCGCCGTCCTCGCGGGCGTGGCGGCGCTCGGTGTGCTGGTTGTCGGCACGGTCTTACCCGGTCGCACCGGCCCGTTGACCGCGGACGGCGGCGAACACCTCGCCACCACCCTGATCGCGGATCTGGCCGCCACCAACCGATCCCTGCTCGTCCTGTCCGACCACCCACCGCGGCAGATCGCCACCCGCCCGGCCAACTTCGGCGACGACGACCTCGCCCCCACCCCGTCCGCCGGTCCCCGGCTGGCCGCCATCGACCGCGACCTCCGCTCCGACGACCGCGACCGGGTCCGCGCCGCCGTCCTGCGCGCCGCCGCAGGCGGCGTCCTGTTCGTCGAGGTGCCCGCCGCCGACGCCCGCCGCTTCGCCGACCACGCGGGCGCCCTCGTCACCCCCGGCCCGGCGACCTCGACCGGCGCCGCCGTCTTCCGGCTGCTGCCGACCTCCGGCTCCGCCTACCTGCTGTCCCCCGACGCCGCCCACCAGGCCCTCACCGGTGGTACCCCGGTCCTGGACAAGGCCGTCCCGGTCGACGCCGCCCCACCCCGGGTCGCCGTCAAGGTCTCCGACGGCGCCGACGGCAGGCTCCTGGTGGTCACCGCCGAGGAGGAACCCGGCTGGCAGGCCACCGTCGACGGCAAACCGGTCGCGGTCGTCCGCGCCTGGGGTTCCTCGGTCGCCGTCTCGGTGCCGACCCGCTCCGCCGAGGTCCGCGTCGACCAGCCGACCGGGCTGCGCGGCCTGCTCCTGCTCGTCCAGGCGGCCGCCGCCCTGTTCGCCCTGCTCACCGCCATCCCCGGCCGGGGTCAGGACTCGCCGTCGATGACCCCCGGGTCGAGGCCGAGGTAGCTGGCGACCTGTTCGACCAGCACGTCGTGCACCAGGTCGGCCAGGTCGGCGCTGTCCTTGGCGCGGGCTTCGAGCGGCCTGCGGTACAGGACGATGCGGGCGCGGGTCGGCTGGCCGCGGCGGTCGACACCAGCGCGGACCAGACGGGCCAACGGGACGCCGCTGTCGGCGAGGACACCGTCTTCGGCGTCAGCAGCGGCGTCGGCGGTGTCCTTGGCCACCTCGGGCACGTCGTCCACGGCCACGTCGAGCTTCGTGAGCTCGGTGCGCCAACGGGCCTCGATGGGCTCGAGGGCGTCGAGCACCAGCGCGTCGAACTTCTCCGCGCGGGTGCTGGCCACCGGCAGGGTGGACGGGTAGAGCGGGCCGCGCAAACCGCGGCCGTGTCGATCTCGGTTGCGCCGTCCGCGCCGCCTGGAACTGCGAGCCGTCACCACCCTGAGCAGGGTACGCGGGTCCCCGGCTGGGCCGGATGGGCGTGTCGGGGGCGTGTCGTGCGGCACTTGGGGCGCGTGGGCTCGCAAAGGCGCTATGGTCACCGATCGTGCGGAGCGTGCGGCGGTGTTCGCGGACCGGGTGTCTCGACCCGGCCGTAGCCACGCTGACCTACGCCTACGCCGAGTCCACCGCCGTCGTCGGCCCGCTGGCCACCTACTCCGAGCCGCACAGCTACGACCTGTGCGAGGAGCACGCGCTGCGGCTGACCGTGCCGCGCGGGTGGGAGGTCGTCCGGCACGACGGCGCGTTCGCGCTGCCCGAGCCCTCCGTCGACGACCTCACCGCGCTGGCCGAGGCGGTCCGCGAGGCCGGTCGGGTGGACCGCCCGGTCGAGCCGTCGGACCCGGGCCCCGGCGCGGGCAGGCGCGGCCACCTGCGGGTCCTGCCGGACCCGGTCGGCGAGTGAGCCCAGCGCTGGTCCGTTCGGCGCCCGCCGGGTGGATCGACGCTGGCCGGTGCCCGGTGGGTCGACGCCGGTAGGCTCCTGGCCAGCACTCGTGGGCGGCCGAGAGCCCGCCTGCCCGACCCCCTGGGAGAACCCCGTGCGCGACCTGTCCGGTGTCTTCAAGGCCTACGACATCCGTGGCGTGGTGGGCGAGCAGATCGATGCGGACCTGGTGCGCGCCGTCGGCGCGGCGTTCGCCCGGCTGGTCGGCGGCTCGGCCGTGGTGATCGGGCACGACATGCGGGACTCCTCGCCCGGCCTGGCCGACGCGTTCGGCGAGGGCGTCACCTCGACCGGGGTGAACGTGGTCAACATCGGCCTGGCCAGCACCGACATGCTCTACTACGCCTCCGGCGCGCTGGACCTGCCCGGCGCGATGTTCACCGCGAGCCACAACCCGGCCAAGTACAACGGGATCAAGCTCTGCCGCGCGGGCGCCGCCCCGGTCGGACAGGACTCCGGGCTCACCGAGATCCAGGCCGACGTCGAGGCGGGGGCCGCGCACGACGCCGCCGCCGAGCCGGGCACCGTCGAGCGCAAGAACCTGCTGGCCGACTACGCCGAGCACCTGCGCAAGCTGGTCGACCTGTCGTCGATCCGGCCGCTGAAGGTCGTGGTGGACGCGGGCAACGGCATGGGCGGGCACACCGTGCCGAGCGTGTTCGCGGGCCTGCCGGTCGAGGTCGTGCCGATGTACTTCGAGCTCGACGGCAGCTTCCCCAACCACGAGGCGAACCCGCTGGACCCGAAGAACATCGTGGACCTGCAGGCGAAGGTGCGCGAGGTGGGCGCGGACGCCGGGCTGGCCTTCGACGGCGACGCCGACCGCTGCTTCGTGGTCGACGAGCACGGCGACCCGGTGTCGCCCAGCGCCATCACCGCCCTGGTCGCGGTGCGCGAGCTGGCGAAGAACCCGGGCGGCGTGGTCATCCACAACCTGATCACCTCGGACGCGGTGCCGGAGATCGTCGCCGAGCACGGCGGCACCCCGGTGCGCACCAGGGTCGGGCACTCGTTCATCAAGCAGGAAATGGCCCGCACCGGCGCGATCTTCGGCGGCGAGCACTCGGCGCACTACTACTTCCGCGACTTCTGGCGCGCGGACACCGGCATGCTGGCCGCGCTGCACGTGCTGGCGGCGCTGGGCGGCCAGGGCGGCCCGCTGTCCGACCTGACCCGCGACTACAACCGCTACGCCGCCTCCGGTGAGATCAACTCCACGGTCACCGACCAGGCCGGTCGGCTGGCCGCGATCCGCGCCGAGTTCGGCTCCCGCGCCGGGGTGGAGCTCGACGAGCTGGACGGGTTGACCGTGCGGCTGCCCGAGGGCGGCTGGTTCAACCTGCGCGCCTCCAACACCGAGCCGCTGCTGCGGTTGAACGTGGAGGCGGCCGACCAGCCGCGGGTCGCCGCGATCCGCGACGAGGTCTTGGCGATCGTGCGCGCTTGAGCTGCCCGACCCGCCACCGCCTGCGAGACTGGACAACGAGGAGGACACGATGGCAGTGACACTGGACCAGGAGCTGTTGGACATCCTCGCCTGCCCGTCCGACGACCACGCCGCGCTGCGCGTCGGCACCCCGGCCGACCCCGATGCCGACGTGCTGACCTGCACCGAGTGCGGCCGCCAGTACCCGGTGACCGACGGGATCCCGGTGCTGCTGCTGGAAGAGGCCGTCCGCCCGGAACCGGACCCGAAGTGACCTCGCTGCCGGACGACAGCCTCCTCGACGACCAGGCGCGGCTGGGCGAGGCCGACACGGACGGGTTGCTTCGCGCCGCCGCGATGGCCGGGGCCCAGGTCCGGGCCACCACCGAGGCCGCGGCGGACTCGGGTCTGGACCGGCTGCGCGGGGTCCGCCCGCGGGCGATCGTGCTGATGACCCGGCCGGGGCTGGGTCCTGCGGTGTCCCGGCTGCTGGCCGAGCTGCTGCTGCCCGCGTGCCCGGTGCCGCTGGTGATCACCGACCAGGTGCCGCCGTGGGTGGGCGCGCTGGACGTGGTCATCGCGCACACCGACGACCCGGGTGACGTGCTGCTCGCCGAGGACGTCGACCGGGCGGGCCGCCGTGGTGCGGGGGTCGTGCTGACCGCGCCCCCGGAGGGCCCGGTGGCCGCGGCCGCCGCCCGGCACGCCGTGTTGATCACCCCCCGGCTCGGGGTGCGCCCCGGGTTCGGCTTCCCCAAGGCGTACACGTCCGGCCTGCTCGCGTTGAGCGCCCTTGACCTGCTCCGGTTCGACTCGGACCTGCTCGCCGACGAGCTGGACCGGGAGGCCGAGCGCTGCCACCCGGTGCACGAGTCGTTCGTCAACCCGGCCAAGACGTTGGCGCTGCGGCTGGCCGAGCACGCCCCGCTGCTGTGGGGCCTCGACCACGTCGCCACCGCCGTCGGCAGGCACGCCGTCCAGGTGCTCGGCACGCACACCGACCTGGTCTGCGACGTGGTCGGCTACCCGCAGGCCAGCAGCCGCACCGCGCTGCACCGGGCCGCGGTCCGCGCCTCGTCCGAGCGGGACATCTTCGCCGACCCGGACGACTTCGCCGGGCCGACCGCCGCCCCGCCGCGGGTGGTGCTGCTGGCCGTGCGCGCCCAGCCGCACGACCCGGTGCGCAGGCAGGCGTACGAGACGCTGCCCAACGCCGACCTGATAGCCCCCGCCGAGGAGATCACCGCGGACGAGCCGACCCGCGCCGCCGTGCTGGCGCTGCGGTTCGAGCTGGCGGCCCTCTACCTCGGCCTCGCCGCGGGCACCACCGGCGGCTCCGGCCGCTACGCTCCCGCGACCGCGTAGACCAAACGGCAGCGAGCACTCGAACGATGGCACCAGTCAGCGGCACCTGGATGGACACTGGCCCGACGACCGATGCGGGCCAGTCGGCCGGTGCGACGAACCCGACGGCGCGAGGGATCGCCGGCGGGCCGTATGAAGGAGTGAGCGTGGAGCTGTTGCGCAATGCGGTGCGCCCCTATGCGTGGGGGTCGCGCACGACCATTGCGGAGATGCTCGGGCGACCGGTCCCCGCGCCGCACCCGGAGGCGGAGCTGTGGATGGGCGCGCACCCCGGGGACCCGTCCCGGTTCGTCGACGGCGACGGGACCGAGCACTCGCTGCTGGACCGGATCAGCGCCGACCCGGTCGGTCAGCTCGGCGACGCGATCGCGTCCCGCTGGGGCAACCGGCTGCCGTTCCTGCTGAAGATCCTGGCGGCGGAGGAGCCGCTGAGCATGCAGGCCCACCCGTCCGCCGCGCAGGCCGCCGACGGGTATGCCGCCGAGGAGGCCGCGGGCATCCCGCGGGACGCCGCCAACCGCAACTACCCGGACCCCACCGCGAAACCCGAGCTGCTTTGCGCGCTCACCGAGTTCCACGCGCTCGCCGGGTTCCGCGACCCGGTGCGCACCATCGCGTTGTTGGAGGAGCTGCGCACCCCCGGCTTGTCCGCGCACATCGACCTGCTGGTCGGGCAACCGAGCTCGGATGGCTTGCGCGCGTTGTTCACCACCTGGATCACGCTGCCGCAGACCGCGCTGGAACGGCTCATGCCGGACCTGATCGACGCCTGCGTCGCGCACGTCAAGGCGCACGGCGAGTTCGCCCTGGAGTGCCGCACCGTGCTTGAGCTGGGCGAGAGCTACCCGGGTGACGCAGGCGTGCTGGCCGCGCTGCTGCTCAACCGGCTGGTCCTTGCCCCCGGCGAGGCGATCTACCTGCCCGCGGGCAACCTGCACGCGTACCTGCGCGGCACCGGCGTGGAGATCCTGGCCAACTCCGACAACATCCTGCGCGGCGGGTTCACCCCCAAGCACGTCGACGTGCCGGAGCTGCTGCGGGTGCTGGACTTCGGCTGCGGCGACATGCCGGTGTCGACCGGGGAGCGGGTCGGGCGGCTGCGCACGTACCGCACCGACGCGCCGGAGTTCGAACTGTCCAGGGTGGAGTGGGCGCCGGACGAGCGCGACCGGGTGCCGCTGCCGGGGAGTCGGCCGCTGATCCTGGTGTGCACGGACGGGAGCGTCGAGGTCGGCGGCCGCGCGGTCGGCCGGGGCGGGTCGGTGTGGGTGCCCGCCCGCGACCGCGACCTCGCCGTCACCCCGACCGGCGAAGGTCACACCCGGGTGTTCGTGGCTACCGTGGGCGCCGAGGCGCCGGAGCATGACACGCTCTAGGCTCCCACCCGATATGTCCGGCTAGCAGCAGGGGAGCGACCCGTGTCCGCAGGAGGCAGCACCAAGGCCATCCTCGCCGCCTTGTCCGCGAACGCGGGGATCGCGGTGGCCAAGTTCGTCGGCTTCCTGGTCACCGGGTCGTCGTCGATGCTGGCCGAGTCGGTGCACTCGCTCGCCGACACGTCCAACCAGGGCCTGTTGCTGCTCGGCCAGAAGACCTCGCAGCGGCGGGCCACCCCCGAGCACCCGTTCGGCTACGGCCGCGACCGCTACTTCTACTCGTTCGTGGTGGCGCTGCTGCTGTTCACCCTCGGCTCGGTGTTCGCGATCTACGAGGGCATCCACAAGGTCGGCCACCCGGAGCCGCTGTCCGCGCCGTGGGTGGCGATCGTGATCCTGGTGGTGGCGGTCGCCCTGGAGGGGTACTCGTTCTTCACCGCGATCGCCGAGTCCCGCAAGATCAAGGGTGAGGTGAGCTGGTGGGAGTTCATCCGCCAGTCCCGCTCGCCGGAGCTGCCGGTCGTGCTGCTGGAGGACACCGGTGCCCTGCTCGGTCTGGTGCTCGCCCTGCTCGGTGTCGGGCTGACGCTGGTCACCGGCAACCCGGTGTGGGACGGCGTCGGCACCCTGTGCATCGGCGTGCTGCTCGGCGTCATCGCGGTCATCCTGATCGTGGAGATGAAGTCGCTGCTCATCGGTGAGGGCGCCACCCCGGACGAGCTGACCAAGATCGTCGACGAGCTGGCCACCGGCAAGGTCGAGCGGGTCATCCACCTGCGCACCCAGTACCTCGGGCCGGACGAGCTGCTGGTCGCCGCGAAGATCGCGCTGCGGCCGGGGCTGCCGATGGAGGACGTCGCGCAGGCCATCGACGACGCCGAGGCCCGGGTCCGCGCCGCGGTCCCGAAGGCCCGGTTGATCTACCTGGAGCCCGACCTCTACCGGCACTCGGTCAACGCGGGCTGAGGCGGCGCAGCAGGCGGGTGGCGTCGTGGCCCGCCCCGGTGAGCAGGCCCGCCGGGGCGAGGACGTAGTCGCGGTCGACGGTGATCCGGGCGGCGCGCAGCACGGGGCGTAGGACGGGGTCGTCGCGCAGGGTCTGTTCGATCGTGTGCAGGGCCTGCCCGGTGGCGTGGCGGAAGACGCCGCCGGAGAGCACGAGCAGACCGGCGCCCCGGGGACCGAGGCGGTTGTCGACCAGCCTGAGGTGCCGTCGCACGGCCAGGATCGCGGCGATGGCGGCCAGTCTGGTGTCTACTTCGGACTCTTCTGGGGTGCTGGGGATGAAGTCGACATCGCGGGCGCGGCGGTCGGCCCCGGCGGCGAGGTTGTCGTGCGGGAGCTGTTCCGCCTTGGCCTCGGCCACGATTCCCGGTGCGGACCAACGCATCCCGATGTCACCCTCCACCGTCCTGCGGTCCGCCGGGAGGGCGACGGTGCTGGTCTGATCGTCTACTGTGGACACTGCGGAGTAGACGTCCGTTGTGGCGCCGCCGACGTCGACGACCAGCACGGCGCCCGGGTCGTCGTCGGCGGCCAGCAGGTGCGCCAGCCGGGAGACCCCGGCGAGGACGGCGTCCGGGGTGACGGTGCGGACCATCGAGCGGAACCTGGTGCCCCGGGAGAGGCCCTTGCCGCCGATGACGTGGCGGAGGAAGACGTCGCGGATGGCCGCCCTGGCCGGTCCGGGGCTGAGCTCGCCGACATCGGGCAGCACGTTGTCGGTGGCCACGACGGTGCGGCCGTCCAGCAGGGCCATCGCCCGGTCGCGGGCGTCGGCGTTGCCCGCGAGCACGATCGGCACGGTGATCCGGTTCTCGGCGAGCCTGCGGGCGTTGTGCAGCAGGACGCTGTCGTCGCCGCCGTCGGTGCCGCCGACCAGCAGGACCACGTCCGGCCGGTCCGCGCGCAGCGGCGTGAGGCTGCCCAGCGGCCCGGCGGACACGTGCACGACCTTCGCGCCCGCCGACAGCGCCACCCGGTAGCCCGCCTCGGCGCTGACCAGGCGTTCCTGGCCGACGACGGCGAGCCGCAGCCCCCCGCCCGCCGACGAGCAGGCGAGGACCTCGGCACCGGTCGCGGCCAGCGCCGAGGTCACCCCGGCTATCCCGTCCAGGACCTCCGGCGTCGTCGTCGCGTGCTGGGCGGTGCCAAGCAGGTCGCCGTCCGGGCTGACCAGGGCACCTTTCGTCCACGTCGAGCCGATGTCAAGGCAGAGGACGGGCACAGAGGGCACAGAGGGCACAGCCGGTCATCTTAGGACTCGGCGTCCGCTTTCTGGCGCTTGCCGACCAGGGAGTGCCCCCGGCTGTAGGCGAAGTACACGATGATGCCGATGACCATCCAGGCGATGAACCGCAGCCAGGTCAGCACGGCCAGGTTCAGCATCAGCCACACGCAGGCGATGATCGCCAGGATCGGCACCAGCGGCACGGCGGGCACCCGGAAGGCGCGTTTCAGGTCCGGCCGGGTCTTGCGCAGCACCATGACCCCGGCGGAGACCAGGATGAACGCGAACAGGGTGCCCACGTTCACCATCTCCTCCAGCTTGTCCGCCTCGAAGAACGTCGCCACGATCGCCACCAGCACCGCCACGGTGACGGTCGCCCGCACCGGCGTCTGCTTCTGGCCGGTGTGCGCGAGCTGCTTGGGCAGCAGGTTGTCCCGCGACATCGCGTAGATGATGCGGATCTGCCCCAGCATCAACACCATGACGACCGTGGTGAGACCCGCCAGCGCGCCCACCGAGATGATCTGCGCCGCCCAGTCGACCCCGTTCACCGCGAACGCCGTCGCCAGCGTCTTCTTGTCCTCACTGCCATCCGGCTTGATGGTCGTCGCGAGCTGGTGGTACGACACCATTCCCACCAGGACGAGGGACACCGCCACGTACAGCACGGTCACGATCGACAACGACCCGAAGATCCCGCGCGGCACCGACTTCTGCGGGTTCTTGGTCTCCTCGGCCGTGGTCGCCACGATGTCGAACCCGATGAACGCGAAGAACACCAGCGACGCCCCCGCCAACAACCCGAACGCTCCGAAACTCGTCCCCGACCCACCCGCGATCACCGAGAACAACGTGGCGTCGACCCCGCTTTTCCCCGCCGCCGCGGGCTGCGAAGCAGGCACGAACGGCGTGTAGTTCGACGCCTTGATGTAGAACAACCCGAGAACGATGACGAACAACACGATCGCCACCTTGACCCCGGTGATCACCGCACTGACCCTCGACGACAGTTTCGTGCCAATGGCCAACAACGTCGCCAACACCACGACCAGCAGCAAGGCCCCCCAGTCCATGCTGAGCCCACCGAGCTTGACCACGGTCGCCGTACTCCGCGACGGATTGAACCCGAACACATAGCCCAACACGGTGTTGAGGTAAACCGACCACCCCTTCGCCACCGCCGCCGCCCCCACGGCCAACTCCAGGATCAGATCCCACCCGATGATCCAAGCGACGAACTCCCCGAACGTCGCATAGGAAAACGTATACGCACTCCCGGCAACGGGCACGGTCGACGCAAACTCCGCATAACACAACGCCGCCAACGCACACGCCACCGCCGCAAATACGAAAGCAACGGAAACCGACGGCCCCGCCATATCCCCAGCCGTCCGCGCCGTCAACGTGAAAATCCCGGCCCCGATGACAACGGCGACCCCAAAAACAATCAAATCCCAGGTAGACAGATCCCGCCGAAGCTTCGTATCCGGCTCATCCGTATCCGCAATAGACTGCTCAACCGACTTGGTCCGCCACAACCCGCGACCACCCACCCAACATCCCCTCCCAACCGCCGAACCAGTCACGCGAGAGTAACCCTCCCCACCCACCCCCGCCGGACGACTAGCCCAAATGCCGCACCCGCAACAACCCCACCACCACCTACTCACGCCTCTCCCATGCGAGCCGCACCCACCCACTCACTCCCCCTTTACAACTCGCACCGCGCACCCAAAAGCCAACGCCTCACCGACGAAGCGCCACCCCACGCCGCGCCCTTCGAAATCCCCCATCGACGAAGCGCCACTCTCGCACCGCACACCCAACAACCAACGCCCATATCGACGAAGCCCCACACCCGCACCGCCCCCCCAAAAAAAATAGAACTCCACCCCGCATCGACGAAGCCCACGAACCTGCGCCGCGCGCCTCGGGACCCGCCGACACCAACCGCCCGTTGTGGTGGAGTTGTTTTGTTTGGGGGGAGCGGTGGCCTAAGCCGGCTGGCGGGTAAGGCCCCGTCTTTCCAGTGGCCCCGCCTTTTTGCCTTACCCAGGCTGCCGCTAGGGGCCCCAAACAAAACAACTTCACCACAACGGGCACTTCAGCTTTAATCTGGCGCCCGGGGCCGGCGTCGCCGAAGGCGACAAGGCCGAAACCCGAGCGCAGCGAGGCCCAGTGACGGCTCACACCATGATCAACCCGGAC
>NZ_AXWW01000081.1 GCF_000482865.1 Actinokineospora inagensis DSM 44258 | reverse complement strand
AGCCTGGGTAAGGCTAAAAGGCGGGGCCACTGGAAAGCGTGGCCTTACCCGCCTGCCGGCTTAGGCCACCGCTCCCCCCAAACAAAACAACTTCACCACAACGGGCGGTTGGGATCGGCGGCTTCCGAGGCGCGTGGGGTGGGGTGGCGGCCTTTGTCGATAAGGGGCGGGTTTCGAGGCGCGCGGGGCAGGAGTGGCGCTTCGTCGATAAGGGGCGGGTTTCGAGGCGCGCGGGGGCTAGAGTGGCGCTTCGTCGATTCGGGGGCGGTGGTTTCGAGGCGCGCGGGGCAAGCGTGTTGTGGTGCTTCAGCCCAGCGGGCGGTTGGTGGCGGCGGGTTTCGAGGCGCGCGGTGCTGGGGTGGGGTGGTGGTGCCGTTTGGTGGTGGTGCCGTTCGGTGTTAGTACTGGTGGAAGCCTCGGCCGCTCTTTTTGCCGAGGAGGCCTGCGTCGACCATGCGGAGGAGGAGGGGTGGGGCGGAGTAGAGCTGTTCTTTGAATTCGGCGTAGAGGGAGTCGGCGATGGCTTTGGTGGTGTCGAGGCCGATGAGGTCGGTGAGGCGGAGGGGGCCCATGGGGTGGGCGCAGCCGAGGACCATGCCGTTGTCGATGTCTTCGGCGGAGGCGAAGCCGGATTCCATCATGCGGATGGCTGACAACAGGTACGGGATGAGGAGGGCGTTGACGACGAAACCGGCGCGGTCTTGGGAGAGGATGACCTGTTTGGCCAACTGGCCCTCCACGAAACTCTTCGCGCGGTCGCGGGTTTCGTCGGCGGTGAGCAGGGAGGGGACCAGCTCGACCAGTTTGAGGACCGGGACCGGGTTGAAGAAGTGGACGCCGATGACGGACTGGGGGCGGGTGGTGGCCATGCCCAGCTTCATGATCGGGATGGACGACGTGTTGGACGCGAAGATGGCGTTCTGGTCTTCGACGACCTTGTCCAGGGTGCGGAAGACCTCGGTTTTGACCTGTTCGTTCTCCGCGACCGCTTCGACGGTGAGGTGGCGGTCGGCGAAGTCGCCGAGGTCGGTGGTGAAGCGGAGGCGGGACAGGGCTGCGTCGCGGGCGTCGTCGGTGAGTTTGCCGTTGCGGACGCCCCGGGCGAGGGACGCCTCGATGCGGGAGCGGCCCGCGTCGAGGGCGGCGGAGTTGACCTCGGCGACCACCACGTCCAGGCCCGCTCGGGCGCACACCTCGGCGATGCCGGAGCCCATCAGGCCCGAACCGACCACTCCGACCCGGTTGATCTCACTCACCCGCATGACCCCGTTCCGTTCAGACCACGACTGACGAGACTGACTCTGCCACGCCCAGGGGAAAGCGCACCCGGCGTGTCAGACATTGCGCCGGTACTGGCCGCCGACCTCGAAGAAGGCTTCGGTGATCTGGCCGAGGGTGCAGACCCGGGCGGCGTCGACCAACACCGCGAACACGTTGCCGTCGGTGGCGGCGACCTCGCGCAGCCTGGCCAGCGCGGCCTGCGCCTCGACCTGGTGGCGGCGCTGGTAGTCGCGGGTGCGGTCGACCTGGGAGCGCTTCTCGTCCTCGGTGGCGCGGGCGAGTTCGATCTCCACGACCTCGTCCTCGTGGCCCTTGGGCGGCAGGAACGTGTTCACGCCGACCAGGGGGAGGGTGCCGTCGTGCTTGCGGGCCTCGTAGAGCATCGACTCGTCCTGGATGCGGCCGCGCTGGTAGCCGGTCTCCATGGCGCCGAGCACGCCGCCGCGGTCGGAGATGCGGTCGAACTCGGCGAGCACCGCCGCCTCGACCAGGTCGGTCAGCTCGTCGATGACGAAGGAACCCTGCAGCGGGTTCTCGTTCATCGACAGGCCCCACTCCTTGTTGATGATCAACTGGATGGCCATCGCGCGGCGCACCGACGACTCGGTGGGGGTGGTGATGGCCTCGTCGTAGGCGTTGGTGTGCAGGGAGTTCGCGTTGTCGTAGAGCGCGCACAGGGCCTGCAGGGTGGTGCGGATGTCGTTGAAGTTCATCTCCTGCGCGTGCAGCGACCGCCCGGAGGTCTGCACGTGGTACTTGAGCTTCTGCGACCGTTCCGACGCGCCGTAGCGCTCCTTCATCGCGACCGCCCAGATGCGGCGGGCGACCCGGCCGATCACCGAGTACTCGGCGTCCATGCCGTTGGAGAAGAAGAACGACAGGTTGGGTGCGAAGTCGTCGATGGCCATGCCGCGGGCCAGGTACGACTCGACGTAGGTGAAGCCGTTGGCCAGCGTGAACGCCAACTGGCTGATCGGGTTCGCCCCGGCCTCGGCGATGTGGTAGCCGGAAATGGACACCGAGTAGAAGTTGCGGACCTTCTTCTCGATGAACCACTCCTGGATGTCGGCCATCATCCGCAACGAGAACTCGGTGGAGAACAGGCAGGTGTTCTGGCCCTGGTCCTCCTTGAGGATGTCGGCCTGCACGGTGCCGCGCACGTTCGCCAGCGCCCACGCGGTGAGCTCCGCGTGCTCCTGCTCGTCCGGTTGGCGGCCGTTGTCCGCGACGAACTTGTCGACCCGCTGGTCGATCGCGGTGTTCAGGAAGTACGCCAGGATCGTCGGCGCCGGGCCGTTGATCGTCATCGACACCGAGGTGGTCGGCGAGGTCAGGTCGAAACCGTCGTAGAGGGCCTTCATGTCGTCCAGCGAGGCGATGGACACGCCGGAGGTGCCGATCTTGCCGTAGACGTCCGGCGGGGTGTCCGGGTCGCGGCCGTAGAGGGTCACCGAGTCGAACGCGGTGGACAGCCGGGTGGCCGCGTTGCCGTCGGAGAGCAGCTTGAACCGGCGGTTGGTGCGGAACGCGTCGCCCTCGCCCGCGAACATGCGGGCCGGGTCCTCACCCTCCCGCTTGAACGGGAACACGCCCGCGGTGAACGGGAATGAACCGGGCAGGTTCTCCGTGCGCAGGAACCGCAGCAGCGCCGTCGGCTCGTCGTGCCGGGGCAGCGCGACCCGCGGGACCTTGTTGCCGGACAGCGTCTCCCGCCACAACTGGGTGTGCAGCTCCTTGTCCCGGACCTTGACCACCAGCTCCTCGGCCCGGTATTGCTCCACAGTGGACGGCCAGCCCGCGAGCAGGTCCTCGGTGTCCCGCTCGACCCGGCGCTCGGCCTCGGCGAGCAGCCTGTCGACGTCCTCGGTGGGCGAGCCCGCCTTCTCCAGCGCGCGGCGGGCCATGCCGAGGGCTGACGACTCGCGCACCGCCTCGACCTGCTGCTCGGTGTCGCGGTGGTAGGCGCGGACGGTCTCGGCGATCTCGGAGAGGTACCGGGCGCGCTGCGCGGGCACGATGGTGGACGCGGCGGTGGACACCCGGCCGGTGACCCGGGGCAGCACGCCCTCGCCGAACTGGACGCCCTTGTCCGCCAGCAGGGTGCGCAGCTCCTGGTAGAGCGCGGTGACGCCGTCGTCGTTGAAGGTGGCGGCGCTGGTGCCGAACACCGGCATGTCCTCCCAGGACTTGCCGAACGCCTCCCGGTTGCGCACCAACTGGCGGGCCACGTCCCGGCGGGCGTCCTCGGCGCCGCGCCGCTCGAACTTGTTGATCGCCACCACATCGGCGAAGTCGAGCATGTCGATCTTCTCGAGCTGCGAGGCGGCGCCGAACTCCGGCGTCATCACGTACAGCGAGACGTCCACGTACGGCACGATCGCGGCGTCGCCCTGGCCGATGCCCGGGGTCTCCACGATGACCAGGTCGTTGCCCGCGGCCTTGGCGGCGGCGATCGCGTCGGACAGGCCGCCGGGGACCTCCGAGCCCGCGCCGCGGGTGGCCAGCGAGCGGAAGAACACCCGGTCGCCGTCGAGGGTGTTCATCCGGATGCGGTCGCCGAGCAGCGCGCCACCGCCGCGGCGCCGGGTCGGGTCGACGGCGATGACCGCGACCCGCAGCTTGTCCTGCTGGTCGAGCCGCAGCCTGCGGACCAGTTCGTCGGTCAGCGACGACTTGCCGGAGCCGCCGGTGCCGGTGATGCCCAGCACGGGGACCCGCTTGTCGGTGCTGAGCGCGGCGCGCACGTCCTCGGGGAGGGTGCCCGCCTCGATCTGGCTGATGGCCCTGGCCAGCGCGGCGTGGTCACCGGCGAGCAGCGCCTCGCGGTGCGCCGGGGCGAGCGCGGCCGGGACGAAGTCGCAGGCCTCGATCATCGTGTTGATCATCCGGGCCAGGCCGAGCCGCTGCCCGTCCTCCGGCGAGAAGATCCGCGCCACCCCGCGCTCGTGCAGCAGCCTGATCTCGGCCGGGACGATCACCCCGCCACCGCCGCCGTACACCTTGACGTGGCCCGCGCCGTGCTCGGCAAGCAGTTCGACCAGGTAGCTGAAGTACTCGACGTGCCCGCCCTGGTAGGCCGAG
Organism: Actinokineospora inagensis DSM 44258; assembly: GCF_000482865.1. Lineage (GTDB taxonomy): Bacteria > Actinomycetota > Actinomycetes > Mycobacteriales > Pseudonocardiaceae > Actinokineospora > Actinokineospora inagensis. Next base: position 18,617 of record NZ_AXWW01000081.1, on the reverse strand, counting down.
ATCGCCACGCCCTGCACGTCCTCCTGGATGGCGGCGGTGACGACCTCGCGGACCGAGCGGTTGTGCCCGAGGTGCACCACCTCGGCGCCCTGCGACTGCAGGATCCGGCGCATGATGTTGATCGCCGCGTCGTGCCCGTCGAACAGGCTGGCCGCGGTGACGAACCGCACCGGGTTGGTCGGTCGGTACAGCTCGGCGGACATCGGACCTCCCGAGGGGTGGGCGTACCGAAATAGTTTGACTTCCTACTTTCGGAAGGGCAACCACCGTGTGTCGAACGCAACCCGTCCTACCATGGCTGCCGTGATCCCCGAGTCCGTCACCAGGATGCTCACCGACGACCTGGCGTCCACCAACCTGGGCATCCGCCTGCTCGCCGCGGGCCCCGGCACCGCGTCGGTCGCCATGCGGGTGACGGCGACGATGGTCAACGGCCACGGCATCGGCCACGGCGGCTACGTGTTCCTGCTCGCCGACACCGCGTTCGCCTGCGCCTGCAACAGCCACGGACCGGTGACGGTGGCCGCCGGGGCCGACATCACCTTCGTCGCCGCGGTCCACTTGGACGACGACCTGGTCGCCACCGCCACCGAACGCACCGTCTACGGCCGCAGCGGCATCTACGACGTGACCGTCACCCGGGGCGACGAGGTGGTGGCCGAGTTCCGCGGCCGCAGCCGGGTGCTGCGGTGAACCGCTGGCTCGACGAGGCCATCGCCCTGGCCACGCACAACGTCACCGCGGGCGGCGGCCCGTTCGGGGCGCTCGTGGTGCGCGGCGACGAGGTCGTCGCCCGCGGCGTCAACCGGGTCGTCCCCGACCTCGACCCGACCGCGCACGCCGAGGTCGTCGCCATCCGCACCGCCTGCCAGGCCCTCGGTGACTTCCGGCTCACCGGCTGCGTCCTGGTCTCCTCCTGCGAGCCCTGCCCGCTGTGCCTGTCGGCGGCGCTCTGGGCCCGCCTCGACCACGTCCTCTACGCCGCCGACCGGGACGACGCCGCCAAGGCGGGCTTCGACGACCGCGAGTTCTACGACGTCCTCGCCCGCCCCCGCGACACATGGCCGCTGCGGGTCACCCACCACCGCACCGGCACCGAGTCCACCCCGTTCGACACGTGGACCACCACCACGAGCCGGATCGACTACTAGACCCGCAGGTAGGTGAACCGGCGGACCCGCGGCGCCCAGGCGTGGAACGCGGTCAAGTCGGGCAGCGTCACCAGGGCGGTGACCTCGGTCAACCCGTCGTGCAGCCACCGCCACCTAGGCGCCTGGTGGTCGCCGATCCGCCCGGCGATCGCCGACCAGGCGCCGTCCGGGCGCAGGTCGGCGGCGAACTCCGCCCAGGTCGTGGCGGCCGCGCGGCTCATCAGCCCGCCCGCGCCGTCGCGGACCGGCGCGCTGAGCACGGCGGACGCCAGGTCCGGGGCCGCGAGCACCACGCCGAGCAGGACCGTCACGGCCTGGTGCTCGCCGTCACCACATCCGTCGCCGCTGTCGTCACCGAGGAAGCTCGGGCCCGGGTCGCGGGTCGCACGGACCGCCCTATAGGCGTTGATCAGCCGCTTGGCCGCGCGGGGGGTGGTGATCAGCGGGTCGAGGGCGTCGAGGAAGTCCAACTCCCGGCGCAGCAGCGGCCGGGGACCCCAGATGTCCAAAGTGGACTCCACAGGGTGGTCGGCCGCCCACGGCTCGTCGACCTGCTGGACGGGGAGCACGACGTCCGCGATCCGGCCGAGTTCCTGGGACACGGGGGTCCACCTCCACGCAAAACCTGGTCACGAACCGTATCGGCGGGGTGACCTCGCGCGTGACGGGGTGTCAGCCTTGTCGGTGAACGGGTTCGAAGCCGGAGCCGCCTGCCCGGGGCGGCGGCGCGGTGTGGCTCTGCGCCGGGATGGTGAAGCACACCGTCGTGCCACCCGCCGGGGCGGGCTCGATCCAGATGCGGCCGCCGTGGCGTTCGACGACGCGGCGGCAGGTGCTCAGGCCGATGCCGGTGCCCTGGTAGTCGGCCGCGTGCTCGCGGTGGAACAGGGCGAACACCTTGTCGCGGGCCTCGTCGCCGATGCCGATGCCGTTGTCGGTGGTGCGGACGGTGACCCAGCCCCCGGCGGACTCGGCGGTGACGTGCACCCGGGGGTCGACGCCGGGGGCGACGTACTTGACCGCGTTGCCCAGCACGTTGGCCATGACCTGGCGGAGCAGGGTCGGGTGGGCGGGGACGGCGGGCAGGTGGTCGTGGGTGACGCGGCCGGGGCGGCCGCTGGCGCGGAGTTCGGCGGCGAGGTCGTCGACCACGGTGTCCAGGTTGACCGACTGGAGCTTGAGCGGCTCGTGGCAGGCGCGGGCGTGCGCGAGCAGGTCGTCGATCATCGCGGTCATCCGACCCGCGGACCGGGTGATGGCGGCCAGCGCCGTCATCTCGCCGGGGGTGCGGGCGTCCATGTCGGCGAAGACCTCGGCGTAGGCGGAGATCGCGGTGAGCGGGCTCTTGAGGTCGTGGGCGACCATCGCGGTGAAGCGGTCCAGCTCGTCGTTGGCGGCGGCCAGTTCGCTGTTGGCCATGGCGAGGCGTTCGCGGGCGGCCTCGCGTTCGGTGACGTCGCGCAGGAACGCGTGGCAGCGCTGTTCACCCTGCCAGGTGAACGGGGCCAGGCTGAGCTCCACCAGGAGGGTGGTGCCGTCGCGGCGGCGGGCCGGGGTGCGGACGATGCGGGTGCGGCCGTTGGCGGCGCGGGCCAGCAGCCCGTCGCCGCGGCGGACCGGGAAGACCAACTCCTCCAGCGGGCGGCCGACGGCCTCGTCGGCGGTCCAGCCGAACATGCCGATGGCGGCCGGGTTCCAGGTGGTGATGCGACCGCCGGGGTCGGTGACCACGAACGCGTCCTGCGCCGTGTCGAGGACGGTGCTGAGCAGCCGCTCGCGGTCGGCCAGTTCCTGCCGCTGGGCGCGTTCCAGCGTCACGTCGGCCATGGTGATCACGGCGCCCAGCGGGGCCCCGTCGGCGCGGCGGAGGGCGCGACCGGCGCACACGACCCGCACCGGCGCCCGGCCGACCGGGGAGATGACGATCTCCACGTCGCGCACCGGGCCGTGCCGCAGCGCCTGGAACAGCGGGATGTCGGCCGGGGCCAGCGGCGTCACCCCGTCTGGGGCGCACAGGCTGTAGCGGCCCGCCCACTCGGCGGCGTCCAGGCCCGCGTCGGCGTCGAGGCCGTGCCACTCGCGGGCCGCGCGGTTGAACACGGTGAGCTTGCCGTTCTCGTCGCAGGCGACGATGGCGACGTCGATGGACTCGTGCACCGCCTCGGTGAGCTCTTGGCGGGCCTCCAACTCACCGGCGTAGTCCTCGGCGAGCGCCCGCGCCACCTCGGCCGCCACGGCGAGCTCGGCGGTGACCCTGGCCTGCCTGCGCCGCTCGAACAGCGCGAGGACCACCTTGGACAGGTCTTCCAGCCTGGCCAACCGCTCCTCGGAGAGCACCTTGGGCCGGTCGTCGAAGGCGCACAGGGTGCCGAGCACGTGGCCATCGGGGGTGATCAGCGGGACGGAGGCGTAGAAGCGGACGTCGGCGCGGACCCCGGTGACCCAGGGGTTGGTCGCGAACCTGGTGTCCCGCCGGGCGTCCTCGAGGTTGACGGCCTGCCCGGTGCTGATCACCACGTCGCACATCGCCTCGACCCGCGGGGAGTCGCCGCCGTCGAAGCCGACGGTGGTGAGCTGGCACTGCCGGTTCGCGTCGAACAGGTTCAGGGTGGCCGTGGGGACGTCCGCGAGCACGGCCGCGACCCGGACCACCGCCGCCAACTCCTCGTCGGCGGGCGCGTCGAGCAGCCCGTACTCGTGCAGTGCGGCCAACCGCGCGGACTCGTCCACCAACTCGCCTCCCGGAGCAGCCGAGACCCCCACGGGTATCCCATCGACCACACCGGGCGAACCTGAAGGATTCTCGCCCGACACCCCACTTTCCGGGGACACCCGTCACCGGGAGTCTCACCGCAGCAGCAGGAACACCACTCCGCCGACGACCGGTCCCAGCAGCGCGCCGACCACGACCTGGGCGACGGTGTGGTCGCCGAGCACCACCCGCGACCAGCCGACCAGGGCCACGACCAGCACCAGCGGCAGCGACCACGGCCCGTAGAGCAGGGTGATCATGGCCACCGCTCCCCCGGCGACGGCGGCGTGCAGCGACACCTTCCACCCCCGGGTGACGACGACGCACACGGCGAGTGTCGCGAACATCGCGGCGGACAGGGCGAGCACGTCGCGGGGCGCCCGAGCCAGCACGAGGATCGCGATGCCGACCGCGGTGGAGGCCAGGCCGACCATCAGCGGCACGAACCGGTGTTCCCTGGCCCGCACGTGGTGGGTCTCCCACCGGCCCGCCCGCGCACCGCGGACGATGAACACCATCGGCAGGACGCTGGAGAACAGCGCGACCTCCATGCCCCACAGCACGGTCGGGCCGACCCGGTGCCCGGTCGCCGCCCAGGCCACGGCCAGTGGCAGCAGCAGCACGACGACCGCGGGGGAACACACCTCGGTGACGACCCTGGCCAGCCTGCTCCCCGGTCCGGTGATCACGGTGTCCACCCGGCGATGGTGCCACGGACCGGACCCATCCGGGGGCGGGTCGGGCGGCGAATACCAGGTGATCGTTGGACTTCCCCGTGGATGGAGCTTGATGTTGGGTGTGCTGCGCACCACGCCGGTGGCGCCGATGCTGGTCGACCTGGTCGAACGGGTCCTGGGTGGGCCGCTGCCGGTCCGGGTGCGGGCCTGGGACGGCAGCGAGGCGGGACCGTCCGGCGGTCCGGTGGCCGTGGTGCGGGACCGCCGGGCGCTGCGGCGCCTGCTGTGGGACCCGAATGAGCTGGGCCTGGCTCGCGCCTATGTCACCGGCGAGTTGGACGTGGACGGAGACCTCGGCGAGGCTCTTGCCGCCTTCTGGGCTCTTACCCGGGCAGGCACGATCGGCCGAGTGTCCAACCGGGACAAAGTTGCCTTGGTCGGCGCGGGCATCCGCCTCGGGTTGCTGGGCCCCAGGCCCGCGCGGCCTACCGAGGAAGCGCGACTGTCGGGCCGCAAACACACCAAACAGCGCGACCGGGACGCCATCTCGCACCACTACGACATGTCCAACGCCTTCTACGAGCAGGTGTTGGAGCCGAACATGGCGTACTCCTGCGGGTACTGGGCCGAACCGGACCGACCGGACTACACCGTCGAGGACGCGCAACGCGACAAGCTGGAACTGGTCTGCGTGAAACTGGGGCTGCGCCCGGGGATGCGGGTGCTCGACGTCGGCTGCGGGTGGGGCGCGCTGGTGATCCACGCGGCGAAGCAGCACGGGGTGCGGATCACCGGCATCACCCTGTCGAGGGAACAGCGCGACTTCGTCCGCGCCCGCGCGATCGCCGAGGGCGTGGCCGACCGGGTGGACGTGCGGCTGCAGGACTACCGGGAACTCGACGAAGACCCGTTCGACGCCGTCGCCAGCCTGGAAATGGGGGAACACGTCGGCGCCGAGAACTACCCCGAGTACGCGGCCACCCTGCACCGCATGCTCAAACCCCAGTCGCGGCTGCTGCTGCAGCAGATGTCGCGCGGCGCGGTCGCCCAAGGGGGTGGCGCGTTCATCGAGACCTACATCGCCCCGGACATGAACATGCGCCCGGTCGGGCAGACCGTCGACCTGATCGAGCAGGCGGGTCTGGAAGTCCGCGATGTGGAAGCCCTGCGCGAGCACTACGTGTGGACGTGCCGGGCGTGGGGAAGGACCATCGAGTCACGGTGGGACAAACTGGTCGAGATCGCGGGCGAGACCACCGCCCGCGTCTGGCGCCTATACATGGCCGGTTCCGCGTTGGCGTTCGCGGAGAACCGGGTCGGCGTGCACCAGATCCTGGCCGTGCGCCCCACCGCGGCCGGGACGGCCGGGTTCCCCCGAACCCGCGCGGAGTTCGTGCGCCTACCCTGACCGCAGACCACCCATCGAGAGGACCCACCGGATGAAGACCGGCGACACCGCCCCGGAATTCACGCTGTCGGACGAAACCGGCACCCCACGCTCGCTCGGCGAGTTCCTGAAGACCGGCCCCGTCGTCCTGTTCTTCTACCCGGCCGCGATGACCGGCGGCTGCACCGCCGAGTCCTGCCACTTCCGCGACCTCGCCACCGAGTTCGCCGAGGTCGGCGCCCACCGCCTCGGCATCAGCCCGGACAGCGTCGAACGGCAGGCCCAGTTCGCCACCACCAACTCCTTCGACTACCCCCTGCTGTCCGACCCGGACGGCGACATCGCCACCAGGTTCGGCGTCCGCAGGCGCTTCGGCCCGCTGCTGACCAAGCGGATGACCTTCGTGATCGACACGGACCGCACGGTCCTGACCACCATCAAGAGCGAACTCCGCTTCGCCGTCCACGCCGACCGCGCCCTGGAAGTCCTGCGCGCCCGCCTCGCCGAAACGGCGTGACCCGACCGGATCTCGCCCCTCCAGCGCGATCCGGTCAGGTCACGTCCGGTCAACTCCGTCAGCAGCGCACGCGCGGGTGCAGGATCGTCGTGGTCTTCACCGGGGTGCCGTCGACCGGGGCCGGGTCGTCGGTGGTGGGCTGGATGCCGCCCGCGGCGACCTTGTCCAGGGTGGCGAGGCCGGTGGTGTCGACCGAGCCGAACACCGTGTAGTTCGCCAGCAGGCGGGAGTCGCCGTAGACGAGGAAGAACTGGCTGCCGTTGGTGGCGGGACCCGCGTTGGCCATGGCGAGCAGGCCGCGGGCGTAGACCTTGCGGGTGCCGGTGGTGTCACCGGGCCAGTTGGGCAGGTCGGTGGGCAGTTCGTCCTTGTACTTGTAGCCGGGGCCGCCCTCGCCGGTGCCCTTGGGGTCGCCGCACTGCAGGACCTTCAGGGTCGGGTACGCGGTGAGGCGGTGGCAGGTGGTGAGGTCGTAGAAGTGGTGCTCGGTCAGGTGCAGGAAGCTCTGCACGGTGCACGGCGCCTTGGCGCGGTCGAGCGTCAGTCCGATACGGCCCTGCGAGGTGGGCACGTCGACGCGCACGGTGCCGCGGTCGGGGGTGTGCCGGGGGTCCGGGGGCAGCGACACCGGGCGAGCGGCGGGGTCGTCCGGGGTGGCGGTGTACTGGCACGGGCCGTGGGTGACCTTGGGCGGGTGCGTCGCGGGCGCGGCCGAGGCCATTCCGGGCACCACAACCGCCGCCGACACGACCAACGCGGCGGCGACCACACCGCGGGTAAGCAGGGACGTCACTGTTCCTCCTCGTCGGCGCCCGGGTCTCGGGAGCCGACGAGGAGGGTAGGCCAGTGTTTCGTTGCCAGAACAGGTCCGGCAAGTCCCACCCGCGCACACCCGAACGGACCAAACCCGGCTATTTCGGCGGGGCGACGATCACATCCGCCGGGACCTCGGCGTCGGTGCGCAGGGCGGTGAACAGCTTGTCGGTCTTCGCCTTGTCCCACACCACGACCGAACCGATGCCCTTGACCGTCTTGGTGCCGCTGAACGGGACCGTCGTCGTGGTCAGGCCGTCGCCCGCGCCCATCGCGAACGCCAGGCTCGGCAGGTTCCACAGGTGGTCACCCTCGTCGACGGTGATCGCGTCCGGCGCGCCGGCGATCAGTGGCACCATCCGGAACGGGTTGATGACGGTGCCGAAGCTGGTCGCCTTGTCGGTCAGCGCGGAGATGAACTGGCGCTGCCGGATCACCCGGTCCAGGTCGGCGCGCGGCCCCTTGCGGGTGCGGACGTAGCCGAGCGCGTTGGCCCCGTCGAGTTCCTGGCAGCCCGCCGGGAGGTTGATGCCCGCGAGCGGGTCGTCGATCGGGTTGGCCAGGCACATCTGCACCCCACCGACCGCGTCGACCACGTTGGCGAAGCCGCCGAACCCGATCTCCATGTAGTGGTCGACGCGCAGACCCGTGCGCAGTTCCACGGTCTTGGCCAGCAGCGGCGCCCCACCGAAGGCGTAAGCGGCGTTGAGCTTGTTCTGCCCCTTGCCCGGGATGTCCACATAGGAGTCGCGGAGCAGCGACACGAGCGTGGGCTTGGTCCCGTTGTCCGGCAGGTGCATCAGCATGATCGTGTCGGTGCGCTGCCCCTTGGCGTCGCCGGTGCCCAGCCGCTGCTCGTCCTCGGCGGACAGGTCGGCGCGGCTGTCCGAGCCGACGATGAGCCAGTTGGTGCCCGCGCCCGCGGCGGGCCGACCGTCGTAATCGGACAGCGCGGCGACCCGGTTCATCGCGGACTCCACGTAGATGAGCACGCCCGCGACCAACACGACCAGCACCGCGAGCACGATCAGCACGATCCGACCGATCCGCCGCTTGCGCCGCGGCAGGGGCGTCCCCGGAGTACCGACCCCGGCCCGTGACGGCGGCGGGTCCCACGGGCCCCGGCCCCGCGGATCCGGGTGTCGCTGACCCGGCGCCGTTCCCATCCGCTGGGTCGGGTTGTACCGCGGCCCCGGCTGCTGCCCATAGCTCATCCCGACTACCCCTCCACCGGCCCATTTACCCGGATTCTCCCACTTCTCCTGAGAAGACGCGGGACAGCGGCGCGGGGTTGCCCAGTGACTAACGACCGATCGCCAGTTGTCGCACGCCGAGGTAGCCGGTGCCGAACCCGGCCTGGCAGTACGCCAGGTAGAACTCCCACATCCGGCGGAACGTCTCGTCGAAGCCGAGCTCGGCGATCCGCGGCCAGCGGGCCAGGAACGTCTCCCGCCACTGCCGCAGGGTCTCCGCGTAGTCCAGGCCGAAGTCGCGGAACCCCCGGACGCGCAGGGTGGTGCCCGCGAGCGCGCGGTCGATGCCCTCGGGCGACGGGATGATGCCGCCGGGGAAGACGTACTTGTGGATCCAGGTGTAGCCGCCGCGGGTGGCGCGCAGCCGGTCGTCGGCGATCGTGATGGACTGCAGCCCGAACCGGCCGCCGGGCCGCAACAACCGGTCCACGGCCCGGAAGTACGTCGGCCAGTACCGCTCCCCCACTGCCTCGATCATCTCCACGCTGACCACGGCGTCGTACTCGCCGCGGGCCTCGCGGTAGTCGCGCAGCAGCACCTCGACCCGGTCGGACAGCCCCGCGTCGGCCACCCGCCGTTCGGCGAGGTCCTTCTGCTCGGCGGAGATCGTCAGCGAGGTGACCCGCGCGCCGCGCTGAGCGGCCCGGATGGCCAGCGAGCCCCAGCCGGTCCCGATCTCCAGCAGGCGCGTGCCCGCGGTGACCCCGGCGTAGTCGAGCACGCCGTCGAGCTTGCGGTGCTGGCCCGCGACGAGGTCGGTGGAGCCGGGTTCGAACCAGGCCGACGAGTAGGTCATGGTCTCGTCGAGGAACAGCTCGAACAGCTCGTTGGACAGGTCGTAGTGCCGGTGGATGTTGTTGCGCGAGCCGGTGAGGGTGTTCTCCTCGCCGGTGGGCTGGCGGCGGTCGACCAGGCGGCGGAACACCTGCAGCGGGGCGGGGACCAGCGCGGCCATCCGGGCGGCGAAGGCGGCGAGCAGTTCGGGCAGCCGGGTCGAGGTCCAGTCGCCGACCATGTACGCCTCGCCGAAGCCGATCTTCGCGTCCACGCCGAGGCGGTGGAAGAACGCGTCGGGCCGGTGCACCCGCATGACGGGCGAGTCGGGTCCGCCCGCGCCGATCCGCCTGCCGCCGGGGAAGACGACCCGGACCGGCAGGCGGCGCACGGCGTGGTGGAACAGGGCCCGCGCGATGCGGGCGCGGGTGGGGTCGTGCGGCGGCACGACCAGGTCGCCCCAGTCGGCGGCCGGGGCGGGCCGGGTGCTCAGGTCGGTCACTGGACTCCTTCTTGCCGGGCGTGCTGGGGGCGGCGGACCACCGGGATCCGGCGCAGCCACAGCGCGATGCCGTGCGCGCGGATCAGCGCGGTGACCCGGTGGGGCGTCAACGGGCGGCGCAGCACCATGCGGGCGATCCCCGCGGTGGTCGCCGGGCGCCGGTCGCCGGTCGTGGTGGCGGTGAACGGGACGGACCCGTTCTGCCGCAACGTGACCGTCAGCGACAACCGCTCACCGGGCTGGGGCAACCGCATCTCGTAGTGGCCGCCCATCTCCAGGAAGGGTGAGACATAGAATTCCTTCGGCGTGGTGGCCCGTCCGGCTTGGTCGGTGCGCAGCAGGTAGCAGTGGCGTTCCCCATAGGTGTTGTGGACCTCGGCGACGACGCAGTCGAGGTCCCCGTCGGCGGTGTGCACCCAGTAGACGGTGAGCGGGTTGAACACGTACCCGAGCACGCGCGCGTTGGTGAGCATGAGAACCCGGCCGGTGACGGTGACGCCTTGCCGCGCCAGCCAACCGACCAGGTTGTCCTTGATGGACTCGCCCGGGTCGCCCAGGTGGTCGCGGGCCTCGAACCGGGCGAACGGCCGCAGCCACCGAGGCAGCTCCGGCAGGTGGTCCAGGTCGACCAGCCACAGGTACGTGCGGTGCGCGAAGTCCTGGTCGATCCGCTCGAAACGGACGTGCCGGACCATGGCGTCGTAGAGCGCCGGGGCGGTCACTCCCAGCCCGCCCCGAGCGACTCGGCCGCCCGCACGCCGGACAGGCAGCCGTCCTCGTGGAAGCCCCAGCCGTGGTAAGCACCGGCGAAGGCGAGGGTGCCGTCGTTGAGTTGGGGCAGTTTTCGTTGTGCGGCGACGGATTCGTTGGTGTAGATGGGGTGTTCGTAGGTCATGCGGCTCAGCACGGCACGCTCGTCGACGAGGTCACCGGCGTTGAGGGTGACGACGTAGTCCTCCGGCTCGACCAGGCCCATGAGCCGGTTCATGTTGTAGTTGACCCACACCGGGCCGCCCTCGGAGTCACACGTGGGCTTGAGGTAGTTCCAGCACGCGGTAGCCCTGTCTGAACGCGGTAGGACAGACGGGTCGGTGTGCAGGAGGGTGTCGTTGACCGAGTACTCGAACGCGCCCAGCACCTCTTGCTCCGCCGCGGTCGGTTCGGCGAGCATCCGCAGGGCCTGATCGGGGTGGGTCGCGATCACGGCGTGGTCGAACCGGTGCGCACGGTCGCCGCCGTCGCGGATCTCGACGTGGTCGACGTGCCTGCGTACCGAGGCGACCGGGGCGGAGGTCAACACGCTCGACAACCGCTTGGCCACCAGGTCCACATAGGTCCGCGACCCGCCGACGACGGTGCGCCACCGCGGCGACCCGCTGATCGAGAGCAGCCCGTGGTTGTCCAGGAACTCGAACAGGTACCGCGCCGGGTACCGCATGCTCAGCTCCGGCCCGGCCGACCACACCGACGACACCAACGGGATCAGGAAGTGGTCGACGAAGTACCTGGAGTAGCCACCCACCACGACGAACCCGGCCAGGGTCGTGTCCCCCGGGTCGCCGCGCAGCACCCGGCGGGCGTGCAGGTGGAACCGCTTGACCTCGGCCAGCATCCGCAGGAACCGGGGGTTGACCAGGTTGCGCGGCTGGGCGAACACACCGAGCGGGCCGCGGGCGCCCGCGTACTCCAGGCCGCAGCCGTCGCACCGCACGCTCATCGACATCTCGGTGTCACGGGTGGTGACGCCCAGCTCACCGAACATCCGCAGCAGGTTCGGGTAGGTGCGCGTGTTGTGCACGATGAACCCGCTGTCGACGTGCGTGACGCCGCCGTCCGGTGTGGTCACCTCGTGCGTGTGGGCGTGCCCGCCGAGCCGGTCATCGGCCTCGAACAGGGTCACCTCGAAGCGGCGTTGGAGCAGGTGGGCGGCGGTGAGGCCGGCGACCCCACTGCCGATGACCGCCACCCGTCGTCTGTCGCCACCGACCACTTCCACTCCTCCCGACCGCCGCTAGAGCGGCACCCGCAGCCCCTCCGGCGGGGGCTGTCGCATGGCGTTCGTAATCCGGGGGTCCCCCGGTTGGGTGGCCAGCGCACCGAGCACGAAGCCGGTCACCAGCCGGGTCCACTGGTCGGCGCGGCGCAGCATGGCGTGCCGCTCGCCGCGCACGTCGAACCGGGCGACCCGGTCGGTGACGATCTTGGCGCGGCGGGCGAAGTCGAAGGACAGCCGCGGGTCGGTCATCCGGTCCAGCGCGCCGTGCGCGATCAGCACCTCCCGGTCGGCGAGCTGCTCGACCGGCTCGTCGCGCGGCGTCCACGGGGCCAGCGCGCAAACGGCGACAACGGACGGGTCGTCGGCGACGCGCAGCGCCACCCGGCCGCCCATGGAGTGGCCGACCAGCACGACCGGGACGTCGCCGTGCACCCGGCGGACCTCGTCGAGCGCCCAGCGGGCGTCGTCGACCGGGTCCTGCCGGGGCTCGTTCCAGCCGCGGAAGCGGTTGCGCAGCAGCCAGGCGGTGATCCCGTGGTCGGCGCCCCGGCGCGCGATGTCCTTGGCGAACGGCACCATCCGCAGGTAGGCGAGCTGGAAGGCGCCCACCCTGGCTTCGCTGACCTCGCGGCCACCGTGCAGGACGAGCGCGACACCGCGCACGTCGCGGTCCCGGCCGTGGACGGTGATCCGGGGACGGGGTTCCCGCGCGGGTCGCGGCGCTGCTGTCACAGCCCAATCTTCGCGCATTCGGGCCAATCGGCTTGGTGGACGCGGCCGTGCCGGTCACCGTCGGTGGTGGTCGGTAGCCTGCCCGGCGTGAGCGACCACCGGCAGATCACCACCGCAGCGGGCACCTTCGACGCCATCGAGGCCGGGCCGGACGACGGGCAGCCGGTGCTGTTCCTGCACGGCTTCCCGCAGGCCGCGGTCGCCTGGGAGCACCAGGTCGACGTGCTCGGGCACGCCGGTCTGCGCGCGGTGGCGTTCGACCAGCGCGGCTACTCGCCGTCGTTCCGGCCCGCGGACGTGTCGGACTACCGGATGGCGGACCTGGTCGGCGACGTGCTCGCGGTCGCCGACACACTGGGCTGGACCGAGTTCGACCTGGTCGGGCACGACCTGGGCGCAACGGTGGCCTGGCACGTCGCCGCCGAGCACCCCGAGCGGCTGCGCACGCTGACCGCCGTGGCCAACCCGCACCCGTCGGCGCTGGCGGCCGCGCAACGCGAGGACGAAGACCAGCGGGCGCGCTCGCAGCACCTGCCGCTGCTCAAGGAGCGCACGGCGGAACGGCGGCTGCTGGCCGACGGCGCGGAGGCGTTGCGGCGGTTCTTCGAGTGGCGCATCCCCCAGTCGGCGGTGGACGAGTACGTCGCCCGGCTCAGCGAGCCCGGCGCGTTGACCGCCGCGTTGAACTGGTTCCGGGCCGACCGGTGGACCGCGGCGCCCGACCCGGTGACCACCCCGACGATGTTCGTCTGGGGCGGCGAGGACCAGGCGGTCGGGTCGACGGCCGCCCTCGGCTGCGCCAAGTGGGTGAATGGTCTATACCGTTTCGAGGCGGTCGACGAGGTCACGCACTGGGTGCCGGAGGAAGCTCCCGACCTGATGACGGGCCTGCTACTCGATCATTTGCGGTAGGTCCCTCTAGGCTTCCGCCATGGCGGTCGTCTCTGCGGTGGCGGGCCTGCTGCTCGCCGCGGGCGGGGGCAGGCGGTTCGGCATGCCCAAGGCGCTGGCGCCCTACCGGGGCGGGCTGCTGGTCGAGCACGCGGTGCGCGCGCTGGCCGATTGTCGGCCCCGGGTCGTGGTGCTGGGCGCGGGCGCCGAGCGGGTACCGCCGCTGGACGCCGTGGTGGTCGTCAACGAGGTCTGGACCAGCGGGATGGGGTCGTCGCTGCGGCTGGGGCTGAGCGCGCTGGCCGAGACCGACGCCGTCGCCGCGGTCGTGCTGCCCGTCGACACCCCCGGGGTGACAGCAGCGGCCGTCGCGCGGCTCGCCGCCCTCGCGGCCCCGGACGCCCTGGCCAGAGCCTCCTACGACGGGGCACCCGGCCACCCGGTCTTGATCGGACGCGCGCACTGGGCGGGGGTCGCCGAACTGGCCGTCGGCGACACCGGCGCGCGGCCCTACCTGGCCCGGCACCCGGCGGTCGACGTCCCCTGCGCGGACGTGGCCGACGGCGCCGACGCGGACCGTCCCGAAGAACTCACCTGACTCATCGAGGAGGCACCCATGCCTGCAGACGTCTACGGCGACCAGGTCCTGACCCACCTGGCGCGGGTGGGCGAGCACAACGCGGACGCGCTGGACGACGTGTCCGACTTAGTGCTCGCCAGCGTCCGGGCGGACGGGCTGGTGCTGACCGCGGGCGCGGGGCACTCGCTGGCGGCCGTGGCCGAGACCTTCTTCCGGGCGGGCGGCCTGGCCTGCGTGCGGCCGCTGTTCACCGAGGAACTGCAGGTCTTCGGCGGCGCCCGGCGGGCGACGGCGGCGGAGCGGCGACCCGGCCTGGCCCGGTCCGTGTTCGGCCTGGTCCAGCGCGGCGGGCACGACGTCCTGTTCATCTTCTCCAACTCCGGCATCAACCACTACCCGGTGGAGATGGCGGTCACGGCGCTGGCGGCCGGATGCCCGGTGGTGGCGGTGACCTCCCCGGCGGCCTCGGCCGACACCCCGGCGCGGGCGGGCACGAAGCTGTCGGTGAACGCCACCATCATCCTGGACACCCTGACCGGCCCCGGCGACGTCAGCTACCCCGCCGACTCCCCGGTGACCGCCTCACTGTCCACTTTGAGCAACGCGTACCTGTGGAACCAGGTGCTGGCCAGGGTTTTCGACAAGGCCACCGCCGCCGGCGTGGAACTGCCACTGTGGCGCAGCTCCAATGTGGAGGGTGGCGACACGGCGAACGCGAGCCTGCTGGAGCGCTACGGCGAGCGGGTCCCGCAGTTGGGCTAGTCCCGCCGATCCCACCGCAGGTTCCGCAGCCCCGCCAGCGAGGCGAGCGCGGTCCAGACCACCAGGGGCCCGACGAGACCAGCGGTTCGACCGGAATGTTGGTCGCGTATCGGCCTGTCCACGGCGTTCCCGACACGGCACCGCAACGGCCTCGTACTGGGCGTACTTGGTCATTTCGGCAACGCGGCCCGGGACATCGCGGGCAGGGCGAGACCAGGTCAACATTCCGGGTCGAGTCGCTAGTCCCGCCGATCCCACCGCAGGTTCCGCAGCCCGGCCAACCAGCCGAACGCGGTCCAGACCACCAGGGACCCGACGGCCTGCCAGGTGTTGGCGCCGCGGACCAGGTCGGCCACGGCGCCGCCGGGTAGGGCGACTGGCAGGAGGTTGGTCTCGTCCGCCTGCGCCCAGATGACGCCACCGAGTCCGGCCATGAAGAACGGTGCCGTCGTGATTTGCGCGGACTCGGCGGTGGCGGTGAACGCGGCGGTCCACACCCCGGCCGCCGCGTTCACCGCCACCCCGCCGATAATCGCGACCAGCAGTCCCGGGTGGACAGACGCCCCCGCCGCGATCGCCACCGCCGTCAGGACCGCGCACTGCGCGACGCCCAGCACGGCGAACGGCGCCAGCACCCCCGCCACGATCGCCAGGTCCGACAACTCCCCCGACCGCAACCGCTTCAGCGACAGGTCCTGCCTGCGCGCCACGAACGCCGTCGTCACGCTGACGTAGACCGTGAGGCCCTGCGCTGCGGCCAACTGCAACGCGATCGCCGCGTCCCGCTCGGTGACGCTGAACAGGAACATCACGCCGAGCGCGAGCGGCAGGACCAACGCCATCCCCGCGGCCGTCTTGTTGCGCGCCAACTGCAGGATCTCCGCCTTGGCGAGCGCGGCCACCGGGTTCACGCCGCCACCCCGCTCACCGTGTGGAACACCTCGGCGAGCGACGCGTGGCCCGCCTTCAACCGGGCCAACTGCAGGTCGCGGGCCGCCGCCCAGGCCAGGACCGTGCGCAGGTCGTCCTGCAGCGCCCTGGTCCGGATCTCCACCCGCCCGGCGGCGAACGCGTCCGGCTCGACCGTACCGGTGATCACCGGGAGGTCACCGACCCGCAGGTCCACCGGCCGGGTGAACGCGATCCTCGACGCCGCCCGCTCCAGCACGTCGACCAGCGTGCCCTCGACCGCGACCCGCCCCTCGTGCAGGATCGCCAGCCGGTGCGCGAGGTGCTCCACCTCCTCCAGGTAGTGGGTGGTGAGCAGGACCGTCGTACCGCGCGCCACCAGGTCACGCAGGTACCGCCAGGTCGCGCGCCGCGACTCCGGGTCCAGCCCGGCGGTGGGCTCGTCGAGGAACAGCAGTTCCGGCCGCCCCAGCGTCGCCACCGCCAGGTCCAGCCGCCGCCGCTCGCCGCCGGACAGCTTGGCCACCCGCACGTCGGCCTTGTGCGCCAGCCCCGCGGTCGCCAATGCTTCGTCCACAGTGGACTCTCGGGAGGTGAGCGACCGCCACAGCTCGACGGTCTCCCGAACGGTCAGCTCACCGCCGGAATCGTTGTCCTGCAACAGAACCCCGGTCCGCAGCCGAATCCGCGCGCGCTCGGTGTCCGGCCGCAGCCCGAACACCCGCACCGCCCCCGCACTGGGCGGCCGATGCCCCTCAACCACCTCCAACGTGGTCGTCTTACCCGCCCCGTTCGTCCCGAGCAGCGCGAACAACTCCCCCGGCCCCACCTCGAAATCAATCCCCCGCACAGCCTCGAACGCCCCATAACGGCACCGAAGCCCACTCACCGCGATGACTGGTTCCCTCATGGGTCCAGGGTGGCCGCGCGGGTTGCGGCACGGTAGGAACAGCGATCACAAGTCCGCAGGCCGACCACACAGTACGACGGTGACAAATGTCAGGCGCTTGGCCGTTCCGAGCAGCCCCCAATTCCAACCTAGTAGCGACCACCGACAGAAACGCCGGCGTGGAAGGGGGTGGGGGATAACAAAAGGTGAGGCTCTGCTGGACAGCGGTGAACGGTCGGGCCAGCCGTTCACCACGCCGTGGAACTGCTGGGACCGCAGTAGGAACGGCAAACCACAAGTCCGCAAGGCGGCCTACTTGGTGCGATGGTGAAAGGTACTGACGCTCAACCCGTTCTGAGCAGCCCCCGATTCCAGCTTAGCGGCGACCACCGACAGAAACACTCGCACGGAGAGCGCTGAGAGATAACAAGAGGCGAGGTCCAGCTCAGCGGCGGTGAACGGTCGGGCTGGCCGTTCACCGCGTCCGTAGTAGGAACGGCGACCGCAGGTACTGCGGGGCGGCCTGCGTAGTGCGATACCGGCACTCACCCGTTCCCGTTCTGAGCAGCCCCCAATTCCAACCTAGTAGCGACCACCGACAGGAATGCCGGCGTGGAAGGGGGTGGGAGATAACAAGAGGTGAGGCTCGGCTGGGAGGCGGTGAACGGTCGGTTCGGTCGGTCACCGCCTCCCAGTCACGGCTCGCATACTGTTATCCCCCGGGCGCGTCTGGGGAGCCTGTTTTGTCGGTGGTCGCCGCTGGGCTGGAATCGGGGGCTGCTCAGTGCGGGGCCGTGTGACAAATGTCAGGAGTCCTGGGCTGGGGGCGACCACGGACAACCCCGGTCGCCTACATTCCCCCTGTGACTGGAGCGTTGGACCGGGTGCGGCGGTACACGGTGGGCACCCTGTTGTTCACCACCGCCTTGATCGGGTTGGTGTTGCTGCTCGACCTGGTCGGGAGTCAGCGGCAGCCCGGCGTCTGTACTGCGCTGGGGGTCGCGGCGGTGGGGGTGCTGGTGGAGTACGTGCGGATCACGGCCGCCTGCATGCCGGGGTTGCTGCGGTCCACTCTCGCCCGGTGGGAGATACCGGTGGCGGTCGCCGTCGCCGTGGGGGTGTGGTGGGTGGCGGTGGCGACGTCGCCGTTGTCGATTGGGTGGGTGTTGCCCGCGAGCCTCGTGGAGGCGGCGGTGGTGCCGATGCTGCGCGGGTGGTGGCGGTGGGCGGTGGCGCTCGGTGGGGGTGTGCCGGTCGCGGCGTCGGGAGTGTTGTTCGCGGACGCCGCCGTCGACTGGCCGGTGTGGGTCGTGTTCGCGGCGACGATGACGCCGATCGCGGCGTTGAGCAACTTCCTGCAGGTGTGGCTGTGGTCGCTGGTGCGGCAACTCGACGAGGCGCGGCAGGTGGCGGCGGAGTTGGCGGTGGCCGAAGAGCGGCTGCGGTTCGCGGCGGAGTTGCACGACATCCAGGGCCACCACCTGCAGGCGATCGCGTTGAAGGGCGAGTTGGCCGCCCGGCTGGTCGGGCACGACGACGAAGCCGCGCGGACGCAGGCCACGGAGGTCAGCGAGTTGGCCAGGACCGCGCTGCGGGAGACCCGGGCGGTGGTGCACGGGTACCGGCGGTCCAGCCTGTCCACCGAGATCAACAACGCCGTCGACATCCTGCGCGCGGCGGGCATCAACGCGACGGTACGCGGGAGCGCCACCGAGGTCCCACCACCGCTGCAGCCGTTGTTCGGGGTACTGGTGCGAGAGGGAACGACGAACATCCTCCGCCACAGCGCCGCCGCCGAGTGCCAACTGACCGTCGAGGTCGACAACGGCCGAGTCCGCGTCGAACTGACCAACGACGGCGCGGGCGCGACGGACCCGAACCCCGGCAGTGGCCTGCAGGGCCTCAAAGAGCGGTTCGCCACCGTCGGCGGCGTGGTCCGCGCACGCCGCGACACCAACACCTTCCACCTCACCGGCGAGGCGGCGGTCTCGTGATCCGGGTGGTGTTGGCCGACAACAAGAACACAGACAAG
>NZ_AXWW01000080.1 GCF_000482865.1 Actinokineospora inagensis DSM 44258 | reverse complement strand
GGGTATCGGCCTGTCCACGGCGTTCCTGGCAAGGCGCCGCAACGGCCTCGTACTGGACGTACTTGGTCGTTTCGGCAACGCGGCCAGGGACGTCGTGGGCAGGTCGAGACCCGGCCAACCCCCTGGGTCGAGCCACTAGCAAGTCCGGGTCGCGGACGATCTCGCGGTACGCCAGGGCCGCGCCGGTGGTGGTCGGCTCGACACCCGCTGTCAGCAGTTGAGCGAGCACCGCCGTGGCGGTCCAAGTGCCGAAGCGGCCGGCCACTTCCCGCAGCACGTCACCGAGTGGGGTCGCGCCCACCCGCACCGTCACGGCGCGCAGGTACTCGACGCATTTTCGCAGCGGCTCATCGGCTTCACGCGTCGCGCCGTGGATGGCGGCGGTCAGCAGCCGGGTGACCGCGACCAGCCTGGTGGCCGCGCCTGCGGGGATGCCCGCCAACGCGGACACACAGTCCACAGCGAACGGGGTCAAGCAGTCCGCCACCAGATCCCCGTCGTCCGGCAGGCCCGCGACCTGGACACGGGCCAAGTCCGCCACGGCAGCGGCGAACCCGGCGATCCGCCGCGCGGAGAACGCCCGCGCCAGCACGCCCTTGATCTCGGCGTGCGCGTCGGTGACGGTGAACCAGCCGCCGAAGAACTCCTCGACGGACGGCACGCGCCGATCTGACAGGGGGCTGCCCGCCCGCCCGACGACCAGGTGCGGGTCGCGCAGGGCGGCGACGGCGGCGGAGTAGCCGCGCACCGCCCAGCCGCCGTTCTCCCGGGTGATCTGTCCCATCAGGACCTTCCCTGTTCGCGGAGGCGGAACCGCTGGACCTTGCCGGTCGGGGTGCGCGGCAGGTCCGGCACCACCTCGATGGTGCGCGGGTACTGGTGGTGGCGCAGGCGCGGCCGCACCCAGTCACGCAACTGGGCGATCAGGTCATCGGTGGACGCCGAGGGCACCACATAGGCGACAACCCTGGTCAGCCCGGTGGCATCGGGAACCCCGACCACGGCCGACTCGCGGACACCAGGGTGAGCGGCGAGCACATCTTCGATGTCCACTGGGGACACCCATTGCCCGCTGATCTTGAACACGTCGTCGGCACGGCCCTGGAACGTGTAGTAGCCATCGTCATCGCGTGCGTAGAGGTCTCCTGTGGACACCCATGACTCGGTTCGGGGAGGGCGGTTCCAGTAATGGGTGAACGCCGTGTCCCCCGCTACCTGCAGGACTCCCGCGCCTGCGCCCTCGACTTCCACCCCGTCGGCCACCAGGCGCACCTGGAAGCCCGGCACCGGGACACCGCTGGTTCCCGGTCGGACCTGACCGGGGCGGTTGGAACAGAAGGTGGCCAGTAGTTCGGTGGACCCGATCCCGTCCAGGAGTTCCAGGCCCCGGGCCGCCCAGTCGGCGAAGACGGCCGGTGGCAGGGCCTCTCCGGCCGATGTCGCGCGCCGCACCGACGACAGGTCACGAGCACCCGGAACGGCGAGCAACGCCCGGTACACCGACGGGACCGAGGCCAGCAGGGTCGGCCGCCGGGCCGCGATGGTGTCGAGAATCCCGGGCAGGTCACGGCGACCGGGCAAGATCACGGCGGTCCCACCGAACCACAGCGGGAAGATCAGGTTGTTGCCCAGGCCGTAGGCGTGGAACATCTTGGATGTGCAGAACATCCGGTCGTCTGCGTTCACTTCCAACACGTGAGCCCCGAATGTCTCAGCCGTGCTGGTCAGGTCGCGGTGGCGGTGCACAACGCCCTTGGGGCGGCCGGTCGATCCCGAGCTGTACAGCAGGAACCCCGGGCCATCGACGTCCACTGGGTCCACATAGGTCTGGTCGACCGCGAGAGCGGCATATGTCGCCGGTTCGACCACGACCTTGGCGCCGCTGTCCACCAGGAGGTGCCGGTGGTCGTCAGCGCCCAGGGCCGGGTTGCCCGGCACCGGGACCAGGCCGACCCGCAGCGCGCCGAGGAACACCGCGTGGAACTCGGGTCCGTCGTCGAGCAGCAGCAGCACCCGGTCGCCCCGGCGCAGGCCGAGGTCGAGCAGGCCCCGGGCGACCGCGCACACCTCGTCGAGCAGCCGGGCGTACGTCCAGGAGCGGTCTTCGCACTCAACCGCCACGTGGTCGCCACGGCCGCGATCGCACCAGGTGTCCAGCACGGTCGAGGCGTTCCCGGTGGCCCGCGCCCGGTTCATGTCCCGGCCACCCCTTCCAGTGCGACCGCGCCGCGACTCGACGGCAGGGCGGCGGCGAGTTTCAGCAACATCTCGGCGTGCTCGTCGACCGGGTCGGAATCGAGGACGATCGCGCCGCCCGCGCCGACCCGCAACCGCCCGTCGTGGGCGACGGCGGTGCGGATGACAATGCTCAGGTCGGCCGCGCCGGTGAACGAGAAGTAGCCCAGCGCACCGGAGTACACCCCGCGCGGCCGCTGCTCCAGCCGGTCGATGATCTCCATGGTGCGGGCCTTGGGCGCCCCGGTCATCGACCCGCCGGGGAAGCAGGCCCTGGCCGCGTCCACCGCTCCCACACCCGGCCGCAGCACACCGCGGATGGTCGACACGAGCTGGTGGACCGTCGCGTACGACTCGACGGCCATCAGGCGCGGCACGGTGACACTACCGAGCGCGCAGACCCGGCCCAGGTCGTTGCGGACCAGGTCGACGATCATCAGGTTCTCCGCCCGGGTCTTCGCACTGGTGGCCAGCTCGGTCCGCAGCGCTGCGTCCAGCTCCGGGTCCGGTGAGCGCGGCGCGGTCCCCTTGATCGGCTTGGACTCGGCGACCCCGTCCGCGCCCACCCGCAGGAACCGCTCGGGCGACGACGACAGCACCGACAGCTCCCCCAGGCGCAGGAACGCGGCGTAGGGCGCGGGATTGGCCCGGCGTTGGGCGCGGTAGAGGGCGAACGGGTCGCCGTCGAAGGGAACCGTGGCCTCGGTGGTCAGGCAGATCTCGTAGCTCTCCCCCGCGTGCAGTTCACGCAGGCATTCGCGGACGTCGTCGGCGTACTCGTCCGGAGTTCGGGCGATGGTCGCGGCAGGACAGTCCACACTGGGCTCTGGTGTCTGGACCAGGGTGGGCAGCAGGGCAGCCGTTCGGTCGACCCACGGATCGTCACCGGCGGCGATCACCCAGGTGGTGCCGGAGTGGTGGTCGACGGCGACCAGGCGGGTCGGGGTCAGCCAGATCGCGTCGGGGGTTGGTGAGGTCCGGGTGGGCACCGCACCGCAGTCGGCCCTGGCCTCGTAGCCGAAGTAGCCGACATACCCGCCGGAGAAGGGAACCGGGAGATCACAATCCCTTGTGGACTCGGCCAGTCGGGCGGTCAGCGCGTCGAAGATCCCACCTTCCTCAGTGGACACGACTCGTCCGCCTGCGTCGAGCACGTCGACCCGGCCGCCTTGGTACCGCAACACCTCGGCGTGTGGACCGACGGCGGCACCGATGAAGGAGAACCTCGTGTCGCCGGTGTCGGTGCGGGCGCTGTCCAGCCAGAAGGCGTACCTCGTGTCGCCGAACAGCCGCTCGAACGCCGCCGCCAGCGGTACCGCCGAGTCGACCCGCCGGGCGGTGACCTCGTGCCGCCGCAGTGGTCGGACCGGCCGGGCTGACCTGGTGGTTCGGACGGTCGACCGCTTGACACCGGCGAGGTCGGCGAAGGTGGTCAGCAGGCGGTGGCCGTGTTCGGTGGCCACCGACTCGGGGTGGAACTGCACACCCCACCACGGCCGCGACCGGTGCCGCAGCCCCATCACCACTCCGTCGGGGGTCCACGCGTCGACCTCGAACCCCGTGTCGGCCAACTCCGTCACACACAGCGAGTGGTACCGGACCACGGTGAAGTCCTGCGGCAGCCCCGCGAACAATCCGAGACCGGTGTGCCGCACCGGGTCGAGCCGCCCGTGCGCGGGAGCGGGCGCCGGGACCACGTCACCGCCCGCCAACCAGGCCAACAACTGGTGCCCCAGGCAGACCCCGAGGACCGGGCGGTCCACCGCGGCAAGGACAGCGGGCAGAGCGCCGACATCACGCGGGTGCTGCGGCCTGCCCGGCCCCGGGGACACGATCAGCGCGTCGAACCCGGCGGCGAACGCTGGGGTCAACTCCGGCGCGTCGTTGCGGACCACCACCGGTTCCACGCCGAGGACGACCCCGGCCAGGTGCGCCAGGTTGTGCGTGTAGGAATCGTAGTTGTCGATGAGCAGGGTACGCATCGCGCATCGCCCCCATCCATCCGCGAAATGGTTCACCCCGACACCGGAATCGACATTAGCATGGACATCCTGGCGCCGGAAGCGGTTACGATAGCGGCCATGGACCTGGTCGACGGGAAAACCCGCGCAGCCGTCGTCACCGCCTATCTGGACCACCTCGGAGTCGCCGCCGGGCCGCCGTCGGTGGACCTGTTGGGCGCATTGCACCGCGCTCACGTCGAGCGGGTCGCGTGGCACAACCTGGACATCGCGGCGGGGGTGGACAACGACCCCGACCCGGTCGCCGCGGCCGGTCGGCTGGCCGCCGGGCGCGGTGGGCACTGCTTCGAACTCAACGGTGCGTTCGCCATGCTGCTGGGTGAGCTCGGCTTCGCGGTCCGCACCCACCGGGCCGCGATCCACGGCCGCTACCAGCGGGAATCGCCCGGGGCGAACGGCACCCACCTGGCCCTGTCGGTGTCCGGGCTGCCCACGCCGGACAGGGTTGGGCGGGCCGACGATGGGGTGTGGCTGGTGGACGTTGCGGCGGGCGACCTCCTGCACGAACCCGTCCCGCTGCGCCCAGGCGAGTACGACAACGGCGGCTACCGGATCACCCTGCACCGCGGCGGCACCGAGCCCGGCGGGTGGCGGGTCGACCACGACCGGCGCGGCGGGTCGCGCGGTGTGGAAATCTCGCCCGACCCGCACCCGATCGAGGACCAGCTCGATTCCCTGCGCTTTCTCACGCACGACGAGAATTCGCCGTTGCGCTTTTCCACGCTGGTCCAGCGGCGTCATTCCTCCGGGGCGGACATCATGTTCGGACCCGTTCTCGCCCGGTCCGGTCGAAACGCCCAACTGCCGGATCTGCGGCATTGGCTGGCCGTGTTGACCCAGGTGTTCCACCTCCGCGTCGAGTTGTTCGAGCCCGCGGCCCTGGCCCGGCTCTGGGAGCTCGCGGCCAGGGCCCGACCCGCTACCAGGTGACCGGCAGCGCGGACAGCCCGCCGAGCAGCGTGTTGGGCCGCACGGCCAGCTCCGACACCGGGACCGCCAGTCCGAGGTCGGGGAAGCGTTGGAGCAGCAGGGTGAACACGACCTGCAGCTCGACCCGGCCGAGCGCCGACCCGATGCACGAGCTGGGCCCGTACCCGAAGGACAGGTGCGGGTTGGGCGCGCGGGTGATGTCGAAGCGGTCCGGGTCCGGGAAGACGGCGGGGTCGCGGTTAGCGGTGTTGGCGTCGAACACGACGGCGTCGCCCCTGGCGATGGTGACCCCGCCGATCTCGATGTCCGCCTGGGCGTAGCGGGGCAGCGCGCCGCCGCCGGGCACGGCCAGCCGCAGCACCTCCTCCACCGCGCCGACGACCAGGCCGGGGTCGGCCCGGATGGCCCCGGCGGCGTCCGGGTTGGTCACCAGCAGCACGGTGCCCAGGTCGATGCGGGCCACGGTGGTCTCGAAGCCGCCCGCGAGCAGGCCGGTGGCCATCTGCACCAGTTCGTCGTCGGTGAGGTCGCTGGTGGCCTGCTCGGCGATGAGCAGGCTCAGCACGTCGTCGGCGGGGGCGCCGCGCTTGCGGTCGACCAGGCCCGCCATGTAGTCGGTCAGTTCCTGCCAGGCCGACGCCGCACCCGCCCAGTTCGCCATGTCCAGCGCCGCCTCGGACAGCTCGCTGAACGTCTCGATCTCCAGGTCGGGCACGCCGAGCAGGTCGCAGATGACCAGCACCGGCAGCGGCCAGGACACGAGTTCGTGCAGGTCACCGGGTGATCCGGCGGCTTCCAGGTTGTCGAGCAGTGTGGAGGTGCGGGCCTCGATCATCGGGTACAGGGCGCGCATCCGACCGGGGGAGAACATGCCCGCGAGGAACCGGCGCATCCGCAGGTGGGCGCGTTTCATCTGTTCGTCGTCGAAGCTGCCGATCGGGCCGCCGAGGGCGGCGGCGAAGATCCGGGCGGCGGACTCCGGGTCCGGGTGGGTGCGGCCGATCCGCTCGTCGGTCACCAGGTCGCGGATGGTCTGGTGGTGGGTGACCACCCACGCCTCGGACCCGAACGGGGTGCGCACCTTCCGGACCGGCCCCTGGGCCTGCAGGACCCGCATCAGCGGGATGACGTCGAGCACGTCGTCGCGTTCGAAGTCCAACTGCGGTGGCAGGTCCGCGTTCTGGTCAACGGTGTTCAGGTTGTCCACTGTGGTCGCTCACTCCCTCGCCGGTCCCGGCAGGCGGGCGCCTGCCCCAGGTGGCCATCAACAACGCCGAGAACCCCGCGCACTCCGGGTCCGCGCCCCAGGCGATCCCGTCGGTCACCTGCCGCTCGGTCAACAGTCCGAAGTGGACGTAGAGTGGGCCGAAGCGGCGGAGCAGGCTCTGCACCATGGTGGCGGCGGTGGGGGTGCCGCCCTCGATGAGGTGGGCCCGACCCTCGCAGCCGACGTCGGTGGCGCCGAGCCCGCGCAGCAGGCGGGGCAGCCGGGCGCCCAGGGTGGGGTGGCTGCCGGTGCCCTGGAGCCAGCGGCGCATGGCCGAGGTGACCGCCAGGAAGATCTCCTCACCCGGCCCGGGGAGGGGGTGGGTGGCGGCCCAGTTCATGTCCTCGACCACGATCCAGCCGCCGGGTCGGACGGCGGCGTACAGCTTGGCCAGGGCCGCCGCCGGGTCCTTGAGGTGTTCGAGCAGCAGGCGGGCGTGCACGACGTCGAACCCGCCCTCGGGCAGGTCGTCGTGCTCCAGGTCGTGTTGGCGCGGGTGCAGGCGAGGACCGGCGGCGACCAGGCTGACGTCCAGGTCGGTCGCGACGACCTCGCCGACGCGTTCGGCCAGCCAGCGGGCCACCGAACCGCCGCCCGCGCCCGCCTCCAGGCAGCGCAGACCCGGGTGCAGGCCGAGGGAGTCGAGGCAGGCGAAGGTGCCCCGGTCGTACATGCGTTCCAACTCGGCCATCCAGGCCGGGTCGTTGGTGCGCGCGGAGAACGTGTTCGTCTCGGCCACCTCACCACACCCTTCCGCTCAGCACCGGCGCGCCCGCGGCGACACCGACGCACAGTTGCGCGAGCGTCCCCACCCCGGCGGGCAACCGGTAGCTCTCGTCCACGGCGGCGGCGTCGAACCCGAGGAACGGGTGCGCCGAAGCCCCAAGAGCGGCGCACGCCAGGGTCACCGCGTCGATGGCCATACCGACCCGCATCTGCTGCACCCGGTACGACCGCGCGCCGGGGTAATCCAGGCACCCCGCGAGGTGGACGGTGAACGCGGCGGCGGCCAGGTTCATACCGGGGCGATACAGGGCGCTCTGGAGCGTTCCGGTCGGGTCCTGGTCCGGGTTGAGGTGGACCAAGGCGTGGTGGTCGTAGCCGTGGTGGTCGTAGCCGTACCAGCCGGGGCGGTAGCCGTCGACCGCGCGGATCGCGCACAGGACCTGGAGGTCGGAATCGGCGCAGCTCAGGACGGCGGCCAGGGTGGTCGCGGGCAGCGGCGCGCCGGTGAACGACGGGCCGGCCGAGCGCCGTCGCCGGACCGTCTCGACGCGGTAGTCCGTGGCGGCGGGCGGGGGCAACGGTGTGCGCTCGCCGGTGAGCGGGGGTGGCGGCGGGGCTGGGGGTGCCGGGACTTGGGCGGCGAGGTGCATGGCCAGGAGGTCCCGCGAGCGGCGCACCACGGTCGAGCGCTCCCGGACTGGCGGAGTGTGCACGGGCAACACCGGCGGCATCGAGCGGGTGACCGGCGGGGTGACGCGCACGATCGCGTAGGCGCCCTCGTCGGTGAGGTCCAGCAAGCTGTGGATCGCGGCGTCCGCGAAGTCGAAAGCGATCTCGGAAGCGCCGCCGTGCGCGGTGATGACGGTCCGCAGCCTGCCGAGGACGACACCGACGTCGACCGCGCCGAGACGGTAGGCGAAGTCGCCGTATTTGTAGAAGTTCTTCCAGAACCGGTGGGTGAGCACCAACTCGACGCCGTTTCCCGCGCGCCCCAACGTGACCAGCTCGTGCCTGGCGACGTCGAAGTGGTGCGCGGCGCCGTCGAACAGGGCGTAGACCTCGGTCGGGTACAGCGCTCCACCGGACGCCACCGGCCGCCGGACGACTGTGCGGCCGCCTGTCGTCACCGCTCGGGACACGCCAACGGCCTCGGTGAGCACCCGCAGCACCCAGCCCCGGGTGGAGTCCTCGGCCTGGTCGGCGAACCTCGGTCCGGCCGCGTAGACCTTGACCGGCCACGGCGCGTCGGACCAGTCGACCGGGGCCGTGGTGCCGGGCTCGGGACGCGTCCGCAACGCGGTGGTGAAGGTGCTGATCATGGGAACGGGTGCGGTAGCTGGATCGGATTCGTGCTCCCCGGATACGGCAGGGAGCCGGTCAGCCGGGGTAGACCGACTGTGCGTCGGTTGTGGTGGCCGAAGGTCATCGGCAGCAAGCCGGGAACGACCACCTTGACGCAGTGCAGGCCGCGGCGGCTCAGCTCCGGCATGGTCTGGTCCACGACGATCACGTCCAGCCCACAGGCCAGTACGTTGGCGACGGCGGTGGCGAAGTCGGCGCGAACATCCGGGCTGTCGGCGCGTATTGTCGACGGGATCTCGTTGAGCGGCAACGGATCGGTCTCCCGGTCGAGGAGGAAGGCGAACCGGTCGCGGGCCTCCGGGAGGCAGTTGAGCGCGGCGTGGTCGGTCATGCCGGTCACCAGGTCGGGGTCGGTGAGCATGCCCAACACCCGCTCCCGGCGCTCGGCGTAGTGGTAGGTGACGTACTGCACCGCCCCCACCAACTCGGCGAGCCCACCTGAGAGCGCCTGCTCAGGGTCGGGGTGCGCGCCGGAGCCCGCGACCACGGCAGGCCCTTCCCCCACTGGACACTCGGCCACCAGTACGAAACTGGGCATCTGGTATTCCATTGTGGACAGATAGGCGCGGAACCGGCAGCCGGTGGTGAGTTCGGCCTTGCGCAGGAAAGGCCCGTCCGGCACCTCCACCTCGGGCAACACCAAGCGCCGGTACCAGGTGAGCAGGAACGAGTCCCGTTCGGCGAGTTCCCGCAACCCGTGCAACGCGGCCTCTTCCACCGACGCGCCGAGCGCGCACCCGTTGGACGTCTCAAACGCGAAGATCGGCTCGCCGTCGTCTCTTGGTCCCCAGTGGACGGATCGCTCGGGAACCAGGACGGGACCGTTGCGGGCGAAGGAGAATCCGGGCAACCAGTCGACGACGGTGTTCGGGCTGTACTCCGCGAAGCGGGAACCGGGAGTGCGGTAGGACTCCGCCGGGTGCAGGCCCAGGGTCGCCGGGTCCACGGCTGCCGCGCCCAACTCGGCGTAGCTGGACCGAACGGGCGTCGGCGAGCCACCCCGGTAGAGACTGGCGTAGCGTTCCAGTCCTTCGAGGACGGCGATGGTCCGGGCGGCGCGGTAGGTCTCGGCCCGGCCGATCGCGGGTTCACGCGCACCCCACCGCACCGGCTGTTCGACCGAGGAAGCGGCCAAGGGACCGTCCAGATCATCGACGACTTCCTTGAAGAGACCGATGCCCCGGCGCAGGTAGTCACCGATGACGTCGCCCTCGATCTCCCGGGTCCGCAACACAGCCGGACCGAGCTTGCGGAAGGGGACGCCCGGTCGGTTGAACACCGGGAGCGGATGGCCGGGGTCGTCACCGCAGACGGGGCAGGTGGAGTCCGGGAGCAGGGCTTGGCGGTCGATCACACCGGTGCGGGCGTCCAGCACCCACACCCGGGGATCGACGTCCGCACCGGCGGCCAGATCCACGGCCAACTCGGCCGCCACCCTGGGCAACCACGGCGGCAGGCCGCGACCACGCTCGGTGCCGAAAGCCTTGGCCCGCTTGATGTCCGGAGCAGGGCCGTACCCGGGATTGGTCGCACGCACCCGTAGGCACCGGGGGCATCCACGCCCGCCCGGCTCCCACCTCGGCCCAACGAAACACAAAGATCGCCAGTGCGCCAACGACACGACCGCGCCTTCAGCCCCGTCGATCTCGTCCAACGCACTGACCACCACCGTCGCCGAGGTCTGGACTTGCCGTGATTCCAGTGCGGCGGTCACAGCCGTCGCCAACGGGCCCGCACCGACCACGGGCAAGGTCTCCAGTGTGCTCATCGCGGCTCCGGTCGGATGGCGACAACGGCAGCGGCCGTACCCACGAACGGGACCGCGCCGGTCAAGTCCGATTCGGACAGTGCGAGGTCCGATCGGTTCGCGCACAACGCCTCGGTCCAGGTCTTGACCGGCGGGGCCAGGTGCACCGGGTTCGACGTGACCGCCGCGAGGAGCGCGTTGTCCTCGGCGTGGGAAGCGCTGATCCCGATGCCGGACGCCAGAACCCGGTCGGTGCGAACCTTCGCGTGCCAAAGCCCGGTCGGCAGGCGGACCGCCGCCGCCTCGACCCCGTCCGCACCGAGGGTCGCGAGCAGGAAGGCGGTCAGCGGGGTGCGTCCGCCGTCCACCAACCCCCAGGTCCGCACCGGGTCCGGGGTCAGCTCAGCCGACAGGGCGACCCTCGCACGGTAGCGCGCCTCGGCGACGGACCACCCGGCGCCGACATGACCGTCCGCGCCCAACAGCCGGGCACCCTGGACGGCCAAGGCCCCGAGCACCGCCTGCACCCGCGCCTCCCTCGCCCACGGACCGCTGCGGACCACCTCCCCCAGCGCGGTCCGACACCGGCTGGTGGCCAACGGGAGCTGCGGCAGGTCGTCCTCCCCCACGGCCAGCAGCGGCCCGGCGACGGGGTCGGTCCACGAGCGGACCGCCGCGGTGATCCGCACGGCCTCGGCATTGGGGATCGACTCGCGCGGCACGACATCCGGCCGGACCTGGGTCTCGTCCTCGTCCCGGCCCAGGTCGGCGATGGTCAGACCGGGGTGGTGAGAGCAGTCCGGGTGGCGCCACAAGGTGTGTCGAGACGAGGTGAGCGTGTCGGGATCGACAGTGACCGCGGTCCGGTCCGGTGTTTCGTCCGGGCAGGCCAACCGGCGGTAGAGGCGGTGCGCCACCTGGAAGGCGGCCAGGCAGGCGGCGGGCGCGGGAACAGCCGAGCTCGACGGCCCCTCGGCACCCAACGTCCGAACCGCGCACTCCCAGCACCACTCGTCCCCGTCCAGCACCG
This sequence comes from Actinokineospora inagensis DSM 44258, assembly GCF_000482865.1. Lineage (GTDB taxonomy): Bacteria > Actinomycetota > Actinomycetes > Mycobacteriales > Pseudonocardiaceae > Actinokineospora > Actinokineospora inagensis. The sequence goes on along the minus strand of NZ_AXWW01000080.1, from coordinate 13,040 downwards.
CGCCGACTATCCGATCGGCCCGCGCGTGCAAGACCCCGACCAGACCAACCGAGTCCGGATACGTCCCCGCGTGGAGAATTACCCGGGCGTCGCCGGGATCGGTTGCCACTGTCCACTCGGCCTCCGGGTCCCGTTCGGCCACCGCCGCCAAGACTGGGGCGACGGCGTCGCGGTCGTCGGTGACCAGCCGGACCCGGGCGAAGGCGTGGTCGGCCAACGCCCCGGCGGCCGCCCGCAGCAGTGGTCCAGACCCCACCACCGCCGCGGGCACCACGCGCACCGCGACCAGCCGACTGTACGGATCACCGGGGAACTGGGCCAGGTAATCCAGGTGGTCGGCGAACTTCTCGACCATCCAGGCAGGTCGCGGTCCGACTGGCGACCCGGCCGCCACCAGGAAACCATTGCGCCGCAAGGAGTCCAGCAAGACTCCGGCCGCGGGCCGCACGGGCTCCGGCAAAGCGGCCAGCACCGAGTCGACCGAACGGGTGCCGTCGAGCAGGCGTGCCAAGGCGGACAGCAGGTCGTGCGCGTGCTGGTGGGCGACCGAGAACGACCCCGTCCCGTGGTACACCGTCGCGCCCGTCGCGGTGCGGACGAAGAAGGCGTCGCCGCGAACCCGGAACGACTCCGTCACCGGGCTACGACCGGCTCGTCGAAGGAGGCGATGCTGCGGCCGGTCGAGGTGATGTCGGCCAGGATGACCGAGGGCCTGCTCAGCTCGGCGACCAGGAACTGCGAGCTGTTCTCCTCGTTGGCGATCGCGTCGGACCGCCGGTACGGGGCGACGTCCGGGCTTCCCGGGCTGATCACACCGCACAGGTCGAGCACCCGCGCGCGGAACGCCCGGTCCTCCCGGTTGGTCAGCACGATCCGGTTGTCCGGGCAGGCCAGCGCGACGCAGGCGATCAGCCGGACGTAGCTGTCGTCGTCCACCTTGGTCTTGTTGCTCGACGCCAGCGCGGGCCGCAGCCGGGGCACCGACACGTCGACCACCGCGCCGCGCCGGTCCAGGTGCTCGGCGTGCGCGACCAGGGCGACGATCTCGGACTCCACGTCGTGCAGACCGATCAGCGCGCCCGGGTTCACGTGCCGGAACCCCGCGTCGAGCCAGCGGTCGAACGAGGACAGCCTGCGGTCGTAGTCGGCCTTGGGGGCGCCCGCCCCGCCCATGAACCGGTCGTAGGTCGTGCGGTTGTAGGTCTCCTGGAACACGCACATGGTGACCGGCTGCTCGGGGGTGATCCACTCGCCGAGGACGGCGATCTCCTCGTCGGTCATGCTGCCGATGTTGTAGTACACCCGGTCGAAGCCCAGTTGGAAGGCGCGTTCGATGGCCCAGCCGATCCGGAAGGCGTTGGCCAGCCTGGTGTAGGGCTCGTCGTACTCGCCGGTGAGGAAACCGACGCCGCGCACGCCCTCGTGCTCGAGGAGGATCCGCAACTGCTCCTCGATCTCCCGCTTGCCGGAGAACCGGCGCACCATGCCGGTGTTGCTGCGGCGCATCCCGCACATCTTGCAGTCGGAGTCGCAGTGGTTGGTGGTGTAGAGCGGGGAGAACGTGTGCAGCCGCGGTGACCGCCGCTCGGCCAACCGGGTCGCGGCGGCGACGATGTCCTCGGTGGGCACCTCGGTGGACCGGTAGAGGGCCAGCGCGGTGGCGGCCCGGCCCGCCGGGTGGTCGCGGGAGTCCAGCAGGGACCCGGCGTCGAGCGCGTCGGCGGCGGCGGACACCTCCGCGAAGTCGGGCGCGGTGAACGCGGTGGGCGCGCACGCCTGGTCGAGAGATCGTTCTGTCATCGCGGATTCCCCATTCTCTGCCGTGCCGGAGGCAGGCACGCCAGTGCGCGACCGCCCGCTGCCCCCGCCCGCGCGGCGGGCGGCCAGAACCCGAACTGGTGTCCCCGACCGGGTGCGGGCACCGCCTGCTTCCCCAGCCGGGTGGCCGAACCCGTCGGCAACCCGTCGGCGCCGTCCGCGCACTCCCCGTGCCTGCCGCGACTACCGCGGCGGTGACCGGGGTGGTCGGTTGACCCGCCACCCCGGCCCCGATCGGCCCGACCCAGCATGACACCGATTCACGGCACTGTCGAGTACCGGCGGCGACCAATGGAAATGCTTATTCGGTGGTGGGTGGCCGCACCCCCGGGTAAAGTATTCGGCCATCCGGGGGAAACGATTGCGCGCTGAACTTCCCCCGGCAATTCGGATTGATCTCCACTGTGGACGTCCGGTTGGGTCGGCGCTTGACGTGGCCAAAATGCTGCCAGTACCTTCGGGGACACCCGATCCGATGAGCGGCGGAGCGGACCGATTCGCAGATCGGCGAAGCTGCCGGTCCTCGGGCCGGCGAAATTGCCGGTTAACAGGTCGGTAACCCACTGGTTCACAGATCGGCGAAATTCAGGTTCACATCAATCTGGGAGGTTTGATGGCGCCCGAGAACACCCCGCAGGGTCTGGAATCGCTGGACTTCGACTTCTCCGCACTGGAGATCTCGGACTTCATCGACGAGAGCAGGCTCGAGGACGGCGAGACGATCTCCACCGTGATGGCGGCGTCCTGCACGTCCTGCGAGTGCTGCTGCAGCACGTCGTGATACCCGGGCGGGGCGGTGGCGACCACCGTCCCGCCCGCACGCCGCGACACCCGTCCGGACCGTCCTGTTGGACCCTTTGGGGGAGTTGGCCATGACGTCCCGTTTCCCGGTGCCACCGGCGGCAGGCAGGCAGGCGATGATCTACCTGCACATCCCGTTCTGCCGGTCCAAGTGCAACTTCTGCGACCTGGTCCACCCGGTGCCCACGGCGGACCTGCTCTCGACCGCCCGGGACACCAAGCGCATGCAGTACCTCACGGCGCTGTGCCAGGAGATCTGCGCCCAAGGCGTGGCCGCCGACTCCGCCGGACGAGTGCCGACCGTGCTCTATTGGGGTGGTGGCACCGCGTCCATCCTGGAGCACGACGAGGTCGAACTGGTGATGTCGGCGCTGCGCGAGAGCTTCGACCTGGGCGGGATCGTCGAGGCCACCATCGAGGGCAGCCCGGACACCATGGACACCGACCGGCTGCGGCACTTCCGCTCGCTCGGCTTCACCCGCGCTTCCTTTGGCGTGCAGTCGTTCGACGACAACCGACTGCGCCAGGTGGGGCGGCGGCACAGCGCGGACGACGCGCGGCGGGTGGTCGGACAGGCCAGGGCGGCGGGGATGACCCAGGTCAACATCGACCTGATGTGCGGCTTCCCGGACGAGAGCACCGACGAGGTCGGCCGCTCGGTCGCCGAGGCGGTGAAGCTGCCGATCGACCAGCTCTCGCTCTACCCGTTCCGGCCCAACTCCGGGACCGCGCTGCGCCGGTACGTCGACCGCGGCCGCCGCGAGCTGCACCTGCGCAACCAGCTCCGGTCGTTCCACCTGGGCCGTTCGCTGGCCCTGGACGCGGGCCTGGCGGAGGAGGCGTCCGGCTACTTCGGCCCGCTCGCGCTGTTCTCCGGCCGGTACTTCCAACTGACGGCCGATCTCATCGGCATCGGCTCCGGGGCCATCTCGCTGGCCGACCGGCAGTTCCGGGCGCACAAGAAGGGCCCGCTGGACCCGTACATCGCCGACCCGCTCGCGTTCGACACCGTGCTGCCCGCGACCGCGGAACCGGTGGTGGCGTCCAACCTGCGCGCCGGTCTGTCGATGTTCGACGGAATCCTGCGCGACGCGTGGGAAACCGCGACCGGCGCGGCCCTGGCGGACTGCCTGGACACCCCCGGCATCGCCCCGATGGTGGGGTTCTTCCGCAAGCACGGCCTGATCGAGGACGAGCGTGGTATGCGGCTGCCCCGGGACCGGGTGGGCACCGCGCTGATCGAGTTGTCGTTCCACACCGCCGCGCTGCAAGCGGCCTCCTGATGGTCGTGACCCAGCGGTGGACGGTGTTGACCCTGCCGGGTGAGCGGGATGACCAGGATGCCGCACTCGCCCGGTTGGCCGGGGTCGACGGCGATTTCGTCGTCCTGCGCGACCGGACCCGGCTGCGGCTGTTCACCCGGGACGACCGGATCGCCGCCACGCTCGTCACTTCCGAGCTGTCCCTGGTCGACACCCTGCCGTTGCCCACCGACGACGACCTGCCGGTCACCGGCCCCGTCGCGCCCGCGTTGCTGGCGGACTTCCTCATCGAGGCCGGTCCCCTGGTCGCCGCCATGGTGGCCGACGGCGGGCTGACCCGCACCGACGCCGGGTTCGACATGATGGTCGCCCACCTGGTCGCCGTGGCGCGGTACCTGCCCCGCGACGACTCGGCGATGGGCGCGTTGGTGCGCAAACACCACCCGATCCCGTTGTCGTTCCCCAGCGTCAGCGCGCACGCCGACGGCATGGTCGCCATCAGCGGCGGCGGCGCGTCGCTGCGGGTCAAGCTGCGCAAGCAGTACAGCGCGGCCGCCCCAGCGGTCGAACGGCGCGCACGGGCGTTGCTGGACCAACTGCAGGACGGCGGCCCGGTCGCGTCCACCCACGCCCAGCGCTGGCACGACCTGGTGGACCGACACCGCCGAGTCGTCCAACACGCCCTGGAGCGCGGCGACCTGTGGGCGGTCACCCAGGACGGTGAAGTGCTGCCCGATCCGGGGATCGGCGCCCTGCACGCCCTCACCGCCGCCGTCCCCGCCCTGCGCGACTACCTGGCCACCAACGTCGGCTACCTGTCCATGCGGTTCATGATGGGCCTGCTCTACCTGACCCTCCACACCGGACTGGGCCTGGTCATGCCCGAACGCCTGGTGCTCTGCGACGCCATCGGCCGCTCCCTGGAAGCCGTGGGCCGCCGCGGCGTCAGCGACCTGATGGCAGGCCTGATCTCCGCCATCAGCACCGACGCGGTCCCCGCCCGCTAGACCAGGTATTCCACGACGTACTCCTCGGCCCCGTGACATTCTGGGCGAGGAGTATGCGCGGTGGCGGGAGGGCTTCTTCCAGGACCACTCGGCTGCCCTCCTGGCGGAGGAAGACGTTGAGCAGCAGAGGGCTGGCGAAGTCCAGCTAATGGCGTTTGCTCAGGCGGGCCTGCCGCGCTTGGCGAGCCCAACGGCGGGTCTGGGCCACCCAGCCGGACGGCGGCCTTGATCTCCGCCATCGACGCCGAGGCAGTACCCGCCTGCTAGACCACGTATTCCTCGGCTCCGTGGCATTCGAGGCAAGAGGGTGCGCGGTGGCGGGGAAGGCTTCTTCCAAGACCACCCGACTGCCATCCGGGTCGCGGGGAACCTGGCGGAGGAAGACGCTGAGCAACAGGGGGCTGGCGAAGTCCAAGTAGTGGCGTTTGCTCAGGCGGGCCTGCCGCACTTGGCGAGCCCAACGGCGGGTCTGGGCCACCCAGTCGGATGGCAAGCCCGATCTCCGCCTTCGGTGCCGACGCCGTGCCCGCCCGCTACGCCACGTACTCCACGATAGACTCCTCGGCCCGTGACATTCGGGACGACGAGTGTGCGCGATGGCGGGGAAGGTCTTCCTCCAGGACCACCCGGCTGCTGTCCGGGTCGCGGGGAACCTGGCGGAGGAAGACGCTGAGCACAGAGGGCTGGCGAAGCCCAGGCAGAAACGTTTGCTCAGGCGGGCCTGCCGCACTTGGCGAGCCCAACGGCGGGTCTGGGCCACCCAGTCGGATGGCAAGCCCGATCTCCGCCATCGACGCCGACGACATGCCCGCCCGCTACGCCACGTACTCCACGACATACTCCTCGGCTCCGTGGCACTCGGGGCGAGGACTGTGCGCGGTGGCGGGGAGAGCTTCCTCCAAGACCACCCGGCTGCCGTCTGGGTCGCGGGGGATCTGGCGGAGGAAGACGTTGAGCAGCAGAGGGCTGGCGAAGTCCAAGTAGTGGCGTTTGCTCAGGCGGGCCTGCCGCGCTTGGCGGGCCCAGCGGCGGGTTTGGGCCACCCAGTCGGCGGGACCGGAGTCCGGTGCCTCGCGGACGGTGAAGAAGCATTCGTCGTCGATGCCTGTGGTGCGTTGCCAGTCGCGGATCTTGCGTAGGTCGGCGAGGGATTCCGCGCTGGTGGGCAGGTCGTGCGAGCCTGTGGGGACTTGCCACGCGCGGCGGTCGAGCACCAGGCCGCCGAGGGTCAGGCGGGGAAGGTGCGGTGGGGTCGCGGGGAGGCGGTGCCACCAACCGCGCTTGGCGCCGACGATGGGGGCGAACGCGCAGAGGAATCGGTAGAGCATGGGGCCTGCGGCGGGGAACAGGAAGCTCATCGGGGTCAGGTCGACCGGGTGACCGTCCCGTGTGGACCGGAGGACAAGCGTTTGCGTATCCGGGTCGGCCTCCACGGTCAGCTCGGCCAGGGTGTGGGCGGGACCGGCGGAAACGACGCGCGGGTAGGTCAGTTCGAGCGGGGCCAAGGGCGGGTGCAGGGCGATATTCAGGCCGAGCACCGCCGTGAGGTCCATCTGCCGGGGCGGGATGGCGGCGCGGACGGCTTCCGCGAGTGACCAGCCGTCCGGCTCGGGCGGGAGCAGGTCGCAGAAGCGGGAGTAGAACACGCCGTGGCCGGTCATCACGGAGTTGAGCACGACCGCGTCACCGGCGAGCTGGACCCGCGCGGCGAAGTTGTCCAGTGGTGGGATGCCCGCGGCGAACGTCCGCACCCAGTCGGGGTCCAGCTCGACCGCCGGGCTCGGGGTCGCGGCCAGTTCGCCCAATCGTGCCAACAGTTCCGCCCGTTTGGCGCGCACCGTCGCGGCGGTCGGTTCATCCTGGGCGGTCATGACGGCGGAGATCGCGCCCGCGCTCAAGGCGGCGAACTCGCGGTAGTAGTCCAGCAGCGGGACCGGGCCACGGTGGGTGGCGGTGAAGTGCCCGTACAGTCCCAATCGGACGAAGGTGGAGTCGTCGACCAGCGGCAGCAGGTGACTGAGCGCGGCGAATCCCCCGGCGACCCGGTCGACCGCCGTGCCTGCCCAGCCCGCCGACGGACCGGACCGCCCGGTGTCCTCGAACACCAACGCCCGGTCGCTGATCTGCCCGTCGTCCTCGGCGGCGATGCCCGCCACCGCGGTGAAGTCGCGTCGGGCCTGGTCCAGTTCGGTCAACAGCGTGACCCGGCGGGGGAACGGGGCATCGGGGAACTCGGCCTCGGCCCGGTGCAGGCGCTCGAACACCTGGGCCAGGGCGGGGTTGTCCAGCAGCCGCGCCAACCGCTCGGCGGGGGCCGGGTCCTGGTCGGGGATGCCGAGATCGGTGTGGCAGACGCCGGCGTCGACCAGTTTGGCGACGAATCCGGCGATGGCATCGGCGGGCTTGCCGGAGCGTGTGGCGAGCGCGCTGACCAGCCCCGCCTTGGACAGCGGGCCGTCGTCCAAGAGCGCCAAGACCAAGCGGAGAGCCGCTGTCAGCGGGACGGCTCCGAACCGCTCCCCGCGTAAGCCGTCGGCACGCCCGTCGCGACCGCGGTGGAAGAACTCCACCCGGTCACCGACCACCCTCAGCGCACTGTTCAGCCGCACCAACACGATCGCGTCCAAGCCCGGCAGCTCGTGCAGCTCACTCGCCATCCAGGTGAGCAGCCCGCGGTTCAGCCGCGCGCGACGCACCACCCGAGCGGGTTCAACCGGACCACCTGACCAGGGCTGGGCGCCGACCTCGGTGAACCGCCCGAACGGTGTGGGCTTGCGGGCACTGCGGGTCAGGTACGCGAGAGCGGTCTTCTCGGCTGTGCGCAAGCGTTTCCCCGGCGAGGCGCCGCCGGAGGCGAGGACCGTGTCGTGGTAGGCCGTCACCGAGTCGACGACGGTGCGGCCGGACAGCAGGATGCCGTCCAGCAGGTCGGCGTCGAGGTACTTGGCCAGGGCGAGCCGGGCCGAGGCCAGTTCCTCGGTCAACGCGCTGTCGGCTCGAGCCAGCCAAGCGTCCCGAGTGGCGCGCGCTTCGACCCACTGGGTCAACAACTGTCGGGTCGAGTCGGCGAGGATGTCAGGAGCCGCCGCGAGATCGGCCGCGGTCGGGCGGTCGTTGTGCAGACCTCGACGCAATCGCAGCACCAGGTTGCGGTCACGGCCCGCAAGGGCGGGGACGACGGCGAACAGCGCGGCGCTGAGCCGATCGGCGGTCTCCGCCAGCACGACCTCGGTCGCCTCGGCCTCGGTCAACGCCTCAATGGTCCTGGTGGCGCGCAAGGCGTCAAGTGCTTTCACCGCAACGGTTCCACGGCGCCACAACACGTAGTCTCGGAAAGCCACGCGGAATCCGCCCTCCGTGTCGGCGCCGCCCGGGTCTCCCCATGCTGCCACGGATCACCCGTCCCGTCACGGAATTCGGCCGATCGGCCGGTGTCGTTGACGACCCGGGGGCGGATTTGACACAGTGGCCGGACGAACCTGCTGGGGAGATGGTCGACGGTGGACCGGTTGCGCGTCGGGGCTTCGCACGTGCGCCGCTTCGCTGCAGCCAGCGGCGACAACAACCCCCTGCACGTGGACCCGGACTTCGCCGCGCAAGGGCCGTTCGGGCAGACCATTGTGCACGGAGCGCTGAGCGCGATCGCCGCCCTCGGGTGGGCACCGTGTCCCGTGGGGTCGCTGACCGCGCGGTTCCACCGTCCCGTCCTCATCGATACGGACTATCGGGTGATTGTGGCGTCCCGCGAGGATGACGTGGTGATCACCGTGGCCGAGGGCGACCTACCGGCTGTCACAATCACCCTAACGCCGGGGGACGCTCTCGCCGAGGCCCCGCCACCATCGGGCGGATTCGCCGCCGGGCCTTGCGCGGCACCGGATTTTCAGGTCACGGTGCCGGATTCTGCCGGTGACTACGGCCTTCCGTCCTTCGTCGAACTACGAGCGTTGGCGGAAGACCTCGGTGCCGGAGCGGTGCCGTCGTCGGTCTTGGGCGCGCTGGCGTGGGGAAGTTGGTTCGCCGGGATGCGTCGACCCGGCCGCGACTGCCTCCTGTCGGGTCTGCGGGTGCGCCCGGGTGCCCCACGAGACGGCTACCTGACCCGGGTGCGGGCGGCCGACCCGCGGACCGGCGCGGTGATCATTGACGCCGACCTGCCCAGCGTGTCCCTGGAGGTGCGGGCGTTCCACCGGTTGCCGCTGCCCACACCCACTCGCGCCAGCGCGGACAGCGTCTTGGCTGCCGAGCGTGTCTTGGTGGTCGGTGGCAGTCGGGGTTTGGGCGCCGCCATCACGGCCGCGTTGGCGTCAAGGTCGGCTTCGGTGTGGACGGGCTACTCGCGTGACCACGCGGCGGCCTCGGCGCTCGCCGAACGGTTCGACGGGCTCGTGCACCCGTTGCGGATGGACGCCGCTCATCCGGTGGAGTTGCCCGACCTCGATCTGACCGGCTTGGTGCTGTGCGCGGGTCCCGCGGTCCGCCCGATCGGACTGCACCAAGACACCACGGCCGCCATCCGCGAGTTCGTCGACCGCAGCGTGGCCATGGTGTTGAACCCGCTCGCAGCCGCGCGTCTGCGGCCAGGGAGTTGGCTCGTGGTCGTGTCGTCCTCGGCGGTCGAGGACTTCCCAGCGCACTGGCCGCATTACTCGATGGCCAAGGCGGCGGTCGAGGCGTTGGCGACCCACTGCGCGCGCGAACTCCGCGTCCTGATCTTGCGTCCACCGCGACTGCGCACGGCCATGGCCGCCGGTCCACTGAGTGCCATCGATCCAGCCGTGGTCGCCGCACACGTGGCCAGGTGGGTGCCCGACGCGCCAACGGGAGTGACGACCTTGGGGTCGGCGGACCTGGCTCAGGCCCCCACGGCGACGGAATAGAGCTCGCCGAGCGACCCGGCGGACAGGGCGTCCTGCAGGGACACCGGGGTGCCCGCCGCGCGCTCGATGGCCATGACCAGCCAGACCAGGTGCTGCGAGTCCCACTCGGGGAGCTCGTCGAAGGACGTGTCCGGATCGGCCGACACGCCGACCTCGTCGCGGACCAGGGCGAGGAACTCGGGCAGGGTCATCTGGTCGCCCTTTCGGTCAGGTCGCGGGCGGTCACCCGGAGGTGCGCGGGAACCGGCGGGGTGGCGCCGAGGCCGCGGTACAGCGTGCCGGGTCCGTCCGACGGTACCGGGGTGAAGCCGTGGCTGGGGTAGAAGTCGGCGAAGCCACCGTTGCGGGCGCTCGGGACGTACAACGCCTCGACCTCGGTCGCGGTGGCCACGACCAGCGACAGGCAGGCCGTCTCGATGCCCCGGCCGAACACCCGGCAACTGAGTAGGAAGTTCTCCAACCGGAGCCGATCCCCGACGCGGCGGCCGAACACCGCGCCGACGAGCCCGTTGTCGCCGAACCGGTCCGACGAGCGGATGGCGACCACCAGCGCGTCCGGGTCGTCGAGCAGGGCGGCGACCTCCGGTGCGGACAGTCGCGTGGTGGTCATGGTGAACTGGTTGGTGCGCAAGGTCAGTTGCGACAGCCGGGGCACGTCGGCCGGGGTGGCAACGGCCAGGTCGACGTGGACGTCGAGCGCGGTCAGGTAGTCGTCGAGGGAGTCCACACCAGCCCGGAGCTCGCGGCGTTCCAGGTCGGCCCGGTAGGCGGCGGGGCGGGCCTTGTCCTCCGCGCTCAACCGGGGCACGTCGAACCAGCCGTCGGCCAGCAGGGCGGCCACGTGCCCGGCGGGATCACCGGAGAGTTCGACGACCCGGACGTCGGGGAGCATCCGCGCCACCATGCCGCACTCGGCCGCGTTGTCGTCGACGAACACCAGGGAGTCCAGCCCGAGGTTGAGGTCTTCGGCCAGCTCGGCGAGCACGTCCGGCTTGGGGCGCCAACTCGCCGAGACCCGCACGAAGTCCTCGGCCCGCAACACCATCGCCCGCCCCGCCAGGGCCTCGGCCACCGGGCCGGGGTCGTTCTTGCTGGCCACGGCCAACAGCACGCCTTGGGCGCCGAGCTGCCTGATGACCTTCTGCAGCTCGGCGAACGCGGGGCCGACTTCGACCCCGTCCGGTCCGACCTCGCCGAGGACACCCGACCAGAGGGTGTCGTCCAGGTCCACGACCAGGCACTTGCGCGTCCGGCCCACCGCGTTGCGGGCCAGGTGGCCGACCTCGCGGGCGACGGCGGCCAGCAGGGCGGGCGAGTAATGCAGTCCCATGTGGACGGCCAGGCGCTGGTCGGTGGCCGGGATACCGTCGCCCAGCAACGGGTCCAGGTCCAACACGACGACGCCGGGGCGCTCGGCGAGAGCCAGCAGGTCCGCGTTGGCCCGGCGCCACACCGCGCCCAACCGCGCGCGGGACCGGTGGTCGACCAGGCGTGCGGTGTGGGCCCGGGGCAGGGGCAGGGTCGTGATCACCACCAGACCCCGGGCGCGCTCGGTGAAGCGGTCCAGCAGCTCGGACATCCGCCGGACGGCTCGGGCGGCGGTGGCTTCCACGTCTTCGACCTGCCACGGCGTCGAGACCTCGGCGAACACCACCTGCGCGTCGAGGAGGCACAGGGTGACGTCCGCCGCCAGCATCGCCTCGGTCGGGTCGGCCAGGTCGCGCAGGTAGGTGTCGTAGCCGGTCGCCGCGCAGCGCGGGACCAGGCCGTGTCGCACCAACTCCGCCGCGATGGGGGCGACGGCGGCGCCGACCGTGCCCGCGCCGGTGACCACGACCGACACCTCGGGGAACCCCGGGGGCACCGCGCCCGGGTCGATCTTCGCGAGCAGCGGCCCGACCCGGATCCGGTCCTCGGCGGACAACCGGGCGACCACCTGGACCACGGCATCGAACTCCGCCGCCAACCGACCGGCGCGCGCGATGCCCACCAGCCGTGCGACGTCCCCCTCGGATTGCCCCATGTCGGTCCTCCCCCGCCCGACCATAACGCGACCGGAGCGGACGCGCACCGGTCGCGGCACAGCGGCTATACATCGAACTGACGGCCACAGAGGGTGACCACACGCGTCAACCGCCGCCCGGGTGACACATCCGTTTCGGTACGAATTGTCCGCAACTGAATCCGACTCCGTGGAACTTTTACCCCACAACGGATTCCCGCCCGCGACGACCGGCGCCACCCACCCCTGGACCACCACGGTGCGAACGGCGATAGTGAGCCGGGTGGGAGGCTGGACGCCAAGTGAGGTGAGCGCACCTCCGGCACTCGATCGCGAGCTGCGGAGGCTACTGCGGCACGGCACCTTCGCCGAGGTCCTCGACCACGCCCTCAACACCCGCAGGCTCAGCCTCGAACGAGTCCAACACCACCTCGCCGAACAAGGCGTCCGCGTCAGCCGAGCCGCCCTCAGCTACTGGCGCCACGGCCGCAGCCGCCCCGAACGCGCCGAATCCCTGCGCGCCGTGCAGGCCCTGGAGAAGGTCCTCGACCTCCCACCCGCGTCCCTGGTCACCCTCCTCGGCCCACAACGCTCCCGCACCCGTCCCCCCGACACCGTCGACCGCCGCCGCATGTGGCCCGCGCACAGCCCCCTCCTCACCGCCCTCGACGCACCCCCCGACACCCAACTCCGCCGACTCGCCATCCACGAACACGTCCTGGTCGGCCCCACCCACACCCTCACCCGCGTACACACCCGCCTCGTCCTCGAAGCCACCGAAGACCACGTCGACCGCTGCCTGATCTACCTCTGGAACGAAGACGCCCCCCTCCCCACCCTCACCGACGTCCAGTACTGCCGAACCGGCCGCACCCGCCGCAACGCCGAAGCAGGCGCCCTGGTCACCGAACTGGTCCTCGACCAACGCCTCAACACCGGCGACCGCACCGTCATCGACTACACCTGGACCTTCCCCCCAGGCTCCCCCCTCACCTTCTACCACCGCCGCCTCACCACCCCCGTCCGCGAACTCGTCCTCCAACTCCAATTCACCGAAGATGTGCCAGCAGGCTGCACCCCATACCGACAAGCCACAGTAGACAGCCCAAAGCGAGTTGGCAGTCCCTTGTGGATCGGCGCCTCCGGCACAGCCCACCTCATCCTCACCGACCTCCCCCCAGGAGTAGTCGGCCTAAGCTGGGAATGGGACTAACCAAGAAACCCCACCCCCATCAACGAAGTCCCACACTTGCACCGCCCCCCCCCCCCC
>NZ_AXWW01000079.1 GCF_000482865.1 Actinokineospora inagensis DSM 44258 | reverse complement strand
AGCCTGGGTAAGGCTAAAAGGCGGGGCCACTGGAAAGCGTGGCCTTACCCGCCCGCCAGCTTAGGCTACCGCTCCCCCCAAACAAAACAACTTCACCACAACGGGCAGTTGGTGTCGGCGGGTTTCGAGGCGCGCGGTGCAGGTTGGTGGGCTTCGTCGATATGGGTGGGCCTTTTTTTGGGGCGTGCGGTGTGGGGGTGGCGCTTCGTCGATCGGGGCTGGCTTTCTTGGGGCGCGTGGGGTGGGGGTGGCGCTTCGTCGATGGGGCCGGTTGTTTTGAGGCGCGAGGGATGGGCTGGCGGTCTTGTCGATGTGGGTGGGGTTGAGGCGCGCGGTGCGGGTGTGGGCTCGTCCACGTTTGTTACCGGTGCGGTGAGACCGACTGGTGGTGGGGGGTGGGGGTGGGCGTGAAAGAAGACCGGCCCTGGGGCAGGGTTTCCCAGGGCCGGTCCGGGTGGACCGCGGGCCGACCGCCGGGCCGGGTCACCGGCGGTCGTCCCGCGTGGTCTTGCGGGGGTTACTTCACTTGTGGGGCAAGGGTTCTAGCAGGCTCCGAGGTCCTGCCACACGCCCCATTGGCCGCTCTTGTCGGGCTGGTCGCCCTGGGTCCACCACTTGGCCTTGTACTGGTGGCCGTTGTACGACACCGTTTGACCGCCGGTGTACACCGTTGTCGCGTTCCAAGCGGCTGCTGCGCAGGTGGATGGCTTGGTTGTCGTCGTGGTGGTTGTGGTGGTGGTCTTGGTGGTCGTGGTCGTCGACGAGGTCGGCGGGGTGGTGGTGGTAGAGGAGTTCGGCGGGATCGTCGTGGTTGTGGTGGTGGTTGTCGGGGTGGTACCGCCGGTGCCGTGGAGGTATTCCTGCGCTGCCGTGTAGGACTTGCCGCCGAAGGTGATGGTGATGTTCGACGGGGTTGTGATCGGCAGGTAGTAGGACAGTTGTACCTGGGCGCTCTGGCCGGGGGCCAGGGTCTGGTACGACGGTACCTTCAGCGAGAACCGGTGCAGGTCACCCTTGAGGCCACCCACGTTGTTGCCGGTGTGCCCGGTCGAGACCACCGACAGGCTCCAGCCGGACTGCTGCGCGATGGTCGGTGGTGCCGAGGTCCCGTAGTCGAACTGGATCTCGGTGCCGCCGGGCAGGCTGACCGCGGAGTTGTTGGTGATGGTGGCCGTCGGCGTGATCGGGTAGTTCGCGTCGCCGACCGGGAACTTGCCGAGGGTGAACTTCACGTCGAGCGTGTCGGTCGGCATGGTGATCTTCGCCTTGGACGCGCCGTACGGGGAGCTCGCCTTGAACTTGTCGTAGAGCAGCGAGGTCAGCGTGTCGCCCATGTACCACTCCTGCTTGGAGTTGTCGTAGGCGTAGTCACCGGCCAGCTCCCAGATCATCACACCGCCGAGGCCGTGGTCGACCACGTACTGGGCCTTGGTGCCGATCGACTGCTCGTTCTCCGTGGAGAGGAACACCTTCTTGGTGGAGTTCCACAGCCACGGCGCGACCAGGGTGTTGTCGTACTGCGGGCTGTAGGTGCCGGTGACCTTGTCGTCCGGGTCGTTGGCCGGGTCGAGGCCGTAGGACGCGGCGTAGTCGCCGATCTTGCCGTCCTGCAGGTTCTTGGCGTGCCACAACGGGTTCGAGCCGGAGGCGACTTCCTTGCCGTTGGCGTCGAGGTCGTGCCACAGGTTGTCGGCACCAATCGCGCCGTTGCCGCAGGGGACCTTGGAGCCGACCGTACCGCCGGTGCCCGCCGGACACTTCGTCTGGTCGGGTAGTGCCGCCTGACCCCAAAGTCCGTTGGTACCACCGGAAACGTCCTTCCAGCCCCGCGTGTAGTACGGGATGCCGAGGTTGATCCGGCCCGCGCCCATCGCGCCGCGGAAGTAGTGGTACGCCCAGTCGCTGTTGAGGTAGCCGAGTTGGCCGTACTGCTGGGTGGTGTAGTACTGCCAGAAGTTGAGCTCGGCGTCCTTGCCGTCGTCGTAGAGCGCCGCGTTCGGGCCGACGAAGTTGTTCCAGGAGCCGTGCAGGTCGTAGGTCATCATGTTGACGTAGTCCAGGTACTGCGTGATCTGGTACGTCTCCATGCCGCGCAGCATGTAGCCGGAGGACGGCGCGGCGACCGAGAGCATGTAGTACTTGTTGTCCGCGGCACTGGCCGCGTCCAGCTTCGCCCGCACGGTCTTGATCAGCGTGACGAAGTTGGCCATCAACTGGGCCCGGCGCGGGTTGGAGAAGTTGAAGTCGTCCGGGTTGCCGGAGTTGTTCATCGACGTGGCGTACTCGTAGTCGATGTCGGCGCCGTTGAACCCGTACTTGCGGATGAAGTCCACCGTCGAGTCGGCGAACGTGTTGATCTTCGCCTGGGTGTCGGTCATGGTGTAGAAGCCGCCGTCGGCCACGCGCTTGCCGTCCGCGCCGAGGTAACCGCCGGTCTCCGCCCAGCCGCCGATGGAGATCAGCGTCTTGACGTTCGGGTGCTGCTTCTTGAACTTGGTCAGCAGGTTGAACTCGCCCTTGTACGGCAGGGTCGGGTCCATCTCGGCGCCCGCGACGCCGGGCCACTCCTCGCCGATCGAGGGGTTGTCCGCGGTCGGGTCGCCGACCGAGACCTTGCCCTGCCCGTCGATGTGGGCGAACGCGTAGTTGATGTGGGTGATCTTGTCCCACGGGATGTTACTGGCCAGGTAGGCGGGCTGGCCGTTCTTGCCATCACGCCAACTGGTGAAGTACCCGATGACCCGGCGCTGATGGTCGGAGCCCATCTTCTCGCGGCCGTCGGTGTCGTAGGCCGAACAGTAGGGCACCGCGAGGTTCGCCGTGGTCGCCAAACCGTCGGGACGACAGTCGGACTGGTCGGCGGCGGCAGCGGAGTTGCCCGAGGTCGCGGCGACCGCGACGGTGATACCGGAGAGCAGAGCCAGCAAGAGAAACAGGGGGAGGCTCTTTCTGCTCACGCTTCACCTCCTGGGGGACACGTGGTGCAGGGATGCAGGGTTGTGCATGAGCGTAAGTGGTCTAAACCAGCTAACTCAACCGGTCTAGACCAATTATTTCCTTCCCAGTTCCCACGGACTTCACTCACCGGACATCCGATCATCGCGTGAATCGCCGGCGAACCCGGTCGCCGGACCGTCCTATCAGGACGATCAAGTCGAGGTGATCCCACTTTCCCAGAAGCGACATAGCCCTCCGCTATGCATTGTTGGGATGGGTGCGCGGCGATCGGAGTACGGCACGCTCAGTGAGATCCGATCGCGCGCTGTGCACCACGGCGGCGTGCGAGCCGCAGCGCGGCCCCGACCGGCACCGGCCACCGGGGTGCTGGGCCGCCACCGACGCGAGGAGGTGCGCGCCGTGTCGTTCGCACGACGCTGCACACTGGCGGTCACCGTGGCCACCGCGACCGCCCTGGCAGGCACCTACCAGGGCGCCGAGGCCGCCCCGACCGCACAGCCCCAGCCGTCGCCCACGTACGTCTACCGCGTCGACGGGGCCGCGGCGAACGCGAACGCCTTGCTGCGCGCCGGATTCGACGTGTTGGAAGACCGCAAGGGCGACGACCTCTTCGTGATGGGCAAGTCCGTCGTCGGCAACCGGTTGCAGGCCAACGGATACCGGATCAGCGTCGAGCAGGAGCTGCCGCCGGTGCGGTGGACCAACCCGCTGCGCGCGGGCCAGGCCCCGGTCCTCGACGCCGCGGTCGCCGAGGAGACCTACTTCGGCGGGTACCGCACGGTCAACGCGCAATACGCGCACATGGACCTCGTCGCGAACACCCACAGCGACCTCGCCGTCGTGATCGACTACGGCGACTCCTGGCGCAAAACCCGTGGCACCGGCGGCTACGACCTCAAAGCCATCTGCATCACCAAACGCACCCCGGGCGACTGCGCGCTCAACCCGAACGCGCCCAAACCCCGGCTGTTCGTGCTTGGCCAACTGCACGCCCGCGAGATCACCACCGGCGACATCGCCTACCGCTGGATCGACCACCTCGTCGACAACTACGGCACGGACCCCCAGGTCACCAAGCTGCTCGACACGACAGAGGTGTGGGTCGTGCCGATCGCCAACCCCGACGGCGTCGACATCGTGCAACGCGGCGGCAACCGCCCGTACCTGCAGCGCAAGAACGCCGACACCGCGAACGGCACCAGTTGCGGCACCACCGGTGGCAGCAGCCAGGTCGGCGTCGACCTCAACCGCAACACCAACACCGGTTGGGGCATCGGCAGCACCCCGCAAGCGTGCGCCGAGACCTTCCGCGGCCCGAACTCGAACTCCGAGGTCGAGGTGCGGGCCCTGCAAGGCCTCTGGCGCACCCTCTACCGCGACCGCCGCGACACCGGGCCGTCCACGCCAGCGCCCGCGGACACCACCGGCATGGTCATCAGCATGCACAGCTACTCGAACATGGTGCTGTTCCCCTGGGGCTACAACTCATCGGTGAAATCGGGCAACGACACCAGCCTGCGCGCGATCGCCCGCCAAATGGCCGCCCTGGCAGGCGGCTGGCAATACGGACAACCCGGCGAAATCCTCTACAACGCGGGCGGCTCCACCGACGACTGGGTCTACGACGACCTCGGCGTCGCAGGTTTCGCCTGGGAAATCGGCGGCTCCGCGGGCGGCTGCGCCGGCTTCACCCCGCCCTACTCCTGCCAAACCAGCGTGTTCTGGCCCAAAGTCAAATCCATGCTCACCTACGCGGGCACCAAAACAGCCCGACCGTACTCGAGCCCATGACCCGGGGGCGCCAGATCGAGGCAGGGGCGGCGGCACCCCCACTCCCGCGGCGGCGATGCCTGCGCCGGACCGCGGGAGCACCGGCGAGGACCGGGCGCACCCTCACGCGCCCGGTCCTCGCGAACTCACCCGGTGCAGTTAACCCAATCGGTGGACACGCCCGGGGGGCCACCCGCTACGGTGTACCCGTTCCCGCGTGCAGGCGCCTGACCGCGCGGAACGCGTTCCCGGGTCCGCGCCCTCGCTGTGACCCGAGCGCCCAGTCTGGCCGTGTCGTGCAGGGGCACGGCCAGACTCTGGGTACCCCTTGTCCACAGAGAGCGTGGACCGGGTCGTCCGGTGTTGTCTCTGGGGGGCGACCCCCCAGACCCCCACGGTGCGGCGGGCGGCGGAACCAGCGTGGTTCAGTTGACCGACCGACCGAGCGTGCTCGCTCGGGCCTGTCGGCCCTCACATCGGTATGTAACCAATGGGCTTGGCGCCCGCGGTTTGGCGGGCGGCGGAGCCAGCGTGGTGCGGTTGACCGACCGAGCAGGTTCGGTTGGCACTCGGTTGTGCGGCAGGGGTGTGGGCTGGTTTCTACGGGTGGGGACGAAAACGATAGGGTGTCCATCGTGGACGCTGTTCGGGTTGTCGCTGCGGTGGCGAGTGGGGTGATGGGGGGAGTTTTCCTCAGTTTCTCGGTTGCGGTGATGCCTGGGTTGGGGCGGGTGCCTGCCGTGCAGGGGGTGGCGGTGATGCGGGCGATCAATCAGGTGATCGTGAACCCGGTGTTCATTCCGCTGTTCGTGGGGACTGGGGTTGTGGGGGTGGTGGCTGCTGCGGTTGGGGGGTCCTGGGTGTTGTGGGTGGGGGCGGGGCTCTACGTGGTGGGGGTTTGGGGGGTGACGGGGGTGCGGAACGTGCCGTGGAACCGGGAATTGGAAGCGCTCCCGCCGGGCACCGCCGAGGCGGCCGAGTACTGGGTCGGCTACCTGCGGCGGTGGACGGCGTGGAACCACGTTCGAACGGCTGCCTCGACAGGAGCGGCCGTGGCGTTCGTGGTCGGGTGACCCACGAGCGGGGGGCGACCAACCGCGCGCTCCCCGCACTGGTGTCGATCTTGACCGGCGGGCCGCGCCTGCGGAAGCCGCCGAGCGAACCAAGTGGGTTGATCCGGAGCGAGCCTGCGGCCGCTTCCTTGGCGGGAGGGCTTGCGGGGGCGCTGGTTGGTGGGGTGCGCCAGCCGCTACAGGGGCGTTGACCTGGGGTGTCAGGTGGCCAGCCGCTTGGCGAGTGGATCTCGCGTGTGCTCGCGGGGTGCTCGCCGGGCCGTGACGGGGAGCTGCCGGACGTGCGGCGGGGGCTTAGTGGCCGTTGGTGGGGACGGGGTGGGAGTCGCGGGAGCGGCGGCAGAACTCGACCACCAGATAGTCATTGGCATCGTGGTCATTGGCGTCGGCATTCGCGAGGAAGATGCGGAGCAGAGCCTCGGCGGCGTCATCGTGGTCGACAATGACCGGGTCGCTTACCGAACGCACGCAGTCGGTGTCCGAGAAGACGTTCTCGCGCATATCCCCCACCCCCCTCGAGGTACCGCCCAGTGGCGGTCATGCAGCCAGAATGCCACCCGAACGCCACGACGTGATCACGATCGGGTGAACTCACCCGATCTTTTTCGCAACCCCGTGTCGGCATTGGCCCACCTACCGGCATAACACGGCCGAACGGGGTATCACGCGGCGGATTTATAAACCCAAAAGTGCAACTTGCAGGAGCATTTTTCAAGCCGCAAAACCATAGCATGTGACCATTACATGGACGATATGTTAGCTGAGGTCAACGTTCAGGTTTGGAACGTCGGATCCGATCGTCGATCCGGCGGCGGGCGCGGACACAGCCGCTAAGGAAGTCGCGAACGGTACCCGCAGCTCAGCGAGTCCGCCAGACTCGAACCAGTGGTGAGCAGGGCTCAGTCATCACAACCGATCACAGTTGGTTTCACAGAGTGACCACAGGTCTACACCTGTAGCCGCATCGCGAACCCGACGGTCGGCCTCGGCCGAGGTCGCTCGGTGCCGCGCACGTGGTAACTCAAACCACTGACACCCCGACCGTCGGCCGGTCGCACTGCTCGGCGGTGGAGCGCTCCCCCTTGTCGGGCAGGCAACCGACCGTGCCAACAAACCGCCGCACGGCCTGAGCGTTCGACCCGCTCCGGACGAGGCGGTTGGCAAATATCGTCTGTTCAAGTGGACACGATTCCGGGGCGCGATCGACGGTGGATCGTCAACCCCTGAAACAGGTCGGGCAACCCGTATTCGACCGGGTCGATAAGGGTCTCGCGCGAGGCGGCCGTCCAGAGTGCCGCACCGTGCAGGAGAACGCCAGGACGTTCGCGGAATTGCCGAAAGCCGTCATCCGGATGCCGTAAAGATCGGTAACGAACCGGTAACGACGTGCACTTGTGCATTTCCCAGGTCCCCGGATGCGAGAACTGTGTGGTGGCACCACGCCCGCCGTGGCACCGGATTCCCGGTCCCGCAACGCTTTCCAGGAGGCACTGTGGTCTCGTCCCGGCTCACCGTCCCGCGCGCGGTTCTCGCCGCCGCGCTGGTCTTCGGCGTCGCCGCGTGCGGTTCCGATTCCGGCGGCGGAGCGGCCCCGCCGGGACCGGCGGCGCTCGACGGCGTCGGACCGATCAGCCTGGTCACCGGCAAGGACACCTCGGGCAACCTGCAGAACCAGGTCGACGAGTGGAACTCGGCGCACCCGGACCAGAAGGTGACCGTGATCGAGCTGCCGGAGGACGCCGACGCGCAGCGCCAGCAGATGGTGCAGAACGCGCAGACCGGGTCCGCCACCTACGGCGTGCTCAACCTGGATGTCGTGTGGACGGCCGAGTTCGCGGCGAACCAGTGGATCACGCAACTGCCGGACGCGGAGTTCCCGCTGGACAAGCTGCTGCCCGAGACCGTCGAGACCGGGAAGTATTTCAAGCACCTCTACGCCGTCCCGATCACCTCCGACGGCGGCCTGCTCTACTACCGCAAGGACCTGTTGGACGCCGCCGGGCTGAAACCGCCGACAACGTGGGCGGAGATGGCCCAGGACTGCGCCAAGGTGCTGCCGTCGAATCCCGGGGTTTCCTGCTACGCCGGGCAGTTCGAGAAATACGAGGGCCTCACCGTCAACTTCAGTGAGGCGGTCAACTCCGCCGGTGGCAGCGTCGTCGGCGACGACGGCAAACCGACCCTCAACACCGATGGCGCGCGCAAGGGCTTGCAATTCCTGGTCGACGGTGTGAAATCCGGTGAGATCCCGCAAAAGGCCCGCACCTTCAAGGAAGAAGAGGGCAGGCGCGCGTTCCAGGCCGGGGAATTGCTGTTCCACCGCCAGTGGCCGTACCAGTACGCGAAAGCCAGCGCGACCGACGGTTCGTCGACGGTGGCAGGCAAGTTCGCCGTGGCCCCGCTCCCAGGTCTGGATGGCCCCGGCGCTTCCTCGCTGGGCGGCCACAACTACGCGATCAGCGCTTTCACCAAGAACAAGAAGACGGCGCTGGAGTTCATCAAGTACTCCGCGAGCGAGGACCAGCAGCGCAAGAACCTGGAAAAGACCTCGCAGGCGCCCACCTGGGCCGGGCTTTACGACGACCAGGCGCTGGTGGCGAAGTTCCCGTACCTCACGGTGTTGAAGAAGAGTATCGAGAACGCCAGGAAACGACCCGCGGTGGTCAAGTACCAGGAGGTCTCGCAGGCGATCCAGGACGCCGCCTACGCCGCGATGAGCGGGGCGACGCCGGTCGACCAGGCCCTGCAATCGCTGCAGGGCAAATTGGAAACCCTGACCAAGTGAACCCGGCGGGCGGCGGGGTCCCCAGCCCCGCCCCCGCTTTCCCGGAGGTGTGTCGTGGTCACGCTCGCCCCGGTCGAACCGGACCCGGTCAGACCCGCCGCGGGCGGCCGCCGCAGCGGCACCGGTCGGTTGGCGGCCCTGCTGGTTTCCCCCACGTTGTTGGTGCTGGGGCTGGTGGTCGCCTACCCCATCCTGTCCGCCATCCGGCTTTCACTATTCCAGCGAAACGACGGAATCGACCCGGAAACCGGACTTCGGCTGGCAGGCGACCGTTTCGTCGGGCTCGACAACTTCACCGACATGTTCACCGGCGACACCGCGAGCCGATTCCTCAACGCGCTGGGAAATACGACGTCGTTCACCGTTGTCGCCGTGTCGATCGAGGTCGTCATCGGTGTGCTGATGGCCTTGGTGATGCACCGCGCGTTCCGCGGCCGAGCACTGGTGCGGGCGGCGATCCTGGTGCCGTGGGCGGTGCCGACCGCGATCGCGGGCCTGCTCTGGCGGTGGATCTTCCAGGCCGACGGGGTCGCCAACGACCTGCTGCCCGGCCCGCCGGTGCTGTGGACGACCGACGGGGCGCAGGCCTGGTTCGCCGTCGTCATCGCGGACACGTGGAAAACGGCGCCGTTCATCGGTTTGCTGGTGCTGGCCGGGTTGC
Organism: Actinokineospora inagensis DSM 44258; assembly: GCF_000482865.1. GTDB lineage: Bacteria > Actinomycetota > Actinomycetes > Mycobacteriales > Pseudonocardiaceae > Actinokineospora > Actinokineospora inagensis. The sequence continues at coordinate 15,758 of NZ_AXWW01000079.1, read as the reverse complement.
AGGTGATCTCCTCGGAAATCTACGAAGCAGCCCGCCTCGACGGCGCGGGACCATGGCGCACATTCTTCTCGATCACGCTTCCGCTGGTGAAACCGACACTACTGGTGGCGGTGCTGTTCCGGGTTTTGGACACCCTGCGCATGTTCGACCTGCCGTACACGTTGATCGGGCCGGGCAAGAACGCCACCGACACGGTGACGGTGCTGGCCTTTGAAGAAGCGGTGAAGTTCGGGAAATATGGCCCAGCATCGGCATACGCGGTCGTATTGTTCATTTACGTGGCTTTGGTGGCTTTCGTTTTCGTGCGACTGCTCGGCGCGGACGTTTTCGGGAGATCGCGATGAGGGCCCGCTACCTCGGCATCGGCGCGATCGTGGTGTACTGCCTGGCACCGTTCTACTGGATGCTCGTGTCAAGCCTGCGGCGCACCAACGACATCTTCGACTCCGGCCCACTGCCCGATCCGCTGTCACTGGAGTCCTACCGCGCGGCTTTCGCCGCCCACAACGGTTTCCTACGGTCCCTGCTGAACAGCTTCATCGTGGCCGGGACGACGACAGTGCTGGTACTGATATTCGCCACCTTCACCGCATATGCCTTGGCCCGCTTGGAGTTCCGCGGCAAAGGCGTGGTACTGGCACTGATCATCGCGACAAGCATGTTTCCCGGGATCTCACTACTGGTCCCGCTGCTCCAGTTGTTCTCCCAAATCGGCTGGATCAACACCTACCAAGCCATGATCGTCCCCAACATCGGCGGCGTACTCCCTCTGGCGGTGTGGAACCTGACCGCGTTCTTCCGCCAGATGCCCTCCGAATTGGAAGAAGCCGCCCAAATCGACGGCTGCACCCCCACCGGCGCCTTCCGCCGAGTCATTCTCCCACTGGCCGCACCGGGCGTGTTCACCACCGCGATCATCACCTTCATCGCGGCATGGAACGAGTTCATCATCGCCCTGTCAGTAGTAAACGACAACACACTGAAGACAGCACCGGTGATCACCAGCCAATTCACCGGAACCACCACATTCGACTCCCCCTTCGGCACCCAAATGGCCGCAGGCGTAATCGTCACCATCCCCCTCGTCATCCTAGTCCTCCTCTTCCAACGCCGAATCGTCACCGGCCTCACCGCAGGCGGCGTCAAGTAGACCGAGCACGAGCGACCGCAAGCCACGGGTATCTATGTGCACGGAACTGATTGAAGTCGCCATCGCCCGCCTCAGCACGAATGCGAGCGATACCGACCACCATTCAGCCCACTTGTGTGCCCCCGCTTCAGGCCCCAGTCACCCAGGCCAGTGGAGAACAGCCCCGCAACGCGGGGAAAACACCCGTGCCTTCATGCCGCACATCGTCGCACTGACACAGCCCCGCAATGCGCGGGGAGGACTTCTCCCATGCTCGCGTCATCGGCCGCGTGGCCGGAACAGCCCCGCGCGCGGGGAGGACGTGCTGCTGGTGGTGAGGACGTAGGCGGACGCGGGAACAGCCCCGCGTGCGCGGGGAGGACGGCCGGGCATTAGCCGGGTGTCGACGGGTCCGGGGAACAGCCCCGCGTGCGCGGGGAGGACCACGTGCCGCTGGTCATCCGGTATACGCGGCCGGGAACAGCCCCGCGTGCGCGGGGAGGACTTGGCCGAATGGACCGACCCCGCCGTCCTGGCCGGAACAGCCCCGCGTGCGCGGGGAGGACTGCCCCGTGAGGAACACGGCCATCCCGGCGTGGGGAACAGCCCCGCGTGCGCGGGGAGGACGTCGCCGGACAGGTCGTAGCCGCCGACGTAGAAGGGAACAGCCCCGCGTGCGCGGGGAGGACCCGTGTTCACCGGCCACTCGTTCGCACCAGGCGGGAACAGCCCCGCGTGCGCGGGGAGGACCAGCCTTCGGCGGCGGCTTGGGTGACTGCGGTGGGAACAGCCCCGCGTGCGCGGGGAGGACACTTTCGACAACGCCGACGCCGATTTCGCCATGGGAACAGCCCCGCGTGCGCGGGGAGGACATACAGCTCGGATTGCGGCGCCGCCGCGGCGGTGGAACAGCCCCGCGTGCGCGGGGAGGACCCAGGTCCAGGCCGCCGCCGTCATGGCGCGGCAGGGAACAGCCCCGCGTGCGCGGGGAGGACGCGTCCGCGCATGCGGGCGGCGTCGTCGAGGAGGGAACAGCCCCGCGTGCGCGGGGAGGACAAAGCCGACTACTGGGGCGAGGCGCTGCAGCAGGGAACAGCCCCGCGTGCGCGGGGAGGACGTCAGCAGGTAGTCCGACCCCCCGGGGTCGACGGGAACAGCCCCGCGTGCGCGGGGAGGACACTTCTTGACCTGCACGTTTAGAGCGACCAGGGCCGATTTTCATTCACTTCTGCCGCCCAGAGCCACATGCTGTCCATGATCCCACACCCCACGATTGCCAGTCGGACCCTCGAGACTTCGCCATAGACCCTTGCGGTAGGCGCGCCCCAGCCATCAGAAGGGGGCAGAGTGACCCAGGTCACCCATCCTCGGCAGGTCGGGGTCGTTGCCGGGGAGAGGATTCGGGACCATTGCTAGCCTGGTTCGGTTGTCGGCACATCCCCGGAAGTGAGACGGACCACCCATGCTGGACCGCGCGGTCATCGATGCCCTGTTCCCCGCTGACCTGCCCGAACCCGAGCACTGGGAGCGGCGCTACCCGGCCAGGCAACTGGACGACGGGGCGAAGGTCACCCGGTTTGGTCCCTCACCGACCGGGTTCGTGCACATCGGCGGCATCTACGCGGCGATGATCAATCGGGAGGTGTCGACCCGGTCGGGTGGGGTGTACCTCGTGCGGGTGGAGGACACAGACCAGGCGCGGGAGGTTGAGGGGGCGTTGGCGCAGTTCGCGCGCGCGTTCGAGTACTTCGATCTTCACCCGGACGAGGGGGATGACCGGGGGGATTACGGGCCGTACCACCAGTCGCAGCGTGAGTCGATCTACCTGACGTACGTGCGGCACCTGCTGCGCCAGGGCAAGGCGTACCTGTGCTTCGCGACCAAGGACGAGCTGGCCGACATCTCCGCGCGGCAGCAGGCGACCAAGCTCCCCACCGGCTACTACGGCAAGTGGGCCATCTGGCGCGACGCCGACCCCGCCGACGTCGCCGCGAAGCTGGCCGACGGCGCGCCGTACGTGGTGCGGTTCCGGGTGCCGGACGACGCGGTCGGGCAGCGGGTGCGGTTCACCGACGCGATCCGGGGCGAGCTGGAGCACGAGGCGAACCGGAACGACACGGTGATCCTGAAGTCGTCGGACACGGCGCTGCGGCTGCCGACGTACCACTTCGCGCACGCGGTCGACGACCACCTGATGCGGGTCAACCTGGTGATCCGCGCCGAGGAGTGGATCTCGTCGGTGCCGCTGCACCAGCAACTGTTCGCCGCGCTGGACTTCGAGCCGATCACGTACGCGCACATCGCACCGTTGATGAAGCAAATCCCCGGCGGCAAACGCAAATTGTCCAAGCGCAAGGACGTCGAGGCCGGCGTCGACTTCTACATCGAGGCGGGCTACCCGGCCCGCGCCATCCTGTACTACCTGCGCGGCCTCGCCAACGGCCGCCTCGCCGAGGTCCCCCTGGACGAGGCCCTCGCCGCCCCCATCCACCTGGACCAGTGCGGCGTCGCGGGCCCCCTTGTCGACCTGGTCAAACTCGAAGACATCAGCGCCGACCACATCGCAACGTTGAGCAGCACCGAGGTCTACGACGCGGTCCACACCTGGGCAACGCAATACGACCACGAACTCGCCTCCGTCCTCGACGCCGAACGCGACCTCGCCCTCCGCGCCATCTCCGTCGAACGCGAGGGGGTCGACAACCCGCGCAAGGACCTCCGCAAATGGTCCGACTTCCGCGGCGCCTACGGCTTCTTCTTCCCGCAACTGTTCACCCCCCTCACCGGCCCCGACGACGACCGCCTCACCCCCGTCGGCCTCACCCCCGAGGTGGCCACCACCTTCGCCGGCGACTTCGCCGAGAGCTACCAGCAACTCGACGACCAACCGGAATGGTTCAACCAGATCCGCGAGCTGGCCACCAAACTGGGATTCGCGCCGAGCCCGAAGGACTTCAAGAAGAACCCAGATGCCTACCCAGGCTCGATCCGAGAAGCCTCGCAGTTGGTGCGCGTCGCATTGACAGGGTCGACGCGCAGCCCCGACCTGCACGCCATCACCCAGGCGCTCGGGCCGGATGAGGTCTTGCGCCGGTTGCGCGCCTTGGCGAGCTGACCGGTGATCGACCGGCAGACGACTCGCTGGTTCGGTCGGGTGTCAGCGGGGTGTGGGATCGTGTACGGGCGTGGAGCCGGGCGGCAGAAGTGAATGAGAATCGGCGGTGCCCGCTCTAAACCCCCAGGTCAAGAAGCGTCCTCCCCGCGCCTGCGGGGCTGTTCCCCGTCGTGTTTCTTCTCCGCCCATCCCATGGGTGTCCTCCCCGCGCCTGCGGGGCTGTTCCCTCCTGCCCGCGTTCTCCAGTCTGGGAAGCATCGTCCTCCCCGCGCCTGCGGGGCTGTTCCGCTGCCCGGCTGGGGTCGCCTGGCCGCCGATCCGTCCTCCCCGCGCCTGCGGGGCTGTTCCCGCCGCTCACGGGCTTGCCGACAAACGATCATGTCCTCCCCGCGCCTGCGGGGCTGTTCCCTATCGCGCGTAACCCTTTCGAGTGAACAGTGAGTCCTCCCCGCGCCTGCGGGGCTGTTCCGGCCGCGTGATGGCCCGGACCCCCATCGGCAAGGTCCTCCCCGCGCCTGCGGGGCTGTTCCCTGCACGTGAGGATGCCAGGCGACTTGGTCTCCGTCCTCCCCGCGCCTGCGGGGGCTGTTCCCATGTCGTCCGCCCCTGCCGAGCCCGGTCGGTGGTCCTCCGCGCGCCTGCGGGGCTGTTCCACGACCTGCGGGGCTGTTCTCGTCAGATGCACCCGGTGTGTCCAGTCCTTGGGGTGTCGTCCCCGCAGGCGACGGCTGTGATCGGATCACCCGGTTGACCACTGGTGGCGACGCGGACTCTGGATATCGTTCAGGGGCGTGTCCACCCAGCGAGGAGGCCATGTCCATGACCGCTGTCTCCGCTCGGCTCCGCAGAGGCCGCGACCTCATCGACCCTGATCTGTTCGACCGCGTGGCCAAGCGTGTGGCCGCTGACCATCCGGAGGTCGCCGGTTTCGCGGATAGGATCGTCGATCAAGCGCTCGCGTTTGTGGCCGCTGCCGCAGGTCAACCTCGTGAGGGGCTAGTGCCGAGTCCCCTGGTCGACCTGGCCTGGCACCAGCTTGTCTTGCGCACCAAGGACTACGCGGATCTCTATGATCGGGTCGGGCGATTCGTCCACCACGTACCGGATGACGATCGCGCCGCCACGCAGGACGGTTCCACGTCGTCAGGAGCGGTAGCACGTACCATCGAGGCGATCAGCGCGGCTGGGTTCGCGGTCGACCCACCACTGTGGCTGCGACAAGGCACCTGTACGTCCTGTCATGAAGAGGGCGGATGCCGCAGTGGCGGTGAGGACGGAAACGAGAATTCCGATACGCGCAGAAAGCCGCCCGGCAGTTAGGAAACTCGAATGAGGTGGGCTGAGGCGCCGAAGGCTGTGTGCGAGATGGTGACTGCGCGCCTCGGGTCTGTCACCTCCGTCGTTGATATCACGGTCGGTGGCAACTCGGATCTCGCGGTGGTGGTTACCTCTGCCGGGGGTGAGCGGGTGTTCGTCAAGGCGGTGCGCGGTGTTCGTCGGCAGATGCGGTGGTTGCGCAATGAGATCGTCGGCAACGCGGCTGCCCGTGGGCTTGCGCCGGCCGTGTTGTTCCACGAGGACATCGCGGCGGAGGATGCTGTTGACGATCAGCCGTGGCTGGTAGTCGGCATGGAGTACGTCGGCGGGCGTGCCGTCGACCTGTCCCCCGGCTCACCTGACCTCGACGTAGTCGGAGCGACCCTGGAGCGCATCGCGGCCATCCCGGCCCCGACCGGGATCTGGCCACTCAGCGCCCGATGGGCACCGACGGACTGGTGGCACCGATGCGCCGAGAACTCCCCCGCTGACGTGGCGGGATACGACATCGAGCAGATGACGCGAATCGGCGCCGACGTGCCACACCTGGTCAGCGGCGACCGACTCGTCCACACCGACCTGCACGGCGATCAGATCCTGCTCACCCCAGACTCCCAAGTCCGCGTCATCGACTGGGGGTATCCGGGCGTGGGCGCGCCCTGGGTCGACACCACCCTGATCGTGCTACGCCTGATCGAGGCGGGCCACCGTCCTGCCGAAGCGGAAGCATGGGGACGGGGCCTCCAGATGTTCCGCGACCTCGACCCCGACATCGTGGACGCGTTCGCGGCCTACACCGGTGGCCTCTGGACGCACTTCGCCATCACCAGATCGGGCTCGCCCCACGGCGCCAGGGTCGCCCGGCAATGGGCGACCTGGCGCATCGAGCGCCGCGCCCAGGCCCCAAACGCAGCGGGATGACAGCTTGGAGTCTGTCCACTCCACGGCCCAGGAACGCAGGCCTGTTCCCCGCAGCCACCGACAGGGCAAGGCGTCCATTGAGGCCAGGCAGATGGCATGTGGCCACGTCAGGGGCAGTAGTCCTCGCCATCTACTATGCATTCGGCGATCTTCGCCGTCCCCGCGCACGCGGGGCTGATCCCGGGTACGAGCCGTGGCTGGGAACAGGAGTACATGTTGTCCCCGCACACGCGGGGCGTCAGTGCAGCAGTTGCGTGGCCTGAGAGAACATCCAGGCCACGCAACGCTCTAGCCCATGCCGGTGGACCGCTGAACGTACGACCGGACGAACATCATGCGACGTCGCCCGACAGGGCTATCTACATCCAGGCGAACCGGATCAGGCTCATACCCCTTGCGCGGCGGCGCGACCCCGTGACATGATCTTGGTGTCGAGATGAGTGAGCGCAGGCGGACCCCGGCAAGGAAGCCGCCTGCGCGAGTCACCCTCACGGTCAATCAAGAAATCTTCGGAGGAAGACACGTGAATGCTAGCGCAATAAGACCTGGGGAATCAAGTAAGTACACGATACGAATGTGGATCGTCATCAGTTCGGCGGTTGTGACGTCGTGTGCCACGATCGTTGGCCATGCCCTGTTGATGTGGGCTCCGCTAAGCCAGGCGAGGCCAACTGGCCTGGCCGTGGCAGGCGGCGTGGCTCTCGCGATCGCTGGGGCATCGGCGACCTTCTGGTCGGTGGCAGCGAACGCTAGGCACGTTTTGTCTAAACGCTAGGCACCCATTGTCTTAGGGGCTGACGCGTGGTCGGGCAGTCGCCCGACCACGCGGCTCGGTGTCGAGCGACATGCACGCGTCCCGGGACGGCTTGACAGTGTCTCGACAACTACGTGCCAATCACTCACCACACGCATGCGTGTTGCCAGGCGCACGGCAGAATTGCTGGGTAAGTCGCCTGCAGACGCTGGCGGCATTGGGCCGATCGGATGAGTCTGGGCCGTTGGTGCAACGCGGGGGCGGCGGCGACGATACGCAGGGCATCGAACACGAGTAAGAGGAGCAGCTTGCTGGATGGAGAGTTGGCTGGCTGTCTGGGGGAAGTCCGTTCTGGACGACGCGAGGTGCGCGGTGGCCGAGTGGCTGCCGTTGCACCAGCACCTTGACGACACTCATGGTATTTCCGAGGCCTTGATGAGGCACTGGGTTCCCACTCCCGTGCTGAAGCGGATCGCCGAGGATCTTGGGGGGAGTGTGGAGCGGGCGCGGCTGCTGGTTGCGTGGTGTGCGGCTGTGCACGATGTGGGGAAGGCCAGTCCTGCGTTTGCCGTTCAGGTTCCGGTTCTCGCGGGTCGGATGCGGGAGGTTGGGCTGGGGAGTCCGGCGTGGATAGATCGCACGCCGATGCAGCGGCAGGTGAACCATGCGCTTGTGGGGCACGTGGCGGTGCAGGAGTGGTTGGCGGGGCTGGGTTTTCACTTCCGAACCGTCGCGGAGCAGTGGGCGTCGGTGGTGGGGTCGCATCACGGGGTGACGCCGGGGTTCGGGCAGGCGCGGGTGGTGCAGGAACAGGTGGAGTACCGCGGGACGGGTGAGTGGGAACAGGCGCGGAAGGCCATTCTGGATCGGGCGGCGGAACGGGTCGGGGGGCGGGAGCGGGTTGCCGAGCTGAGCGGGTTTCGGCTGACGACACCGGCTTTGGCGCTGGCGACTGCCGTCGTGATCCTCGCGGACTGGATCGCGTCCAACTCGGACTTCTTCCCGTTGCGGGCGATCTCCACCTTGCGGGAACCAGACGCGGTCGACGACGGCAGGACCGCGGCGAGGTTGCGGGACGGGTGGGAGCGGCTCGGCCTGCCGGGGCGGTGGATCGCGCCGGTGCCAGGCGATCCGGAGGACACCTTCACCCGGAGGTTTGGGCGTACGGGCATGCGTGACGTGCAGCGGGCTACCGTGGAAGCGGCGGTGGAGCTGGGCGGGCCGGGGTTGCTCGTTGTGGAAGCGCCGATGGGGTCGGGCAAGACTGAGGCGGCGCTCCTGGCGGCGGAGGTCTTGGCGCACTCATCGGGGGCGAACGGGTGTTTCATCGCGCTGCCAACACAAGCGACCACCGATGCGATGTTCTCCCGGGTGCATTCCTGGCTCAGGAATCTGCCCGGCGGCGCGACCGTCTCCCTCGCACACGGCAAGGCGCATCTGAACGACGAGTACACCGGCCTGGCTCGGGGGCGGTTCAACTACGTCGGCGCGGACGACGCGGTCACTGTGCACGACTGGTTGCAGGGTCGGAAGAAGTCCGGGCTGGCGGACTTCGTGGTCGGGACCATCGACCAGGTCTTGTTCGCCGGGTTGAAGTCCCGACACCTCATGCTGCGGCACCTGATGTTGGCGGGCAAGGTCGTTGTCATCGACGAGGTGCACGCCTACGACGTCTATATGTCGCAGTACCTCGACCGGGTACTGCACTGGCTTGGCGCCTATCGGGTGCCGGTGGTGTTGCTCTCGGCGACCTTGCCCGACGTCCGGCGACGGAGGCTGATCGCGGCGTACGAGAGCGGGCGAGGTGTCAGACCTGAGCGGGACGCCGAACACCCTGGCTATCCGGTCATCTCAGGCTCGCACGGCATAAAACCGCGTGTGCTGCCGCTGCCAAAGACGTCCACAAAGGTCACCATCGATCGCATTCCGGACGACCTGGACAGGCTCGTCGGCTACCTGACCGAACACCTCACCGACGGCGGCTGCGCGGTCGTAGTGCGCAACACGGTCAAACGGGTTCAAGAAACCGCCGACAAGCTGATCGAGAAGTTCGGGGCCGAGCAAGTCAGTGTCAACCACGCACGCTTCCTCGCCTGTGATCGAGCCGGCAACGACCGGGAGTTGCTGCGCCTGTTCGGCCCGCCAGGGCAAAGCACCGACCGACCTACGAAGCACATAGTCGTTGCGTCGCAGGTGGTCGAGCAGTCACTGGACATCGACTTCGACGTGATGGTGACCGATCTCGCGCCGATCGACCTGATCTTGCAGAGGCTTGGGCGGCTACACCGGCACGATCGTCCGGATAGGACAAAACCGGCGCACTGCGCGGTTACCGGGGTCGATTGGACGAGCACGCCTCCTCAGGCCGACGCAGGTTCCCGCAAGGTGTATCTGGACCACCAACTCCTGCGGGCAGCGGCGCTGCTGGTCGAGCAGGACAAGGGCGAGCAGGACAAGATCGCACTCCCCCACGACATCGCCCGACTCGTGCAGAGAGCCTACGGGCCGGACGAACTCGGTCCGTTGCCGTGGCGGGAAGCGATGGTCGCCGCCGAGCGCGAAGCCGAGCAGAAAGCCAGGGATCGAACGCAAGCGGCGAAGACGTACCTGGTCCCCGAGGTGTCGAACAAGAGCTTGGTGGGATGGCTGGAGTTCGACGCGGGCGAGGCCGAGGATGACACGGCGAAGGGGGCCACGATCGGATCGGCGCGGGTGCGGGACGGATCGCCTTCGCTTGAGGTGCTGGTGGTCCAGCGGGACGCGCAAGGCAACCTGCGCACACCGGACTGGATCGCGGAGGGCGGCGGCGAGCTGATCCCGACGACGGGTGAACTGCCGTGGCACCTGACCCGAACGATCCTGGCCTGTTCACTCCGCTTTCCCCGAGCGCTGAGCCACAACGGAATCATCGACGCGGTCATCGCCGATCTGAAACAGCAGCTCCCGCTCCAAGACAACCCAACCTGGCCCCTACGCGGGCAACTCGTTCTCGTCCTCGACAACGAGCGCTTCGCCCAGGTGTGTGGATTCCGACTCACGTACGACAAGGATCGTGGACTGCGGCATGAGCAAGTCTGACCCGTTCAACCTGCTCGACGAGGACTGGATCAGCGTCAGGTGGGATGACGGCGTGGTCCGGGACGTCTCGGTGCGCACCGCGCTGGCCGAGGCCCACCAGATCCTCAACCTCGTGGGCGACGTACCCACCCAGGTGTTCGCGCTGACCCGGCTGCTGCTGGCGGTACTGCACCGCGCGACGGACGGCCCGCGCGACGAGGACGACTGGGACGACCTGTGGAACGCCGAAACCCTGCCGGACGTCACGTCCTATCTCGACAAGTACCGGGACCGCTGGGACCTGTTCCACCCGGACACCCCGTTCTTCCAGGTCGCAGGCCTGCACACGGCCAAGGGCGAGATGTCCGACCTCAGCAAGTTGATCGCTGACGTCCCCAATGGACAGCCGTTCTTCACCAACCGGATCGGCGGCAGGCTCCGGCTCTCCCCCGCTGAGGCGGCGCGTTGGCTGGTGCACTGCCACGCCTACGACCCGTCCGGCATCAAGTCCGGCGCGGTCGGCGACCCCCTCGCCAAGAACGGCAAGGGTTACCCGATCGGCGTCGGCTGGTCTGGCAACCTCGGTGGCATACTGGCGGAAGGCAGCACGCTCCGGGAAACCCTTGTGCTGAACCTGGTCCCTCGGACGTTGCTGGAACTGACCGAGGACGATCCGCCGCCGTGGGAACGGGACCAGCTCGACCCCGAGTGGGGCGAACGGCCGCCGACCGGGCCGGTCGACCTGTTCACCTGGCAGAGCAGGCGGATCAGGTTGCACCGGGACGGCGACTGGATCACCGGCGTGCTGATCTGCAATGGCGACAAGCTTGGTCCGCAAAACAAGCACATCTACGAGGTGCACACCGGGTGGCGGCGCAGCGAGGCCCAGGAGAAGAAGCGGCGGGACGGGCTGGTGTACATGCCGTTGCAGCACAACCCGGAACGAAGCACCTGGCGCGGCCTGCAATCCATGCTGCCGGAAGCCAAAACCGAGTCCACACGGAACCGAATGGCGTCTCGTGGCGTGGAATGGTTGCAGCGAGCGATTTACAACAGGTCGTTGCCCGTGGACCACCCCATCGCGCTGCGCACCACGGGGATCAGCTACGGCTCCAACCAGTCGGTGATCAGCGAGGTCGTGGACGACAGGCTGAACATTCGAGCGGTGCTGTTGGCCCAGGACGCGATCGAGTTGCACAGGACGGTGAAGGAGTCCATCGCGGCGGCTGAGGACACTGCCGCCGCCGTCGGCAAGTTCGCCCAAGACCTGGCCACTGCTGCCGGATCACGTGAGCCGGATGGGCCGCGCAAACGCGGTGCGGAGTCCACCTACGCGGCCCTCGACCCCAAGTTTCGTACCTGGCTGGCAGCCCTGGGGCCGAGCAGCGACCCGGCGGAGGAAGCTGTTGCCTGGCAACACATCGCACGCGCGGTCGCAAGGACACTGGCCGATTCCCTGTTCAAAGCCAGCCCAATGCGGGCCTGGGTTGGCACTACCATCAACGACCGGCTGATCACCTCGACACATGCCCGAAGGTGGTTCGACATGGCGCTGGACAAGGCACTCCCCCGCCTGCGGCAAGATCCTCCGGCACCGGAAGGGACGTCATGACCACCAGTCAGTCGGCGAGCGCGCCCAAGGCTGAGAAGCCACTCGGCATCGCCGCGATCGTCGCCAAGCGGGTGAGCCAGTTGCAGCGCGGCTACCTCGATGACCGTGCCGAGAGTGTGGCGGCACTGGCCAAGCTGCGCCGAGGAGTGGGGAAGCCGACCGGCAGTGTGCTCGACATCCTCGACTACACCACGCACGAAGAGTTCATCCGGGAATGGAACCGGGACGAGCCGAGCAAGGCCGAGCATGCCGCGCACACCGCGATGACGCTCTACGCCGTGCACCAACAGTCCCAGCGCACGGGGATGCACTATCCAGAGTGGACCCTTGGGCGGTCCATCCGTGAACTGATACCGAAAGACGCCATCCTGAAGGCCGACAACGCGATCGTGCGCAGGTTCGCCAGGTTGGGGACGGCGGACAGTTACGCCGAACTGAGCCACCACCTGCGCGGCATGGTGCAACTGTTGCGTGCGGAGCGCGTGCGGCTGGACTACGGACGGCTGGCGTTGGACCTGTTGCTGTGGCAGCTAGACGACCGGGCACCGCAGGTCCGGCAGCGTTGGGGCCGCGACTTCTACTTCCCGCGACGCGTAGCCGCGTCCACTCCAGACGAACCGAATACCACGAGCTGAGGAATCACGTGCGCACGATCATCGACCTCCACGTTCTGCAGACCGTCCCGCCGAGCAACGTCAACCGCGACGACACCGGCAGCCCGAAGACTGCCACTTACGGCGGCGTCGTCCGGGCCAGGGTGTCCAGCCAGGCCTGGAAACGCGCCACCCGGGACGCGTTCCGGGACCTGCTCGACAAGTCCGACCTGGGGGTGCGGACCAAGCAGGTGGTGGAGCTGCTGCGCGACGAGATCACCCGAATCGCGCCGGAACTGGCCGACCGGTCGGTTGAGCTGGCCACCGCGACGCTCAAGGCGGCGAGCATCAAGGTCGTCACGCCGCGCAAGAAGGAAAAGGAAGCGGCAGAAAAGAAAGAAGCGTTGGAGGAGTCGGAGTTCCTGCTGTTCCTGAGCTATCGCCAGGTGGAGAACCTGGCTGTGCTGGCCGTGGAGAGCGCGCGGGCCGCAGGCGAGGACGCGGTGAAGGTCGATGCGTCGGCCGCGAAAGCGCGCGCGGATCTGACGCACTCGGTGGACGTGTCGCTGTTCGGGCGGATGGTGGCCAATGCGACCGATCTCAACGTGGAAGCGGCGGCCCAGGTCGCGCATGCGTTGAGCGTGCACGCGGTGGCGAACGAGTACGACTACTTCACCGCCGTTGACGACCGCAAGCGTGACGACGACAAAGAAGACGCGGGCGCAGGCATGATCGGAACGGTGGAGTTCAACTCCTCCACGCTCTACCGCTTCGCGAGTGTCGACGTCGACCGCCTGAACGGCAACCTGGGCGACCTCGCGGCCACCCGGCGGGCGGTGGAGGCGTTCACCCGCGCGTTCGTGACCAGCATGCCGTCCGGTAAGCAGAACACCTTCGCCAACCGGACCTTGCCGGACGCGGTGGTGGTCATCGTGCGCGAGACCCAGCCGATCAACCTGGTTGGCGCGTTCGAAGAAGCGGTGCGGGACAACGAGGGCGGCCGCATCGCCGCGTCACTTGTCCGGCTTGCCAAGTATGCCACCGAGGTGCAGGAAACCTACGACGAGACGCCGGTTGCGGCGTGGGTGGTCGGAGTCGGTGAGCGGGCCGGGCTGCTTGCCGGGATCGGCGAACGGGTGAGCATCGACGGGGCGGTGCGTGGTCTGGGCGACCTGGTCGACGAACGGCTCGCGCCGTGACCACGTTGGTGCTGCGACTTGCCGCACCGTTGCAGTCGTGGGGCACGAGCAGTCGGTGGGTCCGGCGCCTCACCGACCGGCAGCCGAGCCGGAGCGGGATCATCGGGCTGCTCGCCGCCGCCCAAGGCCTGGAACGGGACGCACCACTGGAGAAACTCCGGGAGTTGCGGATTGGGGTGCGCGCGGACCAACCGGGGTTGGTCGAACGGGAATTCCAGACCGCCCGCACCCGTGACGGTAGCCAGTCGATGCCGTTGTCGGAACGGTACTACCTGGCTGACGCGGTGTTCGCCGTGGCGATCGAGGGCGATCCCGGTGTGCTGGCTGGTATTCGGGAATCGTTGCGGCGACCCAAGTTCCCGGTTTACCTCGGTCGTCGGTCCTGTCCACCCGCCGGGAAACTCGACCACGGCCTGCACGACGGCGGCGTCTTGCAGACCCTGCAGACAATTCCGTGGCTGGCTTCAGCGGCGGTGCGCAGCGCCTGCACGACGCCAACCGTGTCACTGATGATCAGCCACGACTGTCCACCCAAGACACTGGGCAGCGAGTCGGTGCGGGACGAGCCGATCTCGTTCGACCCCGGCCACCGCCGGTACGACTGGCGGTCGGTGCTGCGCGGCTACCACGAGATCGAAAACCCGGACTGGACGCCCGGCCCTGATCAGCACGAGCCGATGGACCTGCTCGGAGAGAACACCTGATGTACCTGACCCAAATCGAGATCAACCCGAAGCGGCGCGGCACCCGACACCTGTTGGCGTCACCGCAACGGATGCACGCCGCCGTACTGGCTTGTTTTCCCGCCGACGAACGCGCCGCGACCGCCGGTGGGCGGGTGCTGTGGCGGGTCGACCAGCGGGACGATCGGACGCTGCTCTACCTGGCCAGCCCGCACAGCCCCGACCCGACCGTGCTGGTTGAGCAGGCGGGCTGGGAGGGCAAGACCACGTGGCGGACGTTGCCGTATCAGCCGCTGCTGGAACGGCTCGCGGCGGGCGAGACGTGGGCGTTCCGGCTGGCGGCGAACCCGGTGCGCAACAAGGCCCTCAAGCCGGGTGAGCGGTCGAAGCGCCTCGGTCACGTGACGGTTGCCCACCAGCAGGACTGGTTCGTCCGCCAGGCGGAACGGCACGGGTTCAGCTTTGAGGAACTCGCACTGGTTGTGCGCGACCGAAAGACGTGGACGTTCAACCGCGAGGGCAGCATGGTCACGCTGGCGACGGCGGTATTCGAAGGACGGTTGACGGTCACCGACCCGGAAGCGCTGCGAGCGGCGCTAACCCACGGGATCGGGCCTGCCAAGGGGTATGGCTGCGGGCTGCTGACACTGGCTCGTTGACGTCGGGCGGATCGCGGCTCGGATGCGGGGGCTCGGGTGGCAAGGCGTGACCGAGATGGTGCACTCGCATGACTGGGTGCCGGTGGACCACGAAGGGGTTCACCTGATGCTTCGGCCGAATCCTGGTTCAGGGTTGCCTACAACTGGGTGGAGCGACGCGTCTCGACGGCGTCGGTATGGGAAGCCGCGTCAGGGGTGAGGGGGATGGCGAAGTGAATGCGCAACGTTGTTACGGTTGGTAGCGCCGCAGGTCAACAAGTGTCGTCCCCGCGCAGGCGGGGCTGGTCCCGCATGCACGGGTTGGCACCACAGCAGGGTGTCGTCGTCCCCGCGCAGGCGGAGCTGGTCCCCCGATGAGGTGGCGGTCGTGGATTGAGAGTCAGTCGTCCTCGCGTATGCGGGGCCGGGCTGAGTGGGCACGGCGGATATCGCTTGGGGCGGGTAGGGCGGGCGGTGTGGGTGGGGGGGGGGGTTAGCGGCGGTGGGGGGTGTGCCAGATGAGGTGGGGGGTGAAGTCGGGGTTGAGGGAGAGGAGGTGGAGGGCGGTTTCGGGCTTTTCGAGGCTCATGCGGAGGGGGTAGTGGGGGGAGACGATCTCGCAGCGGGGGCGGCGGCCGCGGAATTTGAGGCCCCAGGCGATGATCTCGCCGTCGAAGGTGGTGCCGTATTGCTGGGCGATGGCGAAGAGGCGGGGGGCCGTGTCGGCGACCATGCGGTCG
>NZ_AXWW01000078.1 GCF_000482865.1 Actinokineospora inagensis DSM 44258 | reverse complement strand
AACGGCGTGATCGCCGAGACCGCTCGACTGATCGTCGGCTGCGACACTCCGAACTGCTCGGCGAGTTCAACCTGGGTGCGGTTACGGCGCAGATAGATCAACGCCACACGCACCGAGTCGAACAAGCCCAACGTCGGCGGCCACCGCCGACGTGCGGATATTCGGGAATCCTGAATGATCGCACACAAGTCCACGATCTGATCGCGCGTCAGGCCGGTGGTAGAATACATACAGGCAGTCCGTTTGGTGAGGCTTCTGGCGTGGTAACCGAATTCTCTCAAACGGACTGCCGCTTAGTTGATCAGGGGTAGTGCAAACTCGACCACTCCGACTCCTGAATAACCCTCACAGCCTAGACGGACCCACCGACAGTCCACCCATTCATGATCAACCGCCAGCAAAGCCCCCGAACACACAGCCTAGCGACGACCACCGACAACCCACGCGATCCATGATCAACCCGACCCAGAGCCCCCGAATATAAATCCTAGACCGACACACCGACAAGATCCGCACCGACAAGATCCGCACCAGCAAGATCCACCCAGCCAGTCCCACCCCTGACAAGACGCCCCGCCCAGCAGCCCCCCGGGCAGTCAGCTCACACCAGCACCCGATCCAACTCCTCAAGCAACCGCATCTTCGGCCGTGCCCCCACCAACCGCGCAACCGCCTCACCATCGCGAAACAGCAGCAACGTCGGCAGCGACATGACCTGATAGTCCCGCGCCGTCGCCGGATTCTCATCAGAATTGATCTTCACCACCGTGATCGGCCGCTCGGTCTCGATCTCGGCGAGCACCGGAAGAATCATGTGGCACGGCGGGCACCACTGCGCCCAGAAGTCGACCAGAACCGTTCCCTCCGCGGACAGGACTTCCTCGGCGAACGTGGCATCGGTAACGGTCTTCATCAGATCCCCTCAGTGACGGAACAGGTCGGGTGCGGTTCGCGGACCATCGCGGCGGCCAGCTTGTGGGCGAGATCGGCGCGCACGGTGGACAACCGGTCCAGGCAAGCCTCAACTTCAGCGAGCTTCCGCCGGTACACCTCAACCGAGTCCGCGCAAGCGTCACCGGCCACGTGTCCCGCTCGCAGGCAGGCAACGAACGGCCGCGTCTCGTCCAGGCTGAACCCGACCGCCTGCAACGTTCGGATCTCGCTGACCAACCGGAGGTCGGACTCGTCGTACTCCCGATGGCCGTGCCCGTCGCGGCGTGCGGGTAGCAGACCCCTGGCCTCGTAGAAGCGCAGCGCCCGTGTTGTCGTCCCGGCCCGTTCGGCCAGCTCACCGATCCGCATGCGAACGACGGTAGACGTTGCCCCGCGCGTCAACGCAAGCCGCGAGCCCGCTCGCTGATTTCCTTGCTGTTCGCCCGGAAGTGGTCACGCTTCGCGACCGCGTCCCGCACGTACAGCGCGACCTGGGCCGGGTCGATCTCCGCGTCGAGCGGGAAGTCCCAGGTCATCAGGGTGGCGGTGCCCTTGCGCAGCACACCCAGCGGGTCGTCGAGCAGCACGCCCCAGAGGAACCGCAGGCAGGTGCCCTTGGCCTTGGCGTTGACGCCCGCAACCCAGTGCTTCCAGTCGCCGTCCACCGCGTACATCAACATGCCGTACTTGACCGCGACGTCGAACCCGGGGTGGACGGCGTCGTGCAGGGCGAGGATGGCCTTCGCCTGGGCGGGCTGGTGCCGCCCGGCGTACTCGGTGGCGATCGTCATGCCCCTAACCGTGACGGTTCGGAGCAGTCTCGTCAACCGTGCTGACCTGGGCCGTTGACCTCCCGTGCGAACATGTGTTCGTGTCCGCCGAGGGTCCCATCCTGCACGCCGACCTCGACGCCTTCTACGCGTCGGTCGAACAGCGCGACGACCCCGCGCTGCGCGGCCGTCCGGTCATCGTCGGCACCGGGGTGGTGCTCGCCGCCAGCTACGAGGCCAAGGCGCGCGGGGTCCGCACCGCGATGAACGGGCGGATGGCGCGCGGGCTGTGCCCGGACGCGATCGTCGTCCAGCCCCGCATGTCGGCGTACTCGGCCGCGTCGAAAGCCGTGTTCGAGGTGTTCGCCGACACGACCCCGCTGGTCGAGGGCCTGTCCATCGACGAGGCGTTCCTCGACGTCGGCGGCCTGCGCCGGATCGCCGGGACCCCCAGCGCGATCGCCGCCGACCTGCGCCGCGCCGTCGCCTCGCGGGTGGGCCTGCCGATCACGGTCGGCGTGGCCCGCACCAAGTTCCTCGCCAAGGTCGCCAGCGGCGTCGCCAAACCCGACGGCCTCCTCGTCGTCCCGCACGACGCCGAACTCGCCTTCCTGCACCCCCTGCCCGTCGAACGCCTCTGGGGCGTTGGCGCCGTGACCTCCGCGAAACTGCGCGCGCACGGCATCACCACCGTCGGCCAGGTCGCCGCCTTCGACATCCGCGAACTCGTGTCGATGCTCGGTGTCGGCGCCGGTCGCCACATCCACGCCCTCGCCAACAACCACGACCCCCGCCGGGTCCGGACAGGCCAACGCCGCCGCTCCATGGGCGCCCAACGCGCCCTCGGCTCCCGCCGCCGCGACTACGCCGAACTGGACGCCACCATCGCCGCCCTGGTCGACCGCCTCGCCCGGCGCCTGCGCGCCGCCCGCCGAGCCTGCCGCACCATCACACTCCGACTACGTTTCGCCGACTTCACCCGAGCAACCCGCTCACACACCATCCGCACCCCCACTGACGGCACCGACCCCATCCTCGCCACCGCCCGCACCCTCCTCACCGCCGCCTGGCCCACCATCACCGACCGCGGCATCACCCTCATCGGCCTGTCCCTGTCCAACTTCGACAACGACACAGTCCAACTCGAACTCCCCTTCACCGGCCCCGACCTCACCCCACTCGACTCCACCCTGGACACCCTCCGCACCCGCTTTGGCACCGGCGCCGTGACCCGAGCGGCCCTGCTCAACCAGCCAGACCTGGTCGAAGTCCCGCTCCTCCCGGACTGACCACCGCTCCCCAAGATCAGGTCATGCACTTCCGACCCCCCGCAGACCCCCACCCAACCGGCTCACCGCATCGGGCGTCCTGCACGCCACGGTCACCGCTCGCTCGACTTCTCTTTCGCCCGCCGCTGCCTGCCGATCACCGCGATGCGCTTTCCGATGTCACCGCCTGTCTTGTCACCCGATCCAGCGCTTGCCTCACGTTCCGCCCGGGTCCAGGCAGGACCCCACTCTCCCGGGGGCCGGGGGCCCATTCCTGACCATAGCGCGAATCGCGATTTGTCAAGGGGCGAGCGGTGTCGGCTGTGGACAACTCAGCCCCATGTGGACCACTCGGCGGGGCGAGGGTCGGGAGATGTCGTGATGTGCTTCCTGCTGGGTGTGTCCGCCTGCTCCTTGGCACGTGGCTCGCGCGCCAACCGCAGCGAGGCAGGCTCAGTGCGGGAGTGTCCTCGGTAGACCAGTACCGGCCCCAAGATCACCTGACCTGAGCAGCCCCCGAATCCAGCCTACTCATGCACACCGACAGAACCCGCCCAGCGAAAGCGCTCTCCCCATCACGAGAGCCAAGCAGGCACCGGCAGGCGCCGGGGTGGTCACTCCGGCTCGTACGCCAGGTTCGGTCGCAGCCAACGCTCCACTTCGGACACAGGATCCCCCTTGCGCGACGCGTAGTCGGCGATTTGGTCCGCCCCGATCCGGCCCACCGTGAAGTACCGGGAGTCGGGATGGGCGAAGATCAGACCGGAGACGGCCGCCGCCGGGGACATGGCGAAGGACTCGGTGAGGGTGATGCCGTGGCCGTCCGGGCCGAGCAGGTCGAACAGGGTCTGCTTGAGGGTGTGGTCGGGGCTGGCGGGGTAGCCGAGTGCCGGGCGGATGCCGCGGTAGCGCTCGGCGTGCAGGTCTTCCAGGACCGGGTCGGCGTCGGGTTCGAACCACTCGCGGCGGGCCTGGAGGTGGATCCACTCGGCGAACGATTCGGCGAGGCGGTCGGCCAGGGCTTTCACCATGATGGCGCGGTAGTCGTCGTGGGTGGCTTCGTATTCCGCGGCCATTTCCTCCGCGCCGTGCACGGACACCGCGAAGCCGCCGAGGTGGTCGCCCGCGGGGGCGATGTAGTCGGACAGGCAGCGGTTCGGCCGGTTCTCCGGTTTCTGCGTCTGCTGGCGCAGCATCGGCAGGAGCACGTCGTCGGCCAGCACGATGTCGTCGCCGGCGGAGTGGGCGGGCCAGAAGCCGTACGCGCCGTGGAAGGTGAAGCGGTGGCCGATCTCGTCGAGCATCGTGTTGGCGTCGTCGAACAGTTCGCGGGCGACGGGCTGGTTCAGGATGGCCGGGTACTTCCCCTTGAGCTCCCACGCCAGGAACAGGAACTGCCAGTCGATCATCGCGCGGATCTCGGCGAAGGTGGGGGAGACCGTGCGGACGCCGGTGAAGGACGGGGTCGGCAGGGTGGTGAAGTCGACCTGTTCGCGGTTCAGCCGGGCGGCGGCGATCTCCAGCAGCGGCTTGGCGTGCCGGTTCTCGTGCTGTTCGCGCAGCGTCGCCTGTTCGGCGCGGTTGCGCACGTCCAACTCGTCCGCGCGACCGGAGTCCATCAGGTCGGCGACCACACCGACCACGCGGGACGCGTCGAGCACGTGCACCGTCGTCCCGTCGTACGCGGGCGCGATCCGCACGGCCGTGTGCTGGCGGGACGTGGTCGCGCCGCCGATCAACACCGGCAGCTTCAGGCCCCGCCGCTGCATCTCGCCCGCGACCGCCACCATCTCGTCCAGCGACGGCGTGATCAGCCCCGACAGACCGACGACGTCCGCGCCCTCGGCAACCGCCGTGTCCAGGATGACCGCGGCGGGCACCATCACGCCGAGGTCGATCACCTCGTAGTTGTTGCAGCCCAGCACGACACCCACGATGTTCTTGCCGATGTCGTGCACGTCGCCCTTGACCGTGGCCAGCACGACCTTGCCCTGCCCCCGGCTCGTGTCGAGCCGCCCCTCCAGGCGGGCCTTCTCCTTCTCCGCCTCCATGAACGGCTCCAGGTAGGCCACCGACCGCTTCATCACCCGGGCGCTCTTGACCACCTGCGGCAGGAACATCTTGCCGGACCCGAACAGGTCGCCGACGATCCGCATGCCGTCCATCAGCGGGCCCTCGATCACCTCCAGCGGTCGCGCCATCTGCGCGCGGGCCTCCTCGGTGTCGTCCTCGATGAAGTCGACGATCCCGTGCACCAACGCGTACGACAACCGCTGGCCGACGGGGCCCTCACGCCACGACAGGTCTACCGTGCGCTTGGTCTTGGAGCCCTTAACCGTCTCCGCGAACTCGACGAGCCTGTCCGTCGCGTCTTCCCGACGGTCGAAGAGGACGTCTTCGACCAATTCGAGCAGGTCCTTCGGGATGTCCTCGTAGACCACGAGCTGACCGGCGTTGACGATGCCCATGTCCAGGCCCGCGCGCACCGCGTGGAACAAGAACGCCGAGTGCATCGCCTCGCGCACGGTGTCGTTGCCGCGGAAGGAGAACGACAGGTTCGAAATGCCGCCGGACGTGCGCGCGCCCGGACAGCGCTCCTTGATAAGCGGCAGCGCGTCGATGAACGCCTTGGCGTACCCGTTGTGCTCGGGGATGCCGGTAGCCACGGCGAGCACGTTCGGGTCGAACACGATGTCCTCGGCGGGGAACCCGGCGCGCAGGGTGAGCAGGTCGTAGGCGCGGGCGCAGATCTCGACCTTGCGGTGGGCGGTGTCGGCCTGGCCCTTCTCGTCGAAGGCCATCACCACCACACCAGCGCCGTAGTCGCGGATCTTGGCCGCCTGGGCCAGGAACGGCTCCTCGCCCTCCTTGAGGCTGATCGAGTTGACCACGCCCTTGCCCTGCACGCACTTGAGCCCGGCCTCCAGCACGCTCCACCGCGAGCTGTCCACCATGATCGGGATGCGGGCCACCTCGGGCTCGGTGGCGATCAGGTTCAGGAACGTGGTCATCGCCTGCTCGCTGTCGAGCAGGTCGGCGTCCATGTTGACGTCGAGCAGGTTCGCCCCGCCGCGCACCTGGTCGAGCGCGACGTCCACCGCGCCCTGGTGGTTGTCCGCCTCGATCAGCCTGCGGAACTTCGCCGAGCCGGTGACGTTGGTGCGCTCGCCGATCATCACGAACCCGGTGTCCGCGCCGATCTCGAACGGCTCCAACCCGCTGAACCGGCTCGCCTTGGCCACGGTCGGCACCGGCCGCGGATCGAGGCCCTTGACCGCTTGGGCGATCGCGGCGATGTGCTCTGGTGTGGTGCCGCAGCAGCCGCCGACGATGTTGACCATGCCCTCGCCCGCGAACTCGGCGAGCAGCCCGCTGGTCACGGCCGGGGTCTCGTCGTAGCCGCCGAACGCGTTGGGCAGACCGGCGTTGGGGTGGCTGGCGGTGTAGGTGCCCGCGAGCCGGGACAACTCGGCCACGTGCGGGCGCATCTCGGTCGCCCCCAGCGCGCAGTTGACCCCCACGACCAGCGGCCGGGCGTGCTCGACGGACCGCCAGAACGCCTCGACCGTCTGCCCGGACAGGGTGCGCCCGCTCAGGTCGGTGATGGTCACCGAGATCCACAGCGGCAGGTCGGGGGCGACCTCGCGGGCGGCGGCGATGGCGGCTTTGCTGTTGAGCGTGTCGAAGATCGTCTCGATCAGCAGCAGGTCGACCCCGCCCTCTGCCAGCGCCCGGATCTGCTCCGCGTAGGTGGCCTTGACCTGGTCGAAGGTGACCGCGCGGAACGCCGGGTCGTCCACCTTCGGCGACAGCGACAAGGTGACGTTCAGCGGCCCGACCGACCCGGCCACGAACCGGTCGCCCGCCTCGTCGGCGGCCTGCCGGGCGAGTTGCGCGCCGCGCAGGTTCATCTCCGCCGCGTGGTCCTGCAGGCCGTAGTCGGCCTGGGCGATGGCGGTGGCGGTGAACGTGTTGGTGGTGGTGATGTCCGCGCCCGCCGCCAGGTACCGGCGGTGCACGTCGAGGATCAGGTCGGGTCGGGTGAGGTTGAGCAGGTCGGGGTCGCCGGTGACGTCCTTGGGGTGGTCGAGGAACCGGTCGCCCTGGTAGTCCTCGGGCGCGAGCCTGGCGCCCTGCAGCATGGTGCCCCAGGCGCCGTCGAGGACGGCGATCCGCCGCCCGAGCAGCTCCCGCAACCGCTGGATACGATCCTGGTCAGCCACGCGCACACACCTCCGGTTCCCGGAGGCGCCCTTGTACGGCCCTGTCCGGACCTGAGCCGAGCGTGGCGGGCGGGAGACCCCCGGACCCGTTGCAGCGCCTCTCGGCTTCGGCGTCCGAGCTTACCGGAAACCACCGACAGCCATGCGACGCCCCGGCCGCCCCCGTCACCCGATCGGCGCGACCGAGTCCGTTGTCCCGCTTGACGAATCCCCGAACGGGGGCGCCGTAGCGGCGTACCGTGCCGTGGGCAACTCGTCCCACCAGGTGGACGCCGCGGAAAAGGCCCCGCTTCCGGGCCGGGGGTCCGGAAGCGGGGCTGCGGGCCGCCCGCGGGTCGACCGGGAGCATCGGGGCGCGGGCCGCCCGGGGTGGCCGCGGCCGGTGCGGGGTCAGTGCACCGACGGCGGCGCCGGGCTGTGCGGTTGAGGCGTTCAGTGCTGAGGCGTTCAGTTCGGCAGCGGGAGCTGGATCTGCGGGAGCGGGTACGGCAGCGGGATCAGCGGCAACTGCGGCGGCGCGCCCTGGCTGACCAGCAGGCCGAGCAGGTTGAGCAGGCTGGGCAGCAGGGCCTGGACGACGGCGACCGGCAGCACGCTCGCGGTGTCCAGGAAGCCCTGCGTGTTGGCCAGCAGGTGCAGCGCGTCCTGGCTCTCGGTGGTCTCCCGCAGCTCGTCGAGCACCGGCGGCACCTGCTGGAGGACCACCCGCACCTGCTCCGGGCCGGACGCGGCGGCCAGCCGCGTGGCCAGCGCCGTCAGGTCGTCGACGGGGTTCGTCCCGTCGGCTCCGGCGGGGGCGGTGTGCAGTGTCATGGCGGCGACGGCCGCGGTGACGATCGCGGCGACGCGTGACACGGGGGTCCTCATCGGGAATTGCGCCCTTTCTGGTCGATGACGAGGTACTCGGGCTGCCTACAGCTATCAGCGCGGCGGGCGGTGGACCAGTCCGCCCGCATGTGTGATGGCGCAAGCACATAGCTGTGGCATGTCCGCGCGCACCCGGGCATAACCGCAGGTCAGCCCCTTCGGGCGGCGGCGGGTGGGTGGGGTGCGCCGTGGACACGCAGCGTCGTCGGTGCCCGCCGCGATCGGCGACGGCCGCGCCGATCGGATGAATCCGGCCAGGTCACCCGGGTGGGTCACGCGGTGGCGGCCACCAGCACCGCCGCGTCGAGCACGGCCACCACCAGCATCGCGTGGAACGCCGCCCGCGATCCCGGCCGCTTGCCGACCACAAGCCCTACCACCGTCACCACGACCGCCACCGGGAGCATCGCGAACCCGAGCGCCGTCGGTGTCCCCGCCACCAACGCGGCCGACGCGCCCAACACCAACAGCGCTGCCGCGGTCCGTGAACCGGCAGCACCAACCCGGTGCGGCAGGCCCACCACCCCGGTCGCCCGATCGTCCGCCAGGTCCGGCAGCACGTTCGCGAAGTGGGCCGCGGAGCCTAAGAGAGACGCGGTCGCCACCAGCCACCACGGCGGCCAGTGCGGCGCGGGCAGTCCCAAGGTGACGAACACCGTCAAGAGGCCAAAAGAGACGGTATAGGGGAGTACCGACACAACGGTTGACTTGACTCTTAGGTCATACGCCCACGCCGAGACGAGCGCCACTATGTGCGCTGCACCGGCTAAGAGCCCCGACAACAACGACAGCCCGACCGCCGCCGTGGCGCTGATCACGACCAGTGCGCGTATGAGTCCCACCGACACTTGACCAGACGCGACAGGCTTGTCCGCGCGGCCCACCTTCGCGTCTCGCGGGGCGTCGACGAGGTCGTTGAGCCACCCCACCGACAACTGACCCGCGAACACCGCCGACGCGACCGCCACCGCCCCCCAGACCGTCTGCCCCAGCCCCACCGCCAACGCGGTGGCCGCGACCGTCACGGCCACCGCAGGCTCAGGATGTGACGCGCGTACGACCGCAGCTATGTCTCCCGCCCCCTCTTATCACCGACTCGACAGACCGCCACCGTGCGCTAACCCGGGCGGGTGCGTCAAGCGGGTGGGACAGCGGTGTGCCAGCCTCAGACCGTGACCGCCCTCTACGACGATCTTGCCGCGCAGTGGTGGCGACCCCGTGGGGCGTTCGCGATGCTGCATTGGCTCGCCGAAGCCCGCGCGCGGCTCATCCCGGTAGCGCGTCGCCCGGGGGCTGTGTTGGTCGACCTGGGCTGCGGTGGTGGGCTCCTCGCACCGCATGTCAGCGGCAAGGGCTACCTCCACGTCGGCGTTGACCTGTCGAGAGAGGGACCGCGTGTCGCGGCTGAACACGGAGTCAAAGCGGTACGCGGGGATGTCCTCAACGTCCCGTTACGACCGGGTTGCGCGGATGTCGTGGTGGCGGGGGAGATCCTCGAACACGTCCCCGACCTGCCCAGAGCCGTCGCGCAGGCGTGCGGGCTGCTGCGCCCCGGCGGCCTCTTGGTGCTGGACACCCTCGCCGACACCGCGCTCAGCCGGTTCATCACCGTGACCCTGGCCGATCGGCTGCCCGGCGTGCCGCACGGGGTGCATGATCGGGACCGGCTGGTCGACCGCGCTGCCCTGGTCGACGCGTGCGCCCGGCATGGTGTGCGGTTGCGGTTACGGGGTATCCGCCCGTCGGCGCTCGACCTGGTGGCCTGGGCGCTCGGCGGTCGCGGCGGGGTGCGGATGCTCCGCGTCCCGACCACCGCGGTGCTGTTCCAGGGCAGCGGGACGAAGGAGGCCTAGGTGGCGGTGGTGACGGGACTGGGCGTGGCGACACCGCCGACCGTCCGGCAGGAAGCCCTGTGGGACGGCTACTTCCGGGCCCACTTCGGCGACCGCGGCCTGGCCCGCCGGATCTTCGCCGGGAGCGGTGTGCGCACCCGGCACGCCACCGTCGACCCGGTCACCGAGGACATCGCGCACTGGTCCACCGCCCGCCGCATGGCCCGGTTCGCCGAAGAGGCCCCACCGCTGGCCACCGCCGCGCTGACCGCCGCCCTCGCCGACGCGGGCCGCGTCCCGTCCGACCTCGGCCTGCTCGCGGTCGTGTCCTGCACCGGTTACGGCACACCGGGTCTGGACGTCGCGCTCGCCGACACCCTCGGCCTGCCCGCCGACACCCAGCGGCTGCTGATCGGCCACATGGGTTGCTACGCCGCCATTCCCGGCCTCGGCGCGGTGTCCGACTTCGCCGCCGCGCGCGGCCTGCCCGCCGCCCTCGTCTGCGTCGAACTGACCACGCTGCACCTGCAGCCACCGGACGAGGACCCCGAGCAGATGGTCGCGCACGCCCTGTTCAGCGACGCCGCCGCCGCCGTCGTCGTCGAACCCGACGCGCCCGGCTGGGAGGTGCTCGACATCGCCGGGCACACCGAGACCGACGCCCGCGACCTGATGACCTGGCGGATCACCGACCACGGCTTCCGGATGGGCCTGTCCACCCGCGTCCCCGACGTGCTGGCGGGCGTGGTGCGGCCGGTGGTGGAGAAGATGCTGGCCCGCAACGGGGTCGACCTGGCCGAGGTGGACGGGTGGGCCGTGCACCCCGGCGGGCCGCGGATCCTGGACGTGGTGGCGGCCGAATTGGCGTTGGGCCCGGACGCCCTGGCACCATCACGCAAGGTGCTGGCCGAGCACGGCAACTGCTCGTCGGCGACGGTGCTGCTGGTGCTGCGCGAACTCGCGGCCCGGCCCGGTGATCTGGTGGTGACGATGGCGTTCGGTCCCGGCCTGACCCTCTACACGGCGTTGCTGCGGCGGTCCCGGTGACCGAGACCCGCGCCTACCTCGGCGCCAAGCTGTCCGAAAAGGACTTCCCGGTCGACCGGCTCGGCGCCCGGCTCGCCGTCGACGGGACGGTGGCCTGGGTGGACATCCGGCACACCGACGAAGCCGCCCTCGCCGCCGTCGCCGCCGAACTGGACCTGCACGAACTCGCCCTCGAAGACGCCAGGCAGCGGCACCAGCGGCCCAAGCTCGACCACTACCGCAGCCACGAGTTCCTCGCCGTCTACGCGGTCAAGGTCTCCCCGAACGGCGAACTGATCACCTCGGAGCTGTCCGTCTTCCTCACCGACCGCGCCATCGTCACCGTCCACGACGGCTTCGACATGTCCCGGATCACCCACCGCTGGGACGACTCCGCCCTCGACCCCGGCAACACCGGCGTCCTCCTGCACGCCATCCTGGACGAGGTCGTCGACGGCCACCTGCAGGCCGCCTCCACCCTCGACGAGCTCATCGAGGACCTGGAAGGGGTCGTGTTCGAGGACAAACCCGACATCCGCGAACTCCAACGGCACGCCGTCCGCCTCCGCCGCAGCCTCGCCGGACTCCGCCGCGTCGTGCTGCCCATGCGCGACATCATGACCGAACTGCACCGGGTCAAGGGCCTGGTCGACGCCGACCTCGACCCGTACTTCGCCGACATCCGCGACCACGTCGCCCACGCCGCCGACTGGACCGAGTCGCTGCGCGACCACATCACCGCCCTGCGCGAGACCCAGCTCAACATCCAGAGCAACCGCCTCAACCTGATCATGAAAAAGGTCACCGGCTGGGCCGCCATCATCGCCGTCCCGGCCGGGATCACCGGTTTCTACGGCCAGAACGTCCCCATCCCCGGCATCGACAACACCTGGAGCTTCTGGTTCTCCAGCACCATCATCGTCACCAGTTGCGTCGGCCTCTACGCCATGTTCAAACGCAAGGACTGGCTATAACCCCGCCGAACCGGCAACTCCCGTTGCGCTTCCCCGTGACGCGATCGACATGGCTGCCTGCGACAGCGGGTCTGCTGGTGACCCTCGCGAGCTGCTCCACCGAGACCACCACCGGCTATCCGATCTCGGTGGACACTGCTACAGGCGTGACAGGTGCACCGTCGAAGTCCACCGCCCCACAGACCTCGATCAAGCCGTGCACCCTGTTGTCGGCTGCGGACATCGCTCGGCTGGGGATCACCGGGGTCGCGCGCCCGGAGGAGTCCAAGGGCACGATCAGTTGCACCTGGCGCGTCGAACCTGGTACGGCCAGTGACGGCTACAACATCGATGTCACCTTCTACAAGGAGCTCGGCCTCAAGGACCTAGTGACCTCGCAGGCCAAGACCATCAGCCGATTGGGCAAGCACGACACCATCAACGTTCTCGGCGATGAGGGCTCTGGTCGTGTGGTGGCAATCGGCATCTCGCCCACCTCCCGGGTCGACGTGTTCGTCGCAGGTGGGGAGCAGACGAAGTTGTGCAAACCGGCCCAGGACACGGCCGACGTCATCGAACCAAAGCTGCCCTAGCGGCAAACCGCCACAGCCACCCGCCTCAAGATCAACTCCCGCTACCCTTGCCCTGGAAACGATCACCAGGGGAGTGCCGCACATGTCCGCGGACGACGGGGTTGGTGCCATAGGTGCCGCCATGGGCAAGTTCGCCGCCCTGGCCGCGAGCGGTGAGTTCGCGGTCAACGAGCGTGGTGGCCAGGCCTTGCTGAACGCAATACACAACATGATCAAGTGGATAGACGCCAACGAGCAGGGGTTCCGCCGGTTGTCCGAAGCGGCAATGCTCGGCAGCTCGAACAACGCGAACGTGATGAGACCGTATCTGCAGCAGGTAGCCGCAGACGATGCGGGCTTCATCACGCAGATCGACCAGCTTCGCGACTCGTTGGCCTCCGCCGCGGTCGCCATCGAGCAGGCAATGGCAAACTATCAGCGTGCAGACCAGGACGCGGCGGCAAAGCTGACCTGAGAGGTGTCGATCCCGGTGAGGCGTGGAGTCTGGGTGGCCGCAGGGGCGGCCTTAGCGGTGGTGCTCGCCGGTTGCACTGACGAAGAACCAGGCACGCCCAGCGCAGCCATCGGCACGCCGGAGCCGACCGCTCCAACCCCGTCGTCTGCTCCGAGTCCGACCGCGCGCCCCGCTGACTCGATCAAACCGTGCTCGTTGCTCTCCGCCGCCAACGTCGCCACGTTGGGGATCACCGACGGGCCGCAGCCAAGCCAGATCAAGGGAGCCGTGGGTTGCGACTGGCGGGTCGAGAAACAGTCAGTCGGGGACGGCTACGCGATCGGTATCACCGTCTACCCCGACCGCGGCCTCAAGAACATCGCGAGCCCCGGTGCTAAGACGCCCATCGTGGTAGGCAAACACGATGCGATCCAGAACACCGACACCGGCTGCGCGATCGCGATAGGAGTGACTGACACCTCGAGGGTCGAGGTCTACGTCACCGGCGGCAGACAGACAGACCTGTGTAAACCGGCACTGGACACGGCCAACATCATCGAACCGAAGCTCCCGTAGCCCGGAGATCGCAGCGCTGGTCGGTCATGAGGCCGGTGGTCGCGCTAATGCCGCCACCTGGCCCCGGCGTTCCCGCGTTCCGCGGTGCCCCAAGGTCAACTCGGCTATCCTCCCTCCGGAAACGATCACTGGGGGGAGTGCTCACATGTCCACCGACGACGGGGTTGGCGCCATAGGCGCCACCATGGGCCAGTTCGCCGCCCTGGCCGCGAACGGCGAGTTCGCGGTCAACGAGCAGGGCGGCCAGGCGTTGTTGAAGGCAATACGCAACTTGGCCACTTGGATTGACCGGCAGACCCAGGAGTCTTGGCGATTGACCGACGCCGCAAAACTGGGGAGTTCAAACAACGCCAAGGTGATGACACCCTATATGCAGCAGGTTGCGTCCGATGGCCAGGGCTTCGTCACGCAGATCGAGCAGTTGCGCGAGTCGCTGAGTTCTGCGGCTGCGGCCATCGAGCAAGCGATGGCAAACTATCAGCAGACAGATCACGATAGTGCGGTCAAGCTGGCTGGAGAGGTGTCAAACCCGTGAGGCGTGGAGTCTGGCTCACCGTGGGCTTGGTGTTGTTGGCGACCGGCTGCACTGACCAGACTGCCGGTACTCCGACAGCAGCGGGTGAGGCGCCGGACACGACCGCTGAGTCGACCGCTACCCCGAGTTCAACCGCAGGCCCTGCTGACTCGATCAAGCCGTGCGCGTTACTGTCCGCTGCCGACATCAGCCAGTTGGGCATCACAGGCGCTCCCCGGTCGACCAAGATCAAGGGGGCGGTGAGTTGTGATTGGCGGGTGGAAAAGAAGCAGGTAGGCGATAGCTACACCGTCGGTATCAGTGTGTTTCCTGGGCTTGGGCTCAAAGATGTCACGGGGTCGCCGAAGACCCCGACCACAGTCGGCAAGCACGATGCCGTTCAAGTCATTAACAACAGTTCCGGGTGCGCGGTTGCGTTGGGGATCACCGAGACCTCACGGGTGCAGGTCTACGTCACCGGTGGCGATCCGGCGGGGTTGTGCAAGCCCGCTCTCGACATCGCGAAGATCATTGAGCCGAAGTTGCCCTGAGTTACTTGCGGCGCAGCCAGGTTGCTTTGCGTAGGGCTGAGTGGAATTGCTTGGTGGCCGGCTCGATCTCACCCAGGTAGTCGCGGAGGTGTTCGGGGTGGGCGGCGGGGTCTGGGGTGGGGCGGGGGGTGGTGGTGAGCCAGTTGAGGTTTCCCACGGCGGTGATGACGTCGCGCCACCAGGCGTTGATTTCGGTGGTGATTTGGGATTCGGTGGTGGCCGCTTTCGTGACCAGTTGGTCGGCGGCCTGGATTTCGGCGACGAGGGCGACGGCGCGGCGGCGTTCGTGTTCGGAGTGGTGGCGGGCGGCGTGGTGGGCGGTTTCCAGGAGTTGTTTGTAGCGGGCCACCGGGTCGGTCACGGTTCCTCCAGGGCGGTGGTGACGTCGAACGGGATGAGGACCTCGGGGCGGCTGTGCGTCGACCGGTCGAAGAACACGGCGCGGTGGGGGCGGGGGGACCAGTCGACGGCTTGACCGGCGGCGAGTTGGTTGAGCTCGTGGCCCTGCACGTCCAGCGCCACCCACGCGCCGACGTCTTCTCCGCCGCCGAAGCCGAGGGTGTCTTTGAGCCTGCCGACGCCGCGCCACCAGCCGAAGGTGTGGACGTTGCCCGCTGGGCCGTTCTTCAGCAGCGCGCGGAGCTTGTCCAGGCCGCTGACCCGGTCGTCGTCCTTCTGCTCCAGGATCGCGGTGGCCCCGTCGACGGCGTAGAAGAACACGAAGCGCTTCGTGTCGCAGGTCGCGGGCGGCACAACGATGTCGCCGTCGAAGCGCACCTCAGCAACGTGCCCACAAACGCGCAACGCCTTCGCCACCGCCTCAACGGGTGAACGGAGCGCCTCAACCGGGCACAGCAGCACGAACTCGCACCCCTGGTACGCCCGACCGAGCGACAAGGCCACCGTTGCCATGACCGACAACGCGTCGTCGGTCGCCGTCCCCAGCACGGCAAGGTTGCGCCCCGGGACCGGCTCCAGCCGCAACGTTGCCGCCCGGTCCTCCACGTCGATGATGTGCCCCAGCAGCGGCCCGCGCGGTGCGGCGTACTCCGCGGACGACGCCAGCGCGGGCTGGTGCGCGCCGTCGAACAGCCGCGGTTCCGACGACGGGATCTCCCGCCACAGTTGCTTTTGCAGCTCGTCGAAGGTCCCCCGGGTGGACGCGTCCGGCACGTGCGCGACCTCGTTGCCGTGCGGCACACCGGAATCGTGGTTGACCACCGCGTGCCACCGGGGCAGGCTCACCGCGGCCAGGTTGTCCTGGGCCAGCACCCGCTTCGCCTTCGGCATGGCCACGCGCAACGTGCACTGGTCGTACACCGCGGGTTTGCCCCAGAACGCCTCGATGCCCGCGATGTCCTGGCTGGCCAGCACCAGGTGGATGCCCTGCGACCTGCCCCGCCGGGCCACGTCCTCCAGCAGCGCGGCGGCCTGCTGGGTGATCTGGTCGCGACCGGAGAACAGCGCCTGGAACTCGTCGATCACCGCCACGATCCGCGGCCAGTGCCCGTCCGGGTCGGCGTCGCGCAGTTCGGCCAGCTTGGTGACCTCCTGCCGCTTCGCCGCCGCCGCGCGCCGGGCCAGTTCCTGGGCCAGGTACCGCAGCAGCGCCAGCCCGAACTCGCGGTCGGTGTTGACGTTGACGCCGACCAGCCGGGCCTGCGGCAGCCAACTCGGGTCCTTCTCGCCCCGGGTCAGCCCGGCGAACGACACGCCTTCCTTGAAGTCCAACAGGTAGAGCTCCAACTCCCGCGGCGAGTACCGGGCGGCGAGACCGCCGAGCATCGCGTACAGGAAGTTGGTCTTGCCCGACCCGCTCGGCCCCGCCACCAGCGCGTGCGGGGTCGCGTCGCCGAGCACCAAGTCCACCGGGTCGCCCTCGTCGAACCCGATGACGGTGCGCAGTTCGACGTGCGAGGTCTCCTGGGTGTGCGTCGGCGGCAGCAGGTCGACGAACGAGCGTGGCCGTCCCCGGCGGACCTTCATGTCCTGCCCGATCACCGCCGCCGCCTGGCTCACCGCGGACGGCGGCAGCGGCGGGTCGGCCCGCACCACGACGCCGGTGCCGGTCATGCTGGAGGTGGCCTGCTCCCGGTCGGTGAACGTGATCGTCTCAAGTGGACTGCTCGCGGACATCGGCATGTCGACCAGGATCAGGTGCACACCGGCGTCCGGGCCGGTGCGCGCGATCCGGTTGAGCTCGCGGTGCTGTTCGTCGGCCAGCCGCTCGCCGTTGCCGAACAGCACACCGACCCACCACGGCTCCACCCGCCGGGCCGCGCCGTCGCCCACCGCGGTCAGGCCGCTGTCCTTGGTGCGGGCGTGGACTTTCAGGATGTGCCCGGTCAGCGTGGCGAGCAGCCCGTCGAGCTGGGTCGGGTCGTGCACCGTGAGCAAACCCGCGTCGGTCAACGGGTGCAGGTTCGGCAGCGGGCCGGTCAGGTGCCCGACGTCCCACAGGTGCACGCGCACGAGGCCGGGGGTGAACGTGCTGAGCACCCGCATCAACAGGGTCTCCACGATCGAGTCCACCGCGCCGCGGTCGCCGCGGGCCGAGTTCAACCGCAGGTGCCCGCGGTCCAGGAACGGGATCGCGAGCGGGAAACCCTCCTCGGCGGGCTCGTGTTCGACGTGCGCGGTGCCGACCCGCCACAGCCGCGGCGCGCGGATACCCGGGTCGTTGCCCAGTTGACCCAGCCAGTGCTGCCACGGTTGACCGGCGGGACCGGGGGCCTCGGTCGCGACCAGGTCACGCAACGCGGGCAGGCCCGCACTGCGCCAGTCGGCGTAGCTGTCGTCGCGTTCGCTGATGATCCTCGACCACACCGGCGCCAACTCGGCCTCTCCCAGCCGCTCGGCGATGTCCCGGTCCCGGGTCGCCTTGGCCAGCCCGAGCCGCTGCACCGAGCGCTCGAACTCCAACTGCCGCTTGTACCGGGCCGCCCGTTCGTGCTCGCCGCTCGCCGCGCCCAGTGCCAACCCGAGCACAGCGCGCAACCGGGCCAGCGCCTCCTCGGCGCGCTGCCTGCGTTCCCGCTTTCCCATGGTCTGGGCCGCCCCATCCGCTCGATCGACCGGCGTCAGCGCCCGCCCAGGTATCCTTCGGCGGCGGCGATCCCGGCGAACACCGCGTCCCGCGCGTCCGCCAGCGCCCGGTCGGCCTCGGCGAGCAGACCCTGCGAACGGGCCAGTTCGGCGTGGTCACCGCTGCCGACGGCGGTCGCCAGTGCCCCGCGCGCCTCGTCGAGCTCCAGCGACGCCTGCGCGATCGCCGCGACCCCCGACCGCGCCTTCTCGGTCGCCACCGCGACCCAGGAACGGATGTCCTCAACGCCCGCCATATCTCCACAGGCTAGTGCGGATGATCTCCGTCGGCCGAACCGGGTTCGCCTGGCTACTCCGATCGTGTGCGACCGGTTCCGTTATGCCCGGCTGTGATCTGCCCCCCAGGTCACCGCCGGGTTACCGTCTGGTCCAGCCGCCAGGGGTGCACGCCGGTCCGTGGACCCCTTTCCAGCCTGCGCGCCGGGGAGGTACCGTCACCGGACGATCGCAGAGGGGGCAGGCCCGTGGAACTGGAAGTCCGCCACCTCCGCGCGCTGGCCGCCATCGACGAGACCGGCAGCCTCACCCAGGCCGCCCGCCGCCTCGGCATGTCCCAACCCGCCCTCTCCGGCCTGCTGCAACGCATCGAACGCACCGTCGGCGGCCGCCTCTTCTTCCGCGCCGAATACGGCTGCCTGCCCACCCCGTTGGGCGCCGAGGTCCTCAACGAGGCCCGAGTGGTGCTCTCCGGCATGACCGCGATCGCCGAACGCGTCGGCGAATGGTCCCGCCGGGGCCTTCCCTCAGATCCACTCCGGGTCGGCGGGTATTGCGGTTTCCTGCACGTGGAAATAAGCCGGTGGCTCCAAGACCAGCCCTGGTGCACCGGGGTGAGCGTGCAGGAAGATCTGGACGAGCGGATCAGCATCGACAAAGTCGCCATCGGCGCATTGGATTTGGCGCTGGTTTACCTGCCGCCATTACCCGGACTCACCCAACCGCCTGGAGTCCGCAGCGTCGTGGTCCACCCCGAGGAACCGGTATTCCTGGCGGTCGCCCACGACCACCCACTGGCCGGACGAGCGTCGGTGTCCCTCGCCGACATCGCCGAACACCCCTGGGTCGACGAACCCCCCGGCACGTCGCGCTGGTCGACCTACGTCAACCAGGTCTGCCACGAACACGGACTGGTCCTCGACCAACCACACAGCACCCAGTGCCTGGCGACGCAACTGGAACTGATCTCGGCCAAACTGGCCATCGGCCCCGCCCTCGCCACCGCCCGCAACCGCCCCGGCAACATCGTCATCCGCCCCATCGACGACAACCCGATGCGCCAAGAACTCCGCCTCTTTTACCGCCCCGCCTCAATCATCGCCACCCACATCGAGGAAATCCACAACCAGGTCCTCACCTCCTACCAACACCGCCAAGGCTGCAACCCCGCCTTCGACCACTGGTGGCTCAACCGCGGCGGCTCCCTCGCCCTGACCGGTTGACCGACTACGGCACCTTCGCGGTGTCCAGCGCGGGCGCGCACTGGTCCATCTGCTTGCTACCGGTGACATAAACCTCGACCCTCGACGTCTCAGTCACCCCCAAGTCAACCGTACAGCCGTCGTCGGGCGTATTGGACGGTGTCGTGCTTACCGATTTCCATCGGCGCCTTCGGCCCGGAACTCACAATATCCTTGAGACCGCTTTCTGGCGTCTCGCTTACCGCTGTCGGAGTACCTGCGGTCTGGTCGGTGCAACCCGTCGCCAACAACACCCGGCCCGCGGTGACCCGGACTCCACGCCTTGCGAACTCCATGCTACGGGAGTTTAGGCTCAATGATTTTCGCGGTTTCCAAAGCCACCGCGCACAAGTCGGCAGGCTTCCCGCCGACGATGTAGACCTGCACCCGAGACGTGTCCGTGATTCCCATGGCCAACGCGCAGCCTCCGCGGTCAATGTCCTGGATGGCGTCGTGTTTACCGACCTTGGTCGAGGTGTGGGCGGACCCTGACATGTCCTTGAGCCCACGCTCGGGGAATACGTCGATCGCGATGGTGAAGCTGTCTCCGGCTGGCTGCTTCTCAACCCGCCAGTCGCAACTCGTCGCACCCTTGATGGCGCTGGGCTTGGGTGCGCCGGTGATACCCAACGCGGCGACATCGGAGGCCGACAGCAGCGAACACGGCTTGATCGAGTCGACGGGGTTGGCGGTGGAACTGGACGTCGCGGCCGACTCGGTGGTCGGGTCCGGCGCATCGCTCGTGGCTGTCGGGGTACCGGTGGTCTGGTTGGCGCAGGCCGTGAGAGTTGCCAGCAGAAGCGCCGGCATGGTTGGCCATGTCGGTCGCTTCACGGGTCTCCTCTTAAGCTGTTACGGAAGTCGCGGCTCTACCAGTCGTGCGGCGTCCAATGCGGGAGCGCACAAGTCTTCTGGTTTTCCCCCAACCGCCATCACATCGACCCGTGACGTGGTGGTCACCTCGATACCGACCAGACATCCGATCCCGCCCGGTCCCAACGCCTGTACTGCCTTGTGCTTTCCCACGCTGACCGAGGCAGGCCGGCTGCTTGTCACGATATCCCCGAGCCCCAAATGCGGGTAATAACCAACGCTGATGGTGTAGCCGCCTCCGGCCGACTCTTTGTTGACCCGCCAATCACACGATGTCACACCGGTGATTTTCCCCGGCTTGCCGATGCCGGTCACGCCGAGTGTCTTGAGCGCGGGTTCCGTCAACAACTCGCAGGGATCGATCGCGGTGGTCCGAGTGGGCTCGGTCGTGGACGAGTGGGTCGGCTCAATGGAGCCTGGTTCGGCACCCTGTGTTGTCGGAGAGCCCGTGGTCTGCGTGGTACACGCCGCGAGAGCCAGTGCGGCGGTGACCACGAGTAAGGAAGTTTTCCGCACGGTCTCGGCACCCCTCACCTGAGTTTGTCCGCCGCCTGGCCATCAGCGTGCTGATAGTTTGCCATGGCTTGCCTGATGCCCGCCTCGGCGTCGATGAGGGTCGTCCGCAACTGCTGGAGTTGCGTGATGAAACCACTTCCATCGCTGGCCACGTTCTGCAGAAACGGTTGCATGACCTGGGCGTTGTTCGAGGTCCCCAGCTTGGCGATCTGCTGCAGGTATGCGGACCGCACCTGCTGGTCGTCAATCCACTCGATTAGGTTGCGTATTGCTTTCAGCAGCGCCTGGCCACCCCGCTCGTTGACCGCGAACTCGCCGTTCGCGGCCAGGGCGGCGAACTGGCCCATGGCGGCGCCTACCCCGTCGTCGTTCGACACGTCTCCCGTTGGTGATCGACTCCGGGGGGAGGGTAGCGGAAGTTGATCTTCGGGGTACCGCAGAACGGGGGAGGCCGGAGTCCCGTTGACGTGGGGGTAACCGTCAGGACAAGGGGGTGGGTGGGCTGCTTGACTGTGCCCATGGAGTTGGCGAGGACCCCGGAGCCGCCGTACTACGCGGTGGTGTTCACGTCTGTGTTGAGCCTGGATGACGAGGGCTACCACGAGGCGGCGGATCGGATGTTCGAGTTGGTGCGGGGGACGCCGGGGTTTTTGGGGTTCGACTCGGTGCGGGATGAGGATCGGGTGGGGATCACGGTGGCCTACTTCGCCAGTGAGGAGGCCATCTCGGTGTGGCGGGAGCAGCCGGAGCACGTGGTGACCAGGGGTAACGGGCGGGAGCGCTGGTACGACGCGTTCGAGGTGCGGGTGGCGCGAGTGGAACGGGCGTACCGGAAGGGGCGCGGCTAGTCCCACATGCCGGTACCTCGTTCGTCGACCGGCATACTGCCCGGAGGCACGTGGGACGGGCAGGGGTGTGATGGATCGACAGCGGTGGGTGGCGCTCGCCCGTGAGGTGTCTGCCGGGCTGGCCGGGGACGCGGTGGAGCGGGAGCGGAAGAACGCCGAGCCGGTTGTCGAGGTGGCGGCGCTCAAGGACGCCGGGTTGCTGCCGTTGCTGGTCCCCGTCGAGCACGGTGGGCATGGCGCGGACTGGGCGACGGCGCACGCGGTGCTGGCCGAGATCGCCGCCGCGGACGCGTCGGTCGGGCACCTGCTGGGCTACCACTACCTGCACGTCTGGCGGACGACCTTGTTCGACCGGCCCGACCTGACCGAGGCCCTCAACCGCGGTACCGCCGAGCACCGCTGGTTCTGGGGTGGTGTCGCGAACCCCAGGGACGACGCGCTCGTCCTGTCCGATGTGGACGGTGGCTACCTGGTCAACGGCCGCAAGTTCTTCGCCACCGGGGCCAGCGTGGCCGATCGCCTTGTCGTCAGCGGGGCCGCGAGTACCGGCAAGCTCACCTTCGTCCTCGACGCCGCCGCGCCCGGCATCCGCTACCTCGGTGACTGGGACAACCTGGGGCAGCGCCTCTCGGCCAGCGGCGGGGTCGAGTTCACCGACGTCTTCGTCGCCGAGTCGGACGTCCTGGGCAACCAGCCCCAGCCCGGTGACCGCCGCGCCCAGCGGGACTCGCTCGCCGCGATCGGGTTCCAGTTGGTCTTGAGCCGCGTCCTCGCCGCCGTCGGCCGGGGTGCCCTCGACGCCGCCACGCTGTACACCCGGGAAACCGCTCGCGCGTGGCCGACCTCCGGTGTCGAGCGCGCCACCGACGACCCGCACGTCCTCGCCGGTTACGGCACCCTGCTGGCCCGCCTGGAAGCCGCGGACCTGCTGGTCGACGCCGCCGCCGACGCGTTCACCGAGGCCGCCACCCGGGGTGACGACTTGACCGCCGAGCAGCGCGGCCGGACGTCGATCCGCATCTCGCAGGCCAAGGTGGTGACCTCCGAGCTCGCCGTGGAGATCACCAACCGGTTGTTCGAGTTCACCGGGGCCCGCGCGACCGGCGCCGGGCACGGCATGGACCGGTTCTGGCGCAACGCCCGCACGCTCACCCTGCACGACCCGGCGGTGTACAAGGCCGCCGAGGTGGGCAGGCACCTGCTGACCGGCGAGTTCCCGGCGCCCAGCGGGTACAGCTGATGCGTCCCACCCTCGACGAGAGCGTCAAGCTGACCGACGACGCTGTCGAGATCCTGGACCGGCGCCGGTTCCCGTTCGAGCGCGTGTGGGTGCGGTGCGCGACGGTCGACGAGGTTGCCGTGGCTATAGAGGACATGGTTACCCAATCGTCCGGCCCGTATTTCGCAGCCCTATACGGCATGGTCCTCGCGGCCCGGAGCGCGACGGGCCTACCTGCGACAGACGCGCGCGCCGCGCTCGACAAGGCTGGCGCGCGACTTATCGCGAGCCGCAGTACGAACAACCACCTGCGTAAGGCCGTCAACGCGGTCTTGGCCGAGATCGACGCGGCAGCGGGGGAGGACCTGGTGACCGCAGCGACCCGGGGTGCCCTGGCGGGCGACGAGACCTACCGGGCTAAGAGCCGGGCCCTCGGTGAGCACAGCGCAGCCCTGCTGCCCGATGGCGCCCGCGTGCTCACCCACTGCTGGGCCGACGCGTACCTGATCGAGACGGTCGCCGCGGTCCGGCGTGCGGGTAAGGACGTCAGCTTCTTCTGCACCGAGACCCGCCCCTACCTGCAGGGCGCCCGCCTCACCGCCGAAACCCTGGCCGAGATGGATGTCGACACGACCTTGATCACCGACGGCATGGGCGCCGCCGTGCTGTCCCAGGGCCTGGTCGACGTGCTGCTCACCGCCGCCGACCGGGTGACCATGGATGGGCACGTGGTCAACAAGGTCGGCACCCTGGGCCTCGCCGTCGCCGCGCACGCGTTCGGCGTGCCGTTCGTCGCCCAGGTCCAGGCCCCCGACCCGGCCGCCAAGACCGCCGCCGACGTGCCGATCGAGCACCGCGACGGCGACGAGGTCCTGCACACCCTCGGCGTGCGGACCGCCAGCGCCAAGGTGCGCGGCCACTACCCGGCTTTTGACGTGACCCCGCCCGGGTACGTCTCCACCATCGTCACCGACCGCGGACCGTTCGCCCCGGACGCCGTGTCCGAGTACCACCGTGCAAGTCCCGGCAAAGAGAGGGTCCCGTGACCGACACCCTGTCCGCCCAGTGGGTGGTGCTCGACATCGAGGGCACCCTGATGCCGACCGCGGGAGTCCACGTGACGCTATACGACTACGCGCGGCCCCGGCTCGGCCCGTGGATCGACGCGCACGCGGACGACCCGGTGGTCCGGTCCGCCGTGGCCCGCACGAAGACCGAAGGCGGGCTGCCGGAGAACGCCGACACCGCTGCCGTCGTCGCGGTGCTGCACGGGTGGATGGCCGCCGACCGCAAGGCCGCGCCGCTCAAGGACCTGCAGGGCCTCATCTGGCAGGACGGCTACGCCCGCCGCGACCTGGTGTCGGAGTACTTCTCCGACGTCGTACCCGCCCTGCGCGGCTGGGTCGAGGCCGGGTTGAAGCTGGCCGTGTTCTCGTCCGGCTCGGTCGCGGGCCAGATCGCGTCGTTCTCCACCACCACCGAGGGCGACCTGACCACCCTGTTCCGCCACCACTTCGACACGACCAACGCGGGCCCCAAACGCGAGGCAGCCTCGTACGCGTCGATCGCCGAGGGGCTTGGCGGACCCATCCCGCGCCGGATCGTGTTCCTGTCCGACGTCCCCGCCGAGCTGGACGCCGCCCGCGAGGCGGGTTGGCAGACGATCGGCCTGGCCCGCCCCGGCGAGCCGCACGCCGACAGCGACTTCGGCACCCACCGCGTCACCAAGACCTTCGACGAGTTCCGGATCGTGCCGGATGCCTGACCTGCGCACCGCCGGACTCGCCCTCGCCGCCGAGTCCGCCCGGTACGCGGGCCTCGGCTGGATGCGCGGCACCTCCGGCAACCTGTCGGTCACCCTCACCCGCGACCCGCTCCGCCTCGCCGTCACCGCCAGCGGCCTCGACAAGGGCGAACTGACCGCCGCCGACGTCGTCGAGGTCGACGGCTCCGGCGCGGCCCTGCCCGGCCAACCCCTGGCCCCGTCCGCCGAGGCGGGCCTGCACGCCCGGATCGCGGCCGTCGCGGGCGCCGGTGCCGTCGTCCACCTGCACATGCTCGCCCCCGTCGTCGCCGCCGAACGCTGGCCCGACGGCATCGAACTCAGCGACCTGGAAATGCTCAAGGGCTTCGGCCGCGCCGCCCACGACGACCTGGTCCGCGTCCCCGTCGTCGCCAACTCCCAGGACATGCAGGTGCTCGGCGACGCCTTCGAGGCAGGCTACGACCCGGCCACCCCGGCCCTGGTGGTCGCCCGGCACGGGGTATACGTGTGGGGGGCCGACCTGCGGCAGGCCCGCTGGCGAGCCGAATGCCTCGAATGGCTGCTCCGCTTCAAGACCGCCACCCCGGAAGGCTGAGCGATGACCCAACTGACCGTCTGGCCCGACACCGACCCCACCACCCCCACCCTGCGCACCCGCGACGCGGCCGTCATCGAGGAAACCCTGGCCGCCCTCGGCGTCCGCTTCTCCCGCTGGCCCCTCGCCGACCTCCCGGACCAGGCCACCCCCGACGACGTCATCAAGGCCTACCAACCCCACGTCGACGAAATCTCCACCCGCGAGAACTACCACTTCGTCGACGCCGTCGCCATGTCCCCCACCGACACCGACGAATGGCGAACCACCGCCGCCACCGCCCGCGCCAAATTCCTCACCGAACACACCCACGACGACAACGAAGACCGCTTCTTCGCCCGAGGCTCCGGCATCTTCTACCTCCACATCGAAGGCAAAGTCCACGCCGTCCTCTGCGAAGCAGGCGACCTCCTCAGCGTCCCCGCCAACACAACCCACTGGTTCGACATGGGCACCACCCCCAACTACATATCCATCCGCTTCTTCCACACAGACGACGGTTGGGTAGCCACCTTCCTGGAAACCTCCATCGCCCACCTCTTCCCCACCTACGACGACCTAACCAAGAACTAAACCAAGAACGCGCGCCGCCCGCTCCCACCCACCCACCCACCACTCACTCACCCAGAAAAACGGCCGCTAAGAACGCTCCACCCGACACTCGCACCGCGCGCCTCGGGACCCGCCGATACCAACTGCCCGTTGTGGTGGAGTTGTTTTGTTTGGGGGGAGCGGTGGCCTAAGCCGGCTGGCGGGTAAGGCCACGCTTTCCAGTGGCCCCGCCTTTTTGCCTTACCCAGGCTGCCGCTAGGGGCCCCAAACAAAACAACTTCACCACAACGGGCACTACCGTTTTTATCTGGCGCCCGTGGCCGGCGTCGCCGCCAGGCGACAAGGCCGA
>NZ_AXWW01000077.1 GCF_000482865.1 Actinokineospora inagensis DSM 44258 | reverse complement strand
CACGTCACCCTCACCTCCGTCGCCCAAGCCATCTGCACCCGGCTCCGCCGCACCCCAAAAGCCCCTGCGCGGGCCTGACCCTCTACGCGGTCCTGCGCGAACTCCAGACCCTGCTCGCAGCCTGGACAGGCACCTGCCACACCTGCGGACAACCCGTCCAAACCCGAACACCCGACCAAAAACCCCAGGTCAACAGCACCTAACAAAGCCCTACTAGGGGCCCCAAACAAAACAACTTCACCACAACGGGCACCCCCGCTTTAATCTGGCGCCCGAGCGCCGGCGTCGCCGAAGGCGACCAGGCCGACCCCCGAGGCGCAGCCGAGGCCCAGAGCCCCCGCGTGGGCCCTCACGCTCACTCCTGAAAGTCGCCCGCCGCGCGACGAACCTTGGCGAGCAGGTCAGTCAGTTGGCTGGTCTGCCGATCAGTCAGCCCGCGCAGCCCGAAGTCGGCCTCAGTGACCGCTTTCGTCGCCTCCTCGCGCCGTTCCCGTCCGGCATCAGTGATCTCGGCCAGGGTGGTGCGCCGATCGGTGGGATGCGGGGTGCGGCGAACCAGCCCGTCGGCTTCCAGCCGGTCGACGATGTTGGTGACGCTGGTGGGGTGCAGTTGCAGCCGCTCCCCCATCACCCGCATCGGCAGGCTGCCGCGCTTGGAGAACGTCAGCAGCACCAGCGCCTCGTAGCGGGCGAAGGTCAGGCCGTGCGGCTTGAGGGCGGTGTCCACGGCGGACTGCAGGATCTGCTGGACGCGCATGACGCTGGTCACCGCGGCCATCGTGGTGGAGTCGCCGATGCGCTCCCCCCACAGCTCCGCCGCGCGGGCGATCGGGTCGAAAGACAACGGACGCGACCTCATGGGCGTTGAAGCTACCAGTGGGTTCGCCCGGATAGTGTGCGGGCAGGAGCCGGGATCGAGGGAGTGCGCCATGCTCGTCGCGTTCAGTGTCAGCCCGTTGGGCGGGGAGTCCGAGGCCGTCGGCGAGGCTGTCGCCGCCGCGGTGCGGGTGGTCCGCGAGTCCGGTCTGCCGCACCAGCTCACCGCCATGTACACGATCGTGGAGGGCGAGTGGGACGAGGTGCTGGCGGTGGTCAAGCGCGCCACCGATGTCCTGCTGGTCGACTACCCGCGGGTGAGCCTGGTGCTCAAGGCCGACATCCGCCCCGGCCACACCGGCCAGCTCACCGCCAAGGTGGCGCGGGTCGAGCAGTACCTCGCCGACTGAACCGACCGACGACCGAGGAGTCGCGCCGTGGACCCCCGCACGCTGTGGCTGTGCTACGAGACCTACCACACCGTCACCTACTTCACCCCCGAGTCGATCGCGGAGACCGACGCGCTGGGCTGCAAGGGCCGGTGGATGGGCTACTTCGGCATGCGCGCCGCCCCGCTCGGCGCCGCCCCCGCCTGGTTGGCCTCGGCCGCGTTCTACAACTTCCACCCGTCCCGCGTGGAGCGCGCCCTGCCCGAGGCGTGGGCCGTCGCGTCGCCGGAGGAGTTCCTCGCCGCCCGGCTCCGCGGTGTGGACGGGGCGCTGCGGCGCATGCTGGGCGACGAGGTGGTCAACGGCCCGGACGTCGCCGAGGCCGCCGACATCGCCCGCACGCTGCTGCCGTGGATCCCCACCGCGGGCCGCGTCCTCGGTGCCGCCAACGCCGCGCTGGACCTGCCCGAGCAGCCGCACCTGGCGCTCTGGCAGGTCACCACGACGCTGCGCGAGTCCCGTGGTGACGGCCACGTCGCCGCGCTCGTCACGGCGGGCCTGGACCCGGTGGAGGCCCTTGTCGCCATCGGCGCCGACCAGGGCTTGACCGCCGACTACCTGCGCACCGCGCGCAACGTCCCCGAGGACGAGTGGACGGCCGCCGAGACGCGCCTGCGGGAACGGGACCTGCTGGCCGCCCCCGGCACCCTCACCGACTACGGCCGCGAACTCCGCCAGTCGATCGAGGACCTCACCGACGAGGCCGCGGCGGCGCCGTGGCAGCAACTCGGCGACCGGGGCACCGCCCGCTTCGTCGACCTGCTCGCCCCGCTGGCGCTGACCATCGCCCAGCGGAACGAGGCGATGCGGGTCAACCCGATGGCGTTGGCGCCGCTGGCCCGACTCACCGAGCTGACCGGCACCTGACGATCGCGAACCCGCGCCCGCCCGCGCCGCACCCGACCAGGCACGACGGCCCGGTGCGGCCGGGTTGGGCGGTAGGCCGGACGCGGTCGGGACGCCCATGCCAGGATGAGCAGGTGACCAGGCCAGATCCACGCCAGACCGCAGCACTGTCGGCCGCCCTGTCCAGGGCCGTCGACCTCTCCGGGCTCAAGGCCCGCGCGGACGCCACCGCGAAGACGCCCTCGTCCGCCGCCGGTCAACCCGCGCCGTCGGGCGAGCACTCCATCGATGTCACCGAGGCCAACTTCGAGGCCGAGGTCGTCGAGCGCTCCACCCAGGTCCCGGTGGTGGTGGCCCTGGTCGCTGGCTGGTCGGCCCAGTCGACCCAACTCGTGGCCACCCTGGAGAAGCTCGTCGCCGAGGGCGGCGGCGCCTGGCGACTGGCCAAGGTGGACATCGAGGTCAGCCCCAGGGTCGCCCAGTTGTTCGGCGTCCAGGGCGTGCCGATGGTGGTCGCCATCGCCGCCCGCCAGCCGGTCGACGCGTTCAACGACGTCCCGCCGGAGGACCGGGTCCGCCAGTGGATCGACAGCATCCTCGACGCCCTGCGCGACCGCCTCCCCGGCATCCGCGCCGCCGAGGCCAACGCGCCCGTCACCGAGGCGGCCCCCGAGTCCGAGGACGAGCGCTTCACCGTCGCCGAGCACGCCCTCAGCCTCGGTGACTTCACCGCCGCCGAGGCGGGCTACCGCGCCATCCTGGACGCCGAGCCGACCAACGCGGACGCCAAGGCGGCGTTGGTCCAGGTGCAGTTCCTGGCCCGCACGCACACCCTGGACCCGTCGGTCATCGTCCGCGCCGACACGTCCCCCGACGACGTCGACGCCCAGACGACGGCGGCGGACCTGGAAGTCGCCG
The DNA here is from genome assembly GCF_000482865.1 of Actinokineospora inagensis DSM 44258. GTDB lineage: Bacteria > Actinomycetota > Actinomycetes > Mycobacteriales > Pseudonocardiaceae > Actinokineospora > Actinokineospora inagensis. The sequence continues at coordinate 23,976 of NZ_AXWW01000077.1, read as the reverse complement.
AGCAGCACGTCGAGCAGGCGTTCAGCCGTCTCATCGGCACCGTGCGCCGCACCGCCGGACCCGACCGGGACAAGGCGCGCACCCACCTGGTCACCCTGTTCGACCTGTTCGAGCCGGACGACCCCCGGGTCATCAAGGCCCGCCGGGACCTCGCCAGCGCCCTCTTCTGACCGCGATCCGGTGAATCAGCCCTGCGGCGGGGCTGATTCACCGGACGCGCCGATCAGATCGTCCGCCGCCCGGTAGGGATCAACCGTCCCGGCCCCGACCTCCGCGGCCAGCCGGTCCAGCAACTCCCCCTGGAACCGCTCAATCCGCACCCGCACCGCCGCCACCGCGATGGCCGAGATCTCCGCCCGTGCCCGTGCCAGGCGCCGCCGCTCGAACCCCCCATGGGCAAGTCCCCACGCGTGGTGCTCGTCAATCGCCTCGACCAGGGCGGAAATCCCCTCCCCGCGTGGCGCGACCGCCGGTACCACCGGCTGCCGCCACGAGGCCCCGCGGATTTCCCGCCGTCCCAACGAGATCGCGTGCCGGAGCTCGCGGACGGTGGTCTCCGCGCCGTCCCGGTCGGCCTTGTTCACCACGAAGACGTCGGCGATCTCCAGGATTCCGGCTTTCGCCGCCTGGATCCCGTCGCCCATCCCGGGCGCCACCAACACGACCGCGCAGTCGGCGAGCCGCATGATGTCCACTTCGGACTGTCCAACCCCGACGGTCTCGACCAGCACCACGTCGAACCCGGCCGCGTCCAGCACCCGCAACGCCTGCGGTGTCGCCACGGCCAAGCCACCGAGGTGTCCGCGCGTCGCCATCGACCGGATGAAGACCCCCGGGTCACCCGCGTGCTCCCCCATCCGCACGCGGTCGCCCAGCAGCGCCCCACCGGAGAACGGCGACGACGGGTCCACCGCCAGTACCCCGACTTTCCTGCCCAGCGCCCGATAAGCGCCGACCAGCGCGGACGTCGTCGTCGACTTGCCGACACCCGGGGAGCCGGTCAGCCCGATCACCAGCGCCCGCCCGGTGAACGGCGCGAGCGCGGCCGCGACCGAGCGCGACGACGGGCTCGCGGCCTCCACCAGCGAGATGAGACGCGCGACCGCGCGCGGTTGTCCTTCCCGCGCGCGGTCGACGAGTTCGACTACCGGGAGTTCCCTCACGCCCCGGGCACGGTGATGATCAGCGCGTCGCCCTGGCCACCGCCGCCGCAGAGTCCCGCCGCGCCGACGCCGCCGCCGCGCCGCTTCAGCTCGTACGCGAGGTGCACGACCAACCGGGCCCCGGAGGCGCCGATGGGGTGCCCCAACGCGATCGCGCCGCCGTTGACGTTCACGATGTCCGGGTTGACGCCGAGCTGCCGGGTCGACACGACGCCCACGGCCGCGAACGCCTCGTTGATCTCCACGAGGTCCAGGTCGGCGGCGGTGATGCCCTGCTTGTCCAACGCCTTCTTGATCGCGTTGGACGGCTGCTCGTGCAGGCTCGCGTCCGGACCGGCGACGACGCCGTGCGCGCCGATCTCCGCGATCCAGGTGAGCCCCAACTCCTGCGCCTTCGCCTTGCTCATCACCACGACCGCGGCCGCGCCGTCGGAGATCTGCGACGCCGACCCGGCGGTGATCGTGCCATCGCTCGCGAACGCGGGCCGCAGCTTGGCCAAGCCGTCGACCGTGGTGTCCGCGCGCACGCCCTCGTCGGTGTCGAACACCACCGGCTCGCCCTTGCGCTGCGGGATGCTGACCGGCGCGATCTCCTCGGCGAACCGCCCCTCGGCGATGGCCTTGGCGGCGCGCTGGTGCGACGCGGCGGAGAACTCGTCCTGCTCGGCGCGGGTGAGCTGGTAGCGGGCGTTGTGCTTCTCGGTCGACGCGCCCATGGCGACCTGGTCGAACGCGCAGAAGAGGCCGTCGTGCGCCATGTGGTCGAGCAGGGTCACGTCGCCGTACTTGAAGCCGGAGCGGGACTTGGGCAGCAGGTGCGGGGCCTGGGTCATCGACTCCTGGCCGCCCGCGACGACGATGTCGAACTCGCCCACGCGGATCAACTGGTCGGCCAACGCGATCGCGTCGAGGCCGGACAGGCAGACCTTGTTGACGGTCAGCGCGGGGACGTCCATCGGGATGCCCGCGGCGACGGCGGCCTGCCGGGCCGGGATCTGGCCCGCGCCCGCGGTGAGCACCTGGCCCATGATCGTGTACTGCACCTGCTCGGGGCGGACCCCCGCGCGCTCCAACGCCGCCTTGATCGCGACCCCGCCGAGCTGCGCCCCGGTGAAGTCCTTGAGCGAGCCGAGCAGTCGGCCGATCGGCGTGCGGGCACCGGCGACGATGACGGATGCGGACACAGCGGTCTCCTCGAACGGTGGGAATCGATGCGTATCGATGCGAACGGGCGTTAACCTGGACCATACTCGGCCCCGCGCGGTTTGCCACGCACCCGTGTGAGCAGCCGCACAGCCCGAGGTTACCCGCGAGTAGAAGGGCGTACCTTGGCGATCATGCGTGACGTGCTGCAGCCCCTCGTCGTGGCGATCGACCACGTCGGCGTGGCGGTACCCGACCTGGACGCGGCCATCGCCTTCTACCGCGAGCACTTCGGCCTGGAGTCGGTGCACGAAGAGGTGAACACCGACCAGGGCGTGCGCGAGGCCATGCTGCGCGTCCCCGGCGACGACGGCACCGGCACCGCCGTGCAACTGCTCGCGCCGCTGGACGAGAACTCCACGATCGCGAAGTTCATCGGCCGCAACGGTCCCGGCCTGCAGCAGTTGGCCTACCGGGTGACCGATGTGGAGGCCGCGGCGGACACGCTGCGCGCCGCGGGTCTGCGGGTGCTCTACGAGAAGGCCCGGCGCGGCACCGCGGACAGCCGCGTCAACTTCGTGCACCCCAAGGACGCGGGCGGCGTGCTTGTCGAACTGGTGGAACCCGCCCCCGGGCACTGATCCCGGGAGCGGGTCAAGACCGACTAGCGGACCCCGTTCATCAGCCTGCGCACGAGCGGCGTCAACGCGGCCATGACCAACCCGAGCACGATCGCGGCGCCGCCGAGGACACCGAAGTACGCGGGCTCGTTGTCCTTCGTGTAGTACTCGGCCAGCGAACCGGCGACGGAACTGCCCAGCGCGAGCGACAGGTAGAACAACGCCACCATCTGCGCGGTGTAGGCCTGCGGCGCCAGTTTCGTCGACAGCGACAGCCCGACCGGCGACAGGCACAGCTCGCCGAGCACGAAGATGACCAGCACGAGCACCAGCAGCAGCGGCGGGATCACCTTGTCGCCCTTGGTGAACCCGAGCAGCGCCATCACCAGGAACGCGATCCCCATCGCGCCGACCCCCAGGGCGAACTTGACCGGGGTGGGCGGTTGCCGCCGCCCCAGCCGCACCCACAGCGCCGCGAACACCGGGGCCAGCAGCACCACGAACAGCGGCTCGACCGAGTTGAACCAGGACGGCGGGACCTGCCACCCGAACAGGTCGAGGTCGACGCGTTCCTCCGCGTAGATCGCCAGCACGGTGAACTGCTGCTGGAACAGCGACCAGAACCCGAAGCTGACCAGGAACATCGGGATGAACGCGACCACCCGCTGCCGCTCCACCCGCTCAACCCGCCCGCTCAGCAGCAGCACCGCGAACAGCACCACCGCGGCCGCCGCGATCACCCAGGTGACCACGTCGGCGAGGTTGCCCGCCGCGATGACCCCGGTCAGCACCAGCACCACAACGGCGGCCACCCCGACCGCGATGACCGCGAACGACCGGACCTTCGCCGGACCGTCGAGCGGGTTGGGCACCTCGCGCCCGGACTCGGGGAGGTTCTTGCGCCCCACCGTGTACTGCGCCAACCCGGCCGCCATCCCGACCGCGGCGAGGCCGAACCCGTAGTGGAACCCGACCCGGGTCTGCAGCAGCCCGGTCAGCAGCGGGCCGACCAGCGCGCCCAGGTTGATCCCCATGTAGAAGAGGGAAAACCCGGCGTCCCGCCGCTCGTCGCCGTCCGGGTAGAGCGCGCCGACCAGCGTGGTGGCGGTCGCCTTCAACCCACCGGACCCGATCGCCACGCAGATCAGCCCGACCGCGACCCCGGCCACCCCCGGCAACACGGCCAGCGCGACGTGCCCGAGCAGGATCAGGCACCCGCTGTAGAACAGCGTCCGCTCCGGCCCGAACAACCGGTCCGCCACCCACGACCCGGCGATCGTCGCCAGGTACACCGACCCCCCGTACGCCCCCACGATCCCCGCCGCCGTGGCCTTGTCGATCGCCAACCCGCCGTCGGCGACCGAGAAGTACAGGTAGTAGAGCAGGATCGCCTGCATCCCGTAGTAGGAGAAGCGCTCCCACATCTCGGTGCCGAACAGGTTCGCCAACCCACGCGGATGCCCGAAGAACTCTCGGGGCTGCTCGACCTCGGTAGCGGTACTCACGGTCGGTAACGTCCTTTTCACCCGGGTGTGGCCCCAACGCCACACATCAGTCGCGGTGGAACTGCCACCACACCGACCGTATGACACGTTTCGTGCCCACCCGAACCGCTCAACCGCCCCACCAGCCCCGAAACCCCCCGTGACCTACCCCAACCCACCCCCCGACGACCTCATCACAAGATCCCCACTTGCTCAGTTTCTTTCCCCCGACTCTTGCCGCCCCCGCCCCACCCCACCGCGTACCGCCACCACCCAACACGCACCGTCACCCCCACTACCCAACGGCTCACCCCAGACTCCCCACCCGGCTGAACCCCCACTCCCCCTCTTGACTTCGCCCCCACCCACCCCCAAGCCGGACCCAGCCCACCCGGGGCACCGGGGCCCATTCCGGACGCTATCGCGAACCGCGAGCTGTCAAGAGCGGACCGCACCGCCCTGTGGACAACCCCACCACATGTGGACAACCAACCTCGCGACACGGGCGACGGCGCGCGGCACCCAGGTCACAGCGGCACTCCGACCACCGAGATCAACTAGTGGCTCGCCCCAGAGGGTTGGCCGGGTACCGGCCTGTCCACGGCGTCCCGACAAGGCACCGGCTCGTACCGGACTGGTCGTTTCGGCAACGCGGCCAGAGACGTCGTGGGCTGGTCAAGACCCGGCCAACCCTCTGGGTCGAGCCACTAGGGCCAGCCGATAGACGAAGGCACCTAAATCCGCAAGGAGCACCGAAACAGCGCGGACCACCGGATTCGCGAGGCGCACGCGGATTCACAAGCACACCGAAATCGACCAGGGCGCCCCAGACCGACACGGACCTCCACACTCGCGACACGCACACGCACCCACGGGAAACACCGAGCTCGACGCGATCCACCCAGACCGACGGGACTACCCAGATCCGCAAAAAGCACGTAGATCCGCGAAAAGCGCCCGGACTCGCAAGACGCACGCGAAAGCCACCCAGATCCGCGACACCGGATCAGCCGCTACACCAGCCCCACCGAGAGCACTACCTACCGACGCCCGGCCGGTCGCTTGGTCGGGGCGGGGCGCACCAACTTCTGCGTCCGTTCCGCCCCCGCGGGCGAGGCGGCGGGCTCCGAGGATTCCGTCGGCCGTCCCAGTGGCGCCGCCGGTGCGCGTTCCGGTTCGACGTCCGCCGGTTCCCAGTGCTCGCGCGGCGGCCCCGGCACCGTCTTGATCGTCTGGGTCGGTGACTCGTCGGCGGGTGCGCCGTCGACGGTTTTCGGGGTGGTGCGTTCTTCCGGCAGCGGGTCGAGCACCGGTGCCGCGTCCGCCAGTTGGACGTGCGCGTCGGCGATCAGGTCTCGGGCGGAGACGAGTTGGTCGGCGATGCGGGCGCGGAGGCCGCGGAGGGCGGCGACGCGCTGGGCGGCGTGGGTGATGCGGCGGTTGGCTTCCTCGGTGGCCTCGCGCACCCGGCGGTGGGCTTCGGAGGTGGCTTCCTGCAGGCGGGCGGTCGCTTCCGTGGTGGCGTCGTGGCGGCGGCGGTTGGCTTCCTCGGTCGCTTCGCGGACGCGGCGTTCGGCTTCGGACTTGCTGGTGGCTTCCTGCTCGGCGAGGCCGCGCATGGCCTCGGTGCGGCGGGCGGCCATGGCGATGTCGAAGTCTTCCTCGACGGTGGTGCGGCGCTGTTCGGACTCGGCTTCGAGGCGGGCGGCCTCGGCGCGGGCCGTGCCGACGGTCTGTTCGGCGTCGGCGCGCGCCTGCTCCACAACACCGCGGTGCTCGGCTTCCATGGCGGCGCGGCGGGCGTCGAGTTCGGCGATCGACTGCTCGTAGCGCTGACGCAGGGCGGTCCCGTCGGCCTCGGCTTTGGCGCGGATGCCCGCGGCGTCGGCCTCGGCGCGGCCCCTGGTTTCCTGGGCTTCCTCGGTGGCCAGCCGCAGCATCCGCTGCAGGCGCTCGCTCAACCCTTCCAAGGTGGTGGGCGGCTGGGACAGGCGTTCGATCTGGCCGCGCATGTCGCTGAGTTCGCCGCGCGCCGACTCCAACTGCTTGGCGAGGTCGGTGGCCTGCGACACGGCGGCGTTGCGGTCGGCGTGCAGCAGTTGCAACTCGGCGTCGAGCCGTTCGAGGTGCTCCTCCACCTGCGCGCGGCTGTAGCCCCGCTTGGTGATGTCGAAACCGGCACCGAGCGGTACGAGATCGCGTTCCTCACCCAAGCCCATGGGCCCACGCTACCTGCAGTCCGTTGACCACTCGCGGGTAGATCGGTGAGTGGTCGTCGACCTCCCGCCTCACACGCCGCGGAACCGGTTGATGGCGGCGAGGTGCCGGTCCCGCTTGGTCTGGTCGAGCACACCGAGCCCTTCCTCGGGGGCCAGGCAGAGCACGCCGACCTTGCCCTGGTGGGCGTTGCGGTGCACGTCCAACGCGGCCTGCCCGGTCTCGGCGAGCGGGTAGCTGCGGGACAGGGTGGGGTGCACCAAACCCTTGTCGATCAACCGGTTCGCCTCCCAGGACTCGCGGTAGTTCGCGAAGTGCGAGCCGATGATCCGCTTCAGGTTCATCCACAGGTAGCGGTTGTCGTACTGGTGGTTGAACCCGGACGTCGACGCGCAGGTGACGATGGTGCCACCGCGCCTGGCCACGTAGACCGACGCGCCGAAGGTCTCCCGGCCGGGGTGCTCGAACACGATGTCGGGGTCGTCGCCGCCGGTCAGTTCGCGGATCTTGGCGCCGAACCGCTGCCACTCCGCCGGGTCCTGCTCATGTTCGTCCTTCCAGAACCGGTAACCCTCGGCGCTGCGGTCGATGACGAGTTCGGCGCCCATCGACCGGACGATGTCGGCTTTTTCCTTGCTGGACACCACACACACCGGGATCGCGCCGCCGTTGAGCGCGAACTGCGTCGCGTACGAACCGAGTCCGCCGGACGCGCCCCAGATCAGCACGACGTCGCCCTGCTTCATGTCGGCCCCGTTGCGCGACACCAACTGCCGGTAGGCGGTGGAGTTGACCAACCCGGGTGAGGCGGCCTCCTCCCAGGTCAGGTGCGCGGGTTTGGGCATCAACTGGTTCGACTTCACCAGCGCCAGTTCCGCCAGGCCACCGAAGTTGGTCTCGAATCCCCAGATCCGCTGCTCGGAGTCGAGCATCGTGTCGCCGTGCCCGTCCGGTCCTTCCAGTTCCACGCTGAGGCAGTGCGCGACGACCTGGTCGCCCGGTTTCCAGTTGTGCACACCGGGACCGGTCCGCAGCACGACACCGGCGAGGTCCGAGCCGACCACGTGGTAGGGCAGGTCGTGCCGCTTCGCAGGCGGCGACGTCTTCCCGTACCGCCGCAGGAACGTGAAGGTCGACACGGGCTCGAAGATCGACGTCCACACGGTGTTGTAGTTGATCGCGCTCGCCATCACCGCGACCAGCGCCTCCCCCGGACCGAGTTCCGGGGTGGCGACCTCGTCGAGGTGCAGCGACCGGCGCGGGTCCTTGTCCCGCGTTGGGAGGCCGTCGAACATCCCGACCTCGTCGGCGTGCACGGTGACGCCCCGGTAGTGCTCTGGCACGGGGAGCGAGCCGACCGCGTCGAACTCACCGGCCATGATCGCGTCGAGGACCTTCCGCACGGCGGACCTCCAGGTGTCGTCGGAGGGGCGGCAACTGCCCAGGTCCCGGCACGTTACTCATGAGTAGCGATTCAGAGGGCGCCGATGTGACCGAGATCCCGCGTCCCTGGACCCGGTCGGTCGTTGTCCAGTTGAATCTACTGACGAGTAGCACACGGGAGGACCCCATGACCGCCTACCAGACCGTGGTCGTCGGCACGGACGGCTCGGACTCGTCGTTCCTGGCCGTCGAGCGGGCGGCCGCGATCGCCGCGGACAGCGGGGCGACGCTGGTCATCGCCTCGGCCTACCACCCGCGCGAGGGCCGGGAGGTGGCGCGGCTGCAGGACGAACTCGGGTCCGACGTGGCCTACCAGGTCGTCGGGTCGACCCCGGCCGAGGAGTCGGTGCGGGCGGCGGCCGAGCGGGCGCGGCCCGCCGGGGCCACGAAGATCGACACCGTGGTGGTGGCCGGGGACCCGGTCGCGGCGCTGGCCGAGGTGGTCAAGCAGCGGCGGGCGGACCTGCTGGTGGTCGGCAACCGCGGCCTGAACACGCTGACCGGGCGACTGCTCGGGTCGGTGCCCGCCGAGGCCGCCCGCAAGTCCGGGGTCGACGTGCTCATCGTGCACACCACCTGACGCGGCAGACCCGGTTCAGCTCATCGACCGGCCAGCCACGGCAGCACGGCCTCGACGAACGCCTCCGGCGCCTCGACCGGTGGCAGGTGGCCGACTCCCGGCAGCACGGTCAACGTCCCGCCGGTCAGGTCGGCGAGTTCCCGGCCGAGCGCGACCGGCATCAGGCCGTCCAGTTCGCCGTGCACCACCAATGTGTCCACTGTGGACGAATGGAGCAGCGCCCTGGAGTCCGGTCGGGCCGCCATCGCGCGCTGGGTCCAGGCGACCGAAGCGGGCGGCTGATCCTCCACCCAGGACCGGACCTGGCCGTGCACCGCCGTCGTCCCCAGCACACCCAGCAGCGGTTCGGCCAGCCACGGGACCGTGCCCTCGGTCTCGGCGCGGGTGGCGGCGGCCACCCGGCCCGCGGCGGCTTCCGCGGTGTCGGCGACGGCCTTGGTGTCGACGAACAGCAGGCCGGACACGCGTTCCGGCGCGTGCCGCAGCAGGGCCATCGCCACGTAGCCGCCCATCGAGCAGCCACCGACGACGGCGCGGTCGACGGCCAACGAGTCGAGCAGGGCGATGGCGTCGGCGGCCACCACGTCGAGCGACGGGGCGGCCGAACCGAGCGGGGACCGACCGAACCCGCGCTGGTCGGGGGTGATCAGGCGGACGTGCTCGGACAGGGGCGCGCGCACCCCGTCCCACATCCGCGCGTCGAGGGGGAAGGCGTGGAAGAGAACCAGCGGCTGCACGGACCTAGTGTGTCCGGACCTGCCCGGCCGCGACGCGGCGCACCGCCTCCTCGCCGGTCAACTCGGCGCGGGCACCGGGGTTGGCCAGGTAGTAGCGCAGGGTGTGCAGGACCAGCAGTTGGTCGACGTCCATCGTGGTCATCTGCACCGCGCACGCCAGGTCCGGCCCGAACTTGACCGCCAGCCTGCGCATCCCCTCGGTGGCATGGCTCAGATCGCGCGCCGCCAGACCCAGGTAACTGCGGCTCGGCGAGGACTGACCCGCCCGCAACGCCAACGGCCGCACCTCGGTGATCGTCGCCCAGGGCAACCGGACCGCGGGCCGGACCCAGTTGAGGACGATGTGCTCCTGGGTCAGCACGATGCCGACCGCGCGCTGCTTGCGGGTCAGCGCGAACACCCCGGCCGCCGCCAACATCACCCCGAGCACCCCCAGGATGCCGCCGCCGATCCCGACCAGCAGCGTCCCACCCGCGATCAGCAGCCCACCCAGCGTCCCGAACACCAACCCCACCACCAGCAGGATCACTCCGGCCGCCACCGTCTTCGTCCGCGACGGCAGCAGCAGACCGGGCACCCCGTCCGCCTCAACGGTCGCGGGCGCGCCCGCCGGGTTGGCGGTACCCGCGGCGTTCCGCCACGGCTGCGGACAGGGCAGGGCGTTGACTCGGGGCTCCATGATGACCATGGAATCGCACCGCCCACCCCCACCGCCAGCCGTATGGCCGCATTCCCCTCGCCACTCTCGGAAGAACGCCTCAGCTCAACGCCAGCCGCCGTTGCGGCCGTTCACGTCTACCGACGCGGTCAGTGGGGTGTCGCCTTCGGAGACGCCCGCGTCTTCGAAGGTCGACATCTCGGCCAGCAGTCGGGCGGCCATGGTGACCAGGGGGAGGGCGGCGACCGCGCCGGTGCCCTCGCCGAGGCGCAGGTCCAGGTCGAGCACCGGCTTGAGGTCCAGGTGGTCGAGCACCAGCGCGTGCGCGGGCTCGACCGACTTGTGCCCGGCGATCCACCATTCCGACGCGCCGGGCGCCAACTCCTCGGCGACCAGGGCGGCGGCGCCGGTGACCAGGCCGTCCAGGATCACCGGGGTCTTGCGGACGGCGGCCTGGGCGAGGAAGGCCGCCATCGCGGCGATGTCGGCGCCGCCGACGGTGCGCAGCAGGGCGACCGGGTTGGCGCTGACCTTGCGCGCGCGGCGCAGGCCGTCGCGGACCGCGACCGCCTTGCGCATCCAGGTCTCGTCGTTGATGCCGGTGCCGCGGCCGACAACGGCGACCGGCTCGGTGCCGGTCAGCGCGGCGATGATGATCGACGCGGGGGTGGTGTTGGCGATGCCCATGTCGCCCGCGATGAGCAGGTCGGCGCCGCCGTCGACCTCCTCGTCGGCGATGGCGCGGCCCGCGGTGACGGCGTCGTAGACCTGGCCGTCGGTGAGGCCGTCCTCGCGGTCGATCGAGCCGGACGACCGGCGGATCTTGTGCGCGGTGACCTGCTCGGGGAACTCCACCCCGGTGTCGACCCCCAGGTCGAGGACGCGGACGGTGGCGCCCGCGGTGGCGGCCATCACGTTGATCGCGGCGCCGCCGGTGAGGAAGTTGGCGACCATCTGGCCGGTGACCTCGGCCGGGAACGCGGACACGCCGTTGGCGGCGACGCCGTGGTCACCCGCGAAGACGATGACCCTGGGCCGGGCGAACGGGCGGGGCGGGCACTGGCCCTGGCAGGCCGCCACCCACACGCCCAGTTCCTCCAGCCTGCCCAGCGACCCGGCGGGCTTGGTGAGCGTCAAGTGGCGGGCCACAGCCGCCCGGTGCGTCGGCGCGTCCGGGGTGGGGATGTGGGGGAACTCGGTGCTCACCGCAAGCCTCCTCGGGTCAGGTCGTGCACCGCTGAGCCTGCCAGAGCGGCCCCGGCCGATCACCCCTGGGCTACCGTGGTCCGGTGAGCTTCCGCTGGCGCTACGAGGACGAATCGGGTGCTCCGGTCACCGGCCCCGACTTGGTGTTCGCCGACCAGGACGCCGCCGAGGCGTGGTTCGGCGACGCGTGGCCCGCGCTGCTGGACGCCGGTGTCGATCAGGTGGTGCTGCTCGACAGCGACGACGAAGGCGGCGAGGGCGGCGAGGTTTATGGGCCGATGAGCCTGCGGCCGTAACGCGCCCTCAACGCCGGTTCGCCTACCCTGGTGATCCGTGCCCCGCCGGAACAACCGCCACAGCCAGGGCCTCGAGCCGCGCCCGCTCGACGGTGGGCTGGCCAACCAGCGGCTGGAGTCCGCCGCGGACGGTGACTGGCAGGTCCGGCACATCCCCGGCGCGCAGGCGACCAAGGTGTACCGCTGCCCGGGGTGCGACCACGAGATCCAGCCGGGCACGCCGCACGTGGTGGCGTGGCCCGCCCAGGACTACGGCTCGGTCGAGGAACGCAGGCACTGGCACAAGAACTGCTGGGCGAGACGCAGGCCGCGCTGACCCGGATCGGCCAGGAGTGGGGCACCGCTCCCCCGGGCATACCCGGGGGAGCGGTGGTCGGTCAGGACTTCAGCGTGGTCAGCCAGTTCCGACCGCCCGCCGACCCGCCGCGCTGGATCTGGGTGAGGGTCTCGCGCAGCCGCGTGGTGACCGGCCCGGTGGCGCCGCCGCTGATCGAGAAGTCGCCGTCGGCGTGCTTGACGTGGCCGACGGGGGTGATCACAGCGGCGGTACCGCAGGCGAACACCTCGGTCAGCTCACCGGACTCGGCCTTCTTCTCCCACTCCTCGGTGGAGATCCGGCGTTCCTCCACTCCGTACCCGAGGTCGGCGGCGAGACCGAGCAGCGAGTCGCGGGTGATGCCGGGCAGCAGGGCGCCGGAGAGCTCCGGGGTGACCACGCGGGCGTCGGATCCCGAGCCGAGGACGAAGAACAGGTTCATCCCGCCCATCTCCTCCACCCACCGGCGCTCCACCGCGTCCAGCCACACCACCTGGTCGCAGCCCTTCGCCGCGGCCTGCGCCTGCGCGACCAGCGACGCGGCGTAGTTGCCCGCGAACTTGGCCGCGCCGGTGCCGCCGGGGGCCGCGCGCACGTACTCGGTGGACAGCCACACCGTCACCGGCTTGACGCCGCCGGAGAAGTACGCGCCCGCCGGGGACGCGATCAGCGCGTACAGGTAGTCGTTGGCCGGGCGCACCCCCAGCGCGGCCTCGGTGGAGATCATGAAGGGCCGCAGGTAGAGGGATTCCTCGGCCTGCTCGGGCACCCACCGCTCGTCCACGGCGACCAGCTCGCGCAGCGACGCGAGGAACAGGTCCTCGGGCAGCCGCGGCATCGCCAGCCGGTCCGCGGACTGGTTGAACCGGGCCGCGTTCGCCTCCGGCCGGAACGACGCGATCGCGCCGTCCGGCTGCCGGTACGCCTTCAACCCCTCGAAGATGGCCTGCCCGTAGTGCAGCACCATCGCGGCCGGGTCCAGCGTGATCGGCCGGTACGGCTCGACCCTGGCGTCGTGCCAGCCCTGGTCGCGGGTGTAGCGGATGGTCACCATGTGGTCGGTGAAGAACTGCCCGAAGCCCGGCCTGGCGAGTACCTCCGCGACCCGCTCCGGGGTCGCCGGGTCGGGGTTCGGGGTCCGCGTGAACGGCAGCGCAGTCGTCATACCTGGACACAGTATCCGCCGATCGGCGTGCGGAAAATCGGAATCCCGACGCTCGGACGCCCAACTACCGGCGGTCACCCACCGGCGCCCTGCCGCAGCCGCCGGACCCGGACGGTGCACAGGCCCGCGCCCACCGCCATCACCACGACGGCGATCACCAGCGAGCCGGTGGAGATGTTGGCGCCGACGACCACGCTCAGGACCAGGCCGCAGCAGCCGGTGGGCAGCCAGGTGGAGCGTTGGGCTCGGGTCAGGGTGCGGGCGGCCGAGTTGAGGAAGGCGGTGGCGCCCAACAGGAGGGTGGCGGCGACGGTCACGGCGGTGGCCGGGTCGGTCATCAGCGTGACCGCGGCGGCGGCGATGGCGGTGATGAGGTGACGGTGGGTGGCGGCCGCGGCGGGGAGTTCACCCGCCTCCGCGAAATCGGTGATGCCATCGGCGGCTGCGGACAGGAACGTGCGGACACCCACCAGCGCGGCGACGACCAGGCCGACGGTGAGGAACAGGTCGACCGATCCCCCGTCGGCGGCAAACAGCAGGTCACGTAGCGGGGTGGGGGACAACGCCAGCCGTGGGCCGCCGAGTTGGCGGAGGGCGGTGAAGTCGACGAACGCGTAGCCGACGGCGATCGCGCCGACGGTGATCAGCCCGAGCCGGGCGCGGGGCGCGGCGGGCCCGCCGACGAGGAAGCCGACCGAGAAAACCCCGGCCGCGGTGAGGATCCCGGTCGGGTCGTCCGCTCCGGGGGTGCCCGCGGCGGCGGTGGCCGTCTCGACCGGCGCGATCGACAGACCGACCACCACGAACGCGGCCACTGTGATGATCGTCACAGCTACGACTACCCAGCGCGACGGACCGGAGAGCTCCACCCCGCCAACGCCGACGGCGCCGACCGCGACCAGGGCGCCCACCGCGGCGATCTTGGGTTCGGCGGGCCACAGGTAGCGCCCCGCGGCGCCCGCCACCGCGGCGGCGGCGACCACCCGGCCGCCGATGTCCAGCACGCCTGCCAACCGTCCGGGCAGGACACCCAGTCGGGTTCGGACGTGCGCGGAAACCCCGGTGAGACAAGAATGTGCGACAAGATCGGCCAGCGACAGCGCGGTCAGCAGGGCCACCAGCCCGGCGAGCGCCAGCCCGGCCAGCGACCACCAACCGGCGGCCGCGGCGGCGGGTCCGCAGGTCACCAGCGCGCCCGCGCCGAACGCGGCGGCCGTGGCGGCGGGCACGGCGGCCCAGCGGGCCACCGGGACCTGTCCCATCGCTGTCACGGGCGCAACCGTGCCAGATGGCTATCGGTTTCTCCATCCGACCACCGGTTGAAAGCCGCCACCAACTCGTTAGCATGCGTCATTACCCGGCCGCAGGCCCCCCACCGGCCCGGGTCCGCGCCCGTCCCACGAGGACACCGACGGCCCCGGGCCACCCGCGAGCGAACACCCGAGGAGCACACACGTGACCGCCCCCAAGCTGGCCCTGGCCACCACGCCCGCAGCCGACGTGGCCGCCGACGCGATCGTCGTCGGCACCGTGCAGACCGACGCCGGGGTCGCGCTCGCGGCCGGGGCGGAGTCGGTGGACGAGGCGTTCGACGGGTCGCTCGTCGAGGTCCTGGCCGCGCTGGGCGCGACCGGCAAGGCGGACGAGGTCGTCAAGGTGCCGACGCTGGGCAAGCTCAAGGCCCGCGTGGTGGTGGCCGCGGGGCTCGGTGGCTTGGACGACGACGGCGAGGTCCTCCCCGAACAGGTGCGCCGCGCCTCCGGGGTCGCCGCCCGCGCGCTCGCCGCCTCGGCCAAGCACGTGCTCAGCACACTGTCCACTGTGGACCTGCAGGCCGCCGTCGAGGGCACCGTGCTCGGCGCGTACACCTTCACCGAGTACAAGTCCGACGCCGCCGCGCCGGAACTGGCCAAGGTGGACCTCGCCCCGCCCGCCGAGGGCGGCACCAAGGAGCACAAGGCGACGCTGAAGGCCGCCACCGCGATCGCCGAGGCCGTCGCGATCACCCGCGACCTGGTCAACACCCCGCCGAACGACCTCTACCCGGCCACCTTCGCCGAGCGGGCCGCCGCGCTGGCCAAGGAAGCGGGCCTCGAGGTGGAGATCCTCGACGAGAAGGCGCTGCGCAAGGGCGGCTACGGCGGCATCCTCGGTGTCGGCGGCGGTTCCGCCCGCGCGCCGCGGCTGGTCCGGATCAGCTACAAGGGCGCCAAGGCGCGCAAGAAGGTCGCCCTGGTCGGCAAGGGCATCACCTTCGACACCGGCGGCATCTCGATCAAGCCCGCGCCGAACATGGAGATGATGAGCTCGGACATGGGCGGCGCCGCCGCCGTGGTCGCGTCCGTGGTGCTGGCCGCGAAGCTCAAGTACCCGCTGCAGGTGACCGCCACCGTCCCGATGGCCGAGAACATGCCCTCCGGCGACGCGTACCGCCCCGGCGACGTCCTCACCATGTACGGCGGCAAGACCGTCGAGGTCCTCAACACCGACGCCGAGGGCCGCCTGATCCTCGCCGACGCCATCGTCCGCGCGGCCGAGGACGCCCCCGACTACCTGATCGAGACCTCCACCCTCACCGGCGCCCAGCCGATCGCCCTCGGCAACCGCACCGCCGGGATCATGGGCTCCGACGAGTTCCGCGACCGCGTCGCCGCCGTCGCCCGCGCCACCGGCGAAGGCGGCTGGGCCATGCCCCTCCCCGACGAACTCCGCGGCGACCTCGACTCCCGCCTCGCCGACCTCGCCAACGTCACCGGCCACCGCTGGGGCGGCATGCTCGTCGCGGGCATCTTCCTCCGCGAGTTCGTCCCCGCAGACCTGCCCTGGGCCCACATCGACATCGCAGGCCCCTCCTACAACACCGGCGCCCCCTGGGGCTACACCGGCAAGGGCGGCACCGGCGTCCCAGTCCGCACCATCGCCGCCGTCCTGGCCGACATCGCCGCGAACGGCTGACGGACAACAGGTTCACGGCAGGGGGCGGGTTCACTCGAACCCGCCCCCTGCCCCCGTTCACGCAAGCCCGACCGCGCCATCCACCCCAAGCCCATCGCGCACCCACTCACC
Source organism: Actinokineospora inagensis DSM 44258 (assembly GCF_000482865.1). Lineage (GTDB taxonomy): Bacteria > Actinomycetota > Actinomycetes > Mycobacteriales > Pseudonocardiaceae > Actinokineospora > Actinokineospora inagensis. The sequence goes on along the minus strand of NZ_AXWW01000077.1, from coordinate 7,882 downwards.
ACCCGCCCACCGTCACCAACCGCCCAACACCCCCCGCCCCAACCACCCGAGTCCCCCCGGTCACGGCGCCCCGGGTGCCTGATCCACCCGATCCAGCGATTGACAACCGCCGCCCCCCACCACAAGATCCAGCCCGGCCCCCACCCTCCCGGGGGGCGACCCCGGTGCCAGTCTACCGGCTGAGCGGGCCGTGCAACCGCAGCCCGATCTGCCTGTGGACAACTCGGTGAGTTGTGGACAAGTCAGCGTGGCGTGGACAGGTCGGCGAGTGGCGGACAGGCAGGCGAGCAGTCGACACGCCGGTGAACGACGGACAAGCCAACCAACAGTCGACAAGCCGGCAAGCAACGGACACGTCACCGAGCGGTGCACAAGCCAACCAGCGGCGCACAGGCCGGCAAGCTGCGAACAGTCGACAAGCGGCCGCCAGACCGGCAAGCGGCGCACAGTCGACGAGCGGCCGCCAGACCGGCAAGCGGCGCACAGGCCGGCAAGCTGCGAACAGTCGACGAGCGGCCGCCAGACCGGCTAGTGGCGGACAGGCCGGCGAACGACGAGCAGGTCGGCGCGCGGTCCACAAGCAGGCACGCAGCCGACACGTCGACCAGCGGTCCACAAGCAGGCCAACGGCGCACAGGCCGGCAAACGACGGACAAGCCCACAAGCGGCACACAGGCCAACAACCCGTGAACAAGCCAGCGAACGAGCCGACCCGATCAGGCAGTCGGTCCGGGTCAGCCCCGTCCCTGTCGTTTCTGCCGGGCCATGTAGTCGCGCATGCGCTTCGGGTAGCCGACTCGGCTGACCTCGTACACGGGGATGCCGCGCTTGCGGCCGAAGGCGACGGCGGCGTCGAGGTCGGCGATGCGGCGGCGGGTCCACTCGCCGTCGTGGGCGACGAGGACCACAGTCGTGTCCGTCACGTTGGTCTTCGGCTCGACGTAGGCCTCGACGCCGGTGCGGGTGGCTGCCCACTCGTCCAGGTGAGTGGTGTCCTGCCTGGTCGCCCCGCGTGTGACGCCGGGCCTGCGCTTCCTGCGCAGCGAGTCGAACAAGCCCACGTGGGTACCTCCGCTGTGTGGGTCGCCACCGACCCCGGACCACTATTCTCCCCGACCACGATTGGGGTACCGGTTGGTAACCCGAATGGGGGTCGAGGACACCCCGGCCACCTCGCAGGCGTGCCTCGCGTAGTGACAAGATGTCTTTGTGGTGGCGGGTGCTCCCCGGCCACCAGCACATGTCGCTGTCGCTCGTCGAGGAGATCCCGTGACTGACACCTCCGCTGACCTCGTGATCCTGGGTGGCGGGTCCGGGGGCTACGCCTGCGCGTTCCGCGCCGCCGAACTGGGCCTCAAGGTCATCCTGGTGGAGAAGGACAAGGTCGGTGGCACCTGCCTGCACCGCGGCTGCATCCCGACCAAGGCGCTGCTGCACGCGGCCGAGGTCGCGGACAACGCCCGCGAGGGCGACCAGTTCGGGGTGAAGTCCTCGCTGGAGGGCATCGACATCCAGGGCGTCAACTCCTACAAGGACGGCGTGGTCGGCGGCCTGTACAAGGGTTTGCAGGGCCTGTTCAAGGCGAACAAGGTCACCGTGGTGGAGGGCACCGGCAGCTTCGTCGGCCCGAACTCGGTCGAGGTCAACGGCACCCGCTACACCGGCCAGAACGTGGTGCTGGCCACCGGTTCGTACGCGCGCACGCTGCCCGGTCTGGAGATCGGCGGCCGGGTGATCACCAGTGACCAGGCGCTGAACCTGGACTTCGTGCCGGAGCGGGTCGTGGTGCTCGGCGGCGGCGTGATCGGCGTGGAGTTCGCCAGCGTGTGGCGCTCCTTCGGCGCCGAGGTCACCATCGTGGAGGCGCTGCCCCGGCTGGTGCCCGCCGAGGACGAGTGGGCGTCGAAGCAGTTGGAGCGGGCGTTCCGCAAGCGCGGGATCAAGTTCAAGACCGGGGTCCGGTTCACCGGCGCCACCCAGGACGACAACTCGGTCACCGTCTCGCTGGAGTCCGGCGAGAGCGTCGAGGCCGACCTGCTGCTCGTCGCGGTCGGTCGCGGCCCGAACAGCGCGGGCCACGGCTACGAGGAAGCAGGCCTGACCATGGACCGCGGCTTCGTGCTGACCGACGAGCGCCTGCGCACCAACCTCCCCGGCGTGTACGCGGTCGGCGACCTGGTGCCCGGCCTGCAGCTCGCGCACCGCGGCTTCCAGCAGGGCATCTTCATCGCCGAGGAGATCGCCGGGCTCAACCCCAAGGTCATCGACGAGGCGGGCATCCCCCGGGTCACCTACTGCAAGCCCGAGGTCGCCTCCGTCGGCCTCACCGAGGCGCAGGCCAAGGAGAAGTACGGCTCCGCCGAGACGCTGGTGTACGCGCTGTCGGGCAACGGCAAGAGCCAGATCCTCAAGACCAGCGGCGGCGTGAAGCTGGTGAAGGCGCCGGACGGGCCGGTTGTCGGCATCACCCTGGTCGGCGAGCGGGTCGGCGAGCTCATCGGCGAGGCGCAGCTCATCTACAGCTGGGAGGCGTTCCCCGAGGACGTCGCACCGCTCGTGCACGCCCACCCCACCCAGAACGAGTCCCTCGGCGAGGCGTTCCTCGCCCTCGCGGGCAAACCCCTGCACGTGCACGGCTGACCGACGACGGCTCAGCCCCCACCGCCAGTCAGCCAGAGCAGAGCACGAGGAGTCTGAACAACCATGGCGTTCTCCGTTGAGATGCCCGCCCTCGGTGAGAGCGTCACCGAGGGCACCGTCACCCGCTGGCTCAAGCAGGAGGGCGACACCGTCGAGGTCGACGAGCCGTTGCTGGAGGTGTCCACCGACAAGGTCGACACGGAGATCCCGTCGCCCGCCGCCGGTGTGCTGCAGAAGATCGTGGCGGGCGAGGACGAGACGGTCGCCGTCGGCGCTCAACTGGCCATCATCGGCGACGGCTCGGCCGACGCCGCGCCCGAGCAGCAGGCCGCCCCGGAGCCCGAGGCCGAGCCGGAGCCCGCCGCTCCGGAGGAACCCGCGCCCGGCCCGCAGCCCGCCGCCGACGCGCCGACCGGTGGCAGCGGCAAGGGCACCGAGGTGACCATGCCCGCGTTGGGCGAGAGCGTCACCGAGGGCACCGTCACCCGCTGGCTCAAGCAGGTCGGCGACACCGTCGAGGTCGACGAGCCGTTGCTGGAGGTGTCCACCGACAAGGTCGACACCGAGATCCCGTCGCCGGTGGCGGGCACCCTGCTGGAGATCAGCGCCGGTGAGGACGCCACCGTCGAGGTCGGCGGCAAGCTCGCGGTGATCGGCGCGGCGGGCAGCGCCCCCGCGCCCGCGCCGCAGCAGGCCCCGGAGCCGCCCAAGCAGGAGGCGCCCAAGGCGGAAGCCCCCCCGGCCGAGGCGCCGAAGCAGGAGGCCCCGAAGCAGGAAGCGCCGAAGACCGAGGCGCCGAAGCAGGCGCAGCCCGCGGCCGCCCAGCCCGTTCCGACGCCTTCGGCGTCGGCGGCCACCAACGGCGGTGCCCCGTACGTCACCCCGCTGGTGCGCAAGCTGGCCACCGAGCACGGCATCGACCTGGGCGCCCTGACCGGCACCGGCGTCGGCGGCCGCATCCGCAAGCAGGACGTGCTGGCCGCGGCCGAGGCGAAGAAGGCGCCGCAGCAGCCCGCCGCCCAGTCGCGGACGACCAGCACCAGCGCCCCGGTCGCCAGGGCCGCCGAGGTCGCGGCGGACACCTCGCTGCGCGGCACCACGCAGAAGCTGACCCGGCTGCGGCAGACCGTGTCCCGCCGGATGGTGGAGTCGCTGCAGACCGCCGCCCAGTTGACCCAGGTGGTCGAGGTCGACGTGACCCGCATCGCCAAGCTGCGCGCCCGGTCGAAGTCGGCGTTCGAGCAGCGCGAGGGCGTCAAGCTGACGTTCCTGCCGTTCTTCGCCAAGGCCGCGGTGGAGGCGCTCAAGCAGCACCCGAAGCTCAACGCCTCGATCAACGACGAGACCAACGAGGTCACCTACCACGGCGCCGAGCACCTGGGCATCGCGGTGGACACCGAGCGCGGCCTGCTCACCCCGGCCATCCGGGACGCGGGCGACCTGAGCATCAGCGGCCTGGCACACAAGATCAACGACCTGGCCGACCGGACCAGGGCGAACAAGGTCACCCCGGACGAGCTGTTCGGCGCCACCTTCAACCTGACCAACCTGGGCAGCCAGGGCGCGCTGTTCGACACCCCGATCATCCAGTTGCCGCAGGTGGCGATCCTGGGGGTCGGTCTGGTCGTCAAGCGCCCGGTCGTGGTGACCGACACCAACGGCGACGACACGATCGCCATCCGGTCCATGGTGTACCTGGCGCTGACCTACGACCACCGCCTGATCGACGGCGCGGACGCGGGCCGGTTCCTCTCCGCGGTGAAGAACCGCCTGCAGGAAGGCGCCTTCGAGGCCGACCTGGGTCTGTAAGCACTCCTCCCGAGAAGGCCGTTCCCGTTGCGGGGGCGGCCTTCTCGGCGTTCTGGGCCACCCCGGAGGTGCGGGCACCCGGCTTGTTCGGGACGATCAGAGCATGCGCGTACTCGTCGCCGGGTCGTCCGGTCTCATCGGAACCGCGCTCGTGGCCCGGCTGCGGGCCGAGGGCGACGAGGTGGTGCGGCTGGTGCGGCGGTCCCCCACCGCACCGGACGAGCGGCACTGGGACCCGCCAGCCGGGACGATCGACGGTATCGACGCAGGCGCGCTCGCCGGGGTGGACGCCGTGGTCAACCTGTGTGGCGCCGGGATCGCGGACCGGCGGTGGAGCCACGCGCGCAAGCAGGTGCTGCTCGACTCGCGGATCGAGCCGACCGAGGTGCTGGCCGCCGCGGTCGCCGAACACGGGATTCCGGTGCTGGTCAACGGTTCCGCCGTCGGCTACTACGGCACGACCGCCGCCCCGGTCGACGAGTTCGGGCCGCGCGGCGAGGGGTTCCTCGCCGAGATGTGCGCACGCTGGGAGGCGGCGACCACGGCGGCGGGCGACGCCCGGGTCGCGCTGGCGAGGTCGGCCCAGGTGCTGGCCCCGCGCGGCGGCCTGCTCGGTCCACTTCGGCCGTTGTTCGCGCTGGGGCTGGGCGGGAAGTTGGGTGACGGCAAGCAGCACATGCCGTGGATCCACCTGGACGACGAGGTCGCCGCGCTGGTTTTCCTGCTGCGCAACGACATCTCCGGCCCGGTGAACCTGGTCGGGCCGACACCCGCCACCAACGCCGAGTTCACCAGGGCGTTCGCGGGCGCCAAGTCGCGTCCCGCGCTGTTCGCCGTACCGAGGTTCGCGCTGCGGACGGCGACCGGCGACCTGGCCGACGAGATCCTGCGCAACCAGCAGGTCGTGCCGAAGGTGTTGCTGGACAACGGTTTCCGCTTCACCTACCAGACAGTGGCAGACGCGCTGACCGCCACCGAGGCGCGGTGATGCTGTTCGCGGCACTCGGGGTGCTGCTGATCGGGCTGTTCCTGCTGCTGGGCGGGCTGGTGTCGGCGTCCCCGCCGGGGATCGACCGGGCGGTGGCCGACACGCTCGGTGCCGACTGGCGGGGCACCGCCGGGGACATCGCGCACGTGGGCAGCATGGTGCTGGGGCCGGTGCTGCCGGTCGTCGTGTCGGTGGCCCTCCTGGTCGCGGCGCTGGTGAACCGGGCGCGGGCCAGGGTGGTCGGGCTGCTGCTGCGGTGCGTCGCGCTGATCTGGGTGTGCCGGACGGTGTCGCTGGTGAAGCCGCTGTTCGACCGGGCGCGGCCACGGGAGTACCCGGAGTTCAGCTACCCGAGCGGACACGTCGTGTCGGTGTCCTCGGTGGCGGTCGCGGCGATCGTGCTGTGCGCGTGGCTGGCGCCCCGGTGGCTGCGGCTCGTGGTGGTCGGGTCGTCGGTCGCGGTGGCGGTGACGGCGCTGTTCCGGGTGCTGCTGGACGTGCACTGGTTCACCGATGTCCTGGGTGGCGCGCTCGGCGTGGCCGGCGTGGGCCTGTTGGCGGCGAGCGCCCTTCGGTTGCTGCCCGCGCGTAGTCTCGGGGGGTGAGCACCCCCTCCTGCCGCGCCAACACCGACCCGGTCGCGGTGCGCGAAGTCGGCACCCTCGACTACCACGTGGCCTGGGACATGCAGCGCGACCTGCTCGACGCCGTCGCCGACGGCGCGACCGGCGACACCATGCTGCTGCTGGAGCACCCGTCGGTCTACACCGCGGGCAAGCGCACCGAGCCGGGCGAACGCCCCACCGACGGCACCGACGTCGTCGACACCGACCGCGGCGGCAAGATCACCTGGCACGGCCCCGGCCAGCTCGTCGGCTACCCGATCGTCAAGCTCGCCGATCCGGTCGACGTGGTGAACTACGTCCGCCGCCTGGAAGAGGGCCTGATCGCCGTCTGCGCCCACCTCGGTCTGCGCACCGGCCGGGTCGAGGGCCGCAGCGGCGTCTGGCTGCCCGCCGACGACACCCGCCCGGAACGCAAGATCGGCGCCATCGGCATCCGCGTCCAACGCGGCGTCACCATGCACGGCTTCCAGATCAACTGCGACGCCGACCTCACCCACTTCGCCAGCATCGTCCCCTGCGGCATCCGCGACGCGGGCGTCACGTCCCTGTCGGAGGAGCTCGGCCGCCCGGTCACCGTCGCCGAGGTCCGCGACCTGGCCGCCGTCGCCATCCCCCAGGCCCTGGACGGCGTCCTGCCGGTCACCGACCACTGGATCCCCCGCGCCGACCCGGTCAGCCCCGGCGTCACCTTCGCCCTGTCCACCCCGCGCTGACCACCCCGTAGGTGATCTGCGGGGTACCGGGAAACCCCACGGCCGCGGCGCCTGACGTGGTGGTCGAGATCCACAGCGCGGACGTCTCACAGACCGTGCCCAGCACGTCGACCGGGGCATGGGGCATCCGCACTGTCCTAGTGGAACCGTCCGGCAGGGTGACGGTCGCGGTGGCTTTGACGATCGCACCCCACCGAACCTTCCACGGCTCCACAACCGCCGCACAACGCGTCCACTCCGCACGGCGAACAAGGCGAGGCAAGCTCAACATCCCGCGACGGGCGCTCACGGCCACAAGCAGCAGGATGGCGGTCGCAGTACCCAGCGCCCCACCAAGCGCCCCGGGCAACGGCCCATCGAGATAGCCCGCCACCACCTGTACAGCCACCACCACGACAACCATCGCGAGCAGCGGCATCAACCAGTACAACCGCACAGCCGCACTGGTCGGGTCGACAGCAGCCACCGCCCGCGCAGTCACAGGTTCCACCACGCGGCCGGGAAAGAACCGATGCGACCCCGGCACCCGCACCACCGCCCACCGCCCCACCGGCCCAACAACCCACACCCGATCAACAATCACCGCGCGGTGACTAACCGGAACCCCCACCGCCAGAGTCACCACCGTGTCGTCCTCAGTGACCTCGGTGACCTCGGTGACCTCAATGTGGGCATTCCACCGATTCGCCCGCACCACCCGCGCCCGCACCACCCGCCACGCCTCAGCACGCAGCAACGCAAGAACCGGACCACTCCACCGCATAAACCCCCGCGGCCGCCAAGCCACCACAAAGATCGCCCCAAAACAGACAAAGGCCCCCACTATTCGCCACGGGGCCAGCCAGTCCACCACCAGCAACACGTCGTCAACGGTCACGAACACAACAAGAACAAGCGCCACCCCGTTAGCCCGCCGCGCCCGCGCCAAACTCCCCACCAGGACGTTCGTAGTCGGATCCGCCACCGCGATCTGACCCAACACAGGCACCGCCACCGGCGGCTCAGCAGTCGATTCCACAGCCCGAATCATTCGCCTGACCACCGCACCCCCACCAGCTTTTCCCCGCCACCCGGACGAAGATCACCTACGAACCACCGGAACCCCC
>NZ_AXWW01000076.1:16234-27470 GCF_000482865.1 Actinokineospora inagensis DSM 44258 | reverse complement strand
CAGAACGGGTCTCGCGCAGGTTGGTGCCCTCCCCGAGGTCCGGCCCTCCGCAGAACGGGTCTCGCGCAGGTTGGTGCCCTCCCCGAGGTCCGGCCAGGGCGGCGGCACGTACCGAGATCACCAACCGACAGGAGGCAATGCCGCCGCCACTGGCCTCCGAACAATGCCTCGTCACGGACACCCCCGGCTGCCCAGTGCACCCAGGAGCAGCGTTGGGCCGCGATCTTCCACGACGTGAAGAGCATGTCCAGCGCCGCCGACCACGACGACAGCACCACCGACGGCTTCTCCTGAAACCGTACCGATACTGAGGCGATCCTGGCGGCGACGATGGCTGCTGGGGAGGTGTACGGGCGGGAAGTGAACGCGCACAGGTGCCCGAGGGGGCTGGTTGCTGTACTGCTGTCCCGTTGTAACGCTCGGCGGGCGATGCGCGACGTACGCGTACAAGCCAGGACGGTTTGAGCGGGGCGCGCTAGCCGGGAAACAGTTAGGGCGACTTGGCGAAAAACGCTGCCTTTCGTAACAAAATCATCAGCAACCGCCCAATATCCATTGTTCTGGGCAAGGGGAAATTTCACTTGAGCGACGAACCCGCCTTTCAGCACCTCATCCCAACCATCGACGGCAATGCCCGCCTGCGTGAACCGCAGACAGAGGCGTATGACGCCATCGTTGATCACTTCGACGACATCAACAACCATCGCGAAGCGGGCATTGTGCTACCGGTGGGGTGTGGCAAGTCAGGGCTCATCACGCTCGCGCCATTCGCGCTCAAAGCTCGCCGCGTACTGGTCATCGCGCCGGGGCTGCGCATCGCCACGCAGCTGCTGCGCGACTTCAACCCGACCGACCCGGGCATGTTCTACCGCAAGTGCGAGGTGTTGCCAGGGCCTGAGTACCCCGAGCCGGCCGAGATCCGCGGCTCCAAGACCAATCGCTCTGACCTCGACGCTGCTGACGTCGTGGTGACCAACATCCAGCAACTCCAGCGCGGCGGGGCTGACAACAAGTGGCTCGCTGACCTGCCGGAAGACTTCTTCGACCTCATCCTCTTCGATGAAGGCCATCACAACGTCGCCGAGAGCTGCGACGTGCTACGCGCCAAGTTCCCGGCAGCCCGCATCGTGAGCTTCAGCGCCACGCCGACCCGCTCCGACGGTCGCCTCATGTCCGGCGAGATCGTCTACACCTACCCGATCTACCGAGCGGTGCAGCAAGGCTTTGTGAAGCACGTCAAGGGCCTGGTGCTCAACCCGTCGTCACTGCGCTACGTACGACGCGAGGACGGCAAGGAGGTCGAGGTCAGCCTCGATGAGGTGCGCCGCCTGGGCGAGGAGGACGCCGACTTCCGTCGCAGCATCGTCAGCTCAAAGGAAACGCTGGACACCATCGTTGACGCCTCGATCACCGAGTTGCGCCGACTCCGTAAGGCGACTGGCGAGAATCATCTCAAGATCATCGCTTCGGCTCTCAACATGGAGCACTGCAAGCAGATCGTGAAGGCTTACGCCGAACGCGGCCAGCACGCTGACTACATTCACAGCCGCGAGGACTCCAAGGCCAACGATGCCGTCCTGGACAAGCTGGAGAGCCACGACCTGGACGTCATCGTGCAGGTGCGCATGCTTGGTGAAGGGTTTGACCACCCGTATCTGTCGGTCGCCGCGGTGTTCAGCATCTTCGCCAGCCTGTCGCCGTTCGTGCAGTTCGTTGGGCGCATCATGCGAGTGATCAAGCAGCAGGCTCCGGGTGATCCTCTCAACTATGGCTCGGTCGTTTTCCATGCGGGCGCCAACACCGTGAAGGCGTGGGAGGACTTCAAGGACTTCGCCGAGGCTGATCAGGAGTGGTTCAAGCTCCTGACCGAGGACGTTCCGGTAGGCATTCAGCCGAGTCGTGAGGTTGACCCGACTGATGAGATGGCGCGCAACCGTGACCCGGACGCCGTGCGGATCGTCGAGCCGGGCACGGTGACGCTTCAGGAGTTGCCGCTGCTGTCCGACGGCCGGCTGAAGGATGCGCTGAACTGCTGGCAGAGGCCGGGGTGACTCCCGAGGACTACAAGCAGGCGATCGAGCAGTTGCAGCCCATCCCAGTCACCAAGCAGGCACGCCGTCAGGCTTCGCGCACCTGGCTGGACGAGACGATCAGGACGCGGGCGGGCAGGCTCATCCGCGAACACGACATGAACCCCGAAGGCCGCGATCTCGACACCAAGCACCTTGGCCAGAGCAACTGGGTGATCGTGAAGGCGGCCGTCGATAAGAAGGTCAACGCGGTAGTGGGACGCGGCCCGAAGGAGCGCAGCGAGTTCAGCCAGGCCGAGATCGACATGATCACTGAGCAGCTGGACGGCATCGTGGCCGAGGTCGAGGAGGAGGTGTTCGGTGGCTAAGCCGAAGTCACTCCTCCTGCGCATGACGACCAAGCCCTCAAGCGGCACGCCTGTCAACACAACAGCAAGCACGTGATCTCCAAGGGAGACTTGCGGCTCAAGATAACCGTTGGACGCAGCCACGAGCACTACTGCATCGCTTGTGCCGAGAAGTTCATCGACCTGGCTCTGCTTCGGCTACAGAAGCTGCGGAACGAACTTTCCCAGGCTCAGGCCGTAAGCGGTGCCGGTGCGTAACCAGGCCACCTGACGGTGCAGCTAGCGGCCCCGATGCGCCGACCCGGTTAAGTCTGAAGGCGGGCGAGGAGGCGGTGGCCCGCGACGGACGGTTGCAGGCTCGGCCCGTCCTGCTGGACGCGCAACAACAGCGGTCTAGGACCCGCGTCCAACGCCCGACGTGGGGACGGGTCTGAGCCCGCCCCCAACGGGTACTACTCGGGCTTGGACAGCCCGAACCTTGACTCCACCACCAAGCTGCCGGTGTGAAACCGCTGGTCAGCCCTGTTCCCATCCTTTGGTACTCCTGCCGGGGGCACGAGACTCTGGCGACCCATGTTCGCGGAAGGCGCGAACTGGGTCGCTCGTCATTTTTCTGGGGTGCAACCCCAGGCCCGCCCGGAGGGCTTCGCCCCCGGACCCCCCAGCGGGGGGCACGTGTGGGCCGGCGACCTCCCGCCCGGTGATCCAATGCAGTCTGGTTGCTCGGTGGTCCAGTGTGGGCTGGAACGTCACCCGTCTGGGTGCGTTCGGGCTGAGGGGTGGCTTCGATACGTTGTCGCTCAGTGGGTTTGGGCTGTGCGCATCTGGGGGGCGAGTGCTGGTGCTGATGGTGCGGCGGGGTGTGCTTGGCGCGGTCGTGGTGGCGGTGGCGTTGGTTTCGGTGGTGCCGGTGACGGCTGCGGCGGCTGATGCGGCTCCGTTTTTGTGGGTTACCAGCCCGGGGCGGGAGACGGTGGTTCCGGTTGGTCAGCCGGTCACCATTGTGGGGGGTTCCTTTGAGGGGGAGGGCACCCGCACTACCCAGTCCGACGTCTCGCTCGACGGTGGGATTACCTGGACCCATTTTGACCATGGCGGCCAGTGGAGCCTTACCTACACGCCGACTGAGGTGGGGCCGCTCAAGGTGGTCACCCGGGCGGCGTGGGAAGAACAGTGGGGCGACCCGCGCACTTACTACGTGCGGGTCGACTCGACGACCCCGCCCGGCCCGGTGACCTGCCCCTGCACCTTCACCAGCCCGCCCAAGGAGGGGAGCCCGGTCTTCGACGTGCAGGAGCCCTACAGCCCCGACCTGGGCTTCCGCTTCTTCGTCGACCGCCCCGGCACGCTGACCGGGTTCACCGCCCGACTCGGCCCGGAGGTCACCTGGGCCAGGGGCTACCTGTGGGACGACAACGAACGGCTGGCCTACGCGGACATGGACCTGACCACCGGCAAGGTGACCTTCTCCCCCGGCGTGCGGCTGGCGCCGTACCGGCCGTACACGGTCTCCTACCACTTCAGCGGCCCCTACTACCCGGTCGCGGAGAACTACTTCACCGAGCAGACCACCCAGGGCCCGATCACCGCGATCCACGACGACCTCGGCGGCGCGGGAGTCTTCGGCTACAGCATGTCGGGCTTCACCGACCCGCCAACCCAGGTCTACCTCGACAGCGACTACCAGATCTCCCCCACCTTCGAACCCACCCCTTAACCGGGAGCAGTCACCCTGCTGAGTTCTGCTCGTGGAATGCGTGAACGGGGCTTGGGCGTCGGTGATTCGTGGGGGTATACGGTGCGGGTTGTGGAGCTCAGTGAGATCTCGTGGGATGAGGCAGTCGCGCTGTTCAAGGAGCGTGGGGTACCGGAAAGCACGTGGGAGAACCTGTACGAGGGCGAGTACGTGCTTTGTGCGGGGGACGCGGTTGTGGAGGGCAACTTCCCGCTCAATGGCGGGGATGAGCACCCGTGGGGGGACTACGACATCGGGTACATCGTCGATGGGGATTTGACGGTGGCGGGGTGTGTGTACGACGAGGACGACGGGGCGGCCGCGTTGGTGGTGTTGGGGGACCTGCGGGCCAAGGGGATCAGCATCGCGAGTGACCCGAAGATCGTGGTGAAGGGCAACACCGAGGTTGACGTGTTGTTCGCGCAGTACACGGACAAGTACCTGGACTTCGGTGGGGACCTGCGGGGAGCAGTGCAGGTGTGGCTGGACGAGTGCGCGCCGGACCGGGTTGGTGGGACGTTGGCGGGAGCGCTCGAACTGCCGTCGTACCTGGGCGTGGGTGACCTGGGGGCGACCTCGGTGGCGCGGGCGGACGTGCCGGTGGGTGAGCTCGTCGTGGCCGACGCGTTGGATGACGAGGGGAAGGTTGACGGGGAGGCGCTGCACAACCTGCTGATCGGCGGCGAGCCGGTGTTGCGGGGATAAGAGCTAATCCGCAGTGCCCGCGAGGAGGCGGGCGGCTTTGGGGCTGCCCATGCGTTCGTAGGCGGTAGCGGCGGCGGTGCGGTGGATGGTGGCGGCAGGGGTGTCGCCGGTGGCTTCGGCCTGGGTGGCGCGGAGCAGGTGGATTTCGGCTTGGAGCGCGCTGTTGCCGAGGCGGGTGGCGATGGCTTCGGCGCGCGTCAAGAGGGTTTCGTCGGGGCGGGCGGCGGCGGTGGCGAGGAGGGACTTGGCCACCACGCTGTCCGCACCGGCGGCGGTCGCGCGGTCGGTCGCCTCGGTGAACATGGCCAGGGCCTCGTCGGTGCGACCCAGGCGGGTGAGGGCGCGGCCGACGAACAGGGTCTGCAGGGCGGTGCCGCGAGCCCGGTTGAGGTCGATATTGATCTGACGGGCGGACTGGAACCAGTGCAAGGCGCCCTCGTAGTCGCCGGTGCGCAAGGCGAGGTTGCCGGTGAAGTCGTAGGTGGACGCCCGCAGGCGATCGTCGGTGGCGAGTTCCCGGGCCCGGTGGAGCTCGACGGCGGCATCGTCGTAGCGCTCAAGTTCCTGGTAGGCCTTGGCGAGCAGGCAGCGACAACGGGCTTCAGCGGCGGGGTTGCTGTCGAGTTCAGCGGATTCGACGGCCAGGGTGCCGGTCTCGACCCAGGACGCGAGGGGCCTGCGGGCGTCGTAGTAGGCGAACGTGGCCTCGAACAACTGCCAGACGTAGGTGTGCCAGCCGTGCTTGGCGCACGCCCGCATGGCAGCGGCGATGTTGGCGTGCTCACGCTCGAACCAGGCCAGCGCGGACCGCGCGTCCATCGTCAACTCGTTGCCCGCCAGCAGCCGCTGCGGGTCGGCGACGCGGAGACGTTCACGTCCGGTGGCGGCGACGTCGGCGGCGGTCGCGCCCAGCAACCACCACTCGACGGCCCGACGCAGGTACCGCTCGCGGTCTTCCGAATCCGTTTCCTCGGCGGCGACACGGAGGGCGTGCGCGCGGACCAGGCGGTGCACGGCATACCGGTCGTCGGCGCGTTCCTCCAACAGGGCGGCGGCGCACAGCTTGTCCAACCGCGCGCGGACCTGGGCGACCGGGAGCCGGACGACGGCGGCCAGCACCTCGGCGCCGAACTCGGGGCCGACCAACAGGCCCAGCACCCGGTAGCTGTCCCTGGCCTCGTCGGGCAGGTCGGCGTACACGGCGTCGAACAGCTTGTTGACCTTGTCGAGCACCTCGGTGTCGGCGCCGCGCACGTCGTCGACCACTCGGGCGACGGTCCACTTGGGATGCTCCAGCAGCCGAGCCGCCGCCACCCGTACCACCATGGGCAGCCGACCGCACAGCTCGACCAGCTCCACAGCGGACTCTGGCTCTTTATCAACCCTGACATCGGGGCAAAGTTGTCCCAATAGCGCTACCGCGTCCGGGATCGCCAACGGTTCGAGCACGATCGGAACCGCGCCATCGGCGTGCAGGTCGGACAGGACCGAGTTGCTCGCGACCAGCACCAGCCCGGCGGCGGAGTTCGGCAGCAGCGCCTCGACCTGCGCGGCGTCGGTGACGTCGTCCAGCACGGTGATCAACCGGAGCTTGGCGGTCAACGACCGGTACAGGTCCCGACGGCGGCGAAAACCCGGCGGCACAAGGGAATCCGGCACACCCAACGACGAGAGCAGCCGGCCCAGCGCGTCGGCGGGCGACTCGCCACCCGCGCCGAACGACGCGTACAGCACCCCGTCCGGGTAGTGCGCGGCCAGCACGGTGGCCGCCTGCAGCAACAAAGCGGTCTTCCCGACCCCCGGCATGCCCCGGACCGCGACCACCACCGGTCGACCCGAGATCGGGTCAATTTTGACCAGAGATCGCAGTGTCGCAAGGTGTTCGGCCCGGTCGACGAACGGCGGCGTGACGCCGAGCGTCAGCACCGGAACCACCTTCGGCAGCTCGGCGTGCTGAAATGTGACCGAGCCGATGTGCCCCGCCTGCACGACCTGAGCGGCCACCCCGGCCTGCACGTTGTGAACGTCAGTACCCACTTCACCGGCCCCCTGTGGCGATCCGTGCACACCACGGTACTGCACGCGACCGAGCGGCGAAGGCAAGTCGGCCAACGAATTGCTACGGTTCGCCTACCGCGCCGCGCCGCCCCGGGAGATCACCATGCCACTCGCCAACACCTCGGACTGACCGGGTGGACCCGCGCGCCGACGCACGCTCCCCGTTCGGGGCACTGCGAAACTGACATGGCCATGGTAAGAGTCGCCGAGCACGGAGCACGGAGCACGGAGCACGGAGCACGGAGCACGGAGCACGGAGCACGGAGCACGGAGCACGGAGCACGGAGCACGGAGCACGGCTCGGTTCGCTGAGCGGGAAGTGGGACACCATCCGTCCACTGCGGAGGGTCCTGGTCGTGGTGCGCACCCCGGCCGCGCTGCGCAGGCTGCTGGACGTCGTGCCCGCGCTGCTGGGCGACTCCCGGGTCGAGGTGCGGTTCACCGTTGACGGCGGTTCGGTGTTCGCCGCCGGTTTGCCGGACAAGCTCACCGCTGTGGGCGCGCTGTGGCAACCTTGGGAGAACGCGTGCCAGGAGCGGTTTGACCTCGCGCTCGCCGCCAGCGACAAGAGCGATCTGCACTTGCTCGACGCGCCCGTCGTTCTTATGCCACACGGCGCCGGTTACCACCGGCAGTCGGCAGGCGGAGTGGTGTCCGGTCTGAACCGGTCCGCGTTGGTCGTGGACGGTCGGGTGTTGCCGCACACCGTCGTCGTGGCGCACGGGAACCAGGTGGCGGCGTTGCGGTCGGTGGACGCGCGGTTGGCGGAACACGCGCTGGTGGCCAGGGACCCGTGCCTGGACCGGATCACGGCGAGCGAGGGGCAACGCCACCGGCACCGCACGTCCTTCGATGCCGATGGCAGGCGGATGGTGTTGCTCTGCTCGACCTGGGGCACGCATTCCTTGTTCGGCACCACACCGGACCTGGCCGAGCACCTCGTCACCGCGCTACCCGCCGACCACTACCGAGTGGCGATGACGCTGCACCCCAACGTGTGGCAGCGGCACGGTTCGCTGCAGGTCCGCGCCTGGTTGCGGCGAGCAGTCCGCGCGGGTCTGGTGCTGATCCGACCGGATGAGGACTGGCGGCCCGCCCTGTTGGCAACCGACGTGGTCGTGTCCGACCACGGATCGCTGACCTGCTACGCCGCCGCAGCCCGTCGACCGGTGTTGCTCGCCGCAGACGGTGGCCCGGAGGTTGTCCCGGGTTCTCCGCTCGCCCGGCTGCTCACCACGCTGCCCCGGCTCAACGGATTACCCGGTGACGTGCCGGTCCCACCCGAGGACGCCGTCAACGCCATCTTCGACCACCGCGAACCCGCGGCGATGGACGACCTCTTCTACCGCATCCTCGACCTCCCCCCGCCCGAGTGCATGGCACCCGAGCCAATCCCGTTGAGCAGCCCGGAGTTCACCGAACCCACGCACTACCGGACGACAACCCACGCCGAGGTCACCGACGACACCGCGTGCCTGACCCTCACTCGCACAACCGCCCGCCAAGCCGACGGTTCCCTCGCGGCGGACGAAATGAGCCCAGAAATCGGGCTGATCGACAGCGCCTCCGCCATCTGGTCCAGCTCCCCGTTCCCGGACCGAACCAGTGCCACCACCCACGCTCACGCCCTCTTGGACCGCTATCCCGGCGCTCGTCTGGCTGTCACCGCGGTCGACTCCCACGCCCCGCGCCTGACGAAGATGACGACTGTCGTCGCGTTTCGGGATGGGCAGGTTCGCGTCGTGGACAGCACCGTGTCCACGTCGGTCGCGGCGGCGGCGCTGCACTGGTGGTCCCTGCTCCCCGCGCCTCGGCCGTCCCGGATCACGATCTCGGCGGGTGCCGCGTCCGGCGAACTGGTTGTCCACTGAGGACAGTGTCGGGTTCTCGTCCACTGGGGATCGCGATTTCGGGGCGATGAGGCCGGTCGACCGAACCTGGGGCCGGTGCGTCGCCGGGGCACCGGCGCCGGGACACTGTGTCCGATACGGGAGGTGGCCGGATGGTGCCGGGGGACGTGGCGCGGAGCCGGGTGTTGGCGGCGATCCTCAGCGCGGAGTCGATCTCCCGGGCGCAGTTGGCCGAGCGGACCGGGCTGTCCACATCCCGGATCACCAAGGTGGTGGCGCCGCTGGTGGCGGCCGGACTGGTGGAGGACGGGGCGCTGGTCACGGCCGGGCCGGGCAGGCCACGGCGGATGCTGCGGGCCAGGTTGGGGCAGCGGGCGGTGGTGGGGATCAAGCTGTCGCCGCGCGGGGCGACCGGCGTGCTGACCGACATGGGGTCGCAGGTGCTGGCCAGGGCCGAGCGCACCCTGGACCAGCCCAGTCCGGACGACGCGATCGAGGCGATGCGGGAGATCTGCGCCGAGCTGACCGGGCGGGTGCCGATCACCCGGGTCGGCGTCGGCCTCAGCGGCCACGTGGACGGCGACAGCGGGACCTGCGTGTGGTCGGCGATCCTGGGTTGGCGGGACGTGGCCATCGCCGACCGGCTGTCGGCGGCGGTGGAGCTGCCGGTGGTGGTGAACAACGACGTCAACGCCCTCGCGGTGGCGCAGCGCTGGTTCGGGGCGGGCCGGGACGTCCGGTCGTTCGCCGTGGTGACCTTCGGGCTCAGCGTCGGCTGCGGACTCGTGTTCGACAACCAACTGCACACCGGTTCGACCGGGATGGCGGGCGAACTCGGCCACATCCCACTGGTCGCCGACGGTCCACTGTGTACCTGCGGGAAGTACGGCTGCCTTGAGGCCGTCGCCTCGTTCCCGGCGATAGTCCGTGCCCTGCAGGAGAAGGGCCTCGCCTGCCGGTCGATCGTGCGCGCGATGCGGATGGCCCGGTCGGGCAACGAGGACGCGCTCGCGGTGTTCGCCGACGCGGGGACCGCGCTCGGCCGGGGCCTGGCGACCCTGGGCAACCTGCTCGATCTGGACAAGATCATCCTTTCCGGTGAGGGCGTGCGCACCCGCGACCTGGTCGAGCCCGCCCTGCGCGCGGCATGGCGAACCCACTCGATGCCGTCCGCCGCCGACCACTGCGAACTGGTGTTCGTGGAGGTCGACCACGACATGTGGGCGACCGGGGCGGCCTGCCTGGCCATCCAGAGCGTGGTGAGCTCCCCGACCTTCGAGCACGGCTCATGACCTCTGTGGACACGAGCACCAACGTCATCCTGTCCGGACACCACCCCAGCGGCGGCTACTCCCCGAGCTCACCGAACCCCGGACCACCAGGACAAGGTCGACGCGCAGGACGGCCAAGACCTCGGGCTACCACACCAGGACGAGCATGCCCTTGACCCTCGACGCCGCCCCCCTCCCCGCTCGACCGACCCCTACCTAGCGGCTCGACCTAGAAGGTTGGCTGGGTATCGGCCTGTCCACGGCGTTCCTGGCAAGGCGCCGCAACGGCCTCGTACTGGACACACTTGGCCGTTTCGGCAACGCAGCCAGGACGCCGTGGGCAGATCGAGACCCGGCCAACCTTCTGGGTCGGGTCACTAGCTGTCCGCACTGTCACGGCAATGCCTCGACCGCCGCGTCAGCGACCTCGACACCCTCAACACTGAACTCGCCGCATGGGGCTACACCAACGCCGAACGGCGCCAGGTCCGCCGACAGTTCACCATCGACGACGTACGCGTCCAACTCCACCACCCTCTACCCCAAGAGTGAGCCGCGACAATCCACTACTGGCTCGCCCCGGAGGGTTGGCCGGATGTCGGCCTGTCCACGGCGTTTCTGGCAAGGCGCCGCAACGACCTCGTACTGGACACACTTGGCCGTTTCGGCAACGCAGCCAGGGACGTCGTGGGCAAATCGAGGCGTGACCACTGTTTCTGGGTCGAGCCACTAGCCTCAGCGCTCCGGCAGCTCACACCAGGTCAATCACCCCGATCGTGGCGTTACCCGTACCTAGGTTGGCACCCAGTGCTGGCCACTCACCGCGCGACTGGTGGCTCGCCCCAGCGGGTTGGTCGGGTTCGACCTGCATACCCGGCCAACCCGCTGGGTTGAACGACTAGTTGTATGAGGCCGTGATGTTGGTGGTGTCGGTGTGGAGTCGGGTGGTTGGTGGTTGGTTTCCGGTGGTGGTGTGGGGCTGGTGGTGGTTGTGGTGCACGGTCCAGGCCGTCAGGGTGTCGGTGCGTTGCTGTTTGCTGGTTCAGGTGCGGGTGTGGAGGTATTCCTCGCTCGGGATGTGGTTGTGGTGTTCGACGTTGTCGTTGTGGGGTGGGGTGTGGGGGGGTGATGCGGTGGTGGCGGGCGCCGGGGAGCACGGTGGGGATGTCGTGGGTGTGGTGGCGGGCGCCGTGGGCGGTGACGATGCGGTGGATGCGGGTGATGCCGTGGGCGGCGGAGA
>NZ_AXWW01000076.1:0-16224 GCF_000482865.1 Actinokineospora inagensis DSM 44258 | reverse complement strand
CCTGGTTCGCGCAGCCGCTGCTGCGCCGCAACCGGGCCAGGGTCTACGCCGACGTCCGGCGGAACCTGCGCTACCTGGACGCCAACCCGACCGCGCCGGACCGCGCCGAGCGGGTCGCCGAGATGGTCCGCAGCACCGAACCGCTGGTCCGGCTGCTCGGCCAGCGGCTGCTCCGGGTCGGCCAGGGCCTGGTCAGCGACGGCCGCGACAACGTGGTCATGCTGGAGGTGCTGACCCGCCGGTACTACGGCAACAAGGGCCTCGGCCGGGTCAGCACCGCCGAGGTCGCGGGCTGCACCTTCGTGGTCGCCGAGCGCGAGGGCTCGCCGCTGGTCTCCGCCGCCGTCGCGTTCGACGCCCTGGGCGACGCGCTGCGCGGGCTGGCCGAGCTGGCGCACGACCGGGAGGCGCTCGACGCCGACATCTACCTCGCGTGGGAGCGGCAGCCGGACGACTTCGACGAGATGGCCGCCGCGCTGCACGAGGTCATCAGCGCGCACCCGCTGCCCGGCCAGGTCCGCAGGCTCACCACCACGGTGGCGGGCAGCGGCGGCGCGGTCATGCACCACCACTTCACCTTCCGCCCGTCGACCACCGGGATGACCGAGGAACGGCTCATCCGCGGCCTGCACCCGTACATCGCGCAGCGGATGCAGATCGAGCGGCTGACCAAGTTCGACCTGACCCGGCTGCCGTCCTCGGACGAGGAGGTCTACCTCTTCCAGTGCGTGGCCAGGGAGAACCCGTCCGACGAGCGGCTGGTCGCGTTCGCCCAGGTGCGCAACCTGACCGAGCTGCGCGAGCACGACGGCAGGCTCATCGCGCTGCCCGCCGCCGAGGACGTGATCGTCACCTGCCTCGACTCGATCCGCCGCGCGCAGGCGCTGCGGCCGTCGAAGAAGCGGTTCAACACCAACCGGATCGTGGTCTACGTCTGGCCGCCGTCGGACATCACCCGCGAGGAGTTCGCGATGATCGCGGGCCGGGTGCTGCCGACCACCGCGGGCGCGGGACTGGAGGAGATCCAGTTCATCGCCCGGCAGCGCGACGCCGCCACCGGTGAGCTGGCCAAGGTGTCCGCCCGGATCCGGTTCGACGACACCGGCGGCACCGAGCTGATCGTCGGCGCCCCGTCGGCCGACCCGATCGAGCCGCTGGACGACTACCGGCAGAAGGTGCTGCGCGCCAGTAGCCGCGGTTCGGTCTACCCGTACGAGGTCACCGGCCTGCTCGGCGAGTTCGTCGAGCACGACTTGGACGAGAACCACGCGCTGGTCCCGGTCGACCGGCCCAAGGGGCACAACAAGGCCGCCATGGTCGCCGGTGTGGTCACCACGCCCACCGCGCGCCAGCCCGAGGGCGTCACCCGGGTCGTGCTGCTCGGCGACCCGACCAAGTCGCTCGGCGCGCTGTCCGAGCCGGAGTGCCGCCGGGTGATGGCCGCGTTGGACCTCGCCGAGCGGATGCGGGTCCCGGTCGAGTGGTACGCGCTGAGCTCCGGCGCCCGGATCTCGATGAGCTCCGGCACCGAGAACATGGACTGGGTGGCCGCCGCGCTCAAGCGGATCGTCGAGTTCACCCAGGCAGGCGGCGAGATCAACATCGTGGTCGCTGGCATCACGGTCGGCGCGCAGCCGTACTGGAACGCCGAGGCCACCATGCTCATGCACACCCGCGGCATCCTGGTGATGACCCCGGACTCGACCATGGTGCTCACCGGCAAGCAGGCGCTGGACTTCTCCGGCGGCGTCTCGGCCGAGGACAACTTCGGCATCGGCGGCTACGACCGGGTGATGGGCCCCAACGGCCAGGCCCAGTACTGGGCGCCGAACCTGGCCGGTGCCCGCGACGTGCTGATGGCCTACTACGACCACACCTACGTCGTCCCCGGCGAGAACGCCCCGCGCCGGGCGGAAACGACCGACCCGGTCGACCGGGACGTCTCGGACTTCCCGCACGCGGTGGAGGGCAGCGACTTCAGCACCGTCGGCGAGATCTTCTCCGCCTCGGCCAACCCGGACCGCAAGAAGCCGTTCGACATCCGCACCGTCATGCGCGCGCTGTCCGACCAGGACCACCCGGTGCTGGAACGCTGGGCGGGCATGGCCGACGCGGACACCGCGGCGGTGCAGGACGTCCACCTCGGCGGCATCCCGGTCTGCCTGGTCGGCATCGAGTCCCGCTCGGTCCCGCGCCGCGGCTTCCCGCCCACCGACGGCCCGGACACCTACACCGCGGGCACGCTGTTCCCGCGCTCGTCGAAGAAGGTCGCCAGGGCCATCAACTCGGCCAGCGGCAACCGGCCGCTGGTGGTGCTGGCCAACCTGTCCGGCTTCGACGGCTCACCGGAGTCGATGCGCAAGCTGCAGTTGGAGTACGGGGCGGAGATCGGCCGGGCCATCGTCAACTTCCGCGGCCCGATCGTCTTCTGCGTCATCTCCCGCTACCACGGCGGCGCGTTCGTGGTGTTCTCCAAGGCGCTCAACCCGAACATGACGGTCCTGGCCATCGAGGGCTCGTTCGCCTCGGTCCTCGGCGGCGCCCCCGCCGCCGCGGTCGTGTTCGCGGGCGACGTCACCGCCCGCACCGCCGCCGACCAGCGCGTCCGCGACCTGGAATCCCGCGTCGCCGCCGCGACGGGCGGTGACCGCGGCGCCCTGGCCGCCGAACTGGACGAGGTCCGCTTCGCCGTCCGCGCCGAGAAACTGGGCGAGGTCGCCGCCGAGTTCGACCGCGTCCACAACATCCGACGCGCCGTCGAGGTCGGCTCCGTCGACGCGGTCGTCCGCGCCGCCGAACTGAGGCCCCGCATCATCGAGACCATCGAGTCCCACCTGCGCTGACCCTTTACCCCTGGCACGTCCTCTTTGGACGTGCCAGGGGAGCGGCTGTGTGGTGTTTTACCCGGCTTTCCCGGCGCTACCATGGCATCCCCGTCACCTCGCCGGAGGGCTCCGCCATGTTCGCCAACGGCCTCGAATGGCCCCACCTGCTCATCGTCGCCCTGGTCTTCATGCTGTTCTTCGGCGCCAAACGCCTCCCCGAAGCCGCCCAGTCCCTCGGCCGCTCCCTGCGCGTCTTCAAACAGGAGTTCAGCACCAAGCCGGTCGAGCCAGGCAGCTCCGAGCCCGAGTCCTGAGTCCGTGCCATGATCGAATCATGGACTCCGCAGACCTGTTCGCCGCGTTGGCGCGGAAGGCGTTGGACCGTGAACCGCTGACCCGGGATGAGGCGTTGGCCGTCCTGCGCGCGCCCGACAGCGACGTGCTGGAGTTGGTGGCGGCGGGGTCGCGGGTGCGGCGGCGCTTCTTCGGGAACCGGGTGAAGGTCAACTACCTGGTGAACCTCAAGAGCGGCCTGTGCCCGGAGGACTGCGGGTACTGCTCGCAGCGGCTCGGGTCGACAGCGGACATCCTGCGGTACACCTGGTTGAAGCCGGAGGCGGCGGTGGCCGCGGCGGAGGCGGGGATCGCGCGGGGCGCCAAGCGGGTGTGCCTGGTGGGCAGCGGCCGAGGGCCGTCGGACGCCGACGTCGGGCGGGTCGCGGACACGATCGCCCGGCTGAAGGGGCGGCACCCGGACGTCGAGGTCTGCGCGTGCTTCGGGTTGCTCACCGGCGACCAGGCCGCCGGGATCCGCGCGGCGGGGGCGGACGCGTACAACCACAACCTCAACACCGCCGACGCCCGGTACGCCGACATCTGTTCCACCCACACCTACACCGACCGGGTCGACACGATCGAGCACGCCAAGTCCGCCGGGCTGTCCGCCTGCTCCGGGCTGATCGTCGGCATGGGGGAGTCCGACGACGAGGTCGTCGACGTCCTGTTCGCCCTCCGGGACCTGGACGTCGACTCGGTGCCGGTGAACTTCCTGATCCCGATCAAGGGAACGCCGTTGGACGAACGGTGGAGCCTGACCCCGCAACGGTGCCTGAAGGTGCTCGCGCTGGCCCGGTTGGCGCACCCGGATGTGGAGGTCCGGGTCGCGGGCGGCCGGGAGATCCACCTGCGTTCGTTGCAGCCCCTGGCCCTGCACCTGGCGAACTCGTTGTTCCTCGGCGACTACCTGACCAGCGAGGGCCAAGACGGCGACCTCGACCTCAAGATGATCGCCGACCTCGGCTTCGTCGTCGAGGGCACGGACGAGTCGACCCTGCCCCGGGAACGACCCGACCTGGTGCGCTCCCGCAAGCGCGGGGCGGGCACCGACCTGCCTGCGAACGCCTGACCAGTGCCGCATCTCGGAACGTTGACCCGGTAATCGGTCTGGTGGGCTGACCATTACCCGACCAAGGCTGCGTGGCGCAGCACTAGTTGTATGTGGCCGTGATGTTGGTGGTGTCGGTGTGGAGTCGGGTGGTTGGTGGTTTGGTTTCCGGTGGTGGTGTGGGGCTGGTGGTGGTTGTGGTGCACGGTCCAGGCCGTCAGGGTGTCGGTGCGTTGCTGTTTGCTGGTTCAGGTGCGGGTGTGGAGGTATTCCTCGCTCGGGATGTGGTTGTGGTGTTCGACGTTGTCGTTGTGGGGTGGGGTGTGGGGGGGTGATGCGGTGGTGGCGGGCGCCGGGGAGCACGGTGGGGATGTCGTGGGTGTGGTGGCGGGCGCCGTGGGCGGTGACGATGCGGTGGATGCGGGTGATGCCGTGGGCGGCGGAGAGCGCGGGTGCGCGGTGGGTGAGGCCGATCGTGGTGACCGCTTTCTGGTCGGGCGGGGCTTCGGTGTAGGCCGGGTGGGAGAACCCGTCGACGGCCGGATGCAGGTGGGTGTAGCCCTTGCGGGCACCGGCAGCCTTGGCGTGTTCGGCTTGTTTTGTCTGGTCACTGCCCCCTGTCGTGAGCGTGCCACTCGCCGCCGTCGGGGATCACGCCGACTGTCTTCACGTCCAGGTGGACCGTGTGGCCGGGCGGGCGGGCGGGGATCCGGCGCGGTACGTGGTGGTTCTCCCCGGTGGGGTCGAGGAACCGGGGGCGGTTCAATCCCAGGTGGGCCAGGTGCGGGTCGTCCGTGCGCACGGACACGGTCGTGTCCTCGGCGGCGAGTTCCGGGGCGATGCGGCGGGCCGGGTACTTGCGGTCGCGGCGCGGCCGCTCGATCCGGACGACCACCTCGGCCGGGGTGGCGGTGGGCCGCCGACGCGCAGCGCCGGGACGGTCGGCCGGTCCGGGCCTGGCCGAAGCGGCGATAGCGGTTGACCCACTTGCAGGCGCATCGGCGGGAGACACCCGTCTCGGCGGCGACATGGGCGATCGGGCGGGTGCGGCAGCGTCGGACCAGGCGGTGTGGCGGCCCTCGACCGACAGCGGGGCCGTCACGGTGGAGCACGGACAGGTCTGTCCGATCGGCGGATGTGTTGGTCGCAGTTGCATCCTGCCTCCGAAAGACCCGTCCCCTCGTCTCAGGCCCAACCAACCATCACCAACGTCATGACCCGCAACACCTAGTCGGTGCCGTGGGCGAGGATGTTGACCACGTTGCCGCCCGGGTCGCGGACGAAGAAGCGGCGGACGCCCCAGGGTTCGTTGGTGAGGGGGTGGACGATCTCGGCGCCGGTGGCCAGTGCGGCGGTGTAGGCGGCGTCGATGTCGGTCACCTCGATGGACGCGGCCGGGTTCACCGGTGCGGTCGCGTCCGCCGAGATGAGGCTGACCTGCAGTTCCGGGCGGTCGGGGTCGGCCACGGTGGTGATCCAGCCGTGGTCCATGACCGGGGTCAGGCCGACGACGGCCGTGTAGAAGGCCGCCGTGGCCTGCGGGTCGGTGGTGGTGAGGTTGGGGACGACGCGGTTGACGGGCATGTGACGCATCATCGGTGGGTGGGGGAGTGGTCGCAACCGGGTCAGGGGGTGAGGTCGGGGCCGCCCGCCGCGTGGAGTTCGGTGAGGGCGCGGTGGAACGGGAGCGGGCGGGTGCGCAGGTCGGCCAGTTGTTCCTCGGCGTCGGCGGTGCGGCCCAGGTGGAACAGGGCGGACACCATGCGCAGCCGGGAATGCGCGGCGTCGAGCGGCATGTCGGCGGCGGCGAACAACCGGGCGGACTCGCGGAAGGTGGCGCACGCCTCCGGCCACAACCGGAGTGCGGCCAGACACGATCCCAATCGGACGATGGCACCGGCGAGCGTCGGCGTGTCGCAGTCCAGGTCGAGGCGCAGGGTGTCCACCGCGTCCCGGTGCACCGGGAGGGCTTCCGAATGCCTGCCCAGGACGTCGAGCAGCCGGGCGCGCACCGACTGGGCCATGGTGAGCCGCAGGGAAGTCCCGGCCAGGTAACCGATCCCGGACTCCACCGACGCGAGCGCGATCTCCGTCCGGCACGACTGGTACTCGGCGATGCCCCGGTGCAGCAGGGACCAGCCCTTCTCGGCGCCCTCCGCGATCCGGTAGGCCTTCTGGTGCAAGCGGATCGCGCTGTCCGAGCGGTTCTCCAGGGTGCGGATCGCCCAGCCCAGGTTGTTGAGGTTCGCGGCCTCGGCGGCGGTGTCGTCGATCGCTCGGGCGGCGTCGGCGGCGAGGGTGAAGACCTCGGTCCAGCGGGCCGGGACGTGCGTGTACCGGTGCAGCGCGGTGACCGCGGCCAGCACCTCGGTGTGCAGGCCGAGGCGGATGCCGGTGTGCAGCGTCCGGGTCCACCACTCCTGCCCCGGCGGCCGCGCGAACGTCGCCGACTCGCTCGACCGCGGCGTGTCCGCGATGCGGGAGAGCAGCAACCGGGTCAGCCGGGTCTCGCTCCCCCGGACGGCCCCCGCGTCGCCCTCCGCGCGCAGCCGGACGGCGGCGAACTCGCGGACCAGGCTGGGCATCCGGTACCGGCTGTCCAGGAAACCGGCTGACACCAAGCGGTCCAGCGCCTCGGCGGCGACGGTGTCGGTCAACGCGGCGGCGATCTCCACGTCGACCACCGGCGCCAGCGTCAACCGCCGCAGCACCAACGCCGTGGTCGGGTCGAGCCGCCGGTACGCGACGACCAGGGCGGGTTCGTTCGCCAGTTGGCCCGCCGTGCCCGCCAGTGTCCACTGTGGAGCCATGGTGCCGCCGACCAGGCGCAGCGCCAGCGGCAGCCTGCCGCACAGGTTCACCACGTGCCGGGCGGCCGCGGACTCGGCGGTCACCCGGTCCTGCCCGATCATCCTGGCCAGCAGGGTGATCGCGTCGAACTCGGTGAGCGGCCCGACGGCGAACCCGGACGTGGCCCGGCGGGTGGTCACGACGACAGCGGACCCCGGGCCGTGCAGCAGCAACGGCCGGGTCTGCGCCTCGTCCTCCGCGTGGTCGAGGACGAGCAGCAGCCGCCGGTCGCGCAGTTCGCGCCTGCACAACGCGGTCAACCCCGGCAGGTCCAGCGGCCGGTTGCGGACCTGCGCGCCGAGCGCGTCCAACACGTGACCCAGCAGCACCACCGGGTCACGCCCGGCCATGTCCAACCGCACGACACCGTCCGGGAACCGGTCCCGGAGCTTCGACGCCGCGTGCACGGCCAGCGCCGTCTTGCCCGATCCGGCCGGACCGTACAGCACGGCCACCGCGCCGGGCGTCAGGTAGTCGATCAGGTCGGCCAGTTCCTGTTCCCGGCCAACCAATCCGTGCGCGCGCGGGGTCGTCGCCTTGCGCGGTGGCGCCGTGCGCGCGCTGCGGCGGAACCGGTCGAGTGGTTCACCGCCCAACGCCAGCGCGTCCGCCAAGGCGTCGATCGTGCGTTGCTGCGGCCGCAGCGCCTGGGCGCGCTCGAGGTCGCTGATCGCGCGCAGGCTCACCCCGGACCGGTCGGCGAGCTCCGCCTGGGTCAGCCCAGCGGTGGACCGGTGGTGCCGCAGCAGCTCGGCCAGCTCCGTGGACATCCGCCCCTCCTCGTGTGTCCCCCCGTGATCCCCCGCCGAGGTACCCGGCGCCTTTGGTCAGGGGCGCCGGGCAGCTCGGACCGACGGTGGCTTGGGGAGAGCCCACCGCCGGGGTGCCGACCACCGTGGACCGTGACGTCAGCGTCCCGGCGACGTCACGCCCTGCTCACGCCCGAGTGGTCGGCAGCCGAGCGGCGTCGACAAACCTGACTCGGCGTCCCCATCCGGAGACGCACCCCAGCAAACCGGCACGGTCACCCCCGGACCAGGCAGGAAGACCGGCAGAAAACAGTTTCTGCCGGGCACGACGACCCGCCACCGCCTGAAAGGTGTCGGTGCGTGATCACTTGGTCACTCCACGTGTGATCGTGACCGCGATGCGCGTCCCGTCCTGAGCAGCCCCCAAATCCAGCCTATCGCCGGCTGACGACGGTTTCGGCGGTTGACCAGGCGGTTCGCGCCTGCCTGTTGACTCCGGTGGACGTTGTGGACAGCTCACCCCCAACCCGGCAGATCTGGGCTGGGGGTGAGCTGTCCACACTGGTTCCGGTCGTCCCCAGGCGACCAGAGAAGGCCGCCGGTGGGAGAGGGGTTCGTTGGGCTGGATTCGGGGGCTGCTCAGGTTCGGTCGAGGCACCAGGGGCCGTAGCGGCGGAGGAACATCGACAGGTGTGGGCCGCATCGTGGGGGTGTTGGGGGTGCGGCTGGTCGGGGGCGTGGTCGGTTCGGTGTGGTGGGTGGTGTGAGTGGGGGCACGGGACTTCCGGTGAAGGGCGCCTAGTCGCGCAGGCCGATCGCGTCGATGGGGCGGTTGCGGAGGCTGAGGCGGGTGGGGACGGTGATGGCGAGGAGGCCGAGCAGGATCGCGGCGGCGAGGATGCCGAGGTAGACCGCGAGGGGGCCTGCCGGGACGGGGTCGCCCGCGAGGCCGATGCCGAGGAAGGCCAGGGGGAGCAGCGGGATCAGCGAGCCGACCACGACGGCTATCCCGCCGATGAGCAGGGCCTCGGTGCGTGCCATCCGGCGGACCTGCCCGCGGGTGGTGCCGATCAGGCGGAGCAGGGCGAACTCGCGGGCGCGTTGGGCGGTGGTCATGACCAGGGTGTTGGCGACCGAGATCACGATGTAGCCCAGCACGATGCCGAACGCGATCAGGTTGACCCAGAAGCGCTGGTCCTGGTCGGCCGTGTCGGCGGCGGTCATCGCGGTTCGGTCGCGGATGTCCAGGCTGGGGAACGCCTGGGTCAGGTCGCGCAGGACGGCGTCGTCGGCGGTGGGGTCCATGCGGACGAGCACCGAGCTGTCGACGGTGTCCGTGGTGTGCGCGCGGGCCAGCTCCGCGGGGAGGACGAAGTCGCCGAACGCGAGGTCGTGGGTGTAGGTGGCGACCAGGCGCAGTTTCGCGGCGACGCCGTCGCCGAAGTAGAAGTCGACGGGGTCGCCGAGGTGCTTGTCCAGCCAGCCCGCCTCGGTTTCGCTGAGGGCCACGGTGTCGCCGGTGAGGTCGGCGAGGTCGCCGGTCACCGAACCCAGGTCGATGGTGGCGTGCACCTGGTCACCGTCGACCCCCAGGGCGGCGTGCGGGGTGATCTCGACGTTGTCGTCGCCGGTGGAGCTCTCGGTGAAGACCTGGGTGTGCACGACCGACGTGGCCGCGGCGACGCCGGGGAGGCGGCGGGTCTCGGCGGCGACGCGCGGCGGCAGCGCGCCGAGGCGGCTGACCAGCACGTGGTCGGCAACGGTGCTCGCCTGCGTCTGGCGTTGCACGGCGTCCGTTGTCGTCGTCTGGCTGAAGAACTGCGCGACCGCGAACCCGACCGCCAGCATCAGCGGGGTGATCGCCGCCGCCAGTCGACGGGTGTTCGCGGTGCTGTTGGCCGCCGCCAGGTAGCCGCCGACACCGGTCCGGCGCAGTGGCCGGGCGAGCAGGCGGACGGCGGCGCCGACCACCTTCGGTCCGAGCAGGCCGACCCCGATGACGATCACCAGCGTCGCCAGCACGCTCAACCCGCTCACGAACGAACCCTTGACGTACAACGGGAGCGTCGACCCGCCGACCCCGATCGCGACGGCGACCAGCCCGACGACCGTGCGCGCCCGACCGAGGTCCCGGCGTTCCACCGCGGCCTCACCGAGTGCCTCCACCGGCGAGATCCGGGACGGCCTGCGCCCCGCCGTCCACGCGGCCAGCCGGGCGGCGCCGACCCCGAGCAGCCACGCCCCGACGACCGGCAGCGGCCCCATCGCGAGCTGGAAATCCGTTGGCAGCAAACCGATCCCGGCGAACGCGTCGCGCAGCACGCCCGCCACCAGCAACCCGCCGAGGCTGCCCAGCAAACCCGCCACGCCTGCGACCAGCAGCGTCTCCGTCCCGATCAGCTTCCGGATCTGCTTGGGTGTCGCCGCGATGGCCCGCAGCAGCGCGAACTCCCGCCGCCGCTGGGTGACCGAGAGCGCGAGCGTCCCGCTGACCACGAACACCATGACCATCAGCACGACACCGCCGAACGAACTCGCCAGCGCGACGAGTGTCGTTCGCGCCGCGCCGACATCGCTGAACTCGACCGCGCTCCGATCGCTACCGGTCGCGACTGTCATGTCCGGCAACGCGTTCTCGATCCGCTCGGCCAAGTCGCCCGCGCTCACACCGGGATTCGCGAGCACACCGACCGCGTGCACCCGTCCGGGCCTGCCGAACAGTTCCCGCGCCCGCTCCGGGCTGAAGAACACCGCCGACTGCCGCGCCAGACTGCCGGAAACCAACCCGACGACCTGGTATTCCTCGGTGCCACTTGGTGTTTCGATCCGCACGCGCTGCCCGAGCGTTGTGGTCTTGTCCAGGTTCGCGTCCAACACAACCTGGTCCGGGCCGTGTGGTTCGGTGCCGAGCTTCAGTGTGAACGCGCCCAGCGCGGTCGCGTCCCAGCCATGACCCCGGCTCGGTTTGTTCGCCGACAAGACCGCCGCCGGGAAATCCACGTCCCCGATCGCCGCCCGCACGCCGGGAATCCCGGCGACCCGGTCGACCAGCCCCGCGTCGACCGTCGGCTGTTCGCTGACCGACGTCATGCTCATCGTGTCCGGCCGCACCGAGTCGTTCGCGCCGACCACCACATCCGCCGCCGAATACCGCTCCGGCGCCACCCCGGCCCGAATCCCGGACTCGATCAGCACGCCGCACGCGCACACCAGCGCCGTCCCGCAGAGCACCGCGAGAAACGCACCCACGAACCCGCTCAGCCGGGTCCGGATCGTCTGCCACGACAGGGAAATCATCACCACTCCCCGAGGTGGGTCATCCGCTCTGCCACCGCGGCGGGGTCCGGCCGGTCCAGCGAACCGGCCAGCCGCCCGTCGGCGAGGAACAGCACGCTGTGCGCGTAGGACGCCGCCACCGGGTCGTGCGTCACCATCAGCACCGTCTGCCCCAGCGCGTCGACCAACGTCCGCAACAGTTCCAGCACCTGCGCGCCGGTCCGGCTGTCCAACGCCCCGGTCGGCTCGTCCGCCAGTACCACCTCAGGCCGTGCCGCCAACGCCCGCGCGATCGCCACCCGCTGCTGCTGCCCACCGGACAGCTCCGCGGGCCGGTGCCCCATCCGCCCGGCGATGCCGACCCGGTTGACCACGTCGCGCAGCCAGCCCTGATCGGCCCGCTTCCCGGCCAACCGCAACGGCAGCCCGATGTTCTGCGCCACCGTCAGCGACGGCAGCAGGTTGTACGCCTGGAAGATGAACCCGACCCGCTCCCGCCGCAACCGGGTGAGCGCGTTCTCGTTCATCGCCGCGAGATCGGTGTCCCCCAACAACACCCGCCCACTCGTCGGCTTGTCCAATCCCGCCGCGCAATGCAGGAAAGTGCTTTTCCCCGACCCCGACGGTCCCATCACCGCCGTGAAACTGCCCTTCCGCACCCCGACGGACACCCCGTCGAGAGCGGTGACCGCACCGTCCCCCTTGCCGTACACCTTCCGCACGGCTTCCAACGTCAACGCCCGCATCCCTGGTCCTTTCCCGCTGTCGGACCAAGTCTGTTCGACCACACCCCGCGCTTCGATCCCGCAGGCGGGCGGATCGGGGGTAGCGCCAGCGCTACCCCCGGGGTGGTGACAGTCGGACCTCCCGGTTCGCCTGCGCGAGAGCTGGGTCGCTACGTTTGGCCGCTATGACAGAAGGCCGCCGAGCTCGAATCGCCATAGCGTTGTCAGGTCTGCTGGTAGCGGGATGCGCTACGTCACTGACGACGATGCCGCGTCAACCGCTTCCGGTTGGTGGAGACACGGGCCTCACCTCGATCACTCCGGCCATTACCCAGCCAACGACTCCCCAAGTCGTGACGACCACGGGGCCATGTCGACGGCAGGGGTGCCCAGTTCGACAAGCTCCGTCCCGCAGCCTGTCCGGATGAGCACCGTCCCACCAACAATCCCGCCTGCCTGCGGGTGGCTGTGCACGGCTTGGATGTGTGTGTGAACCGGCTTGTGGCGGACACGGCCAAGTCGTGGTGGACTGGTTTGCCCGAACTCGTTCTCGGGGGTGCTGCGGCAGGCGGACTGCTGTACTTTCTCGGTTGGATCCGAACCGAGGCCACTTACCGGGAGCTGAACGTCCCGATCGGAGTCCTCGACTTCAGCCCGGTGGAGTACACGTCTCGCGGTGTGGCTGTGTTGCCCCCGGTGCTTCTCCTCGCGGCAGCCGTGATCGTGGTGCTCAGCGCACTGCACAGAGTGGTCGTGGTTCGAGCCGTCGCGCGCGAACAGCACCTCCGGATTCTCCGGATTCGCCTCGTGATCCGAACGCTGGGTTGGCTTGGTCTGGTGTTGGGTGCCCTCACCACGGCTGTCGTGGTGGCTCGCAGCGGTGAGCCCCCGGACTGGTTACCGGCGCTCATGACTGGAAGCGCGGTCGCGCTGGCTTACGTCGACCACAGCCTCTTCGTGACATCGGTCGGATCATTCCGCATCCGGGCGACCGCTATCCCCTGCATTGGCGCGCTCGGGGTCTTCTTGATGGTCATCAGCTATGCCGAACAGGTAGGCACCCAGTATGGACGCGAGTTCCTGGCCAGGGCCCAGGACCGGCCAACAGCCGCGGTTTGACGCGAAGCAACGGATGGAGATCTCCGGACCCGGTGTCGTCGTGGTCCGGCTGAGCGACGATGACAGCCTGTACCACTACCGCTACACCGGACTGGTGCTGTTGACCACGACGGCGAGCAACTACGTGTTCATTCCCCAAGGGGTGACGCCTGACTCCGCGCGGCCGGTGATCTTTGTGCCGAAGCAGGATATCCGGGTGGACCTGGGGACCTGGTAGGGGCTACTGCGTGGTCGGGCGGTGGGTGCCGAACATCTCGTCGAGGGTGACCGGGGTCAGTGAGCGGTCCTTGACGAGGGCCAGGATCTGGTCGAAGAGACCGAGCACGGTCGGGTGGTTGGCGTGGCCGAGCATGATGGTTCCCGGGGTCAGGTATTTGCGCGCCTGTTCCATCAGGAAATCCGGGGTGATCAGTTCGGAATCGGAGTACGAGCCGTTCCAGAGCACCGTGTAGAGGTAGCCGCTCTGCGCGGCGGCGGCCTCGATGCGCGGGTTGTGGAAACCGAACGGGGGGCGGTAGTACGGGCGGGTGCTGGTGCCGAAGGTGGACACCACCCATTGCTCGTTGCGGTCGAGTTCCGCCTCGATCTGGTGGTCGTTGAGCTTGCGCAGGTCGGCGTGGGTGAACGTGTGGTTCATGATCTGCACTTGGCCGCGTTCGACCAGCGGGCGGAGTTTGTCGGCGTGCGGCGCCCAGGCGTGCGCGTAGGTGCCGTTGGGGCTGAAGGTCAGGTGGGTGCCGGTGCGGTCGGCGAAGTCGACGTAACCCGCGACGCACTCGTCGCAGTAGCCGTCGTCCACCGTGAGCGCGATGTGGTGGGTACCGGCGGGGCCACGGCTGAGTTTCTGTTGTCCTTGCAGCGGCGGCGGGGGCGGTTCCGGGTCGGTGCGCCCGGTTGGCGATGGCGGCGGTGCCGAGGACGCCGGTTGGGCGACCGGGCCGTCGTGCTTGCCGGGTTCCGGGGATGAGCAGGCGGCGACGGCGAGCCCCAGGCCGAGCATCCCGAGGAACGCGCGCCGGTCGAAGCCGTGAGCAGGACAACGCACCCGACCACGGTAGAGCACCCACTACGGGCCTCGGTCGGCCGGGATCGGGTTTTGACACAATCGAGAGTTATGGAACACCGGGACAACCGAAATGGCAAAGCCACCGTAATGCCGGGTGCGGACAACTCCGGAAGCGCCGGTCACAACCGCAGGTCAACCCCATGGTGAGTCCGATGAGGACACCAAGCCTGGTTACTGGGCGGAAAGTCCGGTTCATCACCACTAATCCTGATCTGCAGGTGGAGTTAACGGACTGGAAGCCTTCTGCTCATGTTGCCGCCGGGCGCAGCACAGCTTCGGGTGGGGTACTGCGGCGTCGAGTTTTACCGGTTTGGAGGAATGAGCATGCCTGTGGTTGGAAGACGCTGGGTGGCGCTCGGTGTGTTGGGTGCAGCGGTGGCCGTGATCGCGCCGACCGCGGCGTCGGCCGGTCCGGCGGACAACCCGGACGCGCGCGCCGCGGCGAGCAGCGGTGACCGCACCCAGGACGTCCGCCGCGCGATCGAGGGCGGAAAGGCCCGCAACGTCATCATGTTCCTCGGTGACGGCATGGGCGACTCGGAGATCACCATCGCCCGCAACTACCAGCGCGGCGCCGCCGGACGGCTGGAGATGGACTCGCTCCCGCTGACCGGCGAGTACACCACCTACGCCGTCACCAAGGGCGACCCGAGCAAGCCGGACTACGTGACCGACTCGGCCGCCTCCGGCACCGGCTGGTCCACCGGTTCCAAGTCCTACAACGGCGCCATCGCCGTCGACGCCTACGGCAACCCGCTGCCGACCGTGCTGGAGCTGGCAAAGCGCAACGGCTACCGCACCGGCGACGTCACCACCGCCGAGATCCAGGACGCCACCCCGGCCGTCCTCGCCTCGCACGTGGTCAGCCGCGACTGCAAGGGCCCGGTCGAGACCACCAAGTCCTGCCCGAGCAACGCCAAGGAGAACGGCGGCGCGGGCTCCATCTCCGAGCAGGAGATCCAGGTCCACCCGGACGTCCTCCTCGGCGGCGGCGCCGCGTACTTCAACCAGACCGTGACGGCTGGTCAGTACAAGGGCAAGACCGTGCTGGACCAGGCGAAGGCCGCGGGCTACCAGGTCGCGACCGACGCGGCGGGGCTGAACGCCACCCGTGGCGACAAGCCGGTGCTGGGGCTTTTCGCGCCGAACAACATGGATCTGCAGTGGGTTGGGCCGCAGGCCGTCAACGGTGGCACCGCGCCTGCTGCTTGCCAGGCGAACCCGGCGCTGCCCGCGTCGCAGCCGAAGCTGGCTGACATGACCCGCAAGGCGATCGACCTGCTCGACCGGAATGCGCGGCGGTCGGACAAGGGGTTCTTCCTGCAGGTCGAGGGCGCGAGCATCGACAAGCAGGACCACGCCGCGAATCCGTGCGGTCAGATTGGTGAGACTGTCGGGTTTGACGACGCGATCGCGGTGGGTCTTGCGTTCGCTCGTACGCACGGGGACACGCTGGTGATTGTGACGGCTGACCACGGGCACACGAGCCAGATCATTCCGAATGGCGCGAAGTCGCCGGGGCTGACTGCGACGCTGATCACGCACGACGGGGTGCCGATGACGGTGAACTACGCGACGGCGCCTGCGGGTGGGTCGCAGGAGCACACCGGCACTGAGGTGCGGATCGCGGGGTATGGGCCGCAGGCTGCGAACGTTGTGGGGATCACGGATCAGACTGATTTGTTCCGGACGTTCAGTCGGGCGTTGGGTCTTCGCTGACGTTCGGGTATTGGGCCCTGTCATCCTTGTGGGTGGCAGGGCTCTTTGCTTTGAGGGGGCTCTGGGCCTCGGCTGCGCCTCGGGGGTCGGCCTGGTCGCCTTCGGCGACGCCGGCCGCGGGCGCCAGATGAAAGCTGGGGTGCCCGTTGTGGTGAAGTTGTTTTGTTCGGGGCCTTGGTCTCAAGTGATCGGTGCGCCACCGTGTTTGACCAGTAGTTCGTTGAGTTTCTCGACGGGTTTGTGCCAGTCGAGGGTCTGGCGGGGTCGGCCGTTGAGTTCGCGGGCGACGGCGTCGAGGTGTGCTTGGGAGTGGACCGAGAGGTCTGTTCCTTTGGGGAAGTACTGACGCAGGAGCCTGTTGGTGTTCTCGTTCGTCCCGCGCTGCCAGGGTGAGTGCGGGTCACAGAAGTACACGGGCATCCCGGTCGCCATGGTGAACGTGGCGTGGTCGGCCATCTCACTGCCCTGATCCCAGGTGATCGATTTCCGAAGAAACTCCGGGAGGGACTTC
>NZ_AXWW01000075.1 GCF_000482865.1 Actinokineospora inagensis DSM 44258 | reverse complement strand
CCCCGCCCAGCACACCCCCACCCGCTCAGACCCCAGCCCCAACACCCCTCACCCCACCGCTTACGGCCACCCCACCGACCACAACCCAGCCCCCACCCTTCC
This sequence comes from Actinokineospora inagensis DSM 44258, assembly GCF_000482865.1. Classification (GTDB taxonomy): domain Bacteria; phylum Actinomycetota; class Actinomycetes; order Mycobacteriales; family Pseudonocardiaceae; genus Actinokineospora; species Actinokineospora inagensis. The sequence continues at coordinate 29,296 of NZ_AXWW01000075.1, read as the reverse complement.
CGGGGGGCGTCCCCGAGGCCAGTCTACCGGCCCCGCAAGATCTACAGCGGCCAGCGCCGGAGCCTGTGGATAGCGGCCCAGAGTGTGGATAACTCAACCAACCGACTCGCGGCCAACGGGGCATCGACGTGGAAGGAGCGGCCAGCAAGCCCGTCGACCCACGAGACGATGGCTGGCGTCAGCAGCGCGCGCTGGCCCCAGACGTTAACAGCGCACTTGGGCCAACTTGACGACCTCGAACACCACCAGGCCGTTACTCCTACCGCCACCTCTTACCGCGACCCCTCCGGGCGCAGCCCGGCCCCCACCCTTCCCGGGGGGCGTCCCCGAGGCCAGTCTACTGGCCCTTCGAGATCAACAGGGGCCGACATCAGAGCCTGTGGACAGCCAGCCAAACTGTGGATAACTCGACCGGCCAACTTTGGGACACCGTCACCGAGTTCGATCTGGCCACCCGCTACGCCTTCACCGCCCGTGAGGACCTTGCGGTGAGTGAGACATCGACGACCGGTCAACTTGTGGCGAGCAGGGCATTGGCGTGCAGCGCAAGCCCCGCCGTCGCGGCCTACTCAAACAGGACGGTCGATCCCCAGGTCGCCCAAACGGCACCGGCTCGCGTGCGCAGGCCGAAGATCTCGAAGCGCCCGCACCCCCGCCGCCTCTTACCGCGACCCGTCCGGGCGCAGCCCGGCCCCCACCCTTCCCGGGGGGCGTCCCCGAGGCCAGTCTACCGGCTCCTCGAGATCAACAGGGGCAGGCATCAGGGCCTGTGGACAACCCACCGGCCTGTGCGCAACCCCGGCCACCCGGCCAGACATGACCGGCCAACGTCGCACCGCCACAACCACCCAACCCAGCGATTGACACCCTCGCGCCACCCTCGTACGGGTCCGGGCGGCCCCCACCCTTCCCGGGGGGCGACCCCGAGGCCAGTCTACCGCCCCACCGCAATCAAAACCGGCCCACGTCATTCCCTGTGGACAACGAGCCCAACTGTGGATAACCCGACCGAAGCCGGAACCCCAGCCAAGACCCAGAACCAGACCAAGCCAGAACCAGACCAAGCCAAGATCAGCGCTGGCTGGCCAGGAACGGGCACCCCACCAACCGTCGAAGTTCGGAGCTGAGCTCAGTCGCACTGCTAACCGGGCGTGAGAACGCGAGCCGGACGTCGTGGTCAGCGTCAATGGCCTCCACCCGTAGGCGCAGCCCGAACCGGTCCAACCCGAGCGGCCGCACATGTCCGCCGCGCAGATCGTCAGGAAGGTGTCGAGCCAGCGACCCCACCACGTCCGTATGCGACAACTCCAGGTGCCGCAGCCATCCCGCTTCGTGCTCCGCGAACGGATCCGGTGTCGCCTGGCTGAACGCGTCCAGGGTCACCGGATGCGTCCCCTCCGCATCCGCGATCACCAGTGACGCCGGGATCAGCCGCAGCAAGGTCGCACCGTGGCCCAAGTCCAGCAGTCGCGGATCAGGCCGCACCGACGCGACCTCAACGGCCAGCGTTCGTGCCTCCGGTTCCGACAGCGCCCGGAGCCAGCCAGTGATCCACAGCAGGCCGCGAACCGGTTCGCGCAATGGCACCGGCGCTGTGTCGGCGAGTTCGAGCATGGCGGCGAGTTCGCCGCGGGGGGCGGACCAGGCGGCGCCGACGAGTTCGTGGTCGGCGGGGAGGAGGGTGCTGACTGAGCCGTCGGGGTGGACGTGGTGCAGGACGGGGACGACGCGTTCGGTGTGGCCTGCGGCGGGGGCCAGGGTGGCGCGGCCGCCGAGGGTGGCGATGGTGCGGGCGCGTTCGGCCGGGTGTGGGGCTGGGGGACGTGGTGCGTCCGTTCTGCTCACGGCTCACCTCCTAGTTAGGTCACCCTAACTTGATGCCGGGTCGGGGGGAAGCGTGATCCCACGAACTGGCTACGCTGCGGGCACATCCGACCTGGAGGCAACTGTGAGCGAGGCACCCGCGGTCGAACCACCGACCGATCGGCCCGCGATCGAGGACCCGGCGACCGCCAAGGCCCTTTCGTCCCTGCGTCTTCCGTTGGTGGGTCTGCCGGTGGCCGCGGTGGTGTTCGCCGGGCTCGCCGGGTGGCTGATCGCGGTGGGCGGTGGGTGGTTGGGCATCACGGTACTGGTTGTCGCGGCGATCGCATTCTTGGTGACCACCTTCCTGGCCGTGGTCATCAGCGGGCGCTGGATCGGGCCTGCGTCGAAGTTGCTGCGCGAGCAGCCGTGGCGTGAGTCCCCGGTGACCGTCTACCGCCCCGGCCGCGGCTTCCCGCGGGTCGGCCTCCAACTCCCCGACGTCGCCCTCTTGGCGCCTGCCATGCCGTGGCCCGCGCAGCAGATCTTGGCGCGTACCGGTCGGGTCTGGGTTGTCGGGCCGGACGAGAGGGGGTGGGCGGCGATCCGCTCGACCGGTCTCGCGCTGCCCCTCGGTCAGGCCCGGGTCACCACCGCCGACCTGTCCGATCGCATCGAGGTCGCGGTTGAGCAGCACGACCCGGGCCGCGCGTCCCTCGCCGCCGGTGACGCTGTTCTCGCGAGGGTCATCGCCGGGCCGCGCAAGCGTTCGCGCACCGATCTGGTCGCGCCGATCTTGTTGACCGTTTTCGCCATCTTCGTCGATGTCGACCTGGTGCGGCGCGGGGTTCGGTCGGATCAGGTCTGGCTCGCCGTGGGCACCCTGGTCGGCACGCTGTTGATCCTCGGTTTCCTCGGGTGGCGCGGCTACCGGGCCTGGTATTGGGCCAGGGTCGACAAGTTGCTCGCCGCCGGACCATGGAAATCGGTGTCGATAACGCTGCCGGAACCGAATCGGGTGCGCCGGGAAACGGTGGTCGGCCAGGCGATCTTGATCGATGGCCGCGCGGTCGCGGTGAAGTTGCCACGGGCCGGGCACGCGCTGCGGGCGAACATCTCGGCCACCGGGTTGCTGTGGGTGGCGGGCACGCCGGACGCGGGTCGGGAAATGATCGCCGGGATTCCGGGTTACCCGTTCCTCAACCGGGCGGAATTCGGTTCCTGAGTCGACTCCCAGCCCCGGGTCGCCCGTTCGGTCTGCAGCGCGGCGACCCGGATCTCGGCCAGCCGCCGGTCCGCGTCGGGGGCGCCGACCAGGTCCTCAACGCCGTTGACGGTGGACTCCAGTCGGGTGATCAGCGCGGTGTACGTGTCGGTGAGCCGGGCGAGTTCGACCTCGTCGTCGGCGGCGACCTCCACCCGGACGATGGCCGACGCGCGCACCGCGAATCGGCGCAGTGTGCGTCCGATAACGTCAATGGATTCGTTTTGTCCGAATTCCTCGCGCACCGCTTCGAATCGGCGCAGCCACACTTCTTCCGCGGAATCCGGTTCGATCGCGGGCGCGACCGGCAGCAACTTCGCCCGTCGACCGATGGCCGCGCGACCCAGCAGCACGACCAGGCCAACGCCGAAGGTCAACCACCCGGTCAGGTGGATTGCCCAGGCGACCGCCCCAGCGCTGGCCGCCAGCAACAGTCCCCAGGGATTGGCCAGTTCTCTCGCGTACCCCATTGCCCATCCTCACGCACCCGGCACAGGTGACAGGGGGAAGATCCTAGGCGATTACCCCCGCCAATAGCGACCCTGGCGTCTGTTGGTGATTTGCGGACAATGCGAAACAGGGCTGGGAACGTGGATTGGGTGGAATGCGAGAATGCGCTCCACCCAATCCGGTTCGATTCAGTTCCAGTCCGGGCCGCGCTTGCTCCAGCTCCACGCGTAGCGCGGGTCCTCGCTGTCGGCGGCGGCCTCACCCAGGTCGAGCGGGCGGAACGTGTCGACCATGACGGCGGTCTCGTCGAAGAAGTCGGCGCCGATGGAGGCCTCGGCGGCGCCCGGCTGCGGGCCGTGGGTGAAGCCGCTCGGGTGCAGTGACAGCGAGCCGATGCCGATGCCGGAGCCCTTGCGCGCCTCGTAGTTGCCGCCGACGTAGAACATCAATTCGTCCGAGTCGACGTTGGCGTGGTTGTAGGGCACCGGGATGGCGTCCGGGTGGTAGTCGACCTTGCGCGGCATGAACGAGCAGACCACGAAGTTGGGGCCCTCGAAGGTCTGGTGCACCGGCGGCGGCTGGTGGACGCGGCCGGTGATGGGCTCGAAGTCGTTGATGTGGAACGCCCACGGGTACAGGCAGCCGTCCCAGCCGACTACGTCGAACGGGTGGTTCGCGTAGGTGAACCTGGTCAACCCCGCTCGGTGTCGGACGAGCACCTCGACGTCCTCGCCGTCGACGAGCAGCGGCTCCGTGGGTCCGCGCTGGTCACGCTCGCAGTAGGGGGAGTGTTCGAGGAACTGCCCCTTGCTGGACAGGTACCGCTTGGGCGGTCCGATGTGCCCGGCGGCCTCGACGATGTAGAGCCGCATCTCCCCGTCGGGCACCACCCGGTAGGTGGTCGACGTGGGGATCACCAGGTAGTCGCCGTCGCGCACCGTCAACGCCCCGTACACGGTCTCCACGGTGCCGCCGCCGCCCTGCACGTAGAACAGCTCGTCACCGACCGCGTTGCGGTACAGCGGGCTGGGCGCCGAGGCGATGGCGAACCCGATGACGACGTCGGCGTTGCCGAACAGGGTGCGCCGACCGGTGACCGCGTCCGCGTCGGCGGAGAACTTGAGGTCCTGGGTGCGGAAGTGCCGCGGTTTGAGCGGGTGGTTCGGGCTGAGCTTGCCGCGGAAGTCCGCGACCACCTCGGCGTTCACGATCGCCGTCGGCAGGTGGCGGTGGTAGAGCAGGGCCGAGTCGGCGGAGAACCCCTCGACCCCCATCAGCTCCTCGGCGTAGAGCTTGCCCTCCGGTGACCGGAACTGGGTGTGCCGCTTGCGCGGGATCTCTCCGATGCGGCGGTAGTGCGGCATTGCTCCTCCGAGACCTCCGGTTTGGATGTCCGCCTATCGGACATCTTTGTTCAGTTGGCGGTACGCTACTAGCGTGTCAGCCGTGTCAAGCGCAGCTCCCCTCCCAGTGCCCGGTCCGCGCGGCATCCCGCCGCTGTTCGCGCGGCTTGTCGACGACGCGGCCCTGTTCCCCCCGGGCAACGCGCCCATGCCCGACGCGGTGCGCACGCACCTGTCCGGGCGGGTGGGGGGCAACGCCGGTGTGATGGGTCTGTTCCTCTGCCAGGCGTCCCGCCTGCCCGAGCTGATCACCGAGTTGGTGAAGGCGAAACCGGCGGAGCCGGTGGAGCTCTCCCTGGTGATCGATACCGGGCTCGGCGGCGTGCCCAAGGCGTTGTCGATCGTCGAGTCGCGGGCCGAGCTGCTCGTGCTGCGGATGGTCGAGATGCCCGCTCCCGCCGACGTCGACGACGTGTGGCTGGAGCGGGTCAACGAGTTCGTCCCCGAGGACGTCATCCGGGTGGTCGAGCCGCGCCGCGGCGGCCAGGAGTGGTTGGACGGCATCCGCCGCGTGGTCGGCCACGGCTCTTGGCCCAAGATCCGCTGCGGCGGCCTGAGCCGGGAGGCGTTCCCCAGCGTGGACGAGGTCGCCGACTTCCTCGCCATCGTGGCCGGGGTGACCTCGTTCAAGGCGACCGCGGGGCTGCACAACGCGGTCCGGCACACCGACCACGAGACCGGGTTCGAGCACCACGGGTTCCTGAACCTGCTGGTCGCCACCGGCCGGGTGCTCTCCGGGGGCGACGTGCGCGCCGCGCTCGGCGAGACCGACGGCGCCGCGCTGGCCGAGGAGATCAAGGGCTTCTCCGACGACGCGGCGCGCGCGGTGCGGGCGTCGTTCGGCTCGTACGGGTCGTGCTCGTTGAGTGAGCCGGTTGAGGATCTGGAGGGGTTGGGCCTGCTGTGAGCTGGATCGACGACCCGGCGTTCGCCGAGGACAAGCCTTTCGGGCCGCAGACCCTCCCGTACGGCGTGGTGGAGACCGCGAACGGTCCCACCGTGGCCGTGCGCGTCGGCGACCACGCATTGCCTCTTAGGCCCATCGCGGACGAGTTCACCGCGGAGTTGGCCGAGTTGGTGACGGCCCGCTCTCTTGACCCGTTGTTGGCCGCCGGTAGGCCCGCTTGGTCGTCGTTGCGGGCGAGGCTGGTCGAGCTCGTTCGCTCGCCCGCCGCTCCCGAGGGCGCGGTGCTGGTGCCGTTGTCGGAGACGCGCGCGCTGCTGCCGTTCACCGTTGGCGACTACGTGGACTTCTACTCGTCGCGCCACCACGCGGAGAACGTCGGTCGGATCTTCCGGCCGGACCAAGCGCCGCTGCTGCCGAACTGGACGCACCTGCCAGTGGGCTACCACGGCCGCTCCGGCACGATCGTCGTGTCCGGTACCGACGTCGAGCGCCCGTACGGGCAGCGCAAGACCGACGACGGCCCGGTGTTCGGCCCGAGTGTCCGGCTGGACATCGAGGCCGAGATCGGGTTCGTCTGCGGTGGCCCGGTCGCCCGCCGGGTGTCGACCTCGGCCGCCGCGGACCACGTGTTCGGCGTGGTGACCGTCAACGACTGGTCGGCCAGGGACATCCAGGCCTGGGAGTACGTGCCGCTCGGCCCGCACCTGGGCAAGTCGTTCGCCACGTCGGTCGGCGCGTGGATCACCCCGTTGGAGGCGTTCGCGGCCGCGCGGGTCCCGGTGCCCGATCCCGGGCACCCGAGGTTGGACTACCTGGTCGAGGACGTGCACTGGGGCCTGGACATCCACCTTGAGGTGTTCTGGAACGGCACTCTCGTCTCGAAGCCGGACTTCGCGGGCATGTCGTACTCGTTCGCCCAGCAGCTTGCCCACATGACCGTCAACGGCGCCACCGTCCGCCCGGGTGACTTCTTCGCGTCCGGCACGGTGTCCGGGCCGGACAAGCACCAGCGCGGCTCGTTCCTGGAGCTGAGCTGGGGCGGCAAGGAGTCCGTCGAGTTGGACGGCGGCGAGCAGCGCACGTTCCTGGCGGACGGCGACACGGTCGTCATCACCGCGACCGCCCCCGGCCCGGACGGCTCGGTCATCGGCCTGGCCGAGGTCGCGGGCACCATACGCGCGGCGGGTGACTGAGGGTGCCTGGCATACGGTCGACGGGGCCGGTCACCCGCCAGACGGTCCCGGTGGCCAAGGAGAGTTCCCTGACCCTCGACCGGGGGTTGGCGTTGTTGCAGGCGGTCGCCGACTCGGACACCGAGGCGCCGACGATAAGCGATCTGGCCGCCACGATCGGGGCGAGCCGGGCCGCCGTGTACCGGTTGCTGGTGCCGTTGCAGTCACGTGGCCTGGTGCGGCGCGAGGGGTCGAAGGTGCGGCTCGGTCTCGGTCTGCTCCAGTTGGCGGCGAAGGTCGCCCCGCAGTTGCGGGTGGCGGCGTTGCCCGCGTTGCGGGAGCTGGCCGAGGCCGTGGGCGCGACCGCGCACCTGACGGTGGCCGATGGCGATGAGGCGCAAGCGATCGCCGTGGTGGAGCCGTCTTGGACGACGTACCACGTCGCTTACCGCGTCGGCACGCGTCACCCGTTGCACAAGGGGGCCGCGGGTAAGGCCATCGCGCTGCGCACGCCGGAACCCGGCTGGGTCGGCACGATCGGTGAGCTGCAGCCCGGTGCGTACGGGATCGCGGCGCCGGTTCGTGGCGTGCCAGACCTCAGAGCGAGCGTTGGCGTGGTCACCTTCGAGCCGTTGGACGGTGCCCTTGTCGGCCCGAAGGTGGTCCATGCCGCCGCTCTTATCGCGGAATCCCTGCGGTAGCCCTTATCCGAAAATCGCTTCGTACGAGGCGAACAGCGCGAAGCCCGCGAACACCACGCCCGCGACGCGCTGGATCAGGTGCGGCTTGATCCGCTCGGCGATCTTGCGCCCCACCAGTACGGCGATCCCGGCGACGGCGACCAGCGCGATCCACGCGCCCAGCCCGACCCAGAACGGTTGCCCGTAGCGCGCGGTCAGACCCGCCGTGGCGATCTGCGACGCGTCACCCCATTCGGCGGCGAACAACACCCCGAACGAGGTCAGCACGACGCGCCAGAACGACACGGCGGGTGTGGTCGCCTCGGCCGCCCCGGCGTCCACGTCCTGCTTGGCGAAGCCCTCTTTGAGCAGCAGGAAGGCGCCGAGCGCGAACAGCACGGCGACCACGGTGGTGACCACCCGATCGGGAAGCAGGGTGAGCACGCCGCCGAAGGTCGCCGCGATCACGCACTGCACCGCGAAGGCGGCGCTCACCCCGACGAACACCGGCCACGCCCGGTAGCGGGTGGTCAGGATCAGGGTCGCCACCAGCGTCTTGTCCGGCAGTTCGACGGCGAGCACCAACAGCAGCGCGCTGCCGAAGGCGATCAGGGAAGTTCCCACGGTTGCACATCCTCCACGTCCAGGTCCGGACGGAGGAAGGCGAGTTCGCTCCGACCGGGCACAGTAACCCGCGCGGGTGGCGAACCGGACAACCTTCACTGTGTGTCCGCTCACGGGACCTACGTCCCGGGTGGACAGGACCCGCGAACCTGCCGTTTTCCCGTCGGTGGGGCGATTCTGTTCACCGTGGACGTAGTGGAGTTGGCCCGGTGGCAGTTCGGGATCACCACCGTGTACCACTTCCTGATGGTGCCGTTGACCATCGGGATGGCGGTGCTGGTCGCGGGGATGCAGACGGCGTGGGTGCGCACGGGGAACCCGAAGTACCTGCGGATGACCAAGTTCTGGGGCAAGGTGCTGCTGGTCAACTTCGCCATGGGCGTGGTGACCGGCATCGTGCAGGAGTTCCAGTTCGGCATGGCGTGGAGCGAGTACTCCCGCTTCGTCGGCGACGTGTTCGGCGCGCCGCTGGCGATGGAGGGCCTGGTCGCGTTCTTCGTCGAGTCCACCTTCCTGGGGTTGTGGATCTTCGGCTGGGACCGGCTGCCCCAGCGGGTGCACCTGGCCTGCGCGTGGGCGTTCAGCCTGGCGTCGATGGCGTCGGCGTACTTCATCCTGGCCGCGAACTCGTGGATGCAGCACCCGGTCGGGGTCACCCTGGTGGCGGGGAAGCCGCGGTTGACGTCGATCTGGGCGGTGCTGGGCAACAACACCGCGCTGGTCGCGATCCCGCACACGGTGACGGGGTGTTTCGCGGTCGCGGGCACGTTCCTGGTCGGTATCGGCGCGTGGCACCTGTGGCGCAAGCGGGACGCGGGCGACGAGGACCGGCCGGTGTGGCGGGCCTCGGTGAAGCTGGGTGGCTGGGTCGGCCTGGTCGCGTTCGCGGGCCTCTCGATCACCGGTGACATGCAGGGCAAGCTGATGTTCGAGCAGCAGCCGATGAAGATGGCCGCCGCCGAGGCCCTGTGCCACACCGAGCAGCCCGCGAGTTTCTCGATCTTCGCGGTGGGCGATGTCGGCCGGGCGGACTGCGAGAGCGTCAAGTCGATCACCGTGCCCGCGCTGCTGTCCTTCTTGGCGCACAACGACTTCTCGACCGAGGTGCGCGGTGTCGACGACCTGGTCCAGCAGTACCGGGACCGCTACGGCGCCAACTACCCGGTGGACGACCGACTGGGTGAACTGTCCGGCAAGCCGATCGACTACGTGCCCAACCTGCCGGTGACGTACTGGGGTTTCCGCCTGATGATCGGCTTCGGCGCGCTCGCCGCGCTCGGTGCCGCCGCCGTGCTGTGGTTCACCCGAGGTAGTCGGATCCCGCGCAGCAAATGGTTCCCGCGGTTGGCCCTGTTGGGCATCGCGACCCCGTTTCTGGCCAACAGCTTCGGCTGGATCTTCACCGAGATGGGGCGCCAGCCGTTCGTGGTGGTGCCCAACCCGACCGGTGTGGACGGTGTCTGGATGTTCACCGCGCAGGGTGTCTCCGGCCTGACCACCGGTGAGGTGTGGACGTCGCTGATCACGTTGACGTTGGTCTACGGCCTGCTCGCGGTCGTCGAGGTCTTCCTGCTGACCCGCTACGTCCGCGCGGGCGTCCCCGGGGTGATGCCGCCCGATCCCACCGATGACAAGCCCGCCGACCAGCTCGCTTTCGCCTACTAGGAGTCCATTGTGGAACTCGCGGACGTCTGGTTCTGCGTGATCGCCCTGCTCTGGCTGGGCTACCTGTTCCTGGAGGGCTTCGACTTCGGTGTCGGCATGGCCCTGCCGATCCTGGCCGACTCCGAGGCCGAACGCCGGGTCATGATCAACACGATCGGCCCGGTCTGGGACGGCAACGAGGTGTGGCTGCTGGTCGCGGGCGGCGCGACCTTCGCCGCCTTCCCCGGCTGGTACGCCGGTCTGTTCAGCGCCGCCTACCTGCCCCTGCTGCTGTTCGTCGTCGCGCTGATCGGCCGGGGTGTGGCGTTCGAGTACCGGGGCAAGGTCGACTCCGACCGCTGGCGTCGCACCTGGGACCGGATCATCACCACGGCATCGTGGATCGCCACCCTGGGCGTCGGCCTGGTGCTGTCCTGGAATGTCCTGGGCCTGCCGCTGGACCAGCACGGCAACCGCGTCGGCTTGCCGTTCGCCGCGATCAAGTGGGAGACCGTGCTGGGCGCGCTGGCCATCGCCGGGTTCGCCTTCGTGCACGGGCTGGTGTTCATCGCCTTGAAGACGGACGGTCCGTTGCGGGAGCGGGCGCGGCGGCTGGCCCTGCGGGTTGCCCCGGTCGCGTTGGTGCCGCTCGCCGCTTTGCTGCTGGTCGTGCAGTTCCGGTCGGGCTCGGGGTGGACGTGGGCGCCGCTCGTGCTCGTCCTGGTGGCGGCCGCCGTCGCGTTGTGGCGGTTGGCGGCGGTTCGCGAAGGGCAGGCGTTCGCGGCCCTGGGGGTCGCGGTGGCCGCGTCGGTGGTGACGCTGTTCGGCTCGCTCTACCCGGACGTCTTGCCGTCCACTGTGGACAGCTCGTTCTCGTTGACCGTGGCCGCGACCGCGTCCAGCCACTACACGCTGCAGGTGATGAGCTGGGTCGCGCTGTTCGGCACCCCGGCCGTGCTGGTCTACCAGGGCTGGACGTACTGGGTGTTCCGCAGGCGCATCGCCACCCACCACCTGCCGCCGGTGCACGTCCCATGATCTCGTCCGGGCGAACTCGACCCGCCAGTCGACCCGGGCGTGGCCCGCTCGGCGCGTTGCCGGGGTTGTCCCCGTCGGCGCGCCGAGCACTGGCCCTCTGTGGCCTGTTGTCGCTGCTCAACGCGGTCGCGCTGGTGGTCCAGGCGTGGGCGCTGGCCACCGTGTTGACATCGTTTCACCTGGTCGGTGTGCTGGCCGGGGCTGTCGTGGCCCGGTCGCTGCTCGGCTGGGCCACCTCCGTCGTCGCCGCGCGCGCGGCCGCCGGGGCGAAGGAGGAACTGCGCGCGATCACGCTGGACCGGGCGTTGGCGCAAGGTCCCGAGTGGATTTCCGCGCGCGGCCCCGGCGAACTGACCGCGTTGGCCACTCGCGGCCTCGACGCTCTTGACGCCTACTTCGGCACTTACCTCCCCGCGTTGGTGACAGCGGCAGTCGCACCTCTCACGGTAGGCGCGGCAATCTTGTTCACTGACTGGCCTTCTGCGGTCGTGGTAGCGCTGACGGTGCCTCTTATCCCGGTGTTCGCCATAGTCATCGGGCGGTATACCGAGGACCGGGTGGGGCCCGCAGCGGCCGCGACCGAGCGGTTGTCGGGAAACCTGTTGGAGTTGGTGCGCGCTTTGCCTGTCCTGACGGCGTTTCGGCGCGCGTCAGCTCAAGCCGAGGCGGTGCAGTCGGTGTCCGATGCGCACCGTCGCGGCACTCTGCGCGTACTGCGTGTCGCGTTCTCTTCGGCCTTCGCGCTGGAGTTGGTGGCGACCTTGTCCGTGGCTCTTGTCGCTGTCGTCATCGGTATGCGGCTTGTCGCCGGTGACCTCACCTTGGTCGTGGGCTTGTTCGTGCTGATCGTGGTGCCCGAGTGCTACCTGCCACTACGTGCCGCCGGAGCCGCCCACCACGCGAGCGAAGACGGCCTGGAGGCAGTTCGCCGGGTCGCCGAGATCCCCGCCGCGCCGACCAACGGCGGTGTTGCCGTCTCCGACTTCCGCGAGCTGCGCATCGAGGGCCTTCGTGTTCACCGCCGCGACCACTACGCCCCGGACGACTTGTCATTGGTCGTTCGCCCCGGCGAGATCGTCCGCCTGGATTCACCCAGCGGTACCGGTAAGAGCACCGCCTTCGGCGTCCTGTTGGGATTCGTTCCCTTCGAAGGCTCCGTCCTCATCGACAACGTGCCTCTTACCGAAGTAGATATGTCGACTTGGCGCCACATCGTCACCTGGGTCCCGCAACATCCCACCTTCGGCGAGACCACCGTCGCCGATGAGGTCGACAGCGTCGCCCTGGCCGCCGAACTCGGCATCGCCCACCTGCTCGACCGCCGCATCGTCGAACTCTCGGAAGGCGAACGCCAACGCGTGGCCCTGCTCCGCGCCCTGTCCCGCCCCGGCACCCGCCTCCTCCTGCTCGACGAGCCCACGTCCCACCTGGACCCGACCACCGCCGCCCGGGTCATGGTCGCCATCGAACGCGCCGCCTCCCTCGGCGTCGCCGTGATCCTCTCCACCCACCGCGCCGTCGCCGCCGCTGAGGTCCCGCTCCCCGAGCGCGCCCCCGTGTCCGTCACCGACGAGCCGGTCGAACCGTCGCGCGGTCTGCGTGGCTTGATCACCGGCCGGATGCTGGCAGGCGCCGCGCTCGGCTCATCGGCCCTGGTCAGCGGCGTGGTCTTGGCCGCCCTGTCGGCCTGGTTGATCGCCAAAGCCGCCCAGCAGCCGCCGATCCTGACCCTGTCGGTCGCCGTCGTCGGTGTCCGCGCCTTCGGCCTGGCCCGCGCCGCCCTGCGCTACGCCGAGCGGCTGGCCGTCCACGATGCCGTCTTCCGCACCGCCACTGACCTGCGCGTCCGCCTCTGGCAAGCCCTCGTCCGCCTCGGCCCCGCTCGCTCGCTGGGCCTGCGCGGCGGTGAAGGTCTCCGCCGCTTCGTCGACGACGTCGACACTGTCCGCGACCTCACTCCTCGGGTTCTCGTGCCGCCACTGGTCGCCATCGGTGCCTGCGTGGCCGCCATCGTCATCCAGACCATGGTTCACCCCGCCGCCGGTCTCGTCCTGGCTGCTGCTGTCGTGATCGCCTGCCTCGGCGCTCCCGTCGTCTCGCTGCTCGCCGAACGCCACGCCACCGCCGCCCTGTCCAACGGCCGCCGCGCCGTCTCCGCCCGCGTCCTGACCCTGCTGACCTCAGCCGCCGACCTCATCGCCTTCGGCAGGCACACCCGCCACCGCGCCGCCTTGGCCGAGGCCGACGCCGCCCTGGCCACCCGCGCCCGCCGCCAGGCCTTCGGCGCCGGCGCCGGACAGGCGCTGATCACCCTCACCCTCGGCGCCGCCACCGTGCTCAGCGTCGTCGTCTCCCGATCCCTCGACCCGGTCCTGATCCCTATCGTCGCGTTGATTCCCTTGTCCCTGGCGGAGGTCTTGGCCCTCTTGCCCCCTGCAGTCACCAACCTCGCCGCGCTAAGTGCCGCCTATGCCCGAATCGCCGCCCTGGAAAACGCCCCCGCCACGGTCAGCGCGTGGACCCCCAGCGACACCGTCGACCTGATCGACGTGACAACCCGGTGGCCCGGTACGACCCAGCCCGCCCTGCACGGGGTGAACCTCCGTCTTACCCCCGGCACCCACACTGCCGTTGTCGGCCCTTCCGGCTCCGGCAAGTCCACGCTTGTGGCTCTGCTACTGGGTTTCCTCAACGCCGACGAGGGTTCGGTGTCCCGCCCACCCACCGTCGCCTGGTGCCCCCAAGACCCGATGCTCGTCTCCACCAGCGTCCGCGAGAACCTGCGCCTGGCGTCTCCGCACGCCACCGACCCCGAACTCGCGGCCGCCCTCGCCCAAGCCGGTCTCCCCGTCTTCGACCTCGACGCCCGAGCTACGGCGGTCTCCGGCGGCGAAGCCCAACGCATCGCCCTGGCCCGCGCCCTCCTCGCCGACGCCCCCTTGATCCTCCTCGACGAACCCACCGCCCACCTGGACACCGCCACGGCGGACGAGGTCCTGTCCACCCTCCGCACCACCTTCGCCGGACGCACGGTCGTGCACATCACCCACCGCCCGGAAGAAGCGGCACAGGCGGACTTGGTGGTGGAGGTGGTCGACGGAACCGTGCGCCCGCTCGCTGTGGTGGGTGGGCCGTGAGGCCCTGGTCTTCGCCGCCCGGCGGGTTGTCTGCGGCCGCGTTCGAGCAGGGCGCGGGGCGGGTCGACGCGGCTCGCGCGCCGGTGGCCTCTGCGTGCCTGCTCCGGCTGGGTCGGATGTCGCCCACGGCCATTGCTGCTGATTCGGATCTTCCCGGTGATCCGCCGGGTGGCAGCCGTCCAGCGGACCGGCGCTGCCGGTGTCTCGTGAGGGCATAACCTGGTGCTGCCCATGGACCCCACCCTCGCCGCGCGGACTCTTACCGCGTCCACCGAGATCGCCACGGCGGCACTGTCCGGTCAGGACCCGGATACGGTGCTGCACCTCGTTGTGCGCGCGGCCGCCGAGCTCGCCGAGGCTGACCTGGGCCTGGTTATGACCGGCTCCGACGATGGCTCCCTCACCGTGGAGGCCGCCCACGGCGCTCGGGGTACGGACCCCGTCGGGCTCGTCTTGTCGCCGCGTTCATCGGCTGCCCGTGTCGCCCGTGGCGGTGTGCCGATCGTCGCTGATGACGTCACGACGGACCCGCGCACATCCCCTTACGTCCCGCGCGAACTCAGCACCTACGGCCCGTTCGCCGCTGCCCCCTTCGGTACGCGCGAGTCACGGCTGGGCGCGCTCACCGTCTACCGCCGTCGCGGCGCCAAGCCGTTCACCAACGGCACCGTCGAGGTCCTGACCGCCTTCGCCGCCCAAGCCGGTCTTGTGCTCGTCCTCGCCGAGGGCCGCAACGCCCGCGAACGCGTTGGCCTGTACGAGGAACGCGAACGCATCGCCCGCGACCTGCACGACGTCATCATCCAGCGCCTCTACGCGGCCGGTATGCAACTCGACCTCTTGTCCCGCCGCCCCACGCGCAAGCTCGCCAAGCCCGACGCCACCCGCCTCGCCGACGCCGTCGACCAGCTCGACGCTGCCATCGCCGACGTCCGCGCCGTCGTCCGCGCGCTCCGCAACCCCGACCCCGAGCCCGCCGCCGACCTGGCCGACTCGGTCCGCGCCGAGGTCGCCACCGCCCGCGAACTCCTCGGCTTCGACCCCACCTTCGAACTGACCGGCGACCTGTCCGACGTCCCCCCACACATCGCCGACCACACCCGCGCCGCCCTCCGCGAGTCCCTCTCCAACATCGTCCGCCACGCAGGCGCCCTCCGCGTCGCCGTCCACCTCCGCCGCCACGGCCCCACCCTCCGCCTCACCGTCGCCGACGACGGCTGCGGCATCCCCCAGGGCGTCACCCAACGCGGCCTCAAAAACCTCCACGAACGCGCCGACCAGGCAGGCGGCCACTGCACCGTCCGCTCATCCCCCCGCAGCGGTACCACCGTCACCTGGGAAGTCCCGATCACCTGACAAGCACTGACTATCGGCGGCGGGCGAACCAGGCGATGGCCTGGGTGCGGCGTTCCATGCCGAGCTTGGCCAGCACCGACGTCACGTGGTTTTTCACGGTCTTCTCCGCGAGGAACAGCCGTTCGGCGATCTCGCGGTTGGACATGCCCTCGCCGACGAGGGTCAGCACCTCGCGTTCGCGCTCGGTCAGACCCGCCAGCTCGTCGGGTTGGGCGCTGCGGCGCATGCGGTCCAGCACCCGGGCGGTGGTCACCGGGTCCAGCAGTGACCGTCCGGCGGCGACTTCGCGCACGGCTGTCACCAGGTCCTGGCCCCGCACCTGTTTGAGCAGGTACCCCGCCGCCCCCGCCATGATCGCCTCGACCAGGGCGGCCTCGTCGTCGAAGGCGGTCAGGACCAGGCAGGCCGGGCCGGAGCGTTCCCGCAGTGACCGGCACAGCGACACGCCGTCCCCGTCGGGCAACCGCACGTCCACCACCGCCACGTCGAACGTGCAGGACGACGTCAGCGCCAGGGCTTCGCCGACGCCGCCCGCCTGCCCGGTGACCTCGATGTCCGGTTCGCCGTCCAGCAGGTCGCGCAGCCCGCGCCGGACCACCTCGTGGTCGTCGACGAGCAGCACGCGGATCATGGCGTCACAGCTTACGGAGCCGTACCCGGGTGGTCCGGTGGTCGGCGCCCTTGCGCAGCACCAGGGTCGCCCGGGGCCGGGTGGGCAGGATGTTGTTCGCCAGGTTCGGCTCGTTGATCGTCTTCCACAGCCGGGTGGCCTCGGCGACCGCGTCGTCGTCGGTCAGCGCGGCGAAGTGGTGGAAGTGCGACGACGGGTCCGCGAACGCCGTCCCGCGCAGCGCCAGGAACCGCGAGACGTACCAGCGTTCGATGTCGTCGGTGTGCGCGTCCACGTAGATCGAGAAGTCGAACAGGTCGGACACCGCCAGCCGGGCGGCGGGCTGCAGCACGTTCAGGCCCTCGACGATGAGGATGTCCGGTCGCCGGACCACCTGTTCCTCGCCGGGCACGATGTCGTACGCCAGGTGCGAGTACACCGGCGCCCGCACGTCCGGCGCCCCCGCCTTCACCTCCGACACGAACCGCAACAACGCGCGGCGGTCGTAGCTCTCCGGGAACCCCTTCCGGCTCATCAGGCCACGCCGGACCAACTCTGCCTGCGGGAACAGGAACCCGTCCGTGGTCACCAGGTCCACGTGCGGGTGATCCGGCCACCGGGCCAGCAGCAGCCGCAGCAGCCGGGCCGTGGTCGACTTCCCGACCGCGACGCTGCCCGCGATGCCGATCACGAACGGGACCTTCGCGGGCCGGTCCTCGCCGAGGAACTGCACGGTCGCGCTGTAGAGCTGCTGCCGGGCCGCCACCTGCAGGGAGATCAACCGCGACAGCGGCAGGTAGACGTCGACCACCTCGTCCAGGTCCACCGGGTCGCCGAGGCCGCGCAGCGCGACCAGTTCGTCGAAGGTCAGCGGCAGTGGGGTGGACTCGCGCAGCTCGCGCCACTGTTCGCGGCGCAGCTCCACGTACGGGCTCAGCTCACGCACCCGTGCCATCTCGGGCTCCCTCGCGCCGGAATGGGTGTACGGGAGTCAACGTAGGTGGTCTACCCACCTTCGCGCTGTGACCGACTGCACCGATAGGGGGACTACAGGTGTGGCGCACATGACGTCGCCGCGAACATCAGGTCCGTGCCACACTGCCCGGCTCGAACACCGCGTCCCAGGCGGCGGCGATCTGCCTCGCGCACACCTCCGGCGGGACCCCGCTGACGCCGGTGCCGAGGCCGGGCATCGCGATGGTGTGCACCGACTGCCGCACCGGCACGCCGTCGTCGAGCAGTCCCGCGGACCACAGCCGGAACACGGCCCTGGCCGCCAGGTAGGGGTTGACGGTCTCCGCTGCCAAGTACTCGAACGGTTCGCGGGTCGTGGGCGCCGCGATCAGCCACGCGGGCCGCGCGATGTACGTGGGCACGATCAGCGCCTCACCGATCGGCATCTCGCCGCCGTAAGAGCCGAGAATGGCGCTGCGCACCCGCTGCTCGATGGACGGGAACGCCTCGGTGTACGTGGCGTCCACGCCCTCGCGTAGCCACCCGTACGCGTTGGCGGGTGAGACGACCGCGTCCGCCGAGACTTCCAACACCGATCCACGGTGGACGTGGATCTGCGGCCTGCCCTCGGCCGTGCTCGCCCAAGCCTCGGCTTGCGGCTCGCTCTCCGCGCACAGGACGAGTTCGAGCATGCCGGACCCGCGACGGGTCGCCGCCGCCATGCCGGTTTCCGAATCCGCGGTCACGGTTCCAGCATGGCATCTTGGGGACACCCGGGGTAACCGCCGTTTGGCAACCGCCACATCTCCACCCGGCTGATGGTCCTGCGTAGGGTGGTCCGCGTGCCGACCACCGCGTACTTCGGACCCAGGGGAACATTCACCGAACAGGCCGCGAAAGCGCTTGCGCCGGGGAGCGACTTCGTGCCGCTGCCCACCATTCCGGCCGCGGTCGGCGCGGTGCGGTCCGGCGACGCCCAGTTGGCCTGCGTGCCGATCGAGAACTCGGTCGAGGGCGCCGTCTCGGCCGCCATGGACACCCTCGCCGCGGACGCCCCGCCGGTGGTCGCGCTGGCCGAGTACCTGCTGCCGATCCGGTTCTCCATCCTGGTCCGGCCGGGGTTGAAAGCGGCGGACGTGCGGTCCATCGCGAGTCACCCGCACGCGTTGGCGCAGGTCGAGCGCTGGATCCAGGAGACCATGCCGAACGCGGCCCGCCGGGTCGCCGCCTCGACGGCCGGTGCCGCGGTGGGGGTCCAGTCCGGCGAGTTCGACGCCGCTGTGACCGCTCCCGTCGCCGCCGACCACTACCCGCTGGACGTTCTCGCGACCGACGTCGCCGACGAGCGCGACGCGATTACCCGCTTCCTGCTGCTGGCCCGCCCGGAGGAATTGCCCGCGCCGACAGGAGCTGACCGGACGTCGGTGATAGTGGTTGTTTCCCACCGACCAGGTGAACTTGCTTTCGTACTCACCGAGTTGGCCATGCGCGGTATAAACCTGACCCGCATCGAGTCGCGCCCGCTGCGGAACCGTTTCGGCGAATACCGGTTTTACCTGGATTTCGACGGTCACATCGCCGAGCCGCGCGTGGCCGAGGCCCTTGCCGCTGTCCGGCGCCGGAGCCAGCGGGTCCTGTTCCTGGGCTCTTACCCCAAGGCGGAGGGGTCGGTGGCGGAGGTGTCCGCGCCGAACCGCGAAGAGGACTACCTGGACTCCACCCGGTGGGTCGAGGCGGTGCTGCGTGGTGAGGAGCCGTGACCGCGCGGTTAATGCTGATCCGCCACGGTGAGACCCCGTCGAACGTGAAGCACGCGCTCGACTCGCGCCCGCCGGGTCCGTCCCTGACCGAGATGGGCCACCGCCAGGCCCAGGCCCTCGCCGACCGGCTGGCGGACGAGCAGGTGATCGCGGTCTACGCCAGCATCGCGACCCGCGCGCAAGAGACCGCTGAGCCAGTCGCGAAGAGGCATGGTCTCAACGTCGATGTGGTCGAGGGCCTGCACGAGGTCCAGGCCGGTGACCTTGAGGGCCGTTCTGACGAAGAGGCGCTAAGAGGTTTCGGTGAGGTCTACATGCGTTGGACGCAGGGAGATCTCGCCGCCACCATGCCGGGCGGGGAGACGGGCGAGGAGATCCGCGAGCGCTACCTGGCCACGTTGGAGCGAATCTGCCGGTCCCACAGCCACGGCCTGGTGGTTGTGGTCAGTCATGGTGGGATCATCCGCCTGGCTGCGGAGTGGCTGGCCGACAACATCGGCGCCCAGGTGGCGAACGCGAAACTCCTGCCCAACACCGGGCATGTGCTGCTGGAACAGCGGCCGTCGGGTTGGCACTGTCTGGAGTGGACCGGAATCGAGGTCTGACCTGCTCGAGTTGTCGCCAGCGGGTACCCGGAGGAAAGTCCGGTTGGCGTAAATCGGGGAAAGTTGTCGGTCCTCGGGGCTACTCTGCGCCGCGTACCTCATTCGGACTATGTCAGGGAGGGCTCATGCCCCCGCCCGCGTCCTCGATCGCCGTGCGCGCGGAAGCGTTGGTCAAGACCTTCGGGTCGACCCGCGCCCTCGACGGTGTCGACCTGGAGATCCCCGCCGGGACGGTGCTGGGCCTGCTCGGGCCCAACGGCGCCGGTAAGACGACCACCGTTCGCATCCTCACCACTCTGCTCAAACCCGACTCCGGCCGCGCGTTCGTCGCCGGTCACGACGTTGTCGCGGACCCGGACGCGGTCCGCCGCTCGATCGGACTGTCCGGCCAGTACGCCGCGGTCGACGAGCACCTCACCGGCTACGAGAACCTGTACATGGTCGGCAGGCTCTACGGGATGAGCCGGTCCGCCGCGTCCAGCCGGGCGCGGGAGCTGATCAGCCGGTTCCGCCTGAACGACGCCGGTGACCGCCCGGCCAAGACGTACTCCGGCGGTATGCGCCGCAGGCTCGACCTGGCGGGCGCGCTGGTCGCGGAGCCCGCCGTGGTGGTGCTCGACGAGCCCACCACCGGTCTGGACCCGCGCGGCCGGATGGACACCTGGGACGTCATCGGCGAGTTGGTCGCCGACGGCACCACGGTGTTGTTGACCACGCAGTACCTGGAGGAGGCCGACCAGCTCGCGAACAAGATCCTGGTGATCGACCACGGCAAGGTCATCGCGGCGGGCACCGCCGACGAGTTGAAGGCCCAGGTCGGCGGTGAGCGGCTGGAGATCGTGGTCGTCGAGCAGACCGAGTTGGCCACCACCGCCCGGGTGCTGGCCGAGGTCGGTTCGGACGAGCCGGTCACCGAGGACCTGCAGCGCCGCGTCCAGGTGAAGGTCGACACCGGCCCGAAGGCCCTGGTGGAGGCGCTGCGCAGGTTGGACCAGGAGGGCGTCAGCGTGTTGGACGTCGCCCTGCACCGCCCCACCCTCGACGACGTGTTCCTCGCGTTGACCGGCCACGTGGCCGAGGAGGCGCAGCAGGCGGACGAGAAGAAGAAGGCCAAGGGCAGGAAGGCGAAGACCCAGTGAGCGTCATCTCGGCGGGCACCCGCGACAGCGGCGTGGTGACCTGGCGCAACTTGATGAACGTGCGCCGCCAGCCGGACCTGCTGCTCGGCGCCACGCTGCAGCCGATCATGTTCGTGCTGCTGTTCTCGTTCGTGTTCGCCAACAGCATCGGCGACGACCCGAGCGCCTACCGCGAGTTCCTGATGGGCGGCATCTTCGCCCAGACGGTCGCGTTCAACTCGGCGTACACCACCATCGGCATGGCCGCCGACCTGGAGAAGGGTGTGATTGACAGGTTCCGGTCGCTGCCGATGACCAGGGCGGCGGTGTTGGTCGGCCGCACGGCGTCGGACCTGGCGGTCAGCGCGATCGGCCTGCTGGTGATGTCGATCTGCGGTCTGCTCGTGGGGTGGCGGATCCGGGGCAGTTTCATCGACGCGATCGGCGCGTACCTGATGTTGCTGCTGTTCTCGTTCGCCATGTCGTGGATCGGCGCGTGGATCGGGTTGGTGTCCGGCAGCGTGCAGGTCGCGCAGAGCGCCGGGTTCATCTGGATGTTCCCGGTCACGTTCATCTCGTCGGCGTTCGTGTCGGCGTCGAGCATGCCCGGCCCGCTCAAGGCGGTCGCCGAGTGGAACCCGGTCACCGCGATCGCGGATGCCGCTCGAAGTCTGTTCGGCAACGCCCGACCGGGTGTGTTGGGCCAGTCGGACGCTTGGCCCGCGCACCACTCGGTGCTCTACGCCCTGGTGTCCTCGCTAGCCGTGCTGGTGATCTTCGCGCCGCTGGCGGTCGCCAAGTACCGCAAGGTCGCGAGCAAGTAGGTGCTGTGGCGGGGCGGCCCTGCTGGGGTCGTCCCGCCGTCAGGCCCCGGCCGTGGCCGGGCTCTCGCCGGATAACGGTTGCTGGATGGGTTCCGGCGCGGTGTCCTCGGTGTCCCCGGTGTTGTTGAGGCTGTCCACCTCGGACTCGTGCCGGGCCAGCACCACCCACATGACACCGGCCAGGCCGAGTTGC
Organism: Actinokineospora inagensis DSM 44258; assembly: GCF_000482865.1. Classification (GTDB taxonomy): domain Bacteria; phylum Actinomycetota; class Actinomycetes; order Mycobacteriales; family Pseudonocardiaceae; genus Actinokineospora; species Actinokineospora inagensis. The sequence continues at coordinate 7,754 of NZ_AXWW01000075.1, read as the reverse complement.
AGCGCGCCGGAGATGATGAACACGGCTCGCGTGCTCAGCCAGTCGGCGATGAGTCCGCCGAGCAGCGCGCCAACCGGGATCGCGCCCCAGACGGCCGTCCGCCACACCCCGAGGACCCGCCCGAACAGGTGCTCGGGGATCAACGCGTGCCGCAGCGCCCCGATGATCACGTTGACCACGACCACCCCCGCCGCGAACACCCCGAAGAGGACTCCGGCGGTCACCGGTTCGTAGACCACGCCCATCACGCCGAACGCCAGCGCGCACGCGGTGACGGAGAAGGTCAGGACGGCTCGGCGGGAGAAGGCCCTGGTCAGCCGTGGTGCGACGGCCGCCCCGAGTAGGCCGCCCGCCCCGCCGATCAGCGCGAACACGCCGAAGGTGGCTTCGCTGAGGCTGAGGTCTTGGAGTGCGTAGAGGACGAGCAGGGCCTGCGCGAGTTCCGAGGTCAGCGCGATCCCGGCCGCGAAGATCACGAGTTGGATCATGAGTGGTCGCTGCTTGACCCAGCTCAGTCCCTCGGCCAGTTGGGTGCGCAGCTTGGGTGCCGGTCCGGTGACCTTCGGCCGGTACGACCCGCGCAGCGCCAGCAGGAAGATGGCCGCGATCGCGAACCCGACGGAGTTCAGCAGGAACGGCAGCGCGGCGAAGGCCGCGAAGGTGAGGCTGCCCAGTGGTCCACCGAGGAAGGTCTGCCCGACGATTTCTGCAGATTGCAATTTGCCGTTTGCAGATTCCAGTCCGGCGCGGTCGACGACGGCCGGGATGAGCGCTTGCGCGGCGCTGTCCGCGATGGTCTCGATCGTGCCGATCAGCAGCGCGGCGACGTAGAGCAGCCAGATCGACGTGGCGTGGAAGACGACGAGCACGGTCAGCCCGCCGACGATGACCGCCCGGGAGGTGTTGGCGAGCAGCATCGCCCGCCGCCGGTCGACCCGGTCCACCAGGGCTCCGCTGACCAGCGCGAACAGCAGCCAGGGGAGGAAGGCGGTGGCGGACAGTCCCGCGATGAGGACGGGGTCCCGGGTGAGGCTGGCGCCGAGCAGGGGGATGGCGACCTTGCCGATTCCGTCACCGAGGTTGGAGGTGGCGCTGGACCCGAGCAGCCACGTCAGTCGTCGGTCTTTCACACCGCCCTCCTGATCGTGACGGGTAATCGTACCGACGAGGTGTCCGCCATACCGAGACGCTACTGTCCGGTTCCCGCGAGCAGTTACCCCCGAATGGGCGGCAATTGTTCCCAGCGGGTAGCGGAGCGTGTGAAGCCGATCCGGGTGGCGGACAGTGGGAAACTGGCTCATTGTGGAGTGATGAGGTGGGTAGCCAACGGTAAGGCGGTTCTGGCGGTCGCGGCGGTCGGTGCGCTGGTTGTCGCGTGTGGTGGGCAGAAATCCGACCAATCGGTCGCCCAGTTGCCCACGGCGTCACCGACAGTGTCGTCGACCCCGACCACCAGTGCGGTTGAGCCTTCGTCGGAACCCAGCGATCCGGTGTCCACGGACGACTGCAAGGTGGGCGAGTTGAAGCTGTCCGTCAAGGACGGTGACGCGGCGGCCGGGACGGTGTACCGGAAGTTGGTCTTCACGAACTCGGGTTCGCGGACGTGCGTGATCCAGGGCTTCCCGGGCGTGTCGTACGTGGCGGGGGATGACGGGCATCAGGTCGGTCCGGCCGCGTATCGGGTGGGGACGAAGGGCGCGGCGGTGAAGCTGGCTCCGGGGGCGGCGGCTTCGGCGGATGTGGGGTTCGTGAACGTGCAGAACTTTGATCCGGCGGAGTGCCAGCCGACGGAGGTGCGGGGGATCAGGGTCTATCCGCCGCACGACACGGGGTCGGGGTTTGTGGCACTGCCGGGGACGGGGTGTGCGAAGACGCCGCCGGGGAACCAGTTGACGGTGAAGACGGTGGTGTGAGGGGGGTGGGGTCGCGGAGCGACCCCACCCGAACCCGCTCACATGGAGTCGAGAAAAGCCTGCCACTGGCTGCGGTTGAACCTAAGCGCCGGCCCATTCCCCTGCTTGCTGTCGCGAGCGAGAACTGTGTGGACATCGCCGAAGGCGATCTCCACACAGTTGGCCTTGCCGTTGCTGCGGCTACTCTTCCGCCACATCAGGTCGACTGGCCTCATGGGTGAACTCCTTCTGTATCTGCTGAACGAGGCGCATACTATCCTGTTCGCTCAGTGCCGCATTCCAGATGCTCTCAAAAGCTGCGTCGTAGTGCTCCACCTCGAGGGGTTTGTCGAGAAACAACTCGCCAACAAGATTTTCGGAATACACCACCGGTGGTTCGCCCTCTCGGGTCCCGTTGTCCGGGAATCGCAGGATGACGAACGGGCCGGACAGCAAGCCAAGGTGCATGCCTTGCGCGAACGGGACAACACGCAGCGAGACTGTATCCAGCCGGGCCATCTCTGCCAAGTGGGTTAGTTGCCGAGCCATGACGTCCGGGCCACCAACCGGCGTGCGGAGGATGCCTTCGTTGAGAGCCAAGCGAATCGTAGGCCGAGCGCTCACCCTGGTGAGCAGCGCGCTGCGCGCTGCGCGCAATTCGACGCTTCGCTCCACCTGTTCGGGTGGTGGCGTCGGCACATGGTGCTGAATTAGCACACGTGCGTAGTCGCTGATCTGAAACAGGCCCGGCACGAGGTCCTTCTCGTACCACTGCATCGACGAAGCGACCTCTTCCAGGCCGATGTAGAGCCCGAAACCGTCGGGAATGACATTGCCGTAAGCGCTGTGCCACCACCCTTGTTCCTTCGTCTTCTTCGACAGACCCATGAGATATTCGGTCACCTCGGCGGAGGCGCCGTACACCCTGCACATCGCCTCGGTGTCGAGGCTCCGCATGGCCGTGTGGCCGTTCTCGATGCGCCAGATTTTTGTCTCGGACCACTCCAGTGCCTTCGCAGCGGACTTCACTGTAAGCCGAGCGCGTCCACGAAGATCGCGCAGGTGCCTGCCTAGTTGCCTGCGCGGCACTGTCGAACCCGTCGTTGCCTCGTGCACCTGCCTGCCCCTCCACATTCCAAGAGTCTTTCGTTCGGTCTGAAAGTCTCTAGATGCGCAGCGTGCAATACAACGACTTTGCCATGGCCTATACGGGTGAAAAACCCAGGTGAAAGCTTGCGCAGCGTGCCCCCATGGCGTTGCATCGCAGTGCACACATTCTGTGCCAACCCTCTCTCTGGAAGGTCACGCTATGCACACGGCTGCGTTCAGCATGAACACCTGGGCCAAGGTCGAGGACGGGTGCGAGATCAGCTACGCACCCGACGGCCCCGCCGCCATGTCCCTCTACTTCGGCGGCCGCATGGAGGGCTTCGAGCTGGTCCTCACCAAAGACAGCCTCACCCGCCTCGCCGCCGTCGTCGCCGAGGCGACCGGCAAGCTCGCCGCCTAGCCGCCGCCCCCGTATCCACACCACCCGCAGTTGTCCACCGGCGCTCCTCTGGTCCCCCGGACCGCCGTCGACCTGCTCTAGGCTGGATTCGGGGGCTGCTCAGGGGCTCAGTCGGCCATCAGCCCCGTCCGCCACGCCCACGCGGCGATCTCGACCCGGTTGCGGGCACCGATCTTGGCCTGCACGGCGGCCAGGTGCGTCTTCACCGTCGACAGCGACAGGAACAGTTCCGTCCCGATCTCGGTGTTGGTCAGACCCCTGGCCGCCGCCCGCACCACCTCCGTCTCCCGTTCGGTCAACGGATTCGGCGCCGAAGCCGGTGCGGCAAAGTGCTTCAACAACCGAACCGTAATCTGCGGCGACACCAACGCATCCCCCCGCGCCGCCGCCCGCACCGCCTCCATCAACAACGCAGGCCCCGCATCCTTCAACAAGAACCCACTAGCCCCGTTCGTCAGGGCTTGGTGAACGTACTCATCCAAATCAAACGTAGTGACCACCACCACCTTCAACGGATCAGCAACATCAGGCCCCGCCAGGGTCTTGGTAACCGCCAACCCATCCATGCCCGGCATCCGGATATCGAGCAGACACACATCCGGTCGCAGTTCCCGAGCCCGCGCAACCGCATCCACCCCATCCGCCACATCCGCCACCACCTCCATGTCCTCCTGGGTCTGCAAGATCATCCGGAACCCAGCCCGAACCATCTCCTGATCATCGGCGATCAACACCCGAATCACTGCTCTCTCCATTCACCCAGGCCCACAACCCACCCCGCCCCGGCCGTCAACCCGCCACCAAGAAGGTCGACCCGCTCACACGCGCCCACCACCCCGTCCGCCCGCAGCCCCCAAGCCCACACGACCGCGCCCACCCCGTTCGGCGACGACCGATCCGAAACCCGGCCCGGACCATCTCTTGGTCGTCGGCGATCCGCACTCATATCACTGGTTTCTCCGTTGACGCAGGGTCACAACCCACCTCGACCCCGGCCCCGGCCGTGAACCTGCCCCGAGAAGGTCGATCCGCTCACGCATGCCCACCAACATCTCCGGCCGGAGATCGTGTGCCCGCGCGACTGCGTCCACCCCATCCGCGACGACCTCCATGTCGTCCTGGGTCTGCCAAGAAGGTCGGCCCGCTCGCAGGTGCCCACCAACCCGTTCGGCCGCAGCTCCCGAGCCCGCACAACCCCGTCCGCCACCTCGCCGACCGACCGAATCGAACCCCAGCCCGAACCCCCTCTCGGTCGTCGCCGATCAGTACCCGAATCACTGGTCTCTCCGTTCACGCAGGGGAAATCCGGCGTCCACAACCCACCCCGAGCCCACACCAGGCCCGGCCGTGAACCTGCCCCCGAGAAGGTCGATCCGCTCGCGCATGCCCACCAGACCGTATCCGCCCGAACCACCGGCTGGCCGCACCTCCGCAGCCGGGGCATCATCCGCCACCCGCAGCCGCAATTCGTCACCGGCGACCCCGATGTCGATCTTCACCGTCTCCGCGGCGCGGGCGTGCTTGCCGACGTTCGTCAACGCTTCCTGCACGATCCGCAGCACCGTCCGCCCGGCTTCCGGCGGCAGCGACGGCGGTAGGTCCACGCTCAGCTCGATCTTGGGGCCGGGGAACTTGCTGGTGAGCATCCGCACGTCATTGGCCAAATCCACCGTCGCCTGCCCCTCGGCGCCTGCCACCGGGGCGCCACGCATGCTGCCCACCAGCATCCGCATCGCGGACAACGCGTCCGTCCCCGCTTCCTCGATCCGCTCCAAGGCGTCCACCGCAGCCTGCGGGTTCGTCTCGCCGACCAACCGCGCCGCCTGGGCGGCGACAACAATCCCCGTCACGTGGTGGGCCACCACATCGTGCAGCTCCCGCGCCAACGCCATCCGCTCCGCCTGCTGCGCGCCGGTGATCGCCACCCGCACCGTCTGGTTGCGCTCGCGGTCGCGGGACCGGAAGTACTGCCCGGTCGCCATCGCCACCACCAGCAGGAACGCCGAGACCAGCAGGAACTCCCAGTTCACCGTCCCCGTCTCGGCCCCGGTGACCACCGTCAGCACGTCCGCGCCGACCACCGCCGCCACCCCGAGCCCCGCCTGGGTGCGATCCGCATACCGAACGAGGTACGCCACCAACGCCATGTGCGCCGCCGCAATACTTGTCGGCACCGGAAAGCGTGAATACCAACCGAGCAGCAGCCCGAACGGGGGAAACGCCAACGTCGAACTCACCGTCAGCACCGCCGCGCTGACCGCGTACCGGGCCGGAGCTGTCGGCCCGAGGACCGCGCACGTGGCCGTGGCCACCATCAACAAACCCGCCAACGGCGCGTAAAACAGGCCCCGGAGCCCCCCCGAACTCGTCTGGTCCACCAGGATCAGCACCACCAGCGCACCCGCGAGCGGCCACTGCCGCCGGATGAGACTCGCGAGGCTCCCCGAGGCCCCACGATCGTCATGCGCCCGGATGGCCACCCCGACCACACACCCCCCGAGCACCACGACCGCGCCGCTCAACAGCGACAACGCGAGCCCACGCGCACTCTCCTCGACCCCGTAGGTCGGGTAGAACTGCCGCACCCCGCTCGCCATCACCCCGGCGACCGCCACGACCACCACCAGGTTGACGGCCGTGTACCTCGGCGTGAGCCACACCGCCACCGCCACCAGCGCCCCGACCGCCACCGACTCCGACAGCATCAGGTTCTGCACGCCGAAATCGCTGTACACCGCTTGGCTCGACAACCGGATCAGCACCGAGACCGCGACCAGCCAGGCCGACCCCCCGACCACCCCCAGCACCGGCCGGGCGAGCGCCAGGAGCACGAACCCCAGCAGCGGCACCGGCGCGAACACCACGGCCCCGTCGTGCCGGACGAGGTGGAGCACCAGGTCGAACAGGTACGCCAGCCCCAACAGCCCGGCCAGCCATCGCCGCGCGGGCACCAGCAGCTCCATGGTCCGAGAAGGTAACCGCTACCCCAGGTTGATCGCTTCAGCCGACCGGCGCGCGGGCATCAGCCGATCGGCCAGTCCCCTCCGGGTAAACCCCGACCACCCGACCGGCCCAGCTCGCCCTCCAGGACGATTCGCGCCCACACCCCGCCGGGTCAAGCTGGTGACCAGCGAAAACGTGTGAACCCCGGAGGTGGTTGGAATGGTGATGGCGATCTTGATCTGGGTAGGAGTTGTGCTCGCCTTCGTGCTCCTGCTGGTCATGGCCCTCGGCCCCGCGATCGTCGAACTCGACGCCCGCCACCAGTCCCGCCGCCGCGCTGGCGCCCCCGACCACGATCGTTGATCATGGTGGGGTGACGACCCGCGCGCTCACCGCCGTCCTCGTCCTGTTCGCCGTAGCCGCCTGCGGCCCCAACGACACGAAGATCCCCGAGCCGCCCACCCTCGCCCCACCCAGCGCCTCCGTCCGATCCCTGCCGATTCCCAACGTCGTCGGCATGGACCACCAAGACGCGCAGGACACCCTGCAAAAGGCCGGTTTCTACTACTTGACCGAGGAAGACGCCACCGGCAAGGGCCGACAACTCATCATCGACCACAACTGGGTCGTCGTGGAACAGGTCCCGCCAGCGGGCAAAGTGGTCCCACAATCGGACAAGATCCTGCTCCGCTCCAAGAAGAAAACGGACCCGTGACCCTCGAAGCCCTCACCGCCCGCCAACGCGCCTTCTCCGAAGCCCGCGCCTGGGGCCCCTTCCACACCCCCAAGAACCTCGTCATGGCCCTCACCGGCGAAGTCGGCGAACTCACCGAACTCTTCCAGTGGCTCACCCCCACCGAAGCCGAGTCCGCCACCGCCGACCCCGCCACCCGCGCCCGCGTCGAAGACGAACTAGCCGACGTCCTCCTCTACCTAGTCCGCCTGGCCGACGTCCTCAACGTCGACCTCCTGGCCGCCGCCAACGCCAAAATCGACCGCAACGAACACCGCTTCCCCACCGACATCGGCAAAGCCGCCTTGGAGAAGTAACCACCGTCACCCGCCAACCGGTTCTCGGCGCCCCTGTGCACGACCACCGTGTCCCGCCAGCACGGCTACGCCCACCTCTCCGCCACGCCCCCCGCCCGATCGTGCCCCCGCCGAACCCGCCACCCCCCACCCCACAAGCCTCAAACCCCGCCGACCCACACAACCAACCAGCACCGCGCGCCTCGAAACCCCACCCCATATCGACGAAGCCCCACACCCGCCCCGCGCGCCTCGGAACCCGCCGATCCCAACCGCCCGCTGGGGTGGAGTTGTTTTGTTTGGGGGAGGCGGTGGCCTAAGCCGGCCGGCGGGTAAGGCCACGCTTTCCAGTGGCCCCGCCTTTTAGCCTTACCCAGGCC
>NZ_AXWW01000074.1 GCF_000482865.1 Actinokineospora inagensis DSM 44258 | reverse complement strand
GGGTTCACCGGATCGTGTGAGGCGGGGGTGGGCGCTTGGGCGGGGCGATGAACGTGGGTGTGGAGGTGGGGTGGGGGGCTCGTGAGAGTGCGGTGGTGGGTGTGGGGGCGCCGGGTTGCGGAAGGCGTGGGGGGTGAGTTGGCCGGGCCAGGTGCGGGGTGGGTCAGCGGTCGATGAAGTGTTTGTAGAGGGTGGGGCGCCAGAGGGTGGGGCCCTCGAAGAGTTCGATGATGCGTTTGCGGGCGCCGGGTTCGCCGAAGCCGTGGAAGGCGGGGAGGCGGGGGAGGCTGGCGACGGCGGTGAGGGCGGCGGTGATGGCGGCCGGGGTGGGGGGGACGTCGAGGACGGCTTGGGCGGTGGTGCGGCCGCGTTGGCGGGTGCCGATGTTCACCGCGCGGGTGCCGACCACCGGGGCTTCGCGGACGCCGGATGAGGAGTTGCCGAGCATCACTTCGGCGTGGCGCATGAGGGTGACGAAGTGTTCGAAGCGCATCGACGGGAGGCGGGCGAAGCGGGGGCCGGTGAGCCGGTCGAGTTGGCGGCGGATGTCGGCGCAGCCTTCGTCGTTGTTGGGGTCGATGATGACCCAGTCGAGGGTGCCCGCGAGGACGGCGTCGACCACGGCGGCGGCGTGGGTCGAGTTCGACTCGGGTTCGGTGGTGACGGGGTGCATGAGCAGCACGCCGTAGCGGGTGAAGGGGATGTCGTAGCGGGTGCGGACCTCGTCGGGGGTGGGCAGGTCCGGGGACGTCAGGATGTCCGTCTCGGGGCTGCCGACGACGAAGACGCGGTCTTCCTCCTCGCCCATCTGCAGCAGTCGGGCGCGGGCGGTGTCGTTCGCGACCAGGTGGACGTGGGCGTGTTTGGAGATCGAGTGGCGGACGGCGTCGTCGATGGTGCCGGAGACCTCGCCGCCCTCGATGTGGATGACGCGGACGTTGTGCAGGGAGCCGACGAGGGCGGCGGCGAGGGCTTCGACGCGGTCGCCGTGCACGACGATCGCGTCCGGGCGTTCCTCGTTGACCAGCCGGGCCAGCGCCTGGACCGTGTTCGCCAGGACGAGGGCCATCGGCTCGCCCTCGATCTGGTTGGGGATGAGGTGCAGGCGGCGCAGGCCGACCCGTTCGACCTCGCGCACGGTGTAGCCGTAGCGGCGGAGCAGGTGCATGCCGGTGACGACGACCCGGGCGGACAGGTGGTCGCTGTCCTGCACGGCCAGCATGATGTCGCGCAGCTTGCTGAAGTCCGCCCTGGTGCCGGTGACGAACAGGACCTCGCGGCGGTGGTCGGGCGCCACCTCGTCCGACACCCTCACGTCTGACACGCCCACGTCTGACACCCCCACGTCCGGCGCCGCCACGTCCGGCGCCGCCACGTCCGGCGCAGTCACGTCTGGCGCAGTCACGTCTGACCCCGGTGGGCCCCGCCCGACAGCGGGTCCGGCCCCGCGGACGGCCCGCGGAGTCGTCCACAGCCCGTCGAGTTGTCCACAGGCGAGCCCGAGCGCCCTTGACAAGCCGCCCGGTGCGCTACGTTCAGGAATGGGCCCCCGGCCCCCGGGAGGGTGGGGCCCTGCGTAGCCGCCGGGGTGAGCCAGGACAAGCCGAACACGCCGGAGCGGCGGGTGAACGGCGACTGGTCGTGGGTCGTGATCCTCGGCAATCGCAAGGAGAACGCCGACCTGGCCATCACCCTATGCCTGGGTCTCATCGTGACCTGCGCGGCAGCCCGCGTTGGCAGACCTGACATCAGGGCCGAGGGCGCCCGGTCCGAGCACGACCGGTCCAGCGCCGCCAAGTCAGGCGTCAATGGCGAGGGTGACCGGCCCAGCGCCACCAAGTCAGGCGCCAGAGCCGAACACGACCGATCCGGCGCCCCCAGGTCAGGCGTCAGGGGCGCAAGTACCGGATGCGAGGTGGGCGGGTGCGGCGAACCGGGGCCGGGATTCGGCGAGTCAGGCGTCGGCAAGGTCGGACCAGGCCACCTGGCGGTCGGCTGGCAGGTTGTGGGCGGCACGGCGGCCGAGGAGGTCGCGGTAGTGGACGGCGAGGATTTCGCCGGTGCCGGGGCGTTTGACCCAGAGGTTGGCCTCGGTCAGTTCCTCCCCCGCGGCGACCGGGGTGGTGGTGACGACGCTGGCGTAGGCGAAGTCGATGGTGGGTTTCTCCAGGTCCAGGATCTGTTTCGACCCGCCGAGCGCGGCGTGGATCAGTCGGGAGCCGCGGACCAGTTCGCCGAACTCGGCGGGGGTGGAGGAGACCGGGATGTCGGGGCCGGGCCAGCTCATGTCGGAGGTGAAGTGCCGTTCCAGCACCCGGGCGCCCAGCGGTACCGCGCCGAGGCACGGGTAGATGGTCGTGGTGTGGTCGGAGAGGCCGAGCACCGCGTCCGGGAAGGCCGCCCCCAGTTCGGCCATCGCGCCGAGGCGGACCAGTTCGGGTGGGGTGGGGTAGAGCGAGGTGCAGTGCAGCAGCGCGTACCCGACGCCTGCCTCCCTGAGGATCTCCACGGCGGGCGCGATGGTGGCGATGTCGTTCATGCCGGTGGACAGGATGACCGGCTTGCCCAGCGACGCGATGTGCTTGACCAGCGGGTAGTTGTTGCACTCGCCGGAGCCGATCTTGTACGCGGCGACGTCCAGTTCGGCCAGCCGGTCGGCGGCGGCGCGGGAGAACGGGGTGGACAGGAACACCATCCCGCGTTCCTCGGCGTGCGCCTTGAGCTCGCGTTCGACCTCGGCGGACAGGGCGCAGCGCTGCATCATCGCGTAGATGGGCTCGTCGGCGTTGCCGGGGACGACGTCGTTGGGGATCATCTCGTCCTCGACGACGTGGGTCTGGAACTTGACGCACTCGACCCCGGCGTCGGCGGCGTCGTCGACCATGCGGTGCGCCTTGGCCGGATCACCCTCGTGGTTGATGCCGATCTCGGCGACCACCAGGGGCGGGTGCGCGGTGCCGACGGGGCGGGTGCCGACGAGGAATTCAGACAAGATCATCTCCGGGAGTTGGCCGCAACCGGTCACCGGCGAGTCTAACCAGGTCGGCGCGCTGGTCCGCCCGGCGAGCACCTGGGCGGTGTACCGCCGGTAGGCTCAACCACTGTGCAGGCAACGAGCGCGATAGACATCCCGGTGACCCCGGTGGTGGTGCATTCCGGGCGGAGTTGGGCGCGCGCCGGCAAGGACATCCGGGACGGCCTGGCCGCCCGGGAGCTGTGGGGCCACCTCGGCTGGCAGGACATCAAGCAGCGGTACCGCCGTTCGGTCATCGGCCCGCTGTGGATCACCATGAGCATGGGGGTCACCGCGGCGGGCCTCGGCCTGCTCTACTCCCAGTTGTTCGGCGTGGCGATCAACACCTTCCTGCCGTACCTGACCGTCGGGTTCATCGTCTGGGGCTTCGTCCTGGGCTGCCTGACCGAGGGTGCGGACTCGTTCATCGCCAACGAGGGCCTGATCAAGCACCTGCCCGCGCCGCTGACCGTCTACGCGCTGCGCACGGTGTGGCGGCAGACGCTGATGCTGCTGCACAACATGCTCGTCTACTTCATCGTGCTCGCGCTGTTCTTCGGCTCGTTGAGCGAGCCGTACCGGCTCTCCGAGCACGGCCCGCTGCAGCCGGGACTGGGCTGGAGCGCGCTGCTGGCCATCCCGGCGTTCGTGCTGCTCGCCCTCAACGGCGGCTGGGTGGCGCTGCTGTTCGGCATCATCAGCACCCGCTACCGGGACATCCCGCAGGTCATCAACGCGTTGACGAACCTGATGTTCTACGTCACGCCGATCGTGTGGCCGGTGGACGTGCTGACCAACAAGCTCGGCGCGGGCGACTGGCGGCTGGTGCTGATCGAGCTCAACCCGCTGTACCACTTCGTGCAGATCCTGCGGGCGCCGTTGATCGGCAGTGAGCAGAGCTGGCACCACTGGGTGGTCGTCGGGGCCATCACCGTGGTCGGGTGGGCCCTGGCCTTCGTGGCGATGCGCAACTACCGTGCCCGTGTCTCTTACTGGGTCTGAGCGAGGCGGCGACATGGTCAGCATCGAGGTAGCGAACGCCTCCGTCGATTTCCCGATCTTCGACGCGAAGACCCGGTCGATGAAGAAGGCGGTGCTCGGCAAGGTCGGCGGCAAGATCGCCACCGAGGCCAGGGTGCCGGTCATCGAGGCGCTGCACGACATCAACCTGGTCCTCAACGAGGGCGACCGGGTCGCCCTGGTCGGGCACAACGGCGCGGGCAAGTCGACGCTGCTGCGGCTGCTGTCGGGCATCTACGAGCCGACCAGGGGCACCGCGCAGATCAGCGGCAAGATCGCGCCGGTGTTCGACCTTGCGGTCGGCATGGACCCGGAGATCTCCGGGTTGGAGAACATCCTCATCCGGGGCCTGTTCCTGGGGATGACCCGCAAGCAGATGCAGGACCGGGTGGAGGACATCGCCCAGTTCACCGAGCTCGGCGACTACCTGCACATGCCGCTGCGCACCTACTCCACCGGCATGCGGGTGCGGCTGGCGCTGGGTGTGGTGACCTCCATCGACCCGGAGATCCTGCTGCTGGACGAGGGCATCGGCGCGGTCGACGCCGCGTTCATGGCCAAGGCGAAGGACCGGCTGGTCGACCTGGTGCGCCGGTCCGGGATGCTCGTGTTCGCCTCGCACTCCGACGAGTTGCTGTTCGAGCTGTGCGACTCCGCGATCTGGATGGACGAGGGCCGGATGCGGATGCACGGCTCGCTGCGCGAGGTGCTGACGGCCTACAAGGGCCGCGACCCGTTCGAGTACATGAACCCGGAGACCCTGGAAAGGCTCGGCGAATCTCGATGACCCGGTTGCCTGCGGGTGCCGTCGTGGCCGTGGTGGTCACCCGGCACCGGCGCGCGCTGTTGGCCGATTCCCTGAAGGTGATCGCGGCGCAGACCCGGCCGCCGGACCACCTGGTGGTGGTCGACAACGGGCCGGACGACTCCGCCGAAGACGTGGTCGCCGACTGCCCGCTGCCGTCGACTTACCTTGTGTCGCACCGAAACCTGGGTGGCGCGGGCGGGTTCGCGCTGGGCATGTTGCACGCGCTGTCGATGGGCGCGGACTGGCTGTGGCTGGCCGACGACGACGGTCGCCCGGCCGACGAGTCGGTGCTGGAGACGCTGCTGGACGTGGCGCGGCGGCGGGACCTGGCCGAGGTGTCGCCGATGGTGACCAACATCGAGGAGCCGGAGAAGCTGGCCTTCCCGTTGCGCCGCGGGCTCACCTGGAAGCGGTCGGCGGACGAGCTCGGCGAGGAGTTCCTGCCCGGTATCGCGTCGCTGTTCAACGGCGCGCTGTTCCGCGCGGACACCCTCGACGTGGTCGGGGTCCCGGACTACCGGTTGTTCTTCCGCGGCGACGAGGTGGAGATCCACCGGCGGCTGGTCCGCTCGGGGCTGCCGTTCGGCACCTGCCTGCGCGCCGCGTACCTGCACCCGGACGGCTCCGACGAGTTCAAGCCGATGCTGGGCGGCAAGCTGCACGCACAGGACCCGGACAACCTGGTCAAGCGCTACTACACGTACCGCAACCGCGGGTACCTGCTGTCCCAGCCGGGCATGCGCAAGCTGGGCATGCTGGAGGTCTTCCGGTTCGGGCTGTACTTCCTGGGCACCAAAAAGGACCCGAAGGCGTTCTTCGAGTGGCTGAAGCTGGTCCGCAAGGGACGGCGGGAGCAGTTCTTCCGACACTGACGGACGAGTGGGGGGCGCGGTGAGCGGTACCAGGGTGTTGGTGGCGGGGGCGAGCATCGCGGGGCCCGCGCTGGCCCACTGGTTGCGTCGGCGGGGGGCCGAGGTGACCGTGGTGGAGCGGGCTCCCGAGTTGCGTCCCGGTGGGCAGGCGGTGGACGCGCGCGGGGTGGCCAAAGAGGTCATCGAGCGCATGGGGCTGGACGCGGCGGTGCGCGCGGCGTGCACCGACACCGCGGGCGCGTACACCGTGGACGCGAACGGGCAGGTGCTGGAGACCTTCCGCGCCGACGACGACGGTGGCGACGGGTTCATCGCGGACATCGAGATCCTGCGCGGGGACCTGTCCCGGGTGCTCTACGACGACACCCGCGACGGCGTCGACTACATCTTCGGCGACCGGATCGCGGAGCTCACCCAGGACGCGGCCGGGGTCGACGTGGTCTTCGCGGGCGGCGACCGGCGGCGGTTCGACCTGGTGGTCGGGGCGGACGGGCTGCACTCGGGGCTGCGGGCGATGGTCTTCGGGCCGCATGAGCGGTTCCTCCGCCACCTCGGGCACGTGCTGGCCTTCTACAGCGTGCCCAACGAGTTCGGGCTGGATCGCTGGCTGCTGGAGTACCAGGACCAGGAGTCCGGGCGCTCCGCACTGCTGCGCCCCATCCAGGACGCCACCCGGGCGATGGCGATGTTCTACTTCACCTCGGCTGACTTCGCCGTCGACCACCGCGACGTCGCGGCCCAGAAGGCCATGCTGCGTGCGCGGATGGCGGGCCTGGGCTGGTTGACCCAGGACATCCTCGCGCACCTGGACGACACCCCGGACTTCTACCTCGACCAGGTCGCCCAGGTGGTGCTGGACCGCTGGTCGAGCGGACGGGTGGGGCTGCTCGGGGACGCGGCGTTCAGCTCGTCGCCGATGTCCGGGCAGGGCACCGGGCTGGCCCTGGTCGGCGCCTACCTGCTGGCCGGTGAACTGGCCGCAGCCGGGTGGGACCCCGATGCCGGGTTCGCGGGCTACGAGGCGCGGATGCGCTCGTTCGTCGAGGCCAACCAGGAGATCGGCAGGTTGAACGCGCGCAGCCGCGACATCCCCGGGCCTGCCGCCGAGCCGGGCCCCGACTTCGCGAGCGAGTGGTTCACGGACCTGGTCGGACGCGCGCTCAACGGCGTCGAGCTGCCCGACTACGCCGGGGTGCCGGACTCAGGGGCCTAGCCGCCACGGCCAAGCGGTTGGGCGCCAACGTCCACTGTGGACTAAGGGGTGATCCTCACAGCCGTTCAAGGGCCTCCACGGCGGGCAGGCTCGCGTAGGCGGACCACGAACCCAGCCGCAGGCGCAGTTCGGCGGCGTGGCGGCGGCGCAGCAGCGGGCTCTGCGCCATCACGTCGAGTTCGTTGGCGTAGGTGATTTCCACGATGTCGCGCAGCAGTCCACCGTCGACCTGGGTGGAGGCGCCGGTGAAGCGGTCGCGGACGACGCCGGTGAGCAGCCGGGGGTAGCTGAAGTCGCGGTCGAGGGCGCAGTAGGCGTAGACGATCGACTCGGCCTCGACCCCGATGAGGTCGACCACCACCGGCCGCTCGTGCGGGGAGACGAGGGCGTGTGGGAAGCCGTCGGTTCCGTAGGCGGCGTGCGCCAAGCCCGCGAGTTGCAACGCCGGGCGGGCACCCCAGGCGGTGAGTGCGTCGCGGGTGCGGCCGAGGTGGGCGAGCAGGGTGCCGCCCGGGTGGGCCAACTCCCGCGCGCCGCGCGCAGCCAGGAACTCCTCGATCATACCGGGAGGCTACGCTCACCCGACCGGGTGCGTCCGCCGTGAGCGGATCCGCTGTGGGCGGAACTTCCTTGTGCGACAAGGGTTTCCCATGGTGTGGTCGAGGCATGAGCGAGCAACGGAGCGAACAGCGGCACGCCCTGGTCCTGCACCTTGCCAGCGGCGGCGAACCCCTGGTGTACCAACTGTCCGAGCGCAGCGCGCTGAGCCTGACCGGGCGGCTGCCGGTGCTGATGTCCTCCGGCGGCGTCGACAACCCGGAACTGGCGGACGGCACGTCCGCCTCGATCAACTTCGGCACCGTGGCGAGCGCGCACCTGGACCGGCTGCCCGCGCACGTGCGGGTCTACGGGAGTCCGGACAACCGCACCCACGGCTTCGGCGGGTAGCGGTGGTCAGCCCCTGGCGGGCGCGCGGAAGATCACCGTGCGCAGCAGCACGAAGTTGATGGCGGTGCCCACGCCTTGGGCGATGATCCAGGCGAGGGCGTACTGCCAGCGGAAGGCGGGCAGCACGCCGAGCATGAGGGCGTTGGTGCCGACGTTGACGAAGAAGGTGACGGTGTAGAGCAGGGCGAAGCCGCCCGCCTGGCTCGCGCCGCCCTTGGTGACGGCGTCGGTGAAGGTGAAGCGCTTGTTGAGGAAGTAGGCGGTGGTGGTGCCCAGGATGAAGCTGATGGCCTTCGCCGCGTGCACCCACAGCCCGGTGTGCAGCAACAGCCAGTAGCTGCCGGAGTCCACCAGGGCGCAGAACCCGCCGACCAGCACGAACCGCACGAGCTGCTGGAGCAGGCCAACCCGCTGGATGTCGTCTCGGACCTCGGCCATGTCGTCTCGTCCCTGCTGTCGGCCCCGACCGGCGGGGACAAGTCTAGGAGTGCGGCCGGGCCCCGCTACCCTGGGCCCGGTGGAGCCAGGAACGTTCGAGACCCGCGCCCTGACCGGTTGGGGGCGGACCGCGCCCACGGTGGCGGCGGTGGCCAGCCCCACCTCCCCCGACGACGTCATCGCCGCGGTCAAGACGGCGGGTCCGCGGGGGGTCATCGCCCGGGGGCTGGGGCGCTCGTACGGCGACCCGGCGCAGAACGCGGGTGGCCTGGTGCTGGACATGACCGGGGTGGACCGGATCCACTCGATCGACGCCGACTCCGGGCTGGCCGTGCTGGACGCCGGGGTGAACCTGGACCAGTTGATGCGGGCGGCGCTGCCGTTCGGCCTGTGGGTGCCGGTGCTGCCGGGGACCCGGCAGGTCACCGTCGGTGGCGCGATCGGGTCGGACATCCACGGCAAGAACCACCACTCGGCGGGCAGCTTCGGCAACCACGTCCGGTCGCTGGACCTGCTCACCGCGGACGGCCAGGTGCGCACGCTCACCCCGGACGGTCCCGAGTCGGACCTGTTCTGGGCGACCGTGGGCGGCATGGGCCTCACCGGGGTCATCCTGCGGGCGACGGTGGCGCTCAAGCACACCGAGTCGGCCTACTTCATCTCGGACACCGACCGCACCGCCGACCTGGACGAGACGCTGGCGATGTTCGCCAACGGCTCGGACGACGACTACGACTACTCGATGGCGTGGTTCGACTCGATCTCCACCGACGGCAGGCTGGGCCGGGCGGTGTTCTCCCGGGGCTCGCTGGCCAAGCTGGACGAGCTGCCGAAGAAGTACCGCAAGGCGCCGTTGCGGTTCGACGCCCCGCAGTTGCTGACCCTGCCGGACGTGTTCCCCAACGGGCTGGCCAACAAGTTCACCTTCCGGCTGCTCGGTGAGGCCTGGTACCGCAAGGCGCCCAAGCAGTCCCGGGGCCAGGTGATGAACCTGACCGCCTTCTACCACCCGCTGGACATGTTCGGCGAGTGGAACCGGGCCTACGGGTCGCGTGGTTTCCTGCAGTACCAGTTCATCATCCCGTTCAGCGCGGACGCGGAGCTTCGCTCGATCGTGCGGCAGATGGCCGAGTCGGGGCACGTGTCGTTCCTCAACGTGCTCAAGCGGATGGGCGCGGCCAACCCGGCGCCGATGTCGTTCCCCTGCCCGGGGTGGACGGTCACCGTGGACTTCCCGATCGGGCCCGGCCTGCACGAGTTCTGCGCCCGGCTCGACGAGCAGGTGCTGGCCGCGGGCGGTCGGCTCTACCTGGCCAAGGAGTCCCGGACGGACCCGGAGACCTTCCACCGGATGTACCCCCGGCTCGACGAGTGGCGCGCGACCCGCCGGTCGGTCGACCCGGACGGCCTGTTCACCTCGGACCAAGCGCGAAGGCTCGGACTTTGATCAACGCAGTCGGTACCCCGCAGTCCCTGCTCCTGCTCGGCGGCACGTCCGAGATCGGGCTCGCCATCGCGGAGAACTACGCCCGGCAGCGGCCGCTGACGGTGACCCTGGCCGCGCGCCCGTCGGCCCGGTTGGACGCGGCGGCGGAGAAGCTGCGCGGCCTGGGCGCGACCGTGCGCACGGTGGCTTTCGAGGCCCGCGACCTGGAGTCGCACCCGAAGGTCATCGAGGAGGCGTTCGGCGACGGCGACATCGACGTCTCCGTGGTCGCGTTCGGCCTGCTCGGGGACGCCGAGAAGCTGTGGCAGGACCACGCGGCCGGGGTGGAGGCGGCGCAGGTGAACTACTCGGCGGCGGTGTCGGTCGGCATCGCGCTGGCCGAGCGGCTGCGCAAGCAGGGCCACGGGTCGGTGGTGGCGCTGTCGTCGGTGGCGGGCGAGCGGGTCCGCCGGTCCAACTTCGTCTACGGCTCGACCAAGGCCGGTTTCGACGGCTTCTACCTGGGTCTCGGCGAGGCGCTGCGGCCCGAGGGGATCCACGTCACAGTGGTCCGGCCCGGGTTCGTGCACACCAAGATGACCGAGGGCATGAAGGCCGCGCCGATGGCCACCACGCCGGACAAGGTCGCCCAGGTCGCCGTGGACGCGGTGCGCGCCAGGCGCGATCTCGTGTGGGCGCCCGCCCAGTGGCGGCTGGTGATGTCGGTGCTGCGGCACGTGCCGCGGCCGATCTTCCGGAAGCTGCCCATCTGAGCGGTTCCGCCCGTCCACGCACCTGAACGCCGTTAACATCCCCCCGGGCCGGAAGAGGGGGTTTGGTGGCGCTCGAGGACAAGATCCAGCAGGCGGTGCGCCGGTTCGAGGAGCAGGCGGCGGCCACGGCCGGTCTGCGCGAGCGGATCGGTGAGCTGAAGGGCAGTGCCCGCAACGCCGACGGGTCGGTGACGGTCACCGTCGCCCCGTCCGGCGCGGTGCTCGGCCTGGCGCTGACCCCGGCGGCGATGAACCGGTCGCACACGCAGCTCACCCAGGAGATCCTGTCCGCCATCAGGTCGGCCACCCAGCAGGCGGCGGCGTTGGTGGAGGAGACGGTCCGGCCGGTCGTCGGCGACCAGTACTTCCAGCAGTTCCAGGACGCCCTCCGCGCGCACTCCCCCGCCGTCGAGCCGCTCGGCCCGACCACCCCACCCGAGCCCGCGAGCCTGCCGCAGCCGGGCACCGCCGTGCGCAAACCGACCCGGCCGCCGGTCGAGGACGACGGCGACTTCTCCGACGAGACGGTCTACGGAGGCCCCCGGTGACCGGTTTCGCCGTCAACGGCGGTGCCCTGCTCGCGCACAGCGAGGGCTCGGCCCGCCAGTCGGACAACTTCACCGGCCTGGCGTCCTTACTGGAGCAGGCCCGGGTCAGCGACGACTGCTTCGGCCCGATCTTCGACTTGGTGTTCCAGTCCTATAAGGACACCCTGGAGGAGTGCCAAGGCATGGCAGGCAAGGCGGCGGGCTACCTGCAGGAGCTCTCCACCGAGCTCGCGGACACCGCGAAGGCTTACGGCGCAACGGAAGCCGACAACGCGAGCACTCTCGACGACATCGAGATGCCGTCGATCACCGCCCAAGGTCAACTGGCCGAGGAAGGCGCGGCGACCCACAAGTCCGACTACCAGCAGGCCGCCGCGTACGGCAGTTCCTGGGCCTCGGCCGCCTACGGGCTTTCCGACGACGCGAAAGACCCCGGCGATCCGGTCGACCACTTCTTCGCCGTCTACACCGCCCGGACCGAGCAGTTGGCCCTGGCCGCCAGTCCCGGCCAGTCGCTGATCGACAACGGGTTGGGCTGGCTGATCTCCGTCGTGATCAGCCCGCTGGTCAACCTGGTGCTGGAACCGGCCATCGGCGACCCGGAGCAGATGCGGGCCACCGGCAAGGGTTGGGACAAGGTCGCCGAGTGGCTGAACGGGGTCGCCGACCGGGAGGACGCCCGCGCCCAGGCCACCGCCGACGCCTGGCAGGGCGAGGCTGGCGACGCGTTCCGCGCGGACATGGCGGAGTTCGCCGAGGGTGCCCGCGCGCTGTCCGGCGACATATCCGGTCTTACCGACACGCTGGAACTCGCCGCGACCATTTTCGACACGTTCGTGCAGGTCGTGGTCGACATCATCCAGGACTTCGTGATCGGCCTGATCGTCGAGTGGCTGGCCGCGCTGGCCGCCTCCTGGATCACCTTCGGCGGGTCGGTCGCCGCCGAGACCGGGCTGACCGCGTCCCAGGTCGCGGTCACCGGCACCCGACTCGGCCAGAAGGTGGCCGAACTGGCGCACAGGCTCAAGCCGCTGATCACCAGGCTGGAGAAGCTGCTGGAGAGCATCCGCGGGACCAAGCTGGCGAAGACCCTCAAGTCGGCCAAGGACATGAAGGTCGTCGGCAAGCGGATCAAGCGGAACAAGGTCCTCAACACCATCACCAGCCACGGCGACGACCTGGGCACCACGTCCGGGCACGCCTTCATCGGCAAGGCGGCGACCGGTGAGCAGGCGCTGGCGCAGCACGTGGTCAAGGCGGGTCTGGGCTACCTCGGGCCGACCGGCCACACCAAGATCGGCAAGGCGGTCTGGACCGGGACCCTGGAGAACGTGCCGGGTGCCGTGGTCCAGTACGGGGCGGGCGAGGTCTACGACCACGTGACCGACGACGGCCCCGGCGACGACGAGCGCAAGGCCGCCGAGGACCGGGGGTTCTCCCGGGGCTGAGACCGGGTCGCGGTTCCCCGCCACGGGCACCGGCGGGGTCCGGGATTCGCTGGTGACAGGGCAGGCCGCAGCGCCGATAGTGGTGACTGAGCACACTGACCTGGGGGTAGAGACGTGCGCATCCTGGTGCTGGGGCCGGTGGAGGTCAGATCGGACGAGTCGGACGGGCGGCCGGTCGACCTCGGCGGCGCGAAGCCGAAAGCGGTGCTGGCGGCGTTGTTGTCGCAGCCCCGGCAGGTCGTCCCGACGGAGCGGCTGATCGAGTTGGTCTGGGACGGATCACCGCCCGCGTCGGCCACCGCACTGGTGCACACCTACGTGGCGTCGGTGCGGCGGGCGGTGGCGGCGGCGGGGCGGGCGGGGGCGCTGACCACGAAGTCGCCGGGCTACCTGCTCGACGTCGACCCGACCGACAGCGACCTGGAGAGCTTCGAGAACCACCTGTACGCGGCAAGGCACGCCGAGCGGCAGGTCGAGCACGACACGGCGGTGGGCCTCTACGAGCAGGCGCTGCGGCTGTGGCGGGGGCAGGCGTTCGGTGGTGTCGAGGCCAGTTTCGCCAGGTCGCGGTCGGCGCACCTGACCGGGGAACGGCTCAGCGCCGAGGAGGGCCGCGCCCGGTGCCAACTGCGGCAGGGCCGCGCCGCCGAGGTGGCCGCGCACCTGCGCAGACTGGTGCACGCGAACCCGCTGCGCGAGCAGTCCCGCGCCCTGCTGATGCGCGCGCTGTTCGAGAGCGGCCGCCCGGAGGACGCGCTGGCGGTGTACCGGGACGGCCGCGCCAGGCTGGTGGCCGAGCTGGGTGTGCAGCCCGGCTCGGAGCTGCGGACCCTGCACAACCAGATCCTGGACGGCACGCTGCGGCCGGTCGACCCGACGCGCCGGGTCAGCCTCGGTCACGAGTCGCGCTGCCCGGTGCCGCGCCACCTGCCGCCGGACATCAGCGACTTCACCGGCCGCGACGACCAGCTCAGCACGATCATGGCGGTGAGCGAGGCGGACGCGGCGGGCTCCCCCACGGTGGTGATTTCCGGGGTCGCCGGGGCGGGCAAGTCGGCGCTGGCGGTGCACGCCGCGCACCGGCTGTGCCCCCGGTACCCCGATGGGCAGTTGTTCGCCGACCTGCGCGGCGCCGAACGGGACCCGGGCGCGTTCGAGGTGCTGGGCCGGTTCCTCACCGCGCTCGGCGTGGCGACCACGGCGCTGCCCGACGACACCGACGAGCGGGTCGAGCTGTTCCGCAGGCGGGTCGACGAGAAGCGGCTGCTGATCGTGCTGGACAACGCCCACGACGAGCGGCAGGTGCGGGCACTGCTGCCCAGCGGGCCGAGCTGCCTGGTGATCGTGACCAGCCGGTCCCGGCTGACCGGGCTGGTGGGCGCGGTCGGCGTCGAACTGGGGCTGCTGTCCACCGAGACGTCGATCCGGATGCTGGGCCGGATCGTCGGGTCGGCCAGGGTGGGCGCGGAGCCGGTCGCGGCGGAGACCATCGCGGCGCTGTGCGGCGGTATCCCGCTGGCGGTGCGCGCGGCGGGGGCGAAACTGCTGGCCCGACCGCACTGGCCGCTGCGGGCGCTGGCGGGCCGGTTGGCCGACGAGCGGCGCGGGCTGGACGGGTCCGTCGGCGACCTGGCGGTGCGGTCGACCCTGCGGCTGACCTACGTCGAGCTCGACGACCCGCACCGGCACGCCTTCCACCTGCTGGCGCTGCTGGACCTGCCGGACTTCGGGTCGTGGCCCGCCGCGCCGCTGCTGGAGATCCCGCTCGACGACGCCGAGGACGTGGTGGAGCGACTGGTCGACCTGCGGCTGGTCGAGGTCGCCGGGATCGACGCGATCGGGCGGGTGCGGTACCGGTTCCACAGCCTGGTCCAGGTGTTCGGCGCCGAACTGGCGCTGCGCGCCGAACCGGCGGACGCGGTGGCGGCGGCGGTGTGCCGGACGCTGGCGACCTGGGTGGCGCTGGTCGAGTCCGGCGCGCGCACTCTGCCGCACGCCACACAGTCACAACACATCATGCCGGGGCCGCTGCCGTGCACCGCGGTCGAGCTGGATCCGCGGTTGGTGGCCGAGACCGAGCGGGACCCGTCCGGCTGGTTCAGGTCGGAGACCTCGGCGGTGGTGCGCGCGGTGGAACGGGCGCACGAACTGGGCATCGACGAGATGACGACGATGTTGATCGCGTCGCTGCTGTCGTCGCCGTTCGCCGCCCGCAACGAGTTCGACGGCAGGCAGCGCGCGCACGAGATCGCCCTCGCCGCCGCCCGCGATGGCGGCGGCCCGCTGTCGACCGACCTGGTGGAGCCGGGTCAGAGGTAGATGGAGAGGGCCAGGCAGGCGACCCAGGCGAAACCGAGGACCTGCAGGACGCGGTCCTTGAGGGCGATGTCCTCGGGGGTCCCGGCGTGCCCGCTGTCCACGTCGACCGCGTACCGGAGCACCGCGATCACGAACGGGACGATGGAGATCACCGCCCAGACGGAGTTGTGCGGGTTGCGCTCGCGGATCTCGAAGGCCCACAGCGAGTAGCTGGTGATCATGATCGCGGCGGCGGTGGCCCAGACGAAGCGCAGGTAGCTGGAGGAGTACTTGGACAGCGACGAGCGGATCTTGGCGCCGGTGCGCTCGAACAGGATGATCTCGGCGTAGCGCTTGCCGGAGACCATGAACAGCGAGCCGAACGCGGTGACCAGCAGGAACCACTGGGACAGCGGGATCTCGGCGGCCACCCCACCGGCGATCGAGCGGAGCAGGAAGCCGGACGCGACGATGCACAGGTCGATCACCGGCTGGTGCTTGAGACCCAGGCAGTAGCCGAGCTGCACGGCGGCGTAGACGGCCAGCACCACGGTCAGTTGCCAGCCCGCGATGAGGCTGACCGCCATGGCGGCGACCAGCAGCCCGGCCGAAGTGGCGTAGGCCAACTGGACCGGGACGATGCCCGCGGCGATGGGGCGGTTGCGCTTGGTCGGGTGTTCCCGGTCGGCGGCGACGTCGATGGCGTCGTTGACCAGGTAGACCGCCGACGAGATCAGGCAGAACGACACGAAGGCGATCGCGGCGGCGAGGAGGACTTCCTTCTCGAACACGCGGTTCGCGGTGAACGGCGCCGCCAGGACCAGGATGTTCTTGACCCACTGGCGCGGTCGGGCGGTCTTCAGCAGGCCCGCGAGCACGTTCGGGCGGGCCAGGTCCGGCGCGGCGGCCTCGGTGGCGGCGCTGCCTGTGGTGGGGGTCTCGGCAGTGGTGTCGGCTGTGCTGTCGGCGACCTTCTCGCTCATCGCTTGCCCCCGCGGAGCTTGCGCCGGAGCAGGCCGCCGACCAGCGCGCCGAGGACCGAGCCCGCGACCACGTCGGACGGGTAGTGCACGCCGAGGACCAGTCGGGAGACCAGCATCGGCGGGACCAGGACCGGCACCAGCTTGCGCCCGGTGAGGCCCGAGTAGAGCACCGCCGCCGCCGTGGTGGACGTGGCGTGCGACGACGGGAAGCTGAGCTTGCCGGGGGTGCCGACGAGCACCTGGACCGACGGGTCGTCCGGGCGCGGCCTGCGCACCACCCGCTTGATCGCGATGGACGCCGCGTGCGCCGCGACCACCCCGCCGGCGGCGACCAGCCAGTCCTTGCGCCTGCGGCGGTCGACGGCGGCACCGAGCAGGCCGAGCGCGAACCACCCGACGCTGTGCTCGCCGAACAGCGACAGGCCCCGGGCCGCGGTCACCACCGGGCCGGTGCCGATGGCACCCTGCACCCGGCTCAGCGCGGCCGTCTCCCGCCCGGCCGCGGACGTGCTGCGGTCCACTTGGCTACCTCCCAGTCGTGGCGTGTCCCCCGACGACAGCATCGGGGGAACCGCCGCCGTGTTTCGCCTACCCGTCGATGGAGCCGTCGAGCGGGGCGCCGTCCCGCAGGTGGGGGGCGACCTTGTTGTCGAAAACCGACAGCGCCGAGCCGATGGCCATGTGCATGTCGAGGTACTGGTAGGTGCCGAGCCTACCGCCGAAGACCACGTTCTTCCCGGCCGCCTCGGCCTTGGCCAACTCCCGGTAGGCGGCCAGCTTCTCCCGGTCGTCGGGGGTGTTGATCGGGTAGTACGGCTCGTCCTCGGGCTCGGCGGAGCGCGAGTACTCGCGGACGATGACCGTCTTGTCCGTCGGGTAGTGGGTGCGCTCGGGGTGGAAGTGCCGGAACTCGTGGATGCGGGTGTAGGGGGCCGCGGCGTCGTTGTAGTTCATCACCGAGGTGCCCTGGAAGTCGCCCGTGGGCAGGACCTCGGTCTCGAAGTCCAGGGTGCGCCAGCCCAGCCGCCCGGCCGAGTAGTCGAAGTAGCGGTCCAGCGGCCCGGTGTAGACGACCGGGGTTCCCGCCGGAATGCGGTCACGCACGTCGAAGTAGTCCACGTCCAGCCGCACCTCGATGTTCGGGTGCTCGGCCATCTTCTCCAGCCACGCGGTGTAGCCGTTGACCGGCAGGCCCTCGTAGGTGTCGTTGAAGTACCGGTTGTTGAAGTTGTACCGCACCGGCAGCCGGGTGATGATCGACGGCGCCAGCTCCTTGGGGTCCGTCTGCCACTGCTTGGCCGTGTACGCGCGGATGAACGCCTCGTACAGCGGCCTGCCGATCAGCGAGATCGCCTTCTCCTCGAGGTTCTTCGCCTCGTCGGTGTCGATCTCGGCGGCCTGCTCGGCGATCAGCGCCCGCGCCTCGTCCGGGGTGTGCGACCGGCCGAAGAAGGTGTTGATCAGGGCCAGGTTCATCGGCAGGGCGTAGACCTGCCCGTCGTACTTGCCGAACACGCGGTGCTGGTAGTCGGTGAACTCGGTGAACTGGTTCACGTAGTCCCACACCCGCTTGTTCGAGGTGTGGAACAGGTGCGCGCCGTAGCGGTGCACCTCGATGCCGGTCTCCGGTTCTTCCTCGGAGTACGCGTTGCCACCGATGTGCGACCGGCGCTCGATCACGAGCACCCGCTTGTCGAGTTGGGTGGCGGTGCGCTCGGCGATCGTCAGCCCGAAGAATCCGGAGCCGACGACGACCAGGTCGTACCCGTCGTAGTTGTCGTTGTTGGTTTTCGCGACCGCGCTCACGGTCGCCCAGGCTACCTGCGGGCGGAATTTCCCTTGACGGCGAGGCACAGGTCACCTTCCACGCAGGTGGGACGCGGTCGGCCCCGGCGCTCCTCCCCCGGGCGCCGGGGCCGACCATCCCCTCCGTGTTCCTCTCCCGGCCTCTTAGACGCCCAAGGTGCCGGTGCCGTTGCTCGCCGCGCTGTTCTCGGCGTCGCGCCGGGTGGCGCGACCGCCCAGCAGCGGCAGCACGTCGGCCGCGACCTGCTCCAGCACCGTCTCGCGGCCCGCGTACGGGCCGTCCGGGCGCGGCCAGTGCACGACCACGTCGGTGAACCCGGCGTCGCGGGCCCGGCCGACGTGCTCGGTGAAGGCGTCCACGCTGCTCAGCGAGAACACCGGGGACGCGTCGACGCTGACGTAGCGGTCGACGGTGGCCGGGTCGCGGTCCTGCTCGACCAGCACCCGCTCGAACCGCCGGGCCCGCTTGGCCACGTCGGCCCACCAGTCGTCCAGGGTCTTGGGCTCGGGCGAGCCGGTGGTCACCCAGCCCTGGCCGAACCGGGCGGCCAACCCCATCGCCCGCGGGCCGTTCGCCGCGATGAGGAACGGCACCCGGGGCTGCTGGACGCAGCCGGGGGCGCTTCTGGCCTCCTCGGTGCGGTAGTGCTCACCCGAGAAGGTGGTCTTCTGGCAGGTGAGCAGGGAGTCGGTGAGTTCGACGAACTCGGCGAACCGGTCGGCGACCTGGGCTGGTGTGGTGTCCTCACCGGCGTGGCCCATGGCCTGCCGGTCGTAGCCGCCGAGGCCGCTGGCGCCGGAGCCGATGCCGAGCATGAACCGGCCGTCGGAGATGTCGTCGACGGCCAGCACCTGTCTGGCCAGCGGCACCGGGTGGCGGAAGTTCGGGGAGACGACGAAGGTGCCGAGCCGGATCTCGGAGGTGACCATCGCCGCCGCGGTCAGGGTGGGGATCGCGTCGAACCAGGGACCGTCGACCAGCGTCCGCCAGCCGAGGTGGTCGTAGGTCCAGGCGTGGTCGAACCCGTGTTCCTCAGCGCCCCGCCACTTCGGTTCGGCCGCCCACCAGCGATGCTCGGGGAGAATGACAATTCCTACGCGCACCAGGCGAAGGTAATCCCTCGGCGGGCACCAGGGTGGTCAGGGGCACCGAATTCCGCTGTCCCCGTCGGGGAGGATGGGGGCGTGGACGCTCCCCGGCTCGTCGCCTCCGACATCGATGGCACCCTGCTCGACCCGCTGGCCCGGGTCACCCCGCGCACGGCCGCGGCGGTCGCCCGCGTGGTGGCGGCGGGCACCCCGTTCGTGCTGGTCAGCGGCCGTCCGCCGCGCTGGATCCCACCGGTGTCCGACGCGACCGGGCTGGCCGGGTACGCCGTGTGCGCCAATGGGGCGATCATCTACGACATCGCGTCCGGGCATGTGGTGTCCGCACACCGGCTCGACCCGGTGCTGCTGCACGACGTGGCGCACACCCTGGAGCGCGTGCTGCCCGGGATCACCCTCGCCACCGAGCGGGTGGTGATCGGCGCGCAGACCCTGCCCGTCCCGTACGCGGCCGAACACGGCTACGCGAACCCGTGGGGCGACGAGGCGGACGAACTGATCATGGGGCACCGGGGTGAGGTGCTCGGCCACCCGGCGACCAAGCTGCTGGTCCGGCACGAGGGCATGACGAGCGCCGAGATGATGGTCGCCGCGACCGAACTGCTCGGCGACAGCGTCGGTGTGACGTACTCCACTGACCGCGGCCTGCTGGAGATCTCCGCGCCGGGCGTCACCAAGGCAACCGGCCTCGCCGAGGTCGCCACCCTGCTGGCCGTCCCGCGGGCGGCGGTGATCGCGTTCGGCGACATGCCCAACGACATCGAGATGATCCGCTGGGCGGGCCACGGGGTCGCCATGGCCAACGCCCACCACGCGGTCATCGCGGCCGCCGACGAGATCACCGCCCCCAACTCCGAGGACGGGGTCGCGCTGGTGCTGGAACGGTGGTTCTAGGGGCCTCTCGTGGCCCTGGTGGCCTCTGGGGCTCAGGCTTGGCGCAGGTGCTCGCGGAGGGCTATCGGGGCGCCTGCCAGGTCTTCGTCGTTGCAGAGCAGCTTGACGTCGTAGTAGGGCCTGCCCTCGCGGTCGTCGTAGTCCAGGTGGATGGCGATCACGTCGACCGGCTCGCCCAGCCACTCCTGGGTCCGGCGCAGCCACGACGCCGCCCGCTCCAGGGCCGTCGGCAGGTCGTCGTCGCGGAACTCGACCGGCCGGTACGGGACGCCCTGCACCTGGTCACCGGGATGAACGGGCCTCGGCAGGTCGACGGAGACGCCGACATCATCGAGGCGGAGTGCGATGGACTCGGTGTTGTCACTGGCCAGCTCGCTCACCTTGACAGCGTCTCCCAGTGGGTTCCGCGTCGCAACCCCCGGCATACGGGTGCGAAGGCGATCAGATGTGTGGTTGACTGTGTCCGGTCGTGAATTTTCTTGAGTACGTGTTAGATCACGCTCGCAAGAGATCGTTGCGGGCGCGCGGTTTTCCTCCAGGTCAAGCCGGAGAAGTCGCCGTCTGAAACCGACCAGGGCCTACGCGACCGCGCAGGCCCAAGCGGTACCTGTTGAGGAGATAGACGTGGCACAGGGCACAGTGAAGTGGTTCAACTCCGAGAAGGGCTTCGGCTTCATCCAGCCGGACGACGGCGGCGCCGACGTCTTCGTGCACTACTCGGAGATCCAGGGCAACGGTTTCAAGACCCTGGACGAGAACCAGCGCGTCGAGTTCGAGATCGGCCAGGGCCAGAAGGGCCCCCAGGCCACCGGCGTCCGCGCCGTCTGATCTTCGCCGCAGCACTTTCCCGATGCCCGGCCCCCGCTCGCGGGGGCCGGGCATCGGCCTTTTCCCACCCCCTGATACCCCCGATCGGGTGACTTCGCCCCCCACCTCGGCGTTCTCGCAGAGCCTTCGACCTGGCCGCAGGACGAGCATCGCCCAGCCCCCCCTGATCGCACGAGACAACCACGCCGATTCTCATCGTGCTCGATCACCCGACCCGCCTGCCAGGCCAAACCGTCACGTCCCGGCCCCCGCCCGCCGCGCTTCCCGGCCCCTTGACGCCCCACACAAGGGCCACCAAGCCCCCGCCCCACCCGATCAGGTGGTTCCACCCCAAACCGCTTGCCACCCCACCCCACCACCCCCAGGCGGCCCCCACCCTTCCCGGGGGCAGCCCTCGATGCCAGTCTACCCGTGGGGTCGGACGAAAGATCTTGAAAGAGGGAGTGGAGAGGTTCTCCTGTGGATAACTTCTGTCGCCTGGAAGGGTGGCGTTCGAGGGCGATGCTCGACGAGGACTGCCTGGTAGGAGGTGGTTTGTGGGGCGGATCGCGGGTGTGCGGAGACGCGTCGCTGAAAGTTGTCGGAAAGGTTGTTTGGCGGTGGGAGTTCGGTCTCCGCGCGAGACCGGATGACTGCCGCCGCGGCCAGGCGGCGGACTTGTCGGCCACTGTCACCCGGGGAACTGCGGCCAGGGGAACTGGCCCTCGACATAAGCCTCGACAGTGGCCCGACCGGGCCG
This sequence comes from Actinokineospora inagensis DSM 44258, assembly GCF_000482865.1. GTDB lineage: Bacteria > Actinomycetota > Actinomycetes > Mycobacteriales > Pseudonocardiaceae > Actinokineospora > Actinokineospora inagensis. The sequence continues at coordinate 10,172 of NZ_AXWW01000074.1, read as the reverse complement.
AGGCTTCACGATGAACACAAGCGGCCGGAAAGTCCCCCAACTTGTCCTTGCGCACCTCGGCCAGTACAACCGGGCGGCCCCCACCCTTCCCGGGGGGCGTCCCCGAGGCCAGTCTACCGGCACCCCCCGACGGTGGATCTTCAGAACGAGGTCGCAGCGGGCCATCTGTGGATAACTTTTGTCGCTGGGACGGGTGAATATCAGAAGAATCGGCGGGGAATGGGAAGAGGGCGATCCCGACGGAATCGCCCTCTCACCTGCTGCTCAAGCCAGCCCGCGGCCGGCTCAGGAGCTAGTTTTCGAAGATCTTGCGCCAGCTCTCGGTCGAGGTGAGGTCGGGGAGGGCGGCTTGCCAGGTTTCCTTGGCGGTGGGCCATTCGGCGGCGAGGCGGCGGTAGGCGGCGGCGGCTTGTTTGGCCAGGTCGCGGAAGACCTTGGGGTCGCGTTTGCGGAAGGCGACGCCGGTGCCGTCGGGGGTGGAGACGGTGGCCGAGTCGAGGTTGCCGAGGAGGAACCAGAGCGCGCTGCCCGCGGGGACGTTGACCTGGGGGCGTTCGCCGGATTCGGCTGTTGGGGGGCGGAGGTTGTGCAGGAGCGCCTTGGAGGCCTGGGCGGCGATGCGGGCCGGGTTGGCCGGGGGGCGCAGCATGCGTTCGGCGTGTACGGCGTCCAGGGTGGGTGGCGGGAATTCGCCCGCCGAGGGGAGGGTTTGGGCGTCGGCGTAGCGCTTGCGGATGCGTTGGACCTGGGGCAGGGCCTCGGGCAGCAGGTCGAACAGGTGGTCCGGGCCTGCCAGGAAGTCCTCGATGGCCTTGATCTCGATGGCGACCGTCGAGTACTCCATCGACAGCAGCCGCCGGATGGTGGCGCGCAAGCCCTGCTTCAGCAGCACCGCGCGCTGGTCGTGTGGGCTGTGCAGGGCGGCGACGACCAAGCGGTTGCGCATGTGGAAGTAGACCGTCCAGTCGGACAGGTCGTTCTTGTCGGTCCAGGGCATGTGCCAGACCGCGGAGCCGGGCAGGGTGACCGTGGGATAGCCCTTGGCCAGTGCGCGCAGCGAGTACTCGGCGTCGTCCCACTTGATGAACAGCGGCAGGGGGAGGCCGTTGGCCTCGACGATCTCGCGGGGGAACAGGCACATCCACCAACCGTTGTAGGTGGAGTCGACGCGGCGGTGGAGTTCGCGGGTCTCGCGTAGCGAGTTCTCGCCGAAGTTGTGCCGGGTGACGGCGCCGGGGGCGGGGCGCCAGTAGCAGGAGTGGAGGTCGACGACCTCGCCCATGCTGTGCAGTTGGGCCTTCTCCTGCAGGTTGAGCATCTGGCTGCCGACGATCACCGGGTTGGTGGCGGCGCGGGCGAACGCGCTGGCCCGCAGGATGCTGTCCGGCTCCAGGGCGATGTCGTCGTCCATCAGCAGGATCTGGTCGACGTCGGAGTGTTCCAGGGACTCGTAGAAGGCCCGACTGAAGCCGCCGGAGCCGCCGAGGTTGCCCTGTTCGATGACTTCGAGTCGGTCGCCGAGCAGGGTGGCTGCCTCGGCGAACCGGGGGTGGCCGGAGATCTTCTTGGTGCCCTGGTCGGCGACGTAGACCTTGGTGACGACGTCCAGGATGGCCGGGTCGTCGCCGAGGGCCAGCAGCGACGCGACGCAGTCGTCGACCCGGTTGAACGTGGTGGTGCCGATGGACAGGGTCTTCTTGGGCAGTTCCAGGTCGGTGGCCCAGACGGCGTCGGCGATCTCCAGGGTGGAGTCGTCGGTGAAGACGTCGAACCAGATCCAGCCGCCGTCCTCGAAGCTGGCCAGGTCGACCCGGAACTCGGCGACGTCCCAGTCGCCGCCGCGGACGGCGTGGCCCGCGACGTGCGCCTGGTCGCCGTTGGGCTTGGACCGGTAGACGTCGACCCGGCCGCCGCCGCGCAGGTTGAGTCGGAGGATGACCTCGGTGACCCGGGTCCAGCGCTTCCAGTACCCGGCGGGGAAGGCGTTGAAGTACGACGCGAACGACACCCGCGCCGACGCCGGGACGGTCACCGCGGTGCGGGAGGACACGTGGCTGTGCGCGGTGTCCGGCTCGTCGAGGTAGAGCGGACGGACGTCCACCGGGTCGGTGTCGCGGGGCAGGATGACCCGCTGCAGCACCACCGGGGTGCCGCTCTGCCTAGCGTCCTGCTCGGTCACTTCGCTCCTCCAGCGAGCCTGGTGCGGCGCCCCGGCGGCGGTCACCGCCGGGGTTCTGCTCGGTTCCGTCGCGGTCAGTCCTGCTCGCGCAGGCCGTAGAGCCGCTCCCAGTTGTCCTTGTCGGTCAGCGCGGGCATCGCGGCGCGGTACTCCTCCTGCAGCCGCGCGCCCTCGGCGATCAGCCTGCGGGCCAGCCGGGCGGTGCGCTTGCCGAGCTCAACGGCGGTGTTCATGTCCCGTTGGCGCACCCGGAACCGGTCTTGGGCGGCGTCGGTGACGACGGCCTTCTGGAACTGGGAGATGTGCCACCAGGCCGAGTCGACGGCGGGGACGGCGCCGACCGGGTGCACGGCGCGGCCGAGGCCCAGGTAGGCGAGCCGCTTGAGCAGCACCAGCCGGGGGTTCTTCGGTTCGGGGGCGGCCTGGATCAGCGGGACGGTGCCGAGGCCGAGCTCGGGCAGTTTGTCCACCGGGTGGGCGACGGTGTCCGGGTACTGGGCGCGGACCTTGTGGATGTCGGCCGCGGCCTGCTTGCCGCCGTCGGCGAGGAACGCCGGGCCCTCCAGGAAGTCCTCAACGGCCTTGATCATGGTGGCGGCGAAGCCGTACTGCATGCCGAGCAGGGCGCGGGCGATCCGGGAGGTGAACACCCTGGCCATCTGCTTGGGCGGGAACGGCGAGTGCAGCGCCGCGACGATCAGGGCGTTGCGGACGGCGAAGTACTCGTTCCACTTGTCGCCGTCCTTCCAGTCGAAGTCGGCGTGCCACAGGCCCGCGCCGGGCAGGGTGACGGTGGTGTAGCCGCGGGCGCGGGCCCGGTAGCCGTACTCCACGTCGTCCCACTGGAAGAACAGCGGGATGGGCAGGCCGAGCTCGCGGACGACCTCGTTCGGGATGAGGCAGGACCACCAGGCGTTGTAGTCGGCGTCGACCCGCCGGTCGCCGCGGGTCGGGCGGCCGGTGGGCTCGCCGTGCTCGTCGACGGCCTCTTCGAGCAGGTCGACGTCGTCGAGGCCGTTGCGCACGACGCGGCCGGGGACGAGTTGGCCGAAGTCGGCGTACTCGGCGCCCGCGACCAGCCGGGTGGGGTGCAGCAGCCGCAGCATCTGGCCGCCGACCAGGGTGGGGCGCAGGGTGCGGTTGGCGAACGCGGAGAGCCGGACGGCGATCTCGGGCTCGCACAGCACGTCGTCGTCCATCAGCAGGACGTTGGACTCGCTGGACTTGGTGACCTCGTACATGCCGCGGCCGAAGCCGCCCGCGCCGCCGAGGTTGGGCTGGCGCAGGTACCGCAGCCGCCCGCCGAGGTCGCGCTCGACGTCGGCGAACGCGGGCCGGGACTGGACCGTGTCGGTGCCCTGGTCGACGACGTACACCGCGTCGATGACGGACAGGGCCGCGGCGTCGCCCGCGAGGGCACCGAGGGTGCGGACGCAGTCGTCGGCGCGGTTGAAGGTGCAGATCACCACGGACGTCTTGCGGGTCTGCTCGGGGGCGGCCACGGTCCAGACCAGCCGGTCGACGGTGAACTCGGCGTCCTCGGTGCTGATGTCGACCCAGAGGAAGCCGCCGTCGAGGAACTTGTCCAGCTTGGCGCTGAGGGTGATCGTCTCGCCCGCGGCGGCGCGGACGTCGACGACGCTCTCCGGCCGGGTCTCGCCGCGGAAGTCGGAGGCGACCAGGGTGACCCGGGCGGACCCGGTGGCGGTGATCTCGACGGTGACCTCGGGGGCGCCGGTCCAGCGCTGCCAGTAGGCGGCGGGGAAGCGGCCGAAGTACGTGTCGGTGCTGACCGACGAGTAGCGCCGGACGACGAGCCGCTCGCGTTCCCGGTCGGCCGCGCCGGTGACGACCGTCGTGTACAGCCCGTCCGGGCAGACCGGGTCGGGGCCGCGGAACAGGCCGCGCTGGGCGGTGAGCCGCGCCGGTGGGGCGGCGGCTGGCTGCTCGGCCTCGGGTTTGGCGATCGCGGGAACGCGGGCACTACGGGTCATGACAGGTTCGGTCCTCCAGAGAGCCGCCGCGCGCGGCCTTCTCGGTCGGCGAACGGTCACACGACCCGCGGGTCCCGGGTGCGCTGGGTGACCGATCGTGGGCTGATCCGGGCACACGTGCGCGCCCGAGGCACTCCAAGGCTACCCGTAACACTCCTCCCACCACCCACCCCCTCGTCCCCGCCCGGCATCGTTCCCGGCCTGGCAGGGCGGGGTGACGTGGTGTGGGGACGGTTCAGAAGCGCGCCGAGGTGGTGGTGCGGGGAGCCCGGGAGTCAGGAGTGTGCTGAGGTGGTGGCGCGGGAGCCGTTGACGCCCGTGCCCGCCGCGGTGGGCCGGTCGGCCTCCAAACGGGCGATCCGCTCGGTCAGCTCGGCCCGGGTGCGATCGAGCTCACAGCGGAGCAGGGCGATCTCCTCGACCGCGGTGCGGGTCTCCTCCTCCAGGTGCCCGACCTCACTGCTCAGGTGCAGGCACACCACGGCGAGCACGATGCCCGCGAGGAAGAACACGAAGTTGGACGCGGTCTGCACGCCGACCAGGTCCGCGATCTTCTGCGCGAAGTTCGGGAAGATGCCGAAGACCACCACACCGATGCCGACGAGCAGCCACATGCCCGCGTACTTCTCGCGCAGCTTGCGCCGCCGCATCATCTCGATGACGACGAGCAGCACCAGACAGGCGACGACGACGCTGAGCAACCGCCATCCGGCCATCATGACCTCCTAGGCAGCGTCGGCCGAGTCGACCGACGGACGACGGCGCACCAGCGCCAGGAGCAGGGCCAGCCCGGCCCGGAGCAGGTAGACGGCGGCGCGGACCGGGGTCTGGCTCGGCTGGCCGCCGCTGCGCTCGCGCATCTCGACCGGGACCTGCTTGACGACGAGCCCGCCGCGGATGGCCAGCACCAGCGACTCGATGGTGTCGCCGAGGTACTCCGCCGGGTAGTACTCGGCGAACATCTTCACCGCGCGCGGTCCGGCGGCCTTGAAGCCGGAGGTGACGTCGGTGAGCTTGGTGCGGGCCAGCCGGGAGATGACGACGGCGAGCACCACCATGGCCCACCGGCGCGGGCCGGTCGCCTTGTAGGCGCCCTTGCCCGCGAACCGCGCGCCGATGACCAGGTCGGCGTCGGCGAGGTGGCCGACGAGTTCGCGGACGTTCTCCGGGTCGTGCTGGCCGTCGGCGTCGACCTGGACGACGACGTCGTAGCCGTTGGCGACGGCGTAGCGGAACCCGGTCCGCATGGCCCCACCGACGCCGAGGTTGACCGCGAGCCGGGCGACCGTGGCGCCCGCGTCGCGGGCGACGTGCTGGGTGCGGTCGGACGAGCCGTCGTCGACGACGAGCACACCGGCCTCGGGCAGGGTGTCGCGCACGTGGTGCACGACGGCGGCCACGTTGTGTTCTTCGTTGAGTGCGGGGAGCACGATCAGGATTCGCCGGGTGGCAACCTCGGCCATTTGCAGACCTATCCGTCGTCGGCTTTGAAACGCCGGGACACGATACCGCGCGGGGCGACCGGCTCAGCCCGAGGGCCGCGGCGAGTTGTCCCGCGGGTCCGATTTGGCGACCGCGACCACGGCGACCAGCAACCCGACGCTGGGGGCGACGGCGAGTCCGATGACCGCCTTGGTGACCGCGTCGCCGGGCCAGAGCGCCAGCACCACGGCGGAGATCACCGCGACCACGGCCCAGACCAGCAGGACCTGCCTGGGTTTCACCCTCGCCACGAGCACCGCGGCGAGCAGTTGGACGACGGCGATCAGCACCGACGACCACACCAGACCGGCGACGGCCCAACCGGAAACCGGGTCGCCACCCAGGAGCAGCTTGACCACCCACGGCCCGATCACCAGGCCGATGAGCCCGCCCAGCGCGGCGAGCGCGACGGCGCCGACCGTGCCGACCGCGAGCAGCCTGCGCAGTTTCCGCAGCCCCGCCTCGGTTTGCGAGAGGCGCACGACCACCGGGACCGCGAGCGCCTGCACGGCGGAGAACAGCAACAGCGGGACCCGGGCGACGGCGAGCGCGCCGAACAGGTCACCCAACTTGGCCTCGTCGCCGGGCGGGACGATCAGGCTGACCATGGCCGGGTAGCCGGTGATCACGGCCGCGGTGAGCGCGGAACTGACGAACAGCAGCAGCATCCGCGGCACGACCGCGCGCGGCGGGTCGCCGGGCAGCGCCGGGTCGAGGTGCCCCCGGGCCGGTCGGACGAAGAAGATCCACACGAACGAGCCGACGGCGACCGCGATGCCGAGGGTGACCAGCCCGTCGACCGCGGCGAGCACGGCGAGCAGGATCAGCAGCGGTCGGACGGCGGCCTCGACGACGATCAGCCACGAGTACGCGCCGACCTGGTCGTTGCCGATCAGCAGGCCGCGCACGGCGAACTGGACCGCGAACGCGATCCCGGCGGCCAGCACGATCGGGGCGAGCCAGTAGTGGCCCCGGAACAGCCGGTCGTTGACCGCGGGCAGCAGCGGCACGGCGGCGACCACCGCGACGCTGACGATCCCGGTGACCAGGGCGCTGACCCCGTCCGCCCCGATCTTGGCGCCCCGGGCGCGGGCGAGCGCCGACTGCCGGGACAGCTCCTGCTCCAGCGGGGACAACGCGGAGCCGAGCCCGAACACCAGGCCCCAGAACGTCATGAAGACGGCGTAGTCGGTGGAGGTGACCAGCCTGCGGGTGAAGATCACGACGGCGTAGCCGAGCGCGGAGCCGACCAGGATCGCCAGGCCGACCCGCCCACCGGACCGGGCGACGGTCTTCGCCCCGACCTCGGTGCTGATCTCGTCGCCTGCTTCGCTGCCTGCTTCGTTGTCGGCGCTCACCGGCTCGGTGCCCGCGCTCACCGGCGCAGCCAGGCCTTCGCGGCGAGGAACAGGCCACGCAGCACACCGAGCCCGAACCCGCCCGCGAACAGCGGCAGCAACGTCGCCACCGCGCGCGCCTCGCCCTTGGTCGCGCCGCACTTGCCGACGGCGACCCCGGCGGCCGCGCAGCCGACGATCCCGGCGGCGATGGTGGTCTTCGGCTTGCGCACCAGCATGCCCAGCGTGACCGCGCCCGCACCGAGGGCTCCGAAGAGGGCGGTGCGGGCCGGGCCCGCGGAGGTCAGGTAGCTGTCGACGTACGTGGTGCCGCGGAACAGCGACTGCTTGACGAACTTCCCCAGCGTGTCGCGTCCGTTGTAGACGGCGGCGAACCCGGGCGCGATGTTGATCCGCTCCCGCTCGATGACCCACCGCAGCACCCGGGTGTCGTCGCTGGCCAACGACACGTCGTCGTAGAGCGAGTCGAAGGCGAGCACCGCCCCGTCCAACATGGCCCGCGGCGCGACGAAGAACCCGGTGCCCTTGGGGTAGAGGTCGAACTCGTCCGGCCCGAACGAGGTGAGCTTGGGGTCGGCGCAGTAGCGGCGCCACGGGATCTTGACCAGCCCGGCCATGAACCCGGCGTACGGGTTGCCGTCCGAGGCGACGGTGATGTGGCCGTTCCACACCCGCCGCTCGGGGTGCTCGGTGAACTGGGCGCGCAGGTAGGACAGCGCGTCCGGCTCGATGATGACCCGGCTGTCCAACAGCAGCACCGTGTCGCCCGCGGCCTCGGCCAGGCCCGCCTTGCGCGCCTCGAACCGGCCGCGGTTGGGCTGGGAGACGACGGTGATGCCGTGTTCCTTGGCCAACTCGGCGAGCCGGTCGCCGGTGCCGTCGGTGCTGCCGTCGTCCACGACGATGACCTGCGCCTGCCAGGCGGCCCGCTCCAGCGAGGTGAGCAGGGCGGCGACGCAGCGCGGCACCCACGACTCCTCGTTGTAGACGGGGATGACGACGCTCAACGTGGGTACGGGCGCGTTCACAGCCGCTGACGATACCCGGGGCAGGCGGCGGCCCCGTCTGCGCCTATGCTGGCCGGGCTCTGCCGTCGAGCCGAAGAGGCCATCTGGTGATCTCCTTCATCCTCGGCACCACCGCCGAACTGATCAAGATCGCGCCGGTGTACCACGCGATCGTCAACCGCGGCACCAAGCCGAAGATCTGGTTCACCGCCCAGCACGTGGATGAGGTCTCCGAGGTGCTGGCCGACCTGGACCTGCCCGAGCCGGACGTGTGGTTGATGCCACAGTCCAAGGCGCGCAACCTGGAGACCCCGTCCCAGGTGCCCGGCTGGGCCCTCACCGTGGCCAGCACCGCGTGGACCCGCCGCGCCGAACTGCGCGCCATCCTCGCCGAGGACGGCCGCCCGCCGCTGGTCATCGTGCACGGCGACACCTTCACCACCCCCGGCGGCGCGCTGATCGCCAAGCGCTTCCTCGGCGCCCGCGTCGCGCACGTCGAGGCGGGCTGCCGGTCGGGGAGCCTGCTGAGCCCGCTGCCGGAGGAGATCAACCGCAAGGTCGCCGCCAAACTGGTCGACCTGCACTTCGCCCCGTCCGCACGCGAAGCGCACAACCTCCGCCACGCCCGCGGCGCCGTGATCGACACCGGCGCGAACACCGCGATCGACGCCCTGCGGATGGCGGTCAACGGCTCGCTGCCGGACCTGGACCTCCCCGCGGAGTACGGCCTGGCGACCCTGCACCGGTTCGAACTGGTGTCGCGAGCGGACAAGTACCGCGAGGCGCTGGAAGCCCTGCGGGACCACAGCGCGTCAATCCCGATCCTGTACATGGCGGGAGCCCCCGAGCGGGAACGAATCGAACGCCTCGGACTGGGAAACCTGTTCGACGGCAAGCGGTTCATCATCCAGCCGAAGATGCGCTACCTGAAGTTCCTGCCCCTGATGGCCCGCGCGAAGTTCGTGGTGACCGACTCGGGCGGCCTGGGCGCGGAATGCTTCTACCTCGGCCTGCCGTGCGCGATCCACCGCGAGCGCACGGAATCGCCGCAGCACATCGGGGAAACCGTTGTGCTGACGGAGATGCGCAAGGACAAGCTGGCGGACTTCCTCGCCACGTACCAGAACCGGCGGGGTCCGTCGCTTGTGGACGAATACCGGCCGAGCGAGATCATCGTGGAGACCCTGACCCGGTTGGGCCACTGCTGAGGCTTACGGGTTCCCCCGGTCACCCGTCCCCTCCGCTGGACCTTTCTGGCAACTTTCCCCACACCCTCGCGATCCGGCCTTGTGAAACCGCCTCCACCAGGCAGTCCGCGTTCAGCACCGCCCTCGAATGCACCCGTTCAGGGGACAGAAGTTATCCACAGGCAGCTCCTTGCGGCCTGCTGCGGAGATCCACTGTCGGTGGGTGCCGGTAGACTGGCCTCGGGGACGCCCCCCGGGAAGGGTGGGGGCCGCCCGGTTGTACTGGCCGAGGTGCGCGAGGGCAAGGCGGGCTTCCCGGCCGGGTGTCAGGACTGTCGCTTGTGGACGAATGCAGGCCGAGCGTGGTTGTCGTGGAGACCCCGCTGCTTTGGTCATTGACCGACCACGGGGTCCTCGCCTAGGGCGACGGTGGCTGACCAGTCCACCACCCGGGCGCGGTAGTGGTCATCCAGTCCCCTGCGGAGATCGAACTTCCGCCGCCGAGCAAGCTTTTGCCGGACAACGTTTCGCGGCCAATCCCCCACCACCCGCGATCCACCCCGGAAAGCCACCTCCACCAGGCATTCCTCGTCGACAGTCACCTGGTCGAGCCCCCGCACCGGACTGGCCAAAGGGACCGGGGGGTGAGCGCCAGCCTCGAATTCCACCCATCCGGGCGACAAAAGTTATCCACAGGCAGCCCTCTGTGGCCCGTTGTGAAGATCCACTGTCGGGCAGTGCCGGTAGACTGGCCTCGGGGACGCCCCCCGGGAAGGGTGGGGGCCGCCCGGGGTGGGTTTGTGCTGGCGGAGTGGGGATTTTGAGTGGGTCTGGCGGGCCGTGGTGGGTGGGCTTGGGCGGTGTGGGGGTGTCGGTGAGGCGTGGTGGGTGGCTGCGGTGTGGGCTCGGGGGGGCGTCGCGGGCCGGGTGTGGCTGGTTCTTGGTGTGCCACCGGAATGGCTGGG
>NZ_AXWW01000073.1 GCF_000482865.1 Actinokineospora inagensis DSM 44258 | reverse complement strand
CCACCATGCGGTGGAGAGTCCTATCCGGTATTAGACCCAGTTTCCCGGGCTTATCCCAGAGTATGAGGCAGATTACCCACGTGTTACTCACCCGTTCGCCGCTCGTGTACCCCGAAGGGCCTTACCGCTCGACTTGCATGTGTTAAGCACGCCGCCAGCGTTCGTCCTGAGCCAGGATCAAACTCTCCAAAAATGCTTTTCAGAGTGTTACCTGACAAACAGACACCAAACTGGCATCACATTCATCTCAAAGGAACCCACAAAGGGGTTCAATCATTCAAGCTCTACTGGCTTAAATCGGCACACTGTTGAGTTCTCAAACAACACACGCACATCGGAATCAACCGCCGGAGAAGGCGACCTCAACCGAGGCTGGTTACTCGCTAAGTTCTTGTGTCCCGCTCGTTCCGGTTTTTCCGGCCCGTTCCGCGCTGACAGGAAGAAAGTTACACGGCCGCTGAGACGGGATCAAATCGGGGGTGCCCATACGGCGACGAACAGGCGAAAACCCTTGTGCGACAAGGTTTCCCGAAGGACGCCCGGCACCAGGGGTTCGATCGGTCGACAACCCCGTCCAAGCCGCCCGGCGACCGGGTTTTCGCTGATCAAACCCACTAAGCCGGGGTTGTGCGTTCACTTCGTGGTGTTCCCCGCGATGGGAAAGGCAAGTCCTGTGATCGCGGTCACTATCCGTCGGGTTCGCCCCGGACACCGAGTACCCATGGTCACTGGGCGCCGCCTGCCGGTGACGCCCACGCGATGAGTAGCGGCAGGTTGGACGTCGTCGACCGTCACTTCGACGTAGCCCACCGCATGGCAACCACCCGGGTCCGACCGGCGACCGCGCCGGTCGGTGAACACTCAGGAGCACATCCATGCAACGACGAACCCTCGCGCTGGTCGCGGCGAACGCCCTCCTGGGCGCGGCCGTGGTGGTCGGCGTGGCCACCCCGGCGACCGCCGCACCCGCGGCCGCCCCGGTCGCGGCCGTCACCACGCTCACCTACGACGACACCCAGGCGCAGCAGTACGCGACGAACGACGCCGCCGCGGCCGCGATCTGGAACACCGACGCCCCCAACGTGCACATCGTCAAGGCGACCAGGGGCCAGAAGGTCAACATCAAGATCGTGGCCGACCCCGGTTGGCCGCACACCACGCTCGGGCCGGTCCGGCCGAGCACCAGCGTGCAGATCTGGTTCGGCAAGCAGGCCGTCGACGAGGGCTTCGACAAGACCCGGATCATCGCGCACGAGATGGGTCACGCCCTCGGCCTGCCGGACAACCGCACCGGCCTGTGCTCGGACCTGATGTCCGGCCACTCCGCCCCGGTGAGCTGCACCAACGCCCACCCCAGCCCGGCCGAGCGCGCCGTGGTCCAGCGCAACTACTCCCGGCTGGCCGCCTCGGACGCACCGCTGACCGTGGTCATCCAGGACTGAGCACCCACGCACGAGACCGCGGCGGCCGTTCCCCCGGGAACGGCCGCCGCGCCTTTGCTCGGCGTTCAGTTCTTGGCGACCAGGGTGAGCACGTCGTACTTGGCGGCCGACGCACCGTCCTGTTTGGTCACATCGGCGTCCCAGCGGACCTCGCCGTAGTCGGCGTTCTCGCGCGGGGTGATCTGCTTGGCGGTGAGCGTGACGCTGAGCTCGTCACCCGGGTAGACCGGGGTGACGAACCGGAGGTTCTCCAGGCCGTAGTTGGCCAGCACCGGGCCGGGTTCGGGTGAGACGAACAGGCCCGCGGCGAAGGAGACGATCAGGTAGCCGTGCGCCACGATCCCGCCGAAGAACTCGTTGGCCGCGGCGGCCTCGGGGTTGGTGTGCGCGTAGAAGGTGTCACCGGTGAAGGTGGCGAAGTGGTCGATGTCCTCTTGGCTCACCACGCGGGGCCCGGCGGTGACGCTGTCGCCGACGCGCAGCGTCGCGAGGGACTTGCGGAACGGGTGGACGTCATCGGTCGTGCGCGGCGCCCCGGGCACCCACTCGCCGGTGATCGACGCCAGGACCCGCGGGCTGGCCTGGATGGCGGTGCGCTGCAGGTGGTGCAGGACGCCGCGGATACCGCCCATCTCCTCGCCGCCACCCGCGCGACCGGGGCCGCCGTGCACCAGGGCGGGCAGCGGGGAGCCGTGACCGGTGGACTCCTTGGCGTTGTCGGTGTCCAGGACCAGCAGCCTGCCGTGCCAGGGGGCGACGCCGAGGGTGACCCGGGTGGCGAAGTCGGCGTCGCCGGTGACGATCGAGCCGACCAGGCTGCCCTGACCGCGGGCGGCGAGGGCCACGACGTGGTCGACGTCGTCGTACGGCAGCAGGGTGCTGACCGGGCCGAACGCCTCGACCTGGTGCGGCTCGGCGCGGTCGGGGTCGTCGGCGCGCAGCAGCACCGGGGACAGGAACGCGCCCCGGGTGGCGTCGGCGTCGAGCACGTCGACGTGGTCGAGGGTGCCGTAGACGACCTTGCCCGCGTCGGACAGGGCGTGCACCGAGCGGCGGACCTCTTCGCGCTGGTCGAGGCTGGCCAGGGCGCCCATCCGGACGTCCGGGTTGGCCGGGTTGCCGACCTTGACCTTCGCCAGCCGGTCGACGACGGCCTCGGTGACGGCGTCCAACGCGGCGGCGGGCACGAAGGCGCGTCGGATGGCGGTGCACTTCTGGCCCGCCTTGATCGTCATCTCGGTGACCAACTGCTTGACGAACAGGTCGAACTCGGGCGTGCCCGCGGTGGCGTCCGGACCGAGGACCGAGCAGTTCAGCGAGTCGGCCTCGGCGGTGAACCGGACCGAGTTGGCGATGACGGTGGGGTGGCTGCGCAGCTTCAGCGCGGTGGTGGCCGACCCGGTGAAACCGACCAGGTCCTGCGGGGTGAGGTGGTCGAGCAGGTCACCGGCGCTGCCGCAGACGAGCTGCAGGCTCCCCTCGGGCAGGGTGCCGGAGGCGAGCATCAACTCGACCAGCCGCGCGGTCAGGTACGCGGTCTGGCTGGCGGGCTTGATCAGGCTGGGGACGCCCGCGAGGAACGCGGGCGCGAACTTCTCCAGCGGCCCCCACATCGGGAAGTTGAAGGCGTTGATCTGCACCGCGACCCCGTGCAGCGGGGCGGCGATGTGCCTGCCGACGAAGGTGCCCTCCCGACTCAGCCGCTCGACCGGCCCCTCGGCGAGGACCTTGGCGTTCGGCAGTTCGCGGCGGCCCTTGCTGCTGTAGGTGAACAGCACGCCGATGCCGCCGTCGACGTCGACCAGGGAGTCGCGCTGGGTGGCGCCGGTGCGGGCGGACAACGCGTAGAGCTCGTCCTTGTGCTCGGTGAGGTAACCGGCGAGGACCTTGAGCAGGGCCGCGCGCTGGTGGAAGGTCAGGTCGCGCAGCGCGGGACCACCGGTCCGGCGGCCGTGGTCGAGCGCGGCGGCCATGTCGACACCGGCCGAGGAGATCCGGGCCACCTCCTCACCGGTGACCGCGTCGAGCAGGGGCGCGCCGTCCGCGTCGGGGGTGTGCCAGCGGCCGGATACGTAGCTGCGCAGCAGCGCCATCGGGGGTCGACCTCCTGAGTCGATCACGGGTGCGGCCTCGTCGCCGCGCTCCCGATGCTAGTGACCCGCGCCGGTGAATTGCCCGGCTCGCGCGCGTAGACCACGAAAACAATTCAGGGCAATCCGGGGTCGGGCGTTACCGTTTACCGGTGTGTTGTCCTGTGAACGCGCTGGGAACACCACCCACTTGCGAATGACCAGTTTGGGGTGAAAAGGTGGCTTCAGATGGCGTGGTCGCTTGACCGCCGCGCATTCCCAGGGGCCGTTGACCTGGGAAGTTGAGCCGGTGCGGCGATTTATCGCGATCATGTTCCGCATGGGGCCGACCGTGCGGAAATTCCCGATTCACCCTGCCGCGGCCATTGCCGCAGAATCGAGAAAAGCATGAAGAAGACCCAACTCGTCGTTTCCATCGCGGCGGCGGCGCTGGCCGTGTTGGCCGCCGCGCCCGCCGCAGGCGCGGCCCCCGCCGGTGACCCGGTCCAGTCCCCCGCCATCATCGGCGGCAGCACCGGCAACCTGCCGTACGCGGCCCGGATGTTCGCCAACGGCCAGCAGGAGTGCACCTCCACGCTGATCGCGCCGCAGTACATCCTCACCGCCAAGCACTGCGTCGCCGGCGGCGGCTCGTTCAGCTTCCGCGTCGGCAGCCAGGACCAGACCAGCGGCGGCACGGTCGCCAACGGGGCGCAGGTCTACACGAGTTCCAACTCCGACCTGGCCATCGTCCGCCTGGACCGCAGCGTCGCAGGCGCCACCGCCCCGCTGGGCACCACGGCCGACGCGCGCGCCGGGCAGCAGGTCCAGGTCTACGGCTGGGGCGCGACCTGCACCAACCAGCCGGAGATCAACTGCCAGTCGCGGTACCTGAAGGTCGCCACCGTGCAGGTCTCCTCGACCAACGCCCGCGACGCCTACAACGGCGTCGCCATCCAGGCCTACCGCGGCAACGGCATCACCGCGGGCGGCGACTCCGGCGGCCCGATGGTCGGCAACGGCCGCCAGATCGGCGTGGCGTCGACCAGCGACCGGCAGAGCGTCACCAACTACACCTCGGTCGGCCAGTACCGCACCTGGATCAAGAGCATCGCGGGCGTCTGACCCGGCAGCGCCACACATGACGGGGTGCCGCGGCTGACTCCGGCCGCGGCACCCCGTTCCCGCTGCGGCCGGCCGAACTGAGCAGCCCCCGATTCCAGCCTAGTGGCGTGGCGGGCGGAGACGGGAGGCTGAACCTGTCCGCTGGGGACGACGCGGGGAGATGTGGGCAAGTCGCCCACATCCTTCACCGCTGCCCACAGCCGACAAGTTCACCCTCCTGCCGTCACCCTCTTCCCCACTAGGCTGGAATCGGGGGCTGCTCAGCCTGGTTCGATCTTGAAGAGGCGTTCGAGCGGGCGCTGGGTGTCTGGTCGATCTGACCGGGTGTTGTCGTTGCCCGCTGTGGTCGCTCGACTCGACTCGGCGCGGGCGGGCCGGTCGTCGACAGCAGCCCCCGAATCCAGCCTAGTGGCAAGGAAAACGCGGGCGGCGGGTGAACTCGTCGACTGTGGATGGTCACACGCGATGTGGATGGCTGTACCACTCGGGACAGTCGCACCCGCGGGCACAAGCGCGGGACAGCCCCAAGTCCACCCCTGGCGGAGCACCCGCAGGCACCACATGCCTGACAAGCCCGAGCTGTCCACATCTCTCCGCGTGGTCCCCAGCGGACAAGTTCAGTCTCCCGCGAGTTCAGCGTTCGCCACTAGGCTGGAAACGGGGGCTGCTCGGGCCGGTTCGATCTTGACCGGGGTTACGGGCAGGTGTTGAGCATCTGCGTCAGGGCGGCGAGTTCGGCGTCGTCCACCGACAGTTTGTACTTGACCTTCACCGCGACGTACGCGGTGGCGTAGTCGCACCAGTAGGTGCGGGTGGGGCGCCACTTGGCGGGGTCGCCGTCGCTTTTCTGCGTGTTGGAGCGGGCGGTGACGGCGATCAGGTTGGTGGTGTCGTTGTAGTACGCGGAGCGTTGGGCGGCGGTCCAGTCGCGGGCGCCGGAGCGGGCGGCCTCGGCCAGCGGGACGATGTGGTCGATCTGCAGGTCGGCGGCGTCCTTGCTGGTGACACCGTCGTAGCGGCTGGTCCAGCAGGTGGCCTTGGGGCAGGTGGGCTTGCACTGGGCGTCGACCGTCTCGCCGTCGCCGTCGCGGACGAGGACCTGTTCGCGGGTGCTGCACTTGGTGCCCGGCTGGTTCTTCCAGTCGCCCCACTCGGCGCGGTTGTAGTGGGCGCCGGTGTCCTCGGGGCGGGGTTGGCCGAGGGCGGCGAGCTGGGCCGCGTGGTTGCCGGGGGCGGCGGGGGTCTCGACGGTGCTGCTGGTCGTGCCGAGGGCGTTGGGATCGCACGCGGCGACGGCGATGGCGGCCAGCAGGGTCAAGGCTGGGACAGCGGAACGCATGATCACTCCGTGTTATGCAGGATTGAGTGCATACATTCCACTGATCATGACCGGACGCGGGGAGGCACGCCGAACGGGGGCGCATGATCGCCGGCACAGAACACCCGCGTGGGCCCCACCCCCGACCATCGAGTAGGGCCCACGCGGGTGGCGAACCGCTAATGCGCGGTTGCCTGCTCCGCCCCCGCCCCGGTCAGCGCGCGGACCTCCATCTCGGCGAACTTGTCACCGGTGCGCTCCTTCGACAGCACGGTGCCCAGCCAGCCGAGGATGAACGCGAGCGGGATCGACACCAGACCGGGGTTCTCCAGCGGGAACCAGTGGAAGTCCACGCCCTGGATCATCGACGGGGTCGCCGCGGTCGAGGGCTTGCCGGACACCGCCGGGGAGAACACGATCAGGATGATGCTCGCCGCCAGGCCGCCGTAGGTGCTCCACAGCGCGCCGGAGGTGTTGAACCGCTTCCAGAACAGCGAGTACAGGATGGTCGGCAGGTTCGCCGACGCGGCCACCGCGAACGCGAGCGCCACCAGGAACGCCACGTTCTGCCCGTTGGCGACGATGCCGCCGACGATCGCCACCACGCCGATCACGACCGCCGTCAGCCGGGCGACCCTGACCTCGGCGTTCTTGTCGGCCAACTGGTCCTTCTTGATGATGTTGGCGTAGATGTCGTGCGCGAACGACGCCGACGCGGTGATCGTCAGGCCCGCGACGACCGCCAGGATGGTCGCGAAGGCGACCGCGGCGATCAGCCCGAGCAGCACCGGCCCGCCCAGCGCCTGGGCCAGCAGCGGCGCGGCCGAGTTCGCCTTGCCCGGCGCCGCCTTGATCGCGTCCGGGCCGACGATGGCGCCCGCGCCGAAACCGAGGACCAGGGTGAACAGGTAGAAGATGCCGATCAGCCAGATGGCCCAGACCACCGAGCGGCGGGCCTCCTTGGCGGTGGGCACGGTGTAGAAGCGCATCAGGATGTGCGGCAGGCCCGCCGTCCCGAGCACCAGGGCCAGGCCGAGGGACAGGAAGTCCAGCTTGCTGGTCCCGGTCGCGCCGTACTGCTTGCCCGGACTCAGCAGCGCCTCGCCCGCCTTGCCGCCCTTGTCCACCGCGCCACCGAGCAGGCTGGACAGGTTGAAGCCGAACTTGCCGAGCACCCAGACCGTCATCACCAGCGCGCCGACGATGAGCAGCGCGGCCTTGATGATCTGCACCCAGGTGGTGCCCCTCATGCCGCCGACCAGCACGTAGACGATCATGATGATGCCGACCACGGCGATCACCACGGCCTGACCGGTCTTGTTGGTCACGCCGAGCAGCAGCGCGACCAGGCCGCCCGCGCCCGCCATCTGGGCCAGCAGGTAGAAGAAGGTGACCACCAGCGTCGAGGTCGCCGCGGCGGCGCGCACCGGCCGCTGCCGCATCCGGAACGCCAGCACGTCGCCCATCGTGTACTTGCCGGTGTTGCGCAACAGCTCCGCGACCAGCAGCAGCGCGACCAGCCAGGCGACCAGGAAACCGATCGAGTAGAGGAAACCGTCGTAGCCGTTGAGCGCGATGGCACCCGCGATGCCCAGGAACGAGGCGGCGGAGAGGTAGTCGCCGGAGATGGCGACGCCGTTCTGCGGGCCGGTGAAACCGCGGCCGGCGGCGTAGTAGTCGGCGGCGGTCTTGGTGTTGCGGCTGGCCCGGAACACGACCACCAGGGTGATCGCGACGAACACGGCGAAGATGCCGATGTTGAGGCCCGGGTTGCTGCCGGTGACCCCGGCGGCGAGGTTCCTGGTCACTTCGCGGCCTCCTCGTTGCTCGCTGCGCCTTGCGTGCCCGCCGGGGTTGCTGTGATATCCACGCTCTCGCGGATCCGGGCGGCCAACGGGTCGAGCTTCCGGTCGGCGTAGCGCACGTAGAGGCTGGTGATCACGAAGGTGGAGACGAACTGCAGCAGGCCGAGCAGCAGGCCGACGTTGAAGTCGCCGACGAGCTTGGTCTTCATGAAGCCGTGGGCGTAGTCGGCCAGCAGGACGTAGACCAGGTACCAGATCAGGAAGATGGCGGTCATCGGGAAAACGAACCGGCGTAACCTGGAGCGAAGCTCGACGAACTCGGCGCTGTCGTGGACCTCGGCCCAGTTCGTCGGGTCCGGGGGCCGGGTCTCGGACTCGGTGGTGCTCACTTCTCTCGCCTCCCTCGACGGGTGTTCCGCGTCACGTTAGGGAGCGGCGGGCGGCGGTCGGGCGGTCAGCGGCCCAAACGACGGATCACGCGACGAGCGGCCGACGAACGGCGGGCAGACCAGGACGAGTGGCCCAGGTCACGCGCGGGCGGGCGGGACCGGCGGTGGTCGAAGCCGGGTCGCTCACGCAGGTGCAGCCGCAGCATCGCCGCCGAGGACCAGGCGGGCGGCCTGCCGAACAGCGACCCGCCCACCATCGTGACGAACGCCAACGGGATCGACCACGGGGCGGGCTGGGCGATCAGCAGCGCGGGCAGGCCGGACAACGGCGGCCCGAACAGCGCGACCGCGATCGCCCCGGCGGAGGCCAGCAGCCCGGCGGCGACCCCGGCGATGGCGCCCGGCGCGGTCAGCCGCGGCCACCAGATGCCCAGCACCAGCAGCGGGCAGAAGGTGGAGGCCGCCACGGTGAACCCCCAGGTGACCAGCACGCCCGCGTCCAACTTCACCGAGGGCAGCGCCAGCAGCACGACGACGGCGGCCGCCGCGACCACGGTGAACCGGAGCCGGGCCAGCCCGCCGGGCACCAGGTCGTGCGAGATCGCGCCCGCCACGACCAGCAGCAACCCGAGTGAGGTGGCCAGGAACGCGGCGAACGCGCCCGCGGTCAGCAGCGCGGTGAACACGGTCCCGGTCGACCCGGTGTCCACTTGGGACGGTAGGGCGACGACCGCGGTGTCCGTGGCGCCGGACAGGTACAACTGCGGGACCAGGACCTTGGCCAGGGTGCCGTAGACGCCGGGGAACAGGTAGAAGACACCGAGCAGGCCGACGGTGATGGCGGCGGTGCGGCGGGCGGCGCGACCGTCCGGGCTGGTGTGCAAGCGCATCAGCACGTGCGGAAGGCCCATGGTGCCGAACATGGTGGCCACCAACACGGCCCAGGTGCCCAGCAGCGGGTGGTCCGCGTCGTTGACGTCGAGCAGCGGCCTGCTCCAGTCCGGACCGCCCGGGGCGGCGCCACCGCGGACCCCGGGAACCGCCGCGCCCGCTGGGAAGACGAGCGTGCTGCCGTCGGCGACCCGGTACTCCCCCGCCGGGATGGTGAGCGACCTGCCGTCACCGGTCCGCACGGTCAGGGGTTCGTCGAGCAGCAGGGTCACCTCCAGGTCGAAGTCGACCGCGGTGTCGTGGCTGAAGTGGGTGAACGGCACCGGGTGCACAGCCTCGTGCCGCACCTGCGGTCCGACCTGCAGCAGCAACCAGATCGCCGGGACGATGAACAGCAGCAGCTTGAAGCAGAACTGGAACGCCTGCACGTACGTCGCCGCGCGCATACCGCCGAGCGCGAGGGTCACGCTCACCACGACCGCCGCGATGACCACACCCACCCAGTACGGGCTGTCGCTGACCACGCTCAGCACCAACCCCGCCGTGCGGAACTGCGGCACCAGGTACAACCCGGCGACGACGAGCACGGTGACCGCCGCGAGTTTCCGCAACGGCGTCGACGCCAACCGGGCCTCGGCGAAGTCCGGCACGGTCACCGCACCCGACCGCCGCATCGGCGCCGCGACCAACACCAACATCGCGACATAGCCCGCGGTGAACCCGACCGGGTACCACAGCGCCCCCATGCCGTCCTTCACCACAAGCCCAGCCACCCCGAGAAACGACGCCGCGGACAAGTACTCCCCCGACACCGCCGCCGAATTCAACAACGGCGACACCCGCCGCGACGCCACCAGGAAGTCGGACGTGGTGCGCATGGCCGCGACCCCGCGCAACCCCACCAACAGAGTGATCACCACGACCGGCGCCACCGCGAAGACCGCGATCACTCCAACTCCCCGACATCCTCAACCCGCTCCGCCCGCCGCAACTGCCAACGGGAGATCAACACCATGGCGGGAAAGGGAACCAGCACAATCGCCAACCACGACATCGGGACGCCGAGCAGCCTGACCCCGTCCCAGGATGGGAACAGGCGCAGGACCAGCGGGAGTCCGAAGAGGAAGGTGAACAGGGCCAGGAGTGCTTGTGCGACAAGGATTCGCTGTGCGCGGTAGACACGCATGGCCACTCGCGCGTCCACCGGGTCCAAGGTCGGCGGCCGCCAGGCGGTGCGATGCCTGCGCCGGGCGTGAGCGAGCCTGGTCTGCGGACTGGTCACCGCGACGCGTCGATGCGGACTCATCCGGCTCGCCGAGTCGGGTCCGCGCTCTGCTGCGGGTCCGCGCTCCGCCGCGGGGGCTGCGGGTCCGCGCTCTGCTGCGGGGGCTGCGGGGGCTGCGGGGGCTGCGGGGGCTGCGGCGAGCTTGGTGTGCGGGCGGCCGGCGCGGAGCTCAATGCCAGCCGAGTTGTCCACATCGCCGTGGTGTGTCCCCAGCATTCGCACGGTTCGCCCGCCAGGCTCGTCAGCGGGTAGACTGGGACCGGGGCCGCCCCCCGGGACAGGGTGGGGGCCGCCTGTACCCGTCGGGGACGTCGAGTTGTCCACACCGACCTGCGCCATCCCCAGCATTCGCACGACCCGCCCACGACGCTCGCCAGCCGGTAGACTGGCATCGGGGCCGCCCCCCGGGATCGGGTGGGGGCCGCCCGTACCCGTCCGCGGTGCCAAGTTGTCCGCACCGGCCTACGGCATCCCCGGCGTTCACGCGGCACTGTCACCAGGCCCGCCAGCGGGTGTGAAGACGGGCACTGGGTCGCCTCCCGGGAATGGGTGGGGCCGCCCAGTCCCGTCGAGGGCGCCGAGTTGTCCACATCGGTCCGACCCATCCCCAGCGTTCGCATGATCCGTCCACCAAGCTCGCCAGCCGGTAGACTGGCATCGGGGCCGCCCCCCGGGATCGGGTGGGGGCCGCCTGTACCCGTCCGCGGCGCGGAGTTGTCCACATCGTTGCGCTCCATCCCCAGCATTCGCGTGATCCGTTCGCTGCGCCGGGCGACCGGTAGACTGGCACTGGGGACGCCCCCCGGGACAGGGTGGGGGCTGGCCGGGAGTCGGAGGTCGGGTGCGGGGTGAGATGGGTGGGCAGTGGGCTATCGAAGGTGTGGGGTGGGCGGGGATGGTTGTCGGGTGAGGGGGGCGTAGGTGCGGGGGTGTTCATCTGCCGTGGTCCGCTCGGCCGAGTTCGCCGCGTTGGGCGGCGCGGAGGAGGCGGGCGCGGAGGTCTCGGGCGTGGCGGCGGCTGACCGGGACGTCGCCGAGGTCGGTGTGGGCGAGCATGCCGCCGACGGAGTCGCTGCGGAGTTCGCGGACGGCGTCGAGGGCTACCAGGAAGCCGCGGTGGACTCGGGCGAAGCCGGAGCCTTCCCAGTATTCCTGCAGGCGGGAGATCGGCATTCGCACCAGGTGGACGCCGGATGGGGTGTGCAGGCGGACGTAGTCGCCGTGGGCTTCGGCGAACTTGACCTCGCCGCGGCGGACGTAGCGGGTGCGGCCGTCGGATTCGACGGGGAGGGCGGGCATGGCGTCGGGGCGGAGCGGTTCCCTGGCCGGGCGTCGGCCGGCCGAGGCGCGCACGACGCGGGTCAGCGCGTCGGCGAGGCGTTCGGCGCGGACGGGTTTGAGCAGGTAGTCCACGGCGCCGATGCCGTAGGCGGAGACGGCGTGGCCGTCGTAGGCGGTGACGAACACGATCACCGGTGGGTCGGACAGCTTCGCCAGCAGGGACGCCAGTTCCAGGCCGGTCAGGCCGGGCATGGAGATGTCCAGGAACACCGCGTCGAACGGCTCGGCCTGGATCATCCGCAGCGCGCTCAGCGCGTCACCGGCGGCGCACACCTCGGCGACGTCGGGGGCGGCGCGCAGCAGCCTGCACAGCTCGTCCAGCGCGGCCCGCACGTCGTCGACCGCCAACACCCGCACGCCGCTCACGGCACCACCCCGGGGGCGAACATCGGCATCCGGACGACCACCCGGGTGCCCGCGTCCCGCTCGGTCTCCACGACCAGCCCGTACCAGGCGCCGTAGACGTTGCGCAGCCGCCGGTCGACGTTGGCGAGGCCGACGCTGCCCGCCGGTCCGCGTCCGGCCAGGATCGCCTCGGCGTGCGCTGGGGGCATGCCGACGCCGTCGTCGTCCACGGTGATCACGCAGTCGGAGCCCTCGGCCTCGCCGCGCACCTGGACGGTGCCGCCCGCCGGGCGCGGCTCCACCCCGTGTCGCACGGCGTTCTCCACCAGCGGCTGCAGCACCAGGTACGGGATGGCGACGGCGAGCACCTCGGGCGCGACCCGCACCTGCACCCGCAGCCGGTCGCCGAGCACGGCGCGCTGCAACGCCAGGTAGGTCTCGATGGCGTGGAACTCCTCGGCGACGGTGGTGTACTCGCCGTGCCGGGCCAGGCTGTACCGGTTGTAGTCGGCGAAGTCGAGCATCAGCTCGCGGGAGCGGTCCGGGTCGGAGAGCACCAACGAGGCGATCACGGTGAGCGCGTTGTAGACGAAGTGCGGGGAGATCTCCGCGCGCAGCGCCCGCAGTTCGGCCTGGGCGGCGTACTCGGCGGAGGCCTCCAGCCGGGCCCGTTCCAGGGCGGCGACCACCCAGTCGGTGACCTCGCGGACGGCGACCGCGGCGACCGCGCCCGCGACCACGAGCACCCCCGCCAGCTCGTCGTGCACGTGCAGCGGTAGGACAACCAGCGGCGGGCGACCAGCGCGGGTCTCGCTGTGCAAGACCTCGTCGACGAGGGCGATCCACCGGGTGCCGGGCGGCACGGGACCGGCCCAGGTCGGTCGGCCGGACAGGTCGGACAGGCCGACGGCGTCGGCGCCGAGCAGCGAGCGGACGCCCCGGGCCGCGGCGGCGACACCGGGCCCGGTCAGGCCGTCGGCGAGGTCCTCACCGATCCGGCGGGCCTGGGCGAGCACGGCGGTGGCGCCGGTGCGGTGGCGGGCGAAGGGCAGCCGGGACCGCGGGCGCGGGTGCTGCTCGTCGTCCGGCATGCGCGGTCCCCTTCGGCGGATTGGTAGATGGTAAAGGCCCGCCACACGAAGGAGTGATACCACTGGACCGACCGTGCCCGAGCTGACACCGAACGTCACCCGGTCGCCCGGTCAGCGTCACCCGCCAGTGTTCACCGTGCCCGGATCGGGGTGAACACGCCCGCCATCGCGCGCAGCCGGGCGTCGGCCCGCCTGCGCAGCAACTGGTGGAACTCCTCGACCCCGCGAGAACTTCCGGCCAACTCACCCGCCGCCTGGAAAACCACCGCCGCCACCACGTCGGCCGCGATCGCCGGGTGCGCCTGGACGAGCAGCCGGGTGGCGTCCTCGGCGATCTCGCGCAGCCGGGACTCCGCCGGGGTGGGGCCGGACACGGGTGTGGACACGGGATTCAGCATGGCCACAGCATGGCGGACTTGGGAAGTCCCCCGGTTGCCGTAATGTGACGGGTCCATTGCCCTTGATCTGCAACGCTTCCGGGTCAGCCGGACCGTCCTCATCAGACGAATGTGACCGAGCAGCCCCCGGTTTCACCCGTTCGGCGCCCACTACCGGGTGGCCAGTGGCTCGACCACCGCGTCCACTCCGTGGTCGGCACTGGATTCCGCGGCCGCCCCGGTGCTGAACTGGGTGCGGTACAACTCGGCATAACGCCCGTCCTGGGCCAACAGGTCGTCGTGGCGGCCGCGTTCCACGATCTCACCGGCCTCCACCACCAGGATCTGGTCGGCGGCGCGGATGGTCGACAACCGGTGCGCGATGACGATGGCGGTGCGACCGGCCAACGCCTCGCCCAGCGCGGCCTGCACGGCGGCCTCGGAGGTCGAGTCCAGGTGCGCGGTGGCCTCGTCCAGGATCACCACGCGGGGCCGGGCCAGCAGCAGCCGGGCGATGGTCAGCCGCTGCCGCTCACCGCCGGAGAGCCGGTAGCCGCGCTCGCCGACCACCGTGTCCAGACCGTCCGGCAAGGACGTCACCAGGTCGGCCAGCCGGGCCCGGCGCAGCGCGTCCCAGAGGTCGGACTCGTCGGCCCCGGGGCGGGCGAGCAGCAGGTTGGCCCGGATCGACTCGTGGAACAGGTGCCCGTCCTGGGTGACCATGCCCAGGGTGTCCCGGATGGACGCGGCGGTCAGCTCCCGAACGTCCACACCGGACAGTCGAACGGCGCCCGCGTCCGCGTCGTAGAGCCGGGGCGCCAACTGCGCGATGGTCGACTTGCCCGCGCCGGACGAACCGACCAGGGCGACCAGTTGGCCCGGCTCGGCGCGGAAGGAGATCCCGTGCAGCACCTCGGCCCCGCCGCGGGTGTCGAGGGTGGCGACCTCCTCCAGCGACGCCAGCGACACCTTGTCCGCCGCGGGGTAGCCGAAGCGGACGTCGTCGAACTCCACCGACACCGGGCCGTCCGGCACCGGTCCGGCGCCCGGCGCGTCGGTGATCAGCGGCGGCAGGTCCAGCACCTCGAACACCCGCTCGAAGCTGACCAGCGCGCTCATCACCTCGACACGGGCACCGGCGAGCGCGGTCAGCGGCGAGTACAGCCTGGTCAGCAGCAGCGCCAGGGACACCACCGCGCCCGGCTCCAGCGACCCGGTGATCGCCAGGTAGCCGCCGAGCCCGTAGACCAGGGCCAGCGCGAGCGCGGACACGAGGGTCAGCGCGGTGACGAACACCCACTGCACCATCGCGGTGCGCACGCCGATGTCGCGCACCCGGCCCGCGCGCTCGGCGAACTCGGCCGACTCGCGGTCCGGGCGGCCGAACAGCTTCACCAGGGTGGCCCCGGGAGCGGAGAACCGCTCGGTCATCTGGGTGCTCATCACCGCGTTGTGCTCGGCGGCCTCCCGCTGCAGCGCGGCCAGCCGCCCGCCCATCCGGCGGGCCGGGATGACGAACACCGGCAGCAGGACCAGCGCGAGCAGCGTCACCGGCCAGGAGATGCCGATCATGACGATGAGCGTCAAGGTGAGGGTGACCAGGTTGCCGACCACGCCGGAGAGCGTGTCGCTGAACGCCCGCTGCGCGCCGATCACGTCGTTGTTGAGCCTGCTGACCAGCGCGCCGGTGCGGGTGCGGGTGAAGAACGCGACCGGCATCCGCTGCACGTGGTCGAACACCCGGGTGCGCAGGTCCAGGATCAGCCCCTCGCCGATGCTCGCCGACAGGTACCGGCCGACCAGCCCCAACCCGGCCTCCAGCACGGCGGCCACCGCGATCACCGCCGCCAGCCACACCACCACACCCGCCTGCTGCTTGCCGACGATCGCGTCGACCACCCGGCCCGCCAGCACCGGGGTCGCCACCGCGAGCGCCGAGAGCAGCACGCTCACCAGCAGGAACCGAGCGATCCGGGCGCGGTGCGGTCGGGCGAAGACCAGCACCCGCCGCAACGCCCGGCGGGTGCTCGTGCGCTGGTCGGTACGCGCGTGCATGGTCCGGTAGAGCGCGTTCCACGCCGTCATCTGCATGTCCACACCGGGAACGGTAGAAGTTAGAGCAAAGTCGAGGTCAACCGGGCCCGTAGGATTTCGCCGTGATCACCGTGCTGCGCGACCTCGGCACCGGCCTCGCCCACCTCGGCCGCGGCTTCGGCATCGTCCTGGGCAACCGGGCGCTGCTGCTGCGCGGCGCGCTGCCGGTGCTGCTGACCAGTGTCCTGCTGTTCGGCGGGCTGCTCGGCCTGGCGCTGACCGCGGGCGACCTGGTCACCTGGGCCACCCCGTTCGCCGCCGACTGGTCCGCGTTCTGGCGCACCGTGCTGCGGGTCGGGGTCGGCGTGTCGCTGGTGGTCGGCGCGATCGCGTTGGCGTTGCTGCTGTTCAGCGCGCTCACCCTGGTCATCGGTGGCCCGTTCTACGAGAGCATCGCCGAGGAGGTCGAGGACCGGCTGCTCGGCGGCGGGCCCGCCCAGCCGCTCGGCTGGGCGAAGGCGGCCTGGATCGGCCTGCGCGACGCGGTCGCGCTGGTGGCGCGCGGACTGGTGTGGGCGGTGGTGCTGTTCGCCCTCGGGTTCGTACCCGTGTTCGGGCAGACGGTCGTGCCGGTGCTCGCGGTGTGCGTCGGGGCGTGGCTGCTCGCCCTGGAGGTGACCGCGATCCCCTTCGTCCGCCGGGGGATCGGCCTGCGCGAGCGCCGCGCGGCCCTGCGCGGTCGGCTCGGACTGGCGCTGGGGTTCGGGGTGCCGGTGTACCTGCTGTGCCTGATCCCGCTGGCCGCCCTGGTCGTGTTCCCGGCGGCCATGGCGGGCGGCACCCTCGTCGCGCACGAGGTCAGGACAGCAGCGGCCTCGGGTCGAAGGTGACCTGGATCCGGGTCACCTTGCCCTCGCGCACCCGGCTCCAGTTCGCCGTCGACAACGGCGGCGCCTCGGTCGTGTGCAGGTCGAACCAGGTCAGCACGTTCTCACCATCGACGAACCGGTGCCGGACCACGACATCGGTGACGATCTTGGACAGGTTCTCGATGCCCTGCCTGCACTCGTCGCCACTGTTCGCGGTGCCCAACGGGCCGACGAAGGTCACGTCGTCGGCGAGGATGGAGCGGAAGCGGTCGAAGTCCTTGGCCCGCCACGCGTCGAAGTAGGTCTGGACCGTCTCTTCGGGAGTCATGCCGCCAGTGTCCTGCGGACCACCGACAATTCGACCGCCCGGTGCTCGGCGAGGTCGGCCTGGCCGGGATCAGGGCTTGCGGCCCATGCCGCCCAGGATGAGGAAGTTCAGGTCGTTGAGCTTGGCCATGCGCGGGCCGTCCGGCCACCATTCGTGCAGGTAGGACAGGCCGGGCTCGACCATTTCCAGGCCCTTGAAGTAGGACTCGATCTCGTGCCGGTCGCGGAAGGCGGTGGCGATCTTGGAGTTGCGGAAGCCGTCGCGCAGGGCGTGCGCGATGTCGGCGTAGTGGCTGCCGTCGGCGGGGTCGTACTGCTGGCTGACCACGACGTAGGAGCCGGGGGCGAGCGCGTCGACCCAGCCGTGCACGGTGGCGCGGGCGACGACGTCGTCGAGCAGGAAGCCGGTGACCATGCACAGCATGAGACCGATGGGCCGGTCGAAATTGATCCGGCGGCGCAGGTCCGGGTCGCTGGTGACGAACTCCGGCTCGGTGATGTCGTAGTCGAGGATGTGGGTGTTGTCGTTCTCCTCCAGCAACGCCCGGCCGTGCGCGAGGACCACCGGGTCGTTGTCGATGTAGACGACCTTCGCGTCCGGGTTGTGCCGCTGGACGATCTGGTGCGTGTTGTCGACCGTGGGCAGGCCGGAGCCGAGGTCGATGAACTGGTCCACACCACGCTGGGTGACCAGCAGCCGCAGCGCCCGGCTGAACCACTCGCGGTGGTCGCGGGTCATCTGGTGCGCGCCCGGCGCCAGCGCGGACAGCTTCGTCACCGCCTCCCGGTCGGCGGCGTAGTTGTCGCGACCACCGAGAAGGGCGTCGAACAGGCGCGCCTGGTTGGGCGCGTCGAAGTCGAGGGCCGCCCCCCTGGGGTACTCATCCCAGGGCTCGGACTCGGCAGCAGACATGTGACTGACTCCACAGGGCGCGGCAACGGACGGTGAACAGACTAGGACACCGGGCGACCGAGCTGAACGGCCCCCACCGTACGTCGTACTCGTTGACCTGCCCCGAGTGCGGGTTCCCCGACCACCGTCACCCGATAGTTGGAACACCATCCGGGTGAGATTGCGCCGGATGGCCGCGTGGTCGGACCTCCGATGACCGCGGGTGACCACTCGGCGGTCAAAACTATCCCGCTTCGGACGGCAGCACCGGTCAGCCGAGCAGGGCCGCCGCAGGTCCCAATTCGGACAACCGGGGCGGGTCGGCGCCCGGCCGGGCACAGGTGCGCGCGCCCACCAGGTTCGCCAGGTCCAGCGCCCGCGTCACGGTCGCCTCGTCCAGCCTGCCCAGCGGGACCCCGGACCGGGCGAGCACGCACAGCAGCCCGGCGGTGAACCCGTCGCCCGCGCCCACCGTGTCGACCACCTCGACCGCGGGAGCCGCCCGGTCCACGGCGAGCGAGTTCGTGACCGCGTGCGCGCCCGCCGCACCCCGGGTCAAGACGACCAGCCGCGGCCCGAGGATCAGCAGCGCCTCCGATCGGCGGACCGGGTCGGTGCCCGGGTACAGCCAGTCCAGGTCCTCCTCGCTGACCTTGACCACGTCGGCCAACCCGACCTGCCGCTCGAACCGCGACCGCGCCACGGCGACCGGACCGGCCAGCGCCGGTCGGATGTTCGGGTCGTAGGACACCGGGATCTTAGCGGTCTTCGCCGCCCGCATCGCCGCCTCGACGGCGGCGGGCGCCAACGCCGCCGCCAACGACCCGGTGTGCAGGAACGCCGCCCCCGCCCGCACCGGCACCCGCTCCACGTCCCAGGCGATCCGGAAGTCGTACCTGGCCACCCCGTGCTCATCGGTCTGCGCGAATGCCACACTCGTGTCGGCGGTCGCCGCGGGTAACACGGTTGTGTCCACACAGGACCGGTCGAGGTGGTCGCGCACCATCACCCCGAGCAGGTCATCCCCCAACCGGGTGCTCAACGCGGCGGGCACCCCCAACCGCGCCACCGCGATCGCCACGTTCGCCGGGCCACCGCCGGGGTGCGCCGCGAACGTGCACCCGTCCGGCTGCGCCACCAGGTCCACCAACGCCTCACCGACCACGCTGATCGGTTTCACCCCAGCCACGGCGCTCACCCCACCCACAGCGCTCATGGCGCTCGCGGTGCTCACGACGCCGGAAACGGCAACGGCGGCTGCGACCCCAGGTCCCCCGCCGCCGCCGCCGCCCGCGCTTGCGCGGAAGCCAGGCAGTGCCCGCAGTTCACCGACTCGGCCACCGGGTGCAACTCACCGCCGCCCGCCCCCGACCACCCCTGCCCACACGCGGGCGCGGGCAAGGTCAACCCCGCCACCCAGGGCACCATCCGCACCGCGTGCACCACCGCCGACCGCCGCACCCGCAGATTCCGCTCCGCGAACCGCCCCGCCTCCTGCCGGGCGACCGAGGCCAACCCCGCGTAAAGCGGATCTGGATGCGGCAACAATGGCAGCGGCTCGGTGGTCACCACCCCAGCATGCCCCACTCCACCGACACTCCCCCACCACGACCCACCGATCACCCCGACCCCACTCGCACCTGCCCACACTCCCCGCACCCCCGCCATTCACAACCCCCGCCCGCCCTGACCACACCACCACACGCCCTGCCCGCCGAAACCCCGCTCACCTGATCGCTTCCACCCGACAACGACCCGGGCGACACCCGACTCGGCGATCACCGAGTTCACGACCACCCCCGAGTCAACAATCGCCGTTCACGATCACCCGGCTCACGATCACCCCGGTCACGCCCACCTGAACCGCGATCACCCAGGCCACGACCACCCGCACCACGATCCCCTGGGCTGACGCCACCCCGGCCACGATCACCGGTCACGATCCCCTGGGCCGAGACCACCCGGTCGCGATCACCCGGTCGCGCGACTTGACCAACCTCCGCCCGCGCACCAGGCAGGAGCCCGCCCACCCGGGGGCCGGGGGCCCATTCCTGACGGTAGCGCGAACCGCGACTTGTCAAGGGGGGCACAGCCAAGCCTGTGGACGACTCCCGGCACTGTGGATGACCAGATCCAACGAAGGCACTCACCCGGGCCTGTTGGCAAGCCCCACGGGGACCACCACCTGGGGATCGGTGGCCAGTCCCGACGGAGGCAACCATCCGGAACCGGTGGCCGACCCAAACGGGGGCACCAGCCCGAAGCAGGTGACCAGTCCCCACCGATGCAGCCACCCGAAGCCGGTGGCCGGCCCCACGGAGGCGTCCAGCCCTGGGCCGATGGCCCGCACGAACACCGATGGCCAAGCCACTGACGACAACCACCCCCGGGCTGAAGGCCCGTCATGGCGCGACAAGCCAAGCCGACAACGTCGACCGCGTCCGAAGATCTACACGCGCGTCGATTCCGGGTCAGGACATTCCCCACGCCCATCGGATGCCGAATCGGCCGGGTTCGAGGTCCAGGGCGAGGGCGTGGGCGGTGTGGGCGGAGTCCAGGGTCAGGGCCCGTACCTGTTCTCGGCCCGCCAAGTCGTCGAATCGGACGCAGTAGCGGGGCAGGGGGTGTGGGTGGAACGCGACTTCCAGCAGGTATTCCCGCACCGGCAGTCTGCTGACCCGTTGGTACCCGTAGGCGATTTGGCCCGCCGGGGAGCGGGACTCGTATTCGACGATGATCGTCTCGCGGCGGGTGAGCTTGTGGTCGAACAGCAACTCCGCGGCGACCTGGCTGCCGCGGCGGGTGACGCGGCCGAGGGTGCAGTTGCGGGTGCCGATGATGGTGGGGGCCGGGCCGCCGCGGTGTTCGGACCAGCTTGTGACGACTATGCGGTCCACGCCGTCGCGTTCGGCGCGGAGGATTTGGCGGGTGTGTTGCAGGCCCTTGGCGCGGTCGGGGCCGATCTCGACCCGGTCGTGGGCGCTGAGGCGGGTGAGGTGCGGGTCGTGGCTGAGGTCGAGGTCGGCGACGAGGCGGCGGAACTCGCCGGTGTCGGCCCAGGGGGCGGAGGCGGCGAGGGGTTGGCGGACGCGACCGGCGGCGCGACCGCGCGGGCGGGGGGCGTCGAGCAGTCCGCGCAGCGAGCCGCCGGTGAGGCCGAGGAGGTCTTCGAGGTGACCGAGGGCGGCCAGCGACCGGGGGCGTTCGGGGCGGCTGCGGCCGGTCTGCCAGTAGCTCAGCGTCGCGAGGCTGACCGGGGTGCCGCGGGCGCGCAACTGTTCGGCGACGCGTTCGAGGGTGGTCTCTGAGTTCTGGATCGCCGCGCGCAGGGCGTCGGCGAAGCAGTGCGGGGCCTGCTCCACCCGAGCGAACGGTAGTCGGGGCGCGGCGGCGGCGGAAGGGGCGCGGTTACCGGAAAATCCGCGTCGACCATTCCGCGACCCGATTGGGAGATACCTGATCAGGTTATGCGGGTGACATAGCGAAACCGCGGTCGGACAAGCCGGGCGACCGGCGTAGGCCGATCGGGTAAGCAAGGGTTTTCACCGTTGACAAACGCGGATCGGCGCTGGTCAGCGCCGTTCGGGCGGTCGACCGAAACGGCAACATCCCATTGTGGACGAAACCTTGCCGCGACCGTCGACCAAGGTCCACTATTCGCCGGTGAGACCGTCGACGCCGTGGGGTTCGGGTCACCCGGCGGTTATCCCCTGAGCGCCGTTCGCGGCGCCACCCGCGGGAGGTATCCAGGTATGGTCAAACGCTATTCGCTGATCGCCGCCGTGGCCGCGGCCGCCGTGGTGCTGACGACGAACGGGGTCGCGAGCGGCGCACCCCACCCGGGCAGTATGGGCGAAGTGGGCGGCACGACCAGCGGTGAACAGCGCGCGTCCGCCGACTACTCGGTCTCGGGTGTGCGCACCGCCGCGCAACGCAATGCGGTGGCCGCCACCGGTGCCGCGGTCAACGGAACCGAGGACCAGCGGCTGCTGATCACCGCGACCCCGGCCGAGGTGGTCCGGATCCGCGCGCTGGGCCTCACCGTGGTCGCCGAGGCGCCGCCGCCGAGCGACCGGGGGTCGACCGGCGCCCAGGACTTCCCCGGCTCCGACGCGAACTACCACAACTTCGCCGAGATGAACGCGGAGATCGACCGGGCGATCGCGGCGCACCCGGGGATCATCACCAAGCGGGTGATCGGCAAGTCGTACCAGGGCCGGGACATCCTGGCCGTGAAGATCTCGGACAACGCGGCGACCGACGAGAACGAGCCGGAGGTGCTGTTCACCGCGCACCAGCACGCGCGCGAGCACATCACCGTCGAGATGGCGCTGTACCTGATCAACCTGTTGACCGGCGGCTACAACACCGACAGCCACATCAAGGCGCTCGTGGACAGCCGCGAGATCTGGGTGTTGCCGGACCTGAACCCGGACGGCGGCGAGTACGACATCAGCACCGGGTCGTACAAGAGCTGGCGCAAGAACCGGCAGCCCAACGCGGGATCGTCGTACGTGGGCACCGACCTCAACCGGAACTGGGACTTCAAGTGGGGCTGCTGCGGCGGCTCGTCGACCAGCCCCAGCTCGGAGACCTACCGCGGCGCGTCGGCGGGGTCGGCGCCGGAGGTGTCGACGGTGCAGAACTTCGTCAAGAGCCGCGCTGTCGGCGGAAAGCAGCAGATCAGCACCGCGATCGACTTCCACTCGTACGGCGAGCTGGTGATGTGGCCGTTCGGCTGGACCCAGCAGCAGGTGGTGACCGGCATGACCCGCGACGAGTACAACACGTTCCAGACCATCGGCAAGGCGATGGCGCGGACGAACAGCTACACGGCGGAGCAGGACTCGGCGCTCTACATCACCGACGGCGCGATCGACGACTACCTGTGGGGCGCGCACAAGATCTGGGCGTTCACCTTCGAGATGTACCCGACCGGATCGTCCGGCGGCGGCTTCTACCCGCCCGACGAGATCATCGACCGGGAGACAACCCGCAACAAGGCGGCCGTGTTGTACCTGCTGGACTACTCGGACTGCCCGCCGCGGACGATCGGCAAGACCTGCTAGCGGTCTCGCCCGCACGCCCCCCGACCCCGGCCAGGTCGGGAAACCCACTCCCTGCTGCGGCACCGGTGTGTGCTGTGTGGACCGAAAGGCATGACCGTTGAAGACGTTGAGCAAGCTGCACAAGGCGTTGGCACTGGCGGTCGGCACGGTCGCCGCCGCGGCGGCGGTGGCGGGTCAGGCGATCGCGTCGCCGCCGCCCACCGACGCCACCCCGCACGTTGTCGGTGGATCTCAAGCCGCTCAAGGCGAGTTCCCGTGGATGGTAAGACTCTCGATGGGCTGCGGCGGCGCGATGTACTCGGAGAGCCTTGTCCTGACGGCGGCGCATTGCGTTGACGGGACCGGTAACAACACCGGCATTACCGCCACCTATGGCGTCGTCGACCTGCAGAGCTCGTCCCGTGTTACGCGCCAGTCGAAGTACGTCTACCGCAGCCCCGGTTACACCACCTCCACGGGCGGCGACTGGGCGCTGATCCAGTTGTCCTCCCCCATCACCGGCGCCGCGACTCTGCCGATCGCCGCTACTACCGCATACGACAACGGCACCTTCACCGTCGCCGGTTGGGGCGCTACGTCCGAGGGCGGTGCGCAGCAGCGGTACCTCTTGAAGGCGCAGGTGCCGTTCGTGTCGGACAGCACGTGCCAGCAGGCGTATTCCGACATGAAGCCCGCGGTGGAGATCTGCGCCGGTTATCCCCAGGGCGGCGTGGACACCTGTCAAGGCGACTCCGGCGGCCCGATGTTCCGGCGGGACAACGCGAACAACTGGGTGCAGGTCGGCATCGTCTCTTACGGCGAGGGATGCGCCCGCCCCAACTACCCCGGCGTGTACGCGCAGGTAAGCGCACTGTCTTCGGCGATCGCGGCGGAGGCCGGCGTGCTGGGCACTCCGCCCACCTCGACCACGCCCACCACTCCCCCAAGCGGTCGGGTCTTCGAGAACACCACCGACGTGCAGATCCCCGACGCGGGCGCCGCTGTGACCAGTGCCGTCACCGTCACCGGGATCTCCGGCAACGCGCCTGCCACGCTGAAGGTCGACGTGGACATCAAGCACACCTACCGCGGTGACCTGGTGATCGACCTGGTCGCGCCGGACGGGAGCACTTACCGGCTGAAGAACTCCAGCACCAGCGACTCCGCCGACAACGTCCTGGCCACCTACCCGGTCAACGCGTCTTCGGAGGTGGCGAACGGGAAGTGGCAACTGCGGGTGCAGGACACCTACCGGCAGGACACCGGCTACATCGACAGTTGGAAGTTGACGTTCTGAATGGTCGGGTGAGGCGTCACCCCCGCCCCGGTCGGCCGGGCGGGGGTGGCTCCCGGTCCACAGCGGACTCAGGCGGAACGGACGCCACCGGTCGACATCAGGGCACGCGCTGGCTGGGGATGTCGGTCGCCACCAAGGCGTCGGCGACGGTGGGGTACGGCGCGATCACGCCGAGGAGGTTCGTGACCTCCATCGCGCGCAGGACCTGCGGGCAGCAGCAGGCAACAGCGACGGTGCCGCCGTGGGCGCGGGCGCGGCGCCGAGCGTCGGTGAGCAGCTTGAGGCCGCAGGCCCCGACGAAACCGACGTGGGTGAAGTCGAGGACCAGCAGCGCCGGGCGGCGGTCCAGGCGATCGGCCAGCGCGGCGGCGACCGCGGGGCTGGTGGCGAGGTCGATGTCACCGCGCAGGCGCACGACCGGGACGTGGTCCAGGCGATCGTGCCGGATCGCCATCGCGGGTGGGGCGTTGCTCATGTGTGGCGCTCCCTGGGTTGGGGCGGCCACGAGGAAAATGTAGTCCGAGTTGGCACCCGAAGCGCATCTCCGACGCAGCGTCACCGTGGTGATCTGGGAGATCTAGTGGCGGGTCCACCCCTACGCTACGCCGACCTGCCGCACGCACAACCCCCGGCGCGAGAACAACGGGCGACCGCTGGTCAGAGCCACCCGCGGCGGGCGGCGAGCAGCCCGGCCTGGAAGCGGGTGTCGGCGCCGAGCGTGGTCATCATCTCGCCGATCCGGCGGACCACGGTGCGCTGCGCCACCCCCAGCGCCCGCGCGATCGCCTGGTCCTTGAGCCCGGCCGCCATCAGCGACAGGACCTGCCGGTCGCGCTCGGACAGCGTCGCCGCGCGCTCCGCGGCGGGCTCGCCGCCGAGCACCGGCGCGGCCTGCTCCCACAGCGCCTCGAAGCACACCACCAGGCCCTCCACCAGCGGCGCGGCGTGCACCAGCAGTCGGGTCCTGGTCTCGGCGGCGGCGAACGACACCGGCATCAGCGCCACCCGCCGGTCCACGATCATCATCTTCATCGGCGCGGAGGCCAGGGTGCGGGCGTGCTCGCCGAGCTCGATGCAGGCCATCATCTGCTCGTAGTGGCCGGGCAGCGCCAACGCGGGACCGTGGTAGAGCGACCGGTACCGCACGCCCCGGCCCAGCGCCACCAGCTCCTGGTCGTTCTGCACCGGCGTCCCGTGCAGGTACGGCGGCGCGTCGATGATCATCACTTCCTCGCGGGCGCCGAGCTGCACCTGCGCCAGCCGGTGCTGGATGGCGTCGTTGCCCTCCAGGATCTCCACCAGGCTGGACTCGGCGAACGCGGGCGTCTCCCGCAGCCGCAACGCCAGCTCCCGCGCCGCCGCCCGCAGCCCCTCCAGCTCTTGCTGCCTGCGCGACACCAGCGCCTCGATCGACACCTCCGGCGGCGCCACCACGTACTGCATCGGGCGGGCCAACAGGGTGGTCACCAACCCGGCCGCGGTCAACGTCCGCAACGCCCGGCGCACCGCGGGTAACGGTAACTCCGCCGAGTCGGCGATGTCCTGCGCCGTCCCCCGCGGCGTCGTGGCCAACGCCAGGTAGACAGCGTTGTCCGTCTCACTGAGGCCGACTGGCCCCAACAGGTGCGCCATGGCGACACCTTAGGTGCGCCGTCACCGCCGTCACAGCCCTTCCGGTCAGGTCGGGTGCGCGCGGCGACCGTCTCCACGTGTGGATTGTGGGCGGGGCTGGGGAGGCGTGGCCCGCTGGCGCGGGAAACCCACCCGAATATGACCCCGATCGTGGGGTAACACCCCGAACAGCCGCGCGATCGTCCAACACGGGGTGAGCGAACCGCGCGCCGTCCCCGCCCGGTCGAGCGATGCCGGACGACCCGAACCCGACCAAACGACACACTCGGTGGTGAGCGGCGTGGCGGGGGCCACAACGCGCCCGGTCCACCCGAACCCGGATGGCGGCGCGCGCGGCGCGCGGATGCGATCCTGACCGAGACCGTGGTGATCACCGGCCCGGACCAGCCGGGAACCGACGGCCAACCGCCGCGGGACGGGAGGGACTCGGCGATGCGCGCTCCGGAACTCACGCCTGCGAGCCGGATCTACGTTGCGGGGCACCGCGGGTTGGCCGGGTCGGCGCTGTGCGGGCGGCTGCGCGCGGCCGGGTACGAGAACCTGGTGCTGGCCGGATCGTCCGAAGTGGACCTGCGGGACCGGGCCGCGACCACCCGGTTCCTCACCGAGGCGGCGCCGGACGTGGTGGTGCTGGCGGCGGCGCGGGGCGGCGGCAGCGGCGCCAACGCGGCCGAGCCAGCCGACGTCCTGTCGGCGAACCTGCGGATCCAGGTCAACGTCATGGACGCGGCACGCGCGGCGGGGGTGCCGCGGCTGCTGTTCCTGGCCTCGTCGGCGATGTACCCGCGCGAGTCGCGGCAGCCGGTGCGGGAGACGTCGCTGCTGGCCGGGCCGCTGGAGCCGACCACCGAGGCGTACGCGATCGCCAAGATCGCCGGGATGGCCCAGGTGCGGGCGGTGCGCGAGCAGGACGGGCTGCCCTGGATCACGGCGATCCCGACGAACCTCTACGGGCCGGGCGACAACTTCCACCCGACCTCGTCGCACGTGCTGGCCGGGCTGATGCGCCGGATCCACGACGCGGCGGTGGCCGGGGCGCCGTCGGTGGTCGTGTGGGGCACCGGCACGCCGCGGCGGGAGTTCCTGCACGCCGACGACCTCGCCGATGCCTGCCTCACCCTGTTGGCCCACTACGACGAGCCGGGTCCGGTGAACGTGGGCACCGGGCGGGACATCAGCGTCGCGGACCTGGCGAAGATGCTGGCGGAGACGATCGGTTACACCGGGGCGATCGAGTTCGACCCGGGCAGGCCGGACGGCACCCCGCGCAAGGTGCTCGACATCCGGGCGCTGACCGGCCTCGGCTGGGAGCCGAAGATCCGGCTGCGGGCAGGCATCGCCTCGACCTACCAGTGGTACCTGGACAGCCTGACCCTGCCCCGGCAGCGGGAGGCCGTGCGCGGGCACGAGATGGTCCGGTAACCGCAGGCCTGGAGTCCGCTGTGGACAGTTCGCGGGCCCGTCGGCTACCGACGGGTCACTTCGATCGTGCCCAGGTCGCCCCGGTCACCTGCTAGGTTCGACGGCGACCGATGCTCCCGACGCGGAGGGGGTGGCCGAGGTGTCCCGGACCGCCGACCGGACGAGCTCGCCCCGGCTCGACCGCACGCTGCCCACCCCGCTGTGGGCGCAACTGCACGACGACCTGCTGCGCCGGGTCGGCGCCGGGGAGTTCGAGGACGCCTTCCCCGGCGAGTTGGCGCTGGCCGCCGAGTACGCCGTCAGCCGCAACACGGTGCGGGAAGCGCTACGCAGGCTGCGCGCGGACGGGACCGTGGTCGCCGGCCGCGGGCACGCGCCGAAGCTGGGCAAGCCGACCGAGATCACCCAGCCGCTGGGGGCGCTCTACAGCCTGTTCGCGTCGGTGCAGGCCAGCGGGCTGACCGCGCGCAGCGAGGTGCTCGCGCTCGACGAGCGGGCCGACGGGGTGGTGGCGAGCAGGCTGGGGCTGGAGGAGTCGACGCCGCTGCTGTACCTGGAGCGGCTGCGCTTCGCGGGTGACACGCCGTTGGCGGTCGACCGGGTGTGGCTGCCGCACGCGCTGGCCGAGGGGTTGATGTCGGCCGACTTCACCGGCACCTCGCTCTACCACGAGCTCGACACCCGGTGCGGCATCCGGTTGACCGGCGGCCAGGAGCGGATCCGGGCGGTGCTCCCGACCGACGGCGAGCGCAGGCTGCTGGGGATGCCCGGGGACGTGGCCGCGCTGGCGGTCGACCGGCTGGGCACCGTGGAGCGGCGACCGGTGGAATGGCGGCACACGGTGGTGCGCGGGGACCGGTTCAGCGTCCTGGCCAAGTTCTCCGCCGACGGCTACCAGTTCGACGTCCACAGTGGACAAAACGAGCGGGTCTGGCGGCGCTGACCGGCAGGATCTCCGTCCGTAGACCGAACCGGGCGTGGGTGGGAGCACCACCGCACCGTGCCCGCCAGGCCGGACGGCGCCCCGCCTGCACCGATTTCCTCGGCCAACAGCGGCGTGCACGTGCACACCCTGCGGCACACCACGCCGCATCGCCAACACCTGGTCCAACGGATCACAGTCCACTGGCAGGAGCCCGCGAGCACCCGCGCCGCGAGCAGACCGGCCATGCCGCCACCGAGCGGCCACCACCCGGATCGCCGGTCATGACACCGAGTGGGCTGTCCTGGTACACCGTCAACCGTCACCGCCCGAAGCGGTGGCCCGGTTCGGCCGAACGGTCCGGGAACGCGGGCGGGGCGCCGGACCCTGCTGTGTCCGGCGCCCCTGCCCCCGTACCGTTCCCCGGCCGGTCCGGCCCGGGGGCGTCTGTGGCCGGCGGTGTCGGCGGCGGTGGCGGTGGTCGGACCACCACCACCGCCGACCGCTCGGCGGCAGGCGCCGGACCCGACGCGGGCGGTGGCGGGGCGCGAGGCGTAGGTGCACGATCCGCCTTCGGTTTTCCGCCGCGTCGGGTGGCGTCGACCGGCGGCGGCAGTGCACACCGTCGGACGCGTCACCGCGGTCCCCGGGAACGGTCGACGACCGTCCACAGGGGACCGCGAAGCAGAGCTCAGGCCACGTTCAGCACGAAGTCGTAGGTGGCCACCTTGCCCGACCCGTTGGCCTGCACGTTCATCAGCAGCCTGCGGTCGAAGATCGTGTCGGTGTTGTTGCGCGGCTCACCCGGGAAGTAGAGCTGGGTGGTCAGGATACGCCCACCCGCGTTCTGCACCTTCACGTGGATGTGCCGGGTGCGGCCGGGGTAGAGGCCGGGCACGATCGTGGTCAGGCTGTACTTGCCCGACGCGTCGGTGTACTGGTGGCCGCGGTAGCGGTAGGTGGTGTTGTCGTAGTTGCCGCCGTTGTCGGCCTGCCAGAAGTCGAGCAGCACGTGGCCCAGCGCCTTGCAGGAGCGGCTGAACACGTAGCCGCTGACGGTCAGCGCGGTGCCGGGGTAGCCGGGCTCGACGATCGAGGTGCGCGCGGGCGAACCGGGCTTGAAGTACGGGCCCTCGGTCTGCGCGATCGTCGTGGACTGGCCGGGGGTGCAGGCCAGCGGCGCGAAGTCGGTGCCGAGGTCGGCACCGGCCGGGGCGGGGCTGGCGGCGGCGAACCCGCCGCCCGCCGCGACACCGAGCAGTCCGGCGGCGGGGACCACGAGCGCGCCGAGCTGCAGCAGACGCTTGCGGGTGAAGTTGCCCTCACCCGTCAGGTCTTCCTGTGGTGGGAGTTCTGCGGTCACTTGGGGAGTACCTCCTAGACGAGACCACCGGGTTGGCGATCGTCACGGATTGGCACAACCGATGCTGTTGCAGTGACCGGGACGTTGCAATCCGTGGTGATACGGGCTTAACTCAGGCGCTACCGTGAGCAGATCCGTGGTGAACGCACGCCGTCCGGCGGGAAAGCCGTTCGCCCCAGGCAAAGGGTGCAGCATGGAAACGGGTCCTCTGGGAACCACTGTGGACAGACCAGCACCGGTCGACCACGCGCCGCTGGTCGGTCGCGCGGCCGAACTGGCCCGGCTGTCCGCGGTCGCGGCACCCGCGCTTCTGCTGGTCGCGGGCGAGGCGGGGGTGGGCAAGAGCCGGATCGTGCACGAGCTGCGCGACCACCCGGACCTGCTGGGCCACCACTGGCTGGTCGGCGAGTGCCTGCCGCTGCGCGAGCCGTTCCCACTTGGCCCGGTGCTCGACGCGCTGAAAGGCCTGGACGTGTTCACACCCCCGGTGGGGCGGATGGACCGGGTGGACGTTTTTCCCAGAGTTCGCGCGGCACTGGCGGAACTCGGCCCCGCCGTGCTGGTCGTCGAGGACCTGCATTGGTCCGATGAGGCGACATACGAGTTCCTGCGCTTCCTCTGCCGCGGCCTGCCGCCCCGGTTGAAGGTGCTGGTGACGTACCGGCCGGAGAGCGTGCGGCGGGAACGCCCGGTGGTGGACCTCGCCGGGTATCTGCCCAGGTGGGCGCGGGTTGTGGAGACGTTGGTGCGGCCGCTGTCGGTCGCCGAGGTCGGTGAGCTCGCCGCCGGGCTGCTCGGGTTGACCAGGGTGACCGACGAGTTCGCCGTACGTCTACACGAGTTGACCGGTGGTGTGCCGTTCGTCGTGGAAGAGGTGTCGCGCGCGCTGCCTGCGGAACCCGCGCCACGCCTGGCAGACGCGCCGCGATCGGTGCTGGACCGGCTGTCCGCCCCGGTGGCGTTGCGCGGATCGATCGCCGAACGCCTCGCCAGCCTGGCGCCCGCGGTCCGCGATGTCGTTGGCGCGGCGGCGACCCTGGCCGCGCCCGCCGAGGACGAACTGCTGGCCCGGGTCGCCGGTCTGGACCTCGCGACGGCGACGAACGCCATCGACCGCGCGCTCGCCCACGGTTTGCTGCGCCACTGCGCGCCTGGCCTGTTGGCCACCCGCCACGCGCTGGCGACCCGCGCCGTCCTCGACCTGTTGGCACCTGGCGAACTGCGTCGTGCACATCGCAACGCGGCGGCCGCGTTGTCGGCGGCGGAACCGATCCCGCACGCGCGGCTGGCCCGGCACTGCAAACACGCCGGTCTGGTGGACGACTGGGTCCGCCACGCCGAGGCGGCCGCGACCCGCGCGGTTTCCCTCGGCGACGGCGACACGGCGGTCGACCTGTTGGCGGAGGTCGTGTCCAGCACGGGGATCGACATCGCCACCCGCGCCCGGGTCGCGGCGCTGTTGAGTCGGGCCGCCCAACCTGGTCTGCGGCACGGGGAAGCGGTGGCGGCCTTGCGGTCGGTGCTGGATGAGGAGGATCTGCCGCCGTCGTGGCGCGGGGAGATCAGGTTCGGCCTCGGCATGCTGCTGGTCGCCCAGGCCGGTGAGGCGGGAACCGGTCGTGAACAACTCCGGACCGCTGTGGACGAACTGGGCGATCGACCGGACCTCGCGGCCAGGGCGATGGCCGCGTTGGCGATCCCGTCATACGCGAGTGGGACCATCACCGAACACCTGGCGTGGGCCAATCGGGCGTTGGACCTGCTTGGCTCCTTTGACGACCACGCGGTGCACACGGCCGTGCACGTGAACCACGCGTCCGCGTTGATGTACTCGGGAGACCCGTCCGGGTGGCCGGTGTGGCGGGCGGCGTTGGCGCGCGGCACCACGCCGGAGGCCCGGTTGCATCTCCTGCGGGGCGCGAGCAACGGCGCGGACGCGGCTCTGTGGTTGGGGCACGACGGGCGAGCGCGTGAACTGCTGGCGTTGATCCCCACGTTGGTGGATGAGGATTCCGGGCTCTACACGGCCCGTCTGGTCGCTGGGACGCGGCTGCGGGTGGACATGGCGGCCGGGCGGTGGGAGGGGCTGGCGGAGCGGATTGAGTTGGTGCGCGCGGGGGCTGGGACGCACCGGCTG
The DNA here is from genome assembly GCF_000482865.1 of Actinokineospora inagensis DSM 44258. Taxonomy (GTDB): domain Bacteria; phylum Actinomycetota; class Actinomycetes; order Mycobacteriales; family Pseudonocardiaceae; genus Actinokineospora; species Actinokineospora inagensis. Next base: position 879 of record NZ_AXWW01000073.1, on the reverse strand, counting down.
CCGCTGTTGGACGTCGAAGCGCGGTTCGTGGCAGCGGAGTTGGCGCTGGCGACGGGGTCACTGGCGGACGCTTCGGTGCACCTGCGGGCGATTACCGAGGCGACGATTCCGTTGATGGCCGGGGTGGCGGCGTCACGCGCGCGGATCGCGTTGTCGGGTGGGCGGTTCGACGAGGCGTGGGGAGTGCTGGAACCTGCGTTGGACGCGGTTCGGCGGCATGGGAACTGGGTGTGGGCGGCGTCGCTGGTACCGCTGGCTTGCGCGGCGTTGGTGGGGGTGGGGGCGTCGGTGTCGCTGCACTTGGAGTTCGCAGAAGCCGTGGCGGACCGGGACGCGCCTGCCGCGCGCGCGGCGGCGTTGGTGGCGGCGGGGCATGTGGGTGGTGGGGTGTCACTGTTTGAGGAGGCCGCGGCGCTGTACGAGGTGATGGGGCGGCCGTACGCGGTGTTGCAGGCGCGGGAATGCGTGGCGGAACGGTTGCTTGCTCGGGGGGAGAAACAGGGGATGGTGGATGTGGTTGCCGCGTACACGGAATTGGGGGCGAGATGGGACGCGGCTCGGTGTGCGGCGGTGCTGCGGAAGTACGGGGTGACGCCGCGGCACCGCGGGGGGCGGCGGGGGTATGGGACGGCGTTGTCGCCTCGGGAGTCAGCGGTGGCGGGGATGGCGGCTCAAGGTCGCACTAATCGGGAGATTGCGGAGGCGCTGTTCATTTCGGTGCGGACGGTGGAGGACCATGTTGCGAACGCGCTGCGGAAGTGTGGGGTGCGGACGCGATCGGATTTGCCGTGTGATGGGTGAGGGTCACTGGGCCTCGGCTGCGCCTCGGGGGTCGGCCTGGTCGCCTTCGGCGACGCCGGCCCCGGGCGCCAGATTAAA
>NZ_AXWW01000072.1 GCF_000482865.1 Actinokineospora inagensis DSM 44258 | reverse complement strand
GCCCGTCGCCCGTCGCCCGTCGCCCGTCGCCCGTCGCCCGTCGCCCGTCGCCCGTCGCCCGTCGCCCGTCGCCCGTCGCCCGTCGCCCGTCGCCCCTCGCCCCTCGCCCCTCGCCCCTCGCCCCTCGCCCCTCGCCCCTCGCCCCTCGCAAACGAGCGAGGCAAGAACTCGCAACGCTCCTCAGCCGCCTGACACCTTGGCGAGTTGTCCACACCCCGCCCGGCTTTCCACAGCCCCTCGACGCAGCTCCTGCTGATCATGCCCAACCGGTAGACTGGCCTCGGGGACGCCCCCCGGGAAGGGTGGGGGCCGGGCTGCGCCCGGTGGGGGGTGCGGTAAGAGTTGGCGGTTGGGTTGGCGAGTGCGGGTGGCGATTGGTTGTGTCGGCCTGTGACCTGGTCGGTTTGGGTCTGCGGACCGTGCGGGGTGACTGAGTCGAAGTTGGCGCTGATCGCCAGGGTGAAGGCCTGCTGAGGGGACGGTGCGGCGCTGCTCAGGCCGTGGGGAGCAGCAGGACCGTGGCGATCGCTGCGATGCCCTCGCCGCGGCCGGTCAGGCCTAGGCCGTCCGTCGTCGTGCCTGACACGGACACCGGGCCGCCCACAGCGGCCGACAGGGCCTCCTGGGCCTCCGTCCGCCGTTTGCCGATCTTCGGTTGGGTGCCGATGACCTGGACCGCCGCGTTGCCGACTCGATAGCCGGCCGCCTCGATCCGGGTACGAACCTCGCCGAGCAGTACTACCCCGTGCGCGCCTGCCCAGCGCGGGTCGCCGGTTCCGAATACGGCGCCCAGGTCGCCCAGTCCCGCGGCGGACAGCAGGGCGTCGCACAGGGCGTGTGCGGCGACGTCGCCGTCTGAGTCGCCGAGGCAGCCGGGGGTGTTGGGCCAGTGCAGGCCCGCGATCCAGCACTCGCGGTCTACGTCGATCGGGTGAACATCGGTGCCGATGCCGACTCTCACGGGCGCGCTCCGGTGGACAGCACCGATTCGGCTATCGCCAGGTCAAAGGGGGTTGTGATTTTCATCGCATAGGCGTGGCCGGGGACGGTGGCGACCGGGACGCCGATCTTCTCCACCAGGCCCGCGTCGTCCGTCGCCGAGTCGCCTGCCTCGGCGTATGCCCTGGTCAGGGTGTCGACGTCGAAGCCCTGCGGGGTTTGTACGACGCGCAGCGCGGCTCGGTCGGGGGTGGCGAGGACGGTGCCCGTGAAATCAACCTGTTTGACCGTGTCGGCCATCGGGAGTACCGGGATCACGGCGGGGGCGCCTGCCGCGACCGCGGCCACCACGGATCGGATCACCTCGGCCGGCGTGAACGCGCGCGCAGCGTCGTGCACCAGCACCACGCTGATGTCGGGGATGACCTTGGTAGCGTGCCGCAGGGCCAGCCGGACCGACTCGGTCCGATCGGTGCCACCGGGTACGACGTCGGCGGCCAGACCGGCGCTCCGCAGCAGGTCAGCGGTGCTCTCCACCTCGTTCGGCGGGGCCGCGACCACGACATGCCGCACGCAGCCCGCGGTGAGCAGGCCGCGCACGGCATGGGTGAGCAGAGCGGTCCCGCGAACCGGGACCAGTGCTTTGGGCACGCCGAACCCGAGGCGTTCGCCCCGGCCCGCCGCGGGGACCAGGGCCACCGCGACCGGGTTGGTCGTGTCCAGGTGAGTCGTGCCTGTTGGAGGTGTCATGCATGTCTCAGTCGGGCCGGGTCCAGCCCGGTCGGGACGTGCGGTCTCAGACGGTCGCGGTGGCCAGGACTTCGTCCAGCAGGACCTCGGCCTTGTCCTCGTCGGTACCCTCGGCCAGCGCCAGCTCGCTGACCAGTATCTGCCGCGCCTTGGCCAGCATCCGCTTCTCGCCTGCGGACAGGCCGCGATCCTTCTCCCGCCGCCAGAGGTCTCGCACCACTTCGGCCACCTTGTTCACATCGCCGGAGGCGAGCTTCTCCAGGTTGGCCTTGTACCGACGCGACCAGTTGGTCGGCTCCTCGGTGTGCGGAGCGCGCAACACGTCGAACACGCGGTTGAGGCCCTCTTGGCCCACGACATCCCGCACACCGACGATCTCGGCGTTGTCTGCGGGGACGCGAACCGTGAGGTCGCCCTGCGCGACCTTGAGGACGAGGTACTTCTTCTCCTCGCCCTTGATCACGCGGGTCTCGATCGCTTCGATGAGTGCGGCACCGTGGTGCGGGTAGACGACGGTCTCTCCGACCTTGAAAACCATGTGTCCTCTGCCCCTTTCGCTATCCCCAGCTTAACACGAGTCCCACCACCCAGGAGATGAGCCCGTGAACGTCTGTGCAGGTCAAGGGCCAGATCAGGGAACAGTCGGGGGTTGACAAGAGACGCGCGCGCGTACTCAGCCCGGCTGAGCCGCACGCGAGCGGGCATGTCGATCTCCGGCCACCGGCCGAGGTGAGACCGACGACACCTGGTGGGTGATTCCGTGCCCGCGCGCGGGTGCGGGCACCCGGCCCGACTAGGCTCCTGTGCCGGTAGGTGAAAGTCCGCTATTGACGCAGGAGCACCAGTGAGCCGTGCACAGCAGAACCCGACCGGACGGTTGCGCCTCGGCGTCGCAGGCCTCGCCGCGGTCCTGGCGACGGCGGCGTGCAGCTCGGGCCAGATCACCCAGACCGACTCGCAGCTCCCCGCGGTGAACGGCGCGCTCGCCCAGGCGGGCAACATCGCCATCCGCGACGCGATGCTCGCCTACCCCGCCGACGGTTCGTACGCCGAGGGCTCCGACGCCCCGCTCACGCTGTCGATCGTCAACTCCGCGGGCACCGCCGACAAGCTGGTCGACGTCTCCAGCCCCGTCGCCACCTCCGTCCAGGTCGACGGCGACGTGAACCTGCCCGGCCGCACCGCCGTGGTCATCGGCGAGGTGGGCAAGACCGCCGACGGCAAGTCCGTCGCCCCCACCACGCCGACCCCATCGACCACCACGACCACCACCCCGTCGACGACCAGCGCCGCGACCACCACCGGCAAGCCGTCGTCCACCAGCTCCGCCCCGACCACGACGACCACGGCGACGACCACCACCGCCCCCACGACGACCACCACCGTCGAGCTGGGCAAGGGCAAGATCGTGCTGAAGGGCCTCACCCTGCGGCTTTTCCCGGGCAAGACCGTCCCGGTGACGTTCGTGTTCCAGCAGGCGGGCCCGGTCACCGTGAACCTCCCGATCGCCGCGCCGACCGGGTCCCGCGAGGGCTGAGTGTCGGTCCCGGCCCGTACCGTGCGCTGAGTGGTCACCAAGTCCAACTACCGCTGCGCCGAATGCGGCCACACCGTGGCCAAGTGGTTCGGCCGCTGCCCCGAGTGCCAGACCTGGGGCAGCCTGGAGGAAGTCGGCGCCCCCCGGGTCAAGGTGGCCGCGGGCGCGCCCAGTTCCCCGGCCCGCCCCATCGCCGAGGTCGACATCGAGTCGGCCAAGGCCCGCCAGACCGGCGTACCCGAGCTCGACCGCGTCCTCGGCGGTGGCCTGGTCCCCGGCGCGGTCGTCCTGCTGGCCGGTGAACCCGGCGTCGGCAAATCCACCCTCCTGCTGGAAGTCGCCTACCGCTGGGCCGCCCGCGACGGGGATTACGGTCCAACCCTGTATGTGACCGGGGAGGAGTCGGCAGGCCAGGTCCGCCTCCGCGCCGAACGCACCGGCAACGTCCACAAGTCCATGTTCCTGGCCGCGGAGAGCGACGTCGCATCGCTGCTGGGGCACGTCGACGCCGTATCGCCGGGCCTCTTGGTGGTCGACTCAGTACAGACGATGTCGTCTCCCGCCGTAGACGGAGCCCCTGGCGGCGTCACCCAGATCCGCGCCGTCACAGCCGCTCTTGTCGCTCTCGCCAAGGAACGCGGCCTCCCCGTCCTGCTGGTCGGCCACGTCACCAAAGAGGGTTCCATCGCAGGCCCCCGCGTACTGGAACACCTCGTCGACGTGGTCCTCCACTTCGAAGGCGACCGCCACTCCGCCCTGAGGTTGTTGCGCGGCATCAAAAACCGCTTCGGCCCCGCCGACGAGGTCGGCTGCTTCGAGTTGGTGGACCGTGGCATCGTCGGTGTCCCAGACCCTTCCGGCCTCTTCCTCAACCGCCGCGACACCGGCGTCGCCGGAACAGCCGTGACCGTGGCCGTGGAAGGCAAACGCCCCCTCCTCGGCGAAGTCCAGTCCCTCGTCGCCAAATCCCACCTCGGCACCCCCCGCCGCGCCGTCTCCGGCCTGGACTCCGCCCGCGTGGCCATGGTCCTCGCCGTCCTGGAACGCCGAGGCGGCATCCGCCTGGGCGACGCCGACGTCTTCACCGCCACCGTAGGCGGCATGAAGATCCCCGAACCCGCCGCCGACCTCGCCATCGCCCTCTCCGTCGCCACCGCCGCCCGAGACGTGGCCCTCCCGCCCGACCTGGTGGTCCTCGGCGAAGTCGGCCTGGCAGGCGAAGTCCGCCGAGTCAGCGGCGTCCGCGCCCGCCTCACCGAAGCCGTCCGCCTGGGTTTCACCAAGGCCCTAGTCCCCCTCGACTCCGGCGACATGCCCGACGGCATCGAAGTCCGCCCCATCACCGACCTCGCCTCCGCCATGCACAACCTCCAAGTCCTCCGCGCCTAACAACCACCCCACCAACCCGCCCCCTTCGCAACAGCGAGAACCACCCCTGCCACCCCGCACCGCCACCCAACAAACCACCGCACCACAACCCACCACGACCAACCAGCACCGCGCGCCTCAAAACCCGCCCTAAATCGACAAAGGCCGCCAGCCCACCCCGCGCGCCTCGAAACCCGCCGATCCCAACCGCCCGTTGTGGTGAAGTTGTTTTGTTTGGGGGAAGCGGTGGCCTAAGCCGGCAGGCGGGTAAGGCCACGCTTTCCAGCGGCCCCGCCTTGTAGCCTTACCCAGGCCACCGCTAGGGGCCCCAAACAAAACAACTTCACCACAACGGGCACCCCCGCTTTATCTGGCGCCCAAGCGCCGGCGTCGCCAAAGGCGACCAGGCCGACCCCCGAGGAGCAGCCGAGGCCCAGTGACTACCCCTCCTCGTCCCCCGCCCGATCCTCCAAATACCGCGTATGATCCGCCTGCCTCCGCACATCATCCGCAAAGAACGCCGTACTAACCGCTTTAGCATCCGCTTCAAGCAATCCCAACTGAGTCCCTAACTCCTCAGCGGGCCCCTTCTTCCCCACCGACATCCACCAAGGCAGATTCAAATACCCCTCAACCGCCAACGGAATATCCGTCCGAATCAGCCGAATCAAACTGTGCCCAGTCTCCGGATCTCCAGCCAGTTCAGCGGGCCGATCCAACGCGGGCCGCAAATAGTCGGCAATTCGATCGAGTTGAGCGAGTGTCCCCTCCGGCAGCCGCGACTGGGCAGCCGTCACTTTCGCCAGCAACGCGTCCAGATCAGACCTCAACGCCGCAGCCTCGGCAGTGGGATCCACTGTGAGGCGCACCCGCTCCGGCGGCCCCACCAACGCCCCCGCCGCATACAGCACAACCACAACAGGCACCCACAAAACCCCGGTCACCAGCCCGCTGAAGTGCAGGCCAACCCCAACCAGCCCACCCACGCACCCCGCGAGGTTCTTGGTGGACCCGAGGTACTCACTGATAGCCACGGATCTCCTGAAAGACGTGCTGCAGATCAGAATTACGCGCGTCAAACGCCTTGCCGCCGGTAACCCGCGCAAGGGTGTTCATCTCGTCCTGGCTACCCTCACCAAACAGAATCGGAAAAATCGGCACCCCCTTGAGCCGAGCAGACCGCCCCGCCAGGGCCTGCTGAAACCCCGCCAGGTCAGTCCCGTTGTTGTTCTCCCCATCAGTCATCAGCACGATCGAGGTGAAACGCCCACTGTCAGGCTCACTCGCGAGCAGGTCGTACGCGCGATTCAGGCTGTCGTAGATCGCCGTCCCACCCCCCGCGCTGAGCGACTCGACCGTAGACTTGATCCGATCGAGCTCAGCCTGCTGCCCGGTCTGCGGAATCGTGAACGATATCGGCTGGCTCGGCGTCGTGTTGAACGGGATGAACGTCACCTCTTCGCGCCCGTGGAACCGCCGAAACCGCCCAACAAGGTCATTGCTAGCGCCGGTGAGCCCAGACAACGCCGAGCGCAGCCCATCAATCCGATCGCCTTCCATGGACCCCGAGGTGTCCACCACATAGACTGTCCGCGACGGCCGCCGAATCTGATCGAAGTAGGCCGACAACAACGCGTCGAAAGCGTCCTGCGTAGCCGGGAACGGCAGCTCGACCAACGTCTGCCCACCGAACTCCGGCGTCAGACCCACATTCGGGATCGCGGGCCGCCGATGCGTCCGCGACATGATGTCGCGCTGCACATCAGGCACCCGCAGGTAGTCGGTCAGCTTCTGGTGATCGTTCCGCGCCGCCTCACTCGCCGATGTCAACAAGGTCAACGGGTAGTCGGCGGTGACCACCCCGTCCGACGGATAAATCAGCGACAACGGCTCAGGAAGCGAACCAGAAGCGTTCAACGTCAGCAGGACCGACTCATAATTGATCAAGCCGTCGATCTTCTGCCCGGGATCCTGCCCGGTCGCGCGTCGCTGGTACGCGTCGGACAGCCATCCCGACGATCCCGCGCTCATCGCCTGCGCCGCGAAGAACTTCTTCAGCTCCGGGGTGACCGCGCCGACCTGGGCCGCGCTGATCGCCGACCCGGTGCCCGCCAGCGCGGACGCGACGCCGACCAGCGCGGAGAAGCCGGAGTTGGAGGCGGACGGGTCGGTCATGCCGTAGCTGAACTTGCCCGCCTCGGCCGCCTTCGCGATGTCCGACCAGGTCACCGGCTTGCCCGCCCAGCCGAGCGCCTCCGCCTTCGACTTCGCCAGGCCCAGCACCACCGGCGAGTTCATGATCTTGACCTGGTTGCCCAGCCTGCGCGCGGCGTCCGGGATGGCCTGCGGGTAGCGGTTCGACGAGAACCACACCGCGTCGTACTTGCCGTCCGCCTTCCCGCTGGCCAGCGTCTCCGAGCCCTCCAGCGTGCCGGTGAAGGTGAACTCGACCCGCACACCGGTCGCTTGCGCGGCCTGGTCCAGGATCGGCTTGAGGTCGGCCAGTTCGCTGCCCGCGAGGATGCGCAGCTTCCCGGGTTCCGCCTTGCTCTCCGCCGGTGTGTCCTCCGACGAACACCCGGTCAGCACCAACGCGATGGCCGCGATGCCCGCGATCAACCGCTTCACTGTCGTCCCCCGATCTCACCGTCGTGCGAGCGGCGCAGGTGCCCCTCGGCGCGCCGCAACTCCCCGGTCAGCGCCGCGACCGTGGTCGCCATGCTCTGCGTGGCGCCCGCCCGGAACTCGTCCACCGCGTCGATCGCGCGGAAGATCTGGTCGAACGACTCGCGGATGGTGGCGACACCGACCGCCGGGTCGGTGCTCGCCTGCTGAATCTGGTCGCTCTGTTTGGCCAACAATCCGCTGTTCACCCGCATCAGGTCGTCGGTCGTGCCACGCAGCGCGTCGATCTCCTCCTGCGCGGCCCGCTGGTTGGCCAGCGCGCCGCTGATCACCAATGCGATACGCAGCGCGGACACCGTCGTCGAGCACGCCCGCTCGACGCCGCGGATCAGCTCGTCGTTGTTGCGGCGCAACAGGTCCAGCGCGAGATAGCCCTGCGCGCACACGGCGAGTTGAGTGAGCACGTCCTGATGTCGTTGGCGGACCGGCAACAGCACGTCGGACCGCAGCGATTTCGCGGCCTCCGGGTCGGCGTAGTCGAGCACGCCCGCCTGTCGGTCCACCGCGCCGTCCAACGCCTCGGCGAATGTCGCCGCCTCCGCCAACTTGCCCATGTTCTCCCAGAGCCGCGCCCGTTCCCCCTTGATCGAGGCGTTGTCGCGGCGGAGTTGGTCCTGGCGCGACCGGAGGTCGACGATGAGCAGGTTGATCGGCGTGTTCGCGGCCTGGTACCGCTCTAGAAGGCGTTTTCCCTGGTTTCCCAACGGGATCAGGCCCAGAAGTTTGCGTTGGGTGATAATCGGGTCGAGTTCCGTCACTGTGCGACGCAGCTCGACGAGGCTCGTGGTGATCCGTTGTTCCGGCCCGGAACGCCTGCCCTGAGCGCCCGCCAACGCGTCCACCGAACGGTCCAGCAGGTTCGACGCGATACCCGCCGCGACCCGCATGTCCGATTCACCGACCGAGAGGATCCCGTCGACCTTGTCGGTGAAATCCGGCGAACGCGGGTCGAGCGCGACCAGTTCCGCGGTGAACCGCTCGGCCCGTTCCTCGGCGGCTTTCCTGGTCGCGTCATCGATCGGGATGAGTCCCGCGGCGCGGTCGACCGGAACGGGGTCGACCGGATCAGGCGGGCTCAACGCCAACTCGTTCACCGGTACTGCTTCCCTATCGCGTCGAGCATGCGCTCCAACGTCTCGTAACTGGGCGGCTCCACCACGTCGACCAGGTCGGTCGGCACGGCGAGCTTGTGGTCGGCCACCAGTTGGGTGAACACCTTCGGGTCACTGGTGCGGAACCCGAACTGGGCGGCCAGCTTCACCAGCTCCGGATCGGTGCTGAGCAGCCTGCCGACCTGGTCGCCCGCCCCCTTGAGCGGGATCAGGGTGTGCTTGGACAGCACGGTCGGTGACGGGTAGAGCAGCCGCATGGTGGGCTGTATCGAGCCGTCGCCGCGCACTTCCCGGTCGACGTACTGCGATTCGTAAATCATCACCAACGGCGATTTGCCCATGCCCGCGGCGAGGTAGTCCTCGAACGGCCCTTCGCTGCTGTTCTGCGTGTAGCCCTGGTCGAGGAACAGCTTCGTCATCTCCGGCAGCACCTTCGCCTCGGCCTCCGGCGTGCTGACCACGTTGTTCCCGTTCGCCACGAAGGACGCCGCGGACAGGTACATCGCGGCCGAGTTGGAGTTGCGCGGATCCGTCGTGGTGATCAGCACGTTCTTCCGCGCCGGGTACGCCGTGTTGTTCGGCAGTTGGTCCCAGCGCGTCGCTTTCCCGGTCAGCTCCAGGTATTTGGCGATGTCGAGCACCTGGTAGTTCCCCGGCCCGTTGCGCACGATTCCCTGCGCGGTCAGCAAATCGACGATCGGCGCGAACGTGGCCACCGCCATCGGCGAGAAGAACGGCGTGTAGACGGTGGTGATCTTCTTGTCCTGCTGGATTTTCTGTGCCGCCGGAGTGGACGACGGGAACGCGAAGTCGTACCGCGAGAGGTCCACCGTGGTGGCGATTTGCCGGGAACCGGCGGAATCGAACTCGACCTTCAGCCCGTGGCCCGCGAAGGCCCGCACGACCCGCTCGTCGGCGAAGAACGCCGCCTTCTCCGACCCGCCCACCCCGTGCACCGTCGCCACCTGCGGCTGCGCCGGGCCGTCGTCACCACCGGACTGGATGATGATCGTGACCACCACGGCCGCCAGCAGCACCACGGCCAGCCCGATGCTGATTCGACGTTTCACGCGCCCCCTCCTCGCCCTTGTCCATAGGACGCCGGCGGGTCACCCAGCAAGATGAACCCAGCATGAACGTCGGGCGACGTCTTAGAGCGTTTCGTGCAGTGCGCGCAACCGGTCCGCCAGCGCCCGCCGACTCCCCGGCGCGATCACCACCCGCTCGTCCGGCAATGTCACATTCAGCCACCGACCGGCCACGGAATCCACATACCGCACCGGGTTCGCCGCCCGCCGCCGCCCGACCGCCGCGTACAACTGCCCCCCGCCGGTCACCGGCAGGTCCACGATCCGCTGCGCCGCCAACACCTCCGGCGGCCGCCGCGCCGAACTGGTGAACCGCCGCGACGGCTCCACCGGCGTCACCGTCACCGCCCGCCCCCGCGCCGCCCGCACATCCGGCGTCTGCGCCACCAACGTGTCCGCCAACCGGTCCGGACTGGTCGGCCGCAAGTGGACCGCCCCCTGCGCCCGCACCGCCACCACCGCGTCCCGCCCGGCCGCCGCCACCAACACCGCCGTCGTCTGATCCCCCGTCGAAATCCACCCGTAATACTCCACGTGCGGCCTGCACAACACGGCGAACGTCGCCAACAAATCCGCGTCGACCCGATCCCCGTCGACCTTCCCCGACCCCCGCAACTCCGCCACCGCCCGCGCGTACCCCGCCCGCTCAGACCCCTTCGGCACCCACACCGGCGTCGGCGCCAACGTCACGTGCAACTCCCCAAGCCCCTCCGCCGCCACCACCCGCCGAAGCGCGTCCACCGAAACCACCAGCGCCCCATCCAGCAACCCTCACTCCCCCAACCCAATAACCGACGGCGCCGTAACCTCATCCGACCCGAATACCCCCTCCGGATCCCCCTCCACCAAATACGCCGGAGCAACCCTCTCCACCTCATCCTCACCCCGCCGCTTCCCCACCCCAGACGGCGCCACGGGGTACGTCTGCCGCCTGGCCGTCTCGGCGGGCGATGGTCGGGAAGCACCCTCGGGTCCGAATCCTCTGCTCCGCTCGACCACCGACTCAACCGGCTTCGGCGGAATGGCGGGCCGATCGGGCTCGGCACCGAGCGTGTCAAACGGACCGACTGGCGCTTGCCCTATCGGCATTGGCCGTGCGGGCAACTGCGTTGGTATGCCGTTGCCGGGACCGGAGGCTGTCGTTGGTGCGTCGAGTGTGCTGCCCTGGGCGCCAGTCTGCTGAATCACTACCGGACTGTTGACTGAGACAGGCTCGTGAATCGACGGACGGGTTTCCGCGTTGTGCGGCGCACTCGTGGTGCCAGGCTCGTCGATGGACTCCGGCTTTGACTCGGCCTGGGGACCGCGCACCGGCTGCCGGGCAGGAACCGACACCGGCCGATCGGGTATCCGCTGGTCCGGTCGGCGCGCAGGGCGGTCGTGGACAACGACTTGCGGCACATCTGCTTGTTCGGGACGTTGGTGCGCACCTGGTTCAAGAGCGACCTTGGCCTCGTCGATGCTGATGTTTCCGAATGAGGTCGGCAACGACGACGCGTTGTACATGGAAGCGTCCTCATAGGACTGCATCACCGCCACGTTGTTGGCGTTCGCCTCGTAGTGCGCGCGGATCTTGGCTTCGTAGCTGTCCTTGTCACCGCCCAGCACACTGGGCCAGAAGTCCGGTTGCGCGGGCAGGGCCGGTATCGGCTGGACCGCGCTCCGCGCGGACTCGAATGAACCAACCTGCCGCATCGTCAGATCCTGCACCGAGGTCAGCGGTGGCTGGGCCAGTTCGTGCTCCACCGCGAGCGGTCCTGCCCCACGGGAAGCCGCGCCACTCGCGTCGCCCTCCCAGATCTCCTCCATGGCCCGTGTGAGCAGGCGCATGTCGTTCGCCCACTCGTCGTACTCCCCGGCGACCTCGCGGACCAGGTCCGCGGCTTCCACCAGGCGTCCGCCGCCTCGGCCGTCGCGGAAGTTGTCGTAGATGTCCTGACCAGTCATCTCGACCAACGCCTACCCCGCCTTCATGGTGGTGATCGCCAGCCTGGCCATCTCCTTCAGGGTGTCGCAGGCCGTTGGGCCCGCCCCCAACGAGCCCACCCTGAAAGTCAATTCGTCACGGATGCCGACGACCAGGTTGCAGAAGCCTTCCTTGCGGAGGTCATCGCTGAAGTGGAACACGCCGGGATACCCCGCTATCGTCACCGGATCGAAGTATCCGGTGTCGTTTCGGAAAGCGCGGTACGTGTCGGCGAGACCTCCCCCGTTGGACGTGAGCCACCCGAAGTCGAAATTGGCGAAGGACGGGCTGTCCCAGTCGCAGGAAGGCGCGTCGGAGTCGAGTTCGTGTGGGGTTCCCTCTTTCTCCCAGCCAAGTCCGGTGGACTGGGCCTCGGTGAGCACGGCGCAAGGCGCTTTGAGAAACCGACCGGGATCGATCGGGTTCTGCACCCGAGGCGCTCCGTAGCTGTTGTCCACGTTGGGGGAGCGCATGCTCGCAACCGGTGTCCCTGCCACCTCCCCGCAACTCGCCACACCCAGGAGGGTTGCGAAGGCCAGCCCGATGAACGCGCGGGCACGCATGTCAATGCCCACCAGTGGAACGTAGAACCAGTTCGTTCTCCGTCTCGACTGTGACATAAGCCTGGCGGGCAGATGTCAGCTTGGCGATGTACGCCCGCGCGTAATTGTGCATTGCAACATTGTGGTTAATGGCGTGGCGGATGCTGTTCTTCGTTACCATCGCCTCAAAGTTGCTTATTTGATCCCCGGCTGGTGACGCTACGCGGTCGAAGGCCGTGATGAGTTTGCGTTGGCTGGCCGCGATCTTGTCGAGGATTACCTTCCACTGTGCGATGACGGCGTCCAAGGCGGCGATGCTGTCGAGCCGGTACCGGCCGCCTGAGCCGCCGCTGCCCGCGTGCAGTGGTGAGTGGGGGCCGGGGAGGATGTCGCGGACTCGGCCGATGGCGATCTCGGCCGCGATTTGCAGGTCAACGCTGACCGCGTTGGCGCCCTCCGACATGGCAGGCTCCCTCGTTGGCTGTGGCTGCCGAAGGGCAGGCTAGCAACGGAGCGGAGTCGGGTGCGTGCGTTCTGTCCGAGTTCGCCCAGGCGGGCGCAACGACGCGAAAGAGGGCGAACGACCGGGGGATGGTGGATGACGGAGAGTGTGCGTCGTCACACCGGCGTGGTGCTGGGTGTTGCTCAAGGATGACCGATGTGCCAGAAGGCGTGCCCCCGGGGGGGAAGGGGCACGCCTTCTGGCAAATGTTGGGCTACGTGGACAAAAGTTGGGCGCAGCGGATAAGTCCCAAGTGGGAGTAGGCCTGGGGGTGGTTGCCCAGGGACCGCTCGGCGATGGGGTCGTATTCTTCGGGGAGCAAACCGGTGGGGCCGGCGGCGTTGACTATTTGGGCGAAGAGGTCTTCGGCTTCTGGGCGGCGGCCGGTGAGCAGGTAGGCCTCGATCATCCAGGCGGCGCAGATGTGGAAGCCGCCTTCGTCGCCGGGGAGGCCGTCGTCGCGGTGGTAGCGGTAGACGGTGGAGCCGGAGCGGAGTTCGGCCTCGGTGGCGGTGACGGTGGACTGGAACCGGTCGTCGGTCGGGTCGATGAGGCCGACCATGCCGATCATCAGGGTGGCGGCGTCCAGGTCGGTGCCGTCGTAGGCGGTGGTGAAGGCGCGGACCTGGTCGTTCCAGCCCTTGGTGAGGACGTCCTCGGCGATGGTGGCGCGCAGGTCCGCCCAGCCGGGCCGCGGGGTGCGGCCGTAGGTGGCGGCGAGGGTGATGGCGCGGTCGATGGTGAGCCAGCACATGACCTTGGAGTACACGTGGTGGCGCGGCCGGTGCCGTTCCTCCCAGATGCCGTGGTCCGGCTCGTGCCAGCGGCGGGTGACGGCCTCCGCCATCGCCTCGACCATCGACCAGTCACTGTCCGAAAGGGACCCCCGGGCCGCCGAGAGCGCGGCCACCAGGTCGACCACCGGGCCGAACACGTCCAGTTGGACCTGCTGGTTGGCGAGGTTGCCGACCCGGACCGGGCGGGAACCGGCGTACCCGGGCAGCGTGTCGATCACGGCCTCGGGGCCCAGTGTGGTGCCCGCGATGGTGTACAGCGGGTGCAGCCGCTCCGGGCCGGGCAGGGTCGCCAGGACCCGGTGCACCCAGGCCAGGAACGCCTCCGCCTCCACAGTGGACCCCAGTGACACGAGCGCCTTCGCGGTCATCGACGCGTCGCGCAGCCAGCAGTAGCGGTAGTCCCAGTTGCGGATGCCGCCGATCTCCTCGGGCAGCGATGTGGTTGCGGCGGCCATGATGGCGCCGGTCTCGCTGTGGCACAGGCCGCGCAGGGTCAGCGCCGAGCGGGCGACCAGGTCCTTCTCCACGGCGGGCAGCACCAGCGAGTCCAGCCACCGCGTCCAGTAAGTGGCCGCCAGCGCCTTGCGGTCGGGTTCGGCGACCGGGTGCGGCGACAGGTCGTTGGTGCCGCAGCGCAGTTCGAACACGACCGGCGACTCCGGTGTGGGCTGGACCACGGCGCGCGCCGAGTCGACCTGGCCGTCGGAGGTGATCTCCCATGTCACCCCCGGCGCCCGCAGGGCGATCGGGTCGGACGTGCCGCGCACCCGCAGCCCGTCCGCGGTGGCCTCCAGCCGGACCTGGACCTGGCCGAACTCCGGCCGCGGCGCGAACTCCACGACGGCGGCGGAACTGCCGGACAGCACCCGGGTCAGGTCGGTGCGGTGCGGCGCGGCCCCGTGCTCGAGGTAGTCGGTGACCAGCAGGCCGGACCAGCGGGTCTCCACCGTCATGGTGCCCGGCAGGTAGCGCTGCCCGAGCGGCAGGCCGCCGCGTTCGGGGGACACCGAGAAGTGGCCCGCGGTGGGGCCGCCGAGCAGGTCGGCGAAGATGGCGGCCGAGTCCGGCTCCGGGTGGCACAGCCAGGTGACCCTGGCGTCCGGGGTGACCAGGGCGACCGAGCGCTCGTTGGCCACCATGGACAGTCGCTCGATCGGCGGCGCCTGCTCGCCGTAGAGCCAGTTGCGCCGTTCCTCCAGCAGGAACGCCAGCACCTTGGCGACCGCGACCGGGTCCGGGATCCGGTACGCCGCGAGGGTTTCCCCGTCGCCGACCTTGACCCCCAGGTCCGGTCCGGCGAGCCGGGCGAACGCCTTCTCGTCGGTCACGTCGTCGCCGACGAAGATCGCGGCGGTCGCGCCGACCTGGTGGCGCAGCACGTCGAGCGCGTGACCCTTGTCGGTCTGGACCACCGCCAGCTCGACCACGGCCTTGCCCTCGGTGACCTGGACCCCTTGCCAGGTGCAGGGTCCGGTGCGGACCTTGCCCAGCACGTCGTCGGCGACCGCGGGGTCGGCGCGGCGCACGTGCACGGCGATGCTCGCGGGCTTGACCTCCAGGGCGACACCCGGCGCGCCCTCGATGAGCTTCTCCAGCTCGGCCTCGATCCGGCGGTGCAGGTCGCGCGCCTCGCCGTCGAGGGCGTGCACGAAGCCGACGTCGAACTCGGACCCGTGGCTGCCGACCAGGTGCACCTCGGACGGCAGCCGGGACAGGGTGGCCAGGTCGCGCAGGGCCCGGCCGGAGATGACGGCCGTCGTCGTCTCGTGCAGGACGGCCAGCGAGCGCAGCGCGCCGACGGACTCGGTGTGCGGGCGGGCGTTCTCGGGGTTCTCGACGATCGGCGCGAGCGTCCCGTCGTAGTCGCAGGCGACCAGCAGCCGGGGCGTGCGGGCTATCTGCACGACGGCGCGGCGCAACTCGGCGGGGAGGGCCTCGGCGGTCAACGCCTTCTCCTTGGCTTGGTTTTCGGGGCGGTGCTGCTCAGTGGGCGTGCTCCGGGTCCAGCGCGTCGAGGAACGAGCGCGCCCACCGGTCGACGTCGTGGGTCAACACTTGTCGCCGCAGCGCGCGCATCCTACGGCGACCCTCCGCTGGATCGATTGTGAGGGCCGCGTGCATGGCGTTCTTGACCCCGTCAAGATCGTGCGGGTTGACCAGGAAAGCGCTTGTCAGCTCCGCCGCGGCGCCCGCGAACTCGGAGAGCACGAGCGCGCCGCCGAGGTCGTGGCGGCAGGCCACGTACTCCTTGCACACCAGGTTCATCCCGTCCCGCAACGGGGTCACCAGCATGACGTCGGCCGCGGCGAAGAACGCGGACAGTTCAGCCCGACCGACGGACTGGTGCAGGTAGTTGACGATCGGGCGGCCGATCCGGCCGAACTCGCCGTTGATCCGGGACACCACCTGCTCGATGTCGCTGCGCATCCGCTGGTAGTGCTCGACCCGCTCGCGGCTGGGCGTGGCGAGCTGCACCATGGCGACCTCGGTCGGGTCGACCCTGCCCTCGGAGAGCAGCTCCTGCAGCGCGTAGAGCCGGACGTCGATGCCCTTGGTGTAGTCCAGTCGGTCCACCCCGAGGATGACCTTCTTGGGGTTGCCGAGGTCGGCGCGGATCTGCTGGGTGCGGGCGACCGTTTCCCGCTTGCGCGACAACGTGTCCAGCCCCGCCGAGTCGATCGAGATGGGGAACGCGCCGACCCGCACCGCCCGGTCGCCGAGCTGGATGACGCCGGGCCGGGTGCGCACGCCGACCGCGCCGCGGGTGGGTTCCAGGCCGAGCAGCCGACGGGCCAGCCAGAGGAAGTTCTGCGCGCCGCCGGGCCGGTGGAACCCGACCAGGTCGGCGCCGAGCAGGCCGCGCACGATCTCGGCCCGCCAGGGCAACTGCATGAACAGCTCGGTCGGCGGGAACGGGATGTGCAGGAAGAAGCCGATCCGCAGGTCCGGTCGCAGGTCGCGCAGGATCGCGGGCGCCAACTGCAACTGGTAGTCCTGGATCCACACCGTCGCGCCCGGGGCGGCCACCTTCGCGCAGGCCTCGGCGAACCGGTGGTTGACCTTGACGTAGCTGTCCCACCAGCCGCGGTCGAACACCGGCGGCGCCACCACGTCGTGGTAGAGCGGCCAGAGGGTCGCGTTGGAGAAGCCCTCGTAGTAGTCGCGGACCTCGTCGGCCGTCAGTGCCACCGGGTAGAGCCGCAGACCGTCCTCGGTGAACTCCTCGACGTCCGCGTCCGCCACGCCGGGCCAGCCGACCCAGGCGCCGCTGCGGCTGCGCAGGAACGGCTCCAGGGCGCTGACGAGCCCGCCTGGGCTGTGCTTCCACCGCTGCGAGCCGTCCGGGAGGCGTTCCAGGTCGACCGGCAGCCGGTTGGCGACCACGATGAACTCCGCACCGTCTCCGCTGCTCACGCCGCCGTGCCTCCTCCTGCCAAGGGACCTCAGGGTTTGAGGCTAGCCAGTGCGGGCACTCCCCGCGTCCTGCGACCGGTGTGAGCGCGCGTGGCGACTCTCACGCCCGCCGGGGGTTTACTCGAGCCGCCTTTCCGTTGGCCGCAACGGTCCCGAGAGCCGCGGCCCGGACAGCCTGCGCTCCAACCTGCCCAGACCGCTGCGCACCGGTTGGGCGAGGTACTCGCCCAGGACGACGCCCGCGGCGAGTGCGAGTGCGATCGCCGCCGCCAGCATCAAGGTCGGTAACCCGGCGGTGCTTCGTTCCGCGGCCAGTTCGTAGAGCGCGCGGTACGTGGTGAGGCCGGGCAGCAACGGCACCATGCCGGACACGACGACCACGAGCGGCGGCATCCGCAGCCGCCGCGACAGCATCCCGCCCGCGAACCCGATGACGACGGCCGCGATCCCGGACGCCGTGATGGCACTGGTGCCCGTGAGGGTGAGCGCGCCGAACACCGCCGTCCCCGCGCCGCCCGCGCCCGAGGCGACGAGCAGCGCACGTGGCTTGGCGTAACTGGCCAAGGCGAACAGGGCGGCGGCCGCCGCTCCCGCGATGGTCTGGACCGGCAGCCGGAACGCGCTGGGCGGCAACGGGTCGGCGAGCGCGGTGTGCGCCATGCCGAGCGAGGTGGCGATGTTCAGCGCCAGCACGACCCCGGCGATCAGCCCGGCCGTCATCAGCGAGATCTCCATGGTGCGGCCCGCGGCGGTCACGTTGTAGCCGGTGATCGCGTCCTGCACGGTCGACACGACCGACAACCCCGACAGCAGCACGGTGATCGCGGCCGCGACCAGCACCGTCGGTCGCGCGGTGATCACGTGGCCCGCCAACAGCGCCAGCGCGGCACCGGTCGCCAGGGCACCGCCCACGACCTGCTGGAAGAAGAACGGCAACGCCCGCTTGTTCAGCACCCGGCCGACCCGGTCGACGACGGCGGTGATGACCCCGGCGAACGCGGCCATGTCCGCCGACCCACCGATGAGGACGGTGATCGCCGCCGCCATCGCCGCGTACGCCGCCGTCGCCACCCACCGCGGGTACGGGTGCGGCGCCGTGGTGATCCGCTCCAGCTCGGCCCGCGCCCGCGACACCCCGATCCGGTTCGACGTGATCTTGCCGACCAGCGTCTCCACGTCCGCCAACCGCGTGTAGTCCAGCCCACGCGAACGCACCACCCGCAGCGACGTGATCGGCGGCTCGTCGGTGCCGCGGCTGCAGGCAACGGTGATCGACGTGAAGATCACATCGACCTCGCAGTGCGGCAGCCCGTACGCCGCCGCCACCGCGATCACCGTCGCCGTCACGTCCGAGGCCCCCGCCCCGGACGCCATCTGCACCTCCCCGATCCGCAGTGCCAGGTCCATCACGGAGTGCACGGTCCGCTCCTCCGGCAGCCGCGGCCCCTGCACCGCCGCCTCCACGTGCCCGTTGGCGTGCCCGTTGACCTGGCCGTTCACCGGGGCACCCCGCTGCCGCCACACCCGCCACCTGGCCCGCTGGGGGAACCGCACGATCCCGTCCTCCTCACTCATCCCATGTCTGTCGACCGTTGCGGATCAAAGGCCGCCCCGCAAGCCGACCCATCCCGGCCCGTAGGATTGACGCTGGCGCGGTGTGGCGCCAGATGCCGGCATAGCTCAATTGGCAGAGCACTCGCCTTGTAAGCGAAAGGTTGCGGGTTCAAGTCCCGCTGCCGGCTCCACACATGGGTGGAGTCTGCTCGCGGAGAGCGCTCGCCGGATTGCGTTCCGCGTTCGCCCCTGGGGGCGACCCCCAGACCCCACGGCGCGGTGGTCGCGGTGTGGGGTCCGAGTCGGCGGTTACGGTGTGGTGGTCGAGTGATCACTCGGTGCGGCGGGGTGTCCGGGACCGGTCAACCAGGTGTGCAACGGCGGCCTGGGCTGGGACGATGTGGTCGTCGACTGTCGAACCACGGGGGGTGCCCGGTGACCGGGGAACCGACGATTCGGGCTGGGGCCGCTACCGATGTTGGGTTGGTGCGCGCGGCCAATGAGGACAACTACGTGGTGACGTCCTCGGTGTTCGCGGTCGCGGACGGGATGGGTGGGCACGCGGCGGGGGATGTGGCCAGTGGGTTGGCCGTGGCCGGTCTCGCGCAGTTGGGGTTGGCGGGGGTGGTGCGGCCGGAGGAGGTGCGGCGGCACATCGTCCGGTTGAACGGGGACATCCTGGCCGCCGCCGCCCGGAACCCGGAGCAGTGGGGGATGGGGACGACGGTGACCGGGTTGTGCCTGGTGGACTTCGCCGGGTCACCGCACTGGGTGGTGTTCAACGTCGGGGATTCGCGGGTTTACCGGTACGCGGGCGGCTCGATGGAGCAGCTCACGGTGGACCACTCCGAGGTCAACGAGCTCGTCGCGGCGGGCAAGCTGAGCCCGGCGGAGGCGGCGACGGACCCGCGGCGCAACGTGGTGACCCGGGCGTTGGGGTCGCCGACCGCGCCGGAGCCGGACATCTTCGTGTTCCCGCTGGCCGAGGGCGACCGGTTCCTGGTCTGCTCCGACGGCCTCACCGGCGAGTTGGACGACGGGGCGCTCGCGTCCGTGCTGGCCTCCTGGGACGACCCCCGCGACGCCGCGGCGAGCCTGGTGCGGGCCGCGGTGGTGGCCGGTGGGCGCGACAACGTGACCGCCGTCGTGGTCGACCACGTGCCCGCGCACACGCCCCCGGCCGACGACGAGACCGCGCCGAGAAAGGTGTCCTGAGTGGAGGTCCGGTACCGCCCCGGGGGCTGGGTCGCGGTGACCGGTCCGCGCACGTGGCTGTTGGTGGCCGCCGACGCGGCCGCGCCGCTGGTGGCGCGCTGCTGGGAGTTGGCGCGCGCCGGTGCCGACGAGGTGGAGTTGGTGGGCGCGATCGCGGCGGACGGTTTGCGCGCGGTGCGGGACTTCGCGGTCGCCGGGTTCGCCGAGGGCGCGGGCCAGGTGATCGTGCGTGGCGCGGCCCGGGTCGAGCTCACCGGTACGGACGGTTCGACGCGGGTGGTCACCGCCGAGCACGTCAGCACCTGGGTGGAGACCCGCCTGGACCGCTCGACCGTCCGGCTCGTGCTGGGCGGCCCGGTCACCGAGGGGTCGGCGTTGCCGTTGGACAGCGGGGTCGTGCGGGCCGGTGGTCTGGACATCGAGCTGGCGCAAGCGCTTGTCCCCGCCGAGCCCGCCGAGGCGGTGCAGGCCGTCGCGGCACCCGTGGTCGTCTCCCCGGCCGCGGTCGCCGTCACGGTGCCGGAGACGACCAAGCTGCCGGTCGACGAGCGCACCACCCACCTGCCCGCCGAGGGCACCACCGAGGTGATCACCCACCTGGCGTGGGCCGTCGCCGAGGACCCGGGGGCCACCCGGGCCCGCCCGGCCACCGCCGCAGCGCCGACCCTGGTCCCCGCGATCCGCTGCGACTCCGGCCACTGGAACCCGCCGCACGCCGTGGCCTGCCGGGTCTGCGGTGCCGGGGTGCCGCCCCAGCAGCCGGTGGACATCCCGCGGCCGACCCTGGGCGCGCTCCGGCTGTCCTCCGGTGACCTCGTCCAGCTCGACCGCGGTGTCCTCCTCGGCCGCGCCCCGGACGTGGGCAGCGACCAGTCGGTCCGGCCGCACGTGGTCCGCCTGCGGAGCCCGGACGGCGACATCTCGCGCAACCACGTCGAGATCCGCCTGCTCGGTTGGCAGGTGTTCGCCGTCGACCTCGGTTCGCGCAACGGGACCGTCGTCGCGCCGCCCGCCGACCTGCCGTTCGACCTGGTCGCGTACCAGCCGGTCGAGATCGTGCCGGGGACCGTGGTGAGCCTGGCCGACGACACGAGCTTCGTGTTCGAGGTGGTGGGGTGAGCGCGCCGCCGATACCGGGGTTGGTGTTCGTCCGGTTCCTGGGGTCCGGCGGGTTCGCCGAGGTGCACCTGTACCGGCAGGCGGAGCCCAAGCGCGAGGTCGCGGTGAAGGTCCTCAAGGCGGTGGGCCGGTTCACCGCCGAGGCCGACGCGATGGCCGAGCTCGGTGACCACCCGCACATCGCGCAGGTCTTCTACACCGGCATCACCGCGGACGGCCGGTCGTACCTGGTCATGCCGTACTACCCGCGGCCGAACTTCGCCGAGCGGGCGCGCACCGAGCGGATCGGCGTCGGCGAGGCGCTGCAGGTCGGGGTGAAGATCGCCAACGCCGTGCAGTCCGCGCACGCGGTGGGCATCCTGCACCGGGACATCAAGCCCGCCAACGTGTTGGTGGACCGGTTGGGCGAGCCGCGGCTGGCGGACTTCGGCATCGCCGGTCGGGTCGCGGCCGCGCACGGCGCCGACGGCGTGCTGATGTCGGTGCCGTGGTCGCCGCCGGAGGTGCTGCGCGGCGAACCGTCCACCTTCCAGTCCGATGTGTACTCGTTGGGCGCGACGGTGTGGCACCTGCTGGCCGGTCGTTCGCCGTTCGAGGTTCCGGACGGCGACAACGGTGTCGACGCGTTGGTCCGCCGGATCGAGACGACGCCCGCGAAGACCACCGGGCGACCGGGTGTGCCGGACGCGTTGGAACAGGTGTTGTTGCGGGCGATGGCACCCGATCCGGCCGACCGGTTCGGTACCGCCCGGGAATTCGCGCTCGCCTTGCGCGCGGTGGAACAGAGCGGTGTTTTCCCGGAGCAAACGACCGTTCTCCCGCCGCGCCCGGTGGCCAAACCGGACCCGGTTGCGGAAACCCGGTCACGCCCGGTGGAAGAAACCCGCGCTCGCGTTAGGCCGAATGGCGCAGCGCGGCCGCCCGCCTATGTCGACCCGCCGAAGAACAGCCGTCCGGCGCCCGTCGAACCGGTCGCGACGACCGTCGCGCGGCCGCCGAAAACTGTGGCGTCGGACACAGTGAACGAGCGTGAACGCAGGCCGTGGGCGGCGCTCACCCTGGGTGCCGTCGCGCTTGTGGCCGCCGCCGTCACCGGTGCCGTTCTGTTGTCCGGCACCCCGGCGTCGCGCCAACCCACCGCCCCGGCCGACCCGGGGGTGCGCGATCAGAACGCGGGCGGACTGGACGCCCCACCGGGGAAACCGACTATTTCCGCCACCCGCGTGGATGCCGCGACGCTCCGGTTCAGGTGGACCTACTCGGCCCAGTTCGCCACGGACAGTTACGTTTACCGGACCGCCGATTCCTCACGCTCCGAAACCGCGACCACGCCGTCCGTGGACATTTCCGCCCCCGCGGGCACCCGGGTTTGCCTCCAGGTGAAGGTGGTGCGCGCCGACGGCGGTAACGGTTCCGCGGACTGGTCACCACCCGGGTGTGGAGTCTGACCCGACAAACCTGCAACATTGTCGCCGCCCGACACGATACGGCCGGTTGACGGCTCGGGGACTCTGGCAGGGGACACGTGGGTTTTTTCAGGCGACACCGAACCGCCATCGCGTCCTCGGTCGTGCTCGCGATCGGGGCGACGGCTCTGGTCACGTACGCGCTGGCCTCGACCGGCTACCCGGTGCGCCAGGTCGACCTCGACGACGGCGGCATCTGGGTGACCAGCGACAAGGACGGCCTGTTCGGCCGCTTGAACAAGCCCGCAGGCGCCCTCGACGCCGCGTTCTACCCGCCCGGCGGCGCGCAGCGCACCTACCAGCTCGACGTGTTCCAGGACGGTTCCGCGGTCGCCGCGCGCGACTCCGCCACCGGCCGGGTCTACCCGGTCGACGTGACCCGCGCGGTGGCCCTGCCCGAGCAGGGTTTATCCATCCCCGGCGATACGACGTTATCGATGGCGGGCGGCACGCTCGCCGCGCTCGACCCGAAGACCGGCCGCGTGTGGGCGACCAGGGTGGACACCCGCGCGGGCATGACGAACATGGGCACCCTGGACCCGGCGAACGCCCCGATCGCCACCGTCGACCCGGACGCCGCGATGGCCGTCGGCGTGGACGGGACCGTGCGGGTGGTGTCGAAGACCGGCAAGGTCGCCACCGTCCGGGTCAGCCAGGACGCGTTCGAGAGCGCCGAGTACTCCAAGCTCGCGCACTCGCTGGCGAGCGTCCAGGTGACCTCCGTCGGCGGCGACATGGTCGTCCTGGACCCGACGAAGGGGACCCTGGTCCTGCCGGACGGCAAGGACGTCACGATCAACTCGTCGGACACCACCATGTTGCAGCAGCCCGGTCCGGGCGCCGACAGCGTGCTGGTGGCGAACGAGAAGTCGCTGCTGTCCATCTCCATCGCCGACGGCCGCCCCACCGTGCTCTCCGACGCGGGCAAGGGCGCGCCCGCCGCCCCGGTCCGGCTCGGCGGGTGCGTGCACGCCGCCTGGGCGCAGACCCCCTCCGGTTACGTCCGGTCCTGTGACGGCGGCAAGGCGACCCCGGGCAACCTGCGCGACGAGGCCGTGCTGGCCAAGCCCGCGTTCCGCACCAACCGCGGTTCGATCGTGCTCAACGACCTGGCCACCGGCGCCGTGTGGGACCTGAGCACCCAGCGCAAGGTCGACAACTGGTCCGCGGTGAAGCCGCCGCCGGTGCAGAACCCGGACGACAAGACCAAGAACGACAAGAACACCGACGCGGTCAAGGACAAGCCGCCGAAGGCCGTCGACGACAACCTCGGCGCGCGCCCCGGCCGGACCACCGTGCTGCACGTGCTGGACAACGACTCCGACCCGGCGGGCAACATCCTGTCCATCTCGGCGATCACCGCCCCGGACAACCCGTCGGTGCGGCTGGCCATCGCCCCGGACGGGCAGACCGTGCAGGTGACCATGCCGGAGTCCGGTGTGGACACCCGGTTCAAGTACACCGTCGACGACGGCAAGGGCCTCACCGCGACCGCGTCGGTCAACGTCGAGTCGCGCGGTCCGGACGAGAACAAGCCGCCGGAGCTGCGGCCCGGCTACAAGCCCGCCGAGTGGGCGGTGTCCGCCGGTGGTCTGGTGTCGATCCCGGCGGTCTCCGACTGGCGCGACTTCGACGGCGACCCGATCGTCCTCAACGACGCGAAGGTCGACGACGGTTCGGTCACCACGACCCCCGAGGGCTTCGTCGAGTTCACCGCGCCGCGCAAGCCGGGCACCCAGGAAGTCCAGTACGACGTGACCGACGGTCGCGGCCAACTGGTGGCGGGCAAGGAATCGGTCCTGGTGCAGGACCCGAAGGCCACCAACGCGGTCGCCGCGGTCGCCCAGCCGGACGTGGCGCGCGGCCAGGTCGGCCAGCCGATCCAGGTGCGCCCGCTGGAGAACGACCGCCCCGGCTCCGACCCGACCGACCCGACCGCGCGGCTGCGGCTCGCCGGCGACCTGGCCAGCCCGCCCGGGGCGACGGTGACCACCGACATCAAGTCCGGTCTGGTGACGGTGACCGTGGCCCGGCCGGGCACGATCTTCCTGGAGTACTCGGCCGCCTTCGGCAACGCCCCATTCGCCACCGGCAGCATCCGGGTCGACGCCTCGCCCGCGCCGTCCGCGCCGCTGCCGCCGGTCGCCGTGCCGGACAGCGCGGTGGTCCGCGGCCAGTTGCCGACGCTGGTGGACGTGCTGGCCAACGACGTCGACCCGTCCGGCTCGCTGCTGGTGGTGCAGACCGCGGCCGCGGTGGAGGAAGACCAGATCAAGGTCGCCATCGTGAAGGGCCGCTGGCTGCGGCTGACCGCGCTGACCCCGTCGCTGAGCCCGAACCCGCAGATCGTCCGCTACACCGTCACCAACGGCCTGACCGGCGCGGTCACCGGTGAGGTGTCGGTGACCCAGTTGGCGCCGCCCGCCGACGACACCCCGGTGCCCAAGGACGACTACGCCACCGTTCGAGCCGGTGACTCGGTCGCGATCCCGGTGCTGGACAACGACACCACGCCCGGCGGGTCGCCGATCTCGTTGCAGGCCAACGTCGAGGGCGCTCCCGCGCGCGGTCAGCTCTCGGTCACCGGCACGACCGATCCGGGCACCCAGGTCGGTTCGGCCTACGTGACCGGCACCGTGGTCCGCTACGTGCCACCGGCCACTGTGGACGCTCCGGTGAAGGTCCTCATCTCCTACGTCGCGGTGAACCCCAACGGCGACCAGGCCGTCGGGCACGCGCACGTCACGGTCAACCCGGCGCCGACACCGCAGTCGCCGAACCAGCCGCCCGCCCCGCAGGAGGTGGACGCCAGGGCGACCGCGGGCGACACGATCAAGATCATCATCCCGACCAGCGGGGTGGACCCGGACGGCGACTCGGTCTCCGTGTCCGGCATCGGCTCCGCCGCCGCGCTCGGCCGCGTGATCAACATCGGCGCCACCTCGATCACCTACCAGGCCTACCCGACCAGCGCGGGCACCGACACCTTCGCCTACCTGGTCACCGACCAGTACGGCAAGACCACCGCCGCCGACATCCGGGTCGCCGTGGTGCCGCCCGGCGACCCGCAACCCGCCATCGCGGTGGACGACGTGGTCACCGCCGCCCCCGGCATCCGGCTGGCGATCGACGTGATGGCCAACGACCTGCACGCCCCCGGCGACACGATCCAGGTCGAGCCGCTCGCGCAGCGCAACCCGAACCTGCCCAAGGACGTCACGCTCAACCAGGACAACGGGCTCATCGAGCTGACCGCGCCGGAGCTGACCGGCAAGCCGCTGGTGATCGTCTACAGCATCACCGGCGGCTTCGGCGAGCCGTCCGTGGCCACGCTGACCGTGCGCAGCCAGCGCGACTACAACATGCCGCCGATCGCGGGCGACACCTACGCCGAGCCCAAGCCGGGCGCCGACACGGTCGAGGTCGACGTGCTCAAGTCGGCCGGCGACGTGGACGGCTCCGCCGAGGACCTGACCGTCACCAAGGTCTTCGACCCGAAGGCGACGATCTCCGACGGCAAGATCACCCTGCCGGTGCACGACCAACCGCGCACGGTGGCCTACGAGCTGCGCGACGGCGGCGGGGCGACCGCGCTCGGGTTCGTCCACGTGCCCGCCACCGGCAATGGCGCTCCCTACGCCAAGTCCGACCAGAGCATCGACATCCCGATCGGCGGCACCAAGACCGTGTCGGTCGCCGACCTGGTGGTGGACCCGGCGGGCAAGCCGG
Organism: Actinokineospora inagensis DSM 44258; assembly: GCF_000482865.1. GTDB lineage: Bacteria > Actinomycetota > Actinomycetes > Mycobacteriales > Pseudonocardiaceae > Actinokineospora > Actinokineospora inagensis. The sequence continues at coordinate 7,501 of NZ_AXWW01000072.1, read as the reverse complement.
TGCGGCTGACGCTGGCCGACAAGATCTCCGCGTCCCCGTCGATCGGCCTGCAGGCCCGCAACGACGGCGACCAGAACCTGGTGCTCACCGCGGTTCCCGGCTACAACGGGCCCGCCGCGGTCACCTTCGAGGTCACCGACGGCCCGAACCTCACCGAGGGCACGACGGCGATCATCACCGTCCCGGTCCAGGTCGGGCCGGACGTGCCGATCCTGCGCTGTCCCAGTGGGACGATCACGCTGATCGCGGGCGGCACCACCATCGGCATGGACATCACCTCCGTCTGCCACGTGTGGACGGCCAAACCCGGTGGCGCGAACGACCTGAAGTACTCCGCGCGGTGGCGCGACGAGGCCGACGGCGTCGAGATCGCGGGCTCCGGTTCGCGCACCATCCGGCTCACCGCCTCCGGTGCCGCCCGACCGGGCGCCAGCGGCGTGCTGGAGATCGGCGTGGACGGCTCACCCGCCCCGCCGACCACCTTCTCGGTCCGGGTCATCGCGGTGCCCGCCCCGTCGGTGTCGCCGGTGGCCATCGACGGCATCAAGGCGGGCGAGACCGCCGAGATCAACCTGGCCCAGTACGTGCGGTCCCGGCTGCGCGACCCGGTGATCTCCGTCGTGTCGGTGCGCCAGGCCGACGGCATGTCCGCCACCGCGACCTCCAGCGGGTCGACCGTCCGGATCACCCCGGGCGCCGACGCGCACGGCACGATGTCGTTCGAGGTGACGGTCACCGACGTTGCCGACACGACCCGCAACGACCGCTTGGTCCCCGGCCGGATCACCCTGCGCGTGCTGGGCGTCCCGGACGCGCCGAGCATCCCGATCCCGGGCCGCACCACGCTGAGCAAGGTCGTCGAGCTCGCCTGGGGCACGCCAGCCAACAACGGCGCCCCGATCGAGGGCTACGAGGTGGACTGGGACGGCGGCAGCCAGGCGTGCGCCGCGTCGCCGTGCTCGATCTCCGGTCTCACCAACGGCCGCGACTACGCCTTCACCGTGAAGGCGCGCAACCTGGTCGGCTGGGGCAAACCGAGCGCGCCGTCGGCGTCGGCGACACCGGACGAGGTGCCGGGCGCGGTCGGCGGGTTGACCGCGCAGTCCCAACGGGACGGTTCCATCACGCTCACCTGGACCCCGGCCCAGAACGAGGGCAGCGCGATCCAGAAGTACGAGGTCAGTTGGACCGGCGGCGGCCGGATGACCCTCCCCGGCACGGCGACCACCGCCACACCGTCCGGTTTGGACAACGACACCGTCTACACCTTCACCATCGTCGCGGTGAACGCCCAGGGCCCCGGCCCGGCGACGTCCACCACCGCCCAGTCCGCGGGCGCGCCGAACCGGCCGAGCGCACCGACGTTCACCGCCGCCCAGTCGGCGGACTCGAACCAGCGCGCGGTGCGGATCTCGTGGGCCCCGGTGCGCTCCAACGGTCCTGGGCCGGTCACCTACACGCTCACCCGCTCCGGCGGTGGCGGCGACAAGAAGGTGTGCGCCGACGTCACCGTGACCACCTGCGCCGACGACGGCCTGGTCAACGACGGCACGATCTACACCTACGTGGTCACCGCGGCCAACGCCGGACCCGGTGACGGCCACACCTCCGCGCCCAGCCCAGGCGCGGAGATGGAGGCGACCGCCACCCCCGACCCGTTCCGGTCCTCGTTCAAGGCGGAGGCGACCGGCGTCGACGGCCAAGCCAAGATCACCTTCGACGCGCCCGCCTCGCACGGCAAGACGAACACCGTCACCTGCACCTGGGGCGGCGGCAACACCTGCGGCACCTGGACCTACGACCCGGACGGCAAGGACGACGTCAGCTACACCGTCAACGGCCTGCCCAACGGCCAGGAGACGGTGATCTCGCTGCGCACCTGCAACGGCAGCAGCGGCGGCGCCTACGCGGGCGACCCGTGCAACGCGCCCGCGTCGGCCAAGGTGACCACCTTCGGTCAGATGAAGGACCTGGAGCTGACCCTGTCCACCACCGAGGACAAGATCAACTACCAGATCAGCGTCGACCCGAACGGCAAGGCGGCCAAGGTCCAGGTCAAGACGAAGACCGGCACGACCACCAAGACCACCGGGGTCGGCGTGTGGACCCTCAACGACGACGAGCAAGTCGGCTACGACACGAGCGACACCATCACCGTCACGGTCACCGACGTCACCGGCGACCGCGACCCGGTCACGGTGTCGAAGTCGATCACGACCGGCCCGAAGCCGCCGACTCCCGTTGTCACCGTGACCAAGGGCGCCAAGTGCGGCGGCGGCGACCCGGCCACCCCGTGCGGCAGCGACCCCAACGCGTGCACCGACGCGAGCTGCGCGTTCATCACGGTGCAGACCAAGGACTTCAAGGGCAACGTCTCCTGCTCGTTCTCCGCGGACAAGCCGGGCACCTGGGTCAAGGAGAGCTACGGCCCCAACGAGACCCGCCAGTCGAAGAACTTCTACGGCTCGCCAGGGACAACGGTCTACGTCACCTGCGACAACGTTCAAGGAAAGTTGGTGTGGTGACAGTGCTCACCGAGTACACAAAGGACAGGAACGGGCGATGACGGCCACACCCGAGCAGGCGCAACTGTTCGCGCAGACCTTCGACCGGTTGGTCGCCAACGTCAGCGTCGCCATCGTCGGCAAGGAGCACACGGTCCGCCTCGCGTTGACCTGCCTGCTCTCCGAGGGGCACCTGCTGCTGGAGGACTACCCCGGCACCGGCAAGACGATGCTGGCCAAGGCGCTGGCCCGGTCGGTGCAGGGCACGAACTCGCGCATCCAGTTCACCCCGGACCTGCTGCCGTCGGACGTGACCGGGGTGACCATCTACGACCAGCGGCGCCAGGAGTTCGAGTTCCACCGCGGCCCGGTGTTCCACTCGATCGTGCTGGCCGACGAGATCAACCGCGCGTCGCCGAAGACCCAGTCGGCGCTGCTGGAGGTCATGGAGGAGGGCAGCGTCACCGTCGACGGCGTGTCGCACGACGTCGGCAAGCCGTTCATGGTGATCGCCACCCAGAACCCGATCGAGCAGGCGGGCACCTACCGGCTGCCGGAGGCGCAGCTCGACCGGTTCCTGATGAAGACCAGCATCGGCTACCCGGACCACACCGCCACCGTCGCGCTGCTGTCGGCCGCGTCGGTGCGCGACCGGTCGGCCACCGTGCAGCCGGTGATCTCGTCGCAGGTCGTGTCGCAGCTCGCCGCGACCGCCGACCGCGTGCACGTCGACGCGGCCGTGCTGTCCTACATCACCCGGCTCGCCGAGGCCTCCCGCGAGCACGAGCACGTGCGGCTCGGCGTGTCCGTGCGCGGCTGCCTCGCCTACGTGCGGTGCGCCAAGACCTGGGCGATGACCAAGTCCCGCAACTTCGTCACCCCCGAGGACGTCAAGGAGCTGGCGCTCCCGGTGCTCGGCCACCGCATCCTGCTCAACGCGCAGGCCCAGTTCGACGGCGTGTCGATCACCGACGTGGTCGAGAAGCTGCTGGCCGACGTCGCGCCGCCGGTCGCCAGGGGCTAGCCGTGACCGGATTCGGGCAGTCGGACGGCGGCGGACCGGGTGGTCCCGGGCCCGTCGCGCCGGTGCGGCAGATCAGCGAGGTGGGCCAGGTCGAGCCGAGTGGTCCACTGGGTCCGGGGAATCCGGCGCCGGTCCAGCAGATCAGCGCCGTGGGGCAGGTCGGTCCGGTCGGGCCGGGTCTGCCGGTGCGACCCGTCCAGCCGCAGCGGCCCGCGACCGGTCGGCCCACCGCGCTGGACCGGGTCGTCGAGGCCCTGCGCGCGGTCACGCCGATGGGTGTGGTCGTGCTGGTCTGCTCGGTGCTGTCCTGGATCGCGGGCGGCGTGCTCGGCTGGCAGGAACTGGTCGTCGCCGGGGCCGCTGGTGTGCTGGCGTTCCTGGTGTGCCTGAGCTGGGCGGTCGGCCGCAACCTGCTCGCCGTCCGGTTCAACCTGGACAAGGAGCGCGTCGTCGCAGGCCAGCCCGCGACCTGCGTGGTCGAGGTGGCGGGCAAGCGCGCGGGCGGTCGGCTGCTGGCGATGGAGCTGGAACTCGCCGTCGACGACGAGGTGCACGTGGTGGAGGTCCCCGGCCTGGTGTCCGGGCAGGTGCACAGCGAGTTCTTCCCCATCCCCACCGAACGCCGCGGCGTCGTCGCGGTCGGCCCGGCGGTGACCGTGCGCGGCGACCCGCTGGGCATGCTGCGCCGCGCCGTCGAGTGGGGCGGCACCCGCGAACTGTTCGTGCACCCGGTGACGGTCCCGCTCGGCCCGCTCGGCGCGGGCATGCTGCGCGACCTGGAGGGCTACACCACCACCGACCTGTCCACCAGCGACCTCGCCTTCCACACCCTGCGCGAGTTCGCCCCCGGTGACGACCGCAGGCACATCCACTGGCGGTCGTCGGCGAAGGTCGCGGCCGCTGGCTCCGCGGGCGGCACCTTCCTGGTCCGCCAGTACCTCGACACCCGCCGCGCCCGCCTGGTCATCGCCGTCGACGGCGACGCCGCCGCCTACGCCGACCTGGACGACTTCGAGACCGCCGTCTCGGTCGCGGGCTCGCTCGCGCTGCGCGCGCTTGAGGACGACATCGACCTCACCGTGTTCGCCGCGGGCCAAGCCGTGCACGACGCCACCGTCCAGTCCGCTTTGGACGGTCTGGCCCGGGTCACCCCGGTCACCATGGGCCTGGACGACCTGACCACCCGCGCCGCCCGGCTCGCCCCCGACGCGACCGTCGTCGTGGTGGTGGCCGGTGGCTCGCGCACCTTCCCGGAACTGCTGCGCGCCTGCGGGCAGTTCCCCTCCGACATCCGCCGCGCCGCGATCACCGTCGCCGCCGGCGGCACCGCCGGGATCACCGAGAACGTGGGACTCACCGTCGCGACCGTGCGCGACCTGGACGATCTGCGGGCAGTGCTCGCTGGAGGACCGCTGGCATGACGTCTTCCGGGCGTTCCCTCACACCGACCCGCGCCGACCTCGCCGACGCGGTGTTCCTGACGCTGCTGTTCACCGTGGCCCTGGTCGGTTTCACCACCAGCTACACCGGTTGGGCGTTCCTCTGGACCGGGCTCGCCGGCCTCGGCCTCGGCCTGCTGGTCGGGCACGTCGCCAACGTCCTGCGGCAGCCCCTGGTCACGGTCATCGCCATGACCGTCGCCGTGTTCTTCCTGCTCGGCGGCGCGGTCGTCCTGCGTGACCGCGCGGTGGCCGGGTTCCTGCCCGGCCCGGACGCGCTCGGCGGTCTGGCGAAGTCCAGTGTGGACAGTTGGAAGCAGTTGCTGACCACGCTGCCGCCGGTCGACAGCGGCCCGCTGCTGGTCATCCCGTACATCCTGGGCCTGCTCTGCGGCTCCGGTGGTCTCACGCTGGCCCGCCGGGTCAGGGTCAGCGCCGCCCCGGTCGCCGCCCCGGCCCTGGTGATGATCGCCGTCGTGCTGCTCGGCACCTCGTCGCCGACGCTGCCGACGGTCCTCGGTGGCGGGTTCGCCGCGCTGACCCTCGCGTGGACGTCGGTCCGCGCCCGCCGTCGTCGCCGCCAACTCCGCGACGGCGCCCGCCGCGCCACCCGCGTCATGTCCGCCGCCGCGCTCATCGGTGCAGTGGCGGCGATCGCCGTGTTCGCGGGCCCCGTCCTCCCGGGCGCAGGCGGCCACCGGACGGTGTTGCGCGAGTACATCACGCCCCCGTTCGACACCAACGCCTACGCCAGCCCGCTGGTCGGTTTCCGCAAGTACACCAAGGACGCCAACCAGCTCTGGGACCAGACCCTGTTCGCCGTCACCGGTCTCCCCGAGGGCGGCCTGGTCCGCATCGCCACCCTCGACGACTACACCGGCACCGTGTGGGGCGCGGGCGGCGAGAACACCGAAGCCGTTCCGGGGCAACCGAAGTACGGTTTCCAACGGGTCGGCTCACGCATCCCCGCGGCGGCGCAGGGCAAGACGGCCACCGTCGAGATCGAGATCGGCGCCGCCTACGCCACCGCCGACGACGTCAACGCCTGGCTCCCCACCCCCGGCACCCCCACCGCGGTCCGGTTCGCGGGCGCGGGCGCCCCCGCGCACGCCGAGAGCTTCCGCTACAACCTCGCCACCACCAGCGGCATCGTCGCCGACCGCCTGCACCCCGGCGACAAGTACACAGTGGACACCGTGGTGGACGCGGTCGACGTCCCGGCCGACCCGCAGCCGTTCGGCCGCCCCACCCTCTCCCAGTCGGCGTACCAGTTCGTCGCCGCCAAAACCCGCACCTGGACCGGCGGCGCCGCCAACCTCGGCTCCAAGCTGAAAGCCGTCGCCACCTACCTGCACGACAACGGCGCCTACAGCGACGGCGGCCCCGGCGAGACCGAGTACCTCCCCGGCCACAGCGTCGGCCGCCTCACCGGTTTCCTCAACGCCCAACGCCCCGTCGGCGACGACGAGCAGTACGCCGCCGTCTACGCCCTCGCCGCCAACCAACTCGGCATGCCCGCCCGCGTCGTCCTCGGCGCCGTCCCCGGCCCCGGTGGCATCGTCAAGGGCGAGAACATCCAAGCCTGGGTGGAGATCCACCTCACCGACGGCCGCTGGGCGCGGATCATGAACACCGAGTTCATGCCCGACAAGTCCAAGAAGCCGGACAAGATCCCGCCACAGCAGTACGAGAACACCGACGCCTCCGTCGTCCCCCCACCCAACACGGTCCACCCCCCAAGCTCCCTCACCGACGCCAGCCGAGTCGACCCCAACGTCGGCCACGCCCCCTCGGCCAACGCGGACAACCCCTGGGAAATCCCCGGCTACCTCCTCACCATCCTCACCTGGGCCGGTCCTCCCGTCCTCCTGGTAGCCCTGGTCTGCACGGTCATCATCGGCGGCAAATCCCTCCGCCGCCGCCGACGCCGCCACCAAGGCGAACCCGCCACCCGCGTCGCCTCCGGCTGGCAAGAAGTCCTCGACCGCGCCCGAGACCTCGGCACCCCCGTCCCCACCGGCCTCACCCGCCCCGAACAAGCCACCACCCTGAACAACCCCACCGTCCTCCACCTAGCCCACACCGCCGACGCCACCATCTTCGGCCCCCTGAACCCCAACGACACCACAGCCACCCACTTCTGGACCGCGGTCGACGACATCAGAAAACAACTAGGCTCCAACACCACCCGCCTCCGCCGCATCAAAGCCGCCCTCAACCTCACCACCTTCCACCCCCGAAACTCTTAATAGCGCAACACCACCCCCCACCCCCCTTGCGCCGCGCGCCTCAAAACCCGCCCGAATCGACGAGGCACCACACCGGCACCACCCCCCAAAAAAAAGAAGAACCCCGCCCTGCATCGACGAAGCGCCACTCCCGCACCGCGCACCCCAAAAAAAAGAAAAGAACTCACCCCTCATCGACGAGGCTCCACTCTCGCACCGCGCGCCTCGGGACCCGCCGACACCAACTGCCCGTTGTGGTGGAGTTGTTTTGTTTGGGGGGAGCGGTGGCCTAAGCCGGCTGGCGGG
>NZ_AXWW01000071.1 GCF_000482865.1 Actinokineospora inagensis DSM 44258 | reverse complement strand
TCGGGAAGACGGGCATCGTCGGGAAGACGGGCATCGTCGGGAAGACGGGCATCGTCGGGAAGACGGGCATCGTCGGGAAGACGGGCATCGTCGGGGAGACGGGCATCGTCGGGAAGACGGGCATCGTCGGGAAGACGGGCATCGTCGGGAAGACGGGCATCGTCGGGAAGACGGGCATCGTCGGGGGCATGGTGAGCGGAGAAGTCGGGATGGTCGGGGATGCGGGCGTCGCCGGGGAGGTGGTGGGTGGAGAAGTCGAGGTGGGTGGGGAGGTGGGACTTGGGGAAGCTGGGCTTGAGGAGACCGGGCTTGCGGGAGCTGGTCCTGAGGAAGCTGAGTGTGGTGCGGCGGCGGGAGTTGAGGGCGGTGCGGGAGTGGGCTTCCCAGCCGATGATCAGGAGGCAGGGGGTGGTGATGCGGCGGGCCTTGAGGTAGGCGCGGACCAGGGCGGTTTTCCAGCCGCCGGTGAGGGTCAGGGCCAGGTCGGTTTCCTCGGGGTCGGACAGGCGGGTGACGGTGCCCAGGGCGTCGTTTTGGGCGAGGGTGCGGACCAGGTCGGCGCCCGCGGCGAAGCCGTCGACGATGAAGGCCTCGTAGCGGTGGTGGGTAGGGGTGGGGCGGATTCGGACGGTCACCTCGGTGATCACGCCGAAAGCGCCCTCGCTGCCGACCACGAGCTGACGGAGGTCGGGGCCTGCGGCGGAGGCCGGGGCGACGCCTAGGCGCCATTCGCCGCGGGGGGTGGCCAGGCGGACGCCTTGGACCATGTCCTCGAAGCGGCCGTAGCCCGCGGAGGCCTGACCGGAGGAGCGGGTGGCGGCGAAGCCGCCGAGGGTGGCTCGTTCGAACGACTGGGGGACGTGGCCGAGGGTGAAGCCGTGTTCCGCCAACATCCGCTCGGCGTCGGGGGCGACCACACCTGCCTGGAACACGGCGAGTCGGGAGACCGGGTCGACGGAGACGAGTCGGTCGAGGCGGTGGAGGTCGAGGACCACCACGGCGGTCTTGTCGCCGCGGCGGGCCGAGACACCGCCGACAACGGACGTTCCGCCACCGAACGGGACGATTCCGACGTCATGGGTCGCGCAGGCCAACACGACCCTACGGGTTTGCTCGGGGTCGGCCGGGACGACGACGGCATCCGGTACGGGCAGCTCACCGGCGCCGCGGCGGGCCAGCAGGTCCAGGTAGGACAGTCCACCGGCTCGACCCAACCGCTCATCCCGCTCGACCAGCACGTGCTCCACGCCGACAATGTCGGCAAGGACGGACCGCACTGCGGCGGGCAGTCCCGACTCGGGCACCGCCAAGCCGGAGTCGGGGGCGACCGGCGTGTCCCTGGGGGTCAACCCGGTCCGCGCACCCAGCCACCGGCTCGCGTGCGCGGGCAGGCCCGTGTCGGCGGCCCCGCTCGGGGTCCAGCCGCCGCGCACCCGGTGGTCGAGGTGGTCCACAGAACCGTTCACGAATAGAGTGTGACATATGACGTTAAAACGTCACACAGTTTCGCCCACCCGGGTGGACGACGACGTCCTGTTGGACGCCGCTCGCGACTGCGTGCTGGCCCAGGGGGTGCGCCGCACCACGCTGACCGACGTGGCCCGCGGTGCCGGGGTGAGCCGGATGACGCTGTACCGGCGGTTCCCGGACGTGCGAAGCCTGCTCGCCGCGCTGATGACCCGCGAGTTCGGCGCCCTGCTGGCCCGCACCAACCGGGCCGCCGACGGCCACCACGCCCGGTCCCGGCTGGTCGCGGGCGCGGTCGCCGGAGTCCGCGCGATCGTGGCCGACCCCCTGATGCGCACCGTGCTCGACCGCGACGGCGAACTCGTGCTGCCGTACGTAGTCGAGCGGCTGGGCAGCACCCAACACATCGCCGAGCAGTTCCTGCTCGCCCAACTACTAGCCGGCCACGAGGACGGCTCCATCCGCACAGGCAACCCAGCCGTACAGGCCAGGGCGCTGCTGCTGGTCGCCCAGTCCTTCGTTCTCTCACACAGCCCCGCCACCGCCGACATCCCAGCCACCGCCCTGTTCACCGAACTGGCCCACCTGCTCGACGCCGCCCTCAAACCCGAACCCGCCTGACACCCCCGAACACCCCACCCCACGCAAACCCGCACTCACGCCTCCGCACCCGACACCCGCACCGCACCTCTCCGCACCACACACCCGGCACCCACGCCTTCGCACCGCACACCACACCCACACCACCCACACCCTCGCTCCGCAGACCACTCCCACCGCCTCCCGCACCGCACCTCTCCGCAGACCACGCACCGCGCCCACCACCTACCGCGCCGCATCCACCGCCTCGCGCACCACACACTCGACACCCAGTCGTCCCGCACCGCCTCCCGCCACACATGACACCCCGCACGCCGGCCAGGACACCATCGCCCGGCCGTACTGACCAACCGCAGGACCAGCTCAGACCGGAGCCGACATGAACACTGCGCTCAACGCCGAACGGCGTGCCGCCGACCTTGCCGCTCTTGTCGACGGCGCTGTGGTTGACGTACTTGTGATCGGTGGGGGTGTTACCGGTGCGGGGGTCGCTCTGGATGCTGCCGCGCGGGGGCTGTCGGTGGCGTTGTTGGAGGCGGAAGACCTGGCGTTCGGGACGTCTCGGTGGTCGAGCAAGCTTGTGCACGGAGGGTTGCGCTACCTGGCGAAAGGCGATGTCGGGCTGGCCCACGAGAGTGCCGTCGAGCGCGGGGTCCTGATGGGGCGCACGGCCCCGCATCTGACCCGCGCGCTGCCCCAACTCGTGCCGTTGCACCAGCCTGTGTCCGGTCGGGACGCGGGGCTTACCTTCACCGGGCTGCTCGCGGGTGACGCGCTGCGGCGTGCGGCTCGTACTCCGTCCAGCCTGCTTCCCCGGCCCCGCCGGGTGTCCGCCGCCGAGTCGTTGGCGCTGGCCCCTGGGCTGCGCATGGCGGGGCTGCGTGGCGGGTTGTTGTCGTTCGACGGACAGCTCGTGGACGACGCGCGGCTGGTCGTCGCGCTTGCCAGGACGGCGGCGGGGCTCGGCGCGCGGATCATCACGAAGGCCAGGGTTGTCGGTATCGAGCGCGGCGCGGTCGCGGCCGTGGACGGCACCACCGAGGCGTCCTTCGAGGTCCGGGCCAAGGTGGTGGTCAACGCGACCGGGGTGTGGGCGGGTGGTCTTGTCCCGGCTGTCCGGCTGCGGCCGTCTCGCGGCTCGCATCTGGTGGTCGCCGGATCCGCGGTCAACTGCGGGGTGACCGCGCTGACCGTCCCGATCCCGGGGAGTTTCGGGCGGTTCGTCGTGGTCCTCCCGCAGGATGACGGGCGAGTCTACATCGGACTGACCGATGAGCCCGTCGACGACCTGCCCGATGTGCCGACCGTTCCCGAGTCCGATGTGGACTTCCTGCTCGACGTGGCGTCGTCGGCGCTGGAGTGCAGGCTCACCCGTGCCGACGTCCTCGGGTCGTTCGCGGGACTGCGGCCGCTCGTCGACGCGCCCGGCAGCAGCGCCGACCTGTCCCGCCACCACGCGGTGCTCACCCACGGCAACACCGTCACCGTTGTCGGCGGCAAGCTCACCACCTACCGCCGCATGGCGGCCGACGCGATTGACGCGGCCACCACCCTCGCCGGTCTCGCCGCGGGCCCCTCCCCCACCCGCGCCCTCCCCCTGGTCGGCGCCGCGCCGCGCCCGACTCTGTCCACTCTGGACGCTCCACAGCGGCTGGTCGCCCGCTACGGCACCGAAGCGCCCACCATCGCTGCCATGGGACAGCTCGATCCCGACCTCGCCCGCCCGGTCGCGCCCGGCAGCCCGGTCACCGCCGCCGAGGTCGTCTGGGCCGTGCGGCACGAAGGCGCCCTCACCGCCGACGACGTCCTGCACCGCCGCACCCGCATCGGGCTCGTCCCCGCTGACGCCGAGTCCGCGCGCCCCGTGGTGGAGGACCTGGTGAACCGCGCCCGCCAAGGCTTGCCGCGATAGCAGAACCGCCGCCGCCCGAGGGTGGGCGACGGCGGTTCCGGAGCGAGAAACCCCTACTGCGGCGTGACCTGGCCGGGCTGCGCTCCCCCGAACACCGTCTGCATGGCGACGACGAGCGAACCCCACTCGGCGAGGAAGTACTTCACGCCCGCGAGCATGTTGTCGACCGGCTCCCAGATGTTGTCGTAGCCGGGAACCTGGTGCTGCTGGAACACCGGGTCGGTGATCTGGGTGATGCCCTTGGGCGGGAACCCGTTGGCGGCGTTGGGGTCCTGCATGTCGATCGCGTGCGGGTTGCCGCCGGAGGTGCGGTCGATGATCTGGGCGATCTGACCCGCGTCGATCTTGGACGGGTCCACGCCGTGGTCGATCAGGATCTCCACGGCGGCACCGATCCAGCGGGCGCGGTCCACAAGGGACGCCGGGGCGCCGGGGGTCGGGGGCGCTCCGCTGGGGCCGAGCGGCGTGGTGGCGGTGGAACCGTTGGGCAGCTTCACCTGCGAGACCTGGCCGGGTACCCCGGTCTGGCCGTACGTCGGCACACCGGTCGTCCCGCCGGTCGGCTGCTGGTACCCCGGGTACGACGGCACCGACGACGTCTGGCCGTACGTGGGCAGGCCGGACGTTCCGCCGGTCGGCTGCTGGTAGCCGGTGTACGACGGCACGGTCGACGACTGGCTGTACGTCGGCAGGCCGGACGCGTTCCCCGACGGCTGCTGGTAGCCGTTGTACGCGGGCACCGGGTTCTGGGTGTACGTGGGGCCGCTGCCGGTCGCGCCGGGCTGGTACTGGTTGTAGCTGTAGTTCGGCGGTGCGGTCTGGGTGTACGTGGGCCCGGTGACGCTGTTCGGGTTGGTGTACTGGGCGTTGGACGCCGCGTCGATGCCGGTGGTGTTGATGGCCGGGGCCTGGGTGGTGGTCGCGCTCGGCGAGGTGGTGGCCTTGCCGCCGAGGGTCTGCAAGAGCTGCTTGACCGCCTTGGCCAGGTTCACGATCTTCTGGACGGTGGACATGATCTTCTGCAGCGAGGAGACGAACTTCTGGACCTTGCTCGCGACCTTCTGCGCGGTCTGCACGGCCTGGGCGACCGACCGGGCGATGCCCTCGGCGATGCTGGCCCCGAAGCTCAGCCAGGACTTGGCCAGCGCCTCGATGATGATCATGATGACCTTCTGCACGCACTGGGTGATGAAGTCCAGCACGGTCTTGCGCACGTCGGCGAGCAACTGGCCCGCGCCGCTGATCGCCTGGCCGACGCCCTTGCTGACCTCGGCGAGCGCGTCGAGGCCGTCGGCGTGGGTGGACGCGGTGCGCCGGTAGGCGTCGCTCGCGGCGCCCTGCCAGTTGCAGGTCTGCGACTTCACCGCGTCGCGGTACTTGTCGGCGGCCTGGACCAACTGGGTGCCCGCCTTGGTCCAGCCCTGGGCCGAGCTCAGGATCGAGTTCGCGTCGCCGAGCAGCTTGTCGAACGGCTCGCGCAGGAACTTGATGTGCTGGATGATCCAGCCGAACCCGGCCGAGGCGGCCGCGCCGAGCGGGTCGCCCGCGATGTTGATGATGTCCATCGCGGTGTTGGTGATGGACATGCCCGCGGCGAGCCAGTCGCCGCTGTCGATGGCGGACTTGACGCCCTTGATGTCGGTGCCGAGCGAGGCGACCGCCTGCTGGCTGCTGGTCTGCCCGGTGGTGCTGGCTGTGGTGGTCACCGCTGTTACGCCTTCCCGCCGAAGGTGGCCGCGTTGCCGGAGTCGATCTGCTCGTAGTCGCGGGCGACGGCCTCCACACCCTTGCGGACGTCGTCGATCGCGGTCGCCACCTTCTGGATGCCCTGCAGCACGTCCCCGCAGGCGGCCATGATCGCGGTGGCGAAGAACTGGCCGATCATCCCGAACGCGGCGTCCGAGACCGACTGCGTCGCCCCGGTCGCCGCCTGCGCCTGCGCGGAGCAGGTGGCGACGCTGCCCGCGTGCACCCGCAACTCCGCCACGTTGACGTTGAACCCTGTACCCATGATCAGATCCGCCTTGGGGTCTAGTGGACGACTTCCGGGGGGTTGTCGAAGTACTCGTCGTCGGAGCGCCGTTCCCGGGGCTTGGCCGCGGGTGGGCCGTCCACCTCGTCCCCGGTGTGGCCCTGCGGCAGGTACGACTTGACGATGTCGAGCGCCGCCGAGTCGCCGACCAGGTCCTGCATGGCGGCGACCACCTGGGCGCCCGCGTCCCGCTGGGCCTGGCGGGTCACGTCGAGGATGACCCTGGCCAGGTGCTCGGGCTCCAGTTCCCGCACGCCGGGCCGCAGCACCAGGTCGGTGGTCACGCCGGAGGCGGTCACCCGGACGGTGACCTCCCCGTCCGACGACGTGGCCACGCCGTGGACCTCGCGCAGCGCCTTCTCCGCCTTCTGCGCGCTCGCCGCGGTCCGCTGCAGCGTCTCGTCGTACTGCGCGAGCCACTGATCGGGGTTCATCGCCACGCCCTTCCCAGGTACGTCGTTTGGTCCTGCCTGGTGCATCCGCCCTGTTGGACGGAGCATCGCGCGTTCGGTTCCGCCCCGGGCGGCAATCGGCCAACTCGTTTGCAGGCGCACCGGACCGCCCGGTGACCAGACCCGGGATACTTGGGCGGGCGCCGTGCCGCTGTCGAGGCCGGGACCGGTGGCGGACGACGATGGAGGGCCAGTGCTGGAGGTCGACGGGGTCAGCAAGCGGTACGGCGACGTGCTCGCCTGCGACGACGTGTCCTTCGGTGTGCGGCCCGGTGAGCTGTTCGGTTTCGTGGGCGGCAACGGCGCGGGCAAGACCACCACCATGCGGGTCGTGCTGGGCGTGGTGACGCCGGACGCCGGGTCGGTCCGCTGGTCCGGGCACCCGGTCGACCACCCGACCCGCCGCCGGTTCGGGTACCTCCCGGAGGAACGCGGCCTCTACCCGCGGATGCGCGTGCTCGACCAGCTCGTCTACCTCGCCGAACTGCACGGTGCCGACGTGAACGCCGCACACCGGGCCGCTGAACACTGGGCGGCGCGGCTGGGCCTGCGCGAGCACCGCGACACCGAGGTCCAGCGGCTCAGCCTGGGCAACCAGCAGCGGGTGCAACTGGCGGCCGCCCTGGTGCACGACCCCGTGCTGCTGGTCCTCGACGAGCCATTCTCCGGGCTGGACCCGCTGGCGGTGGACGTGCTGGCCGAGGTGCTGCGCGAGCGGGCCGCGGCCGGGGTGCCGGTGCTGTTCTCCAGCCACCAGCTCGACCTGGTGGAACGGCTGTGCGACCGGGTCGGCATCATCCAGGCGGGTCGACTCGTGGCCTGCGGCAGCGTGTCGCGGTTGCGCGCGGGCGCCGGGAGCACTTTGGTGGTCGACGCGCCGCTGGCACCGGCGGGCTGGGCCGACCGACTGCCGGGGGTGACCGTGCTGGATGTCCACAACGGACAGACCAGGCTGCGCGTCCGACCGGGCACCGACGACCAGCCGATCCTGGCCGCGGCGCTGGCCACCGGCCCGGTGCGCGGCTTCACCCACCACCACCCGTCACTGGCCGAGCTGTACCGTGACGTCGTGGGAGTGGGCAGCCGGTGACACCGCGGCGCACGGTGTGGCTGGTCGCGCGGCGGGAGCTGCGGACCCGGCTGCGCGCACGGTCCTTCCTGGTCGGCACGGCCGTGTCGATCGCCGTCCTGGTCGTGTTCATCCTGATGGAGAGCACGGTGTTCGGCGGCGAGCGGGTCACCAGGGTCGGGCTCTCCGGGCAGGCGGCGGCCATCGCCGAACCGCTGACCGAGGAGGCTCGCGCGCGCGGTCTCGAGGTGCGGGTCAGCACGGTCCGGGACCCGGCCGCGGGCGAGTCGCAGATCACCGACGGGGACCTGGACGCGTTGGTGACGGGGACGCCCGCCGCGCTGCACGTGGTGGTGGACGAATCCCTGGACGAGAACCTGCGGCGGGCGCTGAACACGTTGGTCCAGCGGGAAGTGCTGCGGGCGCAACTCGCATCGGTCGAAGACCTGGACCCGGACCAGGTCCTCGCGACAGTCGCCGACTCGACGGTGGACGTGCGGTCGTTGCGCGCGCCCGATCCGACGCACGACGAGCGGCTGGCGATGGCGTTGGTGATCGTCGCGTTGCTGTACCTGTCGTTGCTGCTGTACGGGACGATGGTGGCGCAAGGGGTGGTGGAGGAGAAGTCCAGTCGGGTCGTGGAGATCCTGCTGGCGACGGTGCGGCCGTGGGAGTTGTTGGCCGGGAAGGTTGTTGGGCTCGGGCTGGTGGGGCTGGCGCAGTTGACCGTCGTTGGTGGGGTTGGGACGGTGCTGGCTGTTGTGACGGGGGTTCTGACGATTCCGGGGGCGGCGCTGGGGACGCTGCTGTGGGGGTTGTTGTGGTATCTGCTGGGGTATTTGTTCTACGCGACGGTGTTCGCGGCGGCGGGGTCGTTGGTGTCGCGGCAGGAGGAGACGCAGTCGGTGCTGTTGCCGATTACGTCGGTGTTGGTGTTGGCGTTCGTGCTGGGGTTTGGGTTGTTGACGCGGGCGCCTAACGCGAGTGCGACGGCGGTGCTGTCGGTGTTGCCGCCGTTTGCGCCGATTCTGCTGCCGGGGAGGATGGCGTTGGGGGTGGCGACGGGGTGGCAGGTGATGGTGGCTGTGGTGTTGATGGTGGGGGCGGTGGGGGGGTTGACGTGGCTGGCGGGGCGGATTTATGCGGGGGCGGTATTGCGGACTGGGCCTCGGTTGCCGTTGCGGGATGCTTTGCGGAAGTCTTGAGGGGCACTGGGCCTCGGCTGCGCCTCGGGGTTCGGCCTGGTCGCCTGGCGGCGACGCCGGCCTTTGGCGCCAGATTAAAGCGGTGGTGCCCGTTGTGGTGAAGTTGTTTTGTTTGGGGCCCCTAGCGGCAGCCTGGGTAAGGCTAAAAGGCGGGGCCACTGGAAAGCGTGGCCTTACCCGCCTGCCGGCTTAGGCCACCGCTCCCCCCAAACAAAACAACTCCACCACAACGGGCGGTTGGGATCGGCGGGTTTCGAGGCGCGCGGTGCGGGGGTGGCGCTTCGTCGATGTGGGGTGGGTTTTGAGGTGCGCGGGGCGGGTTGGCGGCCTTTGTCGATGTGGGCTGGATTTTTTTGGGGTGCGGTGGAGTGGGTTGGCGTCGCTGGGATTGGTTTCTATTTGATTTTTCCGTAGCGGTCTAGGGCTACTTGGCGTTCGTGGGCGTGGTCGACGATGGGGGGCGGGTAGTTGGGGACGCCTGTTGGGGCGTGGACGTTTTTGTCGGGGGTGTTTCGTAGTTCTGGGACGTACCGTCTGATGTAGGTGCCGGTGGGGTCGAATTTGTGGGCTTGGGTGGTGGGGTTGAAGACGCGGAAGTAGGGGGCGGCGTCGGTGCCGGTGCCTGCGGTCCATTGCCAGCCGTGTTGGTTGGAGGCCAGGTCGCCGTCGACCAGGTGGCGCATGAAGTGGCGGGCGCCGGTCCACCAGGGGAGGTGGAGGTCTTTGACCAGGAAGCTGGCGACGATCATGCGGACTCGGTTGTGCATCCAACCCTCCGCGAGGAGTTGGCGCATGCCCGCGTCGACGATGGGGTAGCCGGTTTTGCCTTGGCACCAGGCTTGGAAGAGGGTCTCGTCGGTGTCGTGGGGCATGGCGTTGAACTTGGGGTTGTAGTTCTCGCGGGCGGAGTCCGGGTTGTGCCAGAGGACGTCGGCGTAGAAGTCTCGCCAGGCCAGTTCCGTTTGGTACGTGTGGGCGCCGGCGGAGTGGTCGAGGTCGGCGAGGAGGGTGCGGGGGTGGATGCAGCCCCACCGGAGGTACGGGGACATGCGGCTGGTGGCGTCGAGGTCGGGGCGGTCTCGATCCCTGTCGTAGGACTTGAAATCGAAGTCCTGCCACGCGTTGTGGGCGGCTTTTTCGCCTGCGGGGGGCAATTCCGCGGTGAGGGTGGGATCGGCGGGGATGTGGATGCGGCGGGGGCCACCGCTCTTGTCCGCGGGGTCGACCCAGTCCAGTGTGGACGCTGAGGTGTCGGCGGGAGCGCGCCAGCCGTGAGCCGACCACGCGCGGCTGAAGGGGGTGAAGACCTTGAAGGGGGTGCCATCGGACTTGAGGACGCGGCCGGGGGCGACGGCGTAGGGGGAGCCGGTGCGGACGAAGTCGATGTCGAGGGCTTGTTCGACGGCGGAGTCGCGCTGGTGGCCGTAGGGGGCGTAGTCGGCTGAGACGTGGACGGAACCGGCGCCGATGGCCTTGGCCACGCGCGGGACCACATCAACCGGGTTGCCGTGGACGACCATCAGGCGGCCGGTGAGTTGGCGGTCGAGGTCGCGCAGGCAGCGGTACAGGAAGGCGAGGCGGGGGGCGCCGGACGGGTGGGTCAGGCGGTCGTCCAGGACGAACAGGGCGAGTGCTCGTGGGCTCCGCTCCGCGGCTGCCGACAGCACGGGGTTGTCCCCGGTGCGCAGATCGCGGCGGAACCAGACCACCGAGGGGGACTCAGTCACGGCGGGCAACGCTACCGAGCGGGATACCACCGTGCACAACGGGCGGACCACCCGATCGGGTAAGCACAAGCGGCACCGGCCCGGGATCGGGACGGTGCCGCCGTGCCGGGGCTCAGCGTTCGGTGAGGGTCTTGTACTCGCGTTCGGTGTGGCCGGTGTAGACCTGCCGAGGGCGGCCGATCTTGGTGGCCGGGTCGTTCATCATCTCGCGCCAGTGCGCGATCCAGCCGGGGAGGCGGCCGAGGGCGAACAGGACGGTGAAGAACTTGGTCGGGAAACCCATGGCGCGGTAGATCAGGCCGGTGTAGAAGTCCACGTTCGGGTAGAGCTTGCGCTGGATGAAGTAGTCGTCGGCCAGCGCGTGCTCCTCGAGCTGCTTGGCGATGTCGAGCAGCGAGTCGTCGCCGCCGAGCTTGCCGAGGATCTCGTCCGCGGTCTTCTTGATGATGGCGGCGCGCGGGTCGTAGTTCTTGTAGACCCGGTGCCCGAAGCCCATGAGCTTCACGCCGTCTTCCTTGTTCTTCACCTTCTTGACGAACGAGTCGACGTCGCCGCCCGAGTCGCGGATGCCTTCGAGCATCTCGAGGACCGCGCTGTTCGCCCCGCCGTGCAGCGGGCCGAAGAGGGCGTTGATGCCCGCGGAGATGCTGGCGAACAGGTTCGCCTCGGAGGAACCGACGAGCCGCACGGTCGAGGTGGAGCAGTTCTGCTCGTGGTCGGCGTGCAGGATGAACAACTGGTCCAGCGCGCGGACCAGCACCGGGTCCACGTCGTAGTTCTCGGCCGGGAAGCCGAAGGTCATCCGCAGGAAGTTCTCCACCAGGCCAAGGGAGTTGTCCGGGTAGAGGAACGGCTGGCCGACGGACTTCTTGTAGGCGTAGGCGGCGATGGTGGGCAGCTTGGCCAGCAACCGGATCGTGGAGATCTCGACGTGGTGGGAGTCGAACGGCTTCAAGCTGTCCTGGTAGAAGGTGGACAGCGCCGACACCGCGGACGAGAGCACCGGCATCGGGTGCGCGTCGCGCGGGAAGCCGTCGAAGAACCGTTTCAGCTCCTCGTGCAGCAGCGTGTGCCTGCTGATCTTGTGCGAGAAGTCGTCCAGCTCGGCCTGGCTGGGCAGCTCACCGTAGATCAGCAGGTAGCTGACCTCGATGAAGTTCGAGCGCTGCGCCAACTGCTCGATCGGGTATCCCCGGTAGCGCAGGATTCCCGCGTCGCCGTCGATGTAGCAGATGGCCGACGAGCAGGAGGCCGTGTTGACGAAGCCGGGGTCGAGGGTGACCAACCCGGTCTTGGCCAGCAGCTTGCCCAGGTCGACACCGGACGTGCCTTCAGTCGCAGCCACGATGGCCATCTCGTGCTCGCCGCCGGGGTAGCGGAGGGCAGCGGTCTGCTCGGTGCCGGTGGGCACAGCGGTCCCGTCGGGCATGCAAGTACCTCTCACACTCGGGCAGGGCGGCGGAGACGGCCGAGCCGGTACGGCCCTGGTCGAGGTGCGGAATCACGCAGCACCGCCCCATTGGGGTCCTGAGCCCCCTACGCTAGTGCTCCGCGCGCATTACGGACAGCCGTGGCCGGTGCCCGCGGGCACGGTTGGGACACGTATCACAGGCCGGCGGCGGGTTCCGCCGGATCGATCCCACCCGGACCGCGGTTGATGCCGACCAGCAACAGGTCGGCGAGGGCGGCGAAGGCCACTCCGTCCGACTCGCCGGTCCGCTCGGCCAACACCCCCTGCTGGATGCCCTCGATGAGCCAGCCCGCCATCTCGGCGACCAGATGGGCGTGGACGTCGCGGAACAGCCCCTCGGCGACGCCGTCGAGGATGAGGCCGCGGATACGGGCGGCGGCGGCCTTGGCGTTGCGCTGGTACATCGCGCGGGTGGGGGCGAAGGCGGAGACGTCGGCGACGAACCGGGGCGAGGCCGGGCCGAGCTCGGTGGCGCAGCCGTCGAGGTAGCGGGCGATCCGGTCGCGGGCGTCGACGGCGAGCGCGACCCGCTTCTCGATCCGCTCGGTGGCGCCGCGGAAGAAGTGGCCGACGACCCTCGCCGAGAGCTGTTCCTTGCTCGGCGCGAGGGCGTACAGGGTGGACTTGGAGCAGCGCAGCCTGCCCGCGAAG
This sequence comes from Actinokineospora inagensis DSM 44258, assembly GCF_000482865.1. Classification (GTDB taxonomy): domain Bacteria; phylum Actinomycetota; class Actinomycetes; order Mycobacteriales; family Pseudonocardiaceae; genus Actinokineospora; species Actinokineospora inagensis. The sequence continues at coordinate 22,069 of NZ_AXWW01000071.1, read as the reverse complement.
TCGTCCAGGGTGACGTCGGCGAAGCCCTCGGCGAGGAAGATCCCGAGCAGTTCTTCCAGCAGTGCCGCCTGCCGCGCCGTCGGGTTCCGCCTGGTCATCCCCCCAGCGTATCGACAGCCCGCGCACCGGAACAGTACTGTGGGGCGTCCTGCAGTACTGGTTCTGGTACCCCGGAGGCCGAACATGCCTGCCGACCGCCTGCTCCCCTCCACCGAGGCGGAGGACCTGCTGAAGCTGACCCGGGAGATCGCCCGGGACGAGTTGACCCCGCTCGCCGCCGAGTACGAGGAGCAGGGCCGCTTCCCGCGCGAGCAGTTCCGGCTGCTCGGCCGCAGCGGCCTGCTCGGGCTGCCGTACCCGGAGAAGTGGGGTGGCTCGGGCCTGTCCTACGAGGTCTACCTGCAGGTGCTGGAGGAGATCGCGACCGCGTGGATGTCGGTCGGCGTCGGCCTGTCCGTGCACACGATGTCCTGCTACGCGCTGGCCGAGCACGGCACCGACGAGCAGCGGGCGCGCTGGTTGCCGGACATGCTCGGCGGCGACCTGCTGGGCGCGTACGCGCTGTCGGAGAGCCAGGCCGGGTCGGACGCCTCCGCGCTGAGCACCCGCGCCCGCCGAGACGGCGACGACTACGTGGTGAACGGCAGCAAGGCGTGGATCACGCACGGTAGCCAGGCGGACTTCTACACGACCATGGTGCGCACGTCCGACGACGGCGGCCGCGGCATCAGTTGCCTGCTCATCGATGCGGCCACGCCCGGCCTGGTGTTCACCGCGCCGGAGAAGAAGATGGGCCTGACCGGGTCGACCACCACCCAGGTGCTGTTCGAGGGCGCCAGGGTGCCCGCCGACCGGTTGGTCGACGAGGAGGGCATGGGGCTCAAGATCGCGCTGACCTCACTGAACTCGGGTCGGCTCGGCATCGCGGCGTGCGCGGTGGGGCTGGCGCAGGCGGCGCTGGACCAGGCGGTGGCGTACGCGAAGCAGCGCGCCCAGTTCGGTCGGCCGATCATCCAGTTCCAGGGGGTGGAGTTCCTGCTGGCCGACATGGCGGCCGCGGTGGAGTCGTCCCGGGCCACCTACCTGGAGGCGGCGCGCAGGCGCGACCGCGGGTTGCCGTTCGTCCGGCAGGCATCGATCGCCAAGCTGGTCGCCACCGACGCGGCGATGAAGGTGACCACCGACGCGGTCCAGGTGCTCGGCGGCGCGGGCTACACCCGCGATTTCCCGGTCGAACGGTTCATGCGAGAGGCGAAAGTCCCTCAAATCTTCGAAGGAACCAACCAGATCCAGCGGATGGTAATTGCCCGACACCTGCGCGGAATGTGAGCGACTCGCCACAGTCGCCCGCCACCGGCACAGTTCCCACCGCTGCCACCGGCAGTTAGGGCCTCGCTGGTAAAACGGCGAAAACCCGCTCGCGCAACCCCCTCACACCAACCGATCCGGCCGCGATTCCATAGAGAGCCACAGCCGGTCACGCGGACGAGGGTGATAATGAGCCAGCCGATCCTTGCCGAGCAGGTCGTCGACATCCTGGCCGGGCTGGTCACCAACCGCATATCGGGACCGCGGCGGCGGCCTGCGGACGCGTTGTTCGACGCGGTGGTCGGCAGACTCCGGCGGATTCGCCGGGCCTCCGCGTTCGACCTGTTCGAAGCCGACCCGCACGGACCGCGGCAGCGCCGCGCGCTGGTCGACCTGCTGGCGGCGGAATTCGCCGACGACCCGACGTTCCGCGAGGGCCTGGCCGAGTTGGTGCGGTCGACCGGCGGGAGCCCGGACGGCACCCCAGCGCCGCCGGATCCCAAGCCGCAGCGGCGAATCCTGTTCGGAGCGGGCGCCGCGGTGCTCGTCCTGGTGCTGGCCTTCGGCGGCCGCGCCATTTATCTGCGGATGACCGAGAAACCGCCGTTGGACGGGTCCACTCCGTGCCACACGTTCTGGGCGCTGACCGACACCGAACAACGAGACCTGATGGTTCGCGCTTACCAGAACCACGGCCAACACCACCGCAGCGACGAGCCCTACATCGTGGCGAGCGTGCTGTACGCGTGCGGCCAGAATCCGGAGAGCACCGTGGACCAGATCATCGACGCCGCCGCGCGCCCGTGAGTGCGCCCCCGGGCGGAATCGGCCCGGGGGCGGTTGGTCAGCCGCGGTAGAACGGGTCCTTCGTCTCGCCGAGACCGGTGTTCTCGTTGAACGCGTAAACCTCAACGCCGTTGACGAAAACCTTCGTCGCGCGGCTCATGACATCCAGCGGGTCACCGGACCAGATGACCACGTCGGCGTCCATTCCGGGTTTCAGCACACCGACCCGGTCGCCGATTCCCATCATTTCCGCCGGGTTCACCGTGATCGAGCGCAGACCCGTTTCCGCGTCCAGGCCCTCCTTCACGGCGAGGGTCACCTGGTGCACCAGGAAGTTGATCGGCACGACCGGGTGGTCGGTGGTGATCGCGATCCGGGCGCCCGCGCGGGCCAGGATGCCCGGGTTGCGCAGGGTCCGCTGACGCAGTTCGACCTTGACCCGGGTGGTGAACAGCGGGCCGATCACCACCGGGACGTCCCGCTCGACGATCAGGTCGGCCAGCAGGTGCGCCTCGGTGCCGTGGTTGAGCACCAGTTTGTAGCCGAACTCGTCGGCCAGCCGCAGCGCGGTGGCGATGTCGTCGGCGCGGTGCGCGTGCTGGCACCAGGGCAGCTCACCGTCGAGGACCTTGACCAGCGCCTCGTTGGTGAGGTCCCGGTCGAACGGTTTCCCCTCGGCGGCGGCGTGTTCCTTGCGCGCCTTGTAGTCCTGCGCCCCGGTCAGCGCCTCGCGGATGACCGCGGCCACGCCGAGCCGGGTGGACGGCATGACCTTCTTGTCCCCGTACACCCGTTTCGGGTTCTCGCCCAGCGCGCTCTTCATCGAGACCGGGTCGCGCAGCAGCATCTCGTCGACGGTGCGGCCCCAGGTCTTCACCGCGACCGTCTGGCCGCCGATGACGTTGCCGGAACCGGGCTTGATGACCACCGTGGTGACCCCGCCCGAGAGCGCGTCGCGGAACGCCTCGTCGGCCGGGTTGATCGCGTCGAGCGCCTTCACCTTCGCGGTGACCGGGTCGGTCATCTCGTTGGTGTCCTGACCGGCCCAGCCCTCGGCCTCCTCGTGCACGCCGAGGTGCCCGTGCGCCTCGACGAACCCGGGCAGCACCCACGAGCCGGACGCGTCCACCACCTCGGCGTCGTCCGGGATCTCGACGTCGTGCGACGAGCCGACCGCGACGATCTTGCCGTTGTCGAACAGAACCGTGCCGCCCTCGATGGGTGATCCCTCGACCGGGACGACATATCCACCAGTTACCGCGATAGTCACGCCGACGACCCTATCGGCGTAATGCCCCAGGACGCGCGCCAACACTCGCCGGGGTGAACGGTGAGCAAATCCGTGCCGGAATTCAGCGCATCGGGCGGGCAGGTCATCGGCTCGATGGCGACGGCGCCACCGTCGTGCCCGGGGAACGAGTCCGGCGTGTACACCTGCACCCAGCGGAACACCGGGTCCGCCCAGACCTCGACGCCGCCCGATCGGCCGCGCGGGGTGCGGTGCACCAGCGTGTGGTGGACCAGGCCGTCCGCGTCGGGCTCGCACCCGCCGAACGCGTCGTCGAGGGTGACCTCGCGGACCACCTGGGCGAACCGGGGGATCGCGGTGACCGGGCCGGACGGGGTCATGGTCGTCGGGTCGAGCGGCAGGTGGGTGGTGGCGGCCAGGGTCAGCACGCAGTCGTCGACCTCGGCACGGCCGGGACGCGGGTACGGGTGCGCGCCGACACCGAAGGGCATCGGCTGGTCGCCGAGGTTCTCGACGCCGTGGGTGACCTTGAGGCCGTGCTCGCCGACCTCGTAGGTCATCGTGGCCCGGAAGACGAACGGCCAGCCGGGGCGCTTGGCGATGGTCACGGCCAGGGTCGCGCTGCCCGCGTCGACCTCGGTGACCTCCCAGGTCTCCCGGCGCACCAGCCCGTGGCTCGCGTTGCCGCGCGCCGGTTCGCTGACGTCGAGCCGGAGCGCCTCGCCGTTGTGCGCCCACCGGGCGTTCGCGACCCGGTTCGGCCACGGCACCAGTACCGCGCCGGACCCCATCGGGGCAGGCTCGCCCGCGGGGAAGGTCTCCAGGTAGGGGACGCCCGCCACCTCGAACAGCCGCAGGGTGGCCCCGGTCGTCGTGATCACGGCGCGCGCGCCCGCCGCACTGATCTCGGTCTCCGCCATGCCCCGAGGGTAGCGGCGCTGCTTTTTACTAGACCGGTCTGTATAGTCGCGGTCGTGCCCCGTCGGAACGACACCCGAGACCGAACCCTGCGCACCGCCGTCGACCTCTTCCGCGTGCACGGCTACCACGGCACCGGCCTGAACCAGGTGCTCGCCGCGGGTGGACTCCCGAAGGGGTCGCTGTACTTCCACTTCCCGGGGGGCAAGGAGCAACTGGCCGCCGAGGCGGTGACCATGGCGGGCGCCGAGTTCCGCACCCGCATCACCGAGACCTTCGACCGGGCCGCCACCCCCGCCGACGCCCTGGCCGACGCGATGCGGGTACTGGCCGACGAGCTCACCGCCGCCGACTTCGCCCACGGCTGTCCAATCGGGACGGTCGCGATCGACGCCGACTCGGACCGGGTGCGCGCGGCCTGCGCGGACGCCTTCGCCCAGTGGCACAGCGTGATCAGCGCCGCGCTCCACCGGTCCGGTCTGTCCAATGCGGACACCCTGGCCACCGCCGTCCTGTCCGCGGTCGAGGGGGCCCAACTCCTCGCCCGCAACCGCCGCGACACCACCCCGCTGTACGCGGTCGCCGAGACCTTCGCCCCACTGCTGAAAGGCTGACCATGCGCGTCCACCACCTCAACTGCGGCAGCATGCGCCCCCTCGGCGGCACCCTCGTCGACGGCTCCCCCGGCCTGTTCCGCCCGGCGAACATCGTCTGCCACGTGCTCGTGGTGGAAGCGGACGACGGCCTCGTCTTAGTCGACACCGGGTTCGGCGTCGCAGACCTGACGAACCCCCGGACGAACCTGCCCGCGCCGTTCGTCGCCCTCGTCCGCCCGGTTCGGGACCCGTCGCAGGCGGCGGTGCGCCAACTCGCGGCGCTCGGGTACGCACCGGGGGACGTGCGGCACATCGTGTTGACGCACCTGGATTTGGACCACGCAGGCGGGTTGGCGGACTTCCCCGACGCCCGGGTCCACGTGTACGGCCCGGAACTGCGCGCGGCCCTGACCCCGGCGACCCGCGGCGAGCGACAGCGGTATCGGCAGGCGCACTGGGCGCATGAGCCCAAGTGGGAAACGTACGAGCCGGTCAGCGGTTCGGCGTGGATGGGGTTCGACGGGGTGCGCGAACTGGCGGGGTTGTCGTCGGACTTCCTGCTGGTGCCGTTGGCCGGGCACACGCGGGGACATTGTGGAGTGGCGATCCAGTCGTCGTCGGGCTGGTTGTTGCACGCGGGGGACGCCTACTTCAACCGGGCCGAGATGCAGAACCCCCCGTCGTGCCCGCCGGGGATGCGGGTGTTCGAAACCCTCATGCAGGTCGACGGCGACGCTCGACGGGGGAACCAGGAACGACTTCGCGGGATCACGGGCGAGGTCCGCCTGTTCTCCGCCCACGACGCCGAAGAACTCCACGCCTTCACCGAGTGATCGTTCCGCCCTGAGCAGCCCCCGAATCCAGCCTACCGGCGGGCATCGACCGACATCGGAACCTTCGGCTCCTGGTGGAGGAATTGCGGGGATGTGGATAGGTCGTCCACATCCCCGCAATTCCTCCGGCTATGCCCCGGGCGACACTTTCAGCCACCCACATCCCTGCGGCTTGTCCACAGACCGCCGCCGACCCCGGTTTCCCTCGACACCCACCGTTAGGCTGGATTCGGGGGCTGCCGAGGGCGGGCGATCAAGAAACTGGCCCAGGGTCACGCCGGTGCGGCTCCAGTTGTCCACATCCTCGCGGTCCATCCACAACGCATCCGGCGGATTCCGGGTTGGTCGGTGGCGGATCGTAGGCTGGATTCGGGGGCTGCTCAGGTCGGGACGATCATGAGGCGGGCTGGTCCTCGGTCGGGGTGAACCGGAAGCGCCAGAAGTCGGGAAGCCAGGCGACGGTGGCGATGACCAGGACGACGACCAGGATGCCGCCCACGGTCGCGGCGGTGGCGGTGCCGAAGATGGCGGCGCCCCAGCCGTGCACGAGGTCGGCGATGCGGGGGCCGCCCGCGACGACCACCGTGAAGACGCCCTGCATGCGGCCGCGCATCTCGTCGGTGGCCTCGGTCTGCAGCATGGAGCTGCGGTGGACGGCGCTGATCAGGTCGGCGCCGCCGCCGAGGCCGAGGAACAGCGCGGCCAGCAGGATGGAGCTGGTCAAGCCGAAGGCGGCCATGGCCAGGCCCCAGACGACGATCGACACGGCGATCACGGCGCCTTGGCGGCGGATGCGGGCGAACGCGCCGGAGAACAGGCCGAACACGGCGGAGCCGATCGGGATGGCGGCGTAGAGCCAGCCGAGGGCGGGGCCGCCGCCGGGCGGGTCGCCGAAGGTGCGTTCGGCCATCTCCGGGAACAGGGCGCGCGGCATGCCCGCGACCATCGCGATGATGTCCACCAGGAACGACACGAGCAGCAGCTTCTTCAGCGCCAGGTACCGGAACCCGTCGGCGATCGCGGAGATGCCCGCCTGGCGCCGGGCGTTCTCACCGGGTGGGATGGGCGGCAGGAACCACACCGAGCTGAACGCGACCACCAGCGCGACCGTGTCGATCAGGTACAAAGTGGACAGGCCGAGCACCGGGATCAGCGCCCCGGCCAGCAGCGGGCCGAACACCATGCCGAAGGTGAACGTGGTGAAGCTCAGCGCGTTCGCGGGCGGCAGGAGCTCCGGCGGGACGAGCCGGGCGACGGCGGCGCTGCGGGCGGGCATGTTGACCGCCACGAACGCCTGCTGCAGTCCCAGCAGGACCAGCACCACCCACACCGAGCGCATCTGCGTGAACGCCTGCGCCCACAGCAGGCCGGAGGTCACCGCGACACCCAGGTTGCTGTAGAGCATGACCTTGCGGCGGTCCACCGCGTCGGCGATGGCACCGCCCCACAGGCCGAACACGAGCAGCGGGACCAGCCCCACCGCCCCGGTCAGGCCGACGTAGCCGGACGACCCGGTCAGGTCGTAGACCTGTTTGGGCACGGCGACGGCGGTGAGCTGGCTGCCGACCGCCGTGACGACGGTCGACACCCACATGCGACGGTAGTCGCGGATCCGCAGCGGCCGGGTGTCGATGACGACTTTCCCCAGGATTCCCCTGGCCCGGCTGGCGCGCGCGGGGCGCTCTGTCTGAGTGCTCACAAACTATTAGCTTAGGCTAACTAACGGCCTGCTCGCCTGTGATTTACAGCCGACCCGGAACCCCTCAGGGGCCGAGCCGCTCGACCTTCCAGCCCGCGCGGCCGAGGCGGAACCGCAGCCGGTCGTGCATCCGGTCCCGGCGACCCTGCCAGAACTCCACGATCTCCGGCTGGATCCGCCAGCCACCCCAGTGCGGCGGCACCGGCACGGTCTCCGCGTCGGCGAACCGGCGCTCCACATTGGCCAGTGCCGACTCCAGCGACCCGCGCCCGCTCACCACGATCGACTGCGGCGACGCCCACGCCCCCAGTTGTGACCCGCGCGGCCGCTGCGCCCAGTAGGCGGCGGTCTCGGCCGGGCTGACCTTCTCCACCGTGCCACGCACGGTGGCCTGCCGGTGCAGGCCGTACCAGGGGAAGGTGGCCGACGCGGCGCGGGTGGCCATCAGGTCGTGGCTCTTGGCGGAGGTGTAGTTGGTGAAGAACACCAGCCCCCGGGCGTTGAGGCCCTTGGCCAGCACCGTGCGCGAGGACGGGTAGCCGTCCGGACCGGCGGTGGCCAGCACCATGGCGTTCGGCTCGGCCAGACCCGCTTGCCGCGCGTCGTCGAGCCAGAGCTGCAACTGCTCGTGCCAGGTCTCGGCGAGGTCGCCCTCCTGCAGGTCGCCGTGTTCGTAAGACACCCGCATGGTTGGAAGGTCCAGCACGATCTCGCCGTCAGCCATACCGCATCTCCTCACCGCTGGTGCGTGGGGGGTCACCACACCACTTTGACGGTACGGGGAATCGAGGTGAACGGAAACCGCCCGCACGGTGACAGCGGACACCCGGGCAGGCGCAATGGAGATCAACGACAATCTGGATCGTTTCACTGGATCGTGACCGAAGACACCGGTGTGAACGATTGCTAACCCCTGGGGGGAGGAGCATGGTTTCGGCAGCCGCGCAGTGGTGCCCGGCGATCACGCCCCACACACCGCTGCCGACGCACACCCGGCGAGACCCAGTCGTGGCCATGGCGTGAAAGGCGGAGCACATGCACAACGCGGTGCAGGACAGCAAGCCCGAGTCCCCGGACGACGGGTTCCGGCCGGGCCTGGAGGGTGTCATCGCCTTCCACACCGACATCGCCGAACCCGACCGCGACGGCGGCGCCCTGCGCTACCGGGGCGTGGACATCGAGGACCTGGCGGGCCGGGTCACCTTCGGCAACGTGTGGGCCCTGCTGGTCGACGGCCGCTTCGGCCCCGGCCTGCCGCCCGCCGAGCCGTTCCCCGTCCCGGTCCACTCGGGTGACGTGCGGGTCGACGTGCAGGCCGGGCTGGCGATGCTCGCGCCGATCTGGGGCTACCGGCCGCTGCTGGACATCACGGACGAGGAAGCGCGGGAGCAGTTGGCCCGCGCTTCGGTCATGGCGCTGTCCTATGTGGCCCAGTCGGCGCGGGGCATCCACCAGCCCGCGATCCCGCAGCGGCGCATTGACGAGTGCTCGACCATCACGGAGCGGTTCATGACGCGGTGGCGTGGTGAGCCGGATCCGGCGCACATCGCCGCGATCGACACGTATTGGGTCACTGCGGCTGAGCACGGAATGAACCCGTCGACGTTTACGGCTCGCGCGATCGCTTCTACTGGGGCTGACGTGGCTGCCGCGCTGTCCGGGGCGATCGGGGCCATGTCGGGCCCGCTGCACGGCGGGGCGCCTGCGCGAGTTCTGCCGATGATCGCCGAGGTGGAACGCACGGGCGATCCTCAGGGGGTTGTGCGGGGGATTCTCGATCGTGGGGATCGGTTGATGGGATTTGGGCATCGGGTTTATCGGGCGGAGGATCCGCGTGCGCGGGTGCTGCGGCGGACGTGCGAGAAGCTCGGCGCTGCCCGTTTTTCGGCGGCGGCGGCGTTGGAGCAGGCCGCGCTGGCTGAACTTCGCGAGCGGCGGCCTGATCGGGCTATCGAGACGAATGTCGAGTTTTGGGCGGCGGTGATTCTTGACTTCGCCGAGGTGCCCGCGCATATGATGCCTGCGATGTTTACCTGTGGCCGGACGGCGGGGTGGTGTGCGCACATTCTGGAGCAGAAACGGACGGGGCGGGTGATTCGGCCTTCTGCCAAGTATGTTGGGCCGGATGCGCGTAAGCCGGAGGATGTTGAGGGGTGGGGGGAAATTGGGCATTTCTGAGGGGGACTGCTTGTCGCCTTCGACGACGCCGCTGGATTGCGCCAGATAAATGCGGGGTGCCCGTTGTGGTGAAGTTGTTTTGTTTGGGGCCCCTAGCGGTAGCCTGGGTAAGGCTAAAAGGCGGGGCCACTGGAAAGCGTGGCCTTACCCGCCAGCCGGCTTAGGCCACCGCTCCCCCCAAACAAAACAACTTCACCACAACGGGCGGTTGGGATCGGCGGGTTTCGAGGCGCGCGGGGTGGGCTGGCGGCCTTCGTCGATATGGGGTGGGGTTTCGGGGCGCGCGGTGCGAGCTGGCGGGGTTGGTTGAATCTGCCGATGGTTGGGGTGTCCACAACCTGGTGGGGTGTCCACAGGGGGCTGCTCGTGGCTCGAACGCAAGTGGGGCGTGTCGCTAGGGTTGATTCGGGGGCTGCATTGTTCGGGGCCGAGTTTATCGGGCTCGGTGGGGGTGGGGTGCCGGTTGGGGGACGGGGGTGTCCATCAACCGGTTGACAGTGGGGTTCAGTCGGTCGCAGGTCCCGCGAGGGGCTCGGAACGGCGCAGGATTTGGGTATGGACGCGATCGAGGTGCGCGGGTTGCGCAAGAGCTACGGGAGCAACCCCGCCGTGGTGGGGCTGGACTTGACGGTGGCTGAGGGGGAGGTGTTCGCGCTGCTCGGACCCAATGGGGCGGGGAAGACGACCACCACCGAGATCCTGGAGGGGCACCGGGATCGCGACGGCGGGGAGGTCGCGGTGCTCGGGGTTGATCCCGGGAAGGCGGGCCGTCGGTGGCGGTCGGAGATCGGGATTGTGTTGCAGACGGCGACGGACGCGGCGGAGTTGACTGTGCGGGAGACCGTGCTGCAGTTCGCGAAGTTCTACCCGGAGCCGCGTGACGTGCAGGAGGTCGTCGAGCTGTGTGGGCTGGAGGGCAAGGCCGACGCGAAGGTGCGGTCGCTGTCTGGGGGTCAGCGACGGCGGGTGGATGTGGCGTTGGGGATCATCGGACGGCCTCGGCTTCTGTTCCTGGACGAGCCGACGACGGGGTTCGACCCGGAGGCGCGTAGGCAGTTCTGGGAGTTGGTGCGGACGCTGTCCGGTGAGGGCACCACGATCCTGCTGACGACGCACTACCTGGACGAGGCGGAGGCGCTGGCGAACCGGCTCGCGGTGATCGCGGCGGGCCGGATCGTGGCCGAGGGGACGCCGCGCACGCTCGGGGGGCGGGACCGGGCTCCGGCGACGGTGTCCTGGCACGACGCGGGTGGCGATCACGAGGTCCGGTCGATGGATCCGGTGCCGACGGTCGCCGAGCTGGCCGGGCGTGGGGCGGTCAGCGGGTTGCAGGTCAAGCAGCCCAGCCTCGAAGACATCTACCTGGACCTGATCGGAGCGAAGGCATGACCGCGATCGCGCTGCCCACCACGACCACCCTCCCGTCGACGCTGGGCAACGGGCTCACCCGGGGCGCGGCCGAGCTGCGGATGTTCTTCCGGAGCCGGGAGGCCGTGCTGTTCACCTTCTCCTTCCCGGCCATCGTCCTGGTCTTGCTCGGGTCCATCTTCAACAAGGGTGGCCACGGCGACACCCCGATGAGCCAGGTGCTCGCGGCGAGCATGATCGCTTCCGGGATCCTGTCCACCGCGTTCATCAGCGTCGGGGTCGGGATCGCGGCGGACCGGGAGGACGGGACGCTCAAGCGGTTGCGCGGGACGCCGATCACGGCGGGCGCGTACTTCATCGGCAAGATCGTGCTGGTGGCGGTGGCCACGCTGGCCGAGGTCGTGCTGATGCTGGCGGTCGGGGTCGTCGCGTTCGACCTGAAGCTGCCGAGCGACCCGGCGAAGTGGCTGACGCTGGCGTGGATCCTGGTGTTGTCGGTGGTGGCGTGCACACTGTTGGGCGTCGCGGCGAGCGGGCTGGCCAAGTCCGGGCGCAGTTCGGCGGCCGTGCTGAACCTCCCGGTGATCGCCCTGCAGTTCACCTCCGGGGTGTACGTGGCGATGAGCGCGCTGCCGAGTGCGATGGTGCGGGTGGCGGCGTTCTTCCCCGTCCGCTGGATGGCGCAGGGTTTCCGGTCGGTGTTCCTGCCGGACGGGCTGGCCGCCGAGGAGGTCGCGGGATCGTGGGAGCTGGGCCGGGTGGCGCTGGTGCTGGGCGCCTGGTGCGTGGTCGGGCTGGTGCTGTGCCTGACGACGTTCCGCTGGACCGAGCGGCGGGCGGGCTGAAAACCGCGAAGAAGGTGGGTGATCCCGACCGGAACTACTGGGGTTGGGACATCTACTTCACCGTGGGCTACCTGTTCGTCAGCCTGCTGGTGGTCCTCGGGCAGGCGCCGGTGGCCGACCGGGTGGCGGCGGTGGCCTGCCTGACCGCCGTCGTCGCGGTGTACCTGGGCTACGGGCGGCGGCACGCGGTCATCGACGAGCGCAGGGTGCCCGCGGTGGTGTTCTCGGCGGTGACCTCGCTGCTGTTCCTCGGCGCGGTGTGGTTCGTGCCGAACAGCACCTACCTGCTGTTCGTCATGTGCCCGTTGATCTTCATGTCGCTGCCGCTGCCCGCGTCCGCGCCGCTGGTGACGCTGTTGAACGTGGCCCCGCCGGTGCTGATCCAGCTCAGGGTCGGCTCGGTGGTCGGCTGGGTGCACCAGTTGCCGACCACCGTCCTCGGTCTGTCGCTGTCGCTGCTGATCGGGTCCTACGTGCACCGGGTGGTGCGGCAGAGCAAGGAGCGGGCGGCGTTGATCGTCGAACTGGAGGCCAGTCGGGCGCGGATCGCGGCGCTCTCGCACGAGGCGGGGGTGGCGCAGGAGCGGGCCAGGCTGGCTGGCGAGATCCACGACACGCTGGCCCAGGGGTTCACCAGCATCGTCACCCTGGTGCAGGCCGCCGAGTCCGAAGTGGACCGGGACAGCGGCAAGGTGCGGCACGCGCTCGACCTGGCCGCGCGGACCGCCAGGGAGAACCTGGCCGAGGCGCGGGCGCTGGTGGCCGCGCTGACCCCGACCGCGCTCGACGGCGGTTCGCTGAGCGAGGCGCTGCACCGGCTGGTGGAGCGGCTGGCCGCGGAGACCGGGGTGGCGGCGGCGTTCCACACCGAGGGTGACCCGACCGGGCTGCCCACCGGCGTCGAGGTCGTGCTGCTGCGGGCGGCGCAGGAGGCGCTGGCGAACATCCGCAAGCACGCGGGCGCCGCCTCCGTGACCGTCGACCTCTGCCACACACCAACGGGTGTCACCCTGACGATCAGCGACGACGGGTTCGGCTTCGACCCCGCCACCCCCGCCGGGGGCTACGGTTTGCGCGGGATGCGGGCCAGGGTCGAGCAGGTCGCGGGCTCGGTCACCGTGCACAGCGCGCCAGGGGCGGGCACCACGCTCACCGTGGAGGTACCGACATGATCACCATCGTGCTGGTCGACGACCACCCGGTCGTCCGCGAGGGCCTGCGCGGCATGCTGGAGGCCGAACCGGACCTGACCGTGGTCGGCGAGGCGGGCTCCGGTGAGGAGGCGGTGGCCGTGGTCGCCGCGCGGCGCCCGGACGTGGTGCTGATGGACCTGCGGATGCCCGGACTCGACGGGGTCGGCGCCACCGGTCGGATCGTGGCCGCGGGCGGACCGAGCCGGGTCGTCGTGCTCACCACCTACGAGACCGATTCGGACATCCTGCGCGCGGTCGAGGCAGGCGCGGCCGGATATCTGCTCAAAGACGCCTCCAGAACGGAATTGGCCGGGGCGGTTCGGGCGGCCAGTCGGGGCGAGACGGTACTCGCACCCTCCGTAGCCGGGAGATTGGTCCGACAGGTCCGTCAACCCGCCAAACAGGCGCTTTCCGGTAGGGAGATCGAGGTACTCGGGCTGGTCGCGAAAGGCCGCACGAACGCCGAGATCGGCGCGTCGCTGCACATCAGCGAGGCGACGGTGAAAACACACCTGCTGCGCGCATTCGGCAAACTCGACGTATCCGACCGCACCGCCGCGGTCACGACGGCCATGGCCAGAGGCTTATTGGGTTGAGTTATGGCGCACAATTCCTTTCATGCTGCACACCACTGAGAACGCGCTGCTGCGCCGAATCGCGGTCGAACAGGCCGAGAGCCGGGCGCCCTCGCTCGTGGCGGCGGTCGGCCGGGGCCACCAGCTCCCGTGGACCGGCGCGCGGGGCAAGGTCGACGGGGCGACCCCCACGACCGACACCCAGTACCGGATCGGGTCGATCACCAAGTCCTTCGTCGCCGCCCTGGTGCTGCGGCTGCGGGACGAGGGCAGGCTCGACCTCAACGACCCGCTGGACAAGCACGTGCCGGGCACCGCGTTCGGCGCGGTCACCGTCGCCCAACTGCTCTCGCACACCAGCGGCCTGACCTCGGAGTCGCCCGGCCAGTGGTGGGAGCGGGCGGCGGGCGCGGACTGGTCGGCGCTGGACGCCAGCCTGCCCGCCGACGCGGTGAAACACCGGCCGGGCGCCAAGTTCCACTACAGCAACGTCGGCTACGGCGTGCTGGGCGAGCTGGTGTCGCGGCTGCGCGGGGCGAGCTGGCTGCAGGTGCTGGAGGCGGAGATCCTCAAGCCGCTGGAGCTGACCCGGACCACGCCGCAGCCCACCGCGCCCGCCGCCACCGGCTGGGCGGTGCACCCCTACGCCGACCTGCTGCTGCCCGAGCCGACCCCGGACGCGGTCGCGATGGCCCCCGCCGGTCAGCTCTGGTGCAGCGTGCTGGACCTGGCCCGGTGGAACCGGTTCGTCGGCGGCGACACCGGCGACGTGCTCAGCCCGGACACCGTCGCCGAGATGCGCGAGCCGGTGCACATCGATGACGACGCGAGCTGGACCGCGGCGTACGGCCTCGGCCTGCAGGTCATGCGGATCAACGGCAGGCGGGTGGTCGGCCACGGCGGCTCGATGCCCGGCTTCCTGGCGATGAACCTGGTCGACCCGAAGACCGGCACCGGCGCCGTGCTGATGGCCAACTCCACCGCCGGGGTGCCGATCGGCGCGCTGGCCGCCGACCTGATCGAGATCGTCGAGCAGCACGAGCCGGTCCTGCCCGACGAGTGGGAGCCGCTGGCCGAGGCCGACCCCCGGCTGCTGGCGCTCACCGGCCAGTGGAACTGGGGCCCGACCCCGTACGTGCTGCGCCTGCTGCCGGACGGCTGGGTCAGCCTGAACCCGGTGTCCGGCCGCGGCCGCGCCTCCCGGTTCCGCCCGGACGGTCCGGACCAGTGGACCGGTTTGGACGGTTACTACTCCGGCGAGACCCTGCGGGTGTGCCGCACCGGCGCGGGCGCGGTGTCCCACCTGGACCTGGCGACGTTCGTCTTCACCCGCGAGCCGTACGGCACCCCCGATGCGATCCCCGGTGGCGTGGACGAACAGGGCTGGCGCACCCGGCAGTCGTGAGATCGGTCGCGGACCACCCGGTCCCGGTGCGGGGCGCGCCGGGACCGGGGTCAGTGGTGTCGCGTCCAGCGGTGTCGCGTCCAGCGGTGTCGCGACCGGCGGCCCGGTGCCGAGTGGACGCCGGTGTTATGGGTGGCATCATGGGCTGGCACGCTCCGCCAACGCCGCCGGGGTCGTCCCCATCACCCCATTTCGGAGAAAGGCGCCCCAGAATGACGCAGACCGCCGATCCGAGCACGCTCGTGCTGCCAGCCGGGCTCAAGCCCGCCGACGGCCGGTTCGGGTGTGGTCCGTCCAAGGTCCGCCCAGAGCAGGTCGCCGCGCTGGCCGCCGAGGGAGCCAAGCTGCTCGGCACGTCGCACCGGCAGAAGCCGGTGAAGTCGCTGGTCGGGCGGGTGCGTTCCGGTCTGCGCGAGCTGTTCTCGCTGCCGGAGGGCTACGAGGTGATCCTCGGCAACGGCGGCACGACCGCGTTCTGGGACGCCGCCGCGTTCGGCCTGGTCCGCGAGCAGGCGCAGTTGTTCACCTACGGCGAGTTCTCGTCGAAGTTCGCCACGGTCAACAAGAAGGCCCCGTTCCTGCGGGACCCGATCGTCGTGTCGGCGGACCCGGGCAGCGCCCCGGAGATCGCGTACCAGGGCGGTGACCTGGTCGGTTGGGCGCACAACGAGACCTCGACCGGGGTCGCGGTCCCGGTCCAGCGGCCCGCCGGGTCCGACGGCGCGTTGGTCGCCATCGACGCCACCTCCGGCGCGGGCGGCCTGCCGGTGCGCGCCGAGGACTTCGACGTCTACTACTTCGCGCCGCAGAAGTCGTTCGCCTCGGACGGCGGCCTGTGGCTGGCCCTGGTCAGCCCGGCGGCGCTGGAGCGGATCGGCGAGATCGGCGCGTCCGACCGGTGGGTGCCGGAGTTCCTGTCGCTGCCGACCGCGCTGGACAACTCGCTCAAGGACCAGACGTACAACACCCCCGCGGTGGCGACGCTGTTCCTGCTGGCCGAGCAGCTCGACTGGATGAACGGCAACGGCGGTCTGGACTGGACGGTCGCGCGCACCAAGGACTCCTCGGACCGGCTGTACGCGTGGGCGGAGAAGACCGCGTACACCTCGCCGTACGTGGCGAACCCGGCGCACCGCTCGCAGGTGGTCGGCACCGTCGACTTCGCGGACGGGATCGACGCGGCGGCGGTGGCCAAGGCGCTGCGGGCGAACGGCGTCGTCGACGTCGAGCCGTACCGCAAGCTCGGCCGCAACCAGTTGCGCGTCGCGATGTTCCCGGCGATCGAGCCGGAGGACGTCACCACGCTGACCTCCGCCATCGATTGGGTGGTCGAGCGGCTGGGCTGAGGTACCGCTTTCGGGCGCCGCTCTCCTGGTGAGGGCGGCGCCCTTTTTGCCGTTCTGTGCCCGTTCCGTCACCGAGCGGTGCGCACACTCGGGCAGACCCGCGCTGACCCGCCCGCGAATGGGTGAACGGTGAACGAACCCGGTCGCGGAGAGGGGTGTGGATACGGCAAGATCACGAGCAGATGTCACGGGGATCGCGGCGCGCCTAGCGCGGGAAACGGCCGCCCGGATCTACCGTGGGACGCTGGCGAGTGAAGTCCGCTCAGGTCGCAGGGAGGTTCACGATGCGCGCGCTGCGGGTCGTCGGGCTCTCGGATGACGGCAAGACCGTCATCTGTGAGGACCCGGCGCGTGGCGAGCGCTTCGCACTGCCCGCCGACGAGCGCCTGCGCGCGGCCGCGCGCGGAGACGTCACCCGACTCGGCCAGATCGAGATCGAGCTGGAGAGCCAGATGCGTCCTCGGGAGATCCAGACCCGCATTCGCGCGGGTGAGTCCGTCGAGCAGGTGAGCGAGGCCGCGGGCATCCCCGTGCACAAGGTCGAGCGCTTCGCCTACCCGGTGCTGCTGGAGCGGTCCCGCACTGCGGAACTGGCCCAACGCGCCCACCCCGTCCGCGAGGACGGCCCCGACCTGCAGACCCTCGGCGAGGTCGTCGCGCACGCGTTCGGCCTGCGCGGCCAGGACCTCGCGGTAGCCGACTGGGACTCTTGGCGCGGCGAGGACGGCAAGTGGGTCGTCCAGCTCAGTTGGACCGCGGGCCGCTCGCTCAACCGCGCGCACTGGTCGTTCCACCCCGGCGCGCACGGCGGCACCGTCAGCCCGCTCGACGAACACGCCCACGACCTGCTCGACCCCCAGCCCAACCGGCCGCTGCGCACGGTGCGGCCGGTGACCGAGCTGGCCCAGGCCGCGCTGAACCTGGAACCGCCCCGGCCGGTCGAGCCGGAACCGGACCCGGAGCTCGACGACGCGGTGTTCGCGCCGCCGGTCGCCCCGGTGCCCGCGCCGGTGCCGCAGCCGGTGGCCGTCGAGGAACCGGACTTCGTCGCCGACTTCGAGCTGACCCCGGAACCCCAGGTCGAGCCGGAGCCGGAGCCGGAGGTCGAGGAACCGGTCGCCGAGGACGAGACACCGGCGGCGGAGATCCCGGAACAGGACGCGCTCATGGAGGAGCCCGCCCGCAAGACCGAGCCAGCGCGACGCCCGGCGAAGGCCAAGAAGGCCCGCCCCATCGTCCCGTCCTGGGAAGACGTCCTGCTGGGCACCCGCTCCAACCGGGGCTGACCGGGTCTTTTCGCGCCCGCGCCACCGGCCAGGCGGGTGTCGACACTGTTGCCCATCCACATGCCGGATGCGGGCACCCGCTCAGCCCAGAGCAGGGACCTCGTCCAGCACCGCCGCCGAGATCCCCTCCCGCGCACACCACCGCACCGCGTCCGGGCGGGTGAGCCGGGTGGCCGTGGGCGGTGTGGCGGTGCCGATGGCGATCCAGCCGTCCGGGGCGAGGACGTGGTGGCGGCCGTCGCGCAGGGCCAGCAGGCGACCGGCCGGGTAGGCCATGGTCGCGGCCGTGCGCAGGGACCGGACGGGGTCGGGCCGGGTCATGGGGACCATGATGCCGCCGGTCGGCACGGCCAGTCGTCGATCTTGACCAGGCCGTGACCGGAAAAACTCGGATGCCCCGGCCGCACCCGGCTCGCTAACGTCGGTCGACGGACCGTGAGGGGGCGGGGATGGACCAGACACCGACTTTGGTGGCGTTGCGCAGGCTCGGACCGTACCTGCGGCCGGTGCGCGGCAAGCTGATCGCGTCGGGCGCGTCGGTGCTCGGGTCGATGGTGTGCGGGTTGACCATCCCGCTGATCCTGCAGCACATCCTGGACGGGCCGGTCGCCCGCAAGGAGACGGCCGTGCTGCCGTGGCTCGCGCTGGCGGTCGCGGTGCTCGGCGCGGCGGAGGCGATGCTGTTCTACGTGCGGCGCAAGCTGGTCGCCGGGCCGAGCACGCTGGTCGAGGCGCGGATGCGGGCCGACCTGTACGCCCACCTGCAGCGGCTGCCGATCGGGTTCCACGACGGCTGGCAGTCCGGCCAGTTGCTCTCCCGCGCGGTGAGCGACCTGTCCACGCTGCGCCGGTTCATCGCCTTCGCGATGATCTTCCTGGTGGTCAACTCGCTGACCCTGGTGCTCGGGTTCGCGGTGCTGTTCACCCTGTCGCCGGTGCTCGGGCTGATCACGGTCGTCTGTGCCGCGCCGCTGATCGTGATCTCCACGCAGTACGAGACGCGGTACCAGCGGCTGGCCCGCAAGGCCCAGGACCAGGCCGGTGACCTGGCGACCACGGTCGAGGAGTCGGTGCTGGGCATCCGGGTGCTCAAGGCGTTCGGCCGGGGCCCGCAGTTGGCGCGCAAGTTCGCCAGGCAGGCCGTCGAGCTGCGCGGCACCGAGATCGCCAAGATCAAGATGTTGGCCGTGCTGTGGGGCGCGATCATCCTGCTGCCCGAGTTGGGCATCGCCGCGCAGTTGTTGTTCGGCACGCTGGGCGTGGCGAACGGGTCGATGACGGTGGGCACCCTCGTCGCGGGCATCACCGTGGCGACGTACCTGCGCTGGCCGACCGACTCCATCGGCTGGCTGCTGGCGGAGACCAACCAGGCGGCGTCCTCGGCGACCCGGTACTGGGAGGTGCGCGACGCGGAGGTCACCATCACCGATCCGCAGCGGCCGAAGGACATCCCGGCCGACGCCACGGGCACCGTCGACTTCGAAGGTGTCCGTTTCACCTACCCCGGCGCCGATTCCGAGATCCTGTCCGGAGTGGACTTATCGCTGCGGCCCGGCGAGACGGTGGCGCTGGTCGGCCCCACCGGTTCCGGCAAGTCGACGCTGACCATGCTGGTCCCCCGGCTCGCGGACGTCACCGGCGGCCGGATCACCGTGGACGGCGTCGACGTGCGCGAGCTGCGGCTGGGCGACCTGCGGTCCGTGGTGGCGATGGCGTTCGAGGAGCCGGTGCTGTTCTCGGCGAGCGTGCGGGAGAACGTCGCCCTCGGCTCCCCCGGCGTCAGCGACGACGAAGTGCTTGCCGCGCTGCGGATCGCGCAGGCCGAGGAGTTCGTCGAGCGGCTGCCGTGGGGGCTCGACACCCGCATCGGCGAGGAGGGCCTGTCGCTGTCCGGCGGTCAGCGGCAACGGTTGGCGTTGGCGCGCGCCGTGGTCGGAAAACCGAAGGTCCTCGTGCTCGACGACCCGCTGTCCGCTTTGGACGTGCACACCGAGGCCGAGGTGGAACGCGCCCTGCGCAGCGTGCTGTCCGGCGTGACGGCCCTGGTGGTCGCGCACCGCCCCAGCACCGTCAAGCTCGCCGACCGGGTCGCGATGCTCGACGGCGGCCGGATCGTGGCCGTCGACACGCACGAACACCTGCTGGCGACCAGCCCGGCGTACCGGGATCTCTTGTCCACTGTAGACGATGAACCGGTTGAGGTCGCGTCATGAGCACCGCAGAAGAGGATTGGCGGGGCGTCGCCGCCGAGGACACCGAGGAGATCGACCGCAAGGTCACCCTGAAGCTGAAACACCGATCGCGCACCCTGCTCCGCTCGGTGCTGCGCCCGCACGTCAAGTGGGTCTGGGCCGCCCTGGTGATCATGGTGCTGGAGAGCGCCGCGCGGCTGTCCGGACCGCTGATCATCGCCGTGGTGATCGACACCGGCATCCCGCACGCGGTCAACGGCGACCTCGCCGTGCTGGCCTGGTGCGTCGTCGGGTACGCCGCGAGCACGCTCGCCTCGTCCGGGTGCTGGGCGCTGTTCCTGGTGCTGTCCGGTCGGATCGGTCAGGACGTGGTGCTGGAACTGCGGCAACGGATCTTCCGGCACGCCCAGCGGCTGTCGGTGTCCTTCCACGAGTCGTACACCTCCGGCAAGGTGATCGCCCGGCAGACCAACGACATCGACACCCTGGGCGACCTGCTCGAGTCCGGTATGGACGATCTGCTGGCGTCGGTGTCCTCCATCGCGGGCATCATCGTCATCCTGCTGACCCTGGACCTGCAGTTGGCCGCGTTGGCCCTGGTCGCCCTGCCGCTGCTGTACCTGGCTGTCCGCTGGTTCCTGCGCCACTCCAACACCGCGTACCGGGGGGTCAGCGGCCGGGTCGCCACCGTGATCGTGCACTACGTCGAGACCATGAACGGCATCCGCGCGGTCCAGGCGTTCCGCAGGGAGGACCGCAACAAGTCCATCATGGACGGTCTGAACGGCAGGGTGCGCACCGCCGCCCGCACCTCGCTGTCCGTGGTGGCCGTGTTCACCATGGCCATCCGCCTGATCGGCAACCTGTCGCTCGCCGTGATCTTGGCCGTCGGCGCCTACCGGGTCGCCGACGGAACGCTGGAACTGGGCGTGCTCGCCGCGTTCACCCTGTACCTGCGCCGCTTCTACGACCCGTTCGACGAGATCGCCATGTTCATGAACTCGTATTCGGCCGCGATCGCCGCCCTGGAGAAGATCTCCGGCCTGCTCGAGGAACACCCGGACGTCCCCGAGCCGACCCACCCCCGCCCGCTCCCGACCCGCCCCGGCGGCCTCCCCATCCACTTCACCGACGTCGAGTTCCGCTACCGCCCCGACACCCCCGTCGTCCTGCCGTCGGTGAACCTGACCATCCCCGCAGGCCAAACCGTGGCGCTGGTCGGCCCCACCGGCGCCGGGAAGTCGACCCTGGCCAAACTCGTCGCCCGCTTCTACGACCCCACCGCGGGCTCGGTCACCCTGTCCGACATCGACCTGCGCAAAGTGTCCGATGTAGACCTACGAGGTTCGGTGGTGATGGTCACCCAGGAGAACTTCCTCTTCTCCGGCTCCGTCGCCGACAACATCCTGCTCGGCAAACCCGACGCCACCCGCGCCGAGGTCGAAGCCGCCGCCCGAGCGGTCGGCGCACACGACTTCATCACCGCCCTCCCCAACGGCTACGACACCGACGTCCGCAAACGCGGCGGCCGCCTCTCCGCAGGCCAACGCCAGGTCGTCGCCTTCGCCCGCGCCTTCCTCGCCAACCCCGCCGTCCTCGTCCTGGACGAGGCCACCTCCAGCCTCGACCTCCCCACCGAGCGAATCGTCCAACAAGCCCTCGAATCCGTCCTCGCCGACCGCACCGCCCTGATCATCGCCCACCGCCTCTCCACCGTCCTCATCGCCGACCGAGTCCTAGTCATCACCGACGGCCACATCACCGAAGACGGCCCCCCCCAATCCCTGATCGCCCCCCCCGGCCACTTCGCCACCCTCCACTCCGCCTGGCAAGACTCCCTGGCCTAACACAACACCACAACACCCCCTCGCGCGGTGAGGCACCGCAACACCCCCGCACCCCGCACCCCGCACCCCGCACCCCGCACCCCGACAACACCACCACGCGACAACCACCACCTGCCACCACCAACCAAGACAACCGCCACGTGATGAGGCACCGCCGCCAACTGCACCGCCAGCCAAGACAACCCCGCCCAACAACCCACCACAGAACCGGCCCCACCAGCCCCAAAAACCCACGCGACAACCCACCACACAAGACTGGCCCCGCCAGCCCAGAAACTCCGTGTGGTGAAGCACCACTCAGAACCTGCCCCGCGCGCCTCGAAAGCCGCCGATCCCAACCGCCCGTTGTGGTGAAGTTGTTTTGTTTGGGGGGAGCGGTGGCCTAAGCCGGCAGGCGGGTAAGGCCACGCTTTCCAGTGGCCCCGCCTTTTAGCCTTACCCAGGC
>NZ_AXWW01000070.1 GCF_000482865.1 Actinokineospora inagensis DSM 44258 | reverse complement strand
CTTTCCAGTGGCCCCGCCTTTTAGCCTTACCCAGGCCACCGCTAGGGGCCCCAAACAAAACAACTTCACCACAACGGGCACCCCAGCTTTAATCTGGCGCCCGAGGCCGGCGTCGCCGCCAGGCGACCAGGCCGACCCCCGAGGCGCAGCCGAGGCCCAGAGACCCCTCACACCAAGATCAACCAGCCGAAAAGCCCCCGAATACACAGCCTAGCCCGCCCCACCGACAACTCCACCCACCCAGCAACCCCCATGATCATCCACCACAAGACCCCCCGATACACAGCCTACCCAGAAGCACCGACACCCCCGAGCACTCAACCCCAAACCACAGCCGCAAGCCGAAACCCCAAGCCGCAGCAGCAAAAGCCGGCCCCGCAGAGCCCAGCTCAGCCCACAAACGACACCCCCACAGGCGACACCCCACAAGCAACCCACCATTCACCACCGCGCAGCATCACCCCCCGCCACCCGAGGCCCCCACTCCCACCCCGGCGGCGCCCCCGGCAGCACTCCCGGCACCCTTACATACCGAACCCGCCCCACCCCACTATCCATCTCCCCCATATACCGATCAGCCGAAGAACCCTCCTCAGACTCAACCCGCCCCATCGACTCCAACCACCACGCAGTCCGCGCCAACGACACCCGAACGAGCCAACTCCCACCCTCAACAGCCCGCCGCCGCAACGCGATCAGCACCCCATAGGCCGCCAACCACCCCGTCCCATGATCAAGCGCCTGCGCAGGCAACGGAACCGGCACCCCGTCCCCCCGCCAAGCAATCCCCGTCGCCATCTGCACCAAACTGTCAAACCCCCGCCGAGCACGCCAAGGCCCCGTATGCCCATACGCGGACAACGACACAAACACAGTCCCTTGTGGAGCGTCACCCACCCCAAACCCCTTGGCAGCCAAAGAACCGGGCCGATACGACTGAACCATGACGTCAGCAGAGTCCCAAAGGGACCGAAGCCGCCCAGAATCAGTCCGCAAATCCAGATGCGTACTGCGCTTGCCGAACCCAGTATCAACCAGAGCAGGCCGCATCACCGGAAGGTGCGCCGCACCCACGTGCAGCACCGAAGCCCCATGCGCGGCAAGGGTCCGCCCACAGACCGGCCCCGCGATCACATGGGTCAGCTCCAGAACCCGGACCCCCGCCAGCGGCCGTTCGGCGGCAGCAAGAGGACGCGGCGGCCCGTCACCGATCCGTTCCACAGCAACGAGTGGCTCCAATGCGACAGCCCGCCCCTGCGGGTGATCAGCCCATTCATCCGGCGAACGCAACGCCGCGGCGGCGCCTCCAGCGGCGAGCACCGCCTCCGCAGCCTCCACCGCCGACCACCCCGACACATCACACGAGTCCCCCAGCACCGACCGCGCGGCCGCCTCGTGATGGGGGTAGTTGCAGTGCAGCCGCAGCCACCCGTCACGCGCGCGGTAGTCGCCCGTGAGTGGCGCCCACAGGTCTCCCACCGGCGCGCCGTCGACCAGCAGGTGCCGCTCACTGCGGAACGACTCGACCGCGTGCTGGAGGTCGACCGACACCTCACCGGGATCGGTCCCCCGGTCGCGCAACAGGTCCGCCGCGGCCGAGGTGACCATGCCGACGCACTGGCCCGCGAGGTGGGCGACGCGGTACGGGCCCGCCACGACCCGCTCGTCGCCCGTGAACCTCACGGCAGGTTCGCCACCAGCTCCGCGGGCACGACCCGGGTACCGGTGTAGAACGGGATCTCCTCGCGGACGTGCCTACGCGCCTCCGTGGCACGCAGGTGCCGCATCAAGTCGACAATCCGGTGCAGCTCGTCGGCTTCGAAGGCCAGGATCCACTCGTAGTCGCCCAACGCGAACGACGCGACGGTGTTGGCGCGGACGTCCGGGTAGTCACGGGCTTCCTTGCCGTGGTCGGCCAGCATCTTGCGGCGGTCTTCGTCCGGCAGCAGGTACCACTCGTACGACCGCACGAACGGGTACACGCAGATGTACTTGCGCGGGTCTTCCCCTGCCAGGAACGCCGGGACGTGGCTGCGGTTGAACTCGGCGGGCCGGTGCAACGCCACCTGGCTCCACACCGGTGTCGACGCCCGGCCCAACGCGGTCCGCCGGAACCCGGTGTAAGCGGCTTGGACCTGCTCGACCTCCTCCGCGTGCCACCAGATCATGTAGTCGGCGTCGGCGCGCAGACCGGCGACGTCGTACACGCCGCGCACGACCACGCCCTTGCCCTCGAGCGCGTCGAGGAACTCGGTGGTCTCGGTGGCGGCGGCACCCCGGTCGTCCGGCAGCCGCCCCGGCTCGATCCGGAACACCGACCACATGGTGTAGCGGATGGTGTCGTTCAGTTCGGCGTAGTTGAGACGGGCCATGCCGCCATCGTCCCACCACCGCGACCGGGCGGAGCGCCCCAGGTGGTCGGCGACACGCGAGCTACTCGCCCCGGCGCTGCTCGAACAGCGCGACCCCCACCGGCGGCAGGCCGACGACGCTGGCCATCAGGTCGAGGAACGCCTCGCCGTGCGGGTGCAACTCCCCGGTCGGGGTCCACGAGGCGCGCAGCTCCAGGTCGTCCGTGCGGGCCGGGCCCGCGATGTCACCGAAGCGAGCGGACGAGGTGTCGGTGACCGTGCCGCCGAGCGCGCGGAACTCGGCACCGGCGGCCGCCAGCGCGTCGGTCAGCCAGGACCAGCCGACGCTGGGCAGCAGCGGGTCGTCGGCGAGTTCGGCGTCCAACTCGGCGCGGACGTAGGCGACCACCCGCAGCACTCCGTCCCAGGCCTCTTGGCCGTCGGGGTCGTGGAGAAGGATCAGTCTGCCGGTAGCCTGGACCTCGGCCGGTCCGGTGACCTCGGCCGTCAGCGCGTACGCCCAGGGGGCCAGCCGCTGGGGCGGACGGACCTCGGCGAGGCGCACCTCGGGCCGCGGCCGCAGCGACTTCAGCGCCTGGACGGCCTGGGTGAAGAGTTCAGGCGCGGTGGACGTTCCAGTCACGACTGGTAACTGTAGGACCACCCGAGACGGTGAGCGGGTAGGGCGCGCCGAGGGTCCGGCACGGGTTCGACCCACCGACCGTGTGAGGTTCCGCCCACGCGAACGGGGACGCGGGTCGGCGTGGGAACATGGCCAGGCGATGACTGAGTCACTCACCCTCCCCAGGCGGTCCCTGACGTCCGCTCCGTTCCTGGTGGCCGCGCGCGGCGGTGTGCCCGCGCGGGTGCCGGTGTGGTTCATGCGCCAGGCGGGCCGCTCGCTGCCGGAGTACCGAGCGCTGCGCGCGGGCACCGCGATGCTGGCCGCCTGCTTCGACCCGGCGATGGTCACCGAGGTGACCCTGCAGCCGGTGCGCCGCCACGGCGTCGACGCGGCGATCCTGTTCAGCGACATCGTGGTCCCGCTGGTCGCGGCCGGGGTCGACCTGGACATCGTGGCCGGCACCGGTCCGGTGGTCGCCGAGCCGGTGCGCGACCGGGCCGCCGTGGACGCGTTGCCGCCGCTGCACGCCGAGCAGGTCGCGCCGGTAGCCGAGGCGGTCCGGCTGCTGACCGCCGAGTTGGGCGAGACGCCGCTGATCGGGTTCGCGGGGGCGCCGTTCACGCTGGCGTCGTACCTGGTCGAGGGTGGGCCGAGCCGCAACCACGAGCGCACCAAGGCCCTGATGTACGCGGAGCCGGACACCTGGCACGCGCTGCTCGACCGGCTCGCCGACATCGCCCTGGGGTTCCTGCGGGCGCAGGTGGCCGCCGGGGTCGACGCGCTGCAACTGTTCGACTCGTGGGCGGGGGCACTGTCGCTGCGGGACTACCGCGAGTTCGTGCTGCCGCATTCGACGAAGGTCCTGAGCGGACTGTCCGACGCGGGCGTGCCGCGGATCCACTTCGGAGTGGGCACCGGGCACCTGCTCGGCGCGATGCGCGAGGCGGGCGCGGACGTCGTCGGGGTCGACTGGCGCACCCCGCTGGACGTGGCCGCCGCCGCCGTCCCGGGTGCCCCGGTCCAGGGCAACCTCGACCCGGCCACGCTGTTCGCGGGCGACGAGGTCATCCGCCGTGAGGTGGGCCGAATCGTGGCCGAAGGGCGTTCCGCTGCCGGGCACGTGTTCAACCTGGGCCACGGGGTGCTGCCGGAGACCGACCCGGATGTGATCACCCGCACCGTGGCGCACGCGCACAGCCTGCCGACCGGGCGGTGAGCGTGCGGGTCGCGGTGGTCGGCGGCGGGATCTCCGGCCTGACCGCGGCGCACCGACTGCGCGCACTGCTCGGGCCGACCGCGTCGATCACCGTCGTCGAGCAGTCGTCCCGGCTGGGCGGCAAGATCCGCACCGAGTCGGTGGCGGGCCGCCGGTACGACGTGGGCGCCGAGGCGTACCTGGCGCGGCGGCCGGAGGTCGGGGCGCTGCTGGCGGAAGTCGGCCTCGGTGATCTCGTCGTGCACCCGACCGGCGCCCGGTCCACGGTCCGCGCGGGCGGGGTGACCAGGCACGTCCCCGGGCGGACGGTCATGGGTGTGCCCGCGGACCCGGCCGCGGTCGCCGAGTTGCTCAGCGACGAGGGCAATCGGCGGGTCGCCGCCGAGTCCACGTTGCCGCCGGTGCGGTTGGCCGGGGACGCCGCGCTGGGGCCGTTGCTGCGGTCTCGGTTCGGTGACGAACTGCCCGCCCGGCTCATCGATCCGTTGCTGGGCGGGGTGTACGCGGGCGGGGTGGACAGCCTCGGTCTCCGCGCGACCCTGCCCGCCATCGCCGCCGCCCTGGACGGGGGCGCGACCTCGCTGACCGAGGCCGCCGCCCGCTCGGTGCCCGTTCCCACCGGTCACCCGGTCTTCGGGACGCTCTCGACCGGCCTGGGCACCTTGGTCGACCGACTCGCCACCGCCGCGACGGTTCGACTCGGCGTGCCGGTCCGCTCGCTGGCCAGGACCGCGACCGGCTGGCGGCTCACCCTCGGCGCCAACGCGCCCGGCCACGAGCCATCCGACCCGGTCCTCGACGTCGACGCCGTCGTGCTGGCCGTCCCGGCCGCCGCGGCCCGCAAGCTGCTCGCGGACGTCGTCCCGGTCGCGTCCGACGCCTACGGCCAGGTCGAGGTCGCGTCGATGGCCGTGGTGGCGTTGGCGCTCCCGGCGGGCACCGAACTGCCCGGCACGTCCGGGGTCCTGCTCGGGGCGGGCGAACGCAGGCTCGACGGCAGCCCGTTCACCGTCAAGGCGTTCACCTTCTCGGCCGCGAAATGGGCGCACCTCGGCGGCGAGACGGTGGTCGTCCGGGGCTCAGTCGGACGGTTCGCCGACCCCGGCGCCCTGCACGCCGACGACGACGAACTCGTCCGACTGGTCCGGTCAGACCTGGTCGAGCTGACCGGGGTCACCGCCCCACCCGTCGACACGAGGGTGACCCGGTGGGGCGGCGGCCTCCCCCAGTACGCGGCGGGCCACCACGACCTGGTGGCCCGGATCGAGCGGGCCGTCGAACCCCACCCCGGCCTCGCCGTGGCGGGCGCGACCCTGCACGGCGTCGGCATCCCCGCCTGCGTCGCGACCGGTGAGGCCGCCGCACGGCAAGTCGCCACACACCTGGCGGCGAACCGGATCGGCCCGCCGCCAGGCCCGTGACCAGTCGTGCTCAGTGCCGTGATCAGTGCCCGCCGCACCCCGGCGGGGGCAGCGGATCGTTCCCCTCGATGACCTCGTGCGTGACGGTGTTGACCGCGCGCACACCCAGGTTGTGCCCGCCGGTACCGGTCACCGACTCGGTCTTCACGACCACGACCGGACTCCCCGACTGGCTGCCGGAGAAGAACACCACACCGTTGTCCGAGAACTGGATCGTCCACACCTGGTCCGAGACCGCCGTGTTGATCTCGAACTCCTCGGCCACCTGGCCGACCCCCTGGTACCCGGCCCGGAGCACGAACGGCGTGCCCTGACTACCGGAACCCGCCACCGTCTGCGGCGGTGTGCACGGCCGGGCGTCCGCGTTCGCCTGGGGCGCGACGACAAGCGCCATCATGGCGAGCGCGCCCGCGACCGCTGTCCGCTTCATCCTCAGTTGCCGCAGCGGTCGGGGACCGGCTGCAGGACCACGGTGGCGTCGATGACCTCACCGGTGTCGTGCCGCACGGCGTGCGCGTTCATGTGCTGCACCGTGCCGCGGGTGATGTGGTTGGGGTGCACCTCGCGGATGCCGGTCGCGGTGGAGACATCGTCGGGGTTGGCGAAGAAAACGACGCCGTTGTCGGAGAAGGTGACGGTCCAGTGCTGACCGGCGGCCTCGGTGTTGATCTCGAACTCCTCGCCCGCGACCAGCCCGGGACCGTCGTCGTCGTACATCGACTTCAGGGTGAAGGCGGTGCCCGCGGAGCCGACCCCATCGGTGGTGGACGGCGGTCCACACGGCCTGCCCTTCGCCTCGGCCGCGGTGCCGGACACCGCCACCGCCGTTAAGGCGAGCGCGCTGACCGCGAGCGCGGCCCCGATAATGCGCGTGCGCATCATGAACCTCCCTGCCGGTAAGGAAACCCTACGATCACCAATACGCGACGGGGTTACGGCGGTGTCGCCGTCAGGCCGGGACGGAAGCGACACCCGGTGGGAGGAAAGGCTTGCCGTGTACGCGATCGGACACGTCTGTGCGGTCCAGGTATGGCGTGATTCCGCCGAGCCAGAAGGGCCAGCCCGCGCCCAGGATCAGGCAGAGGTCGATGTCCTGTGCCTCGGCGACAACACCTTCGTCCAGCATGACGCGGATCTCCTCGGCGACGCCGTCGAGGACTCGGTCGAGGACTTCCGGTGCGGTCAGCGGGTTTCGGCCCGCCTGCCACAAAGCGGCGACCTCGGGGTCCATGGTCTGCTTGCCTTCGGCATCCCATTGCCACACCGCCGTTTTGCCCGCTTCCACGAACCGGCGCAGGTTCGCGCTGAGCGGGAATCGGTCCGGGTAGGCGTGGTGCATGGTCTCGGCGACGTGCAGGGCGACGGCGGGGCCGACCAATTGCAGCAGTACCAAAGGACTCATGGGCAGTCCGAGCGGGTCGGTGGCCCGGTCGGCGACCTCGAACGGGGTTCCCTCGTCGATCGCCGTCACGACCTCGCCCATGAACCGGGTCAGCAGGCGGTTCACCACGAACGCGGGGGCGTCTTTGACCAGGACGCAGGACTTCTTCAGCGCCTTGCCCACGGCGAACGCGGTGGCCAGCGCCGCGTCGTCGGTGCGTTCCGCGCGGATGATCTCCAGCAGGGGCATCACGGCGACCGGGTTGAAGAAGTGGAACCCGACAACCCGTTCGGGGTGGGCCAAACCGGCGGCCATGTCGGTCACCGACAGGGACGACGTGTTGGTGGCCAGCACGCATTCCGCGCTGACGTGCGCCTCGACCTCGGCGAAAACCCGCTGCTTCACGCCGAGTTCCTCGAACACCGCCTCGATCACGAAGTCGGCGTCGGCGAACGCCGATTTGTCCAGTGAGCCGGAAACCAGTGCCTTCAACCGGTTCACCCCGTCCGGGGACAGCCTGCCCTTGGCGCCCAGCTTGTCGATCTCGGTGTGCACGTAGTCGACACCTTTGTCCACACGGGACTGATCGATGTCGGTCAGCACCACCGGGACCTTGAGCTGCCGCGCGAACAACAGGGCCATCTGGCCGGCCATCAGGCCCGCGCCGACGATGCCGACCTTGGTCACCGGCCGAGCCAGCGACTTGTCCGGTGCGCCGGCCGGTCGCTTGGCGCGCTTCTGGACGAGGTTGAACGAGTACAACCCCGCGCGCAGCTCATCGGTCATCAGGACGTCGGTCAGGGCCTCGGTCTCGGCGGCGTAGCCCGCGTCGAGGTCGTTGGCGCGGGCGAGTTCCAGCAACTCCAACGCTTTCAGCGCGCCGGGCGAGGCGCCCTTGGTGCGGCCCTGGACGATGCCCTTGGCCC
Source organism: Actinokineospora inagensis DSM 44258 (assembly GCF_000482865.1). Lineage (GTDB taxonomy): Bacteria > Actinomycetota > Actinomycetes > Mycobacteriales > Pseudonocardiaceae > Actinokineospora > Actinokineospora inagensis. The sequence goes on along the minus strand of NZ_AXWW01000070.1, from coordinate 27,510 downwards.
GCTCGACGGCCGCGTCCCAGCCCGCACCCCGGTCGATGTCCGCGCGCCGCACCGAAACCTCGCCGTTGACCACACCCGCGGCCCAGGCCAGCGACTGTTCGATGAAGTCGGCGGAGCCCAGAAGCACGTCGGTGATACCGAGGTCAGCGGCCTGCTTGGGCTTGAGCATCCGGTTCTGGCTCAGCGCGTTCTCGAAGATCACGGTGACGGCGGCGTCCGGCCCGATCAGGTTCGGCAGCAACTGCGTGCCACCCCAACCGGGGAACAAGCCCAGGAAGACCTCGGGGAACGCGATGGCGGCCGTGTTGTCCGACAGGGTCCGGTAGTGGCACGACAGCGCCAGTTCCAGGCCGCCACCCATGACGGCGCCGTTGACGAACGCGAAGGTCGGGATCGTCGAGTCGGTGAACCGGCGGAACACCTCGTGACCGGTCCTGGCGATGTCCAAAGCGGACTCGCGGCTCGCCACCTGCTCCACACCGGACAGATCCGCGCCCACCGCGAAGATGAACGGCTTGCCGGTCACGGCGATCGCGGCGGGCTCGGCCGCGATCGCCGTGTCGAACGCGGCGTTGAGGCTCACCAGGCTCTGCGGCCCGAAGGTGGACGGGCGGGTGTGGTCGTGCCCGTTGTCGATGGTGATCAGCGCGACCGGCCGGGCCAGGCCCGCGACCCGGACCAACCGGGTCACCGCCCTGGTGACGACCTCGTCCGGGAAGGCCCGCGCGGCCTGCTCCTGCGTCAACATCACTTGCTCCCGTCCCAGTTCGGGTTCTCCCAGATGACCGAGCCGCCCATGCCGATGCCGATGCACATCGTGGTCAGGCCGTACCGCACGTCCGGGCGTTCGGCGAACTGGCGGGACAACTGGGTCATCAGCCGCACGCCGGAGGACGCCAGCGGGTGCCCGCAGGCGATCGCGCCACCCCACGGGTTGACCCGGGGGTCGTCGTCGGCGATGCCGAAGTGGTCGAGGAAAGCCAGTACCTGCACGGCGAACGCCTCGTTGACCTCGAACAGGCCGATGTCTGAAATGGACAGACCGAACCGGCTCAGCGCCTGCTCGGTGGCCGGGACCGGACCGATGCCCATCACCTCGGGTTCGACACCCGCGAACGAGTAGCCGACCAGCCGCATCCCCACCGGCAGGCCCAGCTCGCGCGCGGTGTTCACCTCGGCCAGCACGCACCCGGTCGCGCCGTCGTTGAGGCCCGCCGCGTTGCCCGCGGTGACCCGGCCGTGCGGGCGGAACGGGGTCTTCAAGGTCGCCAACGTCTCGACCGTCGTACCTGGGCGCGGTGGTTCGTCCTCTGTGGCCAGTCCCCAGCCCAGTTCGGTCGAGCGGATCGCGACCGGCACCAGTTCCGGGCCGATCTTGCCCGTCTTCACCGCGTCGGCGAACTTCTCCTGGCTGCGGGCGGCGTACTCGTCGCAACGCTGCTTGGTCAGGTGCGGGAAGCGGTCGTGCACGTTCTCCGCGGTCTGGCCCATGACCAGGGCGGTCGGGTCGACCAGCTTGTCGGCCACGATCCGCGGGTTCGGGTCGACGCCCTCACCCATCGGGTGGCGGCCCATGTGCTCGACCCCGCCCGCGATCACCACGTCGTACGCGCCGAACGCGATGCCGCTCGCGGTGGTGGTCACCGCGGTCATCGCGCCCGCGCACATCCGGTCGATCGCGAACCCGGGCACCGACTTGGGCAGCCCGGCCAGCAGCGCGGCCGTCCGGCCGATGGTCAGGCCCTGGTCGCCGATCTGCGTGGTCGCCGCGACGGCCACCTCGTCGACCCGCTCGGGCGGCAGGCCGGGATGCCTGCGCAGCAACTCGCGGATGACCTTGACGATCAGGTCGTCCGCCCGGGTCTCGGCGTAGATCCCCTTGGGCCCCGCCTTGCCGAACGGGGTCCGGACACCGTCGACGAACGCGACGTCGCGGGTTGCGGCCACGGGTGCTCCCTGGGGTCGAGTCTTCGCTACCGGGCGGTAACAAGGTCCAGCCTACCGCTTGTTACCAATCGGTAGGGGTCAGGTCAGCCCGACGAACCCGGCCACCTCGTCGACCGCGTACCCGAAGAAGGCGTCCGCCGGGTCCGCGCTGCCCACGAGCTGCCCGAACAGCTCGAAGCTGACCATCCCGAACAACTGGGTCCAGGCAAACACGACCCGGACCGTCGCGCCGGTCGGAACGGCCGCCTCGATCGGGTCGAACTGGGCGCGCAGCTCGTCCGGGATCGCGCTGTCCTCGACCCCGGCGGCGTGCGCGATCTGCCCCAGCAACCAGACGACCCGCACGGCGGGCCCCACGGTGTCCCGCGGCGCCTGGTAGCCAGGGATCGGTGTGCCGTAGATCAGGGCGTATTCGTGCCGGTGGTCGATCGCCCACCGGCGCACCGCGTGGCAGACCCCCCGCCAGCGCTCCAGCGGGGTCGCCCCCTGGTCGGCCTGCTCGGCGGCGTCACCGAGCGCGTTGTAGGCGTCGATGATCAGCGCGGTCAGCAGGTCATCGCGGCTCGGGAAGTACCGGTAGAGAGCGGACGAGGCCATGCCGAGGCTCCGGGCGACGGCGCGCAGCGACAGGTTGTGCGCGCCGTCGGTGGCCAACTGCCTGCGCGCCTCGTCCTTGATCTCAATCGTCAACTCCTGCCGCGCCCGATCCCGGGCCGTCCTCGCCGCGCTCATACCGGGCAGTGTGGCACGAATCCGGAGCACCGCTCAAGTTAGAGAGCAGCGCTCTTGACAGAGAGCGGCGCTCGCAGTTGACTGGGCGCACACCAGCACGAGAGGACACCTCCCATGACCACCCGGTACCTGCGCCCCAGCGGCTTCCTGCGCGGCGCGAACAAGGTCATCGCCTTCTTGCTCCGCCGCGGCGTCACCATGGCGGGCGCGAACCAGTTGTCGGTGCGTGGACGTAAGACCGGCGAGGCGCGAACGGTCCCGGTGAACCCGCTGGACTTTGACGGGTCGCACTACCTTGTCTCACCGCGCGGGAACACCCAGTGGGTGCGCAACCTGCGCGCCGCGGGCGAGGGCGAACTGCGCCTGGGTCGCCGGGTCCGCCGCTTCACCGCCACCGAGATCGCCGACGACGCCAAGCCCGCCGTCCTGCGCGCCTACATGGAGCGGTGGGGCTATCAGGTGAAGCAGTACGTGAACTTCACGGCGACATCCACCGACGACGAACTCCGGGCAGCCGCAGGCGACCACCCGGTGTTCGTGCTGAGCTGACCTCTCCCACCACCCACCCCCTCTTCCCCACCCGGCACCGTCCCCGACCTGGCACCGCACCGCCGATTCCAAGATCGGCAGCCTTGGGACGCGACCGAGGGGCCGAGCTAGTGGCTCACGGTGGCTTTCAGGCCAGTCACCAGGGCGTCCACGGTCAGGCCCACCTGCCACTCCCGCGCCCCACCGGCCCGCAGCGCCGCGGCGACGGTGGTCGGGTCGATGTCGGCGGGCGGCTGCCAGCAGGTGCGCCGGACCAGGTCGGGCTGCAGCAGGTTCTCCACCGGCAGCCGGTTCTCCTCGGCGATCCGGGTCAGCGCGCCGCGGGCGGCGGCGAGCCGGGCGGCGGCCTCCGGGTCCTTGTCCGCCCAGCGGTTGGCGGGCGGCGGGCCGTCGGCGGGCGGTGACGGGTCGGGCAGCTCGGACTTGGGCAGTTGGGCCGCGGTGCGCAGGGCGCGCAGCCAGGTGGTCGCCAGCCGCCGCTGCGCGCGCCCCTTGTAGACCGGCAGTTGCAGCAGCGCGCCCTCGTCGGCCGGGTTCACCGACGCGGCCTGGATGATCGCGCTGTCCGGCAGGACGCGGCCGGGGGCGATGTCCCGGTCGCGGGCGATGGTGTCCCTGGCCTCCCAGAGCGCCCGGATGGCCGCCAGGCCACGCGGCGTGCGGACGCTGTGGATACCCGAGGTGCGCCGCCACGGCTCGCGGCGCGGCGGCGCGGGCTCGGCGGTGCGCAGCGCCTCGAACTCCTCCAGCGCCCACGCCAGCTTTCCCTGGGCCCGCAGATCGGCCTCCAGCGCGTCGCGCAACTGGATCAGCAGCTCCACGTCCAGGGCGGCGTAGTTCAACCAGTCGATCGGCAGCGGGCGGCGCGACCAGTCGGCGGCGCCGTGGCCCTTCTCCAGGTGGTAGCCCAGCAGCAGCTCGACCAGGGTGCCCAGCGCGACCCGCTCGTAGCCCGCGAGGCGGCCCGCCAGCTCCGTGTCGAACAGCCGGGTCGGGCGCAGGCCGAGGTCGGCGAGGCAGGGCAGGTCCTGGGACGCCGCGTGCAGCACCCACTCGTCGGTGGCCAACGCGGCGACCAGGGAGTCGACCTGGTCGTCGACCGCGACCGGGTCGATCAGGAAGGTGCCCGCGCCCTGGCGGCGGACCTGGACCAGGTAGGCGCGCTGGGAGTAGCGGTAGCCGGACGCCCGCTCGGTGTCCACGGCGATGGGGCCGTGACCGGCGGCGATGCGCGCGGCGGCGCGGTCGAGGGTCTCCAGGTCGACCACGACGTCGGGGGTGCCCTCCGCGGGCTCGGTGAGCAGCACCGGGGCAGGCGGGTCTGAGGCGCTGGGTCCTGAGCCGGGGGTCGTCACGGCCGATGACCCTACGGCACAACCGGTGACAAACGTCGGAGATCAGCAGCAGTCGTGTGGCTGGGCCATGCCCAGCCCAGCCACACGACTGCTGTTGTCTACCTGATGACGCCCGCTCGCATGGCCAGGGCGACCATCTGCGCCCGGTCGCCGGTGCCCAGCTTGCGGCCGATCCGGGACAGGTGCGACTTCACGGTGAGGGCCGAGAGGTTCAGCGCCTCGCCGATCTCCTTGTTCGACTGGCCGTCCGCGACCAGTTGCAGCACCTCGACCTCGCGCGCGGAGAGCTCACGCGGGGTGTTGTCGGTGCCGGGGACCCTGGTTCCGGTGGCGAGCACCGGGGCGACACTCGGGTCGGCGTAGACGCCACCCTCGAGCACCCGGCGAACACCATCGGTGACCACCACCGGCGACGCGGACTTCAGCAGGTAGGCCTGGGCGCCCGCCTGGAAGGCCGATCGAACGGCGTAGGGGTCGTCGGACGAGGCGAGCACGACGATGCGCGGCCAGCCGTGGCTGCGCAGCTCCGTGACCAGCTCGATCCCGCTGCCGTCGGGCAGTCCGAGGTCGAGGATCGCCAGGTCGCACGGCCCGGTGGCCTGCGCTCGCGCTCTCGCCTCGGCCACCGTGGCGGCCTCGTGCACTGTGCCCGCGCCCATCTGTGTGAGCCGAGCCGCTATCGCCTCCCTCAACAGTGGGTGGTCGTCGACCACCAGCACTGAGAACAGCTCCTCCCGCGGGTGCGGGACCATGTTCGCCGGCAAGGCACCGGCTGGCGTGGTTCGAACGGCCTGACCTAAGCCGACGGCAGCCACGTCACTACCTCCCTGGAGTCGGTCGTTGCCCCCCGACCGGCACTGGGACTTTCGACCAAACAGCCGCGCCGCCGTTGGACCGAAAGTGGTGTCGACGAAGGCAGCCTAGCCGCCCAAGCGGGTTAGCGGGACGATCAATCGGGTAAGTATCCGATCGGGTTGTGACTGAGGGGCGGCTGTGTCACACGATCGGGTGAGTCCCTAGACGGTGACGTAACGGGCAGGGCCCGCTACACGATGAAATGGAGTCACGGGTAGTGCAGAACGCCTCGGTCGACCGGGCTCGCCGGTTGCTCTCAGCTACGCCCCTCGTCGACGGCCACAACGACCTCCCCTGGGCGTTGCGCGACCGGCACGGGTCCGTTCCGTCGGTCGCCGCGGGCAAGTCCGACCTGTTGACGATACGGCCCGGCCTGCACACCGACCTGGTCCGCGCCCGCGACGGCCGCCTGGGCGCCCAGTTCTGGTCCGTCTTCGTCCCGTGCCGGGTTCCCGGCCACGAGGCGGTCACGACCACCCTTGAGCAGGTCGAACTGGTGCACCGGCTCGTCGAGCAGTATCCCGCCCACCTCGGCCTGGCCACCACCGCTGACCAGGTGGAATCCGTGTTCGCTTCCGGCAGGTTGGCGTCGCTGATCGGCGCCGAGGGCGGCCACAGCATCGCGGGATCGCTCGGGGCGCTGGGCGCCCTGTACCGGCTGGGCGTGCGGTACATGACGCTGACGCACAACGAGAACACCCCGTGGGCGGATTCGGCGACCGACGAACCCGGGGTTGGCGGGTTGTCCGATTTCGGCCGGGAAGTTGTCGCCGAGATGAACCGGCTCGGAATGCTCGTCGACCTTTCGCACGTCGCCGCGACCACGATGCGGGACGCGCTGGACACGACAACCGCGCCGGTGGTTTTCAGCCACTCGTCTTGTCGGTCGGTCACCGACCACCCGAGGAATGTGCCCGATGACGTGCTGGAACGCCTCCGGGACAATGCCGGGGTGCTGATGGTGACATTCGTGCCGCGCTTTGTGAGCAACGCCGTCGCCGAGTGGGACGACGAGATGTCCGCGGCGATGGCCGCCGCCGGGTTGCGGCACGTCGACCTCGACGAGCGGGAGCGCTTCGAGCGGTCGTGGCAGGAGACCCACCCGCAGCCCAAGGCCACCCTGGCCGATGTGGTGGCGCACTTCGAGCACGCCCGCGAGGTCGTCGGGATCGACCACATCGGTGTCGGCGGCGATTACGACGGCTGCCCGGAACTGCCCGACGGTCTGGCCGATGTCGGCGGGTATCCGACCCTTTTCGGTGCCCTGCTCGACCTCGGCTGGAGTGACGAGGACTGCGCGAAGGTAGCTGGGCGTAACGTCCTGCGGGTACTGCGTTCCGCCGAAGAGGTGGCGGAGGTACGGGGATAACTGGCAAAAGGTAATAAGTTTCGACCGTCCGGTAAGCGGACACTGTCCGGATTTCGGCCGAAATCCGTCGTGGACCCATCGGCGCAAGGCCGTTCGTCCACCTCCCGACTGGCAACCGGTAACGCATTTCGCGGTATCCGGCTGTGGCTAGCGTCACGCTGTCGCCCGCGCGCGCGGGCGAGCTTCCGGGAGGAGAACAAGCCTTGAGCTTCCCATCCAGACCCGTTCGGGCCGGGCGGGCGTTGGCCGCCGCCGGGCTCAGCGGCGCCGTGGTCTTCGGCCTGACCGCCACCTCGGTCCCCACCGCGGCGGCCGCCGACAACATCCTCCGCAGCGACACCGCGGTGGCCCGCTCCTGCTTCGAGCGGCCGCTGCCCGCGGGCACCAAGGGCACCGCCCAACGCACCGTCACCTCCGGCGTCGACGGCCTGCTGCAGGCCCGGCTCGCGCCGGACGGGTCCGGCACCGGCGACTGGGACATCGCGGTGTTCGACCAGAAGACCGGCGCCGTGGTGGCCGCCTCCGCCGCCCTGCACAGCGTGGAGCTCGCCGAGAGCTTCGTGACCAAGAACCAGCAGTTGCTGGTGCAGGCCTGCCGCTACGCCGGGTCGACCAAGACAGTGAAACTGGGGCTGGACTTCCTCGCCATCACCCCGCAGGGCGGTGCCACCACCGCCCAGGTGGTGCGGGTGCAGACACCGACGAGGGCCGACAAGGACAAGCTGCTCGGCCTTGACCTCGACGTCACCGAGAAGGGCGACGCCACCGGGGTCGAGGTCGTGCTCGCCGACGACGCCGACCGCAAGACCCTCGCCGACGCGGGCCTGCGCTCCACCGTCGTCCAGGCCGACCTGGGCGCCCAGGCGGTCGCCAACGCCAAGCAGGACCGGTCGTACGCCGGGCGGGTGGCCAAGTCGGCGCTGCCGTCCGGGCGCACCACCTACCGGCACCTCTACGAGTACGACTACGACCTCAAGGAGCTGGCCCGCAAGAACCCCGGCCTGGTCAAGGCGTTCAGCCTGCCCAACCAGACCTGGGAGGGCCGCGAGGTCAACGGCATCGAGATCGCCACCGACGTCGACAACAGCAACGACGGCAAGGCCGTCAACGTGACCATGGGCGTGCACCACGCGCGGGAGTGGCCCGCGGGCGAGCACGCCATCGAGTGGGCGTACGAACTGGTCAACGGGTACAAGGCGGGCGGCGACCTGCGGTCGCTGGTGAGCAAGACCCGCAACGTGGTCATCCCGATCGTCAACGCCGACGGCTTCTCCATCTCCCGCGAGGCCGAGCCGAAGGGCGACTTCAGCCGGTTCGACTACGAGATGAAACGCAAGAACTGCAACCCGAACGACTCGCCCGCGCAGTACCGCACCGGTGTCTGCAAGGCGAACCCGGGTGGCCGCGAGCGCGGTACCGACCCCAACCGCAACTACGCGGGCTTCTGGGGCGGCAACGGCGCGTCCACGGCGTGGAACAGCGACACCTTCCGCGGGTCAGCGCCGTTCTCCGAGCCGGAGTCGCGCAACATCCGCTGGCTCGTGTCGACCCGGCAGGTCACCAACCTGATCACGCTGCACACGTACTCGAACCTGGTGCTGCGCGTGCCCGGCGTCGCCGACGTCCGGCCGCCGCTGGACGAGCCCGCGTACAAGGCCCTCGGCGACAAGATGGCCTCCCGCAACGGGTACACCAGCGAACCGTCCTGGATGCTCTACGACACCACCGGGTCCACAGAGGACTGGTCCTATTGGGCCACTGGTGGCTACGGCTTCACCTTCGAGATCGGCGGCACCGAGTTCCACCCGCCGTACGAGACCGGTGTCGTCGCCGAGTACCTCGGCCAGGCCCCGTCGACCGGCGCGGGCAAGGGCGGCAACCGGCAGGCGTTCATCGACATGCTCACCAACGCCGCCGACCCGTCCGCGCACTCCACGCTGATCGGCGCGGCGCCCAAGGGCTACCAACTCCAGTTGCACAAGGCGTTCCAGACGCCGACCTCGCCGGTCCAGAATCCCGATGGGACGGTCGGCACGCCGATCTACGTGGCGGACACGCTGAACTCGACGCTGAGCGGTACCGGCGGTCGGTTCAGTTGGTCGGTCAACCCGTCGACCCGCCCGTACGTCGCGGGCCGCTACGGCCGTGACCCGAAGGGCCCGGCGCAGGCGAACTTCACCGTGCCCAACCCGCCCGGTGTGCCCGCCGTCAACACGAACTTCCCGGCCGACCCGACCGCCGAGCGCGTTCCGTTCCACGTGGACGGAATGCCCAAGGTGGACAACGGGAAGTTCGAGGTCTCCATCGCGTGGGCCAGCCCCAACACCGACTGGGACCTCTACATCTTCGACAGCGCGGGCAACATGGTGACGTCGTCGGCCTCCGGCGGCACCACCTCCGAGCACGCGGTGCTGTTCGACCCGCCCGCGGGCGATTACACCGCCGCCATCGTCAACTTCGCGCAGCCCGCCCCGACCACTGACGACTGGGCGAGCCTCAACGTGTCGTTCGCGTCGCCGGTGCCGACCACGTACGGGTCCAAGGAGCCGTACCAGTTGAGCTGCAGTGACAAGCGCGGCCGGGTCGTCGGCCTGACCGACGTCTACATCGACCGCGGCCAGACCGTCGACGTCGGCGACGTCTGCGGCCGCTCGGCCCTGCTCCGCAAGAAGTAACGCCCCCCGTCCGGTTGGGGTTGCTCCACCCGGGGCACCCCAACCGGCGGCGGTTGATCAACTCCGCCACCATGGACCGATGATCCACGTCGGCACCTCAGGCTGGTCCTACCAACCCTGGCGAGGCGACTTCTACCCCCGCGGCACCACCGACGAACTCGGCCACCTCGCCCAACGGGTCAACACGGTCGAGGTCAACAGCACCTTCTACGGCCCCCGCAAACCAGCCGACTACGACCGCTGGTACTCAGCCGTCCCGGACGACTTCGTCTTCGCGGTGAAAGCCCCCCGCGACATCACCCACTCCCGCCGCTTACGCGACGTCGCGACACCGATTTCCGATTTCTTCTCATCCGGTGTGCTTTCCTTGGGCCGCAAACTCGGCCCCATCCTCTGGCAACTCCCCGCCTCCCTCCGGTACTCGCCATCCCTGATGGCCGATTTCCTCCCCCTGTTACCAACTTCGGTCCAGCACGCCCTGGAAGTCCGCCACCCCAGCTACTACGACGACACCTTCATCGACCAACTCACCACCCACTCGGTCGCCCTCGTCATCGCCGACTCCCCCGGCACCTGGCCCAGCCTCCTGGCCCACACCAGCACCTTCACCTACCTCCGCCTCCACGGCGACACCGAGCTCTACACCAGCCCATACTCCGACCCCGCCCTCGACGAATGGGCATCCCGAATCCGCTCCCTACACACCCACGGCGACGTCTACACCTACTTCGACAACACCCTTTCAGGCGCCGCCCCCCGAGACGCAATCCGTCTCGCCGAACGACTCGCTGATCCACAGCGCGCCGACGACCCCCGATGAAGTGAGCGGCCGAGCCCGACCGCGACCTCATCGAACGCGCCTGCCGTGGATCTCCAGGACAACGTGGTGGTGGGGCCAGGGCTCGTGTGGTTGCGCCTGCGATCACGGTGGGGTGACGGACGATCAGGATGTGACAGACGAGGAAGAACACCTCGGCGACACCCACGGTTCTCCAGGTCGACCAGAACACTCATCCAGAACCTGGCGATCTCATCGTCCCGGATCGTGACCTGGACGGCGTCGATGAACAACGCCGCGTACACCACGTCGAGCGGACAATCGGCCCACTCGTTCATCTCGGCGACGACCTTTTCGGTAAATCCGTAAGACGGTCCCGTCCGACACCGACACACCCTGGGACTCTGCGAAATGCAGAGATCTCGCCTGGCTTATCACCCTGCGTGGACTCACCGACTCAGACGCCAATCACTCACAGTGCCCATCCCGCCGAACGAGGTCGCCGCGTGCAGGCGGTGCAATCGTCTGAGGGGGCACGTCAGTCCGGTGGATTGGCTGGCCGAATGCCGCCGGATCGGTTTGTCGGCGGACGGCGAGCGGATCGCGCGGGTGCTCAAGAGCCTGGACGCGGCGATCGCGGAACGAGGTGGGCAGCGGCGGGCGCGGGGCTACCTGGAACGGCAACTGCGCAGGTTGGCGAAAAGCTAGACCGACGGGAAGGACACCACGACGCGGAGGCCGCCGCCGGGGACGGGTTCGGCGGTGACGGAGCCGTTGTGGGCGCGGGCGACGGCGCGGACGATGGAGAGGCCCAGGCCGGTGCCGGTGTGGGAGGTGCGGTTCACGCCGCCGCGGCGGAAGGGTTCGAAGAGTTCGGTGACGCGTTCCGGGGGGATGACCGGGCCGGACGACGACACGTCCAGCACGGTCCATTGTGGACCTGAGGTCGTGTGCACCGCGATCCAGCCGCCGTCCACGTTGTGCCGGACGGCGTTCTCCAGGAGGTTTCCGGCGACCCGCTCCAGCAGGGCCGAGTCGCCGATGACCAGGGCGTGGTCGTGGTGGAACCGGGCGGTGATGCCGCGGCGTTCGGCGTCGGCGGCGGTGGAGCGCCACGCGCCTGCCACGACGGCGGGGAGCTCGACGGGGCCGGTAGCGCCAACGCCGAGACCATCCGTACGGGCCAAGACCAGCAGGGCCTCGACCAACTCCCCCGCGCGCAGCGTCGCCGACCGGACGACTCCGGCCATACGGCGCAATTCCGTCACATCGGCGTCCGGGTCGGACAGTGTGACGTCCAGTTCGGTGCGGATCACGGCGAGCGGCGTGCGGAGTTCGTGGCTCGCGTTGGCGACGAACTGGCGTTGCGTGGAGAACGCGGCCTGCAGCCGTTCCATCATCGCGTCGAAGGTGTCGGCCAGTTCGGCCACCTCGTCGAGCGCGCCTTGGTGGTTGATGCGCTCCCCCAACGACTCCACCGAAAGTCGGTGCGCCGTCGCGGTTACCTCGCGCAGTGGGCGCAAGACGCGACCGGTGATCACCCAGGCAAGAAGCGCGGTCGCGACAACCACACACACGAACGCGACCGATCCCGCGAGCAGCACCCGATCCCGCGCGTCCTCGGACAAGGCCTGTGCCAACTGGTCGGACCGGACCTGGACGCCGCCCACCACCACCGTCGTCCCCGGGGGCATCGACGGCACGGACGCGACGACCTCACCGGCCAGCAACCACCCGAGCCACAGCAGCAGCACGCTGACCACGGCCACCAACCCGGTCGCCAGCAGGGTGATCCTGGCCCGCAACCCCGGGCCGCGCCTGCGGTCGGTCACCCGCCCGGCTCACCGGCCGACGTGGGCACCCGGTAGCCGGAGCCGACGACGGTGTCGATCACACCGGGCTCGCCGAGCTTCTTGCGCAACGTCATGACCGTGACCCGGACCGTCGTGGTGAACGGGTCCGCGTTCTCGTCCCACACCCGCTCCAGCAGCTCCTCGCTGCTGACCACCGACCCGCGCGCGGCGAGCAGGACCTCCAGCACGCCGAACTCCTTGCGGGTCAGCTCGACCGCCCGCCCGCCCCGGGTAACCGTGCGCCGCGCCGGGTCCAGCTCGACGTCGCCCGCGACCAGCACCGGCGGGGTCACCGGGGTCGCCCGGCGAGCCAGCGCGCGCACCCTGGCCACCAGCTCGGGGAACGCGAACGGCTTGGCCAGGTAGTCGTCGGCGCCCAGCGACAGGCCCTCGACCCGGTCGGCCACCGCGTCGCTGGCGGTCAGCATGAGCACCCTGGTCAGCGCCCCGGACGCGACGATCTCCCGGCACAGTTGGTCGCCGTGCATGCCGGGCAGGTCGCGGTCGAGGACGACCACGTCGTACCGGGTGACCGACGCCTTCTCGTGCCCCTCGTCGCCGTCCAGCGCGACGTCGACGGCCATGCCCTCCCGGCGCAGGCCGCGGGCGACGGCCTCGGCGAGGGCGGCCTCGTCCTCCACTATCAGAATCCGCACCCCACCAAGGTGCCACACCACCCCGGGCGCCCCGCCGGTCGGGCATGATCACCCCATGATGCTGCGGTCGTTGCGCGAACAGGTGGCCGCCCAGTCCCGCCTCCTGGCCGCCGAGGGCCTGGTCCTGGGCACCGCGGGGAACCTCAGCGCCCGGCAGGGCGACCTGGTCGCGATCACCCCCACCGGGGCCCGGTTGGCCGACCTGCGCGCCGAGCACATCACCGTGATCGACCAGCGGGGTGAGGTCGTCGAGGGCTCGCTGGCGCCCACCTCGGAACTCGACCTGCACTTGGGTATCTACCGGCGGTTTAGAGCGGGCGCGGTGGTGCACACGCACGCGCCGATGGCGACAGCGCTGTCGCTGGTGCTCGACGAACTACCGTGTGTGCACTACCAACTCGTCGAGTTGGGCGGGACCGTGCCCGTAGCGCCCTACCGCACCTTCGGCACGCCGGAGTTGGCCGACGCCGTCCTGGACGTCCTCGAAGGACACACGGCGGCGCTGATGGCCAACCACGGCGGCATCACCCACGGCGCCGACCTGGAGACCGCCACGCACCGCACCCTGCTGCTCGAATGGGGCTGCGAGCTCTACTGGAAGGCGGCGCAACTGGCGAAGCCGCGCGCCCTGGACCGAGCCGAACGAGACGACTACGACCGCCAGACCGCGCGGCTCCGCTACGGGTCAACCCAAAAAATCGATTAGGCCCGGTCCACCGCGGGCTGCCGCGCCCCGATGATCAGGTCCGATGCCCACCCGGTGACCCGGCGGGCGATGTGCTGGGCGGTCAGGCCGAGCCGGACCAGGACCTCGTCCCGACTGCCCTGCGCGTGGAACTCGTTGGGGATGCCCAGATCGCGCAGCGGGACGTCCACGTCGGCGTCGCGCAACGCGGCGGCGAGCGACCAACCGAAACCGCCGTGGCGGCCGCTGTCCTCGACGGTCACCACGAGCCGGTGCTCGGCGGCCAGCCTGGCCAGCTCGCCCGGCACCGGGGTCACCCAGCGCGGGTCGACGACCGTCACCCCGATGCCCTGGTCGGCCAACCGCTCGGCGGCGGCGATGCCCAGCGCGGCGAACGAGCCGACGGTCACCAGCAGCACGTCCTGGCTCGGGTCGCGGCGCAGCACGTCGACAACGCCGATCCGCTCGACCGCCGTGATGTCCTCGCCGACGGTGGCCTTCGGGAACCGCAGCACCGACGGGCCGTCGTCGATCGCGACCGCCTCGCGCAGCTCCTCGCGCAGGGTCGTCGCATCGCGCGGGGCGGCGATCCGGATACCCGGGATGACGCCCAGGATCGACAGGTCCCACATGCCGTGGTGGCTGGCGCCGTCCGGGCCGGTGATGCCCGCGCGGTCCAGGACGACCGTCACCGGCTGTTTGTGCAGGGCGACGTCCATCAGCATCTGGTCGAACGCGCGGTTGAGGAACGTCGAGTAGATCGCGACCACCGGGTGCAGCCCGGCCATCGCCATGCCCGCCGCCGAGGTGATGGCGTGCTGCTCGGCGATGCCGACGTCGAAGCAGCGGCCCGGGAACCGCTCGGCGAACGGGGCCAGCCCGGTGGAGCGCAGCATCGCCGCGGTGATGGCCACCACGTCCTCGCGCTCGGCGCCGATCGCGGCCAGCTCCTCGGCGAACACCGACGTCCACACGGTGCCCTTGGACTTGCGCGGCTTGCCGGTGACCGGGTCGATCGGGTCGGTCTGGTGCATCTGGTCGAGCACGTCGTTCTCGGCCAGCGGGTAGCCGTTGCCCTTGCGGGTCACCGCGTGCACGATCACCGGGCCGCCGAAGTCCTTGGCCCGGCGCAGCGCCGCCTCCAGCGACTCCAGGTCGTGCCCGTCGACCGGGCCGAGGTACTTCAGGCCGAGGTCCTCGAACATCGCCTGCGGGCTCAACGCGTCCTTGATGCCGCGTTTGGCCGCGTGCAGCGCCGCGTAAAGCGGCTTGCCGACCACCGGGGTGCCCTGCAGGACCCGTTTGCCGCCCTCCAGCGCGCGCTCGTAACCGGGGCGCAGCCGCAGCGTGGCGAGGTGGTCGGCCAGACCACCGATGGTGGGCGAGTACGAGCGGCCGTTGTCGTTGACCACGATCACGACCGGCCGGTCCGTCCCGGCCGCGATGTTGTTCAGCGCCTCCCAGCACATGCCGCCGGTCAGCGCGCCGTCGCCGACGACCGCGACCACGGTCCGCTTCTCGCCGCGCAACTGGTGCGCCTTGGCCAGGCCGTCGGCGTAAGAGAGCGCGGTGGAGGCGTGGCTGTTCTCCACCAGGTCGTGCTCGCTCTCCGCGCGGCACGGGTAGCCGGAGATGCCGTCCTGCTGGCGCAGGTGGTCGAACCCGTCCCGGCGGCCGGTGAGGATCTTGTGCACGTACCCCTGGTGGCCGACGTCGTAGACCAGCTCGTCCTGCGGGGAGTCGAACACCCGGTGCAGCGCGATGGTGAGCTCCACCACGCCCAGGTTCGGCCCGAGGTGCCCGCCGGTCCGGGTGACCTTGTCCACCAGGAAGGCCCGGATCTCCTCCGCCAGCAGGTCGAGTTCCTCGTGGGTCATCCGCCGGAGATCGGCCGGTCCGTGCACGGAGTCCAGCAGGGTCACGCGTGGTCACCTCGTCCTGGTGGTGGGCCAGTGGATTGGGGATCGGGCTGGCAGACGCGGGTCGTCCGGCCAGTCTACGAGCGCGTTGGTGCACCCGGCTGCCGGTATCGGCCGCCGAAGCGCCGCCCATGATCACCCGTCCGGGTTACGGCGCACCGGCGTTCCCGCTGGACCGGGCCGAATCGATGCGCTCGATTGGGTAAGGTCGCGGCACGTCGGGGGATGAGCAGGGGGAGCGCGTAGTGGGGTGGCGAGCTGTGTCGTTGCCGACAGTGGTCGACCGGGGACGGCGACCCACGACCGGGGTACGCGGCGGGGGCGGCCGGTGACCGAGCCGAACACCACCGAGCCGAACACCGTCGTCGAGCCCACCGAACTGGACCGGCTGACCAAGGCGGTCGGCCGGGCGATGGTCCGCGCCACGAACCCGGGCTGGCGGCGGCTGCGCGCCGAGTACCGCTCGGTCGGCAGGCACGTCGAGGTCGACGTCGTGGTCACCGGTCCGGACGGCACCGAGCACCCGATCCGCCCGCCCGCCGAGGTCGTCGACGGCCTGGCCCGGCTCCGCGCGGGCATGTACCGGCCCGGCCGCGGCACCTGGATCGGCGCGAGCTACGAGATCGAACCGCCCGGCACCTTCACCTGCGAGTTCGAACCCGACCTGGAACCGGCCTGGCGGCGGGTCCCGCCGCCGATCGGCTTCGTCGACGAGCTGCGGAACTTCCCCCGCTCGGAGGAGTTCATCCCGGACTGGTTCCGCGCCCGCGCGGGCATGCCCCCCGCCGTTCCCCCGGAGACCCAGGCCGCGGGCACGCCACCACACGGCATCCCCCTGCCAACCGGACAGGCACCGCCTGGACCGGTACCGGCTGGACCGCAGCCGAACCACACCGGCACCGGACCGCTGCGCCAGCCCGGCCCACCGCGCCCGGGTCAGCCCGGTGTCGAGCCGCAGCACAGCGGCAGGCACGCCGCCCCACCGCCGCCGTGGGAGAACCCGCCGCCGTCCGTTGGTCCGGGCAGGCACTCGTCCGGGCCGTACCGGCCGCCGGGGACTGGGCCGTACCCAGCCCCCCAACGGCACGCGGACAACGACACTCGGCCAGGCCAGTAAGCCTCAACGTTCCAAGAGCGCGACGCACTCCACGTGGTGGGTCATGGGGAAGGTGTCGAAAGCCCTTAGGGCGTTGAGGGTGTAGCCGTGGCCTTCGAACTTCGCCACGTCGCGCGCAAGAGCGGCCGGGTCACAAGCGACGTAGACGATGCGGGCGGGCTCCAACGCCGCGATCGCGTCGACCACGGCTCCGCCCGCCCCCTTGCGCGGCGGGTCGAGCACGACGACGTCCGGGGTGGGTAGGCCGCCGTCGGCGAGCACGTGTTCGACCTTGCCCGCGAACACCCGCACCTGTGGCAGGTCGGCCAGGTTGTCCGCGCCGTCTTCCGCCGCCTGCCGGGATGACTCGACAGCGACAACAGTCCCGGACGGTCCTACCTGGTCGGCCAGCACGGCGGCGAACAACCCGACCCCTGCGTAGAGGTCCCAAGCGGTCTGACCGGGGGTCAGCGCGGACCAGTCGGCGACGACCTCGGCGAGGACGTCGGCCGCGTCGGGGTGGACCTGCCAGAAGCCGTGGGCCGCCAGCTTCCACTCGCGACGCGCCGCCTGCTCCCGCGCGACCGGCGCGCCCAGCACGCGGTGCGGGCGGAGCACCGGTTTGCCACTGCGGAGTCGACCGCGGTCCGGTATCAGCTCACTGGCGTGGGTTCGCCCCGTCGCGTCAACGGACACGTCCACCTCGGCCTCCGGGGTCCACTCGCGACCCACCAGCACGTCGACCGTGCCCGGCGCGGCGATCACGCACTCGTCGACCGGCACGACCCGGTGGCTGCGGTGCGCGCGGAACCCGACCTGACCGGAGCGGTCCACGGCCAAGCGGGTACGTGTGCGCCAGTGCACGAGCCCGCCCGCGAGCTCCTCGACCTCGACATCCCAGTCAATCCCGGCCAACCGGTCCAACTGCTCGGCGACGACAAAAGCCTTGAGCCGCCGTTGTTCCTCGGCCGACGCGTGCTGCCAGTCGCAACCACCACAGCCACCCGGCGCCGCCAACGGGCACGGTGGCTCCACCCGCTCCGGTGAGGCCTCCAGCACCTCGATCGCGTCTCCCCGGCAGAACGAGCCGCCCCTGTCCTCGGTGATCTCGACGACGACACGCTCGCCCGGTAGCGCGTGCCGCACGAACACGACACGGCCTTCGGCGCGCGCGACGCAGTGGCCGCCGTGGGCGACGGTGCCGACCTCGACCTCGTACCGTTGCCCGGTCCAGTCCATCACTTCTGGTTTTCCTTGCTCCTGGTCGTGAGGCCGCGCCGGATGGCGCCGGGGGCCACCACGTCCCGCTCGGCCACCTTCTCCGACGACTCCAACTGCCACGGCACGCTCGTCACCATCACGCCGGGCTGGAACAGCAGCCTGCCCTTGAGCCGCAGCGCGCTCTGGTTGTGCAGGACCTGTTCCCACCACCGGCCCACCACGTACTCCGGGATGAACACGGTGACCACGTCGCGCGGGTTGTCCGAACGGACCCGCCGGACGTAATCCAGCACGGGCTTGGTGATCTCCCGGTAAGGCGACTCGATGACCTTCAGCGGGATCGAGAAGCCCTCCCGGTCCCACTCGTCCACCAGCCGCTTCGTGTCCACATCGTCCACGTTGACGGTGATGGCCTCCAGCACGTCCGGCCGGGTCGCCTTCGCGTACGCCAGCGCGCGGCGGGTCGGCAGGTGCAACTTGGACACCAGCACCACGGCGTGCACCCGCGACGGCAGCACGAACGCGCCGGACCCGTCGGCCCTGGCCAACTCGTCGGCCACCCGGTCGTAGTGCTTGCGGATGCCCGTCATCAGCAGGTAGAGCCCGGCCATGGCGGCGATCGCGATCCAGGCGCCCAGCAGGAACTTGGTGATCAACACCACCACCAGCACCGAGCCGGTCATCGCCAGGCCGAACGCGTTGATCGCCTGCGACCGGCGCATCCTGCGCCGTTCGGCCGGGTTGGTCTCGGTGGCCAGGTGCCGGTTCCAGTGCCGGATCATGCCGGTCTGGCTCATCGTGAAGGACACGAACACGCCGACGATGTAGAGCTGGATCAGCCGGGTCACCTCGGCGTCGAACGCGATGACCAGCACGATGGCGAACCCGGCCAGGCCGATGATGCCGTTGGAGAAGGCCAGCCGGTCGCCGCGGGTGTGCAACTGGCGGGGCAGGTACCGGTCCTGGGCCAGGATGGACCCGAGCACCGGGAACCCGTTGAACGCGGTGTTCGCGGCCAGCACCAGGATCAGCGCGGTGACCGAGGTGATGAAGTAGAAGCCGACCGGGAAGCCGTGGAACACCGCCGCCGCGATCTGGGCGACCATCGTCTTCTGCTCGTAGCCCGCGGGCGCGCCGACCAGTTGGGTGGCCGGGTCCTCGGCGATGCGCACCCCGGTGACCTCGGCCAGCACGATCAGGCCCATCAGCATGGTGACCGCGATCAGGCCCATCAGCAGCAGCGTGGTCGCCGCGTTCTTCGACTTGGGCTTGCGGAACGCCGGGACGCCGTTGCTGATCGCCTCCACACCGGTCAGCGCGGCGCAGCCGGAGGAGAACGCGCGCAGCACCAGGAACACCAGCGCGAGACCGGCCAGGTCGCCGTGCTCGGCGGTGATGTGGAAGCCCGCGCTCTCCGCCCGCAGGTCGTCACCGAGGACCGCCCAGCGGAACAGGCCGAACACGATCATGATGACGATGCCGACCATGAACGCGTAGGTGGGGACGGCGAACGCGGCACCGGACTCGCGGATGCCGCGCAGGTTGATCGCGGTCAGCACCACGATCGCGATGACCGCGAACTCCGCCTTGTGCGTGGCCACGAACGGGACCGCGGCCCCGATGTTCGCCGCGGCGGACGAAATGGACACCGCCACGGTGAGCACATAGTCCACCAGCAGCGCGCTGGCCACGGTCAGCCCCGCGGGCTTGCCCAGATTGACTGTGGCGACCTCGTAGTCACCGCCGCCGGAGGGGTAGGCGCGGACGTTCTGCCGGTAGCTGGCCACCACGGTGAGCATGACCAGGACCACGACCACCCCGATCCAGGGGGCGATGGCGTACGCCGAGAACCCGGCGACCGACAGCACGAGGAAGATCTCTTCAGGGGCGTAGGCGACCGACGACATGGCGTCGGAGGCGAACACCGGCAGCGCGATGCGCTTGGGCAGCAGCGTGTGCGCGAGGCGGTCGCTGCGGAACGGCCGCCCGACCACGAGTCGTTTCGCCGCCGTGGAGAACTTGGACACGGACGCACAGCGTAGGCGGTCACGTCACCGAACCGAGCCCGCCACCGGTAGGTTCCTCCACGATCGGGCACCATCGGCGGTGTCGGTCAGGTGCCGATCGGGTCGCCGATCAGGCACGCGCACACGAGGAGGCGGGGAGTCGTGCACGTGGTGATCATGGGCTGCGGCCGGGTCGGGGCCATGATGGCCGCGGCGCTGGAGCGGCTCGACCACACCGTCGCGGTGATCGACAAGGACGCGCAGGCCTTCCGCAGGCTCGGCGCGGACTTCCACGGCCAGCAGGTCGTCGGCGCCGGGTTCGACCGCCAGGTGCTCGTCGGGGCGGGGATCGAGCGCGCGGGCGCGTTCGCGGCGGTGTCCAGCGGGGACAACTCCAACATCATCTCGGCTCGGGTGGCGCGGGAGACCTTCGGCGTCGAGCACGTGGTGGCGCGCATCTACGACCCCAAGCGGGCCGAGGTGTACGAGCGGTTGGGCATCCCGACCGTGGCCACCGTGCCGTGGACGACCGACCGGCTGCTGCGCACCCTGCTGCCGGACGGCGTCTCGTCCGCGTGGCGGGACCCGACGGGCAAGGTCGCGGTGCTGCCGGTGCCGTTCCACGAGGGCTGGATCGGGCACCCGATCAAGGAGTTCCAGGCCGCGACGGGCGGCCGGGTCGCGTTCATCATGCGGTTCGGCACCGGCGTGCTGCCCACCGCGAAGACGGTGATCCAGTCCGACGACCAGGTCTACGTGGCGGCCCTGTCCGGCACCCTCAGCGACGTCACGGCCGCCGCCGCCCAGGCACCCGAGGAGAACAACTGATGCGCGTCGCCATCGCCGGAGCGGGCGCGGTAGGCCGCTCCATCGCCGCGGAACTGGTCGGCGGCGACCACCAGGTCATGCTGATCGAGCGGGACTCCCGGCAGTTCGAGCCGCACACCGTCGAGCAGGCCGAGTGGGTGCTCGCCGACGCCTGCGAGCTGGCCTCGCTGGAGGACGCGGGCCTGCAGTTGTGCGACGTGGTCATCGCCGCCACCGGCGACGACAAGGTCAACCTGGTGGTGTCGCTGCTGGCCAAGACGGTGTTCGCGGTGCGCAGGGTGGTCGCCAGGGTCAACGACCCGACGAACGAGTGGCTGTTCACCGATGGCTGGGGTGTTGACGTCGCCGTCTCCACCCCGCGCGTGCTGGCCGCCATGGTCGAGGAGGCGGTGAGCGTCGGCGGGCTGGTGCAGTTGCTGACGCTGCGCCAGGGGCAGGCCAACCTGGTGGAGATGACGCTGCCCGCCGACACGCCGTGGGCCGGGCGCCCGGTGCGCGACGTCAAGCTGCCCCGCGACGCCGCCCTGGTGACCATCCTGCGCGGCGGCCGGGTGATCGTGCCGCAGCCGGACGACCCGCTGGAGGGGATGGACGAGCTGCTGTTCGTCGCCTCGGCGAACGTGGACGACGAGATCCGCAAGGCCCTCGGCCACTGACGCTCCACAACGCGGAAGGGGCCGACCCGCGCCGGGTCGGCCCCTTTCCGCTTGAGACTGTCCGATCAGTCCGGGCGGTCGCCGCTGTACTTGGCGCGCAGGGCCGCCTCGACGGCGTCGTCGTCGACCGCCTCGGCCTCCTCCAGCTCCTTCTGCCGCACCTGGGCCCGGCGCACCGCCCACACGGTGACCACCAGCGCCAGCGCGAACAGCGGGTAGCCCATCGCCAGCCGGGCAAAGGCCAGCCAGCCGGTCAGGTCCGAGTCGTAGAGCCACTTCTGCACCACGAACCGGGCGGCGAAGATCAGCACGAAGGTCGCCGTGGCCAGGTCGTAGGCCGCGACGGACCGCTTGTCCTGCCGCCAGCCCTGCCCGTACCCGTTGAGCGCCGACCAGATCACGCCGACCAGCGGCCAGCGCACCAGGATGGACACCAGGAACGCGCCGCCGTACACCAGGCTGGTCCAGATGCCGAAGAGGAAGAACCCCTTCGCGGACCCGGTCTGGTAGGCGATGAACGCGGCGATCGCCACCCCGAAGAACCCGGAGATCGCCGGTTGCAGCGGCTCCTTGCGGACCAGCCGGATCACGGTGATCGCCACCGCGCTGCCCAGGGCGCTCCAGATCCCGATGGTGAGGTTGCCCAGCGCGTTCGCCAGCACGAACACCAGCACCGGCACCGACGAGTAGACGAGGCCGCTGACGCCGCCCATCTGCTCGAGCAGCGTGGGTTCCGGCTTCTCGGCGGACTGGTCCTGCTCGTCGATCTCGTCGGTCTCGTCGATCGAGGTGTCACCGCGGTCGGGGTCGCCCGACCCGTTCACGTCGGCGGCCGGGTTGGTCATGGCACCGGGTTTCGGTCAGGGAGCCGTCGTCTGCAGCTCGTAGTACGGGTTGTACAGCACCTTGCGCCCGTCCCTGACCGCGATCCTGCCCTGGGCCTTGACGGTCCGGCCAGGTTCGATGCCCGGGATACGGCGGCGCCCGAGCCACACTAGTGTCACCCCGTCGGTCCCGTCGAACAGCTCCGCCTCCAGCGTCGCCGCCGCGTCCCGCGGGCTCAGTTCGACACTGCGTAACCTGCCGAAGACGGTGACCTCCTGGCCACCCCGGCAGTCACAGGCCTTCTGGGCGCCCTGCGCCTCCGCGTGCGACGACAGGTCGTCCGCGTCGAGCTGATCGACGTCAGTGGTGAGCCGCTTGACGAGACGGTGCCAATAGCCGTCCCCCTTGGTGCCCATAGCGCAGTCTCCCGGTGTGGGGGCCGCCATCCCCGACTTCTCAAGCGGCCCATGCGGAATCAGCGTAACCGCGCCGGGTGGCACCTGGACAAGGATCAAGGCGTGAGTGTGACGGAGCAGCTAATGGCGGTACTTCTCCCGGGTACCGGGTCCGATGACGCGTTCGTCCGGTCGGTGTTCGCCGGACCACTTTCCGCCGTGGGAATCCCACTGCGCACGCCTCGCCCGAATCCGGGAAAAGACCTGGTCAGGGCGGCTTTCGCGGCGCTGGACGAGACGAGCGGGCCGGTGCTGGTCGGCGGGATCTCACTGGGTGCGCAGGTGGCGGCGCGCTGGGCGGCGAACCACCCGAACAGGTGTGTCGGCTTGCTGGTTGCCCTTCCCGCGTGGACCGGGGATCCCGGGGCCGCTCCCGCCGCGCTGGCGGCCCGGCACAGCGCCGCCGACGTGCGCGCCAGGGGTACCTCGGCCGCGTTGGCGTCCGCCGTCGCCGGGGTCGCCCCCTGGCTGGCCGCCGAACTCACCCGATCGTGGCCCGCCCATGGCGAGAACCTGCCGGATTCACTGGACACGGCCTCGACCGAACCGGGACCAACCCTGGACGAACTGGCCCGGATCGACGTGCCCGCGGGCGTGGCCTGCTGCACGGACGACCCGATCCACCCCGCCGAGGTCGCACAAGCCTGGGTCGACGCCCTGCCCAACGCCCGACTGGGCACCACCACCCTGGCCACGGTCGGCGCCGACCGGGAAGCACTCGGACGCGCAACCGTCCTCGCCTGGCTGCGCGCCCGGTTCACCAGCCGGTGATTACTGACCCTGCTCGTTTTGAGCGGCGATGTGCTCTGCGATGGCTTGGGGGAGGTCGATCTGGAGGGGGGTGCGGACCGGCATCGGCTGGGTGCCGCGGACCACGACCGTGTTGCGCACCAACTGCCGCAGGGCGTCGGCACTCGTGTCGGCCAGCTCCGGGGGGCCCGCCACGACGCCGCGCAGCATCCAGCGCGGGCCGTCGACGCCGATGAAGCGCAGGGTCATCTCGCCGAGGCGGGCACCGAGCTCTTGGCC
Organism: Actinokineospora inagensis DSM 44258; assembly: GCF_000482865.1. Lineage (GTDB taxonomy): Bacteria > Actinomycetota > Actinomycetes > Mycobacteriales > Pseudonocardiaceae > Actinokineospora > Actinokineospora inagensis. The sequence continues at coordinate 4,021 of NZ_AXWW01000070.1, read as the reverse complement.
CCAGTCACCGGCGTGGCTGCGGACCTGGGCGCCGTCGGCGCGCAACTGCTCGGCGAGCTCGCCGCACACCTCCCGCCACAGCCCGCCCGAGCGGGGCGCGGCGTAGGCGTTCAGGGTGACCTGGCCGATCGGGGTCAGCACGTGCACCGCGCGGACCGGGCCCGCCGGGTCCATCTCCACCTGCAACTGGGCGCCGTCGGGCACCGGGATGCGCACCGAGCCCAGGTCCAGCCGGGGGAAGTCGTCGTCGGGGGCGTCCGCCTCGTCGTAGGGGCCGTCCGGCGCGTCGACCGGGACCGGCAGGTCCGCGTCGTCGTCGCCGGTGATGGCGCCGACCTCGACCTCGTCGTCGCGCTTGCGTCGCCCGCGCCCGAACAGTCCCACTAGTCCTCCGTCGCGTTTCCCGACCCCGCCGCCCCGGTGAGCGCCCGGTGGCCCCCGGTCGACCCGTACCCGCCCGCGCCGCGCTGGGTCTGGTCCAGCTCGGCGACCTCGCGGAACACGGCGTGCTCGACCCGCTGGACCACCAGTTGCGCGATCCGGTCGCCCCGGTGCAGCGCGATGGTCCCGCGCGGGTCGTGGTTGATCAAACAGATCCTGATCTCGCCGCGGTAGCCCGCGTCGATCGTGCCCGGTGTGTTGACCACGCTCAGCCCCACCCTGGCGGCCAGCCCGGACCGGGGGTGCACGAAGCCCGCGTAGCCCTCCGGCAGCGCGATCGCGATCCCGGTGCCGACCACGACCCGTTCCCCCGGCGCGATGACCACGTCGGACGTGGTGACCAGATCCGCCCCGGCGTCGCCCGGCCTGGCGTAGGCGGGGACGGGCACACCGGGGTCCAGTCGGGTGAGCAGGACCTCCACGCTGGGCACGAGCGGCGAGACTACCCTGGGCCCGTGACCGACACCGCAGGCTCCCGCCCCGGCGCGACCTTCCGCGAACGGCTCTACGTCACCTGGTACTGGTGGCCGCTGCCGCTGGTCGCCGCGGGGCTGCTGGCCGCCGAGATCCACATGGGTTACCCGGGGGTGCGGGCCTGGCTGCCGTACGTGCTGATCATCCCGCTGACCCTGCTGCTGATCTGGCGGGCCGGGACGACCAGGGTCGAGGTCGCCGGGGGCGAACTGCGGGTGGCCGACGCGGCGCTGCCGCTGGAGTTCGCCGGTCCGGTCGAGGTGTTCGGTGAGAAGGACAAGCGCCGGGTGCTCGGCCCGAACCTGGACCCGGCCGCCTTCCTGCTGCACCGCGGCTGGGTGCGGCCGCTGATCCGGGTCCTGGTCGTCGACCCCGACGACCCGACCCCGTACTGGGTGTTCAGCACCCGCCACCCGGAGCGGGTGGTCGAGGCGATCGCCGCGGCCAGGCCCGCGCCGTCAGTCCCGGGTGAACCCGAGTAGCCGGGTGGCGTGACCGGCCCCGGGTACAGCAACAGCCGGGTGCCCGTTGGTGGGCGACCCGGCTGTTCCCCAGCCTCGGCCCGTCTCCCCGGATGCCCCGCCCGACTCCGGGCCGGGCGTCACGCGCAGTCGCGGCAGACCAGCACGCCGCCGTTGTCCTCGGCGAGCCTGCTCCGGTGGTGCACGAGGAAGCACTTCGAGCAGGTGAACTCGTCCGCCTGCTTGGGCACCACGCGCACGGTCAGGTCTTCGCCGGACAACGCCGACAGGTCTGCGCCGGGAAGCTCGAAGCTCTCCGCCGTGTCGGTCTCATCGACGTCCACGACACCGGACTGGTTCTCGTTGCGGCGCGCCTTGAGCTCCTCGAGGGAGTCCTCGGCCAGATCGTCGGCCTCGCTGCGCCGTGGTGCGTCGTAGTCGGTCGCCATCTATTTCACCCCTGCGGTCCTTCAGGATGTGGATCGTGCCGCTGGACAACGTTCCAGCGCCCCGGTTTGTGCCCGCCACCCGAGTGACGGTGCTCTCGCAGGCCGCCCGCCCCTCGGAATCGATTCCGCAGGGCGTCTTCGGTGACTGGAGCGGGCAGAGGGTAGCCCATGTCGCCCCGGCGCGCGCACAGCGTCACCCCACCGGGGGTGTCCGCCGTGGTGCGGCCGGGTGCGCGGCGTGTCGCGAACCGGGCGAACCCGCTTGCCGCGCCGGACTTCCCCGTGATGCCATGGGTTCTGGGAACGATGTGAACCGGTGGGGGCACCGGCGCGGGCAACGGCCGGGGCCACCGCGCGCGTCCGGGTTGCGGACGGGTGAAACGGGGTAGTCCCGGGCGTCGGTTGCGTCCCGGTGGCGAGCCGGTGGTGTGTTGGTGAGCACCGGCGGGTCCGTGCTGCGGACCCGGTCGAAACGAATAGGCTGAACAGCGACGACGGCGGGCTCGGTCGAACGGGGCGGAGCCGACGTGTCCAGGGGGTGGGCCATGGGGTCCGTAGGGAGGGTCCACGCGTGTCGACCGGAGGTCTGAGGGCCTACCGCAGGCGGCGACCACTGCCCGCGCTCATCCTGTTGGGGGTGCTCGCGCTGGCCGCCGGGATCGTGTGGATCCGGGTGATCCAAACCGATGGCGCCGCCGCCACCGCCCAGTCCTGCGACCCGCCCGCCGCGGTCGCCGCCCCGGCGAGCCAACCCGCCCCGACGCTGGGCCAGCAGCTCCCCGGCGACGCGCTCGACCACACCGCGCCTGCCCCCGCGACGGGCGCCCTGGTCCGGGTGGTCAACGCCAGCGGCCAGAACCGCCTGGCGGGCGGCATCACCGAGACCCTGCGCGATCTCGGTTTCACCCAGATCGGCGACCCGGGCAACGACTCGCTCTACCCGAACGGCTCACTGGACTGCCACGCGCAGATCCGGTTCGGTCAGCAGGGCACGAACGTCGCCCGCACCCTGAGCCTCATCGACCCGTGCGCCGAACTGGTCCGCGACCAGCGCCAGGACGCCACGGTCGACTACGCGCTGGGCAAGAAGTACGACCACCTGCAGCCCTCCCCCGCCGCCCGCCAGGTCCTCGACCAGCTCGCCGAATGGGCCCAGAACAACCCCACCCCCACCGGCGGCCTGCAGAACGACGGCGCCGCCGCGCCCCCGGTCGCCCAATCCCTCCTGGACTCGGCCCGCACCGCCCACTGCTAGTCGCCCGACCCAAAGAACGCTTGGTCGCGGCTCCGCCTGTCCACGGCGTTCCCGGCAAGGCGCCGGAACGGCCCTCGGCAACGCGGCCAGGAGCGTCGTGGGCAGATCAAGGGCCGGCCGACGTTCCGGGTCAAGCCGCTAGTGGCCCGCCTCGACCGGCGACTCGGCGCGGCCGGTTTTGTCGGTGCCGCAGGCTGGGCTGGAATCCGGGGGCGGCTCAGCACCGTTGATCTTGGCGCGTGATCTTGGTGCCGGGTCGACCAGTCCCTAAGGGATGTCTCGTAACCCGGTGATCGTGTTGCGTAGGGCATGGTTGATCATGTGGGTGTGCAGGTGATCTCGTCGTCGCGGTCGGAGTGGATAGCGCCGTTCACCGGGTTGGAGCCCGGCCAGTTCCGCACGTTGGTGCGGGTGGTGGCCCAGCGGGGCGGTGACGCGATCGCCGACGGCCGCCCGGGTAGGCAGTGGCGGTTGAGCTTGCCGGACCGGGTGCTGTTGGTGGCGGTCTACTGGCGTACGAACCTGACCATGCGTCAGATCGGGCCGTTGTTCGGGGTCTCGCACTCCGCGGCGCATCGGGTGGTGGACTCCCTCGGTCCGCTGCTGGCGTTGGCGCCGGTACGCAAACGGCGGATCGACCAGGTCGCCATCGTCGACGGCACCCTGGTCCCGACCCGCGACCACCGCGTCGCGGCACGGTCGAAGAACCACCGCTACTCCACCAACCTGCAGGTCGCCATCGACGCCGACACCCGCCTGGTCATCGCCACCGGCGACCCGCAGCCCGGTAACCGCAACGACTGCACCGTCTACCGCGACTCCGGCATCGCCGAGCGCCTCGCGGGCAGGCCGGTGATGGCCGACGGCGGCCACCAGGGCAACCCCGGCGTGATCATGCCCTACCGCAAGCCCCGCGACGGCACCGAACTGCCCACCTGGAA
>NZ_AXWW01000069.1 GCF_000482865.1 Actinokineospora inagensis DSM 44258 | reverse complement strand
GCGGACAAGTTGTCGCGGTGGTTGAGGGGGGATCAGCGGATGGCCGACGAGGACGTGGTTCGGCTGCTCGGGTTGTGTGGAGTCACCGCCGATCACGACGTCGCGGCGGTGGTGGTGCTCAAGGGACAGGTCGAGCAGTACCAGTGGATCGCCGGGTCCCTGTTCGGGTACGGGCGGCTTCCGGTCGACCGGGTGGCGTGGCAGGTGCTGGAGGCCGAGGCGCACGAGGTGGTCACGTTCTCCCCGATGGACCTTCCGCCGGAGTTGCGGACCCGGGCGAGTCGACGACACGAGTTCCGCTACAGCAGGCGCCGCAAGACGACACCGACCTACACGCACCTGATCGGCGAGGTCGCGTTCATCCGCTCCGCCCGCGACCTGCAGACCACCATCGGACAGTTCCGCAGCCTGCTCCGCGCCGCGGACAAGGACAACGTCACCATCCGCATGGTCCCGGACGTGCTGACCGACAACGCGGCCTCCTACCGGATCGTCACCCTGGCCGACAAGACCGCCGCCGTGTGCGTCGACCTCGACGGCGCGATCCTCTACCGCGACCACCCCGACGCGGTCGCCGAACACCGCCACAAACTGACCGCGATCGAGGAGACCGCACTCACCATGGAGCAGACCTTCCAGTTCATCAAGGAACTCACCGCCGACCTGGAACAGCGCCTACGACTGGCGAAGAAGAACGGCCGGGACAACGAGTCCCTGATCGCCTGGTGGACCGACCACCCCAGAGCCTTCCGCTACTGATGATTACGAGCGGAGCCTGGGACCAGCCACGCAGACACTTCTGCCCACGGCGGGCGGCACCATCCACGCGGCAGATGCGCAGATTCACCCGCAGCACCGGACGCCGCTGTCCCGGTCCGCGTTGACCGTTGCAGGTGAGGCAACTCATGCGCACCGGTCGCCAACACGGTCGCGGCCGGTCGCCTGTACACGCCGGGCGAAGAGGTCGTTGATTAGGTTCGCCAGGCCGACGCTGACCGCGAACCCCTCGCGGACACGAATGGCGTGCACGGCGCCGTGGTCGTCGGTCAGGAGTTCGAGGCCCAGTTCCGGCGAGAGCGCGTCGCGCGGGACGACGACCACTAACGGCCCGTCGTGCGGTTCTTGGTCGGTCACCGGTTCCTCTCAGCCTCGCTGCCTCGTGGGCGTGCGGTTGCGCGTGCACGTGCCCGCGCGAGGACTCCGGCCCCGATCTTCCCGAGTCCGCGGGTGTGGTGTGGTCGAGTGTAACCAGATTCGCGATCGGTCGTGCGTGTTTCTGCCGGGCGTGTTAGACCTGGTCAGCCACCGTTGAGACGTGGTGACGGTGGGTGTTGGCGACGGATTCCAGCGAGCCCATGATCGCCAGTAGCCGGGATTGGTCCAGCTTGTCGAGCCTGCGGAAGCGGGCCAAGAGCTCCTGCTCGGCGTCGGAGAGGTCGGGGGAGCCCAGGCCTGCGTCGAGGATGAACGCGTTGAGGACGACGTTGGGGCTGGCGCCGGTGACGGTGGCGAAGCGCTCCAGGATGGCCAGGGCGGGGATGTTGGGGTCGCGGGAGGGCTTGAGGTAGTTGGCGATCGCCCCGGGTTTGAGACCGTGATCGCGTTCGAGTTGCTTGACGGACACGTCCTCGCCGCAGCAGCCCCGGAGCAGGGCTTCGACGTGACTGCGTGGTCCGGCGCTGCTCATGGTGAGGGATTCTCCGCCCTGCCCTGGTCGACGTAACACGCGGTAGCGGTCGCCCCGCGTGGCGAGGGTCATGCAAGCCCGCGGGGTGGACCGGCATCCCTCGATCACTATCAGTGTCCCCGACCGGGGACGGTGACGTCAGCCGCTTGAGGAACAACGGCTGATCCTGGGCGATCGTGGTGCAATCGGCCCGCGACGCAGAGACTGGCCCATCCGGCTCCCGGGATCAACCGCGATGCGTACACCGCACCGGCTGAAATCAAGTTGCCCCATCCGGGTGAGCGTTATTTTGACACAGTGCGTCACTTGCTTGACACGGTGGTGCGATCGGCGCAGGGTGGTCCACGCGGGGAACCTGGGGGTTCCCGCCCGTATACGCGGCGGTCTCCGCGTGTCGGAGGCCGGCGTGTGTCCGTTGTAGATCTTCTGGGCGTGACACCGCCGGCCTTCTGATCTTCGGCACTGCGTGCCGTGGTACGGCGTGGTGCTTCGCCGTGTCCGGGTGTAAGGGGTTGCGGCCGTATGGAGGCGGTCTGTGTCATGTCGACAAGCAGTTCGTTCTTGGGTTCGGAGGCGTTCTCGGGGTCGGTCGCGTTGGACGACTTCGAGGTTGCGGTAGAACGTTTGCGCCAGGTCAAGGCGCGTGCGCAGTACTACCGGTTGCTGCGAGGTTCGTTGGAGGCGGTGCTCAAGGCTCGTTTAGGGGATCGCGAGGTCGGCACTCTCCGTGGCCAGCCTGTGATCACCTACAGGCGGTCCATGCGCGTCTCGGTTTCCTTGTCGCTGTTGCGCGCCAGGTATCCGGAGGCAGCTCGGGACTGCGAGGACATTGCCGAGGTCCGCACGTTTGTGTTGCTGGGCTGATGAGCCCGCGGTCCTCGCCCGGTCGACGGCGGACGGTTCCCGTCGACCGGGCGAACCCACCCGCGCCAGTCGACACTGTGGACGCGGCGGTGGAGTTGGCGGCGACGCTGCGGCCATTGCCGCTGGAGTACCCGGACACTGTCTCCGATGTGGCGGCGCTGTTGGCCGGTGACCCGCGCAATCGTGAGCAGGTGCGTGCGGTGGTGGGGGTCGTGATCGGCGACGCGTTGACCGATCCGTTCTGGGAGACCACGGCGAACCGCTGGCGGTCGCGGTTGCCGTACTGGGTGCGTCCGCCGTTGGTGGGCGCGACGGTGCGGCGTCTGACCGCCGCCGGGGTCCTGGTCGCCACCGGCCGCTACGCCCGCTCCACCGATGTCAAGGGCGGCAACGGGAACAAGCTCCAGCCCGTCTACGCGCTGAACCTGGCCCCGGTCCGCCGACGCGATCCGGCATCCGTGGTGGGGGTCGCGGTGTCGTGAGCCGCTACAGCCACGCCGACGCGGAAGCGGCACGGCGGGCGATAGCGGGAAAGCTGCTGGGTGAGGAGTTGGGCACGGCCGCGCGTGAGGTGGCCGTGGCGATCCTGCACGCCCGTGGCCGGACCGATGCCGAGACCGCCGCTGCGTTGCGATTGTCCACTTACACCGCGGCCCGTATCCGGGCGCGGCTGCACTTGCGCGCACGCCGCGCGAGTTGACCTGAACCTGTTGGGGGAGTTCATCATCATGGCGCGTGATCACGCACGCCTGTACCTGGACATCTGGGAAGACGAAGACTTCTTGGCACTGTCCACTCCGGCCAAGCTCTTGTACTTGTTTCTGTTCTCGCAGCGTCGGTTGACCTATGCCGGGATGCTCGATGTCGCCGTGCGCCGCTGGGCGAACTCCCACCATGATCTCGGGCTCGACGGTGTGCGCGCGGCGCTGGCGGAGTTGGACGCGGCCCGGTTCGTGGTGATCGACCACGACACCGAGGAACTGCTGGTGCGCAGCTTCGTCCGCCGTGACGAGCTGTGGCGCCAACCGAACACGCTGCGCGCGGCACTGCGGACCGCGTTCGAGATCGTCTCGCCCATCCTGCGCGCCTCACTGGCCCGGGAGCTGCGGCGGCTGCCGGTCGAGATCACCGGTCCGGCGCCGCTGGTCGCCGCCCGGGAGCTGGAGGCCGGGGCACGCGCGTTGCCCCCGTCGGTGACGGCCGCGATGGCCCAACGCCCCCGCCGCGCCGACAAGCCCACCACCGACTCGACCGCGCCGCTCGGCCACGAACCGGCCCAAGACGACTCGACGAACCCGTCCCCGATCCCATCGCCGATCCCTTCGGCGCGACCCAGGGGAGAAGGGAGTAGGGAGCGGGGTGGAGTAGTTCCTCTTGCGTTGGTAGATCACGAAAGGGGGGACCCCACGCGCGAGGCGCGCGATACGCGCGCACACGAGACCCCCGACGATCAGCCGGTGGCCGAGCCGGGCTCGAAGCGGCAACGCCGCCGCGCCGAGGCCGAACGGCTGGTCGCGGTGCACACCCCCGAGCAACCCCACCGCGTCCGTGACCGGCTCCGTACCGAGGTCATCGAGCTGCTGCGCGAGGACGTGGAGGCCGCGGTGATCGCCGCCGGACTGCGCACCTGGTCCGCCAAACGCCTGCCGGTCTCGTGGTTGCCCGAGCTGGTGGGCGAGCACCAACGCGCCGCCTTGCTGGCCGCGGCACCTGCCCTGCGCGCCCAAGCAGTTGCGGCGGCGGAGGCGATCGAGCGGATGCGCACCGACGCCATCGCCGACGACGACCGCTCCCCGATCGGCCTCGCGGTCCGGGAGCTGCCGCCCACGCCGACCCCGAGACCCTGCACGCCATCGTCGCCCAGGCCCTCGACGCCACCACCCTCGCCGAAGCCGAGTCGGGGCGGGTGCCCGCATGAGCGCCGAGACCCAGCCCCCGCTGACCCGCTCGGAAGTGCGCGCTCTGCTGACCCACTACCGGGTCACCGGCCACGCCCCGCCCACCGACGCCGCAGTCGACACGTGGCTGAACGAGTTGCGCGGTCACTCCGCCGGGGAGTGCCACGCCGCGCTCACCGTGCTCCAAACGCAGCACCACGGCCGGATCGCCCCGGCGGACGTGATCGACCGCATCCGCATCGCCCGCGCCCACCCCGCCGGACGGGCCGCTGTGCCCGCGCAACGCCGATCCGGGATCACCCGCGAACGCGCCGTCGCCGCCCGCGACCGTGGGATCGACGCCGTCTATGCCGCCATGGGCTGGGCACGGACCCCGGACCGCGACGCCGCGATCGGCGTGCGGTGCCCGTTCTGCAAAGCCAACTCCGGGCAGGCGTGCGGGCCACTGAGCCGCGACCGGCTCGGCCGCCGCGAACGCCGCGACCGACTCACCGGCCTGCACCCCTCCCGCCTCGACGCCGCCCGCACCACCACCGGGACGACACCATGAACCGCGACCGCCACCACCACGACCTCGACGACGACCAGGCGGAGCGCGTCGACCCCGTCCAGGCCCGCCTGGCGTTCGACGCCGCCGTCGACCAGCTCTGCGCCCCCGGCGTTGCCACCATCACCCGCGACGACGGCTTCACCGAACGCGCGCTCATCCCGTGCCTGCTCGACCAGCTCGTGCAGGCCACTGAACCGGGCGGGGAGCGCACCGGGGCCACCGGGACCGGCTCGCGCCCACCGGCCAGCCTCAACGCCGTGGCGGTCGTCGCCGAGATCGGCACCGAGATGCGCCGCCAACTCGCCGCGCACGGTCACCACCTGTTCGACCCCGGTCCCCGGTACGCACTGTCCAAACAGGTCCGACTCTGGGCCTCCCATGCCGAACACTGGCAACTGGAAGACCCGGACTGCCTGGCCCACACCGCCGACCAGGCACAGCGATGGGTCACCGCCGCCCGCGCCGTGGTGGAACCACCACCCCGGTACCGACTGCGCGGCCACACCTGCCCGACCTGCCGCGAAAACACCGTGCTGGTCTGGTCGGACACCGAAGCCGACTGGGTGCGCCAACCCGCGCTGTGGATCGACACCGACCACGCGGAAGCCGCCTGCGCGGCCTGCGAGACCCGCTGGCCACTGGACACCTGGGAACGCCTGGGACAACTCCTCGGCCAGCAGTGCACGACCGTGCTCGCCCTGGACTGCGAATGACCGGCAAAAAGATCCGGTCATCGGTTGATCACCTGATCGATTCCATGCCATACTGGTCGGGCTCGGCGGAGCCATGCCCACCGCACGCCGAGAATCCCCCCTTCGGCTGCCGCCGCGCAATCCACCCATCCCTGCGCGGCGGCAGCCTTTCCGGTGCGGGTGGCGGTCCTGCGCCGTGACCCCGGTGATCCCCACCCCGTCGCCGGTGTGGTCGCCCCGGCCGCCGCCCGCACCACCCCCGCCAGTCCGCGCGCGACATTTCCTTCTCCGACATGGAATGCCATTTCCGGGCATGGTTCGATTTCTCGAATCCGTACCGGTGATGCTTCTATCAATAATTGCCCTTGAGAGATTCCCGAATGCCGCCGCAGGATGAATGGGTAAGCCCCGAGAAAATGGCCCGGTGTGGCCGTTGGGGATTCCTGTTGACCTTGTGAAGGGGTCTATCCGTGTTTCCGAGACTGATCCGATGGGGTCCGCCCCTGGTGGGCCGACATCAGTTGGCCACCTGGGACAAGGCCGGACAACGAGTGAAAGACAGCGCCCACCTGCACTCCGTTCCCGACCTGGTCCGCTACCTGGTCGCGCACGAGCTGCCGGAGCGGTTCGTGGACGTGGAGTTCTCGGCCACCGTCTACCGGCACCGCATGTGGGCGCCGTGGCTGGTCGACATCCAGGTCCACGGGGCCACGGTGCGCGAGGACGACGACCCCAACTTCCTCGACATTCTCGCTCACCAAGTGCGCCACGACGTCGGGCAGCACGACGCGGTCCACCACGGCATTCACCGGTTCGGCGCCGTCGAGGTCCTGGTCCTGGCGCCGGGCGAGCCCCACCGGTTCCGGCCAGGATACGTGCGGGTCCGCCGCTTCTACTGGGGTCACCTCGCCCGCGGTTGCTGGGTGCTCGTCCGCCACCTGGTGGGGTGGTGGCGATGAGCGCCCTCGGTCTCGCCGCGCGCCGGGCGTTGTCCGTGGCCGCCTGGGTTCACTTCGTGCTGGAGTTGGAGCGGCAGCAAGGCACCCTGCCCGCCGACGTGACCCTGCGAGTCCTGGTGTTCGAGGACGGCCGGTTGGTCGTGGCCATCGGCGGGCTGGCCGACGAGTTCCTCGTTGGCCCCGGAACTCCGGTCCTGGAGGCGGAAACGTTCGTCGAACCAAGGCGGATGACGGTGGCGGCCAAGGCCGTCTACGACGCCGCCTGGCACGCCGTGCACGCCATGTCGCCCTACGACAAGCACAACCCCAGCCAGGTCTGGCTGCTGCCCCGGATGCAGTCGGTGCTCACCGACGCCCGCTGGCCCGAGGGCGTCATCCGCGTCAACGAAGGGGAACGGTGTGACCACGCCTGAGATCGTCATCTGCCAGGTGTGCGAGCACGCCTTGGAGCACTACGCGGACAACGACGGTGCGTCCTACCGCCACACCCGCGCGAACGGACCGACCGACCACGATCCGGTGCCGGTGCCCGCACCGCCGGGATGGCGGGGCCAGTGCGACTTCTGCGCCGAGGGGCGACCGGAGTTCGTCATCCCGGTCCGCGACTTCGCCGTCATGACCCTTCCGGAGAAGGACGCGGACCACACCTACACGAGCATGGCCGACTGGGCGGCCTGCTCGGTCTGCGCGCTGCTGGTGGAGTCCAACCGCTGGAACATACTGCTCAGCCGTGCGATGGCAGCGCGCAAGCGCCGCACCGGCGAATCCGTACCCGACGAAGTGCTCATCGGGATGGGCAAGATCTACCGCCTGCTGCGCGACAACATCACCGGCGCGGCCAAACCGATCGACTCCGACGAGGGAGCGTCATGACCACCGAAGTGTTGTGCCACAACCACGACGACTCCGCCGTGGCAGCGGTGGCCGTGCTCGTGCACACCGGCCCGCCGGAACAGGTGGGCGTGGGACTGTGCGCCTCGTGCGTCACTTGCACCGACCTCCCCTGCACCCGCCCCGGTGACGTCTTCGACAGCGAGTACGGCGAGCCCTGGTGCGCCGAACACGCCGCCGCGTTCACCGGTGAGGAAGCCGTCCACGGCCCGCAGATCGTGGCGCTGGACTCCGACCGCTACCGCGACCTGACCACCAACCCACGACACACCGGCGGTGACCGATGACCGGCCACCCGATCCCTCTCATTGACCCGGACGGTCATCCCCGCACAGGCCCCGGACACGAGCACCCGGCAACACACATCGGTTGCCGGACCTTCCGCTGGTTCACCCTGCGCTGGTGCAAGACCCACACCCGGGAGCTGGTCGCCGCCGATCCGGATGCCGCCGCCCTGCACGCGCAGGTCGGCATCGGCGGACTCGGTGCCTTCATGCCCCCGGCCATCCCCACCGGACAGGGAATCCCGGTGGTGTGCATCGCAATCGACCACGACCACGCGATGACCACCGACCTGGACGAGCCGATCATCATCGCCCCGCTTCCGCCGACACCAGACGGGCCACCTGGTTCGGTGGTCATCGACGGCTGGCACCGGGTCTACCACGCCCTGCACCGCTTCCAAGAGACCCTGCCCGCCTACGTGCTCACCGACGCCACCGAACGCGCGGCCCGGTTCCCGCTGCCCTACAGCCCCACGCACTGGCGGTGAACACGCGGCCATCCGGGCGCGGCCGGTCGACAAGGCCATGGCCGTCCGGCAGGATGGACCACGCCTTTCAGGTTCTTTCGGCAAATTGAGCCATGAGGCACGAAGGGGCTCGGTGGAACACCGCCGAGCCCCTTTGCTTGTCTCTCGCCCCCCATTCATGCAGGCCAGGCAAATACGCGAAATCGACGCTAGGCCGTTCGAGTAAATGCACTGGTGAGTGGCCCGGAATGCTGGACACAGGTGGTGTACCCGGTATCCTTGAGGTGCCGAAAGAACCGCCCCGCCGATCCGGCAGGGGTTCACATCACCGCCTGAAAGGGCTTCTCATGGCTCACATGATTGACATTGGTGAGGATGGCACCGCCGCCTTTATCTCCGCCAACACCCCCGCCTGGCACCGGTTGGGGACCGTGGTCCCCGGGCCGATGACCGTTGCCGATGCCCTCAAGTTGGCCTCCCTGGACAACTGGGCTGTCCGGCTGGACCCGGTGACCGTTCCGCTCACCGGCACCGAGTGCCCGGAATGCTCCGCCGCGCTGGGGGACAAGCACACCGACACCTGCGAGATCGGCGACCACGAAGGCGAGGACGACAGCCGCCTGGTGGAGGAGGACGACTGCGTGGAGCTGGTCGGGGTGGACGACTACCAGGCCGTGAGCCGGGTCAGCCCGTTCACCGGCAAGCGGGAAGTCCTCTCGGTGGCGGGGCGGGACTACACCCCGATCCCGAACGAGGTGATGGGCGAGACCCTGTCCGCCATCCTGGACCAGTCCGGGGCCATCGTGGACACCGCCGGTGCGCTGCGAGGCGGCAGGGACGTGTTCATCACCGCCCGCCTGCCGAAGGGCATCCTCGTGGGCGGCGTGGATCGGGTCGAGCTGAACCTGGCCGGGTTCAACTACTTTCAGCCGGGGCGGGCGTCGGAGTTCCTGATCACCCCGGTCCGGGTGGTGTGTGCCAACACCCAAGCCGCTGCCCTGGGCAACCACGTCTCCCGCTGGTCCTTCCGCCACTCCCCGGCCGCCCCGGCCAAGATGGCCGCCGCCCGGGAAGCCCTCAAGATCACCTTCGACTACGCCGACGCCTTCGCCGAGGAGGCCGAGAAGATGATCAAGGCGGATTTGGCGATCAAGGACTTCGAGGCCGTGTGCCGGGAAATCTGGCCCGCACCGGACGACGACGCGCGCAGCGACGTGAAGGAACGTGACGACGCACTCACCTCCGAGTTGATGGCTCTATTCAAGGGCGAGACGAACGCCAACATCGGTGGCAAGCGGACCAAGGGAAGCCACTGGTCCGGGTTCCAGACCGTGATCGAGTACGTCGACCACCGGGCACCGGTGCCCGGTGAGGACGCGGCCGCCGCCCGTGCACAACGCGCCTTGCTGGGCAAGGGAAACCAGGTCAAGCACCAGGCGTTCAAGCTCTTTCAGGTGGCCTGAGATGGACCCGACACAGGCCCTTGTCTCGATCCGTGAGCTGTGCCGGGACAACCCGGATGCCGATTTCGACGACTTCGACCAACTCCGGGAACTGGTGACCGCCCTGGATGAGTGGATGACCCGCCAGGAGCACCCGCCCGCCCAGTGGACCCGCTGACCCTCCGTCCGCCTTCCGGCCCCCACATCACCCGGTGTGGGGGCCGCACCCATGCCCGCCCCGGACACCCGGACTGCCGAGCCCTGGGGATGTGGATGCCCGTCCGCGCGCCGCGCCCCTGCTCCCGGCCTGGCTGCCCCAACACCACCCCCACCGGGGGCCGCTGCCCTGCCTGCCGCACGCGTGCCCGCCGCTCCGGCGGAACCTCCGCCGACCGGGGCTACTCCGGCCCGCACCGCTCCCGGTTCCGCCCCGCCGTGCTGGCCCGTGACCCCATCTGCCGCTGTGACCTCACCGCCTGCCCCGGTCACCGGGGCCACCCGTGTGGTGAGGCTGCCACCGTGGCCGATCACTGGCCGCTGACCCGCCGTGAACTGGTGGCCGCAGGACTGGACCCCGACGACCCCGCGCGTGGGCGGGGGTTGTGTGGCCCGTGCCATGCCCGGGTGACCGCCACCGACCCCAGGACCCGGGGAGGCTGGCACTCACCGTGACCCCCGCACCCGCCCACCACCCTGTTCCGTGCCGGAGCTGCCGCCCGCCGCACTCACCGGCCACGCCCCGGCGGTCACTCACGGCCACCGGCACGCGGCCCCCAGGGGGGACACCCCTGACCCGGCCGGAAGGGCACAAGCCACTGAGGCCCGGGTATGGCCGGTCAGGTTTCCGACACGGCCGAACCCACGTGTCCGCCGGGGGCGCCGGTGACCGATCCGATCACCGCCAGGGATACCGACCTGGCCGCGGTGCTGGCCGCGCTGGAGCAGGCCGACGAGCAGTACCACGCCTGGCGCGACGAGCGGGAATCCCTGATCCGGCAAGCGAAAGCACTCGGCGCCTCGCACCGGCGGATCGCCGAGCACACCAGCCTGTCCCACACCGGCATCGGACGGCTCATCCACCGCACCACCCCCGACCGCACCCCGGACCTGGCCCGGTGACCCGGGCACCAAGCGGTGCGCGGGTGTCCACCCACGAAGGAGGCACGCCTGCCCATCACCATTAACGGCATCACCCCGTCTCAACGGCTCCGCGAGGAGTTGGCGGCCGAGGGGAAACGGGTTTTGCTCGGCTTCTCCCGAGGCAAGGACTCGTTGGCCGCGTGGCTGGCGATGCGCGAGGCCGGGATCACCGTCGTCCCCTACCACCTCTACCTCGTACCGGGCTTGCAGTTCGTGGAGGACTCGCTCAAGTTCTACGAGGACTTCTTCGGCACCCGGATCGTGAACCTGCCCCACCCGAGCCTGTATCGGTGGCTCAACAGCTTCCTGTTCCAGCCACCGGAACGCTGCGCGATCATCGAGGCCGCCCAGTTCCCCGAACCCACCTACGAAGAACTCGCCGACCTGCTCCGCAACGACCTCGACCTACCGAGAGCGTGGAACGCCGACGGGGTGCGGGCCGCAGACTCCCCGAACCGGCGGATGGCGATGGTCACCCACGGCCCCGTGCGCGAGCACCTGCGCAAGGTGTCCCCGGTATGGGACTGGCGCATCGCCGACGTCCGCGCCGCCCTCGCCCGCCACTCGTGTCCTTTGCCGCCGGAGTACGACTGGTTCGGCCGCAGCTTCGACGGCCTCGACTACCGGTTCCTCAAGCCGATCAAGGACCACGCGCCCGAGGACTACGCCCGGATTCTGGAGTGGTTCCCGCTCGCCGACCTGGAGATCTTCCGCCGTGACCTCACCCGATGACCAGGACCCCAACACGGACCTGCTCGCCCAACTCCAGGCCCAAGCCTCGATCGGCGCCCCGCTGAGTCAGGACGACCTGCTCGCCCAGCTCAACGCGCCCCCCGAGCCCGACCCGCTGGAGAACGTCGCCTACACCGGCGACTTGGAAGGCGATGCCGCCGCCGAGCTGGACGCGTTGGCCCAGGGCTTTCGCGAACGCACCGCCCGCGAGGACGAACGCTTCCGACTCGCGACCGACAGCGAGTACTGGGTGGCGCTGTGCTTCAAAACCCGCGCCGACAAAGAAACGTTCCTGCGCGCCGCACGCCTGCTCACCCTCGGCGACAAGTACCTCGACGGCCACGCCGCCGCCCACATCCTCGGCATCCCCATGCCCACCGACGACCCCGACGAGACCAGGAAGGAGTAGCCCACCATGCGAGCGCGCCTTGCCCGCGCTGGGGCCGCGATTAGGCGACGGTTCTCCCGCACCGCCGCCAGCCCCAGCCGCGGACGCAGCTCCGGAACCTGAACTCTGGCGTGGCAGCGGCCTCCATGGCGGCTGCCACGCCGGTGGCCGGAGCACTCACAAACGAGCGCCCTCCGGTGCCTGCTAGGCAACTCCCCCGACGTGATCAGTAGGCAGAGACGTACCAACGTGATCAGTAGGCGGGGATGCAACGGCGTGGTCCGGGCCATACGAGCCAACCGTTGATCCTGGGCACGCGATGGCCACCTGCACCTCCACGGAGATGGCTTCGTGACCGGTCTCCGCACGCATGGTGTGCCAGAAAGTAATCACCGTAAGCACCACACCGACGACCCCAGTCAGTGTCTGCCCGGCGGCCAACCAAATCTTGATCTTTTCCAGTCTCATGGCCTGTGCGTGTTGCTCCGCGCCGTCCGTCATTTCGCCATGATGCCCGATCGCATGATCAACTGTTGGTGAAGCCAGGAGGTCACGTGGGTAAACGCGGACCCGCAGCCAAGCCGACCGCGCTGCGCATCCTGCACGGCGACCGTCCCGACCGCATCAACACCAACGAACCCGCCCCGCCGGAGCAGGAGATCACCTGCCCGGACTGGGCATCCGACGCCGCGCGCACGATCTGGGAGCGCTTGGCCCCTGGCCTGATCGCCCGCCACGTCCTCACCGTGTGGGACGCCGACGCCTTCCTGGTGCTGTGTGAGGCCCTGGCCCGGTACCGGGCAGCAACCCAGTTGGTCAATGGGTCCGCTTTGCTGGTGCAAGGCGGCGCGGGGCTGATGAAAAACCCCGCCCTCCAAGTCCAGGCCGACGCCGAACGCACCTTCTTGCAGTTCGCGGCACGGTTCGGGCTGACGCCCTCGGATCGGCAGGCGATCAAGGTCGAGGTGGGCCATGACCACCACGGCCACGGACCAGACCGGCTCCTCTCCTAGCAAGACCGCCCGCGGCTCGAAGACCCGCCCACGCGCCCGCACCGCGACGCCCCGCACAACCACCAGACCGCCCGGGGCGCGGCTGCCGGTGTGCGGGCGGACCTTCGACGGCCGCACCTGCCGCAAACGCGGCACCCACCTGTGCAAGCCTCGCGCGGATCACGCTCAGGCGTTCGCCGAGGAAATCTGTGTCCACACCAAAGACCGGTGGGCGCGCAAGCCCTTCATCCTCGCCGAGTGGCAGCGGGAG
Source organism: Actinokineospora inagensis DSM 44258 (assembly GCF_000482865.1). Classification (GTDB taxonomy): domain Bacteria; phylum Actinomycetota; class Actinomycetes; order Mycobacteriales; family Pseudonocardiaceae; genus Actinokineospora; species Actinokineospora inagensis. The sequence goes on along the minus strand of NZ_AXWW01000069.1, from coordinate 22,350 downwards.
GACATCGTCCGTCCGCTGTTCGGAGAGGTCCGCTGGGACGACGAAGCCGCCTGCTACGTGCGCCGGTTCCGCATCGCCTGGATCGAGATCGCCCGCAAGAACGGCAAGTCCGAACTGTTGGCGTTCGTCGCGCTGTACATGCTGTGCGGGGACGGAGTCGAGTCCGCAGAGATCTACGGCTGCGCCCGCGACACCGACCAAGCCAAGCTCGTCTTCAACGTCGCCTCGCGCATGGTCGCCCTCTCCCCGGTCCTGTCACGCCGATTGAAGGTCCTCGACAGCGCCGCGCGGATCGTGGACGAGAAGACCAGCAGCGTCTATGCCGTCGTCCCCGCCGACGCACTCGGCAACCTCGGCAGCAATCCGTCCTGCGTGGTCTTCGACGAGGTCCTGACCCAGCCCTCCGGCGACCTCTGGCACGCCATGCGCACCGGCATGGGCACCCGCCTCGAACCCCTGCTGATCGCCGCGACCACCGCGGGCAACGACCCGTCCAGCTTCGCCAAAGCCGAACACGACGAGTGCGTCAAGATCGCCGACGACCCGACCCGCGCACCACACCGCTTCGTCTACCTGCGCAACCTGCCCGCCGACGCGGACCCATGGGACGAGACCAACTGGTACCACGCCAACCCCGCCCTCGGCGACTTCCTCTCCCTCACCGCCCTGCGCGAAGAAGCCCTCGAAGCCCGCAACAACCCCGCGAAAGAGAACACTTTCCGGCAGTTCCGGCTCAACCAGTGGGTCGCGCAGTCCACCCGCTGGATGCCCATGCACCTCTACCTAGCCTGCGCCGGAACCACTCTCGACCACCCCGCACTACTCCGCGAACGCCTAGCCGGGAAACCCGCCTGGGGCGGACTCGACCTCGCGTCCAAACTTGACCTCACCGCCTGGTGCCTGATTGTCCCCGAGGGCATCGACGGCCACGTCTCCGCGCTGTGGCGGTTCTGGCTACCCGAGTCTGCGGTCGCCTTCCTCGATGAGCGCCTGGACGGCCGCGCCAGCCGCTGGGTCGACCAAGGCTGGCTGACCGTCACGGACGGGGAGGTCATCGACTACGACGTGATCGAGAACGACGTGGTCACCGACACCGGCCTGCTCCGAGTCGCGGACATCTCCTACGACGAGTGGTCCGGTGAACCCGTCCGCCAGCGGCTGGAGAAGCGGGCCGGGGTGCCGATGTACCCGGTCGCCCAGACTTACAAGGGCATGACCCACGGCATGACCGAACTCATGGCCCTCACCAAGTCCCGCAACTGGTCACACCACGGCAATCCCATCGCCGCCTTCTGCTTCGACAACGTCGAAGTCCGGCACCCACCCGGCGAACCCGACCTCATCCGCCCCGACAAGCCCGAACGCGGCAAGACAGGCAGGAGGATCGACGCCGTCCCCACCGCAGCGATGGCCGTGAGCGGGTGGCGATTGCGTGGGCAGAACATCAAGAAGTCAGGACGGATGGTGGTGATGGGATGAGTGAATGATTCACCGCTAGGTCGATCCGCATCGCGGCGATCAATGCTTGGCGGCAGGTGGTTATCTCGTCTACTGGGGTGGCTGGCTGTCTCCCCTCGATGATGCGCCGCTGGATGCCAGCGGTCACATCCCTCAGGTGACGGGCCTTGCCGACCACGCCCGGACTGCCCAGTAGCTCCAACGACTGGAAGATGCGGACAGCGCGCATGGCCGACGTGGCAATGCCCTCGACCATGCCGTCCGGTAGTTGTCCTTGCTCGTCGGTGGCACCAGCCTCGATCACTGCATGGGCTGCCGACAATTGCAGGTACCAGGTGTGGACGGCTGCCAGCGCTTCCCCGTAGGTGTCGAACCTCTGATCACGCCAGGTGGTGTGGTCTTCGCGTTTCCATCGATTGTGCTCGTGGCTTCGTTCACGGTCCCAGCGGCGATCATCGCGTCTGGCCGTGAGTGACGCACCGATCCAGGCTCCGCCAAGCGGTCCAATCAGTGCAACGGCCGCAAGGACCAATGTGACCCACACGGGCACGGCTGAAGGCTGCATCCACGGCAAGGTACTACGGAAGCCGGTGATGTGCGTGACCAACAGCGTGCTGGCACAGCAGGAATCCGTTTGGTTGCAACGGCTCTCGTCCCAACACAACGCCCAGCTCTCGGAGTTGGAGTTGCTGGACGCCTACTACGAGGGTGAGCAGCCGCTGTCCTACATGCACCCTGAGCTACTGCGTCGCTTGGACGGGCGCGTGCGGCAGGTCGTGGTCAACTGGCCAGAGCTGGTCGTGGACAGCCTCGATGAGCGCTTGGACGTGACCGGGTTTCGGCTCGGCGGTCGGGACGCCGCAGATCGTGACTTGTGGCGGATCTGGAAGGCGAACCGACTGGACCTGGCCAGCCAGCAGGCGCACGTGGATGCGTTGGTGATGGGTCGTGCGTTCGCGATCGTGGGTACCAACGAGCAGGACGCGGAGACGCCGTTGGTGACGGTGGAGTCGCCGTTGGAGGTGCACGCGGAGCTGGACCCGCGGACGCGGACGGTTCGTGCGGCGCTCAAGCGCTGGTACGACGACGAGTCCGTCCCAGGGGCGTCCAGTCTAACGGCGACGCACGCGACGTTGTATCTGCCGGAGGAGACGATCTGGTACACCTCGCACGACGGGGGTTCGGCGTGGACGGAGACCGACCGCGACCGGCATGGGCTCGGTGTGGTGCCGGTGGTGCCGTTGATCAACCGACCTCGCACCCGCCGCCGGAGAACGAAACCGGTGTCGCTGGGGCGTTCGGAGTTGGCGTCGGTGATCCCGTTGTCGGACGCGGCTTGCAAGATCGCCACCGACATGCTGGTCAGTGCCGAGTTCCACGCGATGCCGCGCCGGTACGCGCTCGGGTTCGAGCAGGCCGATTTCGTTGACGCACAAGGGACTCCGCTCACGCCGTGGCAGGCGGTGGCCGGTGTCCTGTGGGCCACGCCGAAGAACCCGCGTGAGGACGGGGTGGCGGTCGGGCAGTTCCCCGAGGCGGACCTGTCCAACTTCCACAACACCCTCAACGCGCTCGCGCGGTTGACCGCGTCCATCTCCGGTCTGCCGCCACACTTCCTGGGCTATGCCACGGAGAACCCGGCGTCGGCGGAGGGCATCCGCTCCAGCGAGGGGCGGCACATCAAGCGCGCCGAGCGCCGCCAGCGCAGTTTCGGCGACGGGTGGGAGCAGGTCATGCGCCTGATCCTGTTGGTGCGCGACGGTCGTATCCCGCCGGAGGCGCTGCGCATGGAGACGATGTGGGTCGACGCGGCGACGCCGACGTTCGCGGCGCAGGCCGACGCGGTGACCAAGCTCTACGGAGCGGACAAGCTCCTGCCCCGCCGCGCATCCCGCCGTGCCCTGGGCTACAGCGATGCGCAGATCCGGGACATGGAGGCCGAGGACCAAGCTGCCTACGCCCGGGTGGCGGGCGGGGACCTGGCCGCCGAGTACGGCCCCCGCCCCGACCCGATCCCGACCGACGACGGCCAGGGCGACGCCGTCCCGCCCATCCCGCAGCCGCGCGGCGAGCGGCCCGCCCCTCCCGCGTTCCTCGCACCCGCTGGGGGTCGCCGATGACGACGCCCCTGACCGACCCGGAAGCGCGGGTCTACGCGCGCACGCAGCTCGTGGTACGCGGCGCGGTCGAGACCGCCCAACGCGCCTGGTCGAGCCTGGCGTTGAACGACCTGGATGGGTCGTGGGAGCGGGAGGTGCGGCCCCGGGTGGTGATCGCCACCGAGGAAGCCCAGATCGACACGGCCGCCTTGGCCGCGCCGTTCGTGGCCGCCGCGCTGGCGGCGGCTGGTGCGGTGTCTGCGCCGGTGGGGCGGCTGGTGGCCGGTGCGTTCGCCGGGCACGCCGCGAACGGGCTGCCGTTGCGGGTGCTGTTCGACCAGGTGCTGGCGTGGCTGCGGCGCGCGCTGGCGATGGACATGCCCGCCTCCGACGCGCGCACCCTCGCGTTGTCGCGGCTGCTGACCTACGTGTCCACCGAGGTCGGCGACACCAGCAGGGCCGCGATCCAGGCCGCGATGATCACCGAACCCCGCGTGGTCGGGTATGAGCGGGTGGTGCGGCTCCCGGCGTGTGGGCGATGCGTGATCCTCGCCGGTCGTCTCTACCGCTACTCGGACGGGTTTCTGCGGCATCCGCGGTGTGACTGCGGGATGCGGCCGGTCACCCGCGAGCAGTGGGGGAACGACGAGCGCGGCAACTCCCCGACCGCGTTGTTCGACCGGATGAGCATCGCGGAGCAGGACAAGGCGTTCGGCAAGGCCGGCGCCGCCGCGATCCGCGCGGGGGCGGACATGGCCCGGGTGGTCAACGCCCGCCGCAAGGGCGCGGTCTATGTGGCCGGGGGCAGGGAGTTTACCCGCGAGGCCACTTCTGTGCGCGGCGTCGGCCGCCAGCTCGGCGACACCATGACCCGGCCCGGGTCCCGGTACCGCTCCAGCGGCATCGCCCGCCCCACCGCCGCGCAGCTCGTCCGCAGCAGCCACGACCGCACCGAACTAATCACCGCGCTCACCAAATACGAATATATAGGACAATCCTAACATTGTTCAATGATTCTACAATCCAATGCTTGCGAGATTTTTTTGAAGGCCGGTCGGGAAGCCGACTTGTCGAGAACCGGACGGTGCTCCGAGCAATCCCGCCGCCAGCGCGGTGATCACCGCGCCCGCCAACCAGCCGGCAACCCATGGGCTGACCGAGCCGTTGGTTCCGGCCATGACCTGCGCGCCCGCCGAGGTCGCGAGCAGCACGGCGGCACCTCGCGCACGAGTCGATGGATGACGCACCTACACAGTCTCCCACGTTCCCGCGATTGGACATCCTGCTATGACCGATTCCCACAACGCCGCCCCTACGGACACCGCGCCAGCCCCGTCGCCAGCCGATCCGCCGGCGCAGACTGACCCCACGGGCGCCACGCCACCGGACTACCAGGCGCTCTACGAGCAGGCCCAGTCCAAGCTCACCGCCGCCGAGCGGTCCGCCCGCGACGCGCGGGCCAAGGCCAAGCAGTGGGATGACGCGCAGGCCGCGCAGCAGTCCGACCTCGACCGCGTCACCGCCCGCGCGAGCGCGGCCGAGGAGCAGGTGACCGCGTTGCGTCGCCGCGCGGTGCAGGCGGAGATCCGCGCCGCCGCGTCCGGCTGGGCCGACCCGTCGGACGCGCCGCGGTTTCTCGATGACCACGCCCGTTACCTCGGGGAGGACGGGCAGATCGACACCGCCGCCATCGCCGCCGACGTCGCGGCCGAGTTGGAGCGTCGCCCGCACCTGGCCCGCCAGGACGGGCCGCGTCGGCCGGCCCCGGACCCGTCGCAAGGTGCGCGGCAGACCGGCCCGACAGGGCTGGAGGAGCGCATCACGGCTGCGGAGAAGGCCGGTGACTGGGCCACGGCGATCACGCTGAAGAACCAGCGCCTCGCAGCGATGAACCGCCCCCAGTGACCTCGGGTCCTCACCTCTGCTTCCCTTATTCTGAAAGGACTGTCGACCTATGCCTGGTGTGGCCGCGATTGCCAACACCTACAACGCCCCGAACTTCGTGGGCGAGTTGTTCGCCCTGACCCCGACCGACACCCCGTTCCTGTCCGCCATCGGCGGGCTGACCGGCGGCAAGCGCGCCAACGGCGTCGTGCACACCTGGTCGGTCTACGACCTGCGCCCGCCGGACGCCAACCGACAACGCGTCGAAGGCGCCGACGCCCCGGCCGCGGAGACCCGGGTTCGCGGGCAGGACCGCAACGTGTTGGAGATCCACCAGGAGACGGTGGGTGTCACCTACACCCGCCAAGCCGCGCAGAACATGTTCGCCTCGACCGGATCGGCGCATCCCAACGCCGCCGCGATCGGCGGCACCAACGCGGTCGCGAACGAGATGGACTGGCAGACAAGGCAAGCACTGGTCCAAATCGGACGCGACGTGGAGCTGTCGTTCCTGACCGGTGTGTTTCAGGAACCCAGCACCATCAGCACCGCGCGCAAGACCAAGGGCATTCTCAACGCCACCGTCACCAACGTCGTCACCAACGCCACCCCCACGGCGTTGACCGAGAAGCTGGTACTCGACCTGTTACAGAAGGTGTGGGAGAACGGCGGCATCCAGGTCTCCGAGACCGCCACGCTGATGTGTGCGGCGTTCCAGAAGCGCCAGCTCACCAACGAGTTCATCACGAAGAAGAACTACCGAGAGCAGTCGCGCACCGTCGCCGGTGTCTCGGTGTCCACGATCGAAACCGACTTCGGGCAGCTCAACGTGATGCTCTCCCGGTTCATGCCCGCCGACACCATCCAGGTCGTCTCCCTCGACCAGTGCGCACCCGTCCTGCTGGAGACCCCCGGCAAGGGCTTCCTGTTCTCCGAGCCACTGGCGCGCACCGGCGCGACCGACCGCGCCCAGATCTACGGCGAGATCGGCTTGGAATACGGCCCGGAGATCGCCCACGGCAAGATCACCAACCTCACCACCACGTAAGGAGATGGGCGCGTGAAGTTCACCAGTAGCTATTACCCTGAGTTGATCATCGCCGACCTGGGCGTGACCTTCCGCGGCGGGGAAGCTGAGGTCACTGACAAGGCCGTCATAGACACCATGCGCGCTTTGCCCGCCGATCTCGGCGTGCGCGCCTCCGGTGGGCGACCGCCGAAGGACTTGATGCCACCGAAGTAGAGCGAGTCTCGACGTCGACGCCAAGTTTACAAGAGCCTAGCTTCCGTCTGCGGTCTTCGCATTGTCCGTTGGTTCTGCAAGGTGTCGACTGCCAAGCGTGTCAGTCAGCTCGATGGTGGCTAGGTACCACCAAAATATCCAGTCGAGAAAGGCGACGTCATAGTCGCCTTGTTGCGCGGCGCTCTGGTGACGAATGTTGAAGCGGTTGGCGATCTGAAATAGTACGTCCTCGTCCTTGCTGAGCATTCTGTCCTTGATCAGGTCGCGACGTTCTTCGAGAATGTGGGCAAGAGCGACGACTGCCGATCGCTTCTGATGCCTATCAGCGTCCCGAGCGCGGAAAAGTGCAATAGCGTGGCGAAGTTGATCCGTGGTGTCCTCTTGCTCGCGTTGAAGGATTGAATGTAGTAGAGCTTCACGCTCGGGGTCGGTGACGGTAATGAGGCGACCAGCATCTTCTCCCGCATCGGAGAGTCGGACCTGCATGCTGCTGCGCCCTAGAATCTGATTCACTCGCCATCGGTAAACTGTACGTCCAGCCTCAACGGAGAAGCTATTGTGATGCCAACCGCAACCGCCATACGAGTGCATTGTGCGGCTAACGGGACGGGCAACGAAGTCGTGTAGAATCTCAATGACGTCGCAGAATGTATCTTGATCAGTGAGCCTAGATGGTTGAAGCGGCCATAGGTCCGGGACGCCAATTTCGTGTTCAATCAGCCCAGAAATGTCGACGGTACTGGGGTTGTCAACGCAGTCCTTATCGAACCACTTCTCAAAGTACCCTCGTTCGTCGAAATCACGTACCAGCGACACGAACTGACCAACTATTGTCTGGTGACGTACATGGATCTCTTGAGCGGCCTTTTTGCGCTGAGACCAGTAGGGTTTGCGATGCGCTGAATCTTCCCGCAGACGGTCGGCGCTCTTCATCAGGGTATGCAGAAATTGCTGCCGAGAGGTGAGGCCAAAACGGATTGTCTCAGTGCTCCACGGATCGTCGCGGACGGCGGCGGCTGACAGGATCTGGTCGTACTCGGCCAGGGGGCCACCGCTAACCCCTCCGACGAACGCATCCTCCAAGAGGAGTTCACACTCTTCCTCCCAGTTGGCTCGCTCACGCTGATTGAGCAGCTTGGCGGCCTCGGCAACAAACAACGTCCGTGGCCATCGAAGCTGGTAGTCCGCATCATCGTAACGCGACGTCACCACGTCATTCTGCCTCAACCGGTCCGTCAACGAGTCGACCGGCATACGTCTGCGGCGGTGTGACGCATGCTTGATGTTCCTCTCGCCACTGTCTCCGACGTACAAGCCCGCACCGACCAGGACATGACCCCGGAGCAGCAGGCGCGCGCCGCAGTCCTCATCGCCGACGCCTCCGCGCTGGCGCGCTCGCGAGTGATGCCGTTCCCGAACCCGCCGCCGGACACCGCGGTCGGTGTCATCTGCACCGCCGTGCTGCGCGCGTTGGGCACCCCGGCCGATGGCACGAAGTCGGAGACCGTGGGCGGACACACCCGCGTCCCGGCTCGTGAGGGCGGCGGGCTGTACCTGACCGACGACGAGATCGACGCGCTGCGCCCCGCCGCGCCCAACCGTGGCGGGGTGTTCTCCATCTGGACCACCTGACCCTCGACCGTCGCGCGGGTGGTGGTGCTGGTGTTGCTGCCGCACCGCCTGGTCGTCATCACTCCCGTCGAGATGCGCGACGAGTACGACAACCCCACCCCTGTACTGGACTATGGGCCCACCGCCCCGCGCCGGACCGTCGCGGCCAACGTCCAACCCCTCACCTCCACTGAACCGGCCGTCGTGCAGGAGCGCGCGCCGGTCGTGACGCGGTGGCGGGTGTTCACCCGCGAGGAGATCACCGCCCGGGAGCGGGTCGTGTGGGACGGGCGGGTGTGCGAGGTCGACGGCCGCACCGCCCGCTGGGCACCGCGGTTCGGACACGTGCACTACGAGCTGGTGCTGCGGCACGTGGAGGGCTGATGCCCGCGTTCTTCGGGTTCGAGCTAGACCGGGACGGAGTCGCCGAGATCCTGCGCAGCCCCGAGCTGGCCGCCGCCGTCCACGCTGCCGCTACCCAGGTCGCCGACGCCGCCCGCGCCCAGGGCCACATCGTTACCAGCGGAGCGGCGTTGCCGGTCGAGGTGTTCGACGATCCCGCCCGCGACCGCACCGCCACGACCGTCGCGGTGCGGCACCCGGCCGGGATCGGCATGGAAGCCCACCACGGACTCCTCAAACGCGCCGCCACCGCTGCGGGCCTCGACGTGGAAGGACTCCACCCGTGACCACGCCCCACCCACCGGCGCCGGTCGACGTGGTCGAGCTGGTGGTCCGCCTGCTGCGTACCCTGCTCGCCCACGCCGGACCGGACGGCACCCCGATCCCGGTGTCCACCACCGTGGGTGACGGTCCTGACGGCGGGCCGCCCACCGTGCCGTGGGTGCTGGTCGCCGAGGACGGCCACACCTGGGACTGGCCCGCCGTGCAGCGCTCGGTGATCCGGCTGACCTGCTGGCACCACACCCCGCACGCCGCCAAAGCCACCGCGGCCGTCGCCCTCGGCCTGCTCTGCGTGCGCCCCGCTCCCGCGCCCCTGCTGCACACCGAACCGGTCACCGCCCCACTCGCCGGAACCGACCCCTACACCGGCGCGCCGCTGGCCACCGCCGCACTCGCCGCACTCGCGCGAACCCCCACCACGCCCTGACCCACGGAGGTCCCGCTCTTGGCCATCAACTCCGCGCTCGTGCGCGTCCCAGGCACCGGGGAACTGTCCCTCGCCCAACCCGGCGTCCCCGAACCCACCGACGCCACCACCCCGCTCACGACCGCGTGGCGAGGACTGGGACTGTCCACACCGGATGGCGTGACGCTGTCGCGGAAGGTGGAGAAGGAAGGCACCGAGCACTGGCAGCAGCTCACCCCCGCCCGCTACATCTACAAGTCCCAAGAACTCACAGTGAAGTCGGTCTTCCAGGAGACCAAGGCCGTCGTGCTCGGCGCCTACTTCGGCGGCCTCACCTTCACCGAGACCACTGCCGGATCGAAGAAGTACCGCGCCGCCATCTCCAGCGTCCCCAAAGGCGACATCCGGGCGCTGTGCGTGGACTGGACCGACCAGATCAGCGACACCGAGACCTACCACCACCGCCTCTACATCCCCCGCGCCGAAGTCTCCGAGACCGACGAAGCCCAATGGAGCCGATCCCAGGAAGCACGCTGGGGAATCACCTTCGCCGCCCTCGCCCCCACCGGCGGCTCCACCATCCTCGCCGTCTGGCTCACCGACGACCCCGCCGTCATCGACACCACCCCCGCCACCCTGACCGTCGCCGACGACCTGGAGCACGCATGAGCAGCAGGCAACGCGCCGAAGCCACCGGCAATCCGGCACCCACCGGCAGCGAGTTGGCGGTCATGTGGCGGGGCAAACGTTTTGTACTGCCCAGCGCGGAGCAGTTTCCGCTGGAAGCGTTGGAAGCCGAAGAGGAAGGTCGCCACCTTGCCGCGCTGCGGATCATTCTCGGCGACGCCCAGTACCGCACCTGGCGTTCCCTCGCCGCCACGGCCGCCGACGCCGAAGACTTCTCCACCAAGGTCATGCGGGAGCTGGGGCGGGGAAACCACTAACCGTCGCCCAACTCCTCGGCGACGACACCACCGCCACCGCCCTCGAAACCGACCTACTCCACACCGGCGTGGACCTACTCGACCTCTACCGCGGCACACTCACCTACCGACGCCTCTGCGCCCTGGTCACCCACCTGCCCGCCGACGCCGCCGTCTGGCGAGCCCACCACCACGACGGCGGCTACAGCAGGACAGAGTTGCTGCTCGCTGTGATCGAACGCCGCGTCACGGTTCTCTGGGTGACGCTCGCCGTCGCCCTCGGCCACACCATCCCCACCGAACACATGACCGGCCCACTCGACATCACCGAACCATCCGATATGCCGAAGACAGTGTCATTACGGGACATCGCCAACATGATGCAGACCTGACCCATCCCCCATCTCGCCGACCCATTCCGGGGGCTCCAGTTCAAATCGTGCCCCGACGAACGACACACGACCCAGCACCTGACTCCTATCGAGGTGTAAGTGCCCGCTGAAGCTCGCGTGTTCGAACCCGGCGCGCCCGCTGAAGCTCGCCTGATGGAACCTGACGTCCCTACCGAAGTTCGCCCCACCGAACGCGGCATCCCCACCAAAGCTCACCCCATCGAACCCGGCGTTCCGGCCGAAGCTCGCCTCATCGAACCCGGCGTCCCCGCCGAAGCTCACCCCATCGAACCGGACATTCCGGCCGAAGCTCGCCTCATCGAACCCGGCGTTCCGGCAGAAGTTCGCCTTATCGAACCTGACGGGCCCGCCGAAACTCGCCTCTTCGAACCAGGCGTCTCCGCCGAAACTCGCTCCACCGAACCAGGCGCGGTCGTCGAAGCTCGCCTCATCGAACCAGGCGTCCCTGCCGAAGCGTGCCCCACCGAACCGGACGGGCCCGCTGAAACTCGCCCCACCGAACCGGACGGGCCCGCTGAAACTCGCCTCATCGAACCCGGCGAGCCCGCTGAAACTTGCCTCTTCGAACCAGGCGTCTCCGCCGAAACTCGTCCCACCGAACAACACGGTCCCACTGAAACTCGCCCGCCGGAACCAGGCGGTCCCGGTGAAGGTGGCTTGGTGGAAGTTGGCGGTGTCGTGGAAGGTGGTGTGGGCGAAGGCGGCGTGGTTGAGGTGGCATTGGGCGAGGCTGAAGTCGATGAGGGTGGCGTTGGTGAGGTCGAGGTCAATGTCGGGCCAGTAGGTGTCGGGGTTGGCGGGGTTGAGGTGGTGGGTGAGGATGCGTTGGGCGGTGAGGCGGACTTCGCGTTCTTGGCGGGCGTCGAGTTTCGTCTCGGCGGGTGTGGGTTTCGGGGTGGTGGTGATGCGGCGGAGGGGGCGGTGGATGCCGGATGTGCGTGGGGTGGTGGTGCGTGGGGGTGGGGTGTAGGGCATACGCAGGTAGGCGCAGATGAGGTTGACGATGGTTTGCCGTTGGGTTTCGTTGTTCTGGGCGAGGCGTTCGAGGGCGTAGAGGCCGGCGAGACGGACGGGGGCTTTGTCGGAGCCGAGTTGTTCGCTGGCTTTGGTGTACAGCTCGGTGATGCGGCGTTCGGTGGCGTCGGTGGTGGTGTCGATGGCGGTGAGTTCTTGGTGCCATTGTCGGCGGAGGGCGAGGATGAGGGCGAAGACGCCGCCGGTACCTGCGGCGATGCCGAGGCCGGTTTTGACGGCGTTGACGCGGGCGGCGCCCGGGTCGGTGGCGTTGGCGGCTTCGTGTAGTAGCCAGACGGTGGCCGCGTAGGTGACCACGACGACCACGATGACCGCGAGTAGAACCGCCCACCAGGTCAGGGCGGGCATCGGGATGCGCTTGGCCGGTGGGCGATGCAGCCACCCGGCCGCCACCACGACCCCACCGACGGCGATTAGGCCGATGCCGAACGCGTAGGGCTGGAGGGCGCGGCCCACCGCTGCCCAGTTGACCCACCCGGTCATGGCGGTCAGTCCGGCGGTGAGGAGCAGCAGGCCGGCGAGGCTGCCCGCAGTCCGCATTGGTGTGTTGTTCATCGCTGACCTGGTCGCCATGGCGACATGATCTGTTGCGTCCGCGCCCACCGAGACGGTGGATTTCCGCCATCCCAGTGACTCTCGGTCGACCATGGCCGCGATCCCTGGGTAACAGCACGGACCGGCGTCGAGGGCGTGATGCCCGGTGGCGACGGTCGGTCACGCCTATCTCAAGATCATGCCCAGCCTCCAGGGTCTGGGTCGTCACCTGCGGGATCAGATCCGCACCGCCGAGTCGGGCGCTCCCGCGATCTCGCTGACCGCGCAGGTGCAGACCGCGCTGTTGCGCGAGCAGCTCCGGGTCGCGGCTCGGGAGGGTGATCAGACCGCGATTCGTCTGTTGGCGGAGTTGGACGCGGCGGAGGCCGAGACCCGGTTTCAGGCGTTGGTGCGGCGGTTGTCGGGCCGGTCGGTGTCTGTGCGGGTGCAGGTGGATCGCTCGCTGGGGTCGGCGGTGCGAGGCTCGCTGGCGCTCTCGCGCGGGTTGGAGCAGGCCACCGCGTCCACCACCCGCGCGATCGTGGTCACCGGTGCGGCGACCTTGCGCTATGCCGCGCTCACCGCGGCCGTGGGCAGCGCCGTCGGCACGTTGGGTGGGCTCGGGTCGGCCGCCGCGACCGCGTCCGGGTCGCTGCTGCTGGTCCCCGCCGCGGGGCTGGCGGCGGTGGCGGTGGTGCAGACGCTGCGGCTGGGGACCGAGGGCCTGTCGGAGGCGTTGACCGCGACCGATCCGGCCGCGTTCGCGCAGGCGGTGGCGGGGATGCCGCCGCCGATGCGGGCGACCGCGGAGGCGATCCGCGCGCTGGCTCCGGGGTTCACCGCGCTCCAACTCGGTGTCCAGGAACGGCTGTTCGCGGGGCTGGCCGGTCAGGTGACGAGCCTGGGGGAGCGGTATCTGCCGATCCTGCGCACCGGCACGCTCGGTGTCGCCGCCGCGCTCAACGCCGGGGCGCTCGGTGTCGGCCGGTTCCTGGGAGAGGCCCGCACCGGCGCGGACCTGTCCACGATCTTCGGCAACTCCGCCGGTGCCGCGTCCCGGTTGTCGGGGGCGGTGCAGCCGTTGCTGCAAGTCCTGCGCGACGTCGCGGCCGTGGGGTCGGGGTTCCTGCCACAGCTCGCGGGCGGGCTGACCGCCGCCACGCAGCGCTTCGCCGCGTTCGTCGCCCAGGCGCGGGCGTCGGGGCAGCTTCAGGACTGGATGCGTGAGGGCCTGGCCGCGTTGCGCGAGCTGGGCGCGCTGGTGGGCAACCTGGGTGGGATCGCGGCCACGGTGTTCCGCGCCGCGAACACTTCCGGCGCGTCGTTCCTGTCCACGGTCAACAACCTCACCGCGTCGGTGTTGTTGTTCCTGCGTTCCGGGCAGGGGCAGACGGCGCTGGCCCAGGTGTTCGGCGGGATCTCCGCCGTCGCAGCGGGGTTGACGCCGATCGTGCGGGAGCTGGGCGCCGCACTGGCCACCTCCGTGGCGCCCGCCGTCGCCGCGCTGGGGCCGCAGCTCGGCCAGGCGCTGGCCACCGCCGCCGGTGCGATCGGTCCGTTGGCCGCCGCCGCAGCGGCGTTGGCGCCGTTGGCGGGCGCGGTGGCGATGGCGTTCGCGCAACTGCTCGTCCCCGCCGGTCAAGCCCTGGCGCCGTTGTTCGCCGCCCTCACCCCAGCACTGTCCACAGTGGCCTCAATGTTGGGTGGTGCGGTGGGTGACGCGATCCGCGAGGTCACCCCGGCCGCTGTCGCGCTCGCGCAGGCGGCGGCTCCGCTGCTGGTGCAGTTCGCCCAACTCGCGGCGGGCGGGTTGCGTTTGCTGGCGCCGATCCTGGCGCAACTGCTCACCCAGCTCGCCCCGGTGGCCGCGTCGTTCGGTGGCGCGTTCCTGCAAGCCGCGCAGGCCGTGCTGCCGGTGCTCGCGCAGCTCGCGCTACTGTTCGGCCAGGTCCTGTTGGCCGGGCTGCGCGCGGTTGCGCCCGCCCTGCCCGCGATCACGCAACTGGTCTCGCAGCTCGCCTCCGTCGTCTCCCAGGGGCTCACGGCCGCGACACCCACCCTTGTCCAGATAGGACAGTTGTTGGGTGGGGTGTTGGTGACAGCGGTGTCCGCTCTGGCTCCGCAGCTCCCGGCGTTGGCGCAGGGGTTCTTCGCCATCGTCGACGCGGCCCTGCCGCTGCTGCCGCCGTTGCTGTCGCTGGCCACGGCCCTGCTTCCGTCGCTGATCGCGCTCGCGGTCGCCCTGGCGCCCGTGCTCACACAGGCCGCGACCGTGTTCGCGCAGGTCACGGCCGCAGCGGTACCGCTGGTCGAGCAACTGGTCCGCTGGGTCGTCCCGGCCGTGCAGGCCCTGCTCGCGGTCGTCGAACGCGTGTTCGCCGCCGTGTCGTCGATCATCGCCGGAGCGCTGCGCTACGTGCAGGGCGTGATCGACTTCGCCCTCGGGTTGATCACCGGGAACTGGGATCGTGCCTGGTCAGGGCTGCGGAACATGCTCGGCGGCGTCTGGGACATGATCTCCGGCGCCGTGTCGAACGGGATCGGCGCGGTCGTCGGCCTGGTGCGCGATCTGCCCGGCCGCGCGCTCGACGCGCTCGGCGATCTCGGAAACCTGCTGGTCGAGGCCGGTAAGAACCTCATCCGCGGCCTGATCCGCGGGATCGAGTCGGCCGTGCAGTGGCTCAAGGACAAGCTGTCGTGGGTGACCGACCTGCTCCCGGACTGGAAGGGACCACCCGCACGCGACCGCGTCCTGTTGCAACCGACCGGCCGGTTGATCATGGGCGGGTTCCTGCGCGGCCTGGAGGACGGGACGCCGCAGGTGCGCGACTACCTGTCCGATCTCACCGACACCTTGCCCACCGACCCGACCATCCCCACACCCGGTACCCGCCGCGCGAACACGACACCGGCCCGTGGTGGTGCGGGTGGAGCGCTGCTCGGGCAAGGGAGCTGGGACATGTCGGCGGCCGTTACCGCCGGGGTCCTGGCCGCACTCGACGGCGCCCGCCTGCAAGTGGACGGAGCCGGGGTCGCCCGGCTGGTCAACGACACCAACCTGCGCAACGCCCGACGCTGAACCCGAGAGTGGTGATGCCCCATGGGCTTCCACCTCGGACCACTCGGCGCCCTGCGCACCCTGCCGTCCCCCTCGCTGGGCACCGGCCCGGACGCGAGCGCGACCCGGATCGGTGGGACGCACCGGTCGTTGGGTGGGCGGGTCACCGTGGACCGGATCGCGGTCCCGCGCGCATGGTCGTTGACCTGGCCCTACCTCGACCCCGACACCCACGCCTACCTCGACGCCCTGCACTTGGGCCTGGTGGACGGGCCGCTGTGGCTTATCGACGGCGAGCGCCGGAACCGGTTGTCGCCGCAGGTGGCCGCGACCGGATCGGCGCAGCGCACCACCACCGGGTTCACCCCTACCGCCGGGACGCTGGTGTGGACGGCCACGGTGCCGGTGACGCCGCTGCCGTTGGCCGGTGGCCTGGACTGGACCCCACCGGCGGTCGGTGGCTCGCTGGCCGCCGACCGCGTGCCGTTGGCCGCGGGCGAGCCGGTGACCGCGTCGGCGTGGGTACGCGCGGGCGTGACGACCCGGGTGCGGCTGGAGTTCTACGACACCAACGATTCCCCACTCGGGCACGTCGACTCTCCACCATCCACACCGGACAGCGATCAGCGGTTGGTGGTGTCGGTGCTCGCGTCCTCGGCCGCCGCCGCGCGGATGGCGCTGCTGGTGGAAGGCAACGCGGCCGGTGCGCATGTGCTCACCACAGCCTGGCAACTCGAACCCGCCCCGACCGCCACGCCGTGGGTGCCTGGGGGTGGGGCGGCGCAGGTCGTGGTCGACGGGCTGTCGGCGGCGTATCCGGTGCCGGGGTCGTGGGCAAGCACTCTCACCCTGCTGGAGGTCTAGACGATGCAAGCCCCGGACGATCAGGCCCTGGCCGACGCGGTGTCGGCGCCCGAGCGGGTGCCGTTGGTGCGGTTGGGCGTGGACTGGAACCACGACGGCGGCTATAGCCACCCGCTGTCGGAGTTGTCGTCGGTGGTGGAGTCGGTGTCGGTGGAGCGCTCGATCACCGGGGACCTTCCGGCGGAGGTGACGCTGGTGGAGGGCTACACCACCGCGAAGCTCACCGCCGAACTCGGCGGAACCCGGCCCGGCGATGCGCGGGACATCGCCCGGATGCTCTCCCCCTACCGGCCGGATCGGGCGGTGGAGGTCGACGCGATGATGGACGCGCCCCTGCGCTTGGACCTCGGCCTCGTGACGCGGCAGGGGCCGCGGTGGGTGCGCCAGTTCACCGGCGCCACCCGCTCCGCGCGCCTGTCCGCGTCCCGCCGCACCGTCACCGTCGAGGGCCTGGACCCGGCCGAGCGGTTGCGGGCGTCGGTGACGCTGCCGCTGTGGGCGATGTGGGAACCCCAGTTCCGCAACCCCCGCGCCTACCCCTACCGCAACCTCACCAACACGCAGTGGTTGATCGACCACGTGTTGCGGCGCAACAGCATCTACGCCTCACCGCCGCCGCGTGCGGGGGCGATCTGGGGGATGACCTGCCACGGCGGCCTGGCCCCGGACATCGGGTGGCGCTCCACGCTGATCACCGCCACCAAGACCAGCACGACCGTGCCGGAGTTCGTGGACGGCCCCTACGGTCTCGCCGTCAACGGCGGCCCGGACGTGTGGGCGTGGGTGGGTGCCACTCCTGCCGTTCAGCCGTACATGTCCTACCGGCAGCTCATCGAGTTCGAGATCCGCGCCGGGGCCACCAACACCTTCCACCGCTCCTCGGACGGCACCGTGCTCGCCGTCTCGGACGGCACGGTCAAGCTGGAGGGCAACACCATCGAGGTCGCCGTCACCGCCACCGGCGGGTTGGTGGCGCGGTTGTGGGCCAACCGCAATTCCACCGTGCCCACCCTGGCGGGGACCATCGTCGGACCGGCCATCACCGGCGCGGCGCGCTGGCACTCGGTCGGGCTGTGGATCGCCTGGCTGGCCGACGGCACCGTGATCCACCGCTGGCACCTCGACGGCGTCCAGACCGCCACGGTCACCGCGACCTTCGCCCGCCCCGTCGACCTGCCGACCGCGGCCACCGGCGGGGTGCACGCGTTCACGCCGCTGCCGGTGCAGTGCCTGCGCCTGGCGCAGCGGGTGGACACCCTGCCCGCCGACTGGGGAACCCCGCACACCCCCGCCGCCACGCTCGACACCGGCCTGAACTGGATCACCGGCCTCCCCGATGTGGTCGACGGCGACTCCTGGGACCTCATCCGCCATGCCGCCGCCGCCGAGTACGGCACCGTCTCCTTCGACGAGTCCGGGCACTTCGCCTTCCGCACCCGCGCCCACCCCCGCCACACACCGGTCAAAGACCTCACCGCCCTGGTCGACCTCAAGGACCTGGAGCCGGTGATCGCGCTGGACTCGGTCCGCACCGAGATCACCTACCGCACCACCGCCCGCTACGAAGCCCAAGACCACGACGTGGTGTACCAAGCCGCCACCGTCGACCAGTTCGACTCGCCCACCGGCTACACCACCTACCCGATCCAACTCGCCCACCGCTCCCAAGTGGACATCAGCATGGGCTCCTACACCACCGACACCTGGCCCCCGGACCGCTTCGGCGGGTTCGTCTCCGTCAACGCCGCCACCGGCGCCCGGGTGAGCAACGTGACGGTCACCCTGTTCATCAACCCGGACGAACTCACCTTGTCTCTGTTGGTCTACAACCCGAACGCGTTCCCCGTGCGGATGGCCGCGGGTACCCGACCCGCGCTCCAGATCACCGGCACCGTCACCGCCGACGACACCACCTACACCGGCATCGCCCGCAACACCGCCGCTGCCGCCCGCTACGGCCGCCGCGTCCTCGACCTGCCCGACAACCCCTTCCGCCAACGCCCCGAACCCACCCGCGACGTCGTGGACTCGCTACTCGCCGACCTGGCCGCGCCCGTGGCGATCCTGGCCGACGTGCCCGTGGTCGGTGACCCCCGCGTGCAACTCACCGACGTCGTCACCGTCACCGATCCCGGCGGACTCGGCGGCCCGATCACCGCCGCCGTCATCGGCTCCCGCCGCACCCACACCACCACCGACGGCCTGGCCGACACCCTCACCCTGCGCGTCCTGCGCTGACCCAGCCGCACCGGGGGTGACGCCCTCGTGGACCCCGCCTGGCTCGGCGGTCTCGCCGCCCTGCTCGGCCCGCTCACCGGCGCCGCCACCGGGGCGTGGACCGCGCGCCGCACCCTGCGCGCCACCCGCGCCGCCACCGAACAACAGTCCCTGGCCGCGTTGCACGCGGGCTATCAGTCGCTGTTGGACGAGCGCGCCACCTACACCCGCGACGTCCTGGCCGAACTCGCCGCCGTCAAAGCCGAGTTGACCGCGCTGCGGATCGAACACCTGCGCGTGCTCACCGAGATCGCCGGACTCCGCGCCCACCTGACCCCCACCACCACACCGGAACCGGCATCCCCGGACCGGGAAAGGAACCCGTGACCGACTACGGCATCGACCTCTCGCACTACAACACCGTCGCCGACTGGCGCGCCGTGCGCGGCAACAACATCACCTACACCTACGTCAAGCTGACCGAGGCCACCGACTGGACCGACCAGAAAGCCGCGTCCCATGTGGCCGGTGCCCGCTCGGTCGGCGTCGCGGTGGGCGGCTACCACTTCGCCCACGCGGGCAACGTCCAGGCCCAGGTGGACAACTTCACCGGGCAGCTCCGCCGCCACGGCCTGCTGGCCGCCGGGTCGCTGGCGCCCATGCTCGACATCGAGGCCGCCGACCTGCGCGGCACCGCCAACGCCTTCGCCCGCGACTTCATCACCCGACTGCGCGCCACCGCGGGCATCCGCCGCGTCCTGGTCTACGCCGGACTCGACTGGTGGCGCACCGTCCTGCGCCCGGACGAGTGGGCCGACGACGAGGTCCGCCTGTGGCTGGCCCGCTACAACGGCGACCCCGGCAACACCGGCTGGACCCACCCCCGCCTCGCCCTGCACCAGCACACCCAGACCGGCCACGTCCCCGGCATCCCCGGCAACGTCGACCGCGACATCACCCTCGGCACCTGGTCCCTGCCCGCGCTCACCCTCGGCGACACCCCCGCACCCGGCCCCACCCCACCCGCGCCGGGCGGCACCTACGTCATCGCCCCCGGCGACACCCTCTCCGGCATCGCCGTGCGGTTCGGCACCACCGTGGCCGCGCTCGCCGCACTCAACGGCATCGCCGACCCCAACCGCATCCAGGCCAGAGCAACCCTGCGCCTGCCCACCCCCGGCACACCCGGCCCGGCCCCGGCGCCACGCCGCTACCAGATCCGCAGCGGCGACACCCTCAGCGGCATCGCGGTCAGGTTCGGCACCACCATCACCGTCCTGGCCCGCCTCAACGGCATCGCCAACCCCAACAAGATCCAGGCCGGAGCCTGGCTCACCCTCCCCTGACCATGACCGTCGACCCGCCACCAGACGTCACCGGGTCCTGGCTGCTGCTGGCCATCGTCGGCGGCTGGCTGCTGATCAAGACCGCGGCCGGGTTCGTCCGGCTCTACGAACGCCTCGATCACCTACCACCCCACCCACCCCACCGGAAGGAACTCCTCACCCACATGGCATCCCGCTACCCGCTGCGCGTCGGCGCGTCCATCGTCGGCGGCCTCACCGCCGCGATCTCCGGGCTCGTCGGCTCCGGTCTATTCACCGCCGAGCAGGGCAACGCCACCACCGGCATCATCACCGCCGCGCTGACCCTGCTCGCCGCGTTCGGCATCACCGTCACCGGCGAGCGCCAGATCACCCCGCTGGCCGACCCCCGCGACCACGACGGCACCCCGCTCACCCACGACCCCGATCGCCGGTGACCGCGCCCACTCCGGACCCGGCCGCGGTGCTCACTCCGGAGGCGCTGACCACCGCCCGTGCCCGCGCCGCGCAGGCCCCACCGCTGACCCCGGTGCAGCGTGACCTGCTCACCGCCGTGTTCCGCCCCGTGGTGACCTCCCTGCACCGCCCCGAAACCCCGGCCTAGTAAGCCCTACCCAGAACCGGGGAAGGGTGGCTGCCCCGGCCCGCTGGGGGTGCCGGGGCAGCCGCCGCCCCACAGAGGCCCCGAGGTCAAGCCACCTCCACCGGATCACCAGCAGAGCCCGGAGCCGACAACCAGGTGAGGGACACACTGCCCGGGTCGAACACTCCCCGCCTGGCTGCTCGCAACAGACGAGGGCGCACCACCGCCCGCAACACCTCCCGCCGCGCCGCGATATCCAGCTCTGCCCACACCTCCCGGGCTTGCGGCCCGACCAGCGGCGCCACGGTGGGCACCGAGGACAGCTCCGTGACCCGTCGTTCGGCAGCGTCGATCTTTGGCAGCAGCTTCCGTTCGATCCGGCTCAACCGCTCCGGGCTCAGCTCGCCCTCGGCGGCGGCGTCGGTGAACCCGTCCAACCGCGCCCGCAAGTCCTGGGCCTCCGCCCGTGCCCGGGTGACCTCGTCGTCGGAGACCGGCGCGGTGAACAGCTCCGGGCACGATTCCAACCGGGTCAACACCGCTTCGGTGACGAACGCATCCGTCTGGGTGATCGAGCGGGACACGTGCCCGGAGTTGCACACGTACACCCCGCCCTCGCGCTTGTGCCCGTAGGCGGCCTTCTCACACACCGCGCACCGCGCGATCCCCGACAGCAGGTGCACCACCCGGGTCCCGTCCCGCAACGTCCGCCGCATCGGGTCCCCGAGCCTGGCCACCACCAGCGCGTGCTGTTCCTCGCTGATCAACGGCTGCCAACGGCCTTTCACCAGCAACTTCTGGTGCAGCACCCGCCACCCGGCCAGTACCGGATTCATCGCCACCGACCGGACCTTCATCCCGTTCCAGGTGGTGTCGTACACCAACGGCGTGTGCTCCTTGTTCAGCCACTTCGCCAACGCCGACGCCCGCGCGCCTTCACGCCTGGCCACCAACGCCGCCGCTTCCCGCTGTTCCGGGGTACACCGGTCCATCAAATACGCCCACGCCACCGGCTCCCGCGCCGCGTCCCAGATCCGGCGCACCTGGCGCGCGTCGTACTTTCCCCCGCGCGGAGTCGGAATCTCCCGCGCTTGCAAATCCCGCGCGATCGCCGCCAACGGCTCACCCGCAATCACCCGCTCCACGATCTCCACCGCGGCCGGACCGGTCACCTCGTGCGGCACCATCTCGATCGCCTCACCGGTATCCGGATCGAACACCTTCCGGTAACCGAACGACTTCGGGCCATGCCACCACCGGTCATACGCCCGCGACTCCACCCCCCGCCGAACACGTTTCGCGGTCTTCTCCGACTCCTTCTCCGAATCCAACGCGTCCTCGGCGACCTCGATCCGGTCGTCCGGGTTGCTCATGTCGTAGATGCGCTCGTCATAGGCCCAATAGCCGCCGATACGGATCAGCAACTGGCGCAGCCGCACGAACATGTCCAACTCGCGCTGCGCCCTACTGTTCTCCCAGGTCCACAGCGTGTTGGCCTTGCCCGCCTCCAACATGCGCAACGCCCGCTCGTACTCCGGACGCTGCTCTTTCGCGTATCGGGAAGCGGACATGTCGTTGTCCACCAACTCCGCCGCGATCTCGATACCCCACTCCTCGCAGAACCGGCGACCCACCGCCAACTGCGACTCCACCGAGATCGAACGACCACGCCGATCCATCGACACCCGCGCATACAACACCGCGCGCAACTTCACATACCCAGAACCCTCATCATCGGCTCGGCGCTTCATCGCCACACGACGGCTCAAGACAGGCCCCCCAGCTTGCCGGAACCCAAGAACCCAACGTCCCCAGGCACCCGCATTCTAGTCGAGAAACGCCACGTCACAACGCATATGATGGTGGTGTTCACTCCCGAAAAATCCCTCATGGCCAACCACCATAAGACGCAACTGCGGTGGAGTTGTTTTGTTTGGGGGGAGCGGTGGCCTAAGCCGGTCGGCGGGTAAGGCCACGCTTTCCAGTGGCCCCGCCTTTTAGCCTTACCCAGGC
>NZ_AXWW01000068.1:11983-36879 GCF_000482865.1 Actinokineospora inagensis DSM 44258 | reverse complement strand
CCACCATGCGGTGGAGAGTCCTATCCGGTATTAGACCCAGTTTCCCGGGCTTATCCCAGAGTATGAGGCAGATTACCCACGTGTTACTCACCCGTTCGCCGCTCGTGTACCCCGAAGGGCCTTACCGCTCGACTTGCATGTGTTAAGCACGCCGCCAGCGTTCGTCCTGAGCCAGGATCAAACTCTCCAAAAATGCTTTTCAGAGTGTTACCTGACAAACAGACACCAAACTGGCATCACATTCATCTCAAAGGAACCCACAAAGGGGTTCAATCATTCAAGCTCTACTGGCTTAAATCGGCACACTGTTGAGTTCTCAAACAACACACGCACATCGGAATCAACCGCCGGAGAAGGCGACCTCATCTGAGGCTGGTAGTACAAGCTTTGTGTTCGCCGGACCGGGTCGACCCGCGCTGAACCGGAAGGTTCTCCGCTGGGAAGAAGTCGATCGTGGCAACGCCGCAGAACTTTACCCGGTTCGTTTCGCGGTGTCAACCGCTCGACCCGTCAGTCTTTCGAGTCCGTCCCCGCCAGGCTCTTGCGTCCTGTCCCGTCCGGCGCTCCGTGCGACATGGAGAAAGTTACTCACCGCGAATTCCAAAGTCAAATCGGCTGGTCAGCGGCCTGTGCGCGGTCGGAGCCACAGCGTGCGCAGCACCCCGGAACCCACCTCGGCGACCGCGTCGTCGACCCCGATCGCGGTCTGCTCGCCGACCCGGGCCAGCTCGAACCCCCACGTGTGGAACTCGCGCAGCACCGGGCCGGGGTCGTCCCCGTAGTCGCTGGTCAGCGGGCCGTCGAACGCCAAGATCACGTTCGGCCGGTCCTTGCGCAGCCGCCGCACAAGACCCGACAACGCCCGGTGCCCGCGGCCGGGGACGTCGACCCGCACGACCGACAGGCGCTGCCCCTGGGTGGTGGCGAGCGCGTCGAGTTCGCGGTCCAGCCGAACCCCGGGAACCGGTGATCCACTTTCTGTGTCGGTGATCACTTCCTCGGGTCCGAGTGGTCGGAGACCGACCCCGCCGCCCGCGGCCGGGGTGCCCAGCAGCGATGCCGGGCTGTCCCAGGCGGCGGCCTCGACCACGACCAACCGCTCGGCCACCACGTCTGAGACGTTCTCGGACACGTTGTGCCGCAACAACTTCACCGCGTCCGAGTCGGGTTCGACGACGACGACGGTTCCGCTCGTGCCCAACCGGCTCAACACCCGGATCGCGTGGTAGCCCACGTACGAACCGATGTCGAGGAAGATGCTTTCGGGCTCTATGAGCGAGTCGACCAAGTCGGCGATGTCGGTCTCCCAGACGCCGTTGCTCGACAGCACCGCAGACATGACGCTGTCCTGCGCCGGTAGCCGCAAGAGCCCCGCGTCGCACAAGACGGGCGCGCTTGGTACGTCGATCGCAACCCCGCGTTCGTGCTGTCTGACGACGACACGGCGCAAGGCGTCGGTGGCTTTAAGCGCCTGATCAGCCGACCACGATCCGATCGACAGGCGGCTCTCAGCCTCGGCTTGCTGCGCGGCCAACTTTGCTTCCAACGCATCCATCCGCGCGTTGCTCGCGGCTAGGGCATCGGTCAGTCTTCGGACCTCGTCGGAGCTGTCGTGCTGTTCGCGGGTGGACACATCGCGGACCTGATTGGCCAGGCCGTCGACGGCGCGCGCGCCAGCGGCGGACTCCCCCCTCAGGCGCACGACCTCGTCGGAGGCAGCCGAGACCTGTTTGCCGAGTTGGCCCATCCGGTCGACGACCAGGTCGAGGTCGGCGCGCAGCAGGTCGGCGTCGAGTCCGGCGCCCGCGGTGGTCAAGCGGTCCTGGC
This sequence comes from Actinokineospora inagensis DSM 44258, assembly GCF_000482865.1. GTDB lineage: Bacteria > Actinomycetota > Actinomycetes > Mycobacteriales > Pseudonocardiaceae > Actinokineospora > Actinokineospora inagensis. Next base: position 35,052 of record NZ_AXWW01000068.1, on the reverse strand, counting down.
GTTCGACCAGTTCGACGGCGGTGCGTTCGATGCCGTCGATGAGCGAGGCGAGCACGGAGGTCAGATGCGAGTCGTAGTGGGCGAGGACGCGCAGCACAGCTCGGCGTAGCTGCGGCGCCATCGGGATCTTGTAACCGACCTCGGTGTCCGGCCTGCGGTGCAGTGCGTGCCGGGCTGCCCGGAGTGCCCGTAGCGGGTCCTCTTCCGTGGCGGCCGCGAGGGCACGACCTGCTCGCCAACTGCGATAGGCGAGTTCGACCCGCCTGCGGACGACCGCGCCCGCGGCGGCGGGGGCGAGCTGTTCGAGCACGTGGGTGCGGGCGGCCGAGCCGACTTTGTCGGCCGTGGCGTGGTCGTCGACCAGGTCGCGGATGGCACCGGCGACCATGGTGTCCGCCGCGAACTCGTCCGTTGGCAGCGGTACGCAGCAGTCAGGTCCGAGCAGTTGCGCGGCGGCACCACCCGCGAGCGTGACGGTGGGGATGCCGCGTAGGGCCAGTTCCGCCAGCCACCGGTTTACCCGGGCGCCGTCAGGGCTGTCCGGCTGGTGTAGCGAGATCGCCCAGTTCGCCGCGTCGGCTGCTGGTTCGAACGCGGACTCCTCGGCCATCAGGCGGACCCTGGGATCGACGGCCGCGGATAGGCGGAGGCGTTCCGCGCACTCGGACCGCGCGACCGCGGATGGCACTAGGAGCAGGAGCCGCACGTCCATGCGATCGGGGAAGGCCGCGGCGAACGCGGCGAGCAGTTCGTCACCGCGCTCGGCGAGGGCGACGAAAACGACCTCCTCACCCAGGCCGAGCTTGTGGCGTGCTTGGTCCCGAGCCACCTCGTCGCGCGCGCCTGGGTCGGTTACCGGTAGCGGGACGGTGTGTGTGGCAATCCCGTCGGGTGCGGGTGCCGCAGTGGGCCAAACCAGCCAGCGCTCGTCGACCCGGAACGGGATGGGGGCGAAATCGTCGCGGACGGCGATGATGTGGCGTTGCCGTGGCAATCCATTCGGCCCGGCGCAGGCGAGCACCACGGGATAAACCGGCTCATCGGAGATCGGTAGCCCTGACGCTTCCGCCGCCATTCGCACGCGGTCGGCGATCGGGCCGGTACCGACGACGGACACGCCTATCTGGTCGATGAGTGCGATGTCCGGGATGTGCTGCCCGGGTACTGCGCGCTGGTGGAGGTGTCCGGTGAGCACGGCTTCCGTGGCGCACCAGTCGCGGTAGGCAGCGGCGTCCCCCGCGAACGGGTCCGGGAACCGTTCGCGCAGATCGGGGCTGTCTTCCCACAGCGCGAGCGCCCAGCGCGTGGCGTCGGGGACGTCTGGGTCCGGTGAGCACGCCCAGCGCAGGAACGCGGCAGGGTCAACACCGGCGGGTGGCGGTGCTTCGTTGGTGACCCGAGCGGTGCGGTAGGCCACGCGGAGTCTGTCGGGGAAGACAGTGCCATCGGCGAGTTGGCCGAATCGGACTGTCGAAGGAGTTACGTCGTGCGCCTCTTCGAGTTCGGCGGCGTAATCGGTGACCACGGCCGCCAACAACGGGTGCTCGGAAAGCAGAACCCGCGGATGGTCGTCGATATCGGCGGTCAGCAACCACGGGCGCGTTGGGTCGAAGCCCTGAAATGCCGTCGTGCGCAGGACAGCGCCACCGGCGGTGAGTTTTCCGTCGGCGTCACGCACGAGTGGGCGCTGGGCGGCGTTCCACCCGGACAGGCCAAGACCTGGGTCACGTAGGACGCGGTGGTCGACCATGGCGGGCGCGCCGTCGAGGAAGCTACCCGCGCGAGTGGGGTCCGTCAGGCACGCCTCGGCCCACGCGCGTAGGAACGGTTCGGCGCCGTGCGCCACGGCGAGCAGGCCGTCGTCGTAGATCCCGGCGGTGGCCAGTTCGGATTGCGCGGGCCTCAGGCCGTCGGACGGCAGCGGGCGCAGCACCCGGGGCACCAGCACCAGCGCGGCGTCGGCCAACGCGGCGGTGACCTGCTCGACAACCGGTGCGTGCACGCGGGTCCACGGAGCCAGGTGCAGAACCGGGCCGGTGTGCGTGTCCAGCAGCCACTCCAGCAGCCGGGGGCGCAGCACGGCGCAGGCCTCGCGAGCGGTGTGGCCGGTGGCCAGGTCCGCCAGCTCGGCCGGATCGATCCCGATGTCCGCCGGGACCAGCAGGTCGTCCGCGCGTTCCCCGTCGACCAGCAGCGTGACGAACCGCGCGCCGGGGTGGTGGTCCAGGAACGTCCGGGCGGCCACGCGGGCCGCCGGGAGCTCCTCGGCGGCCACCGCCACGCAGGCGGTCAGCACGACATCGGGGGGTACTGCGGGTTCTCCCTCGGGCACCGGGCCAACCTAGCGGCTCAATCGGCCCCCCGTGTGCCCACGGTGTCCATTCCTCCCGCCACCCGCCCCCTCTTCCCCACCCGGCGTCGTTCCCGATCTGGCAGCGGACCACGACAGCGGTACAACCACGGGGGACGGAACCACGTCAACGACCACCCCTGCCAGGCAAGCAGCCAGCGGCGACCCCGACCGACCAACTGGGGAACGATGCCGGGCGGGGACGTGGGGGCGGGCGGCGGGAGAAAATGTCACCGTCACAACATCGGCAGGAGGGTGCGCAGCTCGTAGGGGGTAACGCTGCGGCGGTAGGTGTCCCACTCGCGGCGCTTGTTGCGCAGGAAGTAGTCGAACACGTGCTCGCCGAGGGTTTCGGCCAGCAGTTCGGAGTTCTCCATCTCGGCCAGTGCCTCGCCCAGGTTCTGCGGCAGGTTGGCGTAACCGGCGGCGCGGCGCTCGGCGTCCGACAGGGACCACACGTCGTCCTCGGCGGCGGGGGGCAACGAGTAGCCCTCGGCGACGCCCTTGAGGCCCGCGGCGAGGATGGCGGAGAACGCCAGGTACGGGTTGCACGCGGAGTCGAGCGAGCGGATCTCCACTCGGCGGGAGGACGCCTTGCTCGGCGAGTACATCGGCACGCGGACCAACGCGGACCGGTTCGCGTGACCCCAGCAGACGGCCGTGGGCGCCTCACCTCCGACGATGAGCCTCTTGTAGGAGTTGACCCACTGGTTGGTGACCGCGGAGATCTCGCGCGCGTGCTTGAGCAGGCCCGCGACGAACGCCTTACCGGTGGCGGATAGCTGGTACGGGTCCTCGTTGTCGTAGAACGCGTTGCGGTCGCCTTCGAACAGGCTGACGTGCGTGTGCATGCCGGACCCGGGTTGGTCCGAGAACGGCTTGGGCATGAAGGACGCGAACACGCCCTGGGTCAGCGCGACCTCCTTGACCACGTACCGGAAGGTCATCACGTTGTCGGCCATGGTGAGCGCGTCGGCGTAGCGCAGGTCGATCTCCTGCTGGCCGGGGGCGCCCTCGTGGTGGCTGAACTCGACCGAGATGCCCATCGCCTCCAGGGTCTCGATCGCGTGCCTGCGGAAGTGCGTGGCGGTGGCGTGGCTGGCCTGGTCGAAGTAGCCGCCGTTGTCCGCCGGGGTGGGCTCGCTGCCGTCGTGCGGGAGGTCGTTGAGCAGGAAGAACTCGATCTCCGGGTGCACGTAGCAGGTGAATCCCGCCTCGCTGGCCTTGGACAGCGTGCGGCGCAGCACGTGCCGGGGGTCCGCCCAGGACGGTGAGCCGTCCGGCATGGCGATGTCGCAGAACATCCTGGCCGAGTAGGGCTCGCCGTCCGGGGTCTCCCAGGGCAGCACCTGGAAGGTCGCCGGGTCCGGCTTGGCGATCATGTCCGACTCGTACACCCGGGAGAAGCCCTCGATCGCCGAGCCGTCGAAGCCGATGCCCTCGGCGAACGCGCCCTCCAACTCGGCGGGCGCGACCGCGACGGACTTCAGGAACCCGAGCACGTCGGTGAACCACAGCCGGACGAACCGGATGTCGCGTTCCTCGAGCGTGCGCAGGACGAACTCTTGCTGGCGATCCATGTGCGCAGCGTAGACATCAACTGGCCGTGCGCGCCTTACCGAGCCCCTGTGAAGTGACCCGCAGCGACATGACCGCCGCGGCCGCGCACAGGCCGCCCGCCAGGTACCAGGCGAGGTCGTAGCTGCCCTGGTGGTCGTGGATGAGACCGGCGCCGACGGCGGCGATGGAGGCACCCACCTGGTGGGAGGCGAACACCCAACCGAAGACGATGGGGCCGTCGGCCCCGAAGGCCCGTCGGCACAAGGCGACCGTGGGCGGCACGGTCGCCACCCAGTCCAGGCCGTAGAAGACGATGAACGCCCACATGGGTGGTTCCGTGGTCGGGGCGAACAGGTGCGGTAGGACCAACAGCGACGCGCCGCGCAAGCTGTAGTAGGCGCCGAGCAGCCAGCGCGGGTCGATCTTGTCGGTAAGCCAACCGGACGCGATGGTGCCCACCACGTCGAACAGGCCGACCAGGGCCAGCAGGCTCGCAGCGGTCGTGGTGGGCATGCCGTGGTCGTGCGCGGCGGGGACGAAGTGCGTGCCGATAAGACCGTTGGTAGAGGCGCCGCAGATGGCGAAGCCGCCCGCGAGGAGCCAGAAGGTGCCGGTACGGGACGCCCGGCCGAGGACCTGCAGTGCGCGGGTCGCGATCCGTCCGGTCTTGGCGGGCAGCGGGATGTCCGCGGTGGCGCCGTAGGCGGTGGTGCCAACCTCGCTGGGGTGGTCCCGGAGTGCGATGAGGACCAAGGGGACTACAGCGAGCGCGGTGAAGGAGATGACGAGTGACGCCGTCCGCCACCCGCTGTGGGCGGCGAGGTTCGCGACGACCGGGAGGAACACGAGCTGACCCGCCGCGCCCGCCGCGGTGAGCACGCCGCTGACGAGTCCTTGGTGGCGAACGAACCAGCGGGAGGTGACGGTGGCGACGAAGGTGAGCGCCATAGAGCCGGTGCCAACGCCAACGAGCACGCCCCACAGCAGGAGTAGCTGCCAGCTCTCTGTCATGAAGACGGTGAGCCCGCTGCCCGCGGCGACGAGGACAAGAGCGCCGGATACGACCCTGCGCATGCCGAGTCGTTCCATCAACGCGGCGGCGAAGGGCGAGATGAGTCCATAGAGGAGCAGGTTGATGCTGACCGCGGTCGAGATGGTCGCGGTGGACCAGCCGAACTCGTGGTGCAGCGGATCGATCAGCACGCTGGGCGCCGCGCGGAACCCGGCCGCCCCGACCAGGGCGATGAAGGCCACGCCCGCCACGAACCAGGCCCAGTGCGGCCTGCGGACCCGAATCTCGGTCTGTGTCACGGGCACAGCGTGCGGGCTGCGGCCCACCGCGGCCTAGTGGCCTGATTGCCAATATGTGCAAGAATCTGGCCATGACGCATCGGGTGGTGGTCCTCGCGATCGACGAGGCGGTCGGTTACGACCTGACGATCCCGCCGCTGGTCCTGGGCGCGGCGACCGGCCCGGCGGAGGAACGCCGCTACGACGTGGTCGTGTGCGGGGTCGACGCCAAGCCGGTGCGGATGACCACGGGGTTCACCGCGGTGCTCGACCACGGCCCGGAGGCGCTGGAGACGGCGGACACGGTGATCGTGCCGGGCACCCGCTCCCCCGGTCCCCGCCACGAGGGAGTGCTGCCCGGTGACATCGCCGACGCCTTCGCCCGGATCCGGCCGGGCGCGCGGATCATGTCGATCTGCACCGGCGCGTTCGTGCTGGGCGCGGCGGGGGTGCTCGACGACCGGCCCGCGACCACGCACTGGCGGTTCGCCGACGCGTTCCGGGAGCTGTACCCGTCGGTGCGCCTTGACCCGGATGTGCTGTTCGTCGACGACGGCGACGTGCTGACCTCGGCGGGGCTCGGCGCGGGGGTCGACCTGTGCCTGCACGTGATCCGGACGGACTTCGGCCAGGAGGCCGCGAATCGGGCGGCGCGCTACTGCGTGGTCCCGCCGTGGCGGGAGGGTGGACAGTCGCAGTTCATCGATCGTCCGCTGCCAGAAGACGGATCGGACGGGGTCGCGCCCACTCGCGCATGGGCGTTGCGCAGGTTGCACGAGCCGTTGGAGCTGTCGGCGATGGCTGAGCACGCGTCGATGAGCGTCCGTACGTTCTCTCGGCACTTCCGCGCGGAGACGGGGCTGTCGCCGGGGGCGTGGTTGATCCAGCAGCGCATCCGGTTGGCGCGACAACTCCTGGAGACGACGGATCTACCGGTCGACCAGGTGGCGGAGCAGTCCGGGCTCGGTAGTGCGGCCTCGCTGCGGCAGCACCTTCGTACGGCTATCGGTCTGTCGCCGTTGGCCTATCGGAAGACGTTCCGGCCTAGCTCGGCATGAGCTCGTAGGCCATGCGCTGCGCGATGAGGTCCATCCGTTCGGACAAGCGGAACAGGTAGCCCTCGAAAGACTCCACGCTCGACCGGGTCCACATGCGCGGGGCGGGCACCGCCGGGCACAGGCATGCCTCCAGGAGCCGGGGCGACACCCGACGCAGCCCGAGCGAGGGGGTCTGGTCGACCCAGGCGAGCAGTTGGTCGCGCATGGCCGGGTCGGCGCAGTGCACCGCGACCAGCGGACCCCGGCGCAACGCGACGGTGAGGTCCTCGCCGCCGGTCTCCGCGCGCCGGACCATGGCGGCGATCTCCTCGAAGCCCTCCTCGACGATGGAGCCGATGCCGTTCACGTAGGTCATCTCGACCGTGGTGAGCTGCCCGGCCGCCACCACCTCGCGGGCCGTCACTCCGCGTGCCCTGGGCGCGGCCAGGTAGCTCACCATTCGCCCGACCAGGGGGCCGACCGTGTCGTCGGCGATTTCCAACACCACCGCCGACGCGTAGGGCGTCATCCCGGCCCAGTCGATGGCGGGCACTCGATCGGGCAGAAAGCCGGTCCCGGCACTGTCACTCAATGAACACCTACCGCTGCGCGTTGTCCTCGAATGTGCCTAACGGTGGCTCACCCAGATGGGGTAACTCAAGCACTCTTCGCAACCAGTACCCAAAAGGTTGAAGTTGTGAGAAGGCGGTAGCTCTCTGTGGGTGTGTAGCTCGTTCGGGGACGTGGTCGCGGTCACAACGGCTGGTGCGCGGCGACAGACCGGTGTCGGGACGAATGGGCTCGAGTTCGGCCGGGGCGAATACGATCTGAGCCATGGTCAAGCGCGGGTTGGGTGTGGCAGTCCTGGCACTGGTCGGGGCGTTGGTGGCGGGGTGCACGTCGGACAACTCGTCCGGGGGTGCGGGCGGCGGGTCGCTGCCGGACGGCGCGTCGGTGATGAAGGACTCGGCGGCGACGACGAAGAACATCAAGAGCGCGCACTTCACGCTGAAGGTGAACGGCAACCCGCCGACGATCCCGGTGCAGAACGCCGAGGGGGACCTGACCCGGGAGGGCGGGCCCGCCGGGGCGGCGAAGGGGACGGTGAAGCTGACCCTGCTCGGGCAGCTCATCGAGGGCGAGTTCGTGCTGGTGGACAACTCGCTCTACATCAAGGGCCCGACCGGCGGGTTCCAGAAGTACCCGGCGGCGCTGAGCGCGAACATCTACGACCCGTCGGCGATCCTCGACCCGGACAAGGGCATCGCGAAGGTCCTGGCCACGATCCAGCAGCCGAAGACCGAGGCCAAGGAGACCGTGGACGGCGTGTCCGCCTACAAGGTGACCGGCAAGGTCACCAAGGACGTGGTGAGCGGGGTCGTGCCGGGCGTGAGCACCGACGTGGTGGTCACGGTGTGGGCGCGCGAGGACAACAAGCAGCCGGTGAAGGCGTCGGTGGCGTTGGGCTCGGACTCGTCGGTCGACCTCACGCTGTCCGACATCGACAAGCCGGTAACCATCACCGCGCCGTAAGAGGACGAACCGATGAGCAGGGGACGCAGCGTCGCGATCGGCGCCGGGGCGCTGGCCGTGCTGCTCGGCGCGCTGGACACCTACGTCGTGGTCAGCGTGCTGCGGCAGATGATCACCGAGCTGGGCATCCCGGTGAACCACCTGGAGCGGGTGACCCCGATCGTCACCGGGTACCTGCTCGGCTACATCGCCGCGATGCCGCTGCTCGGGCAGGCCTCGGACCGGTTCGGCCGCAAACCGCTGCTGCAACTGTGCCTGCTCGGGTTCCTGGCGGGCTCGATCGTCACCGCCGAGTCGGCCGACCTGGCCGTGCTGGTCACCGGTCGGGTCGTGCAGGGCGTGGCGAGCGGGGCGCTGCTGCCGGTCACCATGGCGCTGGCCGCCGACCTGTGGCACGAGCGGCGCCGGTCGACCGTGCTGGGCGCGGTCGGTGCCGCGCAGGAACTCGGCAGCGTGGTCGGGCCGCTCTACGGGGTGGCGGTCGCCGCGCTGCCGCTATGGGGGGACGCGTTCGGCATCACCGGGTGGCGGGGCGTGTTCTGGGTGAACGTGCCGCTGGCGGTGCTGGCCATGATCGCGGTCCAGTTCACCGTCCCCAAGCGGAGCGCGCAGACCGAACGGGTGCGGGTCGACGTGGTTGGCGGGCTGTTGCTGGCGGTCACGCTCGCGCTGGCCGTGGTGGGTTTGTACAACCCGGATCCGCGCAATGCCGTGCTACCCCCGTGGGGTTTGCCGGTGCTGGCAGGCGCTGTCGTCGCTCTTATCGCGTTCTTGTTGTGGGAGCGGCGGGCCCGTACGAAGCTGATCGATCCGGCCGGGGTGGCGATGCGGCCGTTCTTGGCCGCCCTGGGTGTCTCGGCGGCGGCCGGTGCGGCGCTGATGGTGACGCTGGTCGACGTGGACCTGTTCGCGCAGAGCCTCCTGGGCAAGAACGACGAGGGCGGCGTCATCCTGCTGCTGCGGTTCCTGGTCGCGCTGCCGATCGGGGCGGTGGCGGGCGGTTGGCTCGCCGGGCGGTTCGGCGAGCGGGTCGTGACCGTGGTCGGCATGCTCCTCGCCGGGCTCGGCTACCTGCTGATGTCGATGTGGCCGGTCGACCCGGTCACGTCGACGTCCCTGTTCGGCCTGCCCCGGGTGGACGTCGACCTGGTCGTGTCCGGGCTCGGCCTCGGCCTGGTGATCGCGCCGCTGTCCGCGCTGGTGCTGCGGGTCGTCCCGGCGCGGCGGCACGGTGTCGCGTCCGCGGGCGTGGTCGTGGCCCGGATGACCGGCATGCTCGTCGGGGTCGCGGCGCTGTCCGCGTGGGGACTGCACCGGTTCCACAGCCTGACCGCGAACCTGGCCCTGCCGCTGCCGTTCGGCAAGGACCCGGCGGTCGCCGCCCGCGAGCAGGCCGAGTACCTGGCGGCGGTCAAGGCGGCCATGCTCACCCAGTACACCGAGATCTTCCTGATCACCGCGGTGCTGTGCCTGCTCGGCGCGGCGCTGGCGCTGCTGCTGAAGGTCGCCAGGGCCCGCGAACCGGAGCTCGTGCCCGCCTGATCAGCAGGTGGCGTCCGCGGCCGGGAGGTCGAGGTTCAGCAGGTACGCGATCCCGATGTCGTCCACGCAGCCCGAGCCGCCGAGGAACGCGGTGTGCTTGGTGCCGTGGAAGGTGAGCAGCCGGGCGTCGAGGTCCTTGGCGAGGTTCACACCCGACTGGTACGGGGTCGCCGGGTCACCGGTCGTGGAAATGACCAGCAGCTTGGGAACGCCCGCGACCTGCGGTTTGTGCGGCCGGCTGGTGTTGGGCGCCTGCCAGAAGGCGCAGGTGTCGAGGGCCGGGAGCGGCGGGTCGGCGTCGGCCATGAAGCTGCCGCGGGTGGCCTCGGTCTGCGTCTTGACGGCCGCCGCGATCTCGGCGCGGTCGGTGACGCGCGGGTCGTCGACGCAGCGGACGGCGACGAGGGCGTCCATCAGGTTCGTGTAGTGGCCTGACGAGTCGCGGCCGTAGTAGGAGTCGGCCAAGGACATCAGGGTCTTGCCTTGGCCCTTGGCCAGTTCGGTGAGGGCCTGGGTGAGGATCGGCCAGGACTGGTCGTCGTAGAGGGCGGCGGCGATGCCGGTCAGGGCGTCGTCGAGGGACAGGGAGCGGTCGGACGCGGGCAGCGGGGTCGTGCCGAGCGGTTTGAGTAATCGCCGCAGCTCGTCCTTCGACTTCACGGCGCACTTGGCGCACTGCTTGAAGTAGGCGTCGATGGCCTGGTCGAACCCGGTGGACTGGTTGATGGACTCGTGGACCGGGTCCGCCATCGGGTCGACAGCCCCGTCGAGGACCATGGCGCGTACGTTGCGCGGGAACGCCTCCGCGTAGGCGGTACCGATGCGGGTGCCATACGAGTACCCCAGGTATGTCAGCTTCTCCTCGCCGAGCACGGACCGCAGGACGTCCATGTCGCGCACCACGTCCCGGGTGCCGATGTTGCCCAGGGCCTCGGCGCCACCGCTGCGCTGGGCGCAGTGGTCGGCGAACTCCTTGTTGCGGGCCTCCTCCTCGGCGACGGTCCGCGCGGCGGGCCGGGCGCGCTCGGCGTCCATCTCCCGGTCGTCGAGGCAATGGATGTGCGGCTGGCTCAGGCCGATGCCGCGCGGGTCGAACCCGATGAGGTCGAGCGAGTCGAGCAGCGGGGTGCCCTTGGCCCGGCCCGCGATCATCACGGCGGCGGTCATCCCGGACGCGCCGGGGCCGCCCGGGTTGATCAGCAGCGCGCCGGTCCGGTGCCCGGCGGCGGGTTTGCGCAGGACACCGACGGTGATCGTGCGGCCGGTCGGTGCGGCGTAGTCCAGCGGCACGGTGAGCAGGGCGCATTGGACGCCGCGGGAACCGAACGCTTCGCGGCTGTCGTCGTCGTACGCCATGGGGCGGCAGTCGCGCCAGGTCAGGGCCTGGCCGTAGTACCGGTCCAGCCCGGCCGGGACGGGTCCCTTGGGGCCGCGCTGCTCGACGGTGCCGGTCGTCGGCGTTCCGGCGACGACCGTGGTGCAGGCCGCCAGCAGCGTCACCGACAGGGCGATCGCGGCGAGCACCGCCACGCGGGGAGTACGCACGCGGCCATCCTGTCAGGCCGAACAGCGGGTTCCGGCCGTCGGGAGGCGCAGCTCGGTGAGATATGCCGTGCCCGCGTCGTCGACACAGCGGTCTCCCTGCAGGAACGCGGTGTGCTGGGTGGCCTCGTAGGTGAGCAAACTGCCGCCCAGCGCCTTCGCGAGCGCGACGCCCGCCTCGTAAGGCGTGGCGGGGTCACCGGTAGTGGATACGACCAAGACCGGCGGTAGGCCCTTCACCGACGGTAGGTGCGGCGTGCTCGTCGGCGGGACGGGCCAGAAGGCGCAGGTGTCGAGTGCGTCACTGGCCGCGCCGCCGTCGTCGAGGAAAGGTGCTGCTTCCTTGTACTGGCGCTGTGCATCCAGAACCACTGAACGGTCGGTGATCCTGGTGTCGTCCACGCACCGCACGGCCACAAAGGCGTCTTGCGTCGTCGAGTAGTGCCCGCTCTTGTCCCGTTCGAGGTAGCTGTCGGCGAGGGCCATGAGCGTCGTGGCCCGGTTCTGCTTCAACTCGTTGAGGCCGGTGTTGAGCAACTCCCACAACTGCTCGGAGTACAGCGCCTGTGTGACGCCGGTGGTGGCGTCCGAGAACGACAGCCGCCGACCGCCGGACACCTCGATCGGGCGCTTCGCCAGCGGCCGCACCAGGTCCTGGAAGGTGGACTGGGCCCGGGTCGCGTCGCGGCCGAGCGAACAGTCCTGCCGCTGCACGCACCACGCCACGAAGTCGTTGAACGCGGATTGGAATCCGGTGGCCTGCGCGACCAGCTCGGTGACGGCGTCCTGAGTCGGGTCTACCGCCCCGTCGAGGACCATCGCGCGTACGTTGCCCGGGAACGCCTCCGCGTAGGTGCTACCGATGCGGGTGCCATACGAGTAGCCCAGGTATGTCAGCTTGTCGTCGCCGAGGGCCGAGCGCAGCACGTCGAGATCGCGGGCGACATCGCGGGTGCCGACGTTGGCGAGCATCGTCGCGCCCTTGCCGGTCCGCTGCGCGCATTTGGCGGCGTAGTCCTTCTCGTCGGACTCGGCTTTGGTCACCCCTGCGGGTGAGGTGTCCAGCTCGTCGTCGTCCGCGCGCTCGTCGTCGCGCTCGCGATCGGTGAGGCAGACCACGGTCGGTTCACTCGATCCGGTACCGCGCGGGTCGAACCCGACGAAGTCGAACCGCCGGTTCAAGGTCCCCACACCGGACAAACGCACCGCCGTGGACAAACCAGCTACACCCGGCCCGCCCGGGTTCACGATGAGCGACCCGATCCGGGCGGCATCATCAGTTGCCGGTTTTCGCAGGACACCGAGGGTGACCACGTCGCCGTCCGGCTTGGCGTAGTCGAGCGGGACGGTCAGCCGGGCGCACCGCACGCCCTTGGTCGACAGCGGTTCCCTGTCGTCGTCGGTCTTCGCGTAGGGCGCACAGTTGTCCCAGGTCAGCGCCTGTCCGTAGTACCGTTCAAGACCCGGCGGGACCGGTCCCCGCGGCCCCCGCTGCTCGGTGTGCGGGGTGATGTCCTCTGCGGACGAACAGGCGGTCACCGCCCCGGCTGCGAGGCCGACGACCACGGACAGGACACCAACGACCGACCTACGCACCGAACCGATCCTGCCACCCGGATGCGGAACTCACCTGCCGTGCTGCACCGTTAGGTGGCCGGGCGAGAATTGCGTCACGGAGTGGACGAGCGAGAGGTGGCCGGAGACGTGGCTGCGTTTCTGACACGGGTCAAGGGCGGGTTCCAGCGGCTGATGGAGCGCCCGGCCACCGTCGACCTCAAGAAGTACGCCGACGTGCTGAGCTCGATCGAGTGGCGCGAGGAGCGGGTCGCCAAGCTGGACGACGCCGAGCTGACCGAGGCCGCCGTCGCGCTGCGGAAGAAGGTCGGCACCGACAAGCCGGACAAGGCCGACAAGGGCATGGACAACCAGGCCATGGTCGAGCTGTGCGCGCTGGGCCGCGAGGCGTCCCGGCGCGCCCTGGACCAGCGGCCCTACGACATGCAACTGGTCGGCGCGATGGAGCTGCTGCACGGCCGGATCGTGGAGATGGGCACCGGCGAGGGCAAGACCCTGGCGGGCGCGCTCGCCGCCGCCGGGTACGCGCTGCAGGGCCGGTCCGTGCACGTCATGTCGGTGAACGACTACCTGGCCCGGCGCGACGCGGAGTGGATGCGGCCGGTGTACGAGCTGCTGGGCGTGTCGGTCGGCTGGGTCGACCAGGAGTCCTCCCCGGAGGACCGGCGGGCCGCCTACGGCAGGGACGTCACCTACGGCGCGGTCAGCGAGATCGGCTTCGACGTGCTCCGCGACCGGCTGTGCGTCGACCCGGAGGAGCTGGTGCAGCGGGCACCGGACGTGGCGCTGATCGACGAGGCCGACTCGGTGCTGGTCGACGAGGCACGGGTGCCGCTGGTGATGGCCGGGTCGACCGACGACAACCAGGGCGACCCGGAGGTGGCGCAGATCGTGCGCACCCTGCGCCCCGGTCAGCACTACGAGCGCGACGAGGACAACCGCAACGCCTGGCTGACCAGCCGCGGTGCCAAGGTCGTGGAGAAGGCGCTCGGCGACATCGACCTGTACTCCGGTGACCACTCGGACCGGTTGGCCGCGGTGAACGCCGCCCTGCACGCGCACGCGTTGCTGCAGCGGGACGTGGACTACATCGTGCGGGACGGCAAGGTCCACTTGATCAACACCTCGCGCGGCCGGATCGCGCTGCTGCAGCGCTGGCCGGACGGGCTGCAGGCGGCGGTGGAGGCCAAGGAGCGGCTCAAGCCGACCGAGAGCGGCGAGGTGCTGGACTCGATCTCGGTGCAGGGCCTGGTCGGCCGCTACCAGCGGGTGTGCGGGATGACCGGCACCGCGCAGGCCGTCGCCGAGCAGTTGCGCGAGTTCTACGAGCTGAAGGTGTCGGTGATCCCGCCGAACAAGCCGTGCGTGCGCGACGACGAGCCGGACCGGGTGTACGAGGCGGTTGAGGCTAAGGAAGCCGCGCTGGTCAAGGAGATCGTGGCGCAGCACGAGACCGGGCGGCCGATCCTGGTCGGCACGATGGACGTGGCCGAGTCGGAGCGGATCGCGGAGAAGCTGACCGCGGCGGGCGTGTCCAGCGTGGTGCTCAACGCGAAGAACGACGCCGAGGAAGCCAAGATCGTCGCCGAGGCGGGCGCGCTGAACGCGGTGACCGTGTCGACCCAGATGGCCGGGCGCGGCACCGACATCCGGCTGGGCGGGGCGGGCGGCACCGAGGCCGACCACGACGAGGTCGCCGAGCTGGGCGGGCTGTACGTGATCGGCTGCGGGCACTACCCGAGCAGCAGGCTGGACAACCAGTTGCGCGGCCGGTCCGGGCGGCAGGGCGACCCGGGTGGGTCCGTGGTCTTCGCCAGCCTGACCGACGACCTGGTGACCCAGTACGCCCCGGACGCGGTGGCGGGGTCGGACGCCGACGAGGACGGGCGGCACGAGGACGCCACCTCGCAGCGGTTCATCGACCACGCGCAGCGGGTGGCCGAGGGGGTGAACCTGGACGTCCACCGCAACACCTGGCGCTACACGCGGTTGATCGAGCACCAGCGCGGCATCGTGCTGGCCTACCGCGACGACCTGCTCAACTCGGACCTGGCCGCCAAGCAACTCAAGGAGCGGTCGCCGGAGCGCTGGGCCGAGTTGGCGGAGGAGGTCGACGACGAGGTGTTGGCGCGGGTGGCGCGGCACGTGCTGTTGTTCCACCTGGACACCCGCTGGTCGCAGCACCTGGCGTACCTGTCGGACGTGCGGGAGACCATCCACCTGCGGGCGCTGGCCAGGGAGACCCCGATCGACGAGTTCCACCGGGTGGCGATCGGCGAGTTCCGCGGGCTGCTCAAGGACGTCGGCGACTTGGCGGTGGAGACCGTGGCGAACGCCGAGGTCGGGGCGGATGGCCTGGACCTGGAGCAGGCCGGGCTGCGCAGGCCGACATCGACGTGGACGTACATGGTGCACGACAACCCGTTCGACTCGGACGCCGAGCAGGCGCTGCAGCGGGTGCGGGCGATGTTGAAGCGGGTGAAGGCCGCCAAGCGGTAACCCCTGCGCAACCGGCCGGTTACCCAGCGCGAGAACAGCCCCGGTGGGCCTACCTGGTCCTATGGTGTTGCTCACGGGCGGGCCGGATTTTCGCCTCACAGGCGAAAACATGGTGGAGGATGACTGTCATGCCGCAGCTTCGGATCGCACTCGCGCAGGTGAACCCCACGGTCGGCGACCTCGGGGGCAACGCGGCCACCGTGGTGGCCTGGACTCGCCGAGCCGCGGAGGCGGGCGCCCACCTCGTCGTGTTCCCCGAGATGGTGCTGACCGGGTACCCCGTGGAAGACCTCGCCCTGCGCCGTTCGTTCGGTAGCGCTACCCGCGACCGGTTGGACGTCCTGGCGACCGAACTCGCCGACGCGGGCTGCGGCGATATGGCTGTCTACGTCGGTTACCTCGACCGCGACGACGTGGGCCCCCGCAACGGCGCCGCGGTACTGCACGGTGGCGCGGTCGTGGCGCGGCAGTTCAAGCACCACCTGCCCAACTACGGCGTGTTCGACGAGCGCCGCTACTTCAAGCCCGGCCACGGCCTCGACATCGTCCGCGTCCGCGGCCTCGAGGTCGGCATGGTCATCTGCGAGGACATCTGGCAGGAGGGCGGCCCGATCGCCGCGCTCGGCCGCGCCGGGGTGGACCTGGTCGTGTCGCCGAACGCGTCGCCGTACGAGCGGAAGAAGGACGACGCGCGGCTGCCGCTGATCGCCCGCCGGGCCGGTGAGGCCGGGGCGCCGCTGGTGTACGTCAACCAGATCGGCGGTCAGGACGACCTCGTGTTCGACGGCGACTCGATGGTGGTCGGCGCGGACGGCTCGCTGCTGCTGCGGGCGCCCCAGTTCGTCGAGCACCTGGCCCTGTTGGACCTGGAACTGCCCGGTGGCGCCGCGAAGACCGACGCGGAGGCCGACGACGAGTTCACCGTCCGCCGGGTCACGGTCTCCGACCACCCCGTCCCCGCCTACGAGCCCCGGCACCTGCCGGTGATCGCCGAGCAGTTGCCGGAAGAGGCGGAGGTGTGGTCGGCCCTGGTGACGGGCTTGCGCGACTACGTCACCAAGAACGGGTTCCGCTCGGTCGTGCTCGGCCTGTCCGGCGGCATCGACTCGGCGGTGGTGGCGGCCCTCGCGGTCGACGCGCTCGGCTCGGACGCGGTGCACGGCGTGTCGATGCCCTCGGGTTACTCGTCGGACCACTCGCGATCGGACGCGGCGGAGCTCGCGGAGCGCACCGGCGTGCACTACACCGAGCAACCGATCGCGCGGATGGTGGACGTGTTCGTCGACCAGCTCGGCCTGACCGGGCTCGCCGAGGAGAACGTGCAGGCCCGCTGCCGCGGCGTGACGCTGATGGGCCTGTCCAACCAGCACGGCCACCTGGTCCTGGCGACCGGCAACAAAACCGAGCTGGCGGTGGGCTACTCGACCATCTACGGCGACGCGGTCGGCGGGTTCGCCCCGATCAAGGACGTGCCGAAGACCCTGGTGTGGGAGCTGGCCCGCTGGCGCAACGCCGAGGCCGAGAAGCGCGGCGAGACCCCGCCGATCCCGGAGAACTCGATCAGCAAGCCGCCGTCGGCCGAGCTGCGCCCCGGCCAGTTGGACAGCGACTCGCTGCCGGACTACGAACTGCTCGACGCCGTGCTGGACGACTACGTCGAGGGCGACCTCGGCTACCAGGACCTGATCGCGGCCGGGTTCGCGCCGGAGCTGGTGGACCGGGTGCTGCGGATGGTCGACCTGGCCGAGTACAAGCGGCGCCAGTACCCACCGGGCAGCAAGATCAGCTTCCGGGCGTTCGGCCGGGATCGCAGGCTGCCAATCACCAATGCCTGGCGCGAAGGCGTTCATCGGTAGGGCGGGTCGTTCCAGCGCCACGCACGGCTGTGGCCTGGGTGACACCCGCGCGGGGTGTTCACCGGTTAGGGTGCGTTCCGTGGACTCCGCGGCGAACGGCACGGGTGTGGACTTCGCGCGGGTCCGGGCGGACTTCACCCTCCCCACCCACTTCCCGGCGGCGGCGCTGACCGAGGCCGAGCGGGCGGTGGCGGCGGGTCCCCGTGGGTCCCGGGCGGACGCGACCGGCATCCCGTTGGTCACCATCGACCCGCCGGGTGCCAAGGACCTCGACCAGGCCGTCCACCTGGAACGCCGCGGCGACGGCTACCGGGTGCACTACGCGATCGCCGACATGGGCTCGTTCGTCGACCCGGGTGGGGCGTTGGACGCGGTCGTCCGGGAACGCGGCCAGACGATCTACCTGCCCGACGGGAACGTCCCGCTGCACCCGACCGTGCTGTCCGAGGGCGCGGCCAGCCTGCTGCCGGACCAGCGCAGCCCGGCGGCACTGTGGACGATCGACCTGGACGGTGCCGCCGAGCCGGTGTCGGCGTCGGTGCGGCGCGCGTGGGTGCGATCGGTGGCCCAGTTCGACTACGAGACCGTGCAGTCCGACATCGACGCGGGGCGGGCGCACCCGTCGGTCGCGCTGCTGCCGGAGTTGGGCGCGCTGCGGCGGGCGCTCGCGATCAAGCGGGGCGCGGTGGAGTTGCAGCTCCCCGAACAGGAAGTCGAGCAGAACGGCGACGGGTGGGGGTTGGCGTTGCGGCCGCGTACCGCCGTCGACGCGTGGAACGCGGAGATCTCCCTTCTTACCGGCATGTGCGCGGCCCAGATCATGCTCGACGCGCGCATCGGTGTGCTGCGCACTTTGCCGACGGCGGACGACAGCGCCGTCGAGTGGCTTCGCCGATCGGCGGCCGCGCTCGGTATCGAGTGGCCTCGTGAGACCAGCACGGCACAGTTGCTCGCCGCGCTCGACCCGTCGTCGCCCGCCGCGTTGGCGCTGTTCATGGACGCGACCCGGCTGCTGCGCGGCGCCGGTTACACGGTGTTCGACGGCGAGCTACCGGAGGTATCCACGCACGCCGGCATCGCCGCCTCTTACGCCCATGTCACCGCGCCGTTGCGGCGGTTGGTCGACCGGTTTGGCACGGAGATCTGTCTTGCGGTGTGTGCGGGCGAGCCAGTTCCCGCGTGGGTGCGGGAGGCGTTGCCGCTGCTACCGGCGCTGATGGAGTCGTCGGACACGATCGCCGCGAAGGTCGACCGGGCCTGCCTGGACCAAGTCGAGGCATGGGTCTTGCACGACCGGGTCGGCGCCGAGTTCGACGCGGTGGTGCTGCGGGCCGAGGCCACCACGGCGGAGATCTTCGTCGCCACACCGCCGGTGCTGGCCCGGTGCGCCGGGGAGGGGTTGAAGGAGGGGCAGACCATCCGGGTCCGGCTCACCGCCACCGACCCGGACCGGCGCCGGGTGACCTTCGAGCACGCCTGATCAGCAGCCGCGGAAGCCGTCCGTGGCCGCCCGCAACGCCTCCAGCACGCCCGGATCGCCCACCGCGTGCCCGGCTTGCGGCAGTACGACCAACTCGGCGCCCGCCCACACCCGGGTCAGCTCCCACGCCGACACGACCGGGCACACCACGTCGTACCGGCCCTGCACCAGCCGCCCCGGGATTCCGCCGAGGACCGGGGCGTCCCGCAGCAACTGGCCCTCGTCGAGCCAGCCCCCGTTCGTGAAGTAGTGCACGCCGATCCGGGCGAACGGCACCGCGAACTCGGCGTCCGCGTACTGCGCGACCATCCCCGGGTTGGGCACGAGCGACACGAGCGCGCCCTCCCAGTTGCTCCACGCGATCGCCGCCGCTAGCCGCGCGGCCGGGTCGTCGAGCAGCCGGGCGTAAGCGGCCAGCGGGTCCTCACCCGCGGGAACCAGGTGTTGGAACTCGGCCCAGGCCTCCGGGAACAGCGCTCCCGCGCCACCCCGGTACAGCCAGTCCAGTTCCCGTTGTCGCAGCAGGAAAACCCCGCGCAAGATCAGCTCGGACACCTGCGACGGGTACCGCTCGGCGTAGGCCAACGCCAGCGTCGTGCCCCAGGACCCGCCGAACAACTGCCACCGCGAGATCCGTAGGTGCGCCCGCAGCCGCTCCAGGTCCTCGACCAGGTGCCAGATCGTGTTGGCCGCCAGGTCCACACTCGGATCGGACACGTGCGGCCAACTCCGCCCGGCGCCGCGCTGGTCCACCAAAACGATCCGGTACGCCGCCGGGTCGAAGTGCCGCCGCTGCACCGGTGAGGTCCCCGCCCCCGGACCGCCGTGCAGCACCACAACCGGCTTCCCGCGCGGGTTCCCGCTGACCTCCCAGTAGATCCGCTGCCCGTCACCGACGTCGAGCATGCCGCGGTCGTGGGGCTCGATCGGCGGGTACAGGGAGAGCATGCGCCCATGTTGCCCTACTAGGCTGGGGCAATGCCGCAGTTCGCCACGGAGACGTCCACCGGCGGTGCGTTCGTCCGCCAGCCCAACCGCTTCACCGAGCGGCCGACCCCGGAGTCAGGGCGCTATCGGCTGGTCGTGAGCCTCGCCTGCCCCTGGGCGCACCGGGCGGTCATCGTCCGCGGGCTGCTCGGTCTGGCGGACGTGATCTCGCTGGCGGTTGTCGACCCGATCCGCGACGAGAAGGGCTGGCGGTTCCCCGAGACCGACCCGGTGCTGGGCATCGACTACCTGTCCGAGGCCTATTTCGCGGCCGCGCCCGATTACGAAGGTCGCGTGACGGTCCCCGCGATCGTCGACACTCAGACGGGCAAGGTCGTCACCAACGACTACCCGCGGATCACGCTCGACCTGAGCACCGAATGGCGCGAGTTCCACTCCCCCGGCGCCCCGGATCTCTACCCCGAGCAATCGCGCGGGGAGATCGACGCCCTCATCGAGCCGATCTTCCACAACGTGAACAACGGTGTGTACAAGGCCGGGTTCGCGACCTCCCAGGAAGCCTACGAGGCCGCCCACGCCGCGTTGTTCGCCGAGTTGGACCGGTTGGACGCGCGGCTGGAAAACTCCCGGTACCTGGTCGGCGACCACATCACCGAGGTCGACGTCCGGCTGTTCACCACGCTGGTCCGGTTCGACGCTGTCTACCACGGCCATTTCAAGTGCAACCGGAACAAGCTCGCCGAAATGCCCACGCTCTGGGCCTACGCGCGGGACCTGTACCAGACCCCGGGATTCGGCGACACGGTCGATTTCGACCACATCAAACGGCACTACTACGTGACGCACGACCAGATCAACCCGACCAGGATCGTCCCGGCCGGTCCGCTCGCCGACCTCTGGAACCTGCCGCACGACCGGGGCTGACCCCGCCCGGGGTCGGGCGGGGTCGGGATCCTCAGTGGAACGCGTGCTCGGGTGCCGGGAACTCCCCGCCCCGCACGTCCGCGGCGAAATCGCGGGCGGCGGTCAGCAGGGTGTCCGCCACGTTGGCGTACCGCTTCACGAACCGCGGCGCCTTGGCCCGGCGCAGCCCGGCCATGTCCTGCCAGACCAGTACCTGCGCGTCGCAGTCCGGCCCGGCGCCGATGCCCACGGTCGGCACCCGCAGTTCGTGCGTCACCCGCTTGGCGACCTCGGCCGGGACCATCTCCATGACCACCGCGAACGCGCCGGCCTCCTGCACGGCGACCGCGTCGGCGACCACCGCGTCACCGGTGTCGCCGCGGCCTTGCACCCGGTACCCGCCGAGGCTGTGTTCACTTTGCGGGGTGAACCCGATGTGCCCTATGACCGGGATGCCCGCGGTGGTGATGGCCCGGATGTGCGGCGCGAACGCGCGCCCGCCCTCCAGCTTCACCGCGTGCGCCTGGCCTTCCTTCATGAACCGGATGGCCGTGGTGACCGCCTGCTCGACGGACACCTGGTAGGACCCGAACGGCAGGTCCGCCACCACCAGTGACCGGCTCGTCGATCGGGTGACCGCCCGGACCAGCGGCAGCAGCTCATCCACGGTCACCGGCAGTGACGTCTCGTAGCCGAACACGTTGTTCGCGGCGGAGTCGCCGACGAGCAGCACCGGGATGCCCGCCTCGTCGAACAGCTCGGCGGTGTACATGTCGTAGGTGGTGAGCATCGGCCACGGCTCGCCGCGGTCCTTGAGTTCCTGCAGGTGGTGCACGCGCACGCGCTTGCCGGGTTTGCGGCTCGCGGGACCGGTGCCGTACGGCGCTGTTGTCTCGGAGGACACGCTCTCCGGGTTGGGGTCAGCGGACATCGCTGTCGACCGTCCTTCCCTCGAGGCCCACGTCGTCGCGGGTCCCCGGGTGTATGCGGATGGCTTACCGACCCAGCGTGCACCCGACGGCGACCACGCGCGAGGCGCGTGGGACGGACTTCACAGCCTGAGCGCCTTGGCGAGATGTTCGCGGGCAGCCACCAAGGACGGGCCGTACCAGGTGAGGTACCGCCCGATGACGAGCACGGACCGCTTTCCGGGGAACCAGTTCGGGCCGTCCTCCGGGGTGAACTCGTAGGGCTCGTCGGGAAGAACGACAAGATCGGCTGAAGACGCGTTGAGCTCGTCCAGGTGCGGCCGGGGATACCGGTCCTCGTGATCAGCATAAGCGTTCGCCACACCCAGTCGACGGAGCACGTCACCGGCGAAGGTGTCACGGCCGACAACCACCCACGGTTTCCGCCAGACCGGGATGATCGCGGTCGCCCGCACGGGTTCGGTATCGGCCCACGCCTGGTCGGCTTGATCCAACCAGTCGGGCTGGACGCCCAAACCCGCCAAAAGCCGCCGCGTGGACGCGATACCCGCCGGAACGGTCGCAGGGGCATCCGTCACCCAGACCCGCAGCCCGGCGGCCCGCAACTCCTCGACATCTTCGAGCCGGTTCTCCTCGGTGTTGACGACCGTGAGATCCGGTTTGCGGGCAAGGATCTTCGCGACATCCGGGTACTTGGAACCACCGACCCGCGGAACATCCAAAGTGGACGGATGCGTGCAGTAGTCCGTGACACCGACGAGAAGACCGGGAACGGAGACAGCGATGGCCTCGGTGAGGGACGGAACCAGGCTGACAACCCGGTGGGGGACGTCGAAATCGGTACCGTGATCGTCAGACATCCGTGATCCGCAGCCCGGCATGCGCCTTGTACCGCCGGTTGACGGCAATCAAGTTGGCGGTCAACGCCTCAACCTGATGAGCGTTCCGAAGACGCCCGCCATAGATCCCCCGCATCCCGGGAATGGCGTCGGCCAGGGCCCGAACGATGTCGGTGGCCTCCCTGTCATCACCGAGGACCAGCACATCGATGTCGACCTCAGCGATGGAAAGGTCAGCGAGCACAACGGCGGAGACGTGGTGGAAAGCAGCGGTGACCCGGGAATCCGGGAGCGCCTGCTCCGCCTGCTGCGCCGCACTGCCTTCCGCCACCGAAAGCGCGAACGGACCCTGCTTGTCGAAACCCAAGGGGTTCACGCAGTCAATTACAATCTTGTTGGCGAGCTCCTGTTTCAGGCTCTGCAGAAGGTCGGCATGCCCCTCCCAGGGAACCGCGACAAGAACAACATCCGCCTCAGTTGCCGTGGCCTTGTTGTCGAGACCGGAGACATGCTCAACCCCAGCCAGCGCACGAAGCTCCCCAGCCGCCTCTTCCGCACGGTCCGCAGAACGGGAGCCCAAGATCACGGAGATCCCCGCCTTAGCCCACCTCAACGCCAGACCACGCCCCTGAGGCCCCGTACCACCCAGAACCCCAACCTTGACCTGCCCCAACTCCGCCACCACACACCCCTCCCACCGACCCAGACCCCCCAACCGTAGCGCTTCCAGCCCACTCGGCACCCACACCACCACAGCGCGAGAACGCCCCACCCATTCCCGCACCGCGCACCCAAAAACCCGCCACCCCTCATCGACGAAGCGCCTCTCTCGCGTTACGGACCCGAAACCCGCCTTATATCGACGAGGCGCCACACCTGCACCGCACGCCACAAAAACTTGCCCTATATCGACGAAGCGCCACACCTGCACCGCACCCCAAAAAAACCTACCCAATATCGACGAAGCACCATCCCCACCCCACGCGCCTCGGGACCCGCCGATGCCAACCGCCCGTTGTGGTGGAGTTGTTTTGTTTGGGGGGAGCGGTGGCCTAAGCCGGCTGGCGGGTAAGGCCACGCTTTCCAGTGGCCCCGCCTTTTAGCCTTACCCAGGCTGCCGCTAGGGGCCCCAAACAAAACAACTTCACCACAACGGGCACCCCAGCTTTTATCTGGCGCCCGAGGC
>NZ_AXWW01000068.1:0-11973 GCF_000482865.1 Actinokineospora inagensis DSM 44258 | reverse complement strand
CCCGCCACACGTGCCGCAGGTCCGGCAGGTTCGCCCGGACGTTGGTGAGCCGCGCCAAGTGCTCGTCGGTCTCCACGACGACCGCGCTCGCGCCGGAGTCACCGAGGATCCACTGGATCTGCTCGGCCGACGACGTCACGTAGATCGGCACCGACACCGCGCCCGCCGCCCAGATCGCGAAGTCGAGCAGTGTCCACTCGTAGCGGGTCGCGGCCAGGATGGCCACCCGGTCGCCCGGCGCGATGCCCGACCCGATCAGGCCGCGGGCCACCTCGGTGACCTCGGCGGCGAACCGGGTCGAGGTGACGTCCGCCCACTCGGTGCCCACCTTGCGCCGGAACGAGATGTCGTCCGGGCCCAGTTTCGCGTTGTCGTACACCAGGTCGGCGAGTCCGCCCGCGACCTCGCGCTTGGCCACGGGTGGGACGGCGAACTCGCGCATGGCTCTACCTCCGGCGCACGTCAGGCAGTGCCGGCCGACCCCGACCGTCTACCTATCGGTAACTTGGCCCGTATCTTGCCGCCAACCCCGGCCTGCGGCCAGGGGGGCGGCGGAACTGATATCTGGCAATTGTCACAAATGAGCCCGCCCCGGGTGCACTGGGCACCCGGGGCGGGCTGGGAACTCCTATCCGGCCGCGATCCGGCGTCAGGCGCCGAGCTCTCGTGCCTTCGCCGCTATCGCCGCCGACAGTGCGCTCACCTGGCCGTACACGCCCGGGTAACCCGCCCGCGCGCAGCCCTGGCCGTACGACACGATGCCGACCTGGACCCACCGGCCCGCACTGTCCTTGTTGATCATCGGGCCGCCCGAGTCGCCCTGGCACGTGTCGGTACCGCCCTGCTGGTAGCCCGCGCAGATCTCCACGGCGGACTTCAGCGCCGGGTACGCCGTCTTGCACGAACTGTCCGACACGAACGGTACCTGCGCCTTGAGCAGGTACCGCTGCTGCGGGCCGCCCTCGGACGCCGCGCCCCACCCCAGGATGGTGAACGTGCCGCTGTCGTAAGCCGTGCTGGTGGCCAGCGGCAGGTGCGTCGAACCGGTGATCGGGCTGGACAGTTGGATCAGCGCCCAGTCACCGCCGGTCGACGTCGAGTAGCCGGGGTTGCGGTAGACGTACTTCGACGTGCGGGTGACCCGGCTCGAACTCTGCAGGTCGACCACGCCGTAGGTGGCGGTGATGCCGGAGTTGTTGCCGGTGCCGTTGACGCAGTGCGCCGCGGTCAGCACCAGGTTGTCGGCGTACATCGCGCCGCCGCAGCCCATCGACAGCCGCACTATGAAGGGGAACTCGCCCTGGGCCGCGCGGGTGCCGCCCACGACCTGCGGGTGCGCCTCACCCGGGGTCGAGCTCGGCGGGGCGGCGACGGCCTGACCGGCCAGCGTCGCCGCGGCGGCGATGGTGGTCACCGCCAGCGCCATGATCTTGCTGAGTTTCCGCACCGTACGTCCTCTCGTGTCCACACGGCACCGGGGTGCCGCTGCAGGGTGTGGATCCGGCCGGTACGTCCACAATGGACGCGACCGGCACCGCCCTCGGTGGGCGGTGGACCGGGGCGTCCCCGGGCCGCGCGGCCCGGGGACGGTCGGGTCAGGCGCAGCCGAGGCCGATGGCGCGCTTCGGGCAGTCCGCGTAGTCGAGCAGGTAGAGCACGGACTCCTTGTTGCGCGCGGTCTCCCGGCCGATCACCTCGTCGGGCGGGTAGAAACCACCCTGTCCCGTGCTGGTCGGGTACATCTCGAACGTGTAGCCGTAGATCTTGTGCTTGGCCCACAGCCAGTCGTCGATGGACCCGTCGGTGATGTACAGGTCGGACGACTGCTCCGGCGTGTACCCGTTCTTCGCCGCCATGGCCTTGCCGATGGTCGCGAACACCTTCTGGTCCTGGGTGGTCAGGTCGGGCGCGGTGTCGTTGTAGGTGTAGCCGTACGGCCACAGCACCAGCTCGGAGTACGTGTGGAAGTCGATGCCCGAGGTGATCTGCTGCTTGCCGCCGACGACCCGGCTGTTCACGAAGTTCTGCAGCGCTTTGACCTCGGGCGACGACGCCGCCGACGGACCGCGGTAGGTCTCGCTGCCGGTGCTGCCGGAGGAACCGCCGCAGCAGCCCCACTTGTAGTCCCAGTTGCGGTTGAGGTCGGTGCCGACGTTGGCCGAACCCGAGTTCGGCTGCCGGTTCTTCCGCCAGCTCTTGTACGACCCGGTGCTGATGTCGAACTCGCCGCCGTCCGGGTTGACATCCGGCAGCACCCAGATCTCCCGGCTGTCCACCAGGGTCTTGATGTGCGCGTCGGTGGTGTAGTTGTCGGCCAACAGGTGGATCAGGTACAGCGCCATCTCGACGGTCAGGTGCTCCCGCGCGTGCTGGTGCGCGGTGAACAGCACCTCCGGCTCGTTCTCGTCGGTCGCCGCGTTGTCCGAGATCTTCACCGCCACCAGGTCGCGGCCCTGGTAGGTCTTCCCGATCACCTGCTTGGTGACGATGCCGGGGTGGTCCGCCACGACCTTGTTGATGTCGGTGTTCATCTCGGCGAAGTTGTGGTAGTTCGAGTCCGCACTCGGGAAGTCGTACGGGGTCACGGCGCCCACGGCGGCGGGCGCGGGGGAGTCGGCGTCGACCTTGAACCCCAACGCCCGAATCCGCGCGACCTCGTCGCCGGTCGCGGTGATGAGCAGCCTGCTGTCCTCGACACCGTTGACGGCGGCGCCGGTGTTCGCGATGGAAGTCCGCTGCTGCACCGACTTCACGCCGATCACCGCGTACTCGGCCGAAACCGCCGGTTCACCGGGCGCTTTCGCCATGGCACCGGGATGGGCGGGGAGAACGACGACGAGGGCTGCCAAGGCCCCGGCCGCGACGGACAGGCGTTTGCGTTTCACGCTCTTGCCTCCTGCAGAGTGTGCCCGGGGACACCGGAGGTCGCCGCCCGGCCCGGACGACCCGAAGGTGCCCTCACGACCAGCCCGCTCGGCGCTTGCCCAGCCGATCGTGGCCCGCCCGTCTCACCCGCCACAAGGCTACGTAAGTGGCTTCCCGTTACCGGATATTTCCCACACCATTACCGTTCGGCCCAGAACAATAGATAGGTATCCCTACCTATCGCCGCCAGGATTGTTCCCGCCCGCGCCCCCGGTGCACCCTTGTCGACAAGCCCGGGGCAGCCCCCGAGCCCCCTCGGGACGTCGGGGGAGCGGCGCCAACGCCCTCGCTTCTCCCCCGCCCGAGGCTGCCCCCCCACAAACCACCCCCCGGATACCCCGCGACGCACCCACGGCAGACGCTCGGCACCGCCTGCCGCCACCCGGTCGACCCACATGCAAGGGGGCCGACCCGCCGCCGGGGCCCACCGAGAAGGGCCGTCCACCCCGGGACGGTCCTTCTCGGCATTCCACCGCCCTCGGGTTTCCCCCTATCCGTTGCTTTCCGCCCCTTGACTGCTCACCCACCGGCGGCTACCCAGGACCCCACCCACCCGGGGGCCGGGGGCCCATTCCTGAAGGTAGCGCGAACGGCGGTTTGTCAAGAGGGGCATGCGTCTGGCTGTGGATAGCCGGACTGCTTGTGGACAGCTCGCTGAAGTGCCCGGGTTTGGCGTGGCTGGACCGTTGGTGGTGACGAGGTGCCAGCCTGTGGGTAGCCAGACCGCCTGTGGGCGACTGACCGCACGCCCCGGTGGCTCGTTGACGCGCGATGAGGTGTCGGGCTGTGGGTGGCCAGACCACCTGTGGGCGACCGATCGCGGGTGTCGGTCACTGGTTGGCGCGTGACGAGGTGTTGGGTTGTGGATCGCTGGACCGCCTGTGGGCAACCGATCGCGCGCCCCGGTCGCGGGTTGGCGCGCGATGAGGTGTTGGGCAGTGAGACCGCTTGTGGGCGATTGATCGAGCACCCGGTGACTGGTTGGCGCGTGAGGAGGCGTTGGGCTGTGGGTAGCTAGGTCGCTTGTGGGCGACTGACTGCGCGCCCCGGTGTTCATGGTGTGGCAAGTGCTTGTGGCAAACAGATCCGTCAGGTCAGGTCTTCCGCCTGCAGTTCCGCCCGAGAGGACACACCAAGCTTGCGCAGGACCCGAGCGGCGTGTTGTTCGACCGTGCGCGGGGACAGGAAAAGGACGTCGGCTATTTCGCGGTTGGTGTGGCCCGCGGCGAGGAGGCGGGCGACTTCCTGTTCCCTGGGGGAGAGTTCGTTGC
Organism: Actinokineospora inagensis DSM 44258; assembly: GCF_000482865.1. Lineage (GTDB taxonomy): Bacteria > Actinomycetota > Actinomycetes > Mycobacteriales > Pseudonocardiaceae > Actinokineospora > Actinokineospora inagensis. Next base: position 7,777 of record NZ_AXWW01000068.1, on the reverse strand, counting down.
CGTAGCCGCGGCGGCCGCGGCGGGAGGGTTTGCCGCCGCCCATGCCGCGCAGGAGGTGGCGGCAGCGGGCGGCGTCGCGGGTCGCGCCGAGGGCGTCGAAAGCGTCCACGAGGGACGAGAGGATTTCCGACGCCTTTTCGTTGTCGGATGGGAATAGGCAGACGGCTTCGCGTTCGGCGACCAGGGCCGCGAAATACGGGGCGGGTAGGCTTTCGTACCGGTCGACGGCTTCGCGGTAGTGGCCGACGGCGAGTTCCAGTTGGCCGCGGGCTTCGGCGAGCCTGCCGCGGCATTGGGCGAGGGCGGCGACGGCCATCGGGGCGTCTCGGCCGTCGATGCCGTCGGCGATGTGGTCGGTGAGGTTCTGGGCGTCCATTTCCCGGCCCGCGGCGAGGAAGGCGGCGACGGCGACGGGGCCGAGTTCGGTCGACCACACCCACACCTCCTTGGTGCGGATGATGTCCACGCCGCGGTCGGCGTCCACACAGGCCCGGGTGACCTCGTCCTGCGACAGCATGGTCCACGCCAGCGCCGCGCACCCGGCGATGGCGACCGGCGCGATCGATTCCTCCGGTGCGAACGCTCCGGTCTCGGTCAGGTAGCTCGTCGCTTCCGCCCATTCGCCGCGGGCCATCGCGAGGGAACCGAGCACCAGGCACAATTCGCTGGCGACCGGGTACAGGTCGCGGTATTCGTCCAGCAACCGCTCGGCCCGTTCGGCGAGGCCGTCCCATTCGCCGGTCAGCCAATCCAATCGCGCTTTGGTCGACCGCGCGGTGCTCACCACGAAAGGCGCTCCGCATTCCGCGGCGAATCGCAGGCCGCTGCGCAACAAGTCGCCTGCGAGTGTGAAGTGCCCGGTCGACGTGCAGGCGTCCGCGAGGTTGCAGTGCGCTCGGGCCAGTTGCCGCTGCTCACCCGGGGTCGACACCGAGTCCGGCAGCCGGTCCAGGTTCGCCAGCACGGTCGGGTCGCCGGTGTGCAGCCGGGAACCGAGTTCGTTGGCCAGCAGCGAGATCCGCAGCTCGTTGTCGTCGGTGGCCGCCAGGTAGCTGTCGACCCGCGCCAGCCACGGCTCGAACTTGCTCATCGGCGTCATCCCCATGAACGTCTGCCCGAGCACGGCGGTGCCCTTCGCGGCGAGGTCGGGGCGCTCGACAAGGTCGGCGATGGCGATCTCGATCTCCGACCGCGCCTCCTCGACGCCGCCCGCCTGCCGGATCAGCAGCAGCCCCCGGTAGAGCCGGACCTCACCGCGGGCGGACATCGACAGCCGCCGGTCGCTCAGCAGCCGTTCCAGCGCCTCGGTCGGGGCGTGCTGGTCGAGTCCGAGGTGCGCGACCTGGCCGAGCTTGATCGCGAGCCGGTCGACGTCGGCCGCGGGGACGCTGGGCTCCTCCAGCAGACGCTGCAAGAGCGCGGTGGCCAAGCCTGCGTCACCGATCTCGGCAGCCCTGTCGGCCGCGGCTTCTCCGTAGTACAACCACGCCGCGGTACGTCCGGCGCGCTCACTGTGCTCGGCAAGCTGTACGAGTGGGCGCGGCTCAACCTGGTCCAACGCGTCTATGGCCCTGTTGTGCAGTTGCTGCCGGTCCGGCCCGCTCAAGGTGTCATAGACGGCCTGTTGCGCCAACGAGTGCCGGAAGCCGTACCGTCCAGAGTCGATCTCGTGCAGCACGTGACCGTTCAAGGCGTGCGTCAATGCTGCCCGTACGCGGGTGTCACCGATCGCGGCTACTTCACCGAGTAGCTCAGCGGGGGCAGGTACACCGAGTACCGCGGCCGCTTGCGCGAGTCGAGTCGCTGTAGTCGGGAGCGCTGCCAGTCGCTCTGCCATCGCGTCGCGTAGCAGTACCGGCACATCGACGTTGTCCAACAACCGGCGCGCGGTAGCGCCATCGGCGTGCACCGCGCCGGCCGGGTTCCGCAGCGCGCGAAGCGTTTCCTCCACTACGAACGGGATGCCGGCCGTGCGCTCGTGCAACTTCGTGGCGAACTCGGCCGACACGGTCTCCTCGTCGAGGATGGCCGCGGTCATCGTGCGCACCTCGTCGACATCGAGCGGGTGCAGTTCGAGCAGCACGCTGGTGATCCCGCCCGGCGGCCGGTACGCGGACCCGAGGGGCACCCCACCGGGCACGTCTTCGCGCCGGTAAGTGACCACGATGGACACGTTCGCGGGCGGGTCGCCCATCAGGAACCGCAGCAGTTGCCGGGAGCCGTCATCGGCCCAGTGCAGGTCTTCGACCACCAGCACGACCGGCCCGAGCACGCTCAGCAGCTCGCGCAGCGCCCGGAACAACCGATGACGCTCCGTGCGCGGATCACCCGTCGGTATGGGCGGTTCCGGCAGGTACTCGGCCAGCTCCGGCAGCAGCGGCCGGAGCACCCCGGCGACCGGGCTCAGCCGCGGGTGCGCGTGCGCCAGCCGCTCGACCGCGTCCCGCAGCGCCTCCAGCACCGCGCCGTACGGGAACGGCTCGCCGACCGGCTGGCAGTACCCGGTGAGCACCGCCACCGGACCGAGGTCGCCGTCGAGCAGCTCGCGCACCAGCCGGGACTTGCCCACCCCGGACTCGCCCTCGATCATGATTACCGCAGGCTGCCGGGGCAGCGCCGCGCGCAACGCGCCGAGCTGGTCGGTGCGGCCGACGAGCGTCGGCGAGCTGGTCCGCATGAGCGCGTCGGCGCGGCTCGGCACTGGCCTCGGTGTCCGACTCATCCACACCCTCCCGCGCCGCGTGTCCGGTACCGCACCCGTTGGGGTTTTGCGAGCCTAGGCGGCCTCGCGCCGTTCGGAAACTCCAGCATGGCACCCCGGAGAAGTTGATCTTAGGTGAAAGACGGGTATCCCTACCTACCGATACCCGGATTGTTCGTCCCGCCGCGCGCCCCGATGGTGATCCGCAAGTGGCTGTCAGTTACCAACCCTGCCCGACAGCCACGCCACCGGGTGGTGTCCACCGTCCGGTGGAGCGGAATGGAGAAGCCCAGATGCGACTTGATCGCAAGACGCGCCGGTTCGTCGCGGCCGGGGTGGCCGCGGGCGCGACGGCAGTGGCCGTCGTGGCCGGTGTGGCCGGCACCGCGACGGCCCAGCAGGCCACCGGAACGATCCTCAGCGCGCAGCAGCCCGTCGCGGGTAGCTACATCGTGGTGTTCAAGGACGGTAAGACCGCGCCCGAGGTGACCAACGGCAAGGCGCTGGACCTCGCCCGCAAGCACGGCGGCTCGGTCGGCAACACCTACACCGCGTCGCTGCGCGGGTTCGCCGTGCGCATGAACGAGTCCGCTGCCAAGCAGCTCGCGGCCGACCCGTCGGTGGCCTACGTCCAGCAGGACGGCTACGCGCACGTCTCCGACACCCAGACGAACCCCACCTGGGGACTGGACCGGATCGACCAGCAGAACCTGCCGCTGGACCAGAAGTACACCTACCCGAACACGGCGTCGAACGTGACCGCGTACATCCTGGACACCGGGATCTACAAGTCGCACCCCGAGTTCGAAGGCCGCGCCAAGGACGGTTACGACTTCATCGACAACGACTCGGACGCCTCGGACTGCCAGGGCCACGGCACGCACGTCGCGGGCACCGTCGGCTCCGCGACCTACGGCGTGGCCAAGAAGGTCAACCTGGTCGCCGTCCGCGTGCTGGACTGCCAGGGCAACGGCCAGTACTCGCAGATCATCTCCGGCATCGACTGGGTCGCCAAGAACGCCAAGAAGCCCGCCGTGGCGAACATGAGCCTCGGCGGCGGCGCGGACTCCTCGGTGGACAACGCGGTCAAGAGCGCCATCGCCGCGGGCGTCACGTTCGCGGTCGCCGCGGGCAACAACGGCGGCGACGCCTGCCAGACCAGCCCCGCCCGCACCCCGGACGCGATCACCGTCGCCGCCAGCGACAACGCCGACAAGCGGTCGATCTGGACGGCGGGCTCGCAGGAGTCGAACTGGGGCACCTGCGTCGACATCTTCGGCCCGGGGACCAACATCACCTCCACCAAGAACGGTGGCGGTACGGCGTCGATGTCCGGCACCTCGATGGCCACCCCGCACGTGACCGGCTCCGCCGCGCTGTACCTGTCGGCGAACCCGTCGGCGACCCCGCAGCAGGTGCGCGACGCCCTGGTGAACAACGCCACCAGCGGCAAGGTCACCGACACCAAGGGCTCGCCGAACAAGCTGCTCAACATCGGCTTCATCGGCGGCGGCGACCCCAACCCGCCGGGCGACTGCGCCGCCGCGACCAACGGCGACGACGTGACCATCCCGGACGCGGGCGCCGCTGTCACCTCCCCGGTGACAGTCGCCAACTGCACCGGCAAGGCGTCCACCGCGACCAAGGTGAAGGTGGACGTCAACCACACCTACACCGGCGACCTGAAGATCGACCCGGTCGGTCCCTCCGGCGCGGTCTACACCCTGAAGAAGAACGGCGGCGCCGGCTCGGCAACCGGCGTGCACGAGACCTACACCGTCGACGCGGCCGCGGAGAACCGCAACGGCACCTGGAAGCTCCAGGTCACCGACGTGTGGAGCTACGACACCGGGAACATCGACACCTGGACCCTCACCTTCTGATCTCCCCCGAGTGAACCCGTTGTCCCACACGGGTTCTCGCAGACCCCGGGCACCCGGTGCGAGGTACGACCCGAACGCCGGGTGCCCGGTCCATGAAGGGCGAACACCCTGTTCCGCCGGTGATCCCGGCGCTCGACCATCGTGGAAGGACCACCTCGCCATGCAACGATCCTCACGCGGGCGGCTCGCGCTCGCGGCCGTCGGCACGGCGTCCATCGCCGCTGCCCTGGTTGCCGTGGCCGGCCCGGCGACCGCGGCCGAGGCCGACTACGTGCACGCGAAGCAGCCCGCCGCGGGCGGTAGCTTCATCGTGTCGCTGAAACCGTCCGCGGCCGCCTCCGCCGCGAGCATCCAGTCGGCATCGGCCGGTCTGGTGCAGAAGTACGGCGGCAGCCTGGACTACGTGTTCTCCAAGTCCATGCAGGGCTTCCAGGTCAAGGGCCTGACCGACGCCAAGGCCCGCCAGTTGGCCGCGGACCCGTCGGTCAAGAAGGTCTACCAGGACGGCACCGCCCACGTCGCCGACACCCAGACCAACCCCACCTGGGGCCTGGACCGCGTCGACCAGGCGAACCTGCCGCTCGACCAGAAGTACAACTACCCCAGCGGCGCCGCGTCGAACGTGACCGTCTACGTCACCGACACCGGCGTCAAGACCTCGCTCGCCGAGTTCGAGGGCCGCGCGTCGGTTGGCGCCGACTTCATCGAAGACGGCCAGAACGGCATCGACTGCTCCGGCCACGGCACCCACGTGGCGGGCACCATCGGCTCGAAGACCTACGGCATCGCCAAGAAGGCCAAGGTCGTCTCGGTCCGCATGCTCGGCACCAGTTGCACCGGCAACGGCCCGGACTCGGCCGGTGTCAAGGCGATCGAGTGGGTCACCGCCAACGCCGCCAAGCCCGCCGTGGTCAACGCCAGTTGGACCTTCGACACGGCCGACATCGGCGACGACGCCCTCGCAGGCATGATCAACGCGGGCATCCAGATGGCCGTCGCCTCCGGCAACAGCTCCACCGACGCCTGCTCAACCGGCCCGGCCAAGACCCCCGCGCTGATCACCGTCAACGCCACCAGCAACAACGACGCCCGCGCCTCCTTCTCCAACTACGGCACGTGCACCGACATCTTCGCCCCCGGCGACAACATCACCTCGCTCGGCCTCAACGGCGGCACCGCCAACATGTCGGGCACCTCCATGGCCACCCCACACGTGACCGGCGTCGCCGCCCTCTACCTGTCCGCCAACCCGTCGGCCACCCCGCAGCAACTGCGGGACGCCCTGGTGAACAACGCCACCAGCGGCAAGGTCACCAACCCCGGCACCGGCTCCCCGAACAAACTCCTCTACAGCGGCTTCATCACCGGCGGCCCCGGCCCCGACCCGGGCACCTGCACCCCCGCCACCAACAGCGACGACGTGGCCATCCCCGACGCGGGTGCCGCCGTCACCTCCCCGGTGACAGTCACCAACTGCGACGGCAAGGCGTCCACCGCCACCAAGGTGAAGGTCGACATCAACCACACCTACACCGGCGACCTCGCCATCGCCCTCATCGCCCCATCCGGCACCGTCTACAGCCTCAAGAAGGCAGGCGGCCCCAGCTCCGCCACCGGCATCCACGACACATACACAGTCGACGCTTCCGCGGAAACCCGCAACGGTACCTGGAAACTCCAAGCAACCGACGTCTACACCTACGACACCGGCACCATCGACACCTGGACCCTCACACCCTGAGCGGTCGCCTGAAGGCAGAAGAGGCCCCCGGAGCACGAACCGCTCCGGGGGCCTCCCTGTCTTCAGGCGACCTCTGCGATGGCCTCCGCCACGACGTCAGCGATCCGGTTGAGCTGAACAGCAGACCCACCTCCTGTCGGTCATCGCTGAGGATCAACTCGACGCGGGTGTACCTGATGTCGCACCCTCCGATCGTGAGCGACGTGTGCACCTCTGCCTGCTGCGAGTCGAACGAACCGCTTGCAGGCAACCCTGCCGCCGGAAGTGATCGATGGGGAACGACCTGGCGCGGCACTTGCGCTGTACTTTCGGTGTACGGAACTGCCTTGCCGTGGTTTCCTGCCCCCGGCGGAGGTGCACATGACGTCGATAAGGCACTGGACCGGGCACGAGGCGCGTGCGTTTCGCCGCGTTGCGGTTGTAATGCGCACGGTCTCTTCCGCGAGTTGTCCGTCCCGCGCCGTACCGCTCAGATCGAGTTGTCCCTCACCGTTCTTGGCGAGATGAGCGGGCAACTCGTACGGGCGGCTGAAGGGTATGAACAGCTTGCATCTGACGAGCGGTTGAGCCCCACGAGATCGAGCGCGGGCTCGACTGTGGGTGGGTACAGCGCTGAGCCAGGACGGAAGCGACCGCTACGCTCTGCAGATCATGTCCGCCGCCACCGTGAAGTTCGAACAGTTGGCGGAACCCGCTGACTGGGCGATCGCCCACCAGAAAATGGCCCTGACCAACACCACCTTCGCCGTGATGTGCTTGCGGCACAAGGCATCACCCCGGACTCACTCCTCTTGATCTCCATGCCATACATGGAGCGACGCGCGTACGCGACATGCCGCAAAGCGTGGCCGGAAACCAAACCCGTGTGCACATCGGAGACCGTGGAATTCGCCGATTACATCCAGTCGATCGGCGATTCCAAGCTCGTCGCGAGCATGATGGTCGGCGACCTTCAACGAGTTATCGAATACCCCAAACGCGGATTCGCTATACCGCAGCAAGTACCGAAAAATATCCTCACCGCCTACCAACGGCTACTGGACGACGGTTACACCGAATATGTGTTGGCCCATTAGTCCACTGGAGGTGGGCGATATGGAGAACCTGCCCACGAGGGCCCACCTCCATCGACGAAGCGCCACACCTGCACCTGCACCGCGCGCCCAAAACCCGCATCTCGTCGACGAAGTCTCACACCTGCACCGCGCGCCCAAAACCCCAGCCCTGATCGACGAAGCGCCACACCGACGCCGCGCGCCTCGGGACCCGCCGATGCCAACTGCCCGTTGTGGTGGAGTTGTTTTGTTTGGGGGGAGCGGTGGCCTAAGCCGGCCGGCGGGTAAGGCCACGCTTTCCAGTGGCCCCGCCTTTTAGCCTTACCCAGGCTGCCGCTAGGGGCCCCAAACAAAACAACTTCACCACAACGGGCACTTCGCATTTATCTGGCGCCCG
>NZ_KI519523.1:717-36910 GCF_000482865.1 Actinokineospora inagensis DSM 44258 | reverse complement strand
CCCCTTGCCTCAGCGCAGGTTCACCCGCAGCGGAACGACCGCTGGACATCGGCAGTGCGTCTTGTCTCGCGGTTGGTTCGCTGTCGCCGAACGATCGCTGGACATCGGCCGCAAGCCTTGCGTCGGGGCTGGTTCACTCGCAGTTGGACCACCGCTGGACATCGGCAGTGCTCCTTGCCTCAGCGTAGATTCACTCGCAGCGGAACGATCGCTGGACATCGGCAGTGCGTCTTGTCTTGCGGTTGGTTCGCCGCAGCCGAACGACCGCTGGACAACGGTGGTACGTCTTGTCTCAGGGGTTGGTTCACCCGCAACTGAACTACCGCTGGACATCGGCAGTACTCGTTGCCTCAGTGCAGGTTCACTCGCAGCGGAACGACCGCTGGACATCGGCAGTGCTCCTTGCCTCACGGTTGGTCTACCCGCAACCGAACCACCGCTGGAACGGCAATGTGTGTTGCTTCGCGGCTGGTTCGCCGCGACTGAACGGCCGCTGGACAGTGGTAGCACGTCTTGTCTCAGGGGCTGGTCCACCCACAACCGAACTACCGCAGACATCGGCGGTGCGTCTTGTCTTGCGGCTGGTTCGCCGTAGCCGAACGATCGCTGGACATCGGCGGCACGCCTTGCGTCAGGGCCGGTTCACCCGCAACCGGACCACCGCGACTAGTCCACTGAGGACAGTGAGTCCGCCCGCCAGTACCGCCGCCCAGGTGAGCGACGCCGCCGCAGCGATCGCGGGCCCGACCACTGCCCCCACGAACGTTGCTGCCGCCTCCACCGTGAACATCGCCGCCGCCACCCGTCCCAATACCGCGTTCGGCGTGACCCGCTGAACCGTCGTCTGCACCGCGCCCAACGCCGTCGACCCCGCCGCCCCGACCACCACCGCGACACCCAGCGCCGGAACCAGTGATCCGGTGACGAACAACGAGGTCAGCGCGCCGCCGGTCACGATGAGAGCCACACCGAGCAGCCGTCCGACGGGTAATCGGTCGACCAGTCGCAGCAGCGGCCCACCCAGCAGGAACCCGATGCCCAGCGCGGACATCACCGCCCCGGTCGCTGCGCTGCCGCCGAGGACAGTCATCCCGTACGGCACCAGCAACACCGCGACGCTCGCGTTCGCGCCGAGGAACAGGCCGTTCACCACCACCAAGACCCTCGTCGTCGGGTTCCGCCAGACGTGTGTCCAGCCCCCGCGCTCCCTGCGTTGTTGTGGACTCCCTTCTTGTCGCGCCGTGCACAGGACCGCCACCGCCGACACCACATAGGTTCCCAGGTCGAGCCAGACCAGGAGGTCAAACCCGACCACCGCGAACAGCGCACCACCTAAGGGCGCGCCGACCAGCCGCACAATCCCGTCGGTGACCGCGTTCACCGCATTGGCGCTCGTCAACTCCTTTCCCGTCCCGACAACCACCGGCGTCTGCGCCTGCGCGGCGGGCCGGAACATCACCGTGCCAACGCTTTCCACTACCAGAGCCACATACACCCACCACACGGTGTCCGCTACCAGCAACACCGCCACCGCGCCCGCCCGCAGCACATCCGCCGCCGCCATCACCAGCCGGCGATCGACCCGATCGGCCACCACGCCCGCGAACGGCCCCAGCACCACCGGCGGTAAGAACTCCGCCGCCATCGCCGCCCCGGCCGCCGTGACCGACCCGGTCAGCTCCAACACATACGCGGGCACGGCGACAACCAGCAACCACGACCCGAGCTGGCTGACCAACCGCCCGAGCCACAACGACCGGAAATCCCGGATCCGCAACGCTTCCGACATGACTGCCCCCCTCCGGAACCGAAGCTACCGAGATCGGCAGGTTGTCACGGGGCTTCGGTTCGGACTGTGGACACCCCCAGCGCTTGTGGATAACTTCCACAGGCACGGCTGGGGCCTGGTGCCCTGCCGCCCCTGTTCCACCTCGACCATCTCCCCCCGTTCGCCCTACACCCCGCCTGACGCGACGCCCGCCACGCCTGGAGGTTCCTGCCGCACCGACTCGCCACGCCTGAAAGTTCTTGACTGTTCCCCACCCGGCGGCTACGCAGGAGCCCGCCCACCCGGGGGCCGGGGGCCCATTCCTGAACGTACCGCGAGCGGTGGTTTGTCAAGAGGGGGAAGGGGCAGGCTGTGGATGGGCGGCAGCATTGTGGACGGGTTCGGGTTCACAGTTGCCGGGTGGTGGCTGGCGTTCGAGGGATCTGCTTACAGTGGGGGGTATGCGTACTGTGATCGTCAGCGGGGGTGCGACCGGGGTCGGGCGGGCGGTGGCCGAGAGGTTCGGCGGGGATCGGGTTGTCCTCTTAGGACGTCGAGGGGATGTGCTCGCGGAGACTGCCGCCGCAGTGGGGGCCGAGGCGATTCCGGGGGATCTGGCGGACCCGGACACCGTCGACCGGGTCGTGGCGGAGATCGTGGCGGGTGGGGGTGGGGTTGACGTTCTGATCGCGGCGGCCGGTGGGAATGTGTTGCTGCAGGGGGAGCGGCCGCCGGGTACGGCGGGGGTGGCGTGGCATTGGACGGAGAACTTCCGGATCAACACGCTCACGGCGGTGTTGCTGGTCGAGGCGTTGAAGGACCACCTGAACGACGGCGCGCGGGTCATCCTCGTCAGTTCGATCGCGGCGTTTCGCGGGTCCGGCGAAGGGTCCTACGGCGGGGCGAAGGCGGCCTTGCACCCGTACAGCTTCGACCTGGCCAACGCGCTCGGGCCGAGGGGGATCACGGTCAACGTGGTCGCGCCGGGTTATGTGGCAGGCACGGAGTTCTTCCGGGGCGGCATGACCGACCAGCGGCACCAGGCGCTGGTCGACCAGACGCTCGTCAAGCGCGCCGGGACCGCCGAGGACGTCGCCGACACGGTGCACTGGTTGGCGTCGCCGCGAGCGGGGCACGTCACCGCCCAGGTCATCCAGGTCAACGGCGGCGCCAGATAGCGACGGCCCACTCCCCGGCGTGGGGAGTGGGCCGTCGGAGATACCGTTAGAGCAGGCCGACGGAGGTCAGCCAGTCCTTGGCGACCTTGGCGGCGTCCGGCTTGTCCGGGGCGGCGAGCTTGCTGTTCAGGTCGATCAGCACGTCAGTGGTCAGCTTCGCCGAGATGGCGTTGAGGACCTGCTTGACCGTGTCGTCCGCCTTGCTCTTGGTGACCAGCGGCACCACGTTCTGGGCGGCGAAGTTGGACTTCGGGTCGTCCAGCACGACGAAGTCGTTGGTCTTGATGGACGGGTCGGTGGTGAACAGGTCAGCCGCCTGGACGGCGCCGGTCTTGAGCGCGTCGACGGTCAGCGGGCCGCCCGCGTCGAGCGACTTGTACTCCTTGATGTCCAGGTTGTACGTGGTCTTCAGGCCGGGGAGGCCGTCGGCGCGCTTCTGGAACTCGGGCGGACCACCGAAGGTGACCTGACCGGTCTTGGCGAGGTCCTCGATCGTCTTGAGGTTCTGCTTCGACGCGGTGTCCTTGGTGACGACCACCGAGTCCTTGTCCTCCGCGGCCGACTTGTCGAGCACGGTCAGCTTGTCCGGCAGCGCCTTCTGCAGCGCCGCGTACACGTCGTCCGCGGTGGTCTGCTTGGCGGTCTTGTCGATGTAGGTGAGCAGCGTGCCGGTGTACTCCGGGATCAGGTCGATCGAGCCGTCCTGCAGACCCGGGTAGTAGGCCTCGCGGCTGCCGATGCCGAGCTTCTTGGTGACCTTGACGCCCTTGTTCCCCAGGCCCGCGGCGTAGATCTCGGCGAGCAGGCTGCTCTCCGGGAAGTTCGCCGAGCCGATGACGATGGTGCCGGTCGGCGCCGGGGTGCCGGTCGCCGCGCCGCCCGAGGGCTGGTTGGCGAGCGGGTCGGACGAGCCCCCGCACGCGGTCAGGGCGAGCGTGGCGGCCACCGCGGTCGCCACAGCGGCGAGTACGCGTTTCATCGAGGGTCTCCTCCGTCGATTCCTTCTGATCTTGCACCGCGGGCGCGAACGCGACCGCGGGGGTTCTTGCGCAGGCCGGGGGACACCACCAGCCACTGCACGCCGGTGAGCAGCAGTTCCACCACGATCGCCAAGACCGCGATGAGGACGGCGCCCGCGGCCATCTGGTCGTACTCGCGCAGCGCGTTGCCGTCGATGACGAACCGGCCGAGCCCGCCCAGCGACACGGCCGCGGCGATGCTGGCGGTTGCGATGACCTGCAGGGTCGCCGACCGCAGCGCACCGAGTACCAGCGGCAACGCGTTCGGCAGCTCCACCCGGAACAGGATCTGCCACTCGGTCATGCCCATACCGCGCGCCGCGTCCACAGCCGCCCGGTCGACGTTGCGGATGCCCGCGTACGTGCCCGCCAACAGCACCGGCACGGCCATCAGCACCAGCGCGATGGTCACCGCCTCCAACGCCAGCGTCAGCCCCAAGGCCAACACCAGCAGGATCAGCAGACCCAGTTCGGGCAGCGCGCGGAACGAGTTGACCACGCCGACCACCACGGTCCCACCGCGCCCGGTGTGCCCGATGTACGCGCCCAGCGGGATCGCGAGCACGGCCGCGATCAACACGGCGATGACGGTGTACTGCAGGTGCTCGCCCAGCCGCTGCGGGATGCCCGCGATGCCGAGCGTGGTCCGCCAGTGGTCCGGGTCGGTCAGCCAGTCGACGACCTGGGTGAAGACGTTCACCTGGCCACCACCCCGGCCCGCTTCCGGGCCCACGGCGTCATCGCCCGCCCGGCGAACGCCAGCAACCCGTCGACCACCAGGGCCAGCAGCACGATCAGCACGATCCCGGCGACGATCTCCTGGTAGTTCGGCGGACTGGACTGGGCGCCGTGCAGCAGGAAGAACCCGAGCCCACCCACCCCGATGATCTGCCCGACCGCGACCAGGCTGATGTTGGACACCGCCGCCACCCGCACCCCCGCGATCAGCACCGGCACCGCCAGCGGCAACTCAACCGCGAAGAACCGCCCCCCCGTGCGGTACCCCATCGCCGAGGCCGCCGCGATCACCGACTCCGGCACGGCCGCCAACGCGTCCGCGATCGACCGAACCAGCAGGGCCACGGTGTAGACGGTGAGGGCGGCCTGCACGTTGATCGGATCCAGGATCCGGGTGCCCAACACCAACGGCATGATCACGAACAACGCCAACGACGGGATCGTGTACAGCAACCCGGACACCGGCACCAGAATCGCCCGCGCGACCCGCCACCGGTTCGCCACCCACCCCAACGGCAACGACACCACGAGCCCGACGGCCACCGGCAGCAACGCCAACTGGAGATGATCACCGCTGGCCGACAGCAGCTCCGGGATGTGGTCCAGAACCCAGTTCACCGCAACACCCCCTGCCCCGGCGCCAACCCCACCCGTCCGAGCACTTGCCTTTCGACCGCGCCGGCGCCAGGCCAGACCCCACCCACCCTGGGGCCGGTCGTCCATTCATGACGATAGCGGACCTGGCGGGTTGTCAAGGGGGGTACGGATTCGGCTGTGGATGGAGCGATGGTGTGTGGACAGCTCGGTGCAGTAGGGCCGCCGATGTCGTCTGCCGAGCCGAGGTTGTTCGCGTCAAGTTCGAACCGAGGCCACGACTTCACCCGATCCAGCGCTTGCCGATCACCCACACCCGCGCCAGGCCAGACCCCACCCACCCGGGGGCCGGTCGCCCATTCATGACGATAGCGGACCTGGCGGGTTGTCAAGGGGGGTGCGAACTCGGTTGTGGACAGCTCGACGCTGTGTGGACAACTCGGTGTTGTAGGGCCGCCGATGCCGGTTGCCGAGCCGAGGCCGTTCGCGTCAGGCTTCAACCGATGCCGCGACTTCACCTGATTCAGTGCTTGCCGATTGGCCGCACTGGGGCCAGGGCAGACCCCACCCACCCGGGGGCTGGTCGCCCATCCATGACGATAGCGGACTTGGCTGGTTGTCAAGGGGAGTGTGGATTCGGCTGTGGACAGCGCGACGTCATGTGGACAGCTCGGCGCAGCAGGGCCGGTGATGTCGTCTGCCGAGCCGAGGTTGTTCATGTCCGGCTTCAACCGATGCCGCGACTTCACCTGATTCAGTACTTGCTGATTGGCCGCGCCGGTGCCAGGCCAGACCCCACCCACCCGGGGGCCGGTCGCCCATCCATGACGATAGCGGACCTGGCGGGTTGTCAAGGGGAGCGTAGAGGCGGCTGTGGAGAACTCCGCGCCATGTGGACAACCCGACGAGGCGGTGAGTTCCCGGGGGGTGACGTGGGGATCCGGGGCTCCGGTCATGGCTGCCACTCCACCGGATCGGCGGGCGGGGGCGGTGGAGTGGTCGTGAATCCGCTGGGTCACGAGGGCACCTCACCGGACCGGCGGGCGTCGTCGAGGGATTTGAGGACTGAGTCGGCGGTGACGCCGCCCAAGACGGTGCCGTCCGAGTCGACCGCGATGCCGATGCCCGCGGGGGAGCTGAGGGCGGCGTCGAGGGCGGTGCGCAGTGAGCCCGCTTTCGAGTCCGCGACGTAGAGGGAGCCGCCGGAGACCAGGTCGTCGCGGCGCAGCTCGCCTTCCACTGTGGACAGTGAGACGCCGGACACCCAGCCGAGTGGGGCGTTGCTGTCGTCGACCACCACGGCCCACCCGTTGCGCAGCGAACCGCGCGCCGACTCGACCGACGAGCCGAGCGGCACCGTCGGCAGTGGCGCGACCGACACGCCGTGCGCGGACAGGAACCCGAGTGACCGGTAGCCGCGGTCGCGGCCGACGAAGGCGGCGACGAAGTCGTCGACCGGTTTGGCCAGCAGCGTCGCCGGGGTGTCGTACTGGGCCAGCCGCCCGCCCACCCGCAGCACCGCCACCTTGTCGCCGAGCTTGATGGCCTCGTCGATGTCGTGCGTGACGAACACGATCGTCTTGCCCAGCTCCGACTGCAGCCGCAGCAACTCCTCCTGCAGGTCGTCGCGGACCACCGGGTCGACGGCGCTGAACGGCTCGTCCATCAGCAGCACCGGCGGGTCCGCGGCGAGCGCGCGGGCGACCCCCACCCGTTGCTGCTGACCGCCGGACAACTGCGCCGGGTAGCGGCCCGCCAGCTCCGACGGCAACCCGACGGTGACGAGCAGTTCCTCGGCGCGGCGGCGCGCGGCGGCCTTCTTCGCGCCCAGCAGCACCGGCACGGTCGCGATGTTGTCGAGCACGGTGCGGTGCGGGAACAGGCCGGCGTTCTGGATCACGTAACCGATGCCGCGGCGCAGCAGCGCGGGCTTGCGCGAGCGGATGTCCGCGCCGTCGATGCTGATCGTCCCGGACGTCGCCTCGACCATCCGGTTGATCATCCGCAGCGAGGTGGTCTTGCCGCAGCCGGACGGCCCCACCAGCACGGTCACCCGGCCGTCGTCGATGCTGAGGTCGAGGTGGTCCACCGCCACCGTGCCGTCGTCGTAGCGCTTGGTCACGGCCTGGAACTCGATCACTCGGGCCCCTCGGGTCGGCACGGCTCCTTGCCAGCCGCAGATCGCCCGACCTTAACCCGAACGGCTGACAACGGCAGGCCGTTTCACAATGTGGCGTCGATCGTACGGCCGGGTCGGTGCCCGGTCGGGCCCTCTCCTAGGCTCATCGGACTGTGGACCCCGTGACCAGCCTGCTGACCGCCCGCGGCGTGCACGCCCGCCCCCTGCGCACCCTGGTCGCGCTGCTGTGCGACGGCTGGCACGCGCTGGACGACCTGGTCAGAACCACCGCCGTGCCGCGGCGGACGGTCCAGGAGTTGATCGCCGCCGCGGGCCCCGACGCCGAACGCGACGCCGATTCGTGGCGCATCGTCCCGTCCAGGGTGGACGGCTACCGGGCGCTCACCGCCACCCCGCCGGACACCCCGGACGGCGAACTGCTGGCCGCGTACGAGGCGTATCTCACGGCCGTGCCCACCCCGGCCCGCGCCCTCGACCACGTCCAGGCCGACGCGGCCACCATGCTCCGCCGCGCCCGCTGGCTCGACCTCACCTACGACCTCCCCGGCGCCCGCCTGCTCTGCGTCGGCGACCACGACCTCACCGCGCTGGCCGCCTGCACCCTGCGCCCCGACCTCAAGGCCACCGTCGTCGACGTGGACGAACGGCTGCTGGACTACGTGGACACCACCGCCGCGGCACGTGGTCTGGACATCCAGTGCCTGTACGCGGACTTCCGGTTCGACCTGCCGCCGTCCGCCGTCGGTAC
Organism: Actinokineospora inagensis DSM 44258; assembly: GCF_000482865.1. Lineage (GTDB taxonomy): Bacteria > Actinomycetota > Actinomycetes > Mycobacteriales > Pseudonocardiaceae > Actinokineospora > Actinokineospora inagensis. The sequence goes on along the minus strand of NZ_KI519523.1, from coordinate 28,725 downwards.
CGCTGACCTGGTGTTCACCGACCCGCCGTACACCCCGGAGGGCATGCGCCTGTTCCTCGCGCGGGCCGTCGAGTCGCTGCGGGACCCGGACGGTCGCGCGTTGGTCGCGTACGGCTACAGCCCGCGCACACCCGCGCTGGGGTTGAAGGTCCAGCAGGAGATCCAGCGGCTGGGGCTGGTGTTCGAGGCCGTGCTGCCCGCGTTCAACCGGTACCACGGGGCGCAGGCCGTGGGCAGCGCGAGCGATCTTTACGTGCTGCAGCAGACATCCCGGTCGTCCCGGCTGGCCGAGTCGGCCGTTCGTGACGTTGTCTCAGGGATCTACACGCACGGACCGCAGTCGGTCGAGTCCGGCGGCACCCCGGTCCTGGCGCTCGACGAACTCAGCCGCCTGTCCGGCGCGCTCCCGACCGTCCCGGCGTGGACCGATCCGGTGCGCGCCAACGGACCGGTCGCGTACGACCTGACGGCGGACCCGGGTTCTTGGCTGGCGCGGGTGTTGCTGGCGGGGCCGCTGGAGGTCGTGGGGGCGTTGGTGTCCAACAACCACCCGGATGTCGCCGACCAGCGGGGCCAGGTCGCGTTGCGGGATTTGGTGCGGGGCAAGTACTCCCTCACCTTCCACCGCAGTGTGGCGGGTGGTCGCCACACGGTCGTTGTCGCGTCCCCTGTGGACGGTGGCGGCGTTCGTGGTGCCCTGCTTTCCCGCGTCCACGGCAAACTGGCCAACGTCTGGCGCGAGGCCCTGATCACCGACTCCGGCGGTACGGTGACCAAACGCGAGGCCAGGGAACAGGTGTCGATCCTGGCACCCGACGAGAACGACCTGGACCAACGCCTGATCGACCTGCCCCTGCACCGCGTCCGCCGAATCCTCGCCGCCGCCGACTAGGGGCGCCCGCCGATCCAGGGTGTCGCCGGAGTGGGGCCCGCGACGACGGTGTTGGCCAGTTGGGCCAGGGCTTCTGTGTGGGGGTCCCGGTGGCCGCCGGTGGGCAGGTAGGTGACCACGAGCCACCGGGTGTCGACAGGGACGGTGAGCTTCTCGAAGTTGTGTTCGTCACGGGTCCACCAGCCGGTGGTGTTCCGGGTGGGGACCGGGGTGCCGAGGGGGTCGGCGGGTTTGGTGGTGCAGATGCCGACGCTGTAAATGCCGTCGGGGGTGTCGGTGGAGGTGAGGTACATGGTGGGGGCGTCGGGGGTGTCGCCCTTGATGCCCGCCAGGAGGGGGACGCCGGGGTGGTCGGAGACGGGGAAGGTGGCGGTCAGCGGGACGTGCAGGGGGTTCCGCGGGGCTGACCGGAGGGACTCGGCGATGCGGATGAACTCGCTGCGGCCCGCCAGGACGTTGTAGCTGCTCAGGCTGAACTGGCCGGTGGGGGTGGACCAGCACAGCGAGAGGCTGGGGCTGCTCGCGAACCACACGCCGGGGTTGCCCGCGACTGTCACCCGTTCGGCGCCGTCCATGGAGTCGTCGCAGGGTTCCTTGGTGCGGGGGTAGGTGTTGAGGCGGACCCACTGGGAGTCCCTGGCGTCGACGGGGCCCGCGAACCAACTGGTGAACGCGTACGAACCATCGACGGCGGTGGAGCGGTTGTGCTCGGTGAAGCCGGGGAGCATCCAGGTGGGGGACCAGTCGACGGGGGCCTCGCTGGTGCCGACGGTGACTCCCCCGGCCGGGGCATGGTTCACGCTGTAGAGCACCACGGCGGCCGCCGCCATGGTGGCGGCGATGGCGGTGGGGACCAGCCAGCGGCGTTGGCGGGTGGCCTGCCGGGTGTGGACACTGCTCGCCGGGGGTGCCTGGGTGGCCTGGTGGTTGAGGGCGTCGCGGATCAAGTCTTCGATGTTGTTCACAGTGTCACCTGTCGCGGGGAGTCCAGTCGGGTGCGCAGGGTGGCGATGGCGCGGGAGATGTGGCTGCGGACGGTGGCGGCGGTGCAGCCGAGCTCGGTGGCGATCTCGTCGTCGGTGCGGTTGAGGTAGTAGCGGCCGACGACGGCGGCGCGCTGTTTGCGGGGCAGCGTGGCGATGGACGCCAGCAGCACGGTCCGGTCGTCGACGCGGCCGGTCTGGTCGGTCTCGTAGTCGGTGAGGTCGGCGGGGTTCAGCGGTAACTCGCGGGTCGAGCGCCTGCGCCGCCAGGACAGGAACTCGTTGGTGACCATCCGGGTGACGTAGGCGGCGGGTTGGTCGGTCCGCGAGATCCGGGACCACCGTTGCTGGGCGCGCAGCACCACCTCCTGCACGATGTCCTGCGCCTGGTGCGGGTCGCAGGTCAGCGTGGTCGCGTAGCGCAAGAGGCCGTCGAGTTGCCGCGCGAGGAAATCCTCGAATGTCATCAGCCCCCCTCTCACCCCATTGACGCGGTCGGCGCCGGATTTGTTGAGTTAGGCTGCCTCGGCGTGGGTGCCAGCAGCGATGTTCCCGCCCTGCGCCGGGGGCTGGCGGTGTTGCGGCTGCTCGCGGGCAAGGCGGGCCCGGTGGCGGCGGCCGCGATCGCGCGTGAGCTGGAGTTGCCGCGGTCAACGGTGTACCACCTGCTGGCGGAGCTGTCGGACGCCGGATTCGTCACGCACCTGCCGGAGGACCGCCGGTACGCGCTGGGGGTGGCCGCGTTCGAGTTGGGGTCGGCGTACCTGCGGCACGACCCGCTGGAGCGGTTGGCCCGGCCGGTGCTGGCCCGCCTGATCGGCCGCACCGGGCACACCGCGCACCTGGGGGTCCTGCACGGCCGGGAGACGCTGTACCTGCTCCGCGAACAGCCCGCGCGCCCGCACACGGTGGTGACCGACGTCGGCGTGCGGCTGCCCGCGCACCTGCCCGCGTCCGGCCGCGCGATGCTGGCGCACCTGCCCGCCGCCCAGGTCAGGGCCCTGTTCCCGAGCCGGGCCAGTTTCGTCGACCGCACCGGCCGCGGCCCCGTCCACCTGCCCGCGCTGCGCTCCCTGCTCACCGCCGAACGCCGCCGCGGCTGGGCGGTGGAGGACGGTTACGTGACCCCCGGTACCGCCTCCGTCGCCGCCGCCGTGTTCGACCACACCGGCCACCCGGTAGCCGCGATCAGCACCACCTTCCGACACAACTGCCCCACCGAATGCGGCGAACAGTGGCCCGACCTGGCCGAATCCACCCGCGTGGCGGCAAGCGAACTGACCATCAGGATCGGCGGCCGCGCCTGATCCACAATCCCGGTCACCCCGGCGTTGCCGGAAGAAGACGCGACCCGGCCGGTGCTGTCGAGATCCGACCTGCCAGGTCGGGGACCGAGCCGGGTGGGGGCGAGGGGAATGGGTGGTGGGAGAAGTGGATTCAGTGTCGGAGTGATGCCGAGACCCGACCTGCCAAGTTGGGGACCGTGCCGGGTGGGGATGAGGGGGTGGGTGGCGGGAGGAATAGACACCGCGTCTGGGGTGCCAGACACTGTCACCCGATCCCGTCTCGTGCCGAGGGGCCTGGCGGGTTGAGATGGGGGCATGGAACCTGTTGTCCTCGACGGCGGTGCGTTGACCATCGCGCAGGTGGTGGCGGTGGCCCGTGGTGGCGCCGCGGTCGTGTTGACCCCCGGGGCGTTGGCGGGGGTGGCGGCGACCAGGGCGCACATCGAGAAGCTGGCGGACGCGACCGAGCCGACCTACGGGGTGTCGACCGGGTTCGGGGCGTTGGCGGTCCGGCACATCCCGGTGGAGCGGCGGGCCGCGTTGCAGCGGTCGTTGATCCGGTCGCACGCGGCGGGTGCCGGACCCGAGGTGGAGCCGGAGGTGGTGCGGGCGTTGATGCTGCTGCGGCTGCGCACGCTCGCCACCGGTCGCACCGGGGTTCGCCAGTCCACTGTGGAGACTTTCGCGGCGGTGCTGAACGCGGGCATCCTGCCGGTGGTGCAGGAGAACGGCTCCCTCGGCTGCTCCGGTGACCTCGCCCCGTTGTCGGCCGTCGCGTTGGCGCTGATGGGGGAGGGCGAGGTCCGGCTCGGCGGTGAGTTGATGCCCGCCGCCGAAGCGTTGCGGCGCAACGGGATCGAGCCGCTGGAGCTGGTCGAGAAGGAGGGCCTGGCGCTGATCAACAGCACCGACGGCATGCTCGGTCAGCTCGCCATCGCGCTGACCGACCTGCGGGCGCTGCTGGACGTCGTCGACCTGACCGCGGCGATGAGCGTGGAGGCGCTGCTGGGCACCGACCGGGTGTTCGCGGCCGACCTGCAGGCGCTGCGGCCGCATCCCGGTCAGGCCGAGTCGGCCGCGCGGATCGCCGGGTTCCTCGCCGACTCGCCGATCGTCGCCAGCCACCGCGGTCCGGACTGCCCCCGCGTCCAGGACGCGTACTCGCTGCGCTGCGCCCCCCAGGTGCACGGGGCGGCGCGGGACACCGCGAGCCACGCGCGGGCGGTCGCCGAGCGGGAACTCGCTGCCGCGGTGGACAACCCCGTCGTCCTGCCGGACGGCCGGGTCGAGTCGAACGGGAACTTCCACGGCGCGCCCATCGCGTACGTGCTCGACTTCCTCGCCATCCCGGTCGCCGACGTGGCGAGCATGGCCGAGCGCCGCACCGACCGGATGCTGGACGTCGCCCGCTCGCACGGGTTGCCGCCGTTCCTCGCGCACGACCCCGGCGTCGACTCCGGCCACATGATCGCCCAGTACACCCAGGCCGCCATCGTCTCCGACCTCAAGCGGCTCGCCGTGCCCGCCTCCGTCGACTCGATCCCCAGTTCGGCGATGCAGGAGGACCACGTGTCGATGGGCTGGTCGGCGGCCCGCAAGCTGCGCCGGGCGGTCGACGGCCTCACCACCGTCCTCGCCGTCGAGTACCTGACCGCGGCCCGCGCGCTCGACCTGCGCGCCCCGCTCACCCCCGGCCCGGCGACCGCCGCAGCCGTCGCCGTCCTGCGCGAGCACGTCCCCGGCCCCGGCCCGGACCGCCACCTGGCCCCGGAGATCGCCGCCGCCGAACACCTGATCCGTTCCGGCGCCCTCCTGGCCGCCGTCGAGAGGAGGACCGCGTGACCACCCCCGGAGCCCGTCCCGTGCGCGCCGCCCGCGGTACCGCGCTGACCGCGCGGAACTGGCAGACCGAAGCCGCGCTGCGCATGTTCCACAACAACCTGGACGCCGAGGTCGCCGAGCGGCCCGATGACCTGGTCGTCTACGGCGGCACCGGTCGGGCCGCCCGCAACTGGGCCAGCTTCGACGCCATCACCCGCGAGTTGACCACGCTGTCCGAGGACGAGACGCTGCTCGTCCAGTCCGGGAAACCGGTCGGCGTCATGCGTACGCACGAGTGGGCGCCCCGGGTGCTGATCGCGAACTCGAACCTGGTCGGCGACTGGGCCACCTGGCCCGAGTTCCGCCGCCTGGAAGCGGCCGGGCTGACCATGTACGGCCAGATGACCGCCGGTTCCTGGATCTACATCGGCACCCAGGGCATCCTCCAGGGCACCTACGAGACGTTCGCCGCCATCGCCGCGAAGAGGTTCGGCGGGTCGCTCCAGGGGACGCTCACCCTCACCGCAGGCCTGGGCGGCATGGGCGGCGCGCAACCGCTTGCGGTGACGATGAACGGCGGCGTCGCGCTGGTCGTCGAGGTCGACCCGGACCGGGCCCGCCGCCGCGTGGACACCCGCTACCTCGACGAGCTCGCGCTGGACCTGGACGACGCGGTCGCGCGGGTGGAGCGGGCGAAGCGCGAGGGTGAGGCGCTGTCGGTCGGGGTGATCGGCAACGCGGCCGAGGTGCTGCCGGAGCTGCTGCGCCGGGGCGTCGAGGTCGACATCGTCACCGACCAGACCTCCGCGCACGACCCGCTGGCGTACCTCCCGCGCGGCGTCGACCTGGAAGACTGGGGCGACTACGCCGCCAAGAAGCCCGACGAGTTCACCGACCGGGCCCGCGACTCGATGGCCGAGCACGTCGACGCGATGATCGGGTTCCTCGACGCGGGCGCCGAGGTGTTCGACTACGGCAACTCGCTGCGCGGCGAGGCGAAGCTGGGTGGCTGCGAGCGCGCGTTCGACTTCCCCGGGTTCGTGCCCGCGTACATCCGCCCGCTGTTCTGCGAGGGCAAGGGCCCGTTCCGCTGGGCGGCGCTCTCCGGCGACCCGGCCGACATCGCCGCCACCGACCGGGCGATCCTGGACCTGTTCCCGGAGAACGAATCCCTGGCCCGGTGGATCCGGCTCGCGGGCGAACGCGTTGCCTTCCAAGGACTTCCGGCCCGCATCTGCTGGCTCGGCTACGGCGAACGGCACCTGGCCGGACTGCGGTTCAACGAGATGGTCGCCTCCGGTGAGCTCTCCGCGCCGGTCGTGATCGGCCGCGACCACCTCGACTGCGGCTCGGTCGCCTCCCCGTACCGGGAGACCGAGGCGATGGCCGACGGGTCCGACGCGATCGCCGACTGGCCGCTGCTCAACGCCCTGGTCAACACCGCGTCCGGGGCCAGTTGGGTGTCCATCCACCACGGCGGCGGCGTCGGCATCGGCCGGTCCATCCACGCGGGCCAGGTGACGGTGGCCGACGGGACACCACTGGCCGGGCAGAAGATCGAGCGGGTGCTCACCAACGACCCGGGCATGGGCGTCATCCGGCACGTGGACGCCGGGTACGACCGGGCGGACGAGGTCGCCGCCGAGCGCGGGGTGGCCGTCCCGATGGCCCGGTCATGACCGGCCTCGACGACATCGCCCGGATCGGCGCCGATCCGCGGCGCGGCGGCTACTCCCGGCACGGCTACGACCGGGCCGAACTGGAGTTGCGCACCTGGTTCACCGAGGAGGCCGGCCGCCGGGGGCTGGGGGTCGAATGCGACCGCAACGGCAACCTGTGGGCGTGGTGGGGGCCGCCGGGCGAGGGTGCCGTGGTGACCGGCAGCCACCTCGACTCGGTTCCCGGTGGCGGCGCGTTCGACGGTCCCCTTGGGGTGGTGTCGTCGCTGCAGGCCTTAGATCTGTTGCAGGCCAAGGGGTTTGTTCCCGGTAAGCCGATGGCCGTGGTTGTCTTCGCCGAGGAGGAGGGCGGCCGGTTCGGGTTGGCGTGCCTGGGCTCGCGGCTGGTGACCGGCGCGATCACCCCCGCCGCCGCGCTCCGACTGTCCGATCCGGACGGTGTGACCCTGGCCGAGGCGATGCGGTCGGCGGGGCTCGACCCGGCGCTCGTGGGGCCGGATGTGGAGGTTCTGCGGCGGATCGGGGTGTTCGTCGAGCTGCACGTCGAGCAGGGACGCGGGCTGATTGACCTTGGCGCGCCGGTCGGCGTGGCCAGTTCGATCCTGGCGCACGGGCGGTGGCGGGTCAGCGTGACCGGTGAGGGCAACCACGCGGGCGCGACCCTGATGGTGGACCGGCGTGACCCGATGATCGCCGCCGCCCAGGTGGTCCTGGCGGCCCGTCGAGCGGCGACGGGGGTTGAGGGCGCGCGGGCCACGGTCGGGCGGTTGGTGCCGAACCCAGGCGGCACGAACGTTATTCCGTCCAGTGTGGACTTGTGGCTGGACGCTCGCGCGGAGGACGACGCGCGCACCAGGGCCGTGGTCGAATCGGTGGCCGAGGCGGCGCGGGCGGCAGCGGCGGACGAGGGCTGCGAGGTGACGATCACCGAAGAGTCCTATGGGGACACTGTGGTGTTCGACCCGGCGTTGCGGGACAAGGTGTCGACGGTGCTCGGCGGGGTGCCCGCGCTGCCGACCGGGGCCGGGCACGACGCGGGCATCCTCGCGGCGCACGTACCGACCGCGATGTTGTTCGTGCGCAACCCGACCGGGGTCAGCCACGCGCCGGAGGAGTTCGCCGAAGCGGCGGACTGCTCGGCCGGTGTTGTCGCGTTGGCGTCGGCCTTGGAAGCGTTGGCGCGATGAAGTACTGGTGCCCGCTGGCGTGGTTGCCCTCGCGGGTGGCTTCCGGGGTGCTCGTGTCGGAGGTCGACGGCGTGATCACGTCGGTCGGGTCGGCCACTGATCCCGGTGACGCCATTGTGTTGCCCGGCTTGGTTTTCCCGGGCTTCGCCAACGCCCATTCGCACGCATTCCACCGTGCTTTGCGCGGCCGAACCCACGGTGACGGCGGCACGTTCTGGACCTGGCGCGAAAAGATGTACGACCTCGCCGACCGGCTGGACCCGGATTCGTACTACCTGCTCGCCCGCGCCGTTTATGCCGAGATGGCGTTGGCAGGCATCACCTGCGTTGGCGAGTTCCACTACCTGCACCACGCACCCGGCGGCGCCCGCTACCGCGACCCGAACGCCATGGGGCACGCCCTCATCGCCGCCGCTCAGGACGCAGGCATCCGGATCACCCTGCTTGACACTTGCTATTTGGCCGGGGGGATCGACCAGCCGGTTTCCCTTACCCAGCAACGGTTCTCCGATGGCGATGTGTTCGCTTGGGCTGCTCGTGTGGCCGAACTCCGGCCCGCGTCCCACGCTCGAATCGGCGCCGCCATCCACTCTGTTCGTGCGGTTCCACGTGCCGCATTGCCGGTGGTGGCCGGATTTGACGGGCCGGTGCACGTCCACCTTTCCGAGCAGCCCGCCGAGAATGACGCCTGCCTTTCGGCTTACGGCCGCACACCAACCGAACTCCTGGCCGACGCCGGTGCGCTGGGAGAGCGATTGACTGCCGTACACGCGACCCATTTGACCGCTTCGGACGTATCGTTGTTGGGGTCATCGCGAACAGGCGCTTGTTTCTGCCCGACCACTGAGGCGGATCTCGCGGATGGGATCGGACCCGCCCGCGAACTGGTCGACGCCGGGTCACCGCTGTCGTTGGGCAGCGACCAGCACGCCGTGATCGACATGCTGTTGGAGGCGCGCGCGGTGGAACACGGTGAGCGGTTGCGGACTGGTCAGCGGGGCAGGTTCACGGTGTCCGAGCTGGTTGCCGCGATGACCGCGCACACTGCTCTGGGGTGGCCGGAGGCCGGGCGCATCGAGGTGGGCGCTCCCGCCGACCTGGTCGCCGTCCGCCTCGACACGGTCCGGACGGCGGGCAGCCTGCCCGAACAGGCCGTACTGGCCGCGACAGCGTCCGATGTGGACACCGTGGTGGTCGGCGGCCGGGTGGTCGTCCGAGGGGGCGGGCACGCGCTCGGCGACATCGGCCCCCTGCTGGCCGAGGCGATCGGATGATGGCGCTGACCTGCGGTTTCCTTCAGTTGTCCACATTCGGTCGAGTTGTCCACAGATGGGGCTCGGGGCTGTCGGGGCGGATTTCGACCCCGTAGTCTGGAATAGGGTGGCCCCCCGGGCGGGAGGGGTGTCGGTGGGGGCGGGTCTCGGTTCGGGTGCGGGTTTTGGGTGGGGTCGGCCTCGGTTGGGCCGGGTTTCGGGCAGTGCCGGGCTCGGGTTGGGCCTGGTTTCGGTTGGGGTCCGGTTTCAGTTGGGCTGGGTTTCGGGTGGGCTGGGTTTCGGGTGGCGGCGAGGATCGGGTGGGGCGTCGCGGTCTGGCGGTACGGGATTGGGTGGGGCAGTTCCGGCGGGAGTTTCGCTACCACCGAGCTGGTGGCGGGGTGCGGGTGTGGGGTGCGAGCGATGTGGAGGCGACATGAGTGTGCTGGTCACGAATCTGGGTGAGCTCACCACGAACGACCCCGAGCTGGGCACGCTGACCGACGCAGCGATCATCCTCGATGGTGATCGGGTGGCGTGGGTGGGGCGGGCCGGGTACGCGCCGGAGGCGGACACGCGGGTGGACGCCGGTGGGCGGGCGGGGCTGCCCGGGTGGGTGGACAGCCACACGCACCTGGTGTTCGCGGGTGACCGGACGGCTGAGTTCGGGGCGCGGATGGCCGGTGAGCCCTACCAGGCGGGCGGCATCGCGGTCACGGTCGAGGCGACCCGCGCGGCGAGTGACGATGAGCTGCGGGCTGTCGTCCACCGTCATGTCGCTGAGGCGGTGGCGCAGGGGACCACGTACATCGAGACCAAGACGGGCTATGGGCTGACCGTCGCGGACGAGGTCCGGTCCGCGCGCATCGCCGCCGAGCTGGTCGACGAGGTCACCTACCTCGGGGCCCACCTGGTCCCGCCCGGCTCCGACCCCGAGGACTACCTGGCCCTGGCCACCGGCGAAATGCTCGACGAGGTCGCCCCCTACTGCCGCTGGGCGGACGTCTTCTGCGAGACCGGTGCCTTCGACGAGGCGCAGTCCCGCCGGGTCCTGAAAGCCGCCGCCGCCCGTGGTCTCGGTCTGCGCGTGCACGGCAACCAGCTCGGCCCGGGTCCGGGCGTCCAACTCGCGGTCGACCTCAACGCCGCCAGCGTCGACCACTGCACCCACCTCACACCGTCCGATGTGGACGCCCTGGCCGGTTCGTCCACCGTCGCCACCCTGCTCCCGGCGTGCGACCTGTCCACCCGCCAACCCCTCCCACCCGCCCGCACCCTCCTCGACGCGGGCGCCACCATCGCCATCGCCACCAACTGCAACCCCGGCTCGTCCTACACCTCGTCCATGGCCTTCTGCGTCGCCACCGCCGTCCTGCAGATGCACCTCTCCGTCCCCGAGGCCATCCGCGCCGCCACCCTCGGCGCCGCCCAAGCCCTCCGCCGCCCCGACATCGGCACCCTCCGCCCCGGCTCCCGCGCCGACCTCCACCTCATCGACGCCCCCTCCGCCACCCACCTCGCCTACCGCCCCGGCACCCCCCTCACCTGGGCCGTCTGGCGCTCAGGCTCTCCAGCCCACCTGCCGCGAGAATGATCGTCTCGCCACTCCACCCACGTTCTTGCCACTCCGCAGACATCGTCGCGGCGATCCCGATAGGGTCGGAAGAATCCATTGTGGTGTTCTTCTCGATTCCGGCATGCGGGCGTACTAAATCTCCGATGTCGTTGTTGGTTGCCCACACGACTAACGATCGGACAAACGGCTCTACCGCCGGATCGTTCAACTCTTCGTCCCGGGCCAACCGATACTGATGCCGGGAAAGCGGTTGCCGAGACAACCACGACGTGAACCGGGTCGCCGCCGATCCCGACATGCCCCGGGCTGGGCCATCCCCCTGGCCGTCGTAGGAGTTGTCGAAAAGGCGGTACAGGTCAGCCGAAACGGGTGTTCGCCAGACCAGGGTGCCCGACTCGGTGCGCACCATACTCCGGTCGTGCCGACTCATCAGGGCATTCACCACCTTGTCCCGCATGGCTTTGTCCGCGCTGGCTTCAGCAGCCGATCGCACGGTCTCGGTCAGTTCGTTGCGCAACTTCTCCGCCAATTCCGCGCCCTCGGCCACGCAGTCTAAGGCGAGTCCGAGCGCGGTCGCCGTGCGGGAGGCCAGGCATGCCTCTACCACTTGGTCGGCGTCCGAACCCGCTACGTAGAGCAGCGTCGTCTCCCGCCACCAGTCGTCGTCGACGGCGTAGCACAGAGTGTCGACCAGGTTCTTCTCGCGGATGTATGCGGCGGCCAGGTATTCCTGGAATGTCAAGTGGGCGAAGGCGAACTGGTGGGTTTCCCATTCCGCCAGCAGACCGTCGGACATGACCCGCAGCAGGTGCGCCTCGCCGTCCAGCGGGGTGGAGAGCCGCCGCAGCATTCGGTCGAACTCGTCCACGACGTCCTGCCGGGGCAGTTGGCGAACGCCCTTGGTCATCATCAGATATGCCAGCGACCGCAACAACACCATCTTGTGCCGCGTATTGCCCGCCGCGGCGATGTTCTTCGCTTCCTGACGGTGCCACAGCATGACCTCGCAGATCTCCTTGTAGAGATCCGCTCTGGAGCCCGGTAAGGCGCCGCGGAACCGATGCACCGTCGCGATCATGGTGAGCAGCAACGGATTCACTGTCAGGTCTGCCAATCCGGGCGCGGCATCCAGGCGCCGCAACAGGTCCTCGGCGTCACTCGTGGCCCGCTGTTCGGCGTTCTCGTCGTTGCTCGGCAGCGCTCGATACCAGCCGCGGATGAACTCGCGCACCTGTGAAACCGTGAACGGGCGCACCTGCAACACGGTCGCACCCGTGACCGGCGCGTCCAGAAACCCCTGTGGTCGTGAGGTCAACACGTAATCGTTGCGTGGATAGTGGTGTATCTGCGTTTCCACCCATGTCGCGACCTTCCGCCGGTCGTCGGCTCGTGCCACCTCGTCCAGTCCGTCGAGCATGACCACGCAGCGACCCGATTCGAGTTGGGTCTCGAACCACTTGCCCGGTTCCTGCTCCGCGAGACCGCCCAACCGCGCTCGGAGCAGGTCTGGGATCTGCTTGCCCGCGATGATGTCATCGAGGTGGTCGCGCAGGTACAGCAGGATCGGCAGGGGTCGTGTTACACGGCCCTGGCAGGTGTCGCGCACGGTTTTGCGCACCAAAGTCGTCTTCCCCGTACCCGGGCCGCCCAGGACCGCCAGCACCCGGGGCTCCGGTCCGTGCAGGAAGTGGCTCAGCGGGAACCGCTCGGGCAGGTCGGCGGGCACCTCGGTCAGCAGGTCGGTACCCACTTGCTGGGCGCGTCTGGGGACCAGGCTGACATCGACGTACACCAGGTCCAACTCCAGGCTGGAGTCGCCGAGGGTCTGCAGGCCCTTCAGGTCGACGTACTGGAGGACCCGCAGCATGTGGCGCCGGTACTCCAAGCTGAACCCCGTGCCCGAACGGCGCAGGTACACGACGACCAACGATGCCACGACAGGTGCCATCACCGCGATCACAACCAAGAGTTCCATCCGGACCCCTCCCGTCGGTACTTCGTACGATCCCATACCCGGGAAAACTCCGGGCACCTGGAGTTGCTCCGGGGTTAGGGTCGGCGGACATGGAGTACGTGAACCTCGGCCGCACCGGTCTCCGGGTGTCCCGGCTCGTGTTGGGCACCATGAACTTCGGGGTGGTCACCGACGAGCCGGACAGTTTTCGGGTGATGGATCGGGCGCACGAGCACGGCATCAACTTCTTTGACACGGCGGACATCTACGGGCCGGGGGACAGCGTCGGGGGTACCGAGGAGTTGATCGGTCGGTGGCTGGCGCAGGGTGGTGGCCGGCGGGAGCGCACGGTGTTGGCCACGAAACTCCATGGCGCGATGGGTGATTGGCCGAATGAGGGCCGGTTGTCGGCGCTGCACATCAGGCGGGCCGTGGAGGCGTCGCTCAGGCGGTTGCGGACCGACTACCTCGATCTGTACCAGATGCACCACGTGGACCGGGCCACGCCGTGGGAGGAGATCTGGGGGGCGTTCGAAGTCCTGCGGCAGCAGGGGAAAGTCGTCTACTTCGGGTCGTCGAACTTCGCGGGGTGGCATCTCGCGCAGGCGCAGGAGGCGGCGCAGGCCCGGGGCTTCGTGGGGCTGGTCGCCGAGCAGTCGATCTACAGCCTGGCGAACCGGTGGATCGAGGTGGACGTCCTCCCGGCGGCCCGGCACTACGGCATCGGCGTCATCCCGTGGTCGCCGTTGAGCAGTGGCATCCTGGGTGGGGTGCTGCGCAAACAGGAGACGGCCGTGCGCGGGGCGACCGGGCGCGGCGCGGTCCTGCTCGAACGGCATCGGGGCCAAATAGCGGCGTATGAGGCGTTCTGCGCTGAGCTCGGGGCGGACCCGGCCGACGTCGCGCTCGCCTGGTTGCTGTCCAGGGACGGCGTGACCGGTCCGATCATCGGACCGCGCACGGTCGAGCAGGTGGACGGCGCGCTGCGGGCCTTCGACGTCACCCTGGACGAACCGACACTGACCACACTGGACGAACTGTTCCCACCACCCGGGAACGGTGGACCCGCACCCGAGGCTTACGCCTGGTAGAACCCTTAGATTGGAAGACATGGAGTACACGAATCTTGGCCGCACCGGGCTGAAGGTGTCCCGGCTGGTGCTGGGCACGATGAACTTCGGCCCGGAGACCGCCGAGGACGACAGCCACCGGATCATGGACCGGGCGCACGAGCACGGCATCAACTTCTTCGACACGGCCAACGTCTACGGCTGGCAGAAGGGCGAGGGGGTCACCGAGCAGATCATCGGCCGCTGGTTCGCCCAGGGCGGCGGCAGGCGCGAGCGGACCGTGCTGGCCACCAAGGTGTTCGGCGGCATGGGCGACTGGCCCAACGAGGACCGACTGTCCGCGTTGAACATCCGACGCGCCGCCGAGGGCTCGCTGCGCCGGTTGCAGACCGACCACATCGACCTGTACCAGATGCACCACGTCGACCGGGCGACGCCGTGGGAGGAGATCTGGGAGGCGTTCAGCGTCCTGCGCCAGCAGGGCAAGGTGCTCTACTTCGGATCGTCCAACTTCGCCGGGTGGCACATCGCGCAGGCGCAGGAAGCGGCCAAGCAGCGCGGGTTCCTCGGTCTGGTCGCCGAGCAGTCGATCTACAACCTGCTGACCCGCTGGGTCGAGCTGGAGGTCCTGCCCGCCGCGCAGCACTACGGTCTCGGGGTCATCCCGTGGTCGCCGCTGCACGGTGGCCTGCTCGGCGGCATCATCCGCAAGCAGAAGGAAGGCGGCGGCTCCCGCGGTCTGTCCGGCCGCTCCGGCGACGCGCTGCAGGAACACCGCACGTCGATCGAGGCGTACGAGAACCTGGCGGCGGAGTTCGGCGAGAACCCGGCGGACCTGGCGCTGGCCTGGCTGCTCTCCCGCGAGGGCGTCACCGGCCCGATCATCGGCCCGCGCACCATCGAGCAGCTCGACGGTTCGCTGCGCGCGCTGGAGATCGAGCTGTCCGCCGACGCCCTGTCCACATTGGACGAATTGTTCCCGGCGCCCGGCCCGAACGGCGCCAAGCCCGCCCCCGAGGCGTACGCCTGGTAGCGGTTCCCGGTGGCCCTCGGCTTTTCCGGTTGAGGGCCACCGGATCTCTGCGAGGATGGTCGGCGATGACCACTCTCGCTTCCCTGCGCGGCCTCGCCCTCGGCGACGCCCTCGGTTCCCAGTTCTTCGTCCCCGCCAACCGCGACCACCTCGACACCCGCACCCTGCCGCCCGGCCTCTGGCAGTGGACCGACGACACCGAGATGGCCTGCTCGATCCACGCCGTGCTGAACGCGCACGGCCACATCGACCAGGACGCCTTGGCCACCAGTTTCGCCGAGCACCACGACTTCGACCGCGGCTACGGCCCCTCCGTCAACCGCATGCTCCGCCTCATCCGCACCGGCGAACCCTGGCGCGACCTGGCCGCCGCGGTATTCGACGGCGCGGGCTCCTACGGCAACGGCGCCGCCATGCGCGTCGCCCCTCTCGGCGTCTTCTTCGCCCACGACCTCGCCCTGTGTGCCGACCAGGCCGCCTTGTCCGCCGCCATCACCCACACCCACCCCGAGGGCATCGCGGGTGCCATCGCCGTCGCCGTGGCAGCCGCCCTGGCCACCCGCGCCCCCATCGACCCCGCCGACTTCCTCACCGACGTCTTGGACCACGTCCCACCGAGCGCCGTCCACGACGGCATAGCCCGCGCTCGCACCCTGACCACGGCCGAAGAGGCCGCGATCCAACTGGGGAACGGGCGCCACACCAGTGCCCAGGACACCGTGCCGCACGCGCTGTGGGTCGCCGCCCACCACCTCACCGACTTCGAGTCGGCGTTCTGGACCACGGCGTCAGCCGGTGGCGACATCGACACGAATTGCGCCATCGTCGGCGGAATCGTGGCCGCGCGCGTCGGCCTGGACGGATTGCCGACCTGGCCGTGCGAACCGCTCCCGACCTGGGCCGGAATCAGCGGGACCTAATCGTCGACATCGTCGATTCCGTCGTCGTCGCGGGCCAGGAAAGTGGCGAGGCGTTCGACGGGGGTTTCGAAGTCGGGGTTGAGGTCGACGAAGGCGCGGAGGCGGTCGGCGAGCCAGGCGAGGGTGACAGATTCCTCGCCGCGGCGTTCTTCCAGTTCTTCGATGCCGCGGTCGGTGAAGTACATGGGGGTCCTTGAGGGTAAAAGAAGGGGCCGCCGGGAAGGGTGAGTAACCGGCGGCCCCGAGAACAGAGGGGTTATTCGAAGGCCTTCGAGATCAGCGAGCGCTGCTCCAGCTCGTGGACCTTGCTCGACCCCGCCGACGGCGCCGACATGGGGCGGCGGGAGACGCGGGTGATGCGGGAGATCCGGTCCGGGAACAGCTCCGGGAGGGCGAGGCCGTAGAACGGCCACGAACCCTGGTTGGCAGGCTCCTCCTGCACCCACCGCACGTCGGCGGCGTTCGGGTAGCGGTCGAAGATGGCGCCGATCTTGCGCTGCGGCACCGGGTACAACTGCTCGATGCGGACGATCGCGGTGTCCGTGCGGGCCTGCTTGTCCCGCTCGGCGGCGAGCTCGTAGTAGAGCTTGCCGGAGACGAACAGCAGGCGGGTGACGCCGTTGGGCGACGGCTGGGCCGGGTCGTCGATGACCGAGTTGAACCGGGTGTCGTCGATGAAGTCCTCGACCGGGGACACCGCGGCCTTGTTGCGCAGCATGGACTTCGGCGTGAACACCACCAGCGGGCGCTGCACACCGTCCAACGCGTGCCTGCGCAGCAGGTGGAAGTAGTTCGCCGGGGTCGACGGCACCGCGACGGTCATCGAACCCTCGGCGCACAGTTGCAGCCAGCGCTCGATGCGGCCGGAGGTGTGGTCCGGGCCCTGGCCCTCGTGGCCGTGCGGCAGCAGCACCACCACGTCGGACACCTGGCCCCACTTGGCCTCCGACGACGAGATGTACTCGTCGATCACCGACTGGGCGCCGTTGACGAAGTCACCGAACTGGGCCTCCCACAGCACCAGCGCCTCGGGGTTGGCCACCGAGTAGCCGTACTCGAAGCCCAGCGCCGCGTACTCCGAGAGCGCCGAGTCGTAGACCATGAACTTGCCCTGGTCGGCGGACAGGTTCTGCAGCGGCAGGTACTCGCGGCCGGTCTTGCGGTCGATGACCGCGGCGTGCCGCTGGGTGAACGTGCCGCGCCGCGAGTCCTGGCCCGCCAGCCGGATGCTGCGGCCCTCCAGGGTCAGCGACCCGAACGCCAGCAGCTCGCCGAACGCCCAGTCGACGCCGCCCTCGCGGGCCATCTTCTCCCGCCGCTCCAGCACCGGCTTGACCCGCGGGTGCACGCTGAACCCGTCCGGCAGGTTGACGTGCGCGTCGGCGATGGCCTCCACCACCGAGCGCGGCACGCCGGTGGTCAGCTTCGTCGGCACCTGCTGGTCGCGCTCCACCGACGGGCTCGGCGAGATCGGGTGCTTCTCCAGCTCCCTGACCTCGTTGAACACGTGCTCGAGCTGGCTGGAGAAGTCGCGCAGGGCCTTCTCGGCCTCGTCGACCGAGATGTCGCCGCGGCCGATCAGGGCCTCGGTGTAGCCCTTTCGGACACTGCGCTTCGTGTCGATGATGTCGTACATGCCCGGTTGGGTCATCGACGGGTCGTCGCCCTCGTTGTGGCCGCGGCGGCGGTAGCAGACCAGGTCGACCACGACGTCCTTGTTGAACGTCTGCCGGTAGTCCATCGCCAGCCGCGCCACCCAGTAGCAGGCCTCCGGGTCGTCGCCGTTCACGTGGAACACCGGCGCCTGGATCATCTTCGCCACGTCCGTCGCGTACTGCGATGACCGCGAGTTCTCCGGGGCGGTGGTGAACCCGACCTGGTTGTTGATGACCACGTGCACGGTGCCGCCGGTGCGGTACCCGCGCAGCAGCGCCAGGTTCAGCGTCTCGGCCACCACGCCCTGACCGGCGAACGCGGCGTCGCCGTGCAGCGCGACCGGCAGCACGGAGAACCCGACGCCGCTCTCGTCGCCCTTGTCCAGCAGGTCCTGCTTGGCCCGCACGATGCCCTCGAGCACCGGGTCGACCGTCTCCAGGTGCGACGGGTTCGCGGTCAGCGACACCTTGGTCTCGCCGTCGCCGAACATCCGGAAGTACTTGCCCTCGGCGCCGAGGTGGTACTTCACGTCGCCGGAGCCGTGCGCCTGGCCAGGGTCCAGGTTGCCCTCGAACTCCTGGAAGATCTGCGAGATCGGCTTGCCGACGATGTTGGCCAGCACGTTGAGCCGACCGCGGTGCGGCATGCCGATGACGACCTCGTCGAGTTCGTACTCGGCGGCCTTGTCCAGCAGCGTGTCCAGCAGCGGGATGACCGACTCGCCGCCCTCCAGCGAGAACCGCTTCTGCCCGACGTACTTGGTCTGCAGGAACGTCTCGAACGCCTCGGCCGCGTTCAGCTTGGACAGCACGTACTTCTGCACGGCGGCCGGGGGCTTCTCGTGCGCCACCTCGACCCGCTCCTGGATCCAGCGCCGCTCGGCCGGGTCGAGGATGTAGGTGTACTCGACGCCGACGGTGCGGCAGTACGAGTCGCGCAGCACGCCGAGCACGTCGCGCAGCTTCATCCGCTCCTTGCCCGCGAACCCGCCGACCGGGAACTCCCGGTCCAGGTCCCACAGGGTCAGGCCGTGCGAGAGGACGTCGAGGTCCTCGTGCTTGCGCTGCCGGTAGTTCAGCGGGTCCGTGTCGGCCATCAGGTGGCCGCGGGTGCGGTATGCGTCGATCAGGCCGATGACCCTGGCGGTCTTGTCGACCGGGCCCTCGGACAGGTCCTCGGTCCACCGGATCGGCTCGTAGGGGATGCGCAGCGAGGTGAAGATGTCGTCGTAGAAGCCGTCTTCACCGAGCAGCAGGTGGTGGATCTCGCGGAGGAACTCGCCGGACTCGGCGCCCTGGATGATCCGGTGGTCGTAGGTGGACGTCAGCGTGATGATCTTGCTGATGCCCATCTCGATCAGCGTCTTCTCGCTGGCCCCCTGGAACGGCGCCGGGTACTCCATCGCGCCGACGCCGAGGATGGTGCCCTGGCCGACCGAGAGCCGCGGCACCGAGTGGTTGGTGCCGATGCCGCCCGGGTTGGTCAGCGAGATCGTGGTGCCCGCGAAGTCGTCGGTGGTCAGCGCGCCGCCGCGGGCCTTGCGGATCAGGTCCTCGTAGGCCTGCCAGAACTGCTGGAAGGACATCCCCTCGCAGCCCTTGATGGAGGCCACCACCAGGTTGCGCGAGCCGTCCTTGCCCGGCAGGTCGATCGCCAGGCCCAGGTTCACGTGCTCGGGGGTGACCCCGAACGCCTTGTTCTCGGCCTCGGCGTAGTGCCGGTTCATGTTCGGGTACGCCTCCAGCGCCCGAACCATGGCGTAGCCGATCAGGTGGGTGAACGAGACCTTCCCGCCGCGGGTCCGCTTCAGGTGGTTGTTGATCACGATGCGGTTGTCCGCGAGCAGCTTCGCCGGGACCGAGCGCACGCTGGTGGCGGTCGGCAGCGCCAGCGACGCGTTCATGTTCTTCGCGATCGCGGCGGCGGCACCGCGCAGCGGCTTGCGCTCCTCGCCACCCGCGGCGATCGGCTCGACCGGCCGGGCCGGGGCCTTGTTGTTCGCGGGCTGCACGGCCTGGGCCGACTTCGCCGGGGCGGCGGCGACCGAGGCGGGCGCTGTGGTCGCCTTCACCGGGGCGACCCTGCCGTTACCGGTGGAAGGCGCCGCCGGCGCCGCGGTGGTCTTCACGGGCGGCACGCTCGTCGGCGCCGTGCTCGCGGTGGCCTTGGCCGTCGTCGCGGGCTTGGCGGCCGTCGTCGTCGAGTTCTTGGCAGTGGCGTCCGCGGTCTTCGCCTGTGCGGCACCCTGGGTCGCCGCCCGGGGTGTTGGCTTGTAGTCCGCGAAGAAGTCGTGCCACGCGGGGTCTACCGACGACGGGTCCGCGAGGAACTGCTCGTACATCTCCTCGACGAGCCACTCGTTCGCACCGAACTGTGACGCAGGACTGCTGCTGGACACGGCTGGCTCTCGCCTCTATCCATCTCGATCTTCGACTTGAACACACTCCCCGTCAGGCTAGTCCCCCGGTCAGGACGGTGGTTACCCAACCAACCGGCCGTGGCGCACCTCATGTGTGGTGCTGCCGACTGTATCGGTTGAGGAACCGATCATGTGCGGTAAGCCGCCACCGCGGGACCCACTCGTCATCCCTCGGCGGCCCCCTGTTCACCGCCGCGCCAGCCCCCCTCGGTGATCGCCGAACGGTCGCCGAATGGTCCTGTTCGGCCCGTCTGCCGCCGGGCAGCGGAAGCCGAGCGGCACCCGCGCGCCGCCCAGGCCCGACGGTCGGTTGTCGGGCAGCGCCCGTCGAGTGGGTTTCCCGACCACCGCCCGGAAAAACCCACCCGAGGCGGTGATCCCACCGCCCGGTCCGTCCGACGGGCCCGCCCGCCGGGGCGTCCGGAGCCGCCGCCGGACCGGTCACCGGTCCCGTGGCCGCCGGACAACACGATGTTGGGATTTGTAGGCGGCGAAACCGGCTCGTCCTCGATCTGGTTGGGGATGAGGTGCAGGCGGCGCAGGCCGACCCGTTCGACCTCGCGCACGGTGTAGCCGTAGCGGCGGAGCAGGTGCATGCCGGTGACGACGACCCGGGCGGACAGGTGGTCGCTGTCCTGCACGGCCAGCATGATGTCGCGCAGCTTGCTCGGCTGGCGTCGAGGAGACCGGGATGTCGGGGCCGGGCCGGCTCATGTCGGAGGTGAAGTGCCGTTCCAGCACCCGGGCGCCCAGCGGTACCGCGCCGAGGCACGGGTAGATGGTCGTGGTGTGGTCGGAGAGGCCGAGCACCGTGTCCGGGAAGGCGGCCCCCAGTTCTGTTGTTCATCCCGCTACCCCGCTCAACCGGTCGAGGCGGGTTGTTCGTGCGGCTCCATCGTGCCCAGGTCCCACAGCCGGGCGTAGTAGCCGTTGGCGGCGAGCAGTTCGGCGTGCGCGCCCTGCTCCACGATCCGGCCGTCGGCCAGCACCACGATCGTGTCGGCGCGGGCGGCGGTGGCCAGCCGGTGCGCGACGACGAACGTGGTGCGGTGCGCGGTCACGTGCTCGCTCGCCCGCAGCACGGCGGCCTCGGTGGCCGGGTCCAGCGCGGCGGTGGCCTCGTCGAGCAGCAGGATGTCCGGGGAGACCAGTTCGGCCCTGGCCAGGGCCACCAGTTGCCGCTGACCGGCCGAGAGCCCCTGCCCGCGTTCGCCGACCGGGTGGTGGAAGCCCCCGGTGAGACCCGCGACCATCGGCAGCGCCCCGACCGCCCGGACCGCCGCCTCCACCTCGGCCGGGGACGCCTCCGGCGAGCCGTAGGCCACGTTGCGGGCGACGTCACCGGTGAACAGGTGCGCCTCCTGCGGGACGACCCCGAGCCGACCGCGGTACGCCGACGGGTCGAACCCGCGCAGGTCGGTCCCGTCGACCAGCACCGACCCCGAGGTGGGGTCGTAGAACCGGGCGATCAGCTTGACCACGGTGGACTTGCCCGCGCCGGTCGCGCCGACCAGCGCCACCGTCTCACCCGGCCGCGCCAGCAAGGTCAGCCCGGACACGGCGGGCCGGTCGGTGCCCGGGTAGGTGAAGCTGACGTCGCGCAGCTCGACCGCGCCCGCCAGCCGCGCGGGCACCGGCACCGGGTCGGCGGGCGGTTCCACCGACGTCGGCGTGCGCAGCAGGTCGGAGATCCGCTGCAGGCCGACCCGCGCCTGCTGGTACCCGTCGAACACGCTGGACAACTGCTGCACCGGGGCGAAGAACAGGCCGAGGTAGAGCAGGAACGCCAGCAGCACACCGGGGCTCAGCGTCCCGTCGGCGACCCGGTTCGCGCCCACCACCAGCACGGCCGCCTGCCCCAGCCCGGACAGCATCGACACGAACGGGAAGTACGTGGCGATGTAGCGCTGGGCGCGCAGCCGGGTCCGCCGGTACCGGTCGCTGCGCTCGGCGAACCGCCGCGCCGACACGCCCTCCCTGGTGTACGCCTGCGCCACCCGCAGCCCGGTCACGTTCTCCTGCATGTCCGCGTTGACCACGCTGACCTGCTCGCGCGCCTCCGCGTACGCCTTCGACGACACCCGCTGGAAGACCACCGTGGCGACCACCAGCAGCGGCAGCACCGCCAGCCCCACCGCGGCCAGCGACAGGTCGGTGACCAGCAGCGCGACCGTCACCGCGACCACGGTCAACACGCTGGCGACGGCGGTGGTGAGCCCGGTCTGCAGGAACGTCGACAACGCGTCCACGTCCGTGGTCATCCTGGTCATGATCCGACCGGCGAGTTCGCGCTCGTAGTAGTCCAACCCGAGCCGCTGCAGGTGGGCGTAGCTGCGCACCCGCAGCAGGTAGAGCAACCGCTCGCCGACCCGCGCGGTCAGCACCGTCGACGCCGCCGTGTTCCACCACGACACCACGACCAGCAGCGCCGCCACCACCGTGACCGTCACCAGCGTCCCGCCGGACTTGGTGAGCACGCCCGCGTCGACCCCGCTGCGGAACAGCGCGGGCAGCACCACGGACGTGACCGAGTCCAGCACGACCAACCCCAGGACCACGGCCAACGCCCACCGCGCGGGCCGCAGCAGGCTCCGCAGCCGGAACCCGGGATCGGGCCGGGTCGGGTCCTCGCCGCCGAGGTCCGGTTCCTCGGTGGCCGGGGGCAGCGCCGCCACCTGGGCCAGCAGCTCCTCGGTCGGTGGCAGACCGCCCAGGTCGGCGCCGCCCATCGGGCCCATGCCGCCACCCATGCCACCGCCTCGACCACCACCGCCACCACCGCCACCACCGGCACGGCCCGCGCGACCACCGATCGCGTTCTGCGTCACCCGCACCGCCGTGGGTGCGTCCGGCGCGTCATCCGGCCACAGCGACCGGGTGACCCCGTCCGGCCCCGGCACCAGCTCGGCGGGCCGGTCGTCCGGCTCCTCGATCGCCTCGCCCGGCCCGGCCAGCAGCGACCGGTACAGCGCGCACCGCGCGGACAGCTCGGCGTGCGTGCCGACGTCGACGACCTTCCCCTTGTCCAGCACCGCGATCCGGTCGGCCAGCGCCAGCGTGGACCGCCGGTGCGCGATCAGCAGCGTGGTCCGCGCCGCGGTGACCGCGCGCAGCGTGTCGTGGATGGCCGACTCAGTGGCCGTGTCGACCGCCGAGGTGGCGTCGTCGAGCACCAGCACCCGGGGGTCCGACAGCAGCGCCCTGGCCAGCGCGACCCGCTGCCGCTGCCCGCCGGACAGCGTCAACCCGCGCTCGCCGACCACCGTGTCGTACCCGGCGGGCAGCGCGGAGATGAACTCGTGCGCCTGCGCCGCCCGCGCGGCCGCCTCGACGTCCTCGGTCGTCGCGTCCGGTCTGCCGTAGGCGATGTTGGCGCGCACCGTGTCCGAGAACAGGAACGCCTCTTCGAACACCACCCCGACCGTGGACCGCAGCGACGCCAGCCGCAGGTCGCGCAGATCGACCCCGCCGACCCGGATCACGCCGGACTGCACGTCGTAGAAGCGGGGTAGCAGCAACGACACCGTCGACTTGCCCGACCCCGCCGTGCCCACCAGCGCCAGCGTCTCCCCGGGCGACACCGCCAGGCTCACCCCGTCTAGCACCGGCTCGCTGCGCGTGTACCCGAACGCGACCTCGGACAGCTCCACCGCGACCGGACCGGTGGGCACGTCCACCGCGTCCGGCTTCTCGGTGACGTCCGGCTGCGAGTCGACCAGCTCGTACACCCGCTCCACACCGGCCCTGGCCAGTTGCGCGTTGACCAGCAGCCCGGCCAACAGCCGGGTCGGGCCGACCAGGTTCGCCACGTAGCTGGCGAAGGCCAGGAAGGTGCCCAGCGTGACGTGCCCGTTCAGGGCCAGGTAGCCGCCCAGCGCCAGCACCGCGACCTGACCGGCGGCGGGCATCGCCACCAGGGTGGCCGCGGGCCTCGACGTCAGCCGGGCGGTGCGCATCCGCTGCGCGAACAGCGTGCGCGCCGCGCGCTCCAGCCTGCCGACCTCGCGCACCTCCTGCCCGAAGCCCTTCACCACGCGCACCCCGGTGACGGTCTCCTCGACCTGCTGCGCCACGTCGGCCGCGCTCTGCTGCGCCGCCCAGGTGGCCGGGAACAGCCGGGACCGGGTGCGCGCCGCCACCACCGCGACCACCGGGGTGACCACCAGCGCGACCACCGTGAGCAGCGGCGAGAGCCACACCATCGCGCCCAGCGCCAGCACCGCGAAGACCACGGTGCCCACCGACAGCGGCACCATCATCAGCAGGCCCTGCACCAACTGCAGGTCGGTGATCGACCGGGACACGACCTGACCGGTGCGCAGCGCGTCCTGCTTGCCGCCGTCGAGCCGCTGGACCGCGCGGAACACCGCCTGCCGCAGGTCGTGCTGCACGTCCAAGGCGAGCCGCCCACCGAGGTAGCGGCGCAGGAAGGCGCTGGCGAAGGTCAGCACCTCCATGCCGGCCAGCGCCGCCACCAGCCAGGCCAGTCGGTTGGTGCGGCCCGCCACCGCGTCGTCCACGACGAACTTGACCAGCAGCGGACCGGCCGCCTGGAAGCCGACGCCGACCACGGACGCGACCATGGCCGAGAGCACCAGGGCACGGTGCTGCCAGGCGGCGGAGCTCAGGCGCCGGATCCAGCCGGGAGATGTCGTCACGCGGTCAGGGTAGGCGGGAAACCGCCCTCCGTGCGGAGAGCGGCCCGCTGCCTGTGGACAACTCGCGATCAACCAGGTTGGCCCTGGTTGGCGGTTATGTCAGGTGATGTCCCGCTTGGCGTTGCGCCAGAGCCCGAGACCGAACAGCAGCGCCGTCCAGCCGAGGAAGATCAGCCCGCTGATCCACAGCGAGAACGCGCCCGGCGCGCCCGCGACCACCCGGACGCCCTCCTCCAGGTTGTTGATCGCGTCCTGGTCCCGGATCACCCCGCCGCGGTCGAGGACCATGGTCTTGATCTGGTCGCTGAGCAGCGAGGCCGCCGTCGAGCCGGTCAACCCGTTCGCCGACCCGTTGGGCAGGATGCCCGCCAGGTGCGGCGCGTTGGTCACGCCCGCGATCACCACCTCGCCGAACGGGCCGATGATCAGCGCGTACACCAGCAGCAGCACGACCGCGCCGGTGGTGGAGCCCATCAGCGCGCCGACGCCGAGGCCGACCAGCGTCCACAGCACACAGGAGAGGATCCCGGCCAGCAGGATCAGGAACCACTGCTCCCCGTCGGGCAGGTAGTTGCTCGACGAGCCCGCCGACACGCCCGCGCTGACCAGCAGCGAGATCACCACGCCGTAGATCAGGCCCCAGATCACGTAGGTGACCGCCTTGGCGGTCAGCACCGCGCCCCTGGTCGCCCCGGTCAGGAACGTGGTGGTGATCGTCCGGTTCCGCAGCTCCGAGGCGATGCCCAGCGCGCCGAAGACCATCGGGAAGATGGTGGCCATGTTGACGCCCCTGGTCAGCGCCAGCACCGACCAGGAGATCTGGTCGATCGGGACGTCGAAGTCGCGGATCAGCTCGTTGTCGTTGAGCCGGTCGGCCACGCTGGTGGCCAGCGCCGCCCAGCCGAAGGCGTCCGCGAAGGACACCACCAGGGCCGGGATCATCAGCGCCCACCACAGCTTCGTGGTGAGGATCTTGCGGAACTCGGCGGTGATCAGCTCGCCCATCAGGCCTTGCCCCCCTCGCCGGCGCCCTTGTCCACGTCGGACTCAGCGGACTCCGGTGTTGCTGCTGGTGTGTCCGGCGGCGGTGGCGCCTGCGCCGCCTCGACCGACTGGATCTGCTCCGACGGCACCGACTGCGTCGGCTCGTCGCTGTCGAAGGCGCTCTCCGGCGGCTCGGTCGACGTCGGCGCCGCGGGCGGCTGCTCGGTCGGCGTCGGTACAACCGGCGGCTGGTAAGGGGAAGCGGGCTGCTGGTACTGCGGCGCCTGGTAGGGCGACTGCTGCTGGTACGGCTGCTGGAACTGCTGCTGCGTGTACTGCTGCTGTTGGAAGCCGCCGTACTGGGGTGCCTGCTGCTGGTAGGGCTGCTGGTACTGCTGCTGCGGCAACTGCACCGGCTGCGGCCCCGTCTGGTACGGGTTCACCGGCGGGACCGGCGCGCCGAACCCCGTCGCCTGCTGCCCGCTCTCGAACCCCGGCGGCGCGTACCCCTGCGCCGCCCACTGCCCGCTGGTCAGCCGGAGGAACAACTGCTCGAGGTCGGCCCGCTCCTCCTGCACCCCGTAGAGCGCGATCCCGGCCTTGGTGGCGATGTCGCCGACCTGCTGCACGGTGGCGTTGGTGATCGCCAGCCGACCGTCCGGCAGGCCGGTCACCCCGGTGATCCCGTTCTCCTGCAACGCCGTCGCCAGCGCCTGCGGGTCCGCGGGCTGCACCAGCACCCGGGACTCCTGCGACCGGCGCAGCTCGTCCAGGCTGCCGTAGTACATGGTCTGGCCGCGGCTGACGATGACCACCTGGTCGATGGTCTGCTCCACCTCGGCCAGCAGGTGACTGGAGATCAGCACGGTCCGGCCGGACGCCGCGTAGGACTTCAGGAACGAGCGCAGCCAGGCGATGCCCTCCGGGTCCAACCCGTTCGCGGGCTCGTCGAGCACCAGCACCCGAGGGTCACCGAGCAGCGCGGTCGCCAACGCCAACCGCTGCTTCATGCCCAGCGAGAACGCGCCCGCCTGCCTGCTCGCCGCCCCGCCGAGGCCCACCAGTTGCAGCACCTCGAACGCGCGCTGGTCCGGCACCCCCATCGCCGCCGCGTACACCCGCAGGTGGTTGATCGCCGACCGCTTCGGGTGGAAACCCTGCGCCTCCAACACCGCGCCGACCACCCGCGCCGGGTTGCCCAACTGGTGGAACGGCGCCCCGTTGATCGTCGCCTCGCCCGCCGTCGGCCGCACCAGGCCCAACAGCATCCGCAGCGTCGTCGTCTTCCCCGCCCCGTTCGGCCCGAGGAACCCGGTCACCGACCCCGGCTCCACCTGGAAGCTCAGGTTCTGCACCGCGGCCACCTGACCGAAGTTCTTGGTCAGGCCGCGCACCACGATGCGACCACTACCGTCCTGCACAGGTTCCTCCACCTCGCCGGCCCTGCCGTGGCGGACATCTTGCCCCATCCACGTCCGCGCCCGCGGGGACCCGGCCGACAAAACGCGAAACCGGCACGAACCGTTCACCCAGGACCGAGGCGGACCTCACCCAGGGTCAACGCCCGTGCTCACCCGGTGCCGGATCCAGCACGACCGGCAACTCCGCGGTGATCTCACCCGGCGACTCCGGCGGCACCAGCCGGGCCTGCCGCGAGAACGGGTTGCGCAACGGCAGCTTCCGCTCCCGGTGCGGCACCCCCTCGCCGATCAGGTGCTCGTGCGCCATCCGCCACACCTGGCACGGCCACCGCCGCCCCCGCGACCCCCGCCACCCCCCGGGCGGGCACGCCTGGCAACGGCTCTCCTCATCCGGCTGGTGCACGGTCAACAACAACCGCCAGCCATCGGCCAACCTGCTGATCTCCGTGCGCGCCAACGGCAACAGCGTGGACGCGTCCGCCGAACCGGCCGCCTCGTCCAACGACGCCAACCGGCGCAACACCGCCGCCCGCACGGGTTCGACGTCCGCGGGCGGCGCTTCCGCGCGCCCCCCGACCTGGTCCCGATCCCGCCCCCCGCGCGCCACCGGGGCCTCAGCCCGCCGAGCCGTCAGCGGCCCGCCCCGCCGCCTGGTCCAACACCAGACCCAGCGACCGGGTCTGCTGCGCGGACAACACCGCCGACGCCCCCGGCGGCGGCACCAACACGACCCGACCGTCCTCGACCAGCACCGTCAACGCCCGGTCCCTGCCGAACGGATCGTGGCACCCGACACACCACCGTGGCTCAGTCACCGAACAAACATCGACCGAACCCCGCCACGACCCAAGCCGCGACCGCCGGATTCACCCCATCGCGCACATTCTCACCCGTTGGGTGGCAAACCTCGACAAGAAGTAATCCCACCCGCACCCCCCGTGCGGCGCGCCCGATCGAGATATGCCTAAACTATGCGTGGCGGCCCGCTCCCAGTGACCCCCAGGCTGGTTGAGCGGGCCGCCGCCCGAAGGGCGGCGGCTACTCGCGGAAAGCGCTCGTGGGTTCGGGCGTCCATTACTCCCGGGGGGCGACCCCCCGGACCCCCACGGTGCGGCGGGCGCCGGAACCAGCGGTGCTCGCTCGGGCCTGTCGGCCCTCACATCGAGTACGTAACCAATGGGTTTGTCGCCGACGGTGCGGCGGGCGCCGGAACCAG
>NZ_KI519523.1:0-302 GCF_000482865.1 Actinokineospora inagensis DSM 44258 | reverse complement strand
ACCAATGGGTTTGTCGCCGACGGTGCGGCGGGCGCCGGAACCAGGGTGCTCGTTCGGGCCTGTCGGCCCTCACATCGAGTATGTGAGCAATGGGCTTGTCGCCCATGGTGCTGCGGGCGCCGGAACAAGCGTGGTTTGCTCGACCTTCGGTCATCGCGCCAATCTCCCTGCTAAATGTCGCTACGCGGGGTTTTGGTGGGGGTAACCGGTGTTTTGGGGATGGGGGGTGTGGGGGTTGTTGTTGGGGGGATGAGCGGGAATTCGCCATGTGAATGTGGGGGCGAGGGGGGAGGGAGTCGGGG
>NZ_AXWW01000065.1 GCF_000482865.1 Actinokineospora inagensis DSM 44258 | reverse complement strand
GTGGCGGTGTCGTACTGGCCGTCGCGGAGGGTGGTGGTGGCGTGGTCGAGGTCGAGGAGGAGTTGGGCGACCCAGAGTTCGCTGGCCTGGTGGACGATGATGAAGAAGTGCTCGGCGGCGTGGACGCGGGGGCCCTCGGTGGCGGGGACGCGGGGGCGTTGCAGGTCGAGCAGGGTGTCGAGGGCCAGGTAGTCCTGGTAGTCGGTCACGGGGTCTCCTTCCCGGTGGCCACGAGCCCGTGGGCGGCGAACGCCTCGTGGGCGCCGGGGACGTCGAACACCCCTGCGGCGCGGAAGACCCGGACGGTGGCTCGGCAGATGGTGGCGACGCGGTCCTCGCCCGCGCCGGACAAGTACGAATCGGTGACGACGGCGGTGGCGGTGGCAGTGTCGAGCCCCGCCAGCCGCAGCGCGCCGAGGACGGGAGCGGTGTCCCAGTCGAGGCAGGCGCGGACGAGGGCGGGGAGGGCGCGGGCGACGGGGCCGCGCAGGGAGCGGTCGAGCCCGGCCCACAGGTGCTGGAAGAAGTCGGCGAAGAACCGGTGGTGGTGGCCTTCGTCGCGGGCGTGGTCGCGGGTGAGGTCGCGGACGACGGTGAGCACGGTCGGGTCGTTGGGGATCTCGTTGAGGACCGCGGTCACCAACGTCTCGAACACGACGGCCTGCAGCAGCGGGACGAGCGCGGGCGCCTCGGGCAGGGTGCGGGCACCGGCGGCGGCGAGCGCGTCGACGAAACCGCCGAAGTCCCAGTCCGGGATGGGGACACCGGTCTCGCGGGCGACCTGGTCGGCGAGGTCGAGGCTGTAGAGAGCGTGGTAACCCTCGTCGCAGTAGACCTTGAACGCGTCGAGCCGGTGCCTGCCGGTGAGGTCGACCCCGCTGCGACCGTTGGCGATGAGCTCGGCGGCGGGGTTGACGACCCGGGTCTCCAAGTGCGTGGTGGACAACAGGAACTGGTAGAGGTGGCGGATCGCGAGATCACGGCGCTGCGCGGCCGGCAACGCGACGACGACCTCGTGCGACAGGTGGGGGACGTGCTGGGCCGGGTAGAACACCTTGCCCTGGTCGGTTTCGTCGTGGAACAGCCTGCGCACACCGGAGCGCACACCTGAGGTGTCGTACCAGGTGGAGAAGGGCGCGTTCACCGGGTCACCACCGGGGCGACGGCCGCGGCCAACCGGTCGACACCCAAACCGACCTGGTCGGGGGCCTGGGCGAAGCAGACGCGGAACCAACCCGGTTCGGCCGCGCCGAACGATGTGCCCGGCAACACGTTGACCTTCGCGCGCAGGATCGCTTGCCACAGGGCGGTTTCCGCGTCGACCGTGGGTTCGGGGAGGGTGGTGCGGAGGTCGGTCCAGATGCTGAAGCCCGCGGTGGCCGGGAGGTGCGGGATGCGGTGGGTGGTGAGGCGGGCAGCCAGGTGTTCATAAGAGGCAGCGAGGCGGCGGTTGTTCTCCGTGACAAGGCGGGCGACGAGGGCGTCGTCGGTGAGGAGGTCGCGGAGGAGGGCCTGGGTGTCGGCGGAGACGGTGGCGAAGTAGGCCAGGGCGCGGGCGGCGGGGCGGATGGCCGAACCCGCCCGGAGGACGCCGACTTTGAGGCCGGAGAGGCCGAAGTCCTTGGCGAACCCCCACACCACGTGCACCCGCTCGGCGTCGAATCCGTCCACTATGGAGGGATCGAGCGCGCTGCGGAAGGGGCGCGGGCCGAAGGCGCAGTGGGCGTAGACCTCGTCGGAGATCAGGTCCAGATCGTGCCGCGTGGTCATCCGGAGGAGGTCGCGCAGGGACTCGGGGGTGTGGACGAGGCCGTGCGGGTTGGCCGGCGAACTGATGGCGACCGCGCGCACGGTGTGGCCGTCGCGGCGGAGGCGGACGACGGCGCGGGCGAGCAGGTCGGCGTCGAGCGCGAAACCGTCCGATTCGGACATTGGGACCGGCATGATCCGCGCGCCGGAGCGGGCGGTGAGGTCTTCGGCGAACGCCGAGTAATACGGGGCGGGGACGATGATGACGTCCCCCGGGTCGCAGAGCGTGGTGGCGGCGATGTCCAGCGCGGCGGTGCCGCCCGCGGCCACGACGAGGTCATCGGGGTCTACCGGGCCACGCCATCGACGGGTGAGCACACCCGCGATGGCCGAACGCAGACCAGGATCGCCGTGCGGCAGGCCGTAGTGGGTGTCCGCGGCGGTACGGCGGCGCGGGGCGGTGATGGCGGGTTCGAGGAGGTCCCAGAGCAGGCGGTTCTCGGCGGTGCCGAGGTTGATGAAGCCGTCCGGGTTGTGGCTCGGGTGGTACGGGTCCGCCTCGGCCTGGAAGTGGGCGGCGGCGATGGCGGGCGTGGCGGCGGCCATCCGCGCGGCGGCTCGGGAGACCATCAGCTCGCGCTCCCCACGGGTTCCCGCGCGGACAACAGTCCGGGGTGGACACCCAGACCCATCGAGGCGTCCAGGACGGCGCCGTGCATGAGGGCGGCGGCCGGGGTGGTCAGCCAGTGCACCAGTTCGGCGACCTCGGCCGGTTCGATCAACCGGCCGCCGGGCAGGCGCGCGCACAGCTCGGCGCGGCCCTGGTCGGTGAGCTTGTCCAGGGTGCTGGCCCGCAGCATCTCCGTGTCGACCGCGCCGGGGCAGACGGCGGCGACCCGCACCGGCTGGTGCGTCAGCTCGGCCGCCAGGTGCCGGGTCAGGTAGGCCAGCGCCGCCTTGCTCATCCCGTCGGCGATGTGGAAGCCGGGGAAGGTGGCCACTCCCCCGCCGACGCTGGCGATGTTGACGATCACGCCGTGGCCCCGGCGCAGCATGTCCGGCAGCACCTGGTCGACCAGCCACAGCGGGCCGACGCTGTTGACCTTGAGGAACACCGCGGCCAACTCGGCCTCACCGCCGTCGACCTGGCGGCGCACCGTCTCGGAGCCGACCGCGGCGTTGTTGACCAGGACGTCGACCGGGCCGGGCAGCTCGGCCGCCAGCCGCTGGTGCGACACCCAGTCGCCCTGTTCGAACTCGAACGCGGCCACCTCGTGGCCCGCCGCGGTCAACTCGGCCGCGATCCGCCCGGCCCGCTCGCGACCGGAGCGGTAGGTGAACCACACCCGGTCTCCGGCCGCGGCGAACCGGGCCACCAGCGCGGCGCCGATCCCGCTGGACCCGCCGGTCACCAGTACCGTCCGCATAGGACATTCCTCTCCGCGCCGGGTGGCGCTGTTCACGGTGCGGGGACAGTGAAGGCCGCCGCGATCAAGCGCAACTCAAGCGGCACTCGGGCGCCGGGTCTCAGCAGGACCGGGCCAGGGCGTGCACCAGGGACCCGACGGGGTCGGCGGGATCGCCGAGGCCCAACGGGAGGTCGAAGTGGTTCCGACCGGACACCACGACGTCGGTGACCGAGACGCCCACGGCGCGGGCGCGGGCGCCGAACACCGACTGCTGTTCGGCGAACCCGACCGGCTCGTCGTCGCCGCGGACCAGCACCAGCGGCGGCCACCCCGGTCGCAGCGACCGGGCCGGACCGCAGCGGGCGACCTCGTCCTCGGTCAGCCCGACCTCGGCGCCGATGGTGGTGCGGCGCAGCGGACCCAGTTCGTAGAGGCCGCTGAGCAGGACCGCGCCGATGGCGGGAAACCCGTCCGCCAGGGCCATTCCGGCCAGTTGCGCCCCGACCGAGTGGCCGACGAGCACGATCCGCCCCGGGTCGAACCCCACCTGGTCCGCGCTCGACACCAAGTGCCACAGGGATTCCACCACCGACGAGGTGATCTCGCCGACGGACGCGGCCGGTGAGAGCGGGTACCCGATGGCGGCGAACGCGATCCCGGCGCCGACCAGGCCGCCCGCCGGGTAGGCCGAGTCCCGCTCGTCGAGGAGCTGCCAGTAGCCGCCGTGCACGAAGACCACCAGCGGCGCGTCGGGTGCCGCCGGGAAGTAGTGGGTCTGGTGCGGCAGTTCCCGCCAGGGCAGGGTGGCGCGGGCGGCGGCGGACCGGGTGGCGTACTCGTCGAGGTAGGGCTGGACCGAGGGCACCGACCGGCCGGGGAGGTAGGCGTGGTCGAGCGCCGGGATCGCGGAGGTCACTGCAGCCTGCTCAGCCGGGCGAACTGCGGGTTCGAGCCGATCACCCCGGCCTCGCCCCACTGGGTCTGCGGGATCGTGTTCACCACGACGGTGATCTTGTCCAGCGGCGCGCCGATGGTCTTGTGCACGGTGGCGGTGATCTCCTCGATCAGCTCCTGCCACTTCTCGTCGGTCTGGTTGGGCCAGGTGGTGACGGTGATGAACGGCATCGGGGTGCTCCTCGTGTCAGTCGGTGGTGCGGAGTTCGTGCAGGCCGGGGGTGGGCAGCTTGAGCTGGGCGTGCACGTCGCCGCCGAGTCCGAAGTGGCCGATGGCACCGCCGTAGTTGGTCTGGTGGCTCATCCACAGCAGGATCACGTTGACGATCCGGTTGACGCCGGGGCCGGGTTCGGGGAACGGGTTGGGCAGCACGGCCCGGTAGGTGCCGTTGCCGTGCTCGTCGGCGACGAAGACGTTCGGGATGCCGAGCGGACCGGGCCGGGTCGGGCCAGCCGGGTCGAGATCATGTTCGCGCAAGGACATCACCGTGTAAAGGCTGTCCGGGATCAGACCGGTGAACTCACAACGGAACTCGGCACTGCGCCGGTCGTCGGCGATGGTGATGTCCACCGCGCCCCGCGCCTTGAGCCACTCGCCCAGGGTGATCGGGGCGGTGATCTTCGGGCCGTCCTCCTTGCGGACGTCCGGGATCGGCACCGCGTGGAACGGGTAGCTCGGCCGCACGATCGGGGCCGTGTCGGGGATCTGCTCGGGGGCGAACACCATCGCGTAGTTGTTGGTGGGCAACGGGGTCGGCAGCGTGGCGAGCACGATGTCCTCGTCGGCCGGGGTCAGCGTGTCCGGCAGGTGCCGCACGACCGTGTACGGGGCGACCTCGCCGAACGGCGGGACCTCGCTGTCCGGGGAGACGATCGCCCGGCCCCACCGGCGGGTCACGCCGCCGTCCGCGCCGCGCTCAAGGATCCAGCCGACGACCACGAAGTCGCCGTTGGTGTCCATGACCTCGCTGGGCGGGTAGACCGGGCCCTGGGTGGTGACGGTCAGCTCGTAGCTGTGTCGCTCGGCCACGGCTCAGCCCACCCGCTGGAACACGGTGGTGGACAGGCCGCGGTCGTCGCCGCCCGCCGGGATGATGTAGTTGTCGCGCGCCTCGACCAGGATGTCCCGGTACTCCTGGCTGGCGAACACCGGCAGGTACTCCTCGGGCGCGCAGTCGAAGCCGGACACGAAGACCACGCCGGGGCGGGTGCTGACCAGCGAGTGGTAGGCGAGGAACACGTCGACCTGATCGGCCTTGCGGACGGTCTCGAAGATCGTGCGGTCCCGCCAGGCGCGGTAGGCGTGGTAGGCGGGCGGGCGGACCTCGACGTGCCGCAGTTCGACGTACTCGGTGGCCGGGATCGGGTCGGCGGTCGGCTTGGGCGCCTCGACGAACTCCAGCAACTGGCGGCGGAAGTCGCCCGCCAGCGCGGGGGCCAGTTCGCCGCCGAGCTTGCGCCACCGGCGTTCCTGGTCGGCGAGCTCACCCGGCTCGCCCAGCGCGGTCAGCTCCATCAGGGCGGGCGCGCCGACGGCGCGGTAGAGCACCGAGGACTGGGTGTAGGTGGGCTGGGACCGGTTCTCGGTGAGCCAGGTGGCCTGGACCTGGTCGACGGACTCCGGCCGGACGGGCACCTCGGTGACCAGCAGCAGCGTGGCTGCCATGTCGACTCCTCTCCACGGGTGGTGGTGCGCGGGGCTCTTTCGGGCAGCTCTTTCGGGCAGGGGTGGGCCGCCCACGGGCCGCGTCGGGAGGCGGCGGCCCGCGGGCAGCGGCGCGGGTCACTAGATGGGGGTGGGCGGCCTGCGCGGTTCGGGGGTTTCCGGCGTGACCGGGAGGGTGACCACCGAGTTGCCGGACGGGGTGAAGGCGCGGATGTCGACCACGCCCCACACGTCGCCGGTGCTGAACGGGTCCTGGTCGACGAAGTCCTCGACCGCGGCCAGGTGCCCGGCCTCGACCAGGAACAGCGATCCGACCTGGGTCTCGCCGTCCGGGCCGAGCAGCGGGCCGTACAGCAGCACCCGCGGTCCGGTCCCGGTGTCGCGCAGCCGGGCCAGCCGGGCGGAGTGCTCGGCGCGGGCGGCCGCCCTGCGGTTCGCCGCGTCGGGGTGGTCGAGGCAGTGGACGGCCCAGAACACGGCGGCCTCCTCCTTCGTGCGTTCCACTTGGTACGTTCTACTTCGTTCGTTCTACTGAGGACAGTTGGTTAGGCAGGGCGGACGTGGTCGCGCACGGCCTGGCGGGCGGCGAGGGCCTCCTGCTTGGCGCTGAAGGTCTCCGGCACCACCCGGTACTGCGCCTCGATCTCGGCGGCGACCAAGCCGCCCTGCTCGACGGTCAGCAGTACCTCGAACACCTCGTCGACCGGGGTGCGGGTCCGCTCGACCACCCGCTGCCGCACGATGGCGGGCAGCGGGAAGACGAACCGGAGGAACCGCGAACGCACCGAGCCGACCACGAACCGGGTCTTCACCGAACCGTCCAGCAGGAACCGCTCGGACACCGCGGTCCAGGTCTGCCTGGCCGCCTCGATCAGCGCGACGGCCGGGATGTGCTGACCGGTGAGGTGGTCTTCGAGGGTCTCGTTGGCCTGGTCGACCAGGAGGTCGGCGGTGAAGGTCACGGCGTCGACCTGCCGGGGTGGGCCGATCATGACGTTGCGGTCCTCGCGCTTGTGGGTCAACGACTTCTCGACCCGGCGCGGCACCTCCACCCCCACCGCTGCCACGGCGTGCGCGGCGAGCCGGGTCAGCTCGTCGTCGGACAGGCCCTGCCCGACGACGACCGGCCGGTCCGCGTACTCCCCGCCCGCGAGGTAGGTCGACACGGACACGGTGTCCCGGTTGGCCAGGAACTCGGCGAACCGGTCCCCGACCACGACAACCGGCGTCGCGACCAAGGTGTCCACAGTGGACAAGTTGGTGATCTCGGCGGTCACGGCTACACCAGCGCCTTGGCCGCGGCCCGCTGGTACGCGGCGACCAGGTCGTCCACGCAGGAGATGTCGGCGAGCACGACGTCGTCGGCGAACGGGTCCGCGCCGATCTCCGCCTCCAGCTCGATGATCAGCCGGGCCAGCAGCAGCGAGGTGAGCGCCAGCTCGTGCAGGCTCTCCGCCCCGGTGACCGGCCGGGCCGCGACCCCCGCCTCGGCCAGCAGGTCGGTGATCCTCCCGTGCACAGCGGATCTGACGTCGAGCGTGCTCAACATGTGATACCTCCGTCTACGACGATGCTCTGCCCCGTGATGAACGAGGACTGGGCGGACACCAGGAACTGCACGACGTCGGCGATCTCGTCGACGGCGGCGACCCGACCGAGCGGGGTCCGCCTGCGGATGCGCTCGCGGTCGCGGTCGGTGACCAGTGCGGTCATGTCGGACTCGAAGAACCCGGGGACAACCGAGTTGACCCGGATGCCCAGCGCGCCGAGCTCGCGGGCCAGGCTGCGGGTGAACCCGTCGAGGCCCGCCTTCGCCGCGGAGTACACCGCGACGCCGCGGTGACCGCGGATGGCGTTGATCGACGAGACGTTGACGATGGTGCCGCCGCCGGTGCGCGACATGGCCCGCGCGCACACCTGGGTCAGCACGATGGGGGCGACCAGGTTGGCCCGCACCAGGTTGTCGATCTGGTCGCCGGGCGTGGTCAGGGCGAGTTCGCTGTGCTGCAGCACGCCTGCGTTGTTGACCAGCGCGTCCACCCGGCCGAACCCCGTGGCCACCTCGCGGACGAAGGCCCGCACGGCGTCGGTGTCGGTCAGGTCGACCCGGGCGAAGTGGAACTGGTCGGGCCGCTCGGTGGCGGTGCCGGTGGTGAACTCCGTGTCGGAGCGGGCGAAGGTGGCGACCCGGTAACCGCGGTCGAGCAGCCGTTCCACCAGCACCCGACCGAGGCCGCGGCTGCCGCCGCTGACCACCGCTACCGGGCTGTCGAGCCCCGGCCGGACCAGCGCCTTGGCAGGCTCGGCCGCTTCGACGGCCTCGACCACATCGACCGCGGTGGCTGCCGGGGCCGCCTCGCTGACGGCGGTCACGAGACTTTCCTGGTCTTCTTGAACCGGTCGGAGTGGTGCTCGGCGGCGGACACGGTGACCACGGCGGGCACCTTGAACGCCTCAAGGCGGCGGGCGCACTCCTCCCGGACCCGGCGGCCCACCAGCCGCTGGTCCTCCGCGGCGACCAGCTTCACCGTGGCCACCACGACGTTGCCGGTGACCGGGCTCGGCTTGCCCGACACAGTCACCTCGGCGACGTTGGGCACGTCGAGGATCACGCTCTCCACCTCGCTGGGGTACACCTTCTCCCCACCGACGTTGATGATCTCCGAGCGCCTGCCCAGGATGCGCACCCACTCGCCGTCGGTCTCCACCACGTCCTGGGTGTTGAAGAACCCCTCGTCGTCGAACGGGGCGGGCGCGTTGAGGTAGCCGAGCATGGCCATCTCGGAGCGGATCCACAGCACGTTGTCGACGACCTTGTGCTCGAACCCGGCCGCGCCCAGCTTCACCCACAGCGAGTCGTCGCCGCGCGAGCGGGTCGGCAGGATGCCCAGCTCGGACAGGCCGTAGGTCTGCTTGAACCGGATCTGCGGGAAGACCTCCTTGAGCCTGCGCAGGGTGGTCAGCGGCATCGGCTCGGTGCCGTAGGTGATGAGCTGGAGCGAGTCGAGGCGGTGCCGGTCGGCGGCGCCGGAGATCAGCACCATGTTGAGGAAGGTCGGCGTGGTCGGCAGGACCTGCACGTCGTGCGCGGCGACGGCGGCCAACACGGCGTCCGGGGTGCGCTCGGCGACGGTGACGACGGTGCCGCCCTGGCTCAGCGTGGCCAGCAGCGTGTTGACGCCGCCGATGTGGTCCAGGCTCAGGAAGGACAGGATCCGGCGCGGCTTGGTCGGCTCGCCGTAGCGGGCGATGACCTTGTCGAAGTCCAGCACGGACGCCTTGCTGCGACCGGACGTGCCGGAGCTGAACAGCACCAGGCCGGGCGCGCCGACGGCGCGCAACCGCCGGTACAGCTCGTGGTCGGCGACCTTGCCGGTGCGGGTCACCACCCGGCTGGTCCCGTCCGCGGCGATGAGCACCTCGGCGGCGCACACGTCCAGGAACTCGGCCCGCTTGTCGGCGGGCAGCACGGTCAGCGGCACGACGATCACGTCGCGGGCGATCAGCGCGAGCAGCCCGGCGCACAGGTCCGGCGAGTACGGGCCCTCCAGGGTGACGACCTGGCCGGGCGCGACGTCGTGCCGGTCGAGCAGGTCCTGCCAGTCGGCGACGCGGTCGAGCAGCTCTCGGTAGGTGGTGGTGCCGTCGAACACGATCGCCTCGGCGTCTTCGAAGCCCGCGAGGCGGTCGAGGAACGGGTGATGCACGGTGTTCTCCGGGGATCTGGTTGAGGAGTAGGGGCGCGGCGTGGCCGCGGCGACGGGATTGACGCTATGGCAGTGGAAAACCAACCCACAACGCTCACTGTGAGGTCTCAGGCCGGCCATGCTGGAGGGGGTAGCCGGTCGGGCACTGGCGCGGCGCGGCCCGGGTGCGGTCAACTCGGTGCCATGCGAGCCGCCTTCTTCGACGTCGACGAGACCGTCATCACCGTCAAGAGCATGTTCGAGTTCCTCCGGCACTGGCTCGACGACGAGACCAGCTACGCCGCCACCATGAACCGCGTGCACGCCATGGCCGAGGGCGGCGTGCACCGCACCGAGATCAACCGCTTCTACTACCGGCAGTTCACCGGCGTCCCCGCCGCCGAGGTCCGCGCCGCGGGCGCGGACTGGTACCAGCGCTACCGCCGCGGCCCCAACGCCTTCCACGTCGCCACCCTGCGCGCCCTCGCCGACCACCGCACCCGCGGCGACCTGGTCGTCCTGGTCACCGGCTCGTTCCGCCCCATCCTGGGCCCCCTGATGGCCGACATCGGCGCCGACGAGGCCCTCTGCAGCGACCCGGTCATCGACGTCGACGGCCGCTACACCGGCGAGGTCCCCATCCCGATGATCGGCGACAACAAAACCGCCGCCGTCGCCGCCCGCATCGCGTCACTCGGCCTCGACCCCGCCAACTGCTCCGCCTACGGCGACCACCACACCGACCTCGGCATGCTGTCCCTGGTCGGCGACCCGGTGGCGGTCGGATCGGACCCGGTGCTCGCGGCCGAAGCCACCACCCACGGCTGGCGCACCCTGCCGGGCACCACGGGCCCACTCAGCGCGGGACTTCTGTCCACTGTGGATTAACCGGCGGCACGGGCAGGGGGAACCGAGTGGCTCGGCCGGCGCTGGATGTCAGCCCGCTCAAGGAATCGCCGGGGTTTCGGTGGTTGTGG
This sequence comes from Actinokineospora inagensis DSM 44258, assembly GCF_000482865.1. GTDB lineage: Bacteria > Actinomycetota > Actinomycetes > Mycobacteriales > Pseudonocardiaceae > Actinokineospora > Actinokineospora inagensis. The sequence continues at coordinate 27,970 of NZ_AXWW01000065.1, read as the reverse complement.
GTCGGGTCGACGGTGTCGGCAGCCAGTTGACATTATTCGCGGTCGCGTTGCAGGTGTTCACCGTGACGGAGAGATCGTTGGCGTTAGGAGCAGTCGGGCTGCTCGCCGCGGCATCGGAAGCCGCCGCCCATGACCGGCGTACCCTGCCGGACACTACAGGCCCACTCAGCGCGAGATTCTGTCTACTGTGGATTGATCGGCGGCGCGAACAGGGGAACAGGGTGGCTCGACTGGTACCGGATGTCAGCCCACTGAAAGAATCGCCGGGGTCCCGGTAGTTGTGGGTCGGGTCGACGGTGGTGGCAGCCAGTTGGCTTTATTCGCAGTCGCGTTGCACGTGTTCACTGTGACGAGGAGCTCGTTGGCGGTGAGTGTGGTCGGGCCGTGCGCCGCGGCGCCGGAAGCCGCTGCCCATGGCCGGCGTACCCTACTGAGCACGACAGGCCTGTTCGGCGCGGGACTTCTGTCTACTGTGGATTGACTGGCGGCGCGAGCAGGGGGAACCGGGTGGCTCGGCTGGTGCTGGATGTCAGCCCGCTCAAGGAGTCGCCGGGGTTTCGGTGGTTGTGGGTCGGGTCGTCGGTGTCCCAGTTCGGGAGTCAGTTGACCTTGTTCGCGGTGGCGTTGCAGGTGTTCACCGTGACGGGGAGTTCGTTGGCGGTGGGGGCGGTCGGGCTGTGCGCCGCGGTGCCGTCGGTGGGGTTGGCGTTGCTTGGCGGGAGCACCGCGGACGCGGTGGATCGGCGGAAGTTGGTGTTGGGGACGACCAGCGGGTTGGCGCTGGTGTCGGTGGGGTTCGTGGTCCAGGCGGCGCTGGGGAACCGGGCCGTGTGGGTGTTGTACGCGCTGGTGGTGGTGCAGGGCCTGGTCAGCGCGGTCAACGCGCCCGCGCGGCGGACGTTCGTGGCGCGGTTGTTGCCCAAACGGCAGTTGGCGGCGGGCGCGGCGTTGACGATGGCGGCGATGCACGCGAGCGCGATCGCGGGACCGGTGGTGGCGGGGGTCATCGCCGGGGCGTGGGGGCTGAAGGTCTGCTACCTGGTCGACGCGTTGTCGTTCGCCGCGTCGTTCATCGGTGTGGCCCGGTTGCCGTCGATGCGGCCGGAGGGTGCGCCTGCCCGGCCGGGGCTGCGGGCGGTGGGCGAGGCGTTGGGGGTGGTCAAGCGGGATCGGGTGCTGCTGGGGGCGTTCCTGGCCGACCTGTGCGTGACGCTGGTGGGCAGTCCGGTCGCGCTGTTCCCGGCGGTCAACGTGGAGCGGTTCGGCGGGGCGGCGCAGACGTTGGGGCTGCTCACGGCGGCGGTCGCGGTGGGCGGACTGCTCGGGTCGACGTTCTCCGGGCCCGCGCTGCGGGTGCGGGCGCAGGGGCGAGCCCAGTTGATCCTGTGTATCGCGTGGGGGGTGTTCACCTGCGGGTTCGGTCTGTCGTACGGCCTGGTGCCCGCATTAGTGTTCCTCACGTTGTCCGGGGCGGCGGACGCGCTGATCGTGGTGCTCCGGTCGGCGGTGGTGCAGGCGGTGACGCCGGACCGGTACCGGGGGCGGATCACCGCGGCGGACTACGTGGTCGGGGTCAGCGGCCCGCAGGCCGGGCGGTTCCGGGCCGGAGCGGTGGCCACACTCACGTCGACCACGGCGAGCGCGGTCGGTGGTGGCTTGGCCGCCGCCGGGACGGCCGTGCTGCTCTGGGTGACGTTGCCGCGGTTCGCGCGCTACCGGTCCAGCGAGGACTGACGGCAGCCCCCAGCGGTGTCAGTTCCCCTAATACCGCTCGCACCTCCCAAGTGCGGTGATCTCGCTCGAGCGAGGGAGAGGCGATCCTGACCGGCCCGACCGGTGACGGCACCACGAACACCCCCGCCCAGCGACGGCGGCCGGATCGTGACCAGATCGAAGCCGTTGGGTGGGCAACCTCGGGTGGGGATGGGGCGGTATCTCCTCTCGAGGACGGTGAGGAGCGGAGTGAGCGCGATGGAACCGGTGAAAGCCCTGCTCGGCCGGGCTTTCGGCACCGACGAGCCGCCGATGCGGGTGGATGTGGCGACCGTGGCGGCGGTGGCCCGGTCCAGGTGGACGTGGTGGCGGCCCGCGGTCGGGCGGGCCGCCTACCATCCACTGTGGACTAGAAGGCGTCCTCCGGGATCGCCATCAGCAGGCCGTCCGTGGTCGCGGTGGCGGCGGTGAGGAAGGCCGTGACCTCGGGCAGCACCGTCCGCGCGAACCACTGGGCGGTGGCGACCTTGCCCTGGTAGAACGGCACGTCGGCGGGCTTGGCGGTGGGGAGCTTGGCGGCGGCGACCTCGGCCTGGGTGAGCAGCAGCCAGGCCACCACCACGTCGCCGAGGGCGAACAGCAGGCGGGTGGTGTTCTCGCCGACCAGGTACGGGTTGGGCGGTTGGGCGGTCAGCTCGCCGACCATCAGGCCGAGCAGCGACTGGGTCTGCTCCAGCGCCGCGCGCAGCAGGTCGGCCTCGGCGCCGTCGTACTCGGCGATCCGGCCGACCAGCAGGCCGAGTGAGACGCCGTTGTCGCGGACGATCTTGCGGAAGAACAGGTCCATCGACTGGATGGCCGTGGTGCCCTCGTAGAGGCTGTCGATCCTGGCGTCGCGGACGTACTGCTCCAGCGGGTAGTCCTGCAGGTAGCCGGACCCGCCGAAGATCTGCAGGGCGTGCATCAACTGCTCGGATGAGCGCTCCGCGCCGTACCCCTTCACCAGCGGGAGCAGCAGGTCGTTGAGCCCGGCGGCGGACTCGTCACCCAGGGCGGCGGCCTCCTGGCACCCCGCCGTGTAGGCGACGAGGGCGCGCAGGCCCTCCGCGTACGCCTTCTGGGTGAGCAGGCTCCGGCGCACCTCGGGGTGGTGGATGATGGTGACCCGCGGCGCGGTCTTGTCCGCCAACTGGCCGATGTCGGCACCCTGTACCCGGGTGCGGGCGAACTCCACCGCGTTCCGGTAGCCGGTGGCCAGGGTGGCGATCGCCTTGGTGCCCACGGTCATCCGGGCGTTCTCGATGATGTGGAACATCTGCTTGATGCCGTCGTGCTCCTCGCCGAGCAGCCAGCCCACCGCGGGCCGCTCGGCGCCGAAGACGAGTTCGCAGGTGGTGGACGCCTTGAGGCCCATCTTGTGCTCGACGTTGGTCGCGTACACGCCGTTGCGCTCGCCGAGTTCGCCGCTGTCCCAGTCGAAGAGGTACTTGGGCACCAGGAACAGCGACAGGCCGCGGGTGCCCGGACCGGCGCCTTCCGGGCGGGCCAAGACGAAGTGCACGATGTTCTCGGCCAGGTCGTGCTCACCGCCGGTGATGAACCGCTTGACGCCGTCGATGTGCCAGGTCCCGTCGGGCTGCTGGACCGCCTTGGACCGGCCCGCGCCGACATCGGACCCCGCGTCCGGCTCGGTGAGGACCATGGTGGCGCCCCACGCCTTGTCGACCATCAGGCGGCCGATCTTCTGCTGCTCCTCGGTGCCGCGGTCGTGCAGCAGCCGGGTGAAGTTCACCCCCGCCGTGTACATGTACACCGCCGGGTTCGCGCCGAGCACCAGTTCCGCCAGCGCCCAGAACAGCCGTGGCGAGGCGAGCGTGCCGCCCAGCTCCGGCGGCAGGCCGAACCGCCAGAACTCGGCCGCCCGCCAGGTCCGGTACGCCTCGCCGACCGCCTTGGTGACGGTCACCTCGCGGGTCACCGGGTCGTACACCGGCGGCTCGCGGTCGCCCGCGGCGAGCGAGGGCGCGACCTCCTCGGTGACCAACCGGGCGACCTCGGCCAACGCGACCCGGGCCGTGTCGACATCCACTTCGGCGTACGGCCCGGTGCCGTAGGCGTCGGTCACGCCCGGCATCTCGAAGAGGACGAATTCCAGGTCGCGCAGGCTCGCCCGGTAGTGGCTCATGACTCCCCAGCCTAGAGGACAAACCCCAGGCCGGAACGGGATTTGTCCGGTAGCTGACAAGCCGTCCCGGCCCGTTCCACCACCATTCGTCGACGCACTACCAGCGGGTCGAACCCCGGCTAACCGACCGCGGCGGCGCTGCGTTCGGCCAGGGTGCGGAAGGTCAACAACTGCTTGCGCATCATCAGCAGGTCGCCCCAGGCGAGCGCGCGCCTGCGCGCCTCGTGCAGCGGGCCCGCGGAGCCACCGACCAGGAGCTTGGCGACGAGCCGGGTGGTACCAGGGGACGCCTCGCGGACGTCGTAGGTGAGGGCGAAGTCGCCGAAGAGCTGGTAGCCCCGGCCCGGCCGCATCCGGATGGTGAGGTGGCGGTCCGGTTCGAAGGACACCAACTCGAAGATGGTCATGATGTGCTGGCCGACCGCCAGCTCCTCGGCCCCCGGGGTGAGCGTGCGCGGGCTGCGGCGGCCGAGGTTGTCCAGCAGGTCGTAGCTGTACGGCGCGACCCGCATCTGGCACAGCCAGCGGTACACCACCGACGGGTCCGCCTTGATGTCGACGCCGCGGTACCAGACGGCCCGCGGGGTCGACATCACCTCGTCACACGGGTAGTCGCGATCGATCTCGACGGGGTGCACACCCCAGTGTGTTGGTACGCGCATGGTCCACCACTCCCGTTCCCCCGCCGCGCCACAGTGTAGCGACGTCAGCCGCAGCCGCCCGCGTGACCGAAGTCGCTGTCCCGGGTGTTCAGCGCCACCTCGGGGACAGCCGCCTCCGGCGCCGGGAGACCCGCGCGCACGGCGTCGACGAACTGCGGGAGCCGGTCCAGGCCCCAGTACTTGTCGCGGCCGTACACGAAGAACGGGACGCCGAACACGTCGTCGTGGTGCAGGTCCATCAGTGCCGCGGTGGACCGTTCGCGCAACGAGTCGCTGAGTGTGCCGTCGAACGCCTCGATGCCCAGTTCGGCGCAGATCTCCTTGATGACGGTGGGATCGCAGATGTCGCGGCCCTCCTGCCACCGGGCGCGCTGCACGGCCTCGACGTAGCGCTGCCCGATGCCCGCGTCGGCGGCGGCGAACCAGGGCAGGTGCGAGATCTCCCAGTCCGGGTCGCGGTCGACCGGCCACTTCACCGACAGGCCGCGGGCCGCCGCCAGCCGCCGCACGTCCTGCAGGATGTAGAGGTGCTTCTCCTTGGACATGGGGGTGTAGACGAACCGGCCACCGGCCGCCCGCAGGTCCGCGTCGCCGCGCTCGGTCGGCTCCCAGAACGGCCGCCACCGCAGGACCTCGGCCACGTCCGCGTACTTCGTGGCGAGGTCGTACTGCGCGAGCCAGGCGTACGGGCTGCGCAGCGAGAAGTAGTAGACGGCCTTCTTGGGCTTGCTCACAGCACGATCCCGCCGTCGACGTGCATGACCGAGCCGGTCACGTACGCGGCGCGGTCGGAGGCCAGGAAGGACACCATGTCGGCGACCTCCTGCGGGTGACCGAGACGACCCAGCGGGATGCTCTTGACCGCGGCGGCCTTGACCTTGTCCGAGAGCGCGTCGGTCATGTCGGTCTCGATGAAGCCCGGCGCCACCACGTTCACCCGGATGCCGTAGCGGCCGACCTCCTTGGCCAGCGCCTGGCTGAAACCGATGATCCCGGCCTTGGACGCCGAGTAGTTCGTCTGGGTCGGGTTGCCGTAGACACCCGCCACCGACGAGATGTTGATGATGCAGCCGCTGCGGGCCTTCATCATCTCGAAGACCACCGAGCGGCAGGCGTTGAAGGTGCCGTCCAGGTTCGTGTCGAGCACGTCGTGCCACTCCTGCTCGGTCATCATCAGCAGCGAGTTGTCCCGCACGATGCCCGCGGAGGTGACCAGCACGTCGACCGAGCCCAGCCGCTCGCCGGTGACCTGCACCAACTCGCGCACGGCGGCGTGGTCGGCGACGTCGCAAGACCAGGCCAGCGACCGGACGCCCAACTCGCTGACCTCCTTCTCCAGCTCTCGCGCCGCGTCGGCGTTCGACCGGTAGCAGAACGCCACGTCGAACCCGTCCTCGGCCAGCCGCAGCACGGCCGCCCGGCCGATGCCCCGCGACCCGCCCGTCACCAGGGCGATCCCCTTGGCCACGATGTCCCTCCTCGTTTCCGTACTCAGACTGGGTTTCCGACGTGGACCCGCCGACCACACGGTCCATATGAGTCCACTGTGGATGTGCGCGGGTGAGCCCGCCCGGCCCGCGCGGTGCGGGCGCGAGCGGGACTCAGCCGGTCAGTTCACTTGCCGGGCGCATGGCCATGACCACGCGGCCCACGGTCAGCACCACTTCACCGTCCACAAGGGACTCGCCCTCGAAGATGACGGTGTCGCTGAGCGCGCGCATCAACCGGATGCGGTGTTCGAGCACCGAGCCGGGCAGCACCGGGGCGGTGAACTCGATGTCGGCCATGCCGCCGAACAGCATCACCTGGCCGGTGAGCACGTCCGGGTTCGGGTTCTCCCAGGCCACCAGCACACCGGCGGCCTGGCACCAGGACTCGACCAGCAGCACCCGCGGGTAGCTCGCGTCGGTCGCGTCGTCGGGCAGGGCGGCGTACCACGGCTCGTTCGCGGTGACCGCCTTGTACGCGGTCAGGCCGACACCGGGCTCCAGGTCGGTGACCCGGTCGACCAACAGCATCGGGAAGCGGTGCGGCAGCACCTTCTTGATCTCGGCCAACCCGAGGGTGCCGACGGTGGTGGCGACAGCGGTCATGATCAGGCTCCCGTCTCGACCGGCCGGTAGCGCAGCCGGACCTGGGCGGCCCGACCGCGCGCGGTGTGCACCTGCGCCTTGCACAGCCAGTCCGCGCCGTCGGCGACCCAGTCGAACTCCGACTTGACCGTGTCGCCGGGGAAGACCGGGCTCTGGAACCGGGTGGACTCGACGGCCACCAGGCCCAGCGGCGGACCGGCCACCGGCGGCGCGGCCTGGGCACCGAGGTTCACGCACTCCACGACGCAGACCCCGGGGAAGATCGGGAAGCCGGGGTAGTGCCCGGGGAAGACCTGCTGCCCCGGGTCCACCACGACCTCCGTGACGGCGTGCCGGTCGCCGTGGTCCAGGACGGTCACCGCGGCGGTGACCGGACTGGCCGCCACGCCTGCCATCAGGCGGCCAGCTTCGCGGTCAGCAGGTCGTAGGCCTTCTTCAGGTTGGTGACCTCGCGCAGCTCGTTCTCCGCGATCTTCACGCTGTACTTCTTCTCCAGCACGACCATGACCTCCAGCGCCATCAGCGAGTCGACGCCGAGGTCCTCGATGAAGTCGACCTCGTCGGTGACCTCGGGGACGTCGACGTCGAGCACGTCGGCGACGGTGGCGCGCAGGTCTTCCAGGTCCAGGGTGGCGGAAGCCATTTCGAACTCCTCTTGTTGTCGGTTACTAGATGGCGACTTCGCGAGCCATGACGTCGACGAGGTCGAGGCGGTAGTCACCGGTGCGGAAACGCTCGTCGCGCACCAGCTCGCGGTGGAAGTCCACAGTGGTGGTGACCCCGGTGCAGGAGAACTCGCCGAGGGCGCGTTCCAGCCTGCGCAGGGCCAACTCCCGGGTCGGGGCCGTGACGATCAGCTTGGCCAGCAACGAATCGTAGTACGGGGGCACGACACAACCGCTGTGCGCGTGGGTGTCCACCCGCACACCGGGCCCGCCGGGCAGCACGAGCCGGTCGAGCCTGCCCGCCGAGCCCGCCCAGTCGTTGGTCGGGTCCTCGGCGTTGATCCTGGCCTCGATCGAGCACCCGGTGGGGGTGATGTCGGCCTGGGTGAAGGGAAGTCGCTCCCCCGCGGCGACCCGGATCATCCACTGCACGATGTCGACCCCGGTGCGTTCCTCGGTGACCGGGTGCTCGACCTGCAGACGGGTGTTCATCTCGATGAAGTACGGGGTGCCGGTCGGGTCCACCAGGAACTCGAACGTCCCGGCGCTCTCGTACCCGATGGCCCGCGCACCGGCGACGGCGGCGGCGCACAGCGACGCGCGCCCGGCGTCGTCCAGGAACGGCGAAGGGGATTCCTCCACCAGTTTCTGCTGTTTGCGTTGCACCGAGCAGTCGCGCTCACCGAGGTGCACGACGGTGCCGTGGCTGTCGGCGAGCACCTGCACCTCGATGTGCCGGGCGTCGGCGACGAACTTCTCCAGGTACACCCGCTCGTCGTGGAACAGGGTCCGCGCGGTGGCCGTGGTCGCCCGGAACGCCCCGGGCAGGTCGGCCGGGTCGCGCACGATCGCGATACCCCGGCCGCCGCCACCGGCCGCGGCCTTGATGACGACCGGGTAGCCGATCCGATCGGCGACCTCGGTCGCCTCGCGCAGCGACGCCAGCGGGCCGTCGGACCCGGGCAGCACCGGCACACCCGCCTTGAGCATGGCGGCTCGGGCGGCGATCTTGTCGCCCATCAGCGAGATCAGGTCGGCGGTCGGGCCGATGAACTTGACGCCCGCCTCCGCACAGGCACGGGCGAACACCGCGTTCTCGGACAGGAAGCCGTATCCGGGGTGCACGGCGTCGGCCCCGGTGCGGGCACACGCGTACAGCAGCGCGGGCATGTTGAGGTAACTGCGCGCGGCCGGGCCCGGTCCGACGCAGACCGCGTCGTCGGCGGTGCGGACGGCCATGCTGTCCCGGTCGGCCGTGGAGTGCGCGACGACCGCGCGCACGCCCAAGTCCTTGCAGGCGCGCACGATCCGCACCGCGATCTCACCGCGGTTGGCGACCAGGACGGTCCGGATGTCGGTCACGTCAGCTCGCCCCGATCACGAACAGCGGCTGGTCGAACTCGACGACCTCGCCGTCGGTGGCCGGGACGGCGGCGATGACACCCGCGCGGTCGGCCACGACCGGGTTCATCATCTTCATCGCCTCGACGATGCCCAACTGCTGCCCGGCCTCGACCCGGTCGCCCACCTCGACGAACGGCGCCTCACCGGGGGCCGGGCAGCGGTAGAACACACCGACCAGCAACGCCTTGACCTCGATGCCCGCCGGAGCCGGGGTCTCTGCGGCAACCGGCGCAACGGCGACCTGAGCACCGGCAACAGCGGTGATCACCGGCTGGTCGGCCTCGATCTCGACCCGGAACGAGCCGGACTCGAGCCGGATGCGGTTGACCGAGGTGGTGTCCACCAGCCGGACCAGCTCGCGCACCTGCGCCACCAGGGTCCCGAGGTCGACCTGGGACCGCTCGGCGAAGGCCCGCTCGACGGAGTCGGCAAGGGTCTGCTCAGACATGGGCGTTCTCCTCGATCGGGTGGTGGCCGGTGGGGCTGGGCAGGGTGACCGAGCCGTACCCGTGCAGGCGGCGGTAGCGGGCGGCCACCAGCGCGTCCGGCGCGGTGCCGTGCAGCTCGCGCAGAGCACGGCGCAGGGCGTCGGCGATGGCGGCAGCCGCGGCGGCGGGGTCGGTGTGCGCGCCGCCCTCGGGCTCCGGGATCAACTCGTCGGCGATCCCGAGCCCGCGCACCTGCGGGGCGCTCATCCGCAACGCGCGGGCGGCGTCGGGTGCCTTGCCCGCGTCGCCGAACAGGATGGTGGCGCAGCCCTCGGGGCTGATCACCGAGTACACGGTGTTCTGCTGCATCAGCAGCCGGTCGCCAGTGGCCAGGGCCAGCGCGCCGCCGCTGCCACCCTCACCGGTGACCACGGTGACGACCGGAACCCGCAGGCCCGCCGAGAGCACAAGCGCCTCCGCGATCGCGCCGCTCTGGTTGTCCTCTTCCGCCTTCATGCCGGGGTACGCGCCCGGAGTGTCCACAAGGGTCACAACGGGGACACCGAAGCGTTCGGCGAGGGTCATCAGCCGCATGGCCTTGCGGTAGCCGTGCGGGTGCGGCATACCGAAGTTGCGGCGCACGTTCTCCGGGGTGTCCCGGCCCTTGCAGTGGCCGATGACGACCACCGGGCTCTCGTCCAGCCAGGCCAGACCGCCGACGATGGCCTCGTCGTCACCGGACCAGCGGTCGCCGTGCAGCGGGACGAACCGGGTGAACACGCGCTCGATGTAGCCCAAGGCGTTGGGGCGACCGGGGTGGCGGGCCAGCTTGACCACGTCCCACACGTCGGCCTCCTCGCTCTGAACCGCGACCGCAGGGACCGCCTCCGCGGGCTTGGTACCGGCGGCGGCGTGGCAGGCGACGATGTCGCGCAGCACCAGGAACAGCTCGGACCGGTTGAGCACCAGGTCCAGGTGGCCGTGCTCGTGCAGGAACTCCGCGGTCTGGAAGCGCTTCGGCAGCGCCTGGCGGATGATCTGCTCAATGACCTGCCGACCGGCGAAACCCGCCCTGGTCCCGGTCTCGGCGATGATGATGTCGCCCAGCGCGGCGAAACTCGCGGACACACCGCCGTACACCGGGTCGGCCAGCACGCTGACGAACGGCACGCCCGCCCGCCGCATCCGGCCGATGGCGGCGGACGTCTTGGCCATCTGCAGCAGCGACAGGATGCCTTCCTGCATCCGCGCGCCACCCGACGAGGAGACCGCGATCAGCGGAACCCGCAGTGACCCGGCCAACTCGGCGGCGTAGGTGATCTTCGCGCCGACCACCGAACCCATGCTGCCGCCGAGGAACGCGAAGTCCAGCACCGCCAGCACGACCGGCTTGCCACCCATGGTCGCGGTGCCGACGACTGCGGCCTCGGTCAGGCCGGTTCCCTTGCGGGCCTTGGCAAGCCGGTCGGGGTAGGCGAGCTTGTCGGTGAACTCCAGCGGGTCTCCCCCGGTGGCGTCCGCGTGGTGCTCCTCGAACGACCCCGGGTCGGCGAGTTGACCGACGCGCTCACGGGCGCCGAGCCTGCCGTGGTGGCCGCACTCGGGGCAGACGTTGTCCGCGCGCCGGAGCTTGCTGCCGTGCACCACGGCCCGGCAGCCCCGGCAGGACACCCAGGCGTCGTCGGGCAGGGCCGCGATGCGCGTCAGGACGGCCCGGCCACGCTCAGCGAGTTCGATGGTCACGAGACCTCCTTTCCGCGTAGGTGTGCCGATCAGCGCAGGCGCAGGACGGCGGCGGCGACCACACCGTCGTGGTCGACCGAGGTGATCAGGGCGGACTTGCCGGACAGCTCGGACCGGCCCTCCGCGGTGGCGAGGACGGCGGTGGTCTGGAACGCCGCCGACGCCGCGGAGGTCTCACCGATCAGGTCGGCGCACACAACGGCCTCGGCCTCCGGCAGCACGTCCCGCACCCCGGCCAGCTCACCATCCAAACCGGACTCGGACACCAGCGCGACATCGGCCGGGGTGATCTCCGCGCTGCGCAGGACCCGCTCGACCAGGGCCTTGACCACCGGGCGGATACCCGCGGACTCGTGGTACATGGCGGTTTCCAGGCTCAACACCTCGGCCAGGCCGTCACCGCTGGGCTCGACCCGCAGCACCGCGCAGCCCTCACCGAGCAGGCCGACCTGGCCGCGGGCGCGCTGCTCCAGCCAGGCGCGGGCATGGGAGAACTCCTCCACGGCGCCGACCAACACCGGGTCCGCGTGCTTGTTGCGCTGCAACCGGAGCGCGTAGCGCAGGGCGAGCAGGCCGGACGCGCGGCCCGCGGCGATCGTGGTGTTCGGGCCCTGCAGCTTGTGCCAGATCGCGCACTGGCCCGCCGCGCAGTTCATCACCGTGTTGGGGAACCGGGCCGGGTCGACCAGGTGCGGCCGGGCGCCGGTCAGCGAGTCCCTGGTGAAGTCCATGATGGACTGGGCGCTGCCGGTGCTGGTGCCCAGGACCAGCGCCGTCCGCTCGTCGCCCTGTGCGCCGTCGAGCAACTGGCCGACGGCGGTGACCGCGAGGCCGGTCGCCCGGTCCATCGACCGGGTGCCCTTGCGGCCCAGGATGGCCTTGATGTCGAAGCCCGGCACCAGGCAGGCCCGCTCGACCGGGGCGGCCCAGCTCTCGTCCACAGTGGACGAGGCGACCTCGCCCGCGCGCAGGCCCTCGGTGAACGCGGCGGCGCCCATGCCCAGCGGGGAGACCGCGGACCAGGCGGCGATGACGGGGTAACGGGTGGTGCTCACCTGAGACTCTCCTTCAGAGGAACCAGACGGCTCGGTAGTCGGTCCAGCGGGCGGCGCCACGAACCACGCCGGGAAGCAGTTGGACGTCGCCGGGCAGGCCAGCGGCCGCCAGGTCGTCGTCGGTGACGGTGACGGTGACGCCCTCGTCGAGCAGGGTCCGCAGGGACGCCCGCGGGTCGGGCAGGGTGTCCAGCCCGACCACCGGCGGCACCGGGTCGGCGGTCACCGCGTAGGTCACCGCGAGCCCGCGCAGGCTCAGGTCGAGCCCGTCGAGCTGGCGGTTCAGCTCGCGGACCAGGTACAGCACGTCGGCGAACTGGGTCTCCACCGAGCCCCGGTAGCCGCGTTCCACGATCGCCAGGTACCGCACTCAGATCACCCCCAGGAACAGCGTCTTGCCCGCGGCGGCGACGTGTTCGCCGAACTTGAACGGCGGGCGCACCTTCACCTCGGGGATGTGCGTGGTGACCCCGCGTTCCTCACCGCAGAACCGGCAGGTGTACCAGGTCAGCCCGCCGCCGCAGCGGCCGAGCAGGTCGCCGATCGTCTTCGCGGTGGACGGGTAGTCGCGGGACCAGTCGACCACGTTGCGCGGTTTGGTGTCGCCGAGCGAAGACTGGGTCAGCATGGTCGCGTACCCGCAGGTCCACACCTGGACCCGGCCGCCTTGTCCGACAACGGCCTCGGCGACGCGCAGCGCGGACGCCACCATGTCCGAGGCGTGCGGGGCGCCCATGATCGCCAGCAGCAGGTCAGCTTCCGGGACGCGTGCCATCAGTGCCACACCGCCCGCACATCCGGGTCGAGCAGCAACTGGGCCACTTCGTCCACAGTGACCAGTCGCACGCCGTCAACTCTGGGCGCGGACTGCAAAGCCCGCTGCTCCAACGAGAACCGGTCGGCCCAGACCTGGGCGCCCGCCGCCAACAACACACCCACCTCGGGCAACGGCTTGCCGACGGCAGCGGTCACGCCGTCCTGCAAGAGGAACACGCAGACCTTGTCACCGGCGGAGAGGAACTCGGTGGCGTCGGCCAGGAAGCGGGAGCAGGCGGGGCCTGCCCACGGGCCGTGGGTCTCGATCAACAGGTGCGCGCTCACGCAGTCCCTCCACAGGCTTCGGCGAGGAAAGCGGTGACGCGCTCGCGGTACTCCTCGCGATCGAGGCGGACGCCGTTCATGTGCTGGGCCCCGGGCGCCACCCACCGCTGCGCGTCGGGGTACTCGGCGGCCACCCGCATCACCTGGGCGGCGGGCACGACCTGGTCCTTGGCCCCGCCGATGAACAGCATCCGGGTCACCGTGGTGGGCAGCGCGGGCGGCCAGCCGCGCACGGCCAGCATGCGGGTGCCGATCAGCGTGAAAACCTTGCGGTACAACGCCTGTGCGCCCGGCCTGGTCGCCTCGGCGGGTAGCGTCCCCCAGCGCAGCGCGCTGAAGTGCCGGAAACCACCGGGGATGTCGTACATCGGTCCGCTGTCGCAGATCACCGCGGCGACCCGGGGGCCGCCCGCCTTCAACGCGTAGATCGCGGGCCAGGTGGAGAAGGAGAACGCCAGCACGGCGATCTTGCCGCCCTTGGTGCGCGGGTCGGCGGCCACGAACCGGAGCACATCGCGCAGGTCGCTGGTGAACCGCTTCGCCATGGCCGTGACCTTGCCGTCACGCCCGCTGGCACCGTGGTTGCGCAGGTCGTACGCGAGCACGTGGTAGCCGGCGCCGTTGAGCAGCTTGATGTGGTCGAGCACCGCGGACTTGGTGCGCCCCATGCCGTGGCAGACGACGACCGTGTGCGGACCGTCGCCGGGCACGAACCAGCCGTCCAGCCGAACCCTGTCCCGTGAGGTGACCACGTGCACGGGCTCGCTGGTCAACCCCTTCTGCTCCGGAGTGCGACCGGGTTTCGCCGTGGGCGGGTGGTAGACGCCGTAAGCGTCCTGGGCCGCGAGCCGCAGCGCCGCCAGCCACGCGCGGACGGTGGCGGGCAGCGTCCCCCCGCGCGGCGCGGCGGCGATCTCCGCGGTGTCGGTCACGTGCTTCCCCTGTCTGTCCTGAAGAGACTGCTGCCCGAAAACCGGCTAGGCGGTGAGCGCTTCGCCGCCGTCGACGCCGATGATGTTGCCGGTGATCCAGGACGAGTCGGTGCTCGCCAGCAGGACGATCGTGTCGGCGACGTCGTCGCACTGGGTGAGGCGGCCGTGCGGGTTGGTCCGGGTGGCCAGCTCGATGAGCTGCTTGTGCTCGGGAATGCGCTCCAGCGACGGGGTCACCGTGACACCGGCGCGCAGCGAGTTCGCCGAGATGCCCGCGGGCGCCAGTTCCAGCGCCAACTGGCGGATGTGCGATTCCAGCGCGCACTTGGCCGCCGAGACGCCGCCGTAGTTCGGGGAGACCTTCTCGTCGCCCGCGCTGGTCATCGCGAAGATCTTCGAGCCGCGTTTGAGCAGACCGGCGCGGTGCACGTCCTGCGTCCAGTAGACGAGGCTGTGCGCCATGACGTTGAGCGTCATGTCCATCTGCTTCGAGGTGAACGCCTTGCGCTTGTCCTCGGCGATGAACGGCACCAGGCTGCCGAAGGCGAGCGAGTGCATGAGCACCCGGATGCCCGCGGCACCAACGAGTTCGGCGAACCGCGGCACCAGTTCGTTGCGGGTGTCCGCGCTGGCGGCGTTGTAGTTGAAGAAGTGCGCCTGCACGCCCTTCGACCGCAACTCCTCCTGGAGCACGGTCACCTTCTCCTGCCGTTCGGCGGTGTCGAAGTGGACGCCGAGGACGTTGCCACCCGCCTGCGCCCAGGCGCGCGCGGTGGCCTCGCCCATGCCGCTGGACGCGCCGAGGATCAGGCACCAGGTGCCCTGCAGCGAGGTGAGCATCAGTTCCCTCCGGGGGTGACGAGCGCGAACGCGACGTTTCCTTGGGCGGCGGCGGTGACCACCAGGGCCCGCTCACCGGCGGCGAGCACGGCGGCGACCTCGGCCATCGGCCGCAGGCAGCCCGCACCGGCCCGCACCACGGTGGTGTCCGGGCCGAACGCGGCGGCCAGCGCCTCGCCCACCGGGGACGAGTCGACGACGGCGCGCACCGGGACGTCCCCGGCCCACGCCCGAACCGGGCCGATGACGCCAGCGACCAAGTCGGGCGTGAGCCCGGTCGGCGCGAGGAACGCGGTGCGCACCACGCAGCGGCCGAGCACCCGGCCACCACGCGCGGCGACGGCGGCGGCCGGTTCGAAGACGATGGCGACCGCGCCGGTCTCGGCGGTGTCGGCGCCCGGCTCGGCCGGGTCCAGCGCCTCCTCGGCGGCACCGGCGACCAGCCAGCCCGCCCGGCCCAGCGCGATCGAGCGGCCACCGGCCTGCACCGCCTCCAGTCCGGCGACCCGCGGGCTGGTGACGGTCAGGTTGAAGCCCTTGAGCGCGTGCTCGGTGGCCAGGCGGCTGCCGAACAGGTTGATCGAGAAGTACGGCGCGGTGGCCGGGCTCAGGTCGTTGGCGTCGGCGTCGATGACCGTGCGGTCCATCTGCGCGTGCAGCGCGGACGCCGCGCAGTTGGTGCCGACGGCCGCCGCGCGGGACTCCTCCGGCACCGTCGCGAGCGCGTCACCGGCGTCGGCGACGGCCCGCTTGGTGGCGGCGAGAAGGTACTGCGACGCGGACGGCAGGTACTTGTAGCCGCGCTTGCCGAGTTCGACCTTGTAGTCGAAGCCCGCGGCCGGGTCGACCACGCCGACACCGGTCACCACGAGGTCCACGGTCACGACTCGACCTCCTGCAGCACGAGGGACACGTTGTTGCCGCCGAAGGCGTAGGCGTTGACCAGCACGGCCGAGCCCTCCAGCGGGACGGCCTGGGTGGGCAGCAGCACCGGGCACTCCGGGTCCTGCTCGCCCAGCGCGACGCTCGGCGGGACCTCGCGGTTCGACACGATGAGCGCGCCTGCGAGCGCGGCCAGCGCACCCGCCGCGCCGCCGGTGTGCCCGATCAGACCCTTGAGGCTGTACAGCGGCACCTGTGCCATCGAGAGGCCCGCCCCGCCCAGCACCTGGGCCAGCGAACCGCTCTCCACGACGTCGTTGAGCTGGGTGCCGGTGCCGTGCGGGACGACCGCGCCGATGTCGGCCGGCTTGACACCGGCGTCGTCGAACGCCTGGTACATGGCCCGGACGATCTGCTCGCCGGTCGGCTCCGGGGCGGTCGAGTGGTAGGCGTCGCAACTCCAGCCCGCACCGGCCAGCGCGGCGTACGCCGTGGCACCGCGGGCGGCGGCGTGCTCGGCGGACTCCAGCACCATGATCGCGGCGCCCTCGCCGAACACCGTGCCGCCGCGGTGGCGGTCGAACGGCCTGCACCGCTCGGCGTCGATCGCGCCGAGCCGGTTGAAGCAGCCCAGCGCGACCCGGGAGTAGGCCTCGGCGCCACCGGCGATGACCACGTCGGCCTCGCCGGAGTTGATCAGGTCGGCGGCCACCGAGAGCCCGAACCCGCTCGCCGCGCAGGCGTTGCTGATGCTGGTGTTGGACCCGGCGGCCCCGAACCAGCCGCCGATGGAAGCGGCCGGGGAGAACACCGGGGACCACTCACCCTCCGGGGCGCCGTCGAGATGCCACTGCTCGTGCATCCCGGAGTCACCCATGCCGGTGCCCACCACCACCGCGACCCGGGTCGGGTCCGCGACCTGACCCAGGCCCGCGTCGGCCACCGCCTCGGCGGCGGCCGCCAGCGCGTAACGCGAGGCCTGGCCCAGCGGCGACCCGCCCAGCGCGGCGGGACCGGAGGGCACGTCGGCCGCGGGCACCGAGTACATCAGCGGGTGCGCCATGTTCGCGTGCGGGTCAGCGGCCCGGCCGGGGGCGCTGCGCGCGGCGCGCATGCCCGCCCAGAACTTGTCGGTCCCGGCGCCCAGGCAGGACAGCACGCCCAGTCCGGTGATGAGCACGGTCATGGTCCGCTCAGCCCCGCAGAGCCTTGAGCACGCGCTCGTCGAAGTTGACCAGGCTCCAGTCCCTGCGGTCGTGGAAGATCGCGTAGCCGTGGGTGATGGTGCCGGTCGAGGTGAGCACGAGCTTGCCGTCGCGCACCACGTAGGTGTCCATCCGCGAGGTGTAGGTGACGTCCTTGAAGACCTCCTCGACGGTGTAGATCGTGTAGAGGTCCTCCTCCATCCACGCCTCGTCGACCTGGGTGATCTTCGAGTGCGGCACGACCGGGATCCACTTGCGCTCGTCGAGCAGGGTCTTGATGGAGATGCCGCGGTCGGCGAGGAACAGCTCGACGACCTCCTCCATCAGCCGCAGGTAGCCCGACATCTGCAGGCGCTCGTTGTTGTGGCAGTACGGGTAGGGGATCCGCCACTTCCAGCCGTAGGCGTTCTGGTCGCGGGTGAGCTGCGCCAGCACGTCGTCCTCGGCGTCCGCGCCGGTCTCGGTGCCGCCGATGCGGTCGACCGAGAACGGGGCCAGCTCGGCGGGGACCACGTTCGCCGGGGCGACATAGGTCTCGCGGCGCAGGGTGACCTTGACCTTGGAGGTGACGTCCTTGCCGGACTTGCCCTCCTTGGTGATCACCACGCGGAACGCCAGCTCGGACTCACTGCTCGGGGTGACGGTGGCGGTGCCGACCTCGTCGAGGTGGAACGCGTTGAGGATGCGGGTGTCGATCGTGGAGATCTCCAGGCCGAGGCCGTAGGACTCGAACAGCTCCCGCGTCGGCAGCCCGGCCGCCCGGAAGTGCTCCAGCACGGCCTCTTCGACCAGGTAGTTGACGTGCTTGAAGCCGATCCAGGTGTTGATGTTGTTGCCCTCGTAGCGCGGCCGCAGCGACACCGTGGTGGTGGTCGTCAGCAGCGCCTTGAGCGCGGTCTGCAGGTCGGTGCTCACTTAAGGGGCTCCCATGCTCGGTTGCGGAGGAAGTCGCTGAGGAACTGGTTGACCAGGGCGGCGAACTCGCCCGCCCGCTCGGCCATGGCGAAGTGGCCGCAGCCGGACACGACGTGCACGCGGGCGTCGGGCAGCGCCCCGGTCAACGCGATGGCGTCAGCGGGGAAGGCGGCGAAGTCCGTCTCCCCGGCGACGACCAGGCACGGCGCGGTCACGCCGTCCAGCGGCAGGCGCGGTGTGCGCAGGTAGGTGTCGAAGAAGCGCACCCACCCGTACGGTCCGACCCGGTCGCGGACCTTGACCGCCATGGCCTCCTGCCGGTCCGGCGTCAGCCGTCCGCCCGCGCGGACCCGGATGCCGTCGGCCAGGATCAGGTGGAAGTCGTTGAGGTAGTAGTCGATGGCCCGCCAGTCGAAGTCGGCCGTCGACGGTCGGTAGAAGGGGGACACCAGGACGACCGCGCCGGGCAGGTCGTCCGTGTGAGCGAGGTGGGCGAGCAGGGTGTTGGCGCCGAAGGAATGCGCCACCACCACGTCCACCCCACCGGGAACCATGGCCAGTGCCTCGGCCGCCCAGGCACCGACGTCGGTGCGCTCGGCCCACCCCGGCACACCCTCCACCCGCCACGGCAGCTCGGCCGCCCACAGTTCGCAGGCGTCGGCCGCCAACGGGAGGAAGGCGTCCCAGACCGCGCCGCTGCTGGCCAAACCGTGCATCAGCAGCACCCGGACCGGGTCGGCCGATCCGCGCGCGGGGCGCACCAGGTTGACGGTGATCGGAGCGGTCTGGTCGGTCATCTCCCGTTGCCCTCCGGTTGTGCGCTGCCCCCCGTGGGCAGCAGGGCCAGTCCGGCGGCGGCCTCGTGGCCGTCGTTGCTGACCACGACCGGTTCGGTCGCGCCCGCCCGCAGCAGCACCGTCGCCGCGGCGCACTGCAGCACGCCGAGGGCGCCGCCGCACCGGCCGAAGGACTCGGCCAGGTCGTGCCGGGTCGCGTTGGCCAGGCCCGGGATCGGCGCCTCGCCGGTGAAGCCCTCCGGCACGAACCAGGCGCCGTCGGTACCACTGACCACATCGGACAGTGCACCGGACCGGGTGAACCGGCCGAGCGGCACCCCGTGCGCGCCCGCCTGGAGCACGATCGCGGCGGCGCCGTCGAGAAGATCGGTGCTGCCGGTGAAGCGCTCGGTCACCTCGTTGGCCACCTCGACGCCGATCACCACGGCGTACTCGGCGCGGCCCGCGTTGAGCATGGTCGCCGCCCAGTGCACCGCGTCCAAGCCGGACGTTGCGCCGTTGCACACCATCAGGTTCGCGCCCTTGAGACCGAACCGGATCGCGGTGGTGGAGGCCACCACATTGCTGGAGGCGTTGGGCAGCGCCATCGGGCTGGTGCTGACCACGCCCTCGGCGGCGATGGTGGCCGACACCTCGCAGACCGTGTCCAGGTTGCCGAGGTTGGAACTGGCCAGCACGGCGACGGACTCGCCGGGCACGGTCAGCGCGCCGTCCACCCACAGTCCCGCGTCGACCAGCGCGTCGTGCGCGGCGACCAGGCCGAGCTGGGTCGCCCGGTCCTTGTAGCGCAAGCCCTTGCGACCGATCCGCGCGGCCGGGTCGACCTTCGCGGAGCGGTCGAAGGTACCGCCGCCGATGTCCGCCAGGTCGGTCACGCCGGGCAGCGCGACGCCGACCCCGATCACCCCGGTCACGCTGTCGTCCTCTCGATCACGGCGACGGCGTTGACGCCGCCGAAGCCGAACGCGTCGACCTGGGCGACCGACAGGTCGGCCGGGCCGTCGCCGGGGCGGGCGAACCGGAACTCGGCGGCCTCGGTGACCGGTTGCACCAGACCCACGGTCGGCGGCACCCGGCCCTCGGTCAGCGCCCGGGTGGCCAGCACCAGGCCGAGCAGGCCGGAGCCGCCGGAGGTGTGGCCGGTCATCGACTTGACCGCGGTCATCACCGGGCCGCCCGCGTGCTCGCCGAACACCTCGGCCACCGCGGCGGCCTCGGCCTCGTCGTTGAGCAGCGTGCCGGTGCCGTGCAGCATCACCAGGTCGACGTCCTCGGGCTTGATGCCCGCCCTGGCGTGCGCCTGCCGCACCGAGGCGGCGATGCCGACCGGGTCCGGCGCGGTCACGTGGAACGCGTCGCAGGAGACGCCGACCGCGCGCAGCAGGCCCTTGGCGGTGGCCGGGTCGACCCCGTCCTGCTTGCGCAGCACGACGGCGGCGGCGCCCTCGCCCATCAGCACGCCCTTGCGGGCGCGGTCGAACGGCCGCACCGCGTCCGGCGGCTCGGGGTGCACCCGGTCGAGCAGGCCGTGCATGCTGGTGGTGATCCCGTCGACCCCGGCCACCACCACGGTTTCCGCCTCGCCGACCGCCAGCAGGTCGGTGGCCAGCGCCAGCGCGTAGAGCGACGCGGAGCAGGCGTTGGAGAACGTGTAGGTGTTGGTGGCGCCGAACCGCTCGCGCAGCGCGGTGCCGAAGTGCAGCCGGTCCAGGTCACCGGGCTGCGCTGTACCGTCCTTGTCCGCGCCCTTGTTCTTGTCCCACCACAGTTCCACCGAGCGCAGCTCGCGCAGGCCGGTGCCGACGAGCACGGGGGTGCCGGACAGGTCCTCGTCCAGACCCGCGTCCGACAGGGCTTCCGCGATGGCATCGATCAGCCAGGCGGTCGCCCGAGCGGGCGTGTCCTCGGCGCCCTCGCGGTCGTCGATCTCGTAGGCGTGGGTGACCCGGAACTTGTCCTGGTCGAACGAACGCAGCGGCGACAGGCCGGAAGTGCCCGCGCACAACGCCTCCCACACCGCGTCCGTGCCGCGGCCGACGCTGCACACGGCACCGGTGCCGGTCACGTACCAGCTCACGACGCCTCCCGGTAGCGGCCGTAGACGGTGACGGCGTTGTTGCCGCCGAAGGCCAAGCCGTTGTTCTGCACCACGTTGAGCTCCGCCTCGACCGCGTGGTTGGGCACGCAGTCCAGGTTGATCTCGGGGTCGGTCTGGTTGTGGTTGATCGTCGGCGGGATGAACCCGTCGGTGATCGCCAGCGCGCAGCCGATGGAGGCCAGCGCGCTCGCCGCGCCCATCGAGTGGCCGATCATGGACTTGATGGACACCGTGCGCGGCGGCGTGTCGCCGAACACCTGGCGGATCGCGCCCGCCTCGGTGACGTCGTTGGCCTTGGTGCCGGTGCCGTGCGCGGAGATGAAGTCCACCTCGTCCGGCTTGACACCGGCGTTCTCCAGCGCGAGCCGCATGCACCGGGCCACACCGGCCTGGTTCGGCGCGACCGGGTGGTCGGCGTCGCAGGACAGGCCGTAGCCGAGCACCTCGGCGTAGATCCGCGCGCCGCGGGCCTTGGCGGACTGCTCGCTCTCCAGCAGCAGCACGCCGGCGCCCTCGCCGGTGAGGATGCCCTTGCGGTCGACGTCGAACGGCTGGCACCGCTGCGGCGCGATCGTGCCCAGCCGGTAGAAGCCGGTGAAAGTCTTGCGGCACAACGCGTCCGCGCCACCCACGAGGGCGAAGTCGACCTCGCCGGAGCGCACCGCGTCGTAACCGTAGCCGATGGCGTAGTTGCCCGCGGAGCACGCGGTCGGGATGGTGACCGCCTCGGTGTCGGTGAGGGCGAACTCGCGGGCGATGGCGGCGGCGAGCCGACCGGCGGGCACCCGCCGGGCCGCGACCGGGTCCATCGCCGCCGGGCCCTGCCCGACCTCGACCTCGACCAGTCCGTCGAGGTCGCGCGACTCGCCGTCGGTGGTGCCGATGGTCACCAGGGACCGGGCGTCGCGCAGCCGCGGCACGGACAGCGCGGCGTCGTCGATCGCCATCCGCGCCGCGGCCACGGCGAACTGGCTGGCCCGGCCGAGTTCAGCCGGGACCAGCTCGGTGATCCAGGCCGCGGGCTCGAAGCCCGTGATCTCGCAACCATTGGCGTGGTCGAACCCGACCGTGGAAAACGCGGTGATGGGCCGGGCGGTGTCCCGGCCTGCCCGCAGGCCCGCGCGGAACTCGTCCACACCCAGCCCCATGCTGGACACGACGCCCAGGCCGGTGATGACTACCCGATTGGCTGCCTGGGTCATGTCAGTTCCAGTTGGCGCTCTCGGCGACCACGGTGTAGACGCCCTCGAGGTTCACCATCCGGGGCAGCTCGCTCTGGTCGATGGTGATGTTGAACGCCTTCTCCAGCGAGGCCAGGATCTCGATGGCGCGCAACGAGTCCGCGTCGTGGTCCTCTTTGAACAGAGAGGTCGGGGTGACCTCCTCCGGCTCGAGCTCAAGGATGTCGCACACGATGTCCTTGATCTGTACCGTGCGCTCTTCGGTGATCGTGGGCACGAAGGATCTCCAATGTCCGGTGTGGAGTGGATGGCCCGAGCCTAAGTGCCGGAAGAGTCCGCACACCCGCGTATTGCCACAAGCTGTCACGCTGTGAACGCCGCTGACACCTTGCTGCCAGGGCCCCCGCGGTAAATCCCCGGCAATACACGTGGAGTTCGACCGCCGAGGAACCCGGGCGTTCACCGGCGTTATCCGCAAGGTCATCCGGGTGGTCATCAGCGCGGTCCGATGCACAGTCCACTTGGGCCGTCCGGAAACCGCCAGTGGTTCCGAGTTGAGGCGTGGGTCACGCTTTTCGCGAAAAAGGCAACCTCGTCGGCATTTCCCCGATCATCCGCACTTCGATTGCGGGGACAATGAAACCAAAAAGAGCGGGGGTGGGCCATTCGGCCCACCCCCGCTCGTCCTGGAGAGAGCTCAGGCTTCGCGGCGCTTGCGGAAGAACACCAGCGCGACGACGACGCCGAGCGCGGACACCGCGGCGCCCACCACGGTGGTGACGTGCATCGAGTGCACGAAAGAGGTGTTGGCGACGTCGACCAACTGGGGCAGCTTGGCGTGCGCGGCGACGACCCTGGCGCCCTCGGCCGACTCGGTCGCCGCCGAGCGGGCCGCCTCGGGCAGCGGCGGGAGCTTGCCGGAGACGTCGGCGGTATAGGTCATCGACAGCACCGAGCCGAGCACCGCGACGCCGAGCACACCGCCGATCTGGCGCATGGCGTTGTTCACCGCCGAGCCCGCGCCGGAGCTCTCCTGCGGCAGCGAGGCCATGATCGCCTCGGTGGTGGGCGCCATCACCGCGCCCAGCGCCAGGCCCTGCACCACCATCAGCACCGCGAACCAGCCCAGCGGCGTGTCCATGCCGAACCACACGTACGCGTAGAAGGTGGCGACCGCGACCAGCATGGCCACCGTCACCACCGGACGGATGCCCAGCGCGCGCACCAGCACCGCCGACAGCGGGGCGCCGATGACCACACCAGCGGCGACCGGCGCCAACGTCAGGCCGCACTCCAGGGGGGACAGCCCGCGCGCGCCCTGGAGGTAGAGGTTCGAGTAGTACATGGTGCCGGTGAGACCGAAGAAGGTGAGCATCACCGAGACGCTGCCGCCGGTGAAGCCCGCGCTGCGGAACAGCCGCACGTCGAAACTGGGCGCGGTGATCCGCAGTTCCACCAGTACGAAAACCACCAACAGCACGGCGCCGAGCACCATCGGGCCGAGCACGTCGAGCGTCGCCCAGGTGCCCTGGTGCCCGCCCTCGATCACCCCGTAGACCAACGCGAACAACCCGACCGTGGACAGGACCATGCCCAGCGGGTCGAAGCGGACCTTCTTGGTGGAGCGGTGTTCCTTGATGAACGCCAGCGCGCCCGCGACACCGACCACGACGAACGGCAGGTTGACCAGGAAGATCGAGCCCCACCAGAAGTGCTCCAGCAGCGCGCCGGAGACCAGCGGCCCGGCGGCGATGGCCAGCCCGGACGACCCGGACCAGATCGCGATGGCGGTCGCCCGCTCCTTGCCGTCGAAGACGTAGTTGATGATCGCCAGCGTCGCGGGCATGACCAGCGCGCTGCCGACGCCCATCACCGCGCGGGCCACGATCAGTTCGTGCGCGCTGTCCGCGTAGGCGGCCCAGGTGGAGGCGGCGCCGAAGACCACCATCCCCGCGAGCAGCACCAGCCGGTGGCCGTAGCGGTCGCCGAGCACACCACCGGTGAACAACAAGGTGGCGAAGACGAGGGTGTAGGAGCTGATGCTCCACTGCAGTTCGCTCGGTGAGGCGCCGACGCCCTTCACCGGGTCGGCCAGGGTGCTGATGGCGACGTTGAGGATGGTGTTGTCCAGCCACACGGTCAACTGGGCAACCACCAGGACAGCCAAGGCGAGCCACCGCCGGGGGTTCCGGATGGCCTGCGAGTGGGGCGATACGTCCGGCAGGGCGGTCATGAGTCGGAGGGTAGGGCATTCGGCGGAACGTGCGCGGGCGTTGACACAAACCTGTCACGCCGCCCGCCACCGGGCAGTCGCGTTTGCTCCGGCCAGGGCATTACCGCCTGGTACGGCGACACCTTGTTGTCGACGAGCCCGTCGCCGGGCACCGCCGCGTCTACTCTGGACTCGTCGTCGACGGCGCGTTCGGCGGGCGTTCGGTGTGGTGGGGCCAGTGGGTCGCGGACCGCGGAACCGAGCGGGACCCGGGCGCCGGAAAACCCTCGGGAGGTCTGGTCGGTGGAACCGCGCACAGGTCCGGACGGCGGCGAGCTGCTCGACGTGCTGCGCGAGGCGCAGAACCTCATCGAGTCGGCGATCACGCACCACCGGTCCGACCGCGGTCTGGAGTCCGGCGGCCTGCCCGGCGACGCCGCCGCGGTGCGCGCGCTGGCCACCAAGCTGGCCTCGCAGGCCACCGCGGAGGTCGTGTGGGCGCTGCCCGCGCGTGAACTCGGTCCGTACGAGGCGGACCGGGTGCTCGACGCGGTGGCCTCGGCGTCCCGCGCGGGCGCGCGGACGAGGGTGCTGAGCTCGCCGCTGTCGCTGGAGGACAAGCAGGCGACCAGGCTGCTGGCCACCTTGGACGCGTTGGCGGAGGTGCGGCTGGCGCCGCTGCCGCTGGCCGACCTGCTGGTGTGCGACGGGCGGGTGGCCCTGGTGCGGGCGACGCCGGGTGCGGGCGCGGTGCTGATGCGCGACCGGGCCGCGGTGGCCGCGGTGGAGCTGCTGGCCCGCTCGGCGTGGGCGGCGGCGACCCCGCGCGCGGACCTGGCCCGGCTGCGGGTGCCGCTCGACCTGGCCCGGCGCATCCTGAGCCTGCTCGACGGCGGGCAGACCGACGAGGTGGCGGCCAGGATGCTGGGCATCTCGGTGCGCACCTACCGCCGGTACGTCGCGCAGATCACCCGCGACCTCGGCGCCGCGTCCCGGTTCCAGGCCGGGGTGCGCGCGGGCCGCCTCGGTTTGCTTGAACCCTGAACAATTACCAACGCAAACACCGGCGATATCCAGACGTGAATGGCGTTCACCCCGGCCGGAACGGCAGGTTGGCGGTTCGTCGGAGTCGCGCAATTCACACCGATGATCGACGCGTCGAACAGGTCCGGTATGGTGCGCGCGGCGGGCAGCCAACTGCCGCCGCCGCTGCGACATTCGTCGCAAGTGCACAGTCCATGGTAGTCGCATTCCCTACCGCACACACTGGGACGCGGTTCCGACCAGCGGGTGAACCCGCGATGTCCAGTGTCAACCGGACCGGGGACCACTCCGGACACCACGCGTCCTACCAGGACCAACGCCGCGGCGGCTACCCGGGTATATATTTGCGAAATCAACGACCTGGATACGGCCTTTCGGCGTATCGGAAACCGTCCAGGCCGCTCCTTGTTTAGCGAAATGGAACTCAAGGATCAGTTCGAACGTCCTAGTATCGTCAGCACCACAGTGGCGACGCTTTGGTGTGAAGGACGACTCCGGTCGAGGGCGCCCGGACACTGGTTTCGGGGCAGTTCGCGCGGTCCTCTCCGGTGTCCTGGGTGCGCGGAGTCATGGCCGAGGGAGGCGGCGGATGGCACAGGCGACGACGATGGTGGGTTCGGGGAACTACTTGGAGCAGGTGCTGCTGCAGGCGCACTCACTGCTCGAACTGGCGATGTCGCGGCAGGAGGTGGGCGAGCCGCGCCACCTGACGGTCCGCATCGCCCCGACCGACCAGGCCGTGCTCGCCGCGGCCGAGGAGCTGACCGCGTCCGCGCGGCACGAGCTGATCGCGGTGCTGCCGCAGCGGCGGATGTCGCCGACCTGCCTGCAGGTGATGAACGGCTCGCTCAACGCGGTGGTCAAGCGCGGGGTGAAGGTGCGGCTGCTGTGGTCGCCGGACTCGGTGGGCCTGACCAGGGAGAGCTGGTTCACCGACGCGGTCACCCCGGAGGTGGAGCTGCGGGTCGCCACCTGCTCGCAGGAAGAGATCATCATCGTCGACGGCGCCTCGGCGATCGTGCACGGCGCCCAGCCGGAGCACAACTACGCGATCATCCTGCACCAGCCCGCCATCGCCAACGCGCTGCAGACCCTGCTCAACAGCATCTGGGACACCGCCGCCCCCGCCCCACGCGGCGGTGAGACCGACGAGCAACCCACCGCCCGTGTGCTCGGCTGCCTGGCCCGCGGCCAGACCGACGAGAGCGCCGCCCGCGAACTGGGCGTCTCAGTGCGCACGTACCGGCGGTACGTCGCCCGCATCATGCAGGACATCGGCGCGACCTCCCGCTTCCAGGCAGGCGTGCTGGCGGGCCAGTTGGGCCTGGTCACCCCGCAGCAGCCAACACCGGTTCCCGCCGCCGCGCTGCCCACCCGCCTCCCCGCCATCGCCCCTCGCCTCGCCGCCGCCGTCGCATCCGGCTGACCCCTCCCATTTGGTCCGAAGTAGACAGACAATCACGGCTGTCCGCCCGCGAACATACCCAGCAACCGATCCAACCCGTCCACCCCGAACATCATCTCGAGATTGGCCGCCGACTCCGCCGCCGCCACCTCACTACGCGCGAACAACTCCCGCTCGTACTCGGCCAACGCCACCCCACCCGCGACGGCGAGGGCCAGTTCGGCACCGTCAAGCATCGCCAAATTGGCCCCCTCCCCAGCAAACGGCGACATCAGATGAGCGGCGTCACCAACCAACGTCACCCCCGCCTTCGCCGCCCACCGATGCCCAACCGGCAACGCGTGAATGAGCCGATGCGCCACCCCGCCATCCGCCTCGACAATCAACGCCCGTAGCTCATCCGCCCACCCGTCAAACCGCGCCAACGCAGCCGCCTTGATCACCTCGGGATCAGTGACCCCGGCAAGCCAGTCCACAGTGGCAGGCAGCGCGACATAGACGTGCAAACTCCCATCCGACTCGCGGTGCGCCAAAAACCCCTTCCCGTCCCCCAAACACATGAACGACCCCGGCCCAATCAACGCCGCACTACCCGGATGCCGCTCATCAGCGTCAAGCAGGTCGACCTCAATGAAGGAAATACCCGTGTAGGCAGGCACAGCGCCGGAGAGCAACGGCCGAACCCGCGACCACGCACCATCCGCACCAATCAACAAGTCGGTGGTAATACTCGTCCCATCGGCAAACCCAACCTCATGCACACCGTCCCCAATGGACTTTACCGCGACAACCTTACGTCCCCAATGGACAGTGTCGCCCGCGAGCGACCCCAGCAACAAATCCCGCAACTGCCCCCGATCCACCTCAGGCCGCCCCCCAGTACCGTCATCCTCCTCAGCCAGCCGCAACCGCCCCCACTTGTCAACAACCCGCAACGCCTCCCCACCCGGATGCACAAGAGCCCGAAACTCCGCATAGAGCCCCGCCGCCCGCAACGCCACCTGCCCCGACTCCTCATGAATGTCCAACATCCCCCCCTGCCCCCGCACCCCCGCCGACGCCTCCACCTCAAAGACGGCCGCCTCAACCCCGTTCACCCGCAAAACCCGAGCCACCACCAGCCCGCCCAACCCCGCCCCCACAACCGCAATCGGGTAATGCTCACTCATCACCGTTCCCCCTCATGGACTGGACGCCAGTACCCCACCCAGCCTCGCACGCACCCCAGCCCGAGGCACCACGAAAGCAACCCCATCGAGGTACAAGGCGCCACCCCACCCCCACCCCCACTCCCCCATCGACAAAGGCCGCCAACCCACCCCCCGCGCCTCGAAACCCGCCGATACCAACCGCCCGTTGTGGTGAAGTTGTTTTGTTTGGGGGAAGCGGTGGCCTAAGCCGGCCGGCGGG
>NZ_AXWW01000064.1 GCF_000482865.1 Actinokineospora inagensis DSM 44258 | reverse complement strand
GGGCCTCGCTGCGCTCGGGTTTCGGCCTGGTCGCCTTCGGCGACGCCGGCCTCGGGCGCCAGATAAAAGCGGTGGTGCCCGTTGTGGTGAAGTTGTTTTGTTTGGGGCCCCTAGCGGCAGCCTGGGTAAGGCAAAAAGGCGGGGCCACTGGAAAGCGTGGCCTTACCCGCCAGCCGGCTTAGGCCACCGCTCCCCCCAAACAAAACAACTCCACCACAACGGGCAGTTGGTATCGGCGGGTCCCGAGGCGCGCGGTGCAGGTTGGTGGACTTCGTCGATATGGGGTGGGGTTTTTGGGTGTGCGGTGTTGGGTGTGGCGCTTCGTTGATGCAGGGCGTTGGCTTTGAGTCGTGCGGTGCCGGTGTGGGAGTGTTGTGGTGCTTTCTCGTACGCTTGTTCTTGGCCCTCTTAGTCGAGGGTGAAGGGGTCGTAGGTGATGTGGTCTAGGGGGGTTCCGGCGACCAGCATGCGGGAGACTGTGGAGCGGATCATGCTGGGGGAACCGGCGACGAGGACTTCGTGGTCTTGCCAGGCGCCGTAGCGGGTGATGATGTCGGCGAGGGTGCCTTGTTCGGTGCCGGGGGGTTGCTCGGTTTCCAGGACTGGGGTGATGGTGAGCCAGGGGTTCGAGGCGGCGATGTTCTGCAGGTGCGGGAGGTCGTACAGGTCGGCGGGGACGCGGCCGCCGTTGAAGAGGTGGATGCGGGGGTTTTCGCCCCATTGGGCGAGGTCTTCGATGATGGCGCGCATGGGGGCGATGCCGGTGCCGCCTGCGATCATCAGGATGTTTCGGTCTTTGGTGCGGTCGACCTGGATGCGGCCCATGGGGGGGCCGATGCGCCATGTGTCGCCGATTTTGGCGTGGGCGACGATGGAGCGGCTGACCCAGCCGTTTTCGACGCCTCTGATGTGGAACTCGATGACGCCGTCGGCGCGGGGGGCGTTGGCGGGGGTGAAGTAGCGCCACAGGCGGGGGCGTTGGGGGACTTCGACGCTCACGTACTGGCCCGCCTGGTACGGCACGGCGTAGTCCGGTTGGACGCGGACCACGGCGAGGTCCCAGCCGAGGCGTTCGTGGTCGATGACGCGGGCGGGCCAGGAGGCTGGGCCGTCGTCGGCGTCGGCGGCGTCGAGCATGGCGCGGGCCATGATGGTGTAGGCCTCGGCCCAGGCGCGTTCGACCTCGTCGGTCCAGTGGTCGCCCGCGTGGCGTTTGACGGCGGCGATCAGGGCGGTGCCGACGGCCTCGTAGTGGCTGCTGACGACACCGAATTTGCGGTGGTCGCGGCCGAGTTGGCGCAGGAACGGGGCGAGGTCGTCCGGGCGGTCCACCATCTGCACGATGTGCACGAGTGCGCGCAGCAGCCGCGACCGCTGGACCTGCATGTTCGCCGGGAACATCTCCCGTGCGGAGGGGGCGATGCTGAACAGCATGCCGTAGAAGAACTGGGCCACCTGGTCGTGTTGCGGTTCCACCACGGCGAAGCTCTGCCGCACCAACCGCACCATGGTGCTGACGGCGGTGGGGGACTCGGTGCGGTGCCGCAAGGCCGGGATGGGGCTCACCACTGCGTTGGCTGTCATGATCGGGGTGTCGACTCCACCTCTCGGGCTTTGACCACGGTTCTCGCGCATCCATCCCCCGACGGTGTCGACAGTAGACCCGATTTGGCCGGTTGACCGTCGGGATCACACGTTCGTGTCATTCTTGCTGACGGCCTGTATCGGGCCCTCCTTCCAATGGGGTACATCGTCCGCGTGGGCTTCGCAACGCGGCGTCGACGTGCCACCGTTGTCCCCCGTGTCGATCGACCCGCCGCTCACGCGCGAACTCCGGCCCGCGCCCGCCCGTCCGCCGGTGCTGGACCGGTTGACGCCGGAGATGGTCGCCTTGGTCCACCGGATGGACCGGGCGTTCCTGGCGACCGCCGACGCCGACGGCGAGTGCGACTTCACGCTGTGCGCGGGTCCACGCGGGTTCGTGCAGGTCCTCGACGACCGGCGGCTCGCCTGCCCGGAGTTGGAGCCGCTGCCCGGCCTGGCGAACCTGGCGGTGAACCCCCGGTTGAGCCTGCTGCTGGTCGACGGCGACCAGGGCCTGCACGTCAACGGGCACGCCTGCGTGGTGGACGACGCGTGGTTGCGGGTGGCGCACCCGGGCCTGCCGACCGCGTTCGCCGGGGCAAGGTGGGCGGTGCTGGTCGTCGATGAGGCGTACCTGCACTCCCGCTCGACTGCCGGGTGAGACCCTTGACGGTGACGGCCCCGGGCGTGGGGGCGTCGGGCGAAGGGACGCTGGTGGCGGTGGGACCGACGGGCTCCGACGCGCGGGAGATCGCGGCGCAGGACCTGGAGCGGGAGCTGGCCAAGCTGTTCGGCCGGGCGCGCAGCCTGTCGCTGACCATCGCCGCCCGGGTGCACCCCGGTCTGGACAGCGCCGCGTACGCGCTGCTGGTGCACCTGAGCGGGATCACGCCGGTGCGGGCCGCCGATGTGGTCGGGTTGACCGGGTTGGACAAGTCGACGGTGAGCAGGCAGTTGGCCCGGCTGGCCGAGCTGGGGTTGGTGGAGCGGGTGGCCGACCCGTCGGACGGGCGGGCCCGGCTGGTGCAGCTCACCGAGACCGGCACCGCGCGGCTGGCCGAGGTCCGGGCCGACCGGCGGGCGCAGTTGCGGGCGACCCTGGGCGGGTGGTCGACCGGGGACATCGAGGCGTTCTCCCGGCTGCTCGGCAAGCTCAACGGCGACCTGTGACCGACGTCTCGTTTGCCGCCTGTTAACCGGCGGCCGGGCGCGCGCCGTGATCGGATCACCGCTGGTCACCACCAGTGCGGCCGTTCCCCCGGTCGGGTGGGCCGGGTTGTGGACCGTTCTGCGCACCGCCTGTGGATAACCACCTGGGGATTGTGGATAAGTGCATTACCGGTGTGGATAGCCGGACTGCGACATGTGGGTGATCTCCCAGTGGTGGGGTCCGTACCCCGGTCGGGTGGTCGTACGCCTGGCGTTCACCTGGGCCGCCCGGTCCGGGTGAAGATGTAGTTGAGCGGAACTGACTCAACTTTGCTGACGTTGAACCCGGTGACAGCACCGCGTGGCGAGACCGAGGTGGGAGATGGACGCGTTCAACCCGACGACCAAGACACAGCAGGCGATCTCGACGGCGGCCCAGGGGGCGTCCGCGGCGGGCAACCCCGACATCCAGCCGGTGCACCTGCTCACCGCGCTGCTCGACCAGACCGACGGCCTGACCGCGCCGCTGCTCACCGCCGTCGGGCTGGACCCCGCCGTCGTGCGCAAGGAGCTCGAGCCGATCGCCCGCGCGTTGCCGTCGGCCACCGGCGCGACCGTGTCCTCCCCGGCGCTGTCCCAGCAGGCGCTGCGCGCGATCACGCACGCGCAGAAGCTGGCCACCGAGATGGGCGACGAGTACGTCTCCACCGAGCACCTGCTGGTCGGCCTGGCCGCCGAGGGCGGTGAGGTGGGCAGGCTGCTCAGCAGGCACGGCGCCACCCCGGACGCGCTGCGCGAGGCGTTCACCAAGGTGCGCGGCTCGGCGCGGGTGTCCAGCCCCGACCCGGAGGGCACCTACCAGGCGCTGGAGAAGTACGGGGTCGACCTGACCGACCGCGCCCGCAAGGGCGAGCTGGACCCGGTGATCGGCCGCGACGCCGAGATCCGCCGGGTGGTGCAGGTGCTGTCCCGGCGCACCAAGAACAACCCGGTGCTCATCGGCGAGCCCGGTGTCGGCAAGACCGCGATCGTGGAGGGCCTTGCCCAGCGCGTGGTCGCGGGCGACGTGCCGGAGTCGTTGCGCGGCAAGCGGGTGGTGTCGCTGGACCTCGGTTCGATGGTGGCGGGCGCCAAGTTCCGCGGCGAGTTCGAGGAGCGGCTCAAGGCGGTGCTCAAGGAGATCACCGACTCGGCGGGCCAGGTGATCACCTTCATCGACGAGCTGCACACCATCGTCGGCGCGGGTGCCACCGGCGAGGGTGCGATGGACGCGGGCAACATGATCAAGCCGATGCTGGCCCGCGGCGAACTGCGGATGGTCGGCGCGACCACACTGGACGAGTACCGCCAGCACATCGAGAAGGACGCGGCGCTGGAGCGGCGGTTCCAGCAGGTGCTGGTCGGCGAGCCGTCGGTCGAGGACACCATCGGCATCCTGCGCGGCCTCAAGGAGCGCTACGAGGTGCACCACGGCGTGCGGATCACCGACACGGCCCTGGTCGCCGCCGCCACCCTGTCCGACCGCTACATCACCGCCCGGTTCCTGCCGGACAAGGCCATCGACCTGGTCGACGAGGCGGCGTCCCGGCTGCGGATGGAGATCGACTCGCGGCCGGTGGAGATCGACGGGGTCGAGCGCGCCGTGCGCCGCCTGGAGATCGAGGAAATGGCACTGTCCAAAGAGGACGACCTGGCGTCCAAGGAGCGGCTCTCCGCGCTGCGCGCGGAACTGGCCGAGAAGCGCGAGGTGCTCTCCGCGCTGACCGCGCGGTGGCAGAACGAACGCAGCTCGATCGACAAGGTCCGCGAGCTCAAGGAACAACTGGAGTCGCTGCGCGGCGAGTCGGAGCGCGCCGAACGCGACGGCGACCTCGGCCGGGCCGCGGAACTGCGCTACGGCCGGATCCCCGCCCTGGAGAAGGACCTCGACGCGGCCACCGCCGCCACCGCCCAAGCCGACCACGCGGTCATGCTGAAGGAGGAGGTCGGCCCGGACGACGTCGCCGAGGTCGTGTCCGCCTGGACCGGCATCCCCGCCGGGCGGCTGCTCGAAGGCGAGACGCAGAAGCTGCTCCGGATGGAGGACGAGCTCAGCGCCCGCGTCGTCGGCCAGGCCGAGGCCGTGCGCGCCGTGTCCGACGCGGTCCGCCGCGCCAGGGCAGGTGTGTCCGACCCGGACCGCCCGACCGGCTCGTTCCTGTTCCTCGGCCCCACCGGCGTCGGCAAGACCGAACTGGCGAAAGCGTTGGCGGAGTACCTGTTCGACGACGAACGCGCCATGGTCCGCGTCGACATGAGCGAGTACTCGGAGAAGCACTCGGTGGCCCGCCTGGTCGGCGCCCCACCCGGCTACGTCGGCTACGACCAGGGCGGCCAGCTCACCGAGTCGGTCCGCCGCCGCCCGTACACGGTCGTCCTGCTCGACGAGGTGGAGAAGGCGCACCCGGATGTGTTCGACGTGCTCCTGCAGGTCCTCGACGACGGCAGGCTCACCGACGGGCAGGGCCGCACGGTCGACTTCCGCAACACGATCCTGGTGCTGACCTCGAACCTCGGCTCCCAGTCCATCACCGACCCCACCCTGGACGACCGCGGCCGCCACGACGCCGTGATGGCCGTGGTGCAACGCCACTTCAAACCCGAGTTCCTCAACCGCCTCGACGACGTCGTCGTCTTCCACGCCCTGGCCACCGAGGAACTGACCGCCATCGTCGACATCCAGGTCGGCAAGCGTGGCCTTACCCGCCAGCCGGCTTAGGCCACCGCTCCCCCCAAACAAAACAACTTCACCACAACGGGCAGTTGGTATCGGCGGGTCCCGAGGCGCGCGGTGCAGGTTGGTGGACTTCGTCGATATGGGGTGGGGTTTTTGGGCGCGCGGTGTTGGGTGTGGCGCTTCGTCGATTTGCGTGGGGGTTTTTGGTGTGCGGTGTTGGGTGTGGCGCTTTCGTTGATGAGGGGCGTTGGCTTTGAGTCGTGCGGTGCCGGTGTGGGGTGGGGCGGGTTTCGGGCGTGTGGTGTGGGAATGTGGTTGGGCTTTCTTGTGCGTGGCTTTCCGATTTCGGGTTCGGGTGGTGAGGTAGGTGCACAAAGGCCGACTCCCGGGTGAGGGGAGTCGGCCTTTGGGGAGAGTGCGTTGTCAGCCGCGTTTTGGGGGGCGCCAGACTACGAGGGCGGTTTGCTGTCGTAGTGGGACGAGGTCGTGGCGGTAGGACTTGTGGATGGTGGCGGCGGCCTGTTCGGCTGCTGCATAGGCGGCGGCCAGTTGTTCGGTTAGGTGGGCCACTGTTTCGCGGAGGGCGTCGACTTCGTTTTCCAGGTCGATGATGCGTTTGATGCCTGCGAGGTTGACGCCTGCTTCTTGGGAGAGGCGTTGGACTTCGCGGAGGAGGGCGATGTCGCGCAGCGAGTAGCGGCGGCCGCCGCCGGGGGTGCGGCCGGGGGAGACGAGACCTTGGCGGTCGTAGCTGCGGAGGGTTTGGGCGTGCAGGCCGGAGAGTTGGGCGGCGACCGAGATGACGAAGACGGGGGTGTCTTCGTTGGCGCCCGGGGGGAGGGACGTCATGTCTGCCTCGCCTTCTGGACCAGCGCTGTCAGGTCGGGGCGCGGGTTGAAGTCGGCGGTGGCGGCCGCGTAGGTCTCCAGGGCGGCCTTGGCGGCGTCGGGGAGGTCGGTGGGGACGGCGACCTGGAGGGTGACCAGCAGGTGGCCGGTTTTGCCGTCACGGCGGACGACGCCCTTGTCGCGGACCCGGAGGACGCGGCCGGAGGTGGTGCCGGGGGGGACCTGGAGGGACACCACACCGTCCAGGGTGGGCACGGTGAGGGTGGTGCCGAGGGTCAGTTCGGGGAAGGTGACGGGGACCTTGAGGGTGAGGTCGTCGCCGCTCCGGCCGAAGAGGGGGTGTGGGGTGACGTGGACCCGCACGTACAGATCGCCCGCGGCGGCGCCGTTTCGGCCGGGTTCGCCTTGGCCCGCCAGGCGGATGCGTTGTTCGTCCTCGACCCCGGCGGGGATGCGGACGGTGAGGGTGCGGGTTTTCGTGTTGACGCCCTCGCCGCCGCAGTCGGGGCAGGGGTCGTCGACGATGCGGCCGGTGCCGCGGCAGTCGCGGCAGGGTTCGCTGAAGGCGAAAGCGCCCTGGCTGCGGCTGACCAGACCGACGCCGCCACAGGCGGGGCAGGTTTTGGGGCTGCTACCCGGGCGGGCGCCGGAACCGTGGCATGTGTCGCAAGTGGATGGGCTGGACAGTCGCAAAGGGACTGTCGCGCCGCGGACGGCCTCGACGAAGTCCAACCGGACATCGGTTTCCACGTCGGCGCCGCGGCGGGGGCGGGTGGCGGTTCCACCCGGGCCACCGCCGCCGCGGGCGCGGTTGAACAGGTTGCCGAACAGGTCGCCGAGACCACCGCCGCCCGCGCCCGCGCCACCCGCGAAGCCCTGCTGGTTGAACACGTCGCCGAAGTCGAAACCGGCGCCGCCGCCGCCGAAGCCGCCGCGCAGGCCGCCCGCGCCGAACATGGAGCGGGCCTCGTCGTACTGCTTGCGCTTCTCCGGGTCACCGACCACCCCGTACGCCTCGGACACCGCCTTGAACCGGGCCTCGGCGTCGGCGTTGCCGGGGTTGGCGTCGGGGTGCAGTTCCCGGGCGAGCTTGCGGTACGCCTTCTTGACCTCCGCGTCCGAGGCGTCGGAGGAGACGCCCAGCTCGCGATAGAAGTCCTTGTCGATCCAGTCCCTGGCACTCACGGACGTCCCCTCCTCTCGCTCAGCTCTCTTCGACCGGCGGCGCCGCCGGTGCCGACTCCGCGTCGGTGACCGCGACCAGCGCGGCCCGCACGACCCGGTCGCCGAACCGGTAGCCGCGGCGCAGCACGCCGGTCACGGTCGGACCGGTCACCTCGGGGGAGGTGTTGTGCTGCACGGCCTCGTGCACCGACGGGTCGAACGGTTCGCCCTCGTGGCCGAACGAGTCCAGGCCCGCCTTCTGCAGGGAACCCGCCAGCTTCTCCGCCACCGCCTTGAAGGCACCGGTCAGGTCGCCGTGCGCGTTGGCGCGCTCGACGTCGTCGAGCACCGACAGCAGGTCGGTGACCACGCTCGCCTTCGCGGACGCGATCACCGCCTCCCGGTCGCGCTCGACCCGCTTGCGGTAGTTGAGGTACTCCGCCTGCAGCCGCTGCAGGTCGGCGGTGCGCTCGTCCAACTGGGCCTTGAGCGCGGCCGCCGGGTCGAGGTCGGGGCCGTCGACCGGCTGGTCGACGACGACCTCGGCCTCGACCTCGGCCTCGAGGTCGCCGGTCTCGGCGCGGACCTGCCCGGTCTCCGGGTCGATCCGCCGCCGGTCCCGCACCACGACCTGGGGCTCCTCGGCGGGGTCGCCCGCGTGCTGGTCGCTCATCGGGTCACCTCACCCTTGCTGGAGGTCCAGGTCACTTCTTGCCCTCGTCCACGATCTCGGCGTCCACCACGTCCTCGCCACCGGCGGTGCCCTGCTGGCCCGCACCGGCACCCGCGCCCGCGCCATCGGCACCCTCGGCGCCCGGCTGCGCGCCGGTGTTGGCGTAGAGCGCGGAACCCATGGTCTGCGACTCGGTGGCCAGCTTCTCCATCGCCGACTTGATGGTCGGGATGTCGGTGCCCTTGAGCGCCTCGTTGGCCTCGGCGATCGCGGCGTTGACCTTGTCCTTGGTCTCGGTCGGGATCTTCTCGTCGTTGTCCCGGACGAACTTCTCCGTCTGGTACACCAGGGACTCGGCCTGGTTGCGGACCTCGGCCTCGTCGCGGCGCTTCTTGTCCTCGTCGGCGTGCGCCTCGGCGTCGCGGACCATCCGGTCGATGTCGTCCTTCGGCAGCGCGGAGCCGCCGGTGATGGTCATCGACTGTTCCTTGCCGGTGCCCAGGTCCTTCGCGTTGACGTGCACGATGCCGTTCGCGTCGATGTCGAAGGTGACCTCGACCTGCGGGACGCCGCGCGGGGCGGGCGGCAGGCCGGTCAGGTCGAAGGTGCCCAGCTTCTTGTTGTCCGCGGCGAAGTCGCGCTCGCCCTGGAACACCTGGATGCCGACGGTGGTCTGGTTGTCGTCCGCGGTGGAGAAGATCTCCGAGCGCTTGGTCGGGATCGTGGTGTTGCGCTCGATGAGCTTGGTGAACACCCCGCCCTTGGTCTCGATGCCCAGCGACAGCGGGGTCACGTCGAGCAGCAGGACGTCCTTGACCTCGCCCTTGAGCACACCGGCCTGCAGGGCCGCGCCGACCGCGACGACCTCGTCCGGGTTCACGCCCTTGTTCGGCTCGCGGCCACCGGTCAGCTCCTTGACCAACTCGGCGACCGCGGGCATCCGGGTGGAGCCGCCGACGAGCACCACGTGGTCGATCTCGCCGACCGAGACACCGGCGTCCTTGACCACGTTGTTGAACGGGGTGCGGGTGCGGTCGAGCAGGTCGGCGGTGATCCGCTGGAACTCGGCGCGGGTGAGCGTCTCGTCCAGGAACAGCGGGTTCTTGTCCGCGTCCACGGTGATGTACGGCAGGTTGATGTTGGCGCTGTTCGAGCTGGACAGCTCGATCTTCGCCTTCTCCGCGGCCTCGCGGATGCGCTGCAGCGCCATCTTGTCCTTGGTGAGGTCGATCCCGCTGGACCCCTTGAACTTCTCCACCAGCCAGTTCACGATCCGCTGGTCCCAGTCGTCACCACCGAGGTGGTTGTCGCCGGAGGTCGCCCGCACCTCGACCACGCCGTCGCCGATCTCCAGCAGCGACACGTCGAAGGTGCCGCCGCCGAGGTCGAAGACCAGGATGGTCTGCTCCTTGGCGCCCTTGTCCAGCCCGTAGGCCAGCGCGGCCGCGGTCGGCTCGTTCACGATCCGCAGCACGTTCAGGCCGGCGATCTGCCCGGCCTCCTTGGTGGCCTGGCGCTGCGCGTCCTCGAAGTAGGCCGGGACGGTGATCACCGCGTCGGTGATGGTCTCGCCGAGGTACGCCTCGGCGTCGCGCTTGAGCTTCATCAGCACCCGGGCGCTGATCTCCTGCGCGGTGTACGCCTTGCCGTCGATCTCGGTCTTCCAGTCGGTGCCGATGTGCCGCTTGACCGACCGGACCGTGCGGTCCACGTTGGTGACCGCCTGGTTCTTGGCGGGCTGGCCGACCAGCACCTCGCCGTTCTTGGCGAACGCCACGATGGACGGGGTCGTCCGCGAGCCCTCCGAGTTGGCGATAACCGTCGGTTCACCGCCCTCGAGGACGGCGACGACGGAGTTGGTCGTCCCCAGGTCGATGCCGACCGCTCGCGCCATGTCTTCCTCCTGATGTTGCCCTGGTGCCTGTGTGTCCGGCCCGCGAAGGGGCCTGCGAAAGTTGAGCCTACCCGACTGAGGTTGGTGAACTTGAGTCCGGCCCGCTCAACCTTCCTGCCCCCCACAACGAGGCACCCCGGTCGGTTGTTCCCGACGTGACCGTCACCACCGAACCGGGTGACACCTGCGGCCACGGTCGCGCGCTGACCTGCGGTTCCACCGCGACACCAGCCTGCGGCGGAACCCGCGGTCCGACCTGTGGATCAACCTGCGGACCACCCTGTGCGTCGACCTGTGCGTGCACCGCGGCGTCGACCACGTGCAGGACGGCGGTGCGCATCCCCGCGGCCGCGACCTCCCCGCGCACCGCGCGCTGCAGGTCCGCCGCCACCCCCGCCAGCAGCACGTGCGCCAGCGCCTCCTGGTCGCCCGCCACCCCCGCGTCGGTGAGCAGCCCGGCCACGTGCCCGTGCCACATCCGGTACGCCGCGATCCGGTACCGGGTGCCCGGCCGGGCCGTCTCCGCCAGGTGCACCAGGTCCAGGTGCTCGGCGAGGAACCCCAGGTAGGCGTCGAAGAACGCGCGCAGCCGCTCGGCCGCCCCGGCGCCAGGACCCAGCGGCGCCAGGCCGGTGACCACCTGCCGCCGCAGCTCGCGTTCCCCCTCGTCGAGGAGCGCGGCGGCCAGGCCCGACTTGTCGCCGAACCGGCGGAACAGCGTCCCCTTGCCGACCCCGGCCGCGGCGGCGATCTGGTCCATGGTGACCGAGTCCACCCCGCGTTGGGCGAACAGCCTGCGGGCGGCGATCAGGATCCGCCGCCGGTTGCGGGCCGCGTCGGCCCGCTCGTGGATCACGGTCTCGGTGAAGTCCGTCAGCTCGGTCATGGCTCAGCCGAACCTGACCGAGACGTCACCGCTGTCGGCCCGCAGGTCGAGCCGGGTGTCCGCGTCGTGGTCGTCGCCAATCGCGTTGTCCACGGTCCCGCTGCCCGCGTGAGCGTCGACCCGGTAGCGGCCCCTCGGCACCACCACGTCGACCGAGCCGTTGTCCGTGACCGCTGTGATCGCGGCGACCTTGGCCAGCCGTAACGTCACGTCCCCCGACTGGGCGTTCACGTCCACCGACCCGTTGACAGCGGCGTCCACCGAGCCGGACTCGGCGCGCAGCGTGGCGTCGCCGACGTTCTTGGCGGAGATGTCGCCCGAGCCCGCCTGGACCGCGACCCGCCCGCCGACGTCGACCAGGTCGACCCGCCCCGAGTCGGCGACGACGTTGACCGCCCCGGACGCCCGGTGCACCGCCACCTCGCCCGAGTCGGCCCGCACGTTCACCGTCGACGCCCCCTCGACGTCGACCGATCCCGAGTCGACCGCGCCCGACACGGTCACCCCCTCCGGCGCCACCACCTCGTAGTCCACCCAGCAGTTGCGCTGCGCACAGTCCTGCAGGACCAGCACGTCCCCCTCGACGTGGTGGGTGACGCCGGGTCGGCTGTCCAGGTACGAGACGGTGCGGCGCACGGTCGTGACCGCGCCCGCCCGCACCCGGACCGACCCGGCGCCGGTGGCGATCCGGATCGCCCGGACCGGACCGTCGACCTTGGCGTCGTCGACGTACTTCTGCGTCGTGACGACGCCGCACGCGCCCAGCAAAGACGCCAGGACCGCCACCCCCACGGCGCTCGCCCCCAATGTGACTCCGCGTTGTGCCATCACCACAACCCCTCTAAAACCTGGAAAAACCTGCTAACGGCGACGCTAGGACCGCAGCCCGCTTGCTGGAATCGGGGACGCCCCCTACCCGGCCCTGGGGTTGTCCCTACCCCCAGATGACTACCCTTCGTGTTTACGCAGGTCAGCGCGCCCCGATCGGCCCGGCAGCGGCAGCCGGGAACCGCGCCCGGACGGGCACGTCGCCGGTACCAACGGTAGGGACGTCCGGCCGGATCCACATCGGACTGCGGTCGCAGGTGATCTCCGACTTTGGTCCTAGGACCTCAGCGGAGCGGGGCCAGCAGGTGCTCGACGACCGGCAGCAACTCGGCGGCGGTCGGCGGTTCGTCGTCGATCAGGCCCTGGGTGAGCATGCCGTCGACGGCGGCCAGGAAGGCGCGGAAGCCGACCTCGTCCGGCTGGCGGCCGAGGCTGGTGAGGACGTCGATCCACAGCCGGGCGGCCGGGCGCAGGGCGGGGCGGCGAGCGGCGAGCAGGTACAGCTCGTACTGGGCGACGGTGCGACCGCGGTGCGGGCCGAGGGCGTCGGCGAGCAACTCGGCGACCGCGCCCGCGGGCCCGCTGCCCTTGATCCGGCTCGACTCGATCACGTCCCGGATGGACGCGGCGAGGTCTTCCGCCGACCAGACCAGGGCCGCCACCAGCAGGTCGTCCAGCGTGGCGAAGTGGTAGGTGACCGACGCGGGCGGCACGGCGGCCTCCCCCGCGACCGACCGGTGCGACACGCCTGCGACCCCGTCCCGCTCGACCACCCGCAGCGCGGCCTCGACGATCTCGCGCCTGCGCCGGTCGCCCCGAGTGCGGCGGCCGTCGACCTGGCGGTAGCCCTTCACCGGGTCGCCGGGCCGCTGGTGGTGATCGCGGGGAAGATGGGCGGGTGCACACGGAGGAAACTACCTGAACAAGTGTCCAGGTAGTTACCGAGGCGTGCGCCACACTTGGCCCGCCGAGACTTCTCGAACCTGGTTACCGGCCAGTAAGAAGGTCTTGCCACCCGAACCCGGACGGAAGGTCACCACCACATGGGCGCCGTGCAGCTTTCACTGGGGCTGATCGCCGTCGCGGTCAGCGTCGTGGCCTGGGGGATGTTCGTGCGGACCGTCGCGCGGATGGTCGCCGTCATCCGCCTCGGCCAGCCGGACCCGACCCGCGGCGGACCGTTCCTGCCCCGGCTGCGGACCA
Source organism: Actinokineospora inagensis DSM 44258 (assembly GCF_000482865.1). Lineage (GTDB taxonomy): Bacteria > Actinomycetota > Actinomycetes > Mycobacteriales > Pseudonocardiaceae > Actinokineospora > Actinokineospora inagensis. The sequence goes on along the minus strand of NZ_AXWW01000064.1, from coordinate 27,377 downwards.
TGGTCAAGGAGTTCGCCGCGCACACCAGGATGACCAAGTTCCGGCACGTCGGCCCGTGGCACTGGCTGGTGATGTGGGGCTTCCTGATCGGGTCGGCCGCGCTGTTCGAGGCGTACGGCGAGGTGTTCGTCCCGTCCTGGGGCTGGCCGGTCCTCGACGACTGGAACCTGTGGCACCTGCTGATGGAGCTGCTCGGCATCGGCACCATCGTCGGCGGGGTCGCGCTGGCCGTCATCCGGCAGCTCAACCACCCGCGCCGCGCCGACCGGCTGTCCCGGTTCCAGGGGTCGAACCTCTGGCAGGCGTACTTCGTCGAGGCCGTGGTGGTCCTGGAGGGCGTCGGCATCCTCGGCGTCCGCGCGGGCAAGGCGGCCCTGCACGGCGGCGCCGAGGTCCCCACCTGGGCCGCGTTCGTCACCAACCCGATCGGCGACCTGCTGCCCGCCAGCCCGAACCTGGTGTCCGTGCTGGCGTTCATCAAGCTGATGGGCGCCATGGTCTGGGTGTACGTGGTCGCCCGGTACATGACCATGGGCGTGGCGTGGCACCGGTTCAGCGCCTTCTTCAACATCTACTTCAAGCGCGAGGCCGACGGCGGCGTCGCGCTCGGCCCGCTGCGGCCGATGATGTCCGACGGCAAGCCGCTGGACTTCGAGGAGGCCGACCCGGAAAAGGACGTCTTCGGCGCGGGCAAGGTCGAGGACTTCAGTTGGAAGGGCTGGCTGGACTTCACCACCTGCACCGAGTGCGGCCGCTGCCAGTCCCAGTGCCCGGCGTGGAACACCGGCAAGCCGCTGTCGCCGAAGCTGGTGATCACGCAACTGCGCGACCACGCGTACGCCAAGGCCCCGTACCTGCTGGCGGGCGGCAAGCGGGACATGGCGGGCGACGAGGTCGGCCTCACCGGGGACAACCCGTACGCGGGCATCGACGTGCTGGCCATCGCCGAGTCCGAGCGCGCGCTGATCGGGGACGACGGGGGCGTGATCGACCCGGAGGTGCTGTGGTCGTGCACCACCTGCGGCGCCTGCGTCGAGCAGTGCCCAGTGGACATCGAGCACGTCGACCACATCGTCGACATGCGCCGCTACCAGGTGCTGATCGAGTCGAACTTCCCGAGCGAGCTGGGCGGGATGTTCAAGAACCTGGAGAACAAGGGCAACCCGTGGGGCCAGAACGCCAAGGACCGGCTGGCCTGGACCGAGGAGCTGAACTTCGAGGTGCCGGTGTTCGACGGGGAGCTGGCCACGGACACGGAGTACCTGTTCTGGGTCGGTTGCGCGGGTGCGTTCGAGGACCGCGCGAAGAAGACGACCCGCGCGGTCGCCGAGTTGCTGCACACGGCGGGCGTGAAGTACGTGGTGCTCGGTTCGGAAGAGACCTGCACGGGTGACCCGGCGCGACGCGCGGGCAACGAGTTCTTGTTCCAGATGCTGGCGCAGCAGAACGTCGAAGTCATCAACGCGGTGTTCGAGGACCGCGAGGCCGGTACGCGCAAGGTGGTTGTCACCTGTGCGCACTGCTTCAACACGATCTCCAACGAGTACCCGCAACTGGGCGGCAAGTACGAGGTCGTGCACCACACGCAACTGCTGAACAAGTTGGTGCGGGAGCGGCGGTTGATCCCGGTGGCACCGGTCACGGAGGACGTCACCTACCACGACCCGTGCTACCTGGGGCGGCACAACAAGGTCTATGAAGCGCCACGGGAGCTCGTTGGCGCTTCCGGCGCGCGGTTGCGCGAAATGCCGCGCCACGCCGACAGGTCTATGTGCTGCGGCGCGGGTGGAGCGCGCATGTGGATGGAGGAGCGCATCGGCAAGCGCATCAACATCGACCGCGTGGACGAGGCGCTGGGCACGGCTCCGTCGAAGATCGCGACCGGCTGCCCGTTCTGCCGCGTGATGCTGACCGACGGCGTGACCGCGCGGCAGGCCGACGGGGTGGCGGGGGAGCACGTCGAGGTCGTCGACGTGGCCCAACTGCTGCTCGCGTCGGTCCGACGGGGGCAGGAGACGGACGAGGTGTCCACCGAGGACCGGTAGCCGGTCCACATATCGGGATAGTCGTTTCGGATCCCGGGATCGTTTAGCTACGTTAACGATATGCGTCGCTGGTGGATCCTGGCCATCGCGGTCGCCGCGCAGGCGGCCGTGTCCAGCCTGGTGTACGGCATGCCGTTCGTGCTCCCGCACCTGCGCGCCGCCCTGGGGTTGTCGTTGACCGAGGGCGGCACGCTGGTCGTCACGCCGGTGCTCGGGGTGCTGGTCGCCCTGATCGCGTGGGGCGCGGCGGCCGACCGGTTCGGCGAGCGGGTCGTGATGACCATCGGCATGGCGGGCACCGGCGTCGCCGGGCTCGCCGCGGCGGCGGTGACCGGGGTGCTCTGGCTGAGCGTGTTCCTGGCCGTGGCGGGGGTGTTCTCGGCGTCGATCACCTCGGCCAGCGGCCGGGCCGTGCTGGGCTGGTTCAGCGCTTCCGAACGCGGGCTGGCGATGGGCATCCGCCAGACGTGCACACCAATCGGCGTCGGCTTCGCCGCGTTGGTCCTACCGGCCGCAGCCGCGGCATGGGGCTACCGGTGGGCGATAGTGATTCCCTCGCTGTTGTGCCTGGTTCTTGCTGTCGTGGTCGCGTTTGGCCTCTTGGACCCACCACGTACCCCGGCGAAACACGCTACCGAGACCAGGTCGCCCTACCGGACCCCTCGGCTGTGGCGGGTCCACGCCGCGAGCGCGCTGTTAGTCGGCCCCCAGTTCATCTCCAGCACGTTCGCGTTGACCTACCTGGTGAGCGAACAAGGCTGGAACACCGTGAGCGCGGGCGCCTTCCTCGCCGTGGTACAGATCTTCGGCGCGTTGGGACGAATCGGGGCCGGCATCTGGTCCGATCGCGTAGGCAGCCGCATGCGTCCCATGCGAACAATCGCCGTGGCGGTAGCCGCGTCACTGGTGGTGTGGGCGGCGGGGTCGTCGTGGGTCGCGGTCGTCGGACTGGTCGCGGTACTGGTGATCTCGGTGACTGACAACGGCCTGGGCTTCACCGCCACCGCCGAACTCGCGGGCCCGTTCTGGGCCGGTCGCGCGTTGGGGATACAGAACAGTGGGCAGAACGCGGTGGCCCTCGGTATCGCCCCACTGTTCGCGTCTATCGTAACCGCGTGGACGTGGCCGGTAGCCCTATCGCTGGCGGCAGCGCTACCGCTCGGGGCCGCCCTGATCACCCCGGTACGCGGAGAACGCCTCTAGCGCGTTGTGTCCACCTGGTGGAAGTTCAGGTACGCGCGAGAGGGCGTCGGACCCCGCTGCCCCTGGTAGCGCGACCCCGCCTCCTTCGACCCGTACGGGAACTCCGCCGACGACGACAACCGGAACAGGCACAACTGCCCGATCTTCATCCCCGGCCACAACGTGATCGGCAGGTTCGCCACGTTCGACAACTCCAACGTGATGTGCCCGGTGAACCCCGGATCGATGAACCCCGCCGTCGAGTGCGTCAACAACCCCAACCGCCCCAGCGACGACTTCCCCTCCAACCGCCCCGCCAGGTCATCCGGCAACGTCACCGCCTCGAACGTCGACCCCAGCACGAACTCCCCGGGGTGCAACACGAACGGCTCGTCCCCCACCGCCTCCACCAGCGACGTCAGCTCGTCCTGCTGCTGCCGAGGATCGATGTGCGTGTACTTCGTGTTGTTGAACACCCGGAAAAACCGGTCCAACCGCACATCAATACTCGACGGCTGCACCATCACCGGCTCGAACGGCTCCACCCCCAGCCGCCCCGCCGCCAACTCACCCCGCAGGTCACGATCGCTCAGCAACACCCCCCCACCCTAACCACGCCCCCCACCCGTGACGCGCCGACCCGGGTTGTGTAAGCTGACCCCGATCTTCAGATCGCTGCGGATGTAGTTCAATGGTAGAACATCAGCTTCCCAAGCTGAATACGCGGGTTCGATTCCCGTCATCCGCTCAATCGGGGCTATTCATGTCCACGGAGAGCGTGGACTGGCGATTTCGCCTTTGTCCTGGGGGGCGACCCCCCAGACCCCCACGGTGCGACAGGCGCCCGAACCAGCGTGCTCGTTTGGGCCTGTCGGCCCTCACATCGGTATGTGAGCAATGGGCTTGTCGCCCATGGTGCGGTGGGGGCCGGAACCAGCGTTTGCTCGTTTGGGCCTGTCGGCCCTCACATCGGTATGTGAGCAATGGGCTTGTCGCCCATGGTGCGGTGGGGGCCGGAACCAGCGTTTGCTCGTTTGGGCCTGTCGGCCCTCACATCGGTATGTGAGCAATGGGCTTGTCGCCCACGGTGCGGCGGGCGCCGGAACCAGCGTTGCTCGCTCGGGGCTGTCGGCCCTCACATCGAGTACGTAACCAATGGGCTTGTCGCCCGCGGTGCGGTGGGCGCCGGATCCAGCGGGGTTGGCGTGACCTTTGGTCTATTGCATCGAGGTATGTATGCCGCTGAGTCTGGAACGCTTCGTGTGCGCCTGCTCCTCGTGTATCGCCTATACCACGGCCTTTCTTCATTTCGGCTGTGGGGGTGGGAGTTCTAGTTTGCGGTGTTTGTCGACCAGGTAGAGGTGTTCGGTGACGTGGATTTTGCGGGTGTGGAGGTTGCGGCTGCCGCGGAAGGCGTTGTAGGGGGTGGTGAACTCGGTGACGGTGCCCATGCGGTTGAGGAGGGTTTGCATGGCGTCGGGGGGGATGAAGCCCTCGTTGTTGGCGGAGACGAGGACGAAGCGGGCGGGGAGGTGGGCGACCAGGTCCGCGAGCAGGCCGGGGGCTTGTCTGCGGATGTTGTACGCGGAGCGGCGCCAGTTGGTGGGGATGCCGGAGATGGGGCTGATCTCGGCCGGTTCCACGTAGTTGACCAGCAGGTTCAGCATGAAGTAGTTGGACCCGTAGGGGTGTTGGTTGTACGGCGGGTCGAGGTAGGCGAGGTCCAGCTCGGGTAAGTGGCCGGGGAGCGTGTTGGCGTCCTGTTGGAGGACGGTGACGGCGCAGGTGTGGTTGCTGAACACCGGCACGGATAAACGGATTTCGCCTTTGATGCGGGAGAGGGCGTCTTTGCCGCTGCCGCCGAAGTGGCCGATTCCGGTGGTTCTGTCTTTGTAGAAGCCTTTGAACACGCCCGCGGTGTTGGTGTGGATCGAGGCGGCGGACAGGAGTGGGCCCAATAAGAGCGGGCGCAGGGTGGACCGCTGGATCAGGTCGGCATAGGTGTCGAGTCTTCGGGCGTTCGACACGGTGTAGAAGACGCGTTCGCCGAGTTCTATGTTGTCGTCGTCGGCGGGGGCGTAGAGCTTGCGGATGAAACCGTCGCCTGCGCAGAGGTCGACTCGGGTGTTCAACTCGTCGACGGTTCGGGCGAGACAGGCCAGGTCGACGGTTTCCGCGTTGGTGAGGTAGCACTCGGCGGCGACACGGGCGTAGTCCTCGATGTCGTTGACAACCAGCAGGGACGCGTGTTGCTTGAGCGCCCGGGACACCACCCCGGAACCGGAGAACGCGTCGAGGATGCGCAGCCTGCGGCCCAGGTGGTCGCGCACGGCGCGGACCGCCAGGTCGATGGGGGCGAGGAGGCCGCGCTTGTTGCCGAGATAGGTGATCAACTGGGCCCGCAGGTACTCCGGGTTCTCCGCTGTCACCTCAGTGGACGCGGGCGCGGATCTGGTCGCGGATGGCCGGGAGGCCGAACTCGCGGACCGCGGTCAGCACCTCGTCGGACAGGCCCGCGAACGGCTTGCCCGCCTCGATCTTCCACCACAGGTCGCCGATCGGGATGCCGGAGCCGATCAGCATGAGGTTGCCGATCCGCTCCTGCCAGCCGCCGCCGGGGTGCCTGCCCGTGTACGGGCGGATCCGCAACTGGGTGGCCCACTCGTCGGTCGCGGTGACGCTGAGCGACATGGTGAACCGGGTCGAGTAGGCGCTGGACTTGCTGGACTGCAGGATCGACACCTGCCCGATGTGCGCGTCCTCGATCACCCGGAAGTGCCGACCACTGCCGGACATGCCGAGCGCCCGCAGGCCGGGAGCCAGGCCCGTGTCGACCATCAGCTTGAACCACTCGTCGGCGTTGCGTACCGCGCCTGCTTCCACGTCGCCCCCCGTTGGGTCAGGCCGCCCACGCTCGGCATCCGACTGGTCACTCCGGAGTACCCGCTGACCTTATCCGCCCGTGACCGACTCACCTACTCCCCGGCCCGATCCAGTCCGGTTCGTGACCTGGCGAGCGATGCGAACCGGGCCGAGGTGACACACAGTGCAACCAACCGGCGATACATATGAGGCAGATCACACAGATGATCTCACCCGTGTGGGTGAGCTTGTCGCGGAAATGGCCAGAAAAGTGGAAACGGGCCGTCACACCCGGCGGATCGTGGCGTCGCACCTACACGGACGGGTGAAGGCTGGAGGACACGGATGCCGCGCAGCACCCCGCAGGCCGCGGGCGCACCAGCAGGCCCGGCGATCGCGCTGGTGGACGGCGTGCCGCTGTTCCGGGAGGGGCTGTCCGCGCTGGTGCTGCGGACCCCGGGGCTGCGCTGGCTGGGCGCGACCGACACGCCGCAGGGCGCGGTCGGGTTCGCCGAGCGGTTCCAGCCGGACGTGGTGCTCATCGACTCCGGGCTGGACCCGCGCGGGCACCTGAGCACCATGCTGACCGCGGCGAACACCGAGCTGGCCGTGCTGATCATGGTGCGGGACGGGCACCGCACCACCCAGTACGTGGCGACCGCGATCGCCGCCGGGGTGCACGGGGTGATCCAGCGCTCGGTCGAGCCGCCGCAACTGGTCGAGGCGATCCTGGCGGTGCACGCGACCCGGCGGTACCTGGACCCGGCGCTGGCCAAGACGGTCGCCGCGCCGCGGGGTCGGCTGGCGCCGCTGCCGGGGATGGACCAGCAATCGCTGTCCCGACGCGAGTTCCAGGTGCTGCAACTGATCGCGGACGGCCTGGAGAACCAGGCCATCGCGCGAATCCTGTACGTCTCGGTGGAGACGGTGCGCACCCACGTCAAGAGCATCCTGCGCAAGCTGGGCGCCCGGGACCGGACGCACGCGGTGGCGGTGGCGTTCAAGTCGGGTGTGCTCATCGCTCCGGCCCGGCGGCCACGAACCGGCACGTGAGCGGGATCTCCGCCGCCCGACCGGGTGATCCGGGCCGCCCGCCTTGCTGAGGCTACCCACCGGTAATAGACTCGAAGTTACTGGTGGGTAGCAGCGCGCGGGTGGACGGCCCGCAGACACGGAGCGACGAGATGGGCCACTACAAGAGCAACGTCCGCGACCTCGAGTTCACCCTGTTCGAGGTGTTCAAGGTGCAGGACCGGCTGGGTAAGGGCGTGCTCGCCGAGTCCGACGAGGAGACCGCCCGCGGCGTGCTCACCGAGCTGAACAACCTCGCCACCGGTCCACTGGCCGAGTCCTTCGCCGACGCCGACCGCAACCCGCCGGTGTACGACCCGAAGACGTTCAGCGCGACCCTCCCCGAGTCGTTCAAGAAGTCCTACCAGACGCTCTGGGACGGCGAGTGGTGGCGGCTCGGCCTGACCAACGAGCTCGGCGGCTTCGGCCTGCCGCCGTCGGTGCAGTGGGCCGCGGCCGAGCTGATCCTGGGCGCGAACCCGGCGCTGTTCATGTACCTGGCGGGCCCCAACTTCGCCATGGTCATCCACAACAACGGCACCGAGGAGCAGCGCCGCTGGGCCCAGCTCATGATCGACCGCGGCTGGGGCGCCACCATGGTCCTCACCGAGCCGGACGCCGGGTCCGACGTCGGCGCGGGCCGCACCAAGGCGATCCAGCAGGCCGACGGCTCCTGGCACGTCGATGGGGTGAAGCGGTTCATCACCTCGGGTGACCAGGACCTCACCGAGAACATCATGCACCTGGTGCTCGCCCGCCCCGAGGGTCACGGACCGGGCACGAAGGGCCTGAGCCTGTTCCTGGTCCCCAAGTTCCACTTCGACGGCGAGACCGGCGAGCCCGGCGAGCGCAACGGCGCGTACGTCACCAACGTCGAGCACAAGATGGGCCTGAAGGTCTCCACCACCTGCGAGCTGACCTTCGGCCAGCACGGCACCCCGGCGCGGGGCTGGCTGCTCGGCGAGGTGCACAACGGCATCGCGCAGATGTTCCAGGTCATCGAGTACGCCAGGATGATGGTCGGCACCAAGGCCATCGCGACCCTGTCCACCGGCTACCTCAACGCGCTGGAGTACGCCAAGGAGCGCGTGCAGGGCGCCACCCTGCCGAACATGCTCGACAAGACCGCGCCCCGGGTCACCATCACCCACCACCCGGATGTGCGCCGCAGCCTCATGCTGCAGAAGGCTTACGCCGAGGGCCTGCGCGCGGTGTACCTGTACAACGCCTCGTTCCAGGACCAACTCTGGACCCGCGACGGCGACGAGGAGTCCCTGAAGCTCGCCGAACGCGTCAACGACCTGCTCCTCCCGGTGATCAAGGGCGTCGGCTCGGAGCGCGCGACCGAGCAGTTGGTGCAATCCCTGCAGATCTTCGGCGGCTCCGGGTTCCTGCAGGACTACCCGATCGAGCAGTACCTGCGCGACTCCAAGATCGACTCCCTGTACGAGGGCACCACCGCCATCCAGTCCCTCGACTACTTCTTCCGCAAGGTCATCCGCGACAAGGGCCAAGCCCTGGCGTACGTGGCGGGCCAGATCACCGCGTTCATCGAAGCCGAAAGCGGCGGCCGGTTGAAGCGGGAGCGGGAACTGCTGAAGCAGGCGCTGGAGGACGTCCAAGCCATGCTCGGCGCGATGGTCGGCTACCTGACCGCGGCCCAGGAAGACCCGCGCAGCATCTACCAGGTCGGCCAGCACAGCGTCCGACTGCTGATGGCGACGGGTGACCTGCTCGTCGGGTGGCTGTTGCAGCGTCAGGCGGAGGTCGCCCTGCACCGGCTTGACGCTGGGGTTTCGGGGCAGGACAAGGCGTTTTACGAGGGGAAGGTGGCGGTGGCGTCGTTCTTCGCGAAGAACGTGCTGCCGGAACTTTCCGGCTCCCGCAAGGTCGTGGAGTCAACGGACCTCGACCTGATGGACGTCGACGAAGCCGCGTTCTAGTCCGAGTCCACCTGAACGGCCCGTCACCCCGGTGGCGGGCCGTTCAGCGTTTGGGCTTTGGTACGTACAGTACGTACCAAAGCCCAAACGGAAGCTGGACAGAACGACGGGAGGTGCCGTGGCGCCGCAGGGACGCATGGGTTATCGAGCCATCGCCGACGCGCTGCGGGACCGGATCGAGTCAGCCGAGTTGGGTCCCGGCGACCGGGTGCCCAGCGAGAACGAACTGGTACTCGCGTACGAAGTCGAGCAGCCGACAGCGCGGCGAGCACTGGAAGTGTTGAAGAACGAGGGTTTGATCGTCGCGCGGCGCGGAGCGGGGACGTTCGTCCGCGAGTTCACGCCGTACCGCCGCGTCTCACCCGACCGACTGCGGGGCGCCGGGAGTTCCGTCTGGGAGACAGACTCCGCCGAGCGCCGGCCAACGGTTGCGGACATCAACGTGACCGAAGAGGCCACACCACCGCACATCGCACGCGTGCTCGCCTCCGAGACAGTGCTGGTGCGACGACGCAAGTACGTCGTTGAGGGCAAACCGATCCAGGTGGCCGAGTCGTACTACCCCGCCGCGCTGGTGCGGGGGAGTCAGATCGCCGAGACGAACACCGGCCCCGGTGGCGTCTACGCCCGGTTGGCAGAGCTCGGCTTGAAACCGGTGCGGTTCCGCGAAGAACTCCGGTCACGCATGCCCCGCGCGGAAGAGACTGCGGCGTTGGGCCTTGCCCAGGGCACCCCGGTCATCTGCATCACCCGCACCGCCTATACCGCTGTAGACAGGCCGGTCGAGGTGAACGAGATGACCTTGGACGCGGGCTCTTACGTCCTGGAGTACTCCTTCACCTCGGACTAAGGGGATTCGCCTTCGCAACTTCTGTACAGAACAACTGGCCGTCGCGAGCACCCGCTGTTCTAATGAGAGCCAGTTCTGTATAGAAGTGGGTCGAAGGAGATCCGGTGGACTCGCAGGCTGAGCGGCATCCAGCGATGTGGAACGAACTGGCGCGGTTGACCAACTCGGCTCGAACGCACCTCAACCGGCACGCCGGGCTGCACGTGGCAAGTCTTGACATCACCACGACCACCCGCAGCGCGGGTCGCGTGGAGGTCTACGTATCCGGCCGCTGCCCTCAGGCATGTAGACGGCTACTCGACTGGGCGGACACACTCGCGGACCCGTCACTGTGCTTGCAGATCGAGGACAACCCGTTGCAGCCCAAGGCAATGCTGTTCGGGCAGTTCGGTGACGGCGTGCGAACCACTGTCACCGCACCACTTGCGGAAGACGATGTGGCCTGCGTGCCGGGGGACAAGGTCGGCGAATGGGTCTTGCACTGGCTCCGGATGCAGACCGTCGATTAGGTGCGGTGGGCGCGGGCGGCGGCGAAGCAGTAGAGGCCGAAGGCGGCGAAGCCTGCGGCGACGATGATCAGGAGCGCGGTGCCGAAGGGCTGGTTGGCCAGCGTGCGGAGGGCTGCGTCGAGGCCGCCTGCTTTGGCGGGGTTGGCGTCGATGGCGGCGATGCCGAGGAGGATGCCGACGATGCCGATGCCGGTGCCCTTGGCGATGTAGCCGGTCATGCCGACTTTCTCGACCCAGCGGGGTTTGGGGAGGCGGGTGGTTTCGAGGTCCTTCATGAAGGACTTGCGGATACCGGCGACGATGCTGCCGATTCCGCCGCCGATCACCGCGAGGGCGACGATGCCGACGATCACCCGGCCTGCGGGGAGTTCGAGGAGGCGGGCGGTGAGTTCCTTCTGCTTCTGGTCCCCGCTCTGCTGCCCGCTGCCGGTGGCGATGCGGATGGCGGCGATGCCGAGGGAAATGCCGACCACGCCCCGGATTCCCGCGCCGACCCGCTTGGACAAGCGTTTGCGGCCTGCCTCGATCCACTGGAAGCTGAAGGCGGCCATCAGGAGTTGCCATCCGCCGAAGGCGAGCAGGCCGACGGCCAGTACCCACAGCAGGATCGCGCCGAACGGGGTTTCGGCGACCTTGGCCAGGGCGCCGGTCTGGTCGGCTTCCTGGCCGCCGCTGCCGAAGGCGACCTGGACGGCGAGGTACGCGATGATCACGTACACGGCGCCGTAGCAGGCCATGCCGCAGCGGCCGAGCACCTTGACCGCGCTGTTGTCGCGGGCCTGCCGCGCCTTGGTGGTTACCTCGCTCACAGCGAGGAGGTGTCACCTGTGGGGGTCACTCAAACGTGAATCAGCCCGGTGGGGCCGGGGCGCACACGATCTTGGGCTGCGGGTTGTAGCGGACCGTGCGGGTGTCCCGGCGGACCTCGGCGTTGCTGGTCGCGTCGCGCAGGACGCGGGTGTCCGAGGTGGTGAAGCCGGGGGCACCGTTGCTGGGGTTGCACTTGCCGGTGGTGGGGCCGGGCTTCTCCTGCGGCGGCGTCTCCAGGGTGCGCGCGCCGGGGATGGACTCGACGTTGTAGCGCTTGGTGCCCCAGATCTTCACCGTGATCGACGACGACGTCCAGATGGTCTGGATGGCGATGCCGGTCGGGGAGTCGTTGGTGAACTTCAGGTCGATGACGCTGCTGCCATCCGGGTTCTCGAAAACCGTGGCCTCACGGGCGGCCGGGTAGCGGCTGATGTAGTAGCTGTGTTCCTTGTGCCCCGCGTCTTTGAGCCCGGCGAAGTAAGAGGCGTTGTATAGCGTCGTCGCGAACTGTGAGATGCCACCGCCCACTTCGCGGCCGGGGGCACCGTCCTTGATGATGCCCGCCTCCACATAACCCTGAGCGGCACCACGGGGACCGGTATAACCGTTGAGGCTGAACGTCTCACCCGGCTTGACGATCGCGCCGTCGACCTTGGCGGCGACCATGCGGATGTTCACCCCTGAGTCGGCGGCGAAGCCCTTGGTGCTGAACTCGCCGATGACCTCCTTGATGCCGAGCTGGTTCGCCTGGTCGGTGGTCACCTTCGCGGGGGCCTTGGTGTACTCGACCTTGATCTCCCGGCCGTCCGGCTTGTGCAGCACGTCCAGCAGGGTGGCGAAAGCCGTGTCGTACTTGACGCCGGTGCCGTCCGTGGACGGCGTGACCTTGGGCGTGCCGCCGTCGAACACGACCTCGGCGTCCTGGCCGGGCTTCTCGGTGGACGCCAACTGCGGCCGGACCGCGTCGGTGACCTTGGCGACGTCCACCTTGGGCGCGAGACCGCCGCCATCGGCCGGGTCGAAGGTCAACGCGGACGCGATCACCGCCGGGTCGATCTTGGCGTCCTTACCCTCGCCCTTGACCGTGACCGGCGCCGACACCGCGACCTTCGCGAAGTCCAACGCGACGTGCACGCCATCGGACGTGGTCTTAACCGGGCTCGATGTCACCGGGAGCTCTAGCGCGGAACCACTGACCCACCGGTCGATGATGACCTGCCGCGCCTTACCGGTGTCCAACTCCTGCCCCGGGACCGGTTCAACCGCGACCGGGTTGGCCCCGTCGAAGCGGATAGCCCCCTCGACCGGCGGACGCGTGCTGCTCGTCTTGAGCTGATCGATCGCCGCCGACAGGGTCTTGTCGTCGGTAGAGGTCACCACACCGACCTCACGGGTGGCACCGAACAGCGACGCGACGCGGGTGATCGGGCTGAGCGGCTGGTCGCCCGCCTGCTCCAGGGTCTTACCCCAGTCCAGGGTCAGCCCGGACCTGGTCGGGTCCAGCTTCCCGTCGACCGACCCGATCTTCACCGCGATCGGCTGGGTGAGCCGGGGCTCGATCTTCTGCCGCAACGCCTGCTCCGCTTCGAGCTGCGACATGCCGCCGACGTCGACGCCGGCCACGGTCGTCCCGCGGGGAACGTCACCGCTGCTCACCGCCAAGTCGATGCCGTAGAGCACGGCGAGCGCGCCGACCACCGCACCGACGATGATGGCGGGCTTGCGCGAACTCCGCCGCTCGGTGGCCGGTTCCTCTTGCGGTACCTGGGGAATCTGCTGCGTCGGCGCGTCGTCCCACGGCGATCCCACAGCGGGAATCCGTGGCAGCAGGTCGGTCTGCTCGGAGTGCGACTCGGGCCATCTGGCCTCACCCGGCCAGTTCTGGTCCTCCGGCACGGCTCACCCTTCCCTAGAGGTACAACCCGGTCCCGTGTTCCGTGCGTTCACTCGCCATGGCGTGCACGTCCCGCTCCCGCATCACCACGTACGCCTGCCCGTGCACCTCGACCTCGAACTGGTCCTCGGGGTTGAACAGCACCCGGTCGCCCACCTTGACGGTGCGCACCGTGGTCCCGACCCCCAGCACGTCGCCCCAGGCCAACCGCTTGGCCACCTGCGCGGTCGCCGGGATGACGATGCCGCCGGTGCTGCGCCGTTCCCCCTCCTCGGGGGTGAGCCGCACGAGGACCCGGTCGTGCAGCATCTGGATCTCGAGCTTCGCGTCCGGCACCGGGGAATGGTAACCGGCTGCCCATTCGGGGGTTTCGGGCTGGTCAGTGCTGTTCGTCCAGGCCGCCCATCACCAGCGGTAGCCGCCCGGCGCCACTGTCCGTGACGCGGACCGGGACGCCCCAGTCCTGCCTGGTCAGGTGGCACGCGGGGTGCTCGGTGCCGTCGTCGCAGCTCGCCGCCTGGGCGACGACGTGCAGCACGCCGTCCGGGATGCCCGCGGCGATGGTCAGCTTGCGGGTCAGGTCGGTGCTGACGCCCGCACCGTCCGTGAGCAACTCCGGCGGCGACGACGTGACCTCCAGCCGGGTCGACGGACCCCAGCGGTCGTCCAGTTTCTGCCCAGGCGGCGGGGTGAAAACCACGGCGAGGTCGAGAATCCCGGCGGCGATGTCCGTCGGCGGCCTGCGCACCTGGTGCGCGTCACCGTCAACGAGGTGCGCCTTCGCCACCGGACGGGTCAACCGGTGCGCGGCGGACTCGACGACGACGAGTTCACCATCGACCAATGCGGCCCCGGAAGGCTCGGCGAGTCCGGTGGCGAGAGTGCTCACCTCGCTGGTCCCGGGGTCATAGCGGCGGATGGCACCGTTGTAGGTGTCGGCAACGGCGACGGAGTGGTCTGCCAACACGGTGACGCCGAGGGGGTGTTGGAGGAGGGCTTGGTCCGCCTTGCCGTCCCGGTGTCCGAAGTCGAACAACCCCTTGCCGACAGCGGTGTGCACAGTCAGGTCGGTGTCGATCCACCGCAACGCGGACGTCTCGGAGTCGACCAGCCACAACTTGTCGCCGTCCACTGCCAACCCGGACGTCTGCGCGAAGAACGCCTGATCCGCCGGACCGTCGTTGAGCCCCTCGACCGTGGTCCCCGCGAACCGGCTGATGTGGTTCGCGACCGGGTCGAACAAGCCGAGGGTGTGGTTACCCGCCATGGCGATCACCACACCGTCAGCGGGCTCCCACCACACGAGGTCCCACGGACTGGTGAGGTCAACCTCGGTCGCCGGCCCCTCGACCGGACCGTTGCGCCACTGCTCGCCCGTGCCCGCGACCGTCGTGACCTCACCGGTGTCGGTGTTGATGCCACGCAACAGATGGTTGACGGTGTCGGCGACGATGAGGTGGTAGCCGACAGTTTCCGCTGTCTTCGCCGGTAGAACCGCCACAGCCGAGGGCTCGGAGAAGGTCGGCTGGGTTCCGTCCTGCCTACCCCTCGTACCCGTGCCGTACGCCCTAACGATCGATTCGCCGTCAAGCTCAACAATCCGATGATGCGCCGTATCCGCGACCAGCAAGGTGCTCTTAGCGCTCACGGTCACCTTCGCCGGAAACTTCAACTCCGACTCAACCGCAGGCGGGGGAACGTACGGCCCATCCCCGCGGTGCAACGTCCCCTTCGCCCCATGCTCCGCCACCACCTGCGCGATCACCCTGCGCAACGCCTCCGCATGCCCCTCACCCGCGGCGACGTGAACGACATACCCCTCCGGATCCACCAACACCAACGTCGGCCACGCCTTCACCGCGTACGCCTGCCAGGTGGTCAACTCCGGATCATCGAGCACCGGGTGGTGCACGTCATACCGCTCCACCGCCGCCCGCAGGGCGTCCGCATCCGCCTCATGCACAAACTTCGGCGAATGCACCCCCACGGTGACCAGGACATCCTTGAACTCCTCCTCAACGGGCCGAAGCTCGTCGAGGACGTGCAGGCAGTTGATGCAGCAGAAGGTCCAGAAGTCCAGGAGGAGGACCTTGCCCCGGAAGTCACCCAGGTGCAGATCCATGTCGCCGGTGTTCAACCAACCGCGCCCAACCAGCTCGGCGGCACGCGACAGACGACGGGGGTGTGCTGTGGTCACGTGAGGAGTCAACACCACGTCCACGCGACGATATTTCGATCCCAGATACACGAGTAGCGTGGCGAGAGACCGCCTCGGCGAGATCGTTTCCCGGTCGACTCCACAAGCTCGACAAGCAGACCGGACGCAGGATCACAGTGGCGGTGACAGCCCTGGGAACAGATCCACCCCCACCAGGCCGCGCACTCGCGGGTCAACCGGCAGACGTGCTGCGCATCCGGATCGGCGACCACCGGGTGATCTACCAGGTCGAAGACGCCAGGGTCCTGGTGACCGTCGTGCGGGTGACACATCGTCGCGAGGCGTACCGGAACATGTGAGTGCGACCGGGTTTCAGCCTTTCGTCTTATTCGTTTCATGGAGCATCTGCGTGACTCGTTGCCGAGCATCGCCGAGAACGGTCGTCAAAGCACTCCGCAGACATCCACGCTCCCTGGACGAACTGCTCGACATCCTCGGCCACGACGCGAGGGGTTCATTCCTCCGGGCGGTGGGTCACGTAGAGGTTGAAGGTGCTTTCGGTGATGCGTAGCGGTGCGTTTCTGGCTTCTTCGACCATGTAGTCGGCGGCGAGGGTGCTGAGTTGGGCGCGGAGGGCGGGTTCGTGGGTGAGGGTGAGGGCGAAGAAGCGGAGCCAGCGGTCGGCGGCGCCGGGGTGGGTGTGGGTGGTGGTGAGGGTGAGGCCCGCGTTGGTGATGACGGTGGGCCAGTCGGCGGTGGTGTCGCGGGCGGTGAAGAGGAAGGGGGCGCCGGGGCGGAGGGTGCGGTGGACTTCGGCGAATGCGGCGGGGTGGTCGGGGGCGAAGTAGATGGCGTCGATGCTGATGGCGGCGTCCACGGAGGCGTCGGGGAGGGGGAGGGCGGTGAAGGGGGCGACGTGGAAGGTGCCGGTTGGGGCGCGGGTGGTGGCGTCGGCGATGGCGGTGGGGCTGTAGTCGACGCCGATGAGGGACGTGGAGAGGGCGCGGGCGAGCCAGATGCCGGGGCCGCCGCGACCGCAGCCCAGGTCGGCCAACAGGGAACCCGGGGGGAGGCGGAGTTCGGCGACGAGGGTGCCGAGGAGCCACCACGAGCAGGAACTCGTCGCTTGGACGCCGGGGACCCACTGGTCGGCGAATGCCTCTTGGTAGAGGCGTTGGACGAGGGGGGACCTGGCGCCGGTGTGGAAAACGTCGTAGCCGTCGGCGGACATCAGGAGGACCTCCGGAGCATTCGGGTTATGCCTGCGGCGACGGTGGTGGCGAGGATCCAGCCGAGGGCGATGAAGACGGCGCCTATCCACTGGGAGAAGCCGTCGACGGTCCAGCGGTTCTTGTGGCCGAAGTCGACGATGGGGACGAGCAGGTCGAGGGTGTAGAGGACGGGGTTCCAGACGAGGTGGTCGTCGGCGTTGGCCTCGTGTGGGGTGGGGATCAGCGAGAACCACACGGTACCCATGATCAAGAACGCGAAGAGCCAGGCGAGGGCGCGGGTGGGGCGGTAGCCGTAGCCGACCATCCAGCGTTGCAGCCAACTCCACACGCGGATTCCCGGGGCGGCGAGTTCGGCGCCGTCGGCGAGGGCGGTGTACCGGCGGCGTTGTTTCTCCACCAGGACGGTCGCGGCGTGTTCTTCGTTTCCGGCGGACCGCAGCATGTGCGCGAACTGGTCGTACGGACCCGGTCGGTACACGTCGCGCATGCCTTCGCGCAGCCAGCGGAGGCGGCGCACGACCTCGGCGTCGTCCTCCAACTGGATGGGTTTTTCCAAGGCGTCGTAGCGGAAGTCCTCGAGTTCGATGCGACCTTCGGCCCGCCAGAACACCGGGTTGTCGGCGAAGAAAGCACAGCCGGCGTGCCGCAGTTCGACCCGGCCGCGAGGCGGGGCGCCCACGTCGAGGCGCAATTCCTGGGTTTGGACGCCGAAAGCGTTCAGCGACACGACCGGTCCGCTGAGCACAGCACCGTGGAAGTTGGTTTCCCGCAGGATTTCCGCGCGGCGCATGCGGATTTCGCCGTGTGTGGTGAACTCACCCGCGCAGATGAGGTCCCGACCGATGTGGGCGACGCGCAGGTCCAAAGCGGGTTTCGGGGCGCCGTCACCGGCATAGCTCCCCGGTGAGACCAACCGGCTCCCGCGCAGGTCGAGGTTGGCCCCGATCCGTGATCCCGGCAGCAACACCGACCCGGACACCAGCAGCGACCGACCGTCCAGGTTCCCGCCGACCGAGAACCGGCGGCCCTCGATGGCGTCCCCGAACCGGTTGCTCAGCACCGCCCGGTCGAGCAGCACGCTGCCCTGGACTTTCACGTCCACCAACCGGATCTGCCCGGCCACCCGCGCGTCGCGGGCGTCGATCCCGCCGCGGACCTCGGTTCCGTCCAGGTGCACGGCGCGGTCACCGTACGGTCCGGCCCCGTCGTCCTGCTCGACGAAGGACTCCCGCCCGCCGGAGAGGTCCACCCGCGCGTGTGACAGCCGCAGGGACCCGCCGATGTGCGCGTTCACGATCCGGATCGTGCCCGTGCTGCGGAAATCCCGGTCCAGGTTGACGTTTCCGTCCACTCTGGACCGATCGGCGACCAGGGTGGCGTTCGGGTCGAAGAACGGGTCGTCCGGCGGCACCGACCGGGAGTGCTCGGTGCGGGGGCTCAACCGCGCGCCGCGCAACGAGAAGTCGCTGTCGACGCGGACGCTCGGCAGGAACAACTGCCCCGCGCACCGGAACGGCGTGCCCGACGCCGGGTCGACCATGAGCAGCAGGTTGCCCCCGACGTGCAGGCCGTTGCCGTTCAGCGCGAGCCCGCGCGGGTTGTCCAGCAGCGCGCCCGCGAAGTTCAGGTTGCCGCCGCTGCGCAGTCCTGGGATCCGCACTTCGCCGTGCGCGACCAGGTTGGCCGCGAGCAGCGCTCCGGCCAGCAGCAACCGGTCGCCGTGCAGCGCGGGTCCCCGGGTCGGCGCGAGCGTGGCCCCCGCCAGCACCAGCGTCCCGTGGATCTCGCCGTCGGTCAGGTCGAGGGTGCCGGTGATGACCGTGCCGTCGATGAACTGCAGGTCGTTGTCGCTGCGCAGGTTCCGCCCGGACAGGCCCGGCAGCCTGCAGTTCCGGAACTCCACGCCCGCGAGCCGCGCCTGCCGCATGTCCGGTGGCTGCTCGAAGCGGCAGCGGACGAACTCCAGCAGGTACGGGAACTCCACAGCGCGCAGGTCGAGCCGCCCCACGAGGTAGCGGTCGCTGATGCTGACCACCGGCACCGTCGTCGGACGGCGCCGTCGCAGCACCGGGTCGGGTTCGACGAAGCGGCGCACGACATCGGACGCCTGCATGACCGACCACGCGGGCGGGTCGGGGGAGTGCGGGTCAAGCACGCCCCCGACCTCGTCGATGTCCCTTCCGGCCACGGCAACCCCTCCCACACGGGTCAACGCGCGCCGGTGACGCTTAGTTCCCTGGGAATTACTCCGTGCGGTGGATCGGGTCGAGGACCCGCGCGAGGAACGTCTTGGTCCGTTCGTGTTGTGGCGCCCCGATGACCTGGTCCGGCGGTCCCTGTTCGACCACGACGCCGCCGTCCATGAACAGGACCTTGTCGGCGACCTCGCGGGCGAACTGCATCTCGTGCGTGACTACGAGCATCGTCATGCCCTCGTCGGCGAGCTGACGCATGACGCCGAGCACCTCACCCACCAACTCCGGGTCAAGAGCGGACGTGGGCTCGTCGAACAGCATCACCTCGGGCCCCATGGACAACGCACGCGCGATGGCGACACGTTGTTGTTGTCCGCCAGACAACTGAGCGGGATAAGAGCGGACCTTATCCGCTACCCCTACCTTGGTCAGGTTGTCCATGGCGACGCGCTCGGCTTCCGCCTTGTCGCGGCGGAGGACCTTGCGCTGGGCGATGGTGAGGTTGTCCAACACGGTCAGGTGCTGGAACAGGTTGAACTGCTGGAACACCATGCCGAGCCGACGCCGCGCGCCGTCGATGTCGCAGTCCCGGTCGGTGATCTCCACCCCGTTGACCACGATCTTGCCGCTGTTCGGTTGCTCCAGCAGGTTGACGCAGCGCAGCAGGGTGGACTTGCCCGAGCCGGACGGCCCGATGACGCACACGACCTCACCGGTCGCCACGGACGCGCTGATGCCGCGCAGGACCTCCAGGTCCCCGAAGGACTTGTGCAGGTCGACGATCTCGACGGCGGTCATCGGGGTCACCTGGCCTTCCGCTGCTTGGCCTCGAGCCTGCGCACCACGTAGCCGAGCGGCAGGGTGATCACCAGGTAGGTCGCGCCCGCCAGCACCAGCGGGGTGGAGTTGGCGTGCTCGGTGGCCAGGTCGCCGCCGAACTTGGACAGCTCCGTGGTCAGCGAGGTGACGCCGAGCACGAACACCAGCGAGGAGTCCTTGAACAGCAGGATCAGCTCGTTGGTCAGCGGCGGGATGACGATTCGCAGCGCCTGCGGGATGATGATCGACACCATCGCCCTGGTGTGCGACATGCCCAGCGAACGGGCCGCCTCCATCTGCCCGCGCGGGACCGCCTGGATGCCCGCGCGGAACGTCTCCGCCATGTACGCCGCGGCGACCAGGCCGAGCGCGACGGCGACGGTGCCGTACTGGTCGAACGGGAAGGTCAGCCCGGGGAAGGCAACCGGCAGGCCGAACCCGAAGATCAGGAACACCACCAGCGCGGGCAGCCCGCGGAAGACCTCGATGTACGCCAGCGCGACGGCCCTATAAACCGCGATCGATGACAGCCGCATCAGCGCGACGAGCAACCCGAGCACGAACCCGACCACGTACGCGGAGAGCGTGTAGATGACCGTGTTCTTCAACGCGATGGTGATCAGCTCGGGGAACGCCTGGCCCGCCACGTCCAGGTTGGCGAAGTTCTGCCGCAGCGAGCTCCAGTCCGCGGCGAACACGACGAGCAGCACGACGGCGGCGAACACCACGTACTGCCCGCCGCGGACGAACTGTTGGCGCTTGCGCGGACTCATCCGAGCGGGCGCCTGCGGCGCGCTCACTTGGTCGTCGGGGTCGAGTCGGGCGCCGAGCCCATCCAGGTCTCGTACGCCTTGGCCCAGGTGCCGTCCTTGATGGCCGCGCCGATCGCGTCGTTGATGGTCTTGAGCAGCTCGGGGTTGCCGCCCTTCTTGATCGCGAAGCCGTACTGCGCGCCGGTCTTGATCTGGGCGCCGACCTCGTACTTGTCCTTGAGGCCTTCCTTGTTCAGCCAGTCGTTGACCACCGGCAGGTCCTGCAGCACGGCGTCGACCTGGTGGGCCTGGAAGGCCTGCAACTGCTTGCCGGAGTCCTCGAACTCGGTGGCGGCGAAGCCCTTCTCCTTGGCGTAGTCGAGCGAGGTGGTGCCGCGCTGGACGCCGAGCTTCTTGCCCTTGAGCTGGTCGAGGCTGGTGATGCCGGACCCCTTGGGCACCATCAGGGCGATGACCTCGTCGAAGTAGGGGTTGGAGAAGTCCAGGTTCTGCTTGCGCTCGTCGGTGATCGTCATGCCCGCGGCGGCCACGTCGCACTTGCCGGAGTCGAGCGCGGCGCCGCTCTTGATCACGTCGAACTGGATGTCGACGATCTCCTGGGTGACGCCGAGCTTCTTGGCGGCCAGGTCGATCATGTCGACGTCGAAGCCGACGACCTTGTTGCCCTGCTTGAACTGGAACGGCGGGTAGGGCAGGTTCGTACAGGTCTTGATCTTGCCTGCCTCGACCAGCTTCACCCCGGTCGACGTGGTCGAGCCGGACCCGGAACCGGAGCCGCAGGCGGTGACCGCGAGCGCCAGGACGGGCAGCAGGGCGAGCACCTTCAGCTTGGATCGACGCGCCACGGTGTCACTCCTCATTCATCTCAGCTTCGAGTGGGACGCATACTGCCACCCGATCGTGGAACTGTGCACTACCCGTCGGTTTGTCACAGTTACACGGCCCATTTGTGGCAATATCCGAATCGGGGGCGTGGTTCTTACGGCCAACCGACCCTTTGGCCGAACAATCCACGGCGATCACGCTCCCCGACCCGCGACCGAAGATCCCCGGTCGAGACCTCATCGCAACAGATCATCACCGTCCGACGCCAGAGGGTGGTCACCGTGGCGAGTCCCGCACACGCGTTGTCGAGTCGCCGTCGGGCACTACTCTTCGATTCGTGGACGGTGACCTGCCCTACGAACGAGAGATTCCCGCCGACCGGTGGCTTGGTTCCCTGCTTGCGGGGGCCGTTGGCGACGCACTGGGAGCCCCCGTCGAGTTCCTGTCCATAGAGGAGATCCGGGGCCGGTTCGGCGAAGCGGGCGCGACCGGCTACGAGGAGGCCTACGGCGGCCGCGGCCGGATCACCGACGACACGCAGATGACGCTGTTCACCGTCGAGGCGATGATCCGCGCTCACCTCGGTAGGCGCCTCATGTTCTTCGAGCAGCAGCCCGCCTCGGTCATCCAGCACGCTTACCAGCGCTGGTACCACACCCAGGGCACCCCGTGGCACCAAGCCGGTGGCTCTTACGCCATGGAGGCCGAGCCCGACGGTTGGCTTATCCGCGAGCGTGGCCTCTACGAGCGCCGTGCTCCCGGTGCGACGGTTCTTACCGCGCTCAAGGGATTCGCCGCCGGGGCCGACCGGGGCACGTTGTCCCACCGCATCAACGACTCCAAGGGCTGCGGCGCGGTGATGCGCGCCGCCCCGTGCGCGTTGTGGTCCGAAGACCCGCTCGACGCGTTCGTCGTCGCGGCGCAATCCGGCGCGCTCACCCACGGCCACCCCAGCGGCTACCTCGCCGCGGGCGTGCTGGCGTTCCTCGTCCACCGCCTGCTCGACGGGGTGTCCCTGCCCGCCGCGCTCACCGAGGTCCGCGGCGAACTGGTCACCTGGGACGACTCCGCCGAGACCCTGAAATCCCTCGACGACGCGGTGGACCTCGCCGAACGTGGCCGCCCCACCCCGGAGTTGCTGGCCAAGGAGCTCGGCGGCGGCTGGGTCGGCGAGGAGGCGCTGGCGATCGGCGTGTGCGCGGCGCTGGTGTCCGACACGCTGGCCGACGGGCTGCTGCTCGCGGTCAACCACTCCGGCGACAGCGACTCGACCGGCTCCATCTGCGGGAACCTGCTCGGCGCCGTGCACGGGACGGCCGCCATCCCCGCCGACTGGCTGGCCGAGCTGGAACTGCGCGACGTCATCGAGCGGCTCGGGCGGGACGCGCTGGTCGAGTTCAGCGCGGTCAACTCGCTGGAGCAGGCGGGCTGGCGGGAGCGCTACCCGGCCTGGTGAGGGCTGACAAGGGCAGCGCGGTCGTGGACACTGGCCGCGCCACCGCACCGAGCAACGGGGAGCACGCGTGAGCCAGCCGTCATTCGGCGGGGACGGGTACCAGACCGAGCAGGAGTTGCGCCGCTGGTCGGCCGACATCGCCGCCAAGGCCGAGCGCTACCAGTCGATGCAGGCCGAGGTCGCCAGGGTCACCGTCACCGAGTCCTCCCGCGACGACGTGGTCCGGGTGACCGTGGACGCCACCGGCGCGGTGACCGACCTGGTGATCAGCGACAAGGCGGGCGAGATCCCCGGCGCGGAGCTGTCGACACTGGTGCTGACCACCATGCGGCGCGCGCAGTCGAAGATCAGCGAGCAGGTCGCCGAGGCCATGCAACGCACGGTCGGCGACGACCCGCAAACGGTTGCCGCGGTCGTGGGTTCATACCGGGAAAGATTCCCGGAACCGGAGGACGACGCCCAGCGTCCGACCGACAGCACCGTGGACGAGATGCGCCTGGGGCGGGTCGACGACCACGACGCTGAGCAGACCCGACCGGACCGACCGAGACGACCGCGCCCCGATGACGATGGTGACGATTGGGGCGGGTCCTCGATCCTGCGCTGAGTGAAGGGGAGTCCCACGGTGCCCGAAGGCTACGGCGTCCTCGTAGACGAACTCGGCGCGCACGCCAGACGTCTCGACGCCCTCAACGACCGGCTGACCCAGGCCGTCGACGCCGCGAACCAGGTGACCCTCGGCAACCAGGCGTACGGGGTGATCTGCCAGTTCTTCGTGCCGATCGTGCACATGGTCAGCCAGCCGGGCGTCGACTCGATCCGCGAGGCCGCCACCACGATGGGCGACACGGCACACGCGGTCAACGACACAGCCACCTCGTACGCCAACACGGAGTCCGCGAACACCCAGCCCTTCGCCGGTGGCCCCCGATGACGAACCCGCTGGTCGCCGAGCGCACGGACTCCACCAAGAGCTACACCGGCATCGGCGTGGTCGAGTCGGCCGTCGACATCTACAACGGCGTCGAGGACAAGTCGTGGATCGAGGGCGGGCTCGGCGTCGCGGGCACCGGCCTGGAGATGCTGTCGCTGGCCATCGACCCGATCGGCACCCTCGGCCAGTACGCGGTGTCCTGGGTGATCGAGCACGTCAAGCCGCTGCGGGACGCGCTGAACTGGCTCGCCGGTGACGCCGACCAGATCTCCGCGTACGCCGCGACCTGGAAGAACGTGTCGCAGGCCGTCGGCGCGGTCGCCGCGGACCTCAAGACCGAGGTCGCCAACGGGACCTCCGCGTGGACCGGTCCCGCCGCCGACGCCTACCGGAAGAACGCGGCCGCGCAGGGCGACGACATCACCGCGGCGGCGACCAGCGCCGGGACCATCGGCACCGTCGTCGAGGTGGTCGGGATGCTGGTCGGCGTGGTCCGCGGCATCGTCCGCGACCTGGTCGCCGAGTGCATCTCCACGCTGCTCATCCGGCTGCCGCAGTGGCTGGCCGAAGAGGGGCTGACGCTGGGGCTGGCCACCCCGCACGTGGTGGGCTCGGTGGTCACCCTGGTGTCCAAGTGGACCGCCAAGATCAGCGAGGTGATCACCAAGCTGACCCGTTCGGTGGAGAAGCTGCGGCCGATCATGGCGCGGCTGGCCGAGATCTGGGCGGCGATCAAGTCCGGGCTGCGCAAGGTCCGCAGTGCCTCGCACGGTCCCGAGACCCCGCACGCGCCGGACGGCCTGCGCGCCACGCCGGACCACGTCGACCCGCCGTCCAGCCACGGCGAGCCGCATCTGTCCACAACGGACACGCCGGGGGCGCCCGCGGGTTCGACCGCGCCGAGCGGGTCGACGTCTCCGTCTACGACCACGAGTAGCGCGCCACCGGCACCGTCGACGTCGTCTGCGCCCAGTGGGTCATCGGCGCCGTCTACGTCACCCGCGTCGGTAGCACCGTCGACCACGCCTGCCTCGGTAGCGCCACCGGTGTCGCCGTCCTCAGCCACGCCGACGACGCCACACACACCGCCACCGCCGTCCTCCGCTATGCCCGCTCCCACCACGCCGGGCTCCACTGGTCCACACTGGACAGACCAGGTGCGGAGCAAGTTCACCGACGACGAGTGGAACGACTTCAAGGGCGCGATGGACAAGGTGGGCGCCGACCCCAAGACCGGCGAGATCCCCGGCTCCGGCCAGCTCACCCCGCACGAACGGGACCTGATGGCCCGCGCGATGAAGGAGGTCGAGGTCACCAACGGCACGCTGATGCAGAAGGTGATCCCGGACGACGCGGTCACCAAGTACCTCGACGGCTCGTGGGACTCCGTGGGCGGCTTCGTCGCCCGGCACCAGGACGCCGGTGGCCTCAGCACACCCGCCGATCTCATCAACGGCAACCGACTGGACTACGCGGGCACGCCCTACGACGTGCACCAGCCCAACATCCACACCATGGAGTTCCCGGCCTCGGACGCGAGCCTGTACAAGACACCGGTCGGCGCCCCCTCAGTCGACGGCGTGCTGCCGCCGACCGACCCACGCGTGCTCGCCGCGCGCGACGACATGGTCCACTCGGTGGAGGGCGCGGGGGTGAGCCCCGACCGGTACACGCCGCAGATCAACCAGTGGCCGTACACCGGCGCGGGCGTCACCGCGCACCCCACGCAGGGGGTGCCGGAGTTCAACATGACCGACCGGATGCCCATCCCGGACGGCGCGACCATCAACCGCTACGACGCGGCGGGCACCAAGACGGTCATCGGCGTGTATGACAGTGTGCTCGGGTGGGTGACACCCTGATGACGTACACCGGTCCACGCTCCGGGGAGTACGCCGTGATCCGCGGCGTGACCCACCGGTGCACCTACTCGCCCAACGACGACCGGGTCGTGCTCAAGACCAAGCAGGCCGACAACCCGGACGCCACCCTGTTCGACTGGCACGAGCGCTACGGCGGCTGGGTCGCCCAGCTCACCTCCGAGCAGTGCGACCGGGTCTACTCGGCCCGGTCCTACGGCAGGTGGCAGGGGCACCGAGTGGCCATCGACTCGGTCGCCGACGGCGTCGCGACCGTCACCTACGCCGACAACAACGGCGGCTGGGCCGCGGTCAACGGCTTCACCGAGGTCGACCGGTACGAGTACCGCCGAGACGTGCCCGCCGCCGAGCTCGGCGACGTCCACGAGGAACAACGCGACCTCGGCTTCACCCGCTGGCGTGATCGCACGTTCGAGGGACATCAATGACGGGGAGTTTGAGCGACCACGAGCGGGCACTGACCGCCCGGGTGCACGCGGTCGTGACGCTCACCCCCGACACGGTCCTGGTGAAGGTCCTGCCCCCGTGGGCGGTCGACCGGTACCTGCGGCACGAGGTGTCCCCCGGCGCGGTCGGCGCCCACCCCCCGTTCGACCACCGCCTGGTCGGCGGCACCGTGGCCCGCCTGCAGGACTGCGCCACCCTGCGCACCCCCCGCGACTTCCACCAGGCGTTCCGGCTCGACTACCCGGGCAGCCCGTTCCACCCCGACCGGCCGGTCCTGCACACCATGGAGTTCGCCGCCGAACACCCGGACCGGTACTTCGTGCCCTTCGGCGCCCCCACCGGCCCCCGCGAACCCGGCTACGCCATGACCGCCGCCGCCCTCGCCGCCGGTGTCGACCCCAACAGCGTCCGCACGGAGTTCGCCCCCTGGCCCTTCACCGGCACCGGCCTCACCGGCGGCGGCCCACTCGCCCTCCCGGAGTGGTGGCGGCAACCGGGCCTCATCCCCCCCGGCGCGCGGATCACCGCACACACCCCGCACGGCCCCCGCCCCGTCGCCCGCTGGCACCCCCCGACCTGGACCCCTTTCCCCGAGGACCCGCGATGACCTACCAGCGCCCCCGCACCGGCATCATCGCCACCCTCGACGGCCGCGACTACCCCGCGACCCACCCCACCGACACCGGCCACGTCACCCTCTTCGCCGCCACCGACCCCGCCGACCCCCGCTTCACCCCCACCCCCACCGGCTGGCAGGCGGTCTTCCCCCTCACCGCCCTCGACCGCCTCGACGAGGTCACCACCCGCGCCGACCACCAAGGCCACGAATGCCTCGTCGTCGCCATCTCACCCACCGGCTCCGCGGGCCTCTACTACCTCGGCCCCGACAAGTCCCGAGCCGCCGCCGACGGTTTCGTCCAACTCGACCCCGGCACCTGGGCCAAAAACACCCCCCTCACCACCCTCACCCGCTTCCGCGAACACCACGCCGACCTCCTCTTCCCCCACTGGATCACCCTCCCCACCCACCCCTGAACACCCTCGACCACAGAGTCCTCCGAGCACGCGCCCCTTCGACCACTCAGCAGCACCCCACCCCCACCCGCCTCTTACCTCGCCCCCTCCGGGCGCAGCCCGGCCCCCACCCTTCCCGGGGGGCGTCCCCGAGGCCAGTCTACCGGCTAGGCCCGACAGGCAGGGTGGCGTGGATCTTGCCTGTGGATAACTCGGCACCAGATTGTGGACAAGTTGTCGTTGGACCGGGGGATGGGCGGCCACCTGAACGGGTGGAGTTCGCGGCGCGAGGCGGGTACGTAGCGGCATCGGCGCAGGTAGAACGCATCGGCCGCTCCGGCAGACCGAAAGTGCCGGCAGGGCGGCCGACGAAAGCCGCTATCGGCGGGCGTGACGGGTGCGAGGCGGGCGTGACGGGTGCGAGGCGGGCGTGACGGGTGCGAGGCGGGCGTGACGGGTGCGAGGCGGGCGTGACGGG
>NZ_AXWW01000063.1 GCF_000482865.1 Actinokineospora inagensis DSM 44258 | reverse complement strand
GCCTTACCCAGGCTGCCGCTAGGGGCCCCAAACAAAACAACTTCACCACAACGGGCACCACCGCTTTTATCTGGCGCCAATGGCCGGCGTCGCCGCCAGGCGACAAGGCCGAACCCCGAGCGCAGCGAGGCCCAGTGACCCCTCACACCAAGATCAACCAGCCGAAAAGCCCCCAAATACACAGCCTAACCGGACCCACCGACAAGATCCGCCCACCAACCAAGAACCATGATCAACCTGAGCCCCTGAATACACAGCCTAGACAACCCCACCGACAGTCCCAGCCCACCGACAATCCCCGCTCACCAACAAGTCCCCGCCCACCGAACAGCCCCCCAGCAGCCCAACCCCACCAAAGCCCCAGCCCTCACCGACTCTCCATCCGCAACCGCACCGCCAGCCCCGCCTTCACCACCCCCCGCACCGGCGCCCACACCACCCCCCGATGCCGATCGGCAATATACCGATAAGCACTGTCATGGTGCGCCACCAACATCTTATCCGACACTTTCGCCGTAGAAACCCCCTGAATATGCATCACCTTCGCCGACGGAACGTACACGTTCTGCCACCCCGCCAACCCCAACCGCTCCCCCAGATCCACATCCTCGAAATACATGAAATACCGCGCGTCAAACCCATCCACCGAGTCAAAAGCCGCCCGCCGCAGCAACAGGCATGACCCGGACAACCACCCCGCCACCCGCTCCCGAACATCCGCCGCCGACTGCTTGTACGCCCGCGTCCACGGATTGGCGGGCCACACCTTCCCCAGCACCCCGTGCCCAATCCCCTTGCCCAGCGACGGCACCTCGCGGGCGGACGGGTACACCTCACCAGAACGCTCAGTGATCAACGGCCCGAACGAGCCCCCCCGGGGCCACCGGTCAGTCGCGTCAAGCAGTTCGTCCAACGAGCCGGGCGACCACTCCAGGTCGGGGTTCGCCACCACCACCCACCCGTACTCCGGCCCGAGCGCGGCCACCCCCCGGTTGGCCCCCCCGCCGTAGCCGAGGTTCCCCCCGGTCCGGACCAGCTCGACGTGGTCGTGGGCGGCCGCAGCGGCCTCGGGTGCCCCGTCGACCGAGCCGTTGTCGGCGAGGATGACCCGCACGTCGCGCCGGGTGGCGCCGGCCAGGGTGTGGATGAACCGGTCCAGGGTGTCCCCGGGCGAGTAGGTGACGGTCACGACGGCGAGCCGGTCGCCGTAGGCGGTGGGTTCAGCGGTCACGACCCGACATTCTGCACCGCCGGGCAACCCCGGTCGCGGTCGGTGTTCGCGCCGCCCAACCGGCCACCGCTCGATCGGGTGAAATACCGACCGGTCGCGTCCACACTGGACATACCGACACCCGGCGTGCGCCAACCGGCCCCGCCGACTCCCGCGATCGGGTCACCGGGGCGGTGCCGCGGGGAGCGGCGGGGCGTTTCGCGCGGTTGAACACCCATCACACGCTGCGATGAGGCACGCTATGGCCAGTGGCACCGCGCGTGGAGGAGGCAGAGGCTTGGCCGTAGGCACCCCGGCGCGGCCCCCCGCGCGGACCCAGCGCCGTGACCGCACGCCTGTCAGGGGGACGCCCGCATGCCCAAGCCGATCCGGGTACTGATCGACGGGACGCCGCTGCTGGGCAACCGCACCGGCGTCGGCCGCTACACCGCGGCGCTGGCCGAGGAGCTGGCTTCGTCGTCCCATGTGGACATGCGGGCGGTCGCCTTCACGCTGCGCGGCTGGCGCGGTCTGCGCCGGGTGCTGCCGCACGGAGTGCGGGCCCGCGGCATCCCCTCACCGGCCGGTCTGCTGCGGGCGGCGTGGTTGCGGTCGTCGTTCCCGCCGGTCGAGCTGTTCGCCGGGCTCACCGATGTGGTGCACGGGACCAACTTCGTGCTGCCCGCCGCGTTCCGGGCCGGGGGTGTGCTGACCGTCCACAACCTCAGCTTCCTCGACTACCCGGAGGAGCTTTCGCGTTTCGACACGACGCTGCCGGAACTGGTCCGGGTCTCCGCGCGCCGGGCTGGGATCGTGTGCACCCCGACCCGGGCGGTGGCCGACCTGGTCGTCGACCGGCTGGGTGTGGCCGAGGACAAAGTGCGCGTAACGCCCCTCGGCGTCGACCCGGCGTGGTTCACCGCCCGCCCACCGAACCCCGACCTCGCCCAGCGGCTGGGCCTGCCGTCGGACTACCTGCTGTACGTGGGGTCCGCGGGTCCACGCAAGGCATTGGACTGGCTGGTCAAGGCGCACGCGAACACTCCGTCGCTACCGCCGCTGGTCCTGGTCGGCCCCGGCCACGGGTCGTACGGCGGTCGCGTTAGGACACTCGGTTACCTGTCCGAAACGGACCTGCGCAGCGTGATGGCGGGCGCCAGCGCGCTCACCCTGCCCTCCCGCGACGAGGGCTTCGGCCTGCCGGTGATCGAGGCGATGGCCTGCGACGTCCCGGTGGTGTGCACTGACGTCCCCGCGCTGCGGGAGGTGGCGGGCGGACATGCGCACCTGGTGCCCTTCGGCGAGATCGACGCCCTGTCGGCCGCCCTGGTCAACGCCATGGAGAAACCGCTGTCCCCCGGCACGACCAGCGACCGCAGGGCGCACGCCGCGAGCCACACCTGGCGCCGCTGCGCGGAACTGACCGTCGCCGCCTACCGCGCCGCCGCCGGCCACTAGGGCGTTCAGCCAGCCCGGAACTCGGCGCCGTGGCGGGCGAACGCCTCGGTGAGCGCGTCCCGCCAAGGCCGCAGCGGGGTCAGTCCCGCGTCGGCCCACGCCCTGCCGGAGAGCACCGAGTACGCCGGGCGCTTGGCCGGGGTGGGGTAGTCCTCGGTGCCGCAGGACTTCACCCGCTCCGGGTCGGCGCCCAGCTCCTCGAAGACCGCGCGGGCGAACCCGGCCCAGGTGACCTCGCCGCCGCCGGTCGCGTGCAGCACCCGCGACGCCGGGCCGTCGCCGTCGCCGATCCGCCTGGCCAGCTCGACCAGACCGGCGGCCAGGTCGAACGTCCAGGTCGGACCACCCAGTTGATCGTCTACAACGGACAGTGTGTCGCGCGAGGACTCCAGCCGGGCCATCGTCTTCACGAAGTTCCTGCCGTACGCCCCGTACACCCAGGCGGTGCGCACCACCCAGGCGTCGGCCCCGGAGCCCAGCACCGCGTCCTCGCCCGCCAGCTTGGTCAACCCGTAGATCGACTTCGGTCCCGGCGCCGCGTCCACCTCGTACGGGGCGGTCGCGTCACCGGGGAACACGTAGTCGGTGGACACGTGGACCAGCGGCACGCCGCGCGACGAGCACACGGCGGCCAGCACCCGGGGGCCGTCGGCGTTGACCGCGAACGCCCGCGCCTGGTCGGTCTCGGCCTTGTCCACCGCCGTGTACGCGGCCGCGTTGACCACGACCAGCGGGCGGCCCCGGTCGACGAGGGTGGACACGGCCTCGATCACCGAGCCCGCGCTGGTGATGTCCAGCTCGGCCGAGCCGGGCGCCACCACGCGCAGGTCGGCGCCGCCGAGCGCGGCGAGCTCCCGGCCGAGCTGACCGTTGCCGCCGGGTACGAGGAGGGCGAGGGTCACTGGTCAGCTCCCGGGTAGTGCGGCGCGCTGCTTGAGGGGCTCCCACCACGCTCTGCGGTCCCGGTACCACGCGACGGTGTCGGCCAGACCGTCCGAGAAGGACACCCTGGGCGCGTAGCCCAGCTCGGTGCTGATCTTGGTGATGTCCACCGAGTAGCGCCGGTCGTGCGCCTTGCGGTCGATGACCGGCTGCACGAACGACTCGTCGGCGCCGGTGGCGGCCAGCAGCAGGCTGGTCAGCTCGCGGTTGGTCAGCTCGGTGCCGCCGCCGATGTTGTAGATCTCGCCCGCGCGGCCGGAGTCGGCGACCAACTGGATGCCGTGGCAGTGGTCGTCGACGTGCAGCCAGTCGCGCACGTTGAGGCCGTCGCCGTAGAGCGGGATCTTCTTGCCGTCCAGCAGGTTCGTGGTGAACAGCGGGATGACCTTCTCCGGGAACTGGTACGGCCCGTAGTTGTTCGAGCACCGGGTGACGCACACGTGCAGCCCGTGCGTGCGGTGGAACGAGCGGGCCAGCAGGTCCGACGACGCCTTGGACGCCGAGTACGGCGAGTTCGGCTCCAGGATGTGCGTCTCCGCCCAGGAACCCTCGTCGATCGAGCCGTACACCTCGTCGGTGGAGACGTGCACGAACTTGGCCACGCCCGCGTCGACGGCGGCCTGCAGCAGCACCTGCGTGCCGAGCACGTTGGTCAGCACGAAGTCCGCCGCGCCCAGGATCGACCGGTCCACGTGGGACTCGGCGGCGAAGTGCACCACCAGGTCGACCCCGGCCATGACCTGGCGCACCAGGTCACCGTCGCAGATGTCGCCCTCGACGAAGCGCAGCCGCTCGCTGTCGGCCACCGGGTCCAGGTTCGCCCGGTTGCCCGCGTAGGTCAGCTTGTCGAGCACGACCACCTCGGCGTCGGCGAGCGACGGGTACGCCCCGCCCAACGCCTGACGCACGTAGTGCGACCCGATGAAACCGGCCCCACCCGTCACCAGCACCCGCATGTGGTTCACACCGTCCTCACACTCGCGTGGGCTACCCCACCCGAAGTCTTCCACGTCCGCCACGTCTGCCCTGTCTCGCACGTCTTTCCGTGTCGGAGTAAACGTCGACGCTCACCGGTCCGTGTTACCGGTGACCGCGCTGACAGCCAGACCACACGAGCCTGGGTAATCTGGGGTTGTCAGGGCTTGACCGGGGAGGAGCGTGCGTGAGCGAGCGTGCGCGGGTAGAGGTCGCCGACCGGCCGGGGAACGATTTACCCGCGACGCGTCGGCCGTCGGCGGTGCTGCGGGCGGGCACGGTCGTCGTACGCGTGCTCGTCGTCGTCCTCTCCCTGTCGGTGGTGGCGGCCACCGGGTACGGCTGGTGGGCCTTCGGCGGCATCGACGACCACACGGTCACCACCGACGTCATCGAGGCGCACCCCGGCGACTCGGGCGGCGGCAGCACCGACCGGCTGGACACCGCGATCGACATCCTGCTGGTCGGCATGGACAGCCGCACCGACGCGTACGGCAACCCGCTGCCCAAGGAAGTGCTGGCCATGCTCAACGGCGGCAAGTCCGACGGCGAGCGCAACACCGACACGATGATCTTGGTGCACATCCCGGCAGGCGGCAAGAAGGCGGTGGCCTTCTCCTTCCCGCGCGACTCCTACGTCGACATCGGCCCCGGCTACGGCAAGCACAAGCTCAACTCGGCGTTCCTCAACGCCTACCTCGACGCCCGGCACGACCTGCAGGAACGCGGCGAGAGCGGCGCGAAGCTGGAGACCGACGCGGTGGTGACCGGCCGCAAGAACCTGATCTCGGTGATCGAGAAGCTGACCGGCGGCGCGGTCACCATCGACCGGTACGCCGAGGTCAACCTGGCCAGCTTCTACGAGGTCACCAAGGCCGTCGGCGGCGTCGAGGTGTGCCTGAAGAACGCGGTGAACGAGCCCAAGTCCGGCGCGAACTTCCCGGCCGGTGTGCAGACGATCTCCGGCGCGGCGGCGCTGTCGTTCGTCCGCCAGCGCTACGACCTGCCCGACGGCGACCTGGACCGGATCATCCGGCAGCAGACCTTCCTGGCCGCGCTGGCCAACAAGGTGCTGTCCGCGGACGTGCTGACCGACCCGATGAAGGCCCGTGACCTGATCGCGGCGGTGCAGAAGTCGGTCGTGCTGTCGTCGAACTGGAACCTGACCCGGTTCGCCGCCCAGATGCAGGGCCTGTCCGGCGGCAACATCACCTTCCGCACCGTCCCGACCACCGGTCTGGCCAAGATCGCGGGGCAGGACGTGGTGACGGTCGACCCGGCGGCGGTGGCCGCCGAGATCAAGACGGTCATCGCGCAGTCCGACGCGGGCACCGACACGGGCGGCTCGCCGGTCACCACGGCGACCACCCCGCCGCCGTCGACCAGCGCGGAGTCCACCGGCATCACGGTCGACGTGCGCAACGGCACGAAGACCAAGGGCCTCGCCGGTGTCGTGCTCGACCACCTGGCCGACCAGGGCTTCGACCGGGGTGAGGCGGGCGACGCCGCGGTGCAGCAGACCTCGGTGATCCGCTACGCGCCGGGTGAGCTGGCCAAGGCCAAGGCCGTCGGCAGCGCGCTGGCCACCACCAAGCTGACCTACGCCGAGGACCGCACCCTGGACTACGGGCACGTGCGGCTCACCCTCGGCACCACCTACCCGACGTCGTCCACGTCATCGTCCTCGTCGCCGGGCACCCGGGCGCTCACCACGAACGGCTCCAGCGCGCCGAGCACGTCGACCACGGTCCCGCCGCCGAACGTGGACGCGGGCAGCCTCAAGTGCGTCGACTAGCGTTGATCGGGTGAGCCTCACCGACACCCTGCTCCGGCCCCTGCGCCCCGCCCAGCCCCTCGTCACGCACTACGACGACGCGGCCGGGACCAGGGTCGAACTGTCCGTCGCCACGGTCGCGAACTGGGCGGCCAAGACGGCGAACTGGCTGGTCGAGGAGCACGACGTCGAGCCGGGTGTCGAGGTGGCCGTGCGGCTGCCCGCGCACTGGCAGACGGCGGGAATCCTGCTCGGCGCGTGGTGGGCCGGGGCGCACGTGGTCGCCGCCGGACCCGCCGCCGTCACGTTCGTCGCCCCCGGGGAGTCCGCCGACGGGGTGACGGCCGCGGTGTCGCTCGACCCGA
Source organism: Actinokineospora inagensis DSM 44258 (assembly GCF_000482865.1). GTDB lineage: Bacteria > Actinomycetota > Actinomycetes > Mycobacteriales > Pseudonocardiaceae > Actinokineospora > Actinokineospora inagensis. The sequence continues at coordinate 33,738 of NZ_AXWW01000063.1, read as the reverse complement.
TGGGCCGCGACCTGGGCGGATCAACCGACGGGGTGATCGACTTCGTCGGCGAGGCGCGGCTGTTCGGGGACGACTTCGCCGGGTCGCCGGTCCCCGGGTCGGCGCTGGCGCTGGCCGGGATGACCGTGGCCGAGGTGCTGGCCGCCGGGGCGGGTCTGCCCGCCGGGGCCCGGGTGCTGTCCACCCGCGAGTGGACCGTGCCGGACGGGGTGCTGGCGGCCCTGGTCGCCCCGCTGGTCGCCGGTGGGTCGGTGGTGCAGGTCAGCAACCCCGCCCGGCTCGACGCGCACCGGGCGGCCGAGCGGACCACGGTCGATGTTTGACCGGCGGGTGGCGGTTGTCACCGGGGCCGGGTCGGGCATCGGGCGGGCGTTGACGGTGGCACTGACGGCGCTGGGCGCCCGCGTCGCCGCGTCGGACGTGAACGCCGCGGGTCTTGCCGAGACGGTGGCCTTGACGGGCGCTCACGGCTACGAGGTGGACGTGTCCGACCGCGACGCCGTTTACGCCCACGCCGAGGCCGTGCGCACCGACCTGGGACCCGCGAGCTTCGTCATCAACAACGCGGGCGTGGCCCTGAAGGGCACCGTGTCGGAGATGACCGACGAAGACCTGCGGTGGGTCCTCGACACGAACTTCTGGGGTGTCGTGCACGGCACGCGGGCGTTCCTGCCGCAACTGACAGCCACGCGCGGACACCTGACCAACATCTCCAGCGTGTTCGGGCTGATCGGGGTGCCGACGCAGAGCGCCTACAACGCCGCCAAGTTCGCCGTCCGCGGCTTCACCGAGGCCATCCGCCAGGAGCTCCACCCACAGGTCGGCGTGACCTGCGTGCACCCGGGCGGCATCCGGACGAACATCGCCCGCAACGGCCGCACCTCGAACCCGGCGGAAGCCGACGACTTCGCCCGCGCACTGGACCGGGTCGCCCGCACCACCCCGGACCAGGCCGCGGCGACGATCATCAACGGCATCCGCCGCAACCGCCCCCGCGTCCTCATCGGCGCCGACGCCCACGCCATCGACCGGCTGGCCCGCCTGCTCGGCCCCGCCTACCAGCCGCTCACCCGCCGCCTCTTCCGCTGAGCGGGACTGCCGGTGGGGAGTTGTCCATTTCGCGCCAACTGGCATATGCCGTGAAGCCTGGCCCGCGATCCGCTAGGGGAGTGCGAGCTCAAATGAGCCGCACGGTCCCGACCTGTCCAGTGGGTTCGACGTCAGCCGCGGAGCTTGGGGTTTCGGCCGCCTGCTGGGAGGGTTCGGTCGCCGCGACCGGTGTGTCTGCGGCGCCCCGGCGGTCGACCTCGGCCCAGAAGTGGGCCCGGAGCTCGTATCGGATGTCATCGCTGAGGTCGTACTGGCCCAGAGCATCGGAGAGATCGCGGAGCAGGGCACGATCGACATCGCGTGGGATGGACGGCCTGCCTGCCGACAGTTCGGTGTGTTCGTCGGGCGCACGGCCGTTGAACCAGGTTGTCAAGACGTGGCTGGTGACACGTTCGATAGTCTCGGCAACCTTGTCCGATGTCAGGGAGGTCGTGGCCGGGCGGTCGGTGTTCCCGAGGACAAGGTCTGCCAACGGATGGGCATGTGTGCTGCTGGTGAATACCACCCCAGACGAGGGCGGAGCGGGAGGGATCGTCTCGTTCGGGGGCTGCGCGGGCGGACGCGGGCGGTTGGCCAACGCCATTGGCGACGGCACCTGAGAATGGCGCGTCGACGCGGACGCGGTGATCAAAGACTGGGCCTGTGTCTTCCGGGGGGTGATCGCGCTGTCGAGCCCATCGGCGGCAATCAGATCCAGGTCGTCGTCGGCGGCGGCCAGGAGACTCTGGCTGACGCCGTGCGCCGCACCGGTGACGGTCGGCACAGCGAGGATGGTCACCTGAAGACCATGCGCCTGGGCCTCTTCCACGGCTTCGGTGAGGTCATCGTCCCCCGAGACGAGAAAGGCGGTGTCGATGGCGGCGTTGCGCGCGTGGGCCACCAGATCGAGCCCGATCCGCAGATCGACCCCCTTCTGCTCCCCGTCGAACCCGATCCGTCCCGGTCTCAGCTTGACCCTGGCCAGCATGCCGATCTCCTGCTGGCTCCGGTCGGGGACGCCCTGGTTGGCCGCGTCGTACCAGTGCACTCGCAGCAGCGGAAGCCCCGCCTTGGCCTCGGCGTGGTCGATCAGTGCGTCCACCAGGCGTTGGTGTCGGTGACGATGCCACTACGCAGGGAGGTCCCGGTCGCCCGTGTGGCCGCTGCCGCCAGCAGGTACCCGGCGTCTACGTACACCACACAACGTGACCTCACCGATACCCACTCCTCCGCTGCCGCTCACCGCACTACCGACTCGTGCCACGACGGGCCACCGACTCTACTGGCTCGGGCATCCGTCTCCCCACCTTCGCCACGACCTCCGCCTGCAGGTCCGAACACCGCCACCTTGAGGAAACGGACAATGGCGACGCGAAATGCGTTCCCTGCTGACCGGAACGCACCAGTGCGGTTGTGCGCACGACGACGCGGCGAACTCGCCCGGCCGAAACTGTGCTTCCGGGATCCGGGTGGACCCGGCCGTTCGGCTGAGCGGTGGCCCTAGGCTTGCCCGGGTGCGGGGCCGGGCTGGAGTGGCGATGAGTGGTGGGGTGCGCGGCCCGTGGGTCGCGCTGGCGGCGCTGTGCGCGTGCTTCTTCATGGTGATGCTGGACTCCACGATCGTCACCGTGGCGATCCCGGCGATGCTGCGCGGGTTGGACGCCAACCTGAACCAGGTCATCTGGGTCAACAGCGTCTACCTGCTGGCCAACACGGTGCCGCTGCTGCTGACCGGCCGGTTGGGCGACCGGTTCGGGCCGAAGCGGGTGCTGGTGGTCGGGCTGGTGCTGTTCCTGGCGGCGTCGCTCTGGAGTGGACTGTCGACGTCGGCGGAGTCGTTGATCGCGGCGCGTGCGGTGCAGGGGCTGGGCGCGGCGGCGATGACGCCGCAGACGCTGTCGTTCATCACCCGGTTGTTCCCGCCGGAGCGGCGGGGGGCGCCGATCGCGGTGTGGGGCGCGGTGGCCGGGGTGGCGACGATCACCGGGCCGGTCGTCGGCGGGCTGCTGGTCGAGCACATCGGCTGGGAGTGGATCTTCTTCCTGAACCTGCCGATCGGGGTGGCCGGGCTGGTGCTGGGGCTGGTGCTGCTGCCGGACTGGCGGCCGGAGGGACAGCCCACCTTCGACATCACCGGCGCGGCACTCGCGTCGGGTGGGCTCGCGCTGCTCGTTTTCGGTCTGCAGAACGGACAGCACTACCACTGGGGCACGATCGTCGGCCCGATCGGCGTGCTGCCGGTCATCGGGGTCGGCCTGGTGCTCTTGGGCGCCTTCACGGTGTACCAACGCCGGGCGCGAGACCCGTTGCTGCCCAGGGGTTTGTTCGCCAACCCGGTCTTCGGTTGGGCCAACCTGACGCACTCGGCGCTCGGGTTCGCGACGACCGGGATGTTCCTGCCGCTGGTCATCTACGTGCAGTCGGTGCTGGGGCTGGACCCGGTGGCGTCCAGCCTGCTGTGCGCGCCGATGGCGGGCGCGGCGGCGTTGGCGGCGTGGCTGGCGAGCCGGGTGCGGCTGGCCGGGCGGACGCTGATCATGTCCGGCCTCGGCGGGTTGGCGGCCGGGACGGTCGTGCTGGCGGCGCTGTCCGAACCGGACACCGACCCGCTGGTGCTCGTCCCCGGCCTGGTGCTGGCGGGCCTGGGCATCGGGTTGGTGTTCTCGCCGCTGACCGCGTCCGCGACCCTCGGCATGCCGCCGCACCTGGTGGGCGCCGCGTCCGGGGTGTTCAACACCTCGCGGCAGGTCGGCGGGGTGCTCGGCAGCGCGACGACCGGGTTGCTGCTGCAGGTCGGGCTGGGGTTCTCGATCCCGGGGGCGGCGCGGCAGTACGCGAAGTTCCTGCCGCCGCGCTACGCCGACGAGTTCGTCGACCGGATCACCGCCGCCGCCCAGACCGCGGGCCAGTTCGGCGGCGAGGGCCCACAGGTGCCGTCCGACTGGTCACCCACGGTGGCGGCGAAGGTACGCGAGTTGGCCACCGACGCGTTCCACCTCGGGTTCACCAACGCGGCCAAGGCGACGCTGGTGCTGCCGGTCGTCGTCTTGGTCCTCGGCATGGTGTGTGCGGCGGGTATCCGGTTGCCTCCAACTGGTAACGCGAAAAAATCGGGACTGTCAAAGGAACGCGTCGGTCCGTAGCGTCTGCTCACATGGCTCTGCGGCGGTCCCTGCTCACCACGGTTGTTGCCGTTGCCGCGGCCGTCGGGACGATCACCGTCCCCGCGTCCGCCGCGTTTGGCACAGCAGGCAGTGAACCCATTTACTCTTACGCCAACGCGGTAAGGGACACGGTATGGGTCGACACTGGTATAGCCGCGCCCAACGGTTCCCGGGTACGCGTGGCCGCCGACATCATCCGACCACGTGAAGTTACCGGGCGTGTACCGGTCATCATGGATGCCAGCCCGTACTACGCGACGCTGGGGCGGGGCAACGAGAGCCAGAAGAAGACCTATGACAGCGCCGGTAAGCCGGTGCAGTTCCCGCTGTTCTATGACAACTACTTCGTGCCACGCGGTTACGCCGTCGTACTCGTGGACCTGTCGGGCACCGCGCGTTCCACGGGTTGCGTTGACGTTGGCGGTAAGTCCGAGGTCGCCTCCGCGAAGTCCGTCATCGATTGGCTCAACGGCCGCGCGACCGGTTACACGGCCGCGACCGGTAGCACTACCGTTACGGCCAGTTGGTCCACGGGCGCGGTTGGGATGATTGGCAAGTCGTGGGACGGCACCATCGCGAACGCCGTCGCCGCAACCGGAGTCGACGGCCTCAAGACGATTGTGCCGATCAGCGCCATCAGCTCCTGGTATGACTACTACCGCGAGGCGGGCGCGGCGTACAACAGCGGCACACCGGCGAGTCTGTCGCAGCTCGTGGAGAACTCATCGGGCGCGGCGGACTGCGCCGCGGTGAAGACCACGCTCACCAACGGTTCCCCGACCAGTGGCGATTACACCCCCGTGTACCGCGAACGCGACTACACCGCCGACGCGGCCAAGGTGAAGGCCAGCGTGTTCATCGCGCACGGGTTGAACGACACCAACGTCAAGACCCTCAACTTCGGCCAGTGGTGGAACGCGCTGCCCGCCACCGTCGAACGCAAGATCTGGCTCTCCCAAACCGGCCACGTCGACCCCTTCGACTACCGGCGCCAGGTCTGGGTGGACACCCTGCACCGCTGGTTCGACCACTACCTGCTCGGCGTCGACAACGGCGTCGAGCGGGCGCCCCGGTCCACTGTGGAGGTCAGCCCGGACGTCTGGGAGGACGACCCCGCCTGGCCGTTGGCGTCTACCGCCAAGACCTACCGACTCACCCCGGGCCCGGTCGCGGGCGTCGGCACCCTCGGCGCGGGTGTGCCCCTCGCGGGCGCCACCGCCACCCTGACCGACAACCGCAGCACCGAGTACGACTGGATCAACAACCCGACGAGCACGTCGTCCGCCCGGGTCCTCTACTCGACCGGTTCCCTCTTAGCCGACACCCGCATCTCGGGCACACCCCAGATCACCGTCACCGCCACGTCGTCGCAATCCGCCGCCCGCCTCACCGCCGTCCTCGTGGACTACGGCTCCGCGACGATCCGCAACTACCGCGCCAACGGCGAAGGCATCCGCAACCTCACCACCACCTCTTGCTGGGGCGACAGCGCACCAGGCGACAGCGCCTGCTACATCGACACCGCCGCCAACACGACCACCGTGACCCAAAACGTCATCTCGCGCGGGTGGGCAGACCTGGGCCACTACGCCGGACTGACGTCCCGCCAGACTCTTAGCCCCGGCAAGCCCTACACCATCACGTTCAACCTGGCCTCAACCGACCAAACCATCCCCGCGGGCCACCGGCTGGCAGTGGTGATCGGCAGCACGGACGGGTCGTTCATCAGCCCAGCAGGCAGCAACACCCGCCTCACCATCGACCTGACCAAGACGTCCTTACGCCTGCCGGTGGTCGGAAACCTCTAAGCCGGTCAGCGCGGGAGGACGGACGCGCGCCAAGCGCCGGGGCCGTGGGGCAAGGGGCGGCGCACGGCGGCGGAGCGGTTTGACCAGGTGCTTGGGGGAGCCGGTTGCGCGGTGTTGGCCGGGGTGGACGCGACGGCGGCGATCACGGTGGTCAGGGCGGCCAGTTCGGCGTCGTCCGGGGTGCCTCGGACGACGCGGAGCAGGGGGCGGCTTTCCTCGGCGGAACTCACGGTGCGCTCCTCACAGGGGAATGTTGCCGTGCTTCTTCGGGGGCAGGGTTTCGCGCTTGTCGGCGAGGATGCGCAGGGCGCGGGAGATGGTGCCGCGCGTGTGCGAAGGCGGGATGACCGAGTCGACGTAACCGCGTTCGGCCGCGAGGTACGGGTTGAGCAGGGTGTCCTCGTACTCCCGGTCCAACCGGGCGCGCAGGGCGTCGACGTCCTCACCGGCGTCCAGCGCGGTCTTCAAAGTCTTGCGGTGCAGGATGTTCGACGCGCCCGAGGCGCCCATCACGGCGATCTGCGCGGTCGGCCAGGCGAGGTTGATGTCGGCGCCGAGGTGCTTGGAGCCCATCACGTCGTAGGCGCCGCCGTAGGCCTTGCGAGTGATCACGGTGACCAGTGGGACGGTGGCCTCGGCGTAGGCGTAGATCAGCTTGGCGCCGTGCCGGATGATGCCGCCGAACTCCTGGTCGGTGCCCGGCAGGAACCCGGGGACGTCGACGAAGGTGAGCACCGGGACGTTGAAGGCGTCGCAGGTGCGGACGAAGCGGGCGGCCTTCTCGGACGCGTCGATGTCCAGGCAGCCCGCGAACTGGGTGGGCTGGTTGGCGACGATGCCGACGCTGCGGCCGTCGACCCGGCCGAACCCGACCACGATGTTGGGCGCGAACAGCGGCTGGACCTCGAGGAACTCGCCGTCGTCGACGACACGGGCGATGACGTCGTGGATGTCGTACGGCTGGTTCGCCGAGTCGGGCACCAGCGTGTCGAGCTCGCGGTCGCCGTCGGTGAGGGTGTCGGCGACCGAGCCGTCCTCGGTGGCCACCGGGAACGCGGGCGGGTCGGACAGGTTGTTGGACGGCAGGAACGACAGCAGGTCCTTGACGTAACCGATCGCGTCTTCCTCGTCGACGCCCATGTAGTGCGCGACACCGGACTTGGTGTTGTGCGTGCGCGCGCCGCCCAGCTCCTCAAGCGTGACCTCTTCACCGGTGACGGTCTTCACCACGTCTGGACCGGTGATGAACATCTGCGATGTCTGGTCGACCATCACGATGAAGTCCGTCAGCGCGGGCGAGTACACGTGCCCGCCCGCGTTAGCGCCCATGATGAGTGAGATCTGCGGGATGACACCGGATGCGAGCGTGTTGCGGCGGAAGATCTCGCCATAGAGGCCGAGGGACACCACGCCCTCCTGGATGCGCGCGCCGCCACCCTCGTTGATGCCGATGATCGGACGGCCGGTCTTGAGCGCCAGGTCCATCACCTTGACGATCTTCTCGCCGTAGACCTGGCCGAGGGACCCGCCGAACACCGTGACGTCCTGGCTGAACACACACACCGGGCGGCCGTCGACCGTGCCGTAGCCGGTGACCACTCCGTCGCCATACGGCCGGTTCTTCTCCAGGCCGAAGTTGGTGGAGCGGTGTCGGGCGAGCTCGTCCAACTCGACGAAGCTACCGGGGTCGAGCAGCAGGTCGATGCGCTCGCGGGCGGTCTTCTTACCCTTGGCGTGCTGCTTCTCCACCGCGCGCGCCGAGCCCGCGTGCACTGCCTCGTCGTAGCGCCGGTACAGGTCGGCCAGCTTCCCCGCCGTGGTGTGGATGTCCAGCTCACCATCGGGCTCGGTCGCACTGCTCATGACCAGGCAGCTTAACCACCGTTAGCGCCCCCTTCGCGCGAGGCGTAGAGCACACCCCGGCACCTTGACCTCAAGCGCACTGGAGATCGCAGAGTTACCGCGCCACCCCCTACCGGCTGTTCCTGCTCCGACCAGCCAGGTCGGGGGGTGGCCTCTACCCTTGGCCCCATGGCAGCACTCGACGTGGAGGCCCTGCGTTCGGCGCTCGTTGGCTCTTACGCCGCTGTGGACGTGGTCGACTCGACTGGATCAACCAACGCCGACCTGGTGGCGGTCGCGGGCAATGCTGCCGACCACACCGTGCTCATTGCCGAAGAACAGACAGCCGGACGCGGCAGGCGGGCCCGAGGATGGGTGTCTCCCCCCTCCTCCGGTCTCTACCTCAGTGTCTTACTGCACCCGGACGGTGTCCCCGTGGCGCGCTACGGCTCGTTGGCGATGGTCGCGGGCGTAGCCCTGATACGCACAGCCCGGCACGCAGGGGTCGCGGCGGCTCTTAAGTGGCCGAACGACCTGCTCGCGGGGGCCGACATGGCTAAGTGCGCGGGTGTGCTCGCCGAGGTTGCCAGTCCCGGTGTGGTCGTCGGTATCGGTCTCAACGTGGCTCCGCTGCCGCCGGATGTTCCGCTCGGGCCAGGTGGGTTGGCACCGACGTCGCTCGCGCAGGAGGGTGGAAGCAGCGACCGGACGGAGATCGCGATCGCCCTCTTGCGCGCGTTCGCCGAGGCGGAGCGGTCGTGGCGGGGCGCCCAGGGGGACCTGGCGACGTCCGGGCTGCTCGCCGAGTACCGCAGTAGCTGCGCCACCCTCGGTCAGCGCGTACGAGTCGAACTACCCGATGGGGCCAACCTGCAAGGGCTGGCCACGGACATCGACGGCGAGGGTCGCCTGGTGGTCGACGTGGCGGGCACGGCGCGCACTCTGTCGGCCGGTGACGTCGTACACGTGCGACCGGGGTCTTGATCCCCCGACTGTGGCGCTGTTCACCAGTCCGTGACGCACTGTGGCGCGCGCTCCGAGTACGGTAGCCCGCGTCACCAGTGATGATCGGGAGGAACCGTGGCGTACCCGGATGACGTGCTCAGTGAGGGCGAGCAGGTTGTCCTGCACAAGCACCCGCACTGGAAGATGCTGCTGCTGCCCTACCTGATCCTGCTGGTGGTGCTGGCGGGCGGCATCTGGCTCGCGGTGCTGGCGCAGGACCTGTCCTGGCACAACATCGCCTACATCGTGCTCGGCGCGGTCGCCCTGGTGATCCTCGGGTGGGGCTTCCTGGTGCCGTTCGTGCGCTGGCGGACCACGCACTTCATCATCACCACCGACCGGGTGATGTTCCGGATGGGCGTGGTCAAGCGGACCGGCATCGACATCCCGCTGGCCCGGATCAGCAGCGTGCGGTTCGAGCACGGCCTGATCGACCGGATCGTCGGCTGCGGCACCCTGATCGTCGAGTCGTCCTCGCAGGAGCCGCTGGAGTTCGACGACATCCCCAACGTGGAGAAGGTGCACACCCTCCTCTACCGCGAGGTCAACGACAACCCGTACGACGACTTCGGCCGCGAAGAACGCCCCCACGGCGACCACCCCGAGCGCGGACGGCGCTGACATGGGCGCGCGCGAGGTAGGTCTACCGGCGACAGTTAGCGCGAACGGCCTACCCCCGCGGGTGACCATCTGGGAGGTCGGCGCGCGCGACGGACTCCAGAACGAAAGCACCGTCGTCCCCGTCGCCGTGAAGCTGGAGTTCCTCGCGAGGCTCGCCGACGCCGGTCTGGGCGTGCTTGAGGCGACCAGTTTCGTGCACCCCAAGTGGGTGCCGCAGTTGGCCGACGCCGAGGAGCTGCTGGCGGGTCTTACCCGGGTGGACGGCGTCAACTACCCGGTGCTGGTGCCGAACGAGCGCGGCTTGGACCGCGCGCTGGCCGCGGGTGTGCGGCACATCGCGATCTTCGGCAGCGCCACCGAGACCTTCGCCAACCGCAACCTCAACCGGACCCTGGACGAGCAGTTCGCCATGTTCGACCCGGTCGTCTCCCGCGCGCGCGCCGAGGGCCTGGACGTCCGCGCGTACGTGTCGATGTGCTTCGGCGACCCGTGGGAGGGCCCCGTCGCCGCCGACCAGGTCGCCACCGTGGGCAAGCGCTTGATGGACATGGGCTGCTCGCAACTGTCCCTCGGCGACACCATCGGCGTCGCCACCCCCGGCCAGGTCGAGGCGGTCATCGGCGCCGTGTCGTCGGTGGGCCTACCGGTCACCGATATCGCCGTCCACTTCCACGACACGTACGGCCAAGCCCTCTCGAACACCCTCACCGCGCTAAGACTCGGAGCCACCACCGTCGACTCGTCAGCGGGCGGCCTCGGCGGTTGCCCCTACGCGGAGTCCGCCACCGGCAACCTGGCCACCGAGGACCTCGTCTGGATGCTCGACGGCCTGGGCGTCGAAACCGGCGTCGACCTCGACAAACTCGCCGACACGAGCGCCTGGATGGCGGACCGGTTGGGTCGCCCGTCACCGTCCCGGGTGGTCCAAGCCCTGCGCGGGTGACTCTGCGTTGACAGGCCAGCACTCCGGGTGAACCCTGGGGGCATGACGAGCCAGGCCCCAACCCCGGCCGACGTGGAGCGCCGGCACGACGCCAACAGCGCGCTCTACGACCTGTGCCTCGGCCCCAGCCACCACATCGGCGCCTGGCTCGCCGACGACCTCGACCAGTCCGGCACCGCCTGGGACCAGGTCGCCCGCGCCCAGGAACGCATGGTCGACCACCTCGCCGCCCTGCTGGACCCCCACCCCGGCGACCACATCCTCGACATCGGTTTCGGCTCCGGCGCCTCCGCCATCCGCCTGGCCCGCACCAGGGACGTGCGGGTCACCGGCTGCTCAGTCAGCCGCACCGAGGTCCGCCTCGCCACCACCCTCGCCGAACACGCGGGCATGACGGAAAAAGTCACCTTCGAACACGGCAACGCCATGGCGCTACGCCACCCGGACAATTGTTTCGACGGAATCTGGGCCATCGAAAGCATCGACTACATGAACAACCCCCTCCGCGCCCTCACCCACGCCCACCGAGTCCTCAAACCCCAAGGAAAAGCAGTCATAACAATCGCCAACCGCCGCCGCGACCTGGACCCTGGAGAACAACGCTTCTGGTGGCGCCAATTCGCCATGTGCCTCCCCCTCAGCATCCCAGAATTGGTAGACCACGCCCACGACGCAGGCTTCACCATAGACCAAGCCACCGACGTCGGCGAAGAACTCCACATCGCCCGCACCTGGGACCTCTGGGCCGAGCTCTACCAACAAAACAAAACCACCCTCACCCACCACTACGGTGCCGAAGGCATCGTCGCCATGGACAGCGGAATCACCACCCTCCTCTCCGTCCTCACCGGCAAACTAAGCTGCGCCATCCTCACCCTCCACAAAGAATAAGAAGCACAATAAAGAGAATTAGACGACCCCAACCCAACCCACATCACATCACCAAAGGCCGCCAACCCGCCCCGCGCGCCTCGAAACCCGCCGACACCAACCGCCCGTTGTGGTGAAGTTGTTTTGTTTGGGGGGAGCGGTGGCCTAAGCCGGCCGGCGGGTAAGGCCACGTCTTTCCAGTGGCCCCGCCTTTTAGCCTTACCCAGGCTACCGCTAGGGGCCCCAAACAAAACAACTTCACCACAACGGGCACCACCGCTTTCATCTGGCGCCCGCGGCCGGCGTCGCCGCCAGGCGACCAGGCCGAAACCCGAGGCGCAGCCGAGGCCCAGAGCCCCCTCACACCAAGATCAACCGAGAACAAAGCCCCCAAATACACAGCCTAAACGGACCCGCCGACAAGATCCGCCCACCAACCAAGAACCATGATCAACCTGAACCTGAGCCCCTGAACACACAGCCTAGACAACCCCACCGACACTCCAACCCCACCGCACCACACCACCCAAGCAGCCCCGACGCGATCACCTGATTGACTGGGAACCACCACCGGGTACACCGCGTCCAAGCGCGCGCCAGGACATGCCCGGTCGTCGGCGCGGAGGGGGTCGAGGGAGGCAGTGATGACCGATCACCGCACGCAAGTCGATGATCTCATCGCCGAGTACCAGCGCAGCCGGGACCAGCTCGCCGAGGTTCACCGCGCGCTTGCCGCCATTCGCGAGTCCGCGACCAGTCCGTGCGGTGTGGTCACCGCCACCGTCTCCGCCCAGGGTGTCCTCACCGCACTTCACCTGCGCGACGACGCCTACCGCGTCTACCGTCCCGCCGAGTTGGCCGCCGTCATCCTGCGCACCACCGCCGCGGCCGATGCCCAGGCTGCGAACGCGGCGAGCCACGCGGTGACACCCGTGCTGCCCCAGGGCACCGACCCGGAAGCATTGCTCAACGGCACCGCCGATCTGCGGCAAGAGGAGATCACGCCGCCGGTCGAAGAGGAGAGCTACGAGAACGTCGCCTGGCTGGAGCCGGACGCGGGGAGGCCGTGATGGACAGGTTCGAGGCGGACCCGGAGTTGCTCGCGCGGCGCGCGGGTGAGTTCGACGGGCTGGCTGACCGGGTCGGCGCGATCCACCGCGCGTTGGCCGACCAGCTCGCTGCCAACGGCCAGTGTTGGGGCGGCGATGACGTGGGTCAGCGGTTCGCCGCGACGCACACGCCGTCGGCCGACGAGGTGCTGGCGGCGCTGGACGCGTTGCCCGGTCAACTCGGCGACGTGGGTGGTCGGTTTCGTGCGACCGCCCGTTCGTACCAACGCACTGACGAGCACAACGCCCGAGTTCTCGACGCCTAGGGGATCGTCATGGGGTTCGAGCTGCCCGCTGATCTGGTTGATGTCGCGAAGGCCGCCGGGGTGCGCTGGCCGGAGGCCGACGAGGACAAGATGCGCGCGTCCGCGTCGGCTTGGCGGGAGGCGGGCACCCGGGTGGCCGCTCTCGCGGGTGACGCGGACAGCACCGCGCACTCGACGTTGTCCACCTTCCACGGTGACGCCGCCGACGCCGCTTCGCGGCACTGGTCCAAGTTCGTCGACGGCGACAGCAGTCACTTCCACGCGACTGTGCGGGGCTGCGCCGCCGCCGCGGACCGGTTGTCCCACGCGGCGGATCAGGTCACCGCGGCCAAGCACCGGATCGTGCAGGCCCTGACCAACCTGCGGAAGAACGCCGACGCCGCGAACGCCGCTGCTGCTACGGGGAACCGAACCGCGCTCTTAGGTCTGACCGTGGCCATTCGCGGTACGGCTGTCAACGTCGCTCACATCCACAACACGTTGTTGAGCGCGGTCCAGCAACGCGGGCCGGACATCACCTTCACCGACGACCTGATCAACGCCAACCCCGGCGCGACCGGTGCCATCGGCTCCGGGTTGTTGCCCGCCCTGTTGAACCCCGTGGTGAAGACGGCGCAGTCCACGGTCGGCGCGCTCCTGCCCGGCCAGTTGGGCGAGGCCGTCCAGGCCACGCTCGGGCACGCGGTCAGCACGGTCACGCACACGGTGGCCGCCGCGACGGAGCCGATCATGGCGGCCGCGGAACCGGTCGCCGATCCGTTGAAGCCGATCGTCACCAACGTGACCAAGCCGGCTACGGACATCCTCGTCAACGCCCCGGTAGCGCAAACGCCTCCGGTGGCGCAGACGCCGCCCATCGCGCCTCCGGTCACTACGCCTCCCGTGCAGCTACCTCCGGTGACGGTGCCACCGGTGACCGGCGCGATTCCGGTTCCGACGCAGCACGTGCCGGACGTGTCGGTAGACCTACCGCAGCCGCCGGTCGGGATGCCGACCGACTCTGTGCAGGCCGCTTCCGCTGTCGTGCTCGACCCGGCTACCGCCCCTCTTACCGGCACGCAGCAGCCGGGTAGTACGACGGTTCAACCGGGCGGCACCGTAAGCACCTCTCAGCCGGTAAGCACTACGCAACCCCCCAGTGGTGGTGTGCCGTTCCAGTCCGGTGGTTCGCCGCTCGGTGGTCGGCTCAGCGGGGTCAACTTCGGTGGGACCCCGACGGCCGCCAGCCTGCCCGGCGCGGGCCTGCCGACCGCGCCGCGACCGGTCTCCCCCGGCATGCTCGGCGTCCCCGCTCAAGGGGGTTCGGCGGGCGGTGCCCCGCTGGACGAGCCGGAGCAGACGGAGCGGTCCAAGCGGGCGTCGACCCGGTCCACACCCGGCGCCCAGTCCGCCGAGGAGACGGCCCGGACCGGGGAGCCCGGCCGCGGGCAATCCGGCGCCCGGTCGGCCAAGGCCGGTGGGTTCGGCGGCGACAGAACGGGACTGCCCCGCGAACCTGGTGAGCCGGGTGGACGACTCGCCGCCGACCTGACCACCAAGACCGACCCGCGGCCCGGCCGGATCAGCGACGCCTTGCAAGGCAAGACAGGCGACACCCGTAGTCCCGCTCAGCAAGGCAAGGCCGGTGACCCCGCCCAGCCAGGTAAGCCCGTCGACGCCGGTAAGCCGGGTGACGCGGTCAAGTCCGGTAGGCCCGGTGAGGCGGGCGGCGATTCGGGCAAGCCCGGCTCGGGCAGGTTGTCGGGTGTGGCCCAGCAGCCACCTGACGGGGGTAAGGCAGCCGTCGCGGCCACCGCGGGCAGTAGGCCGGACAAGTCCGCGGACGACGCGGCGATCGGGCTGTTCCTGGCGCAGATGTTCCCGATCGGGCACCTCCCGGTCGTCACGGGCGAGCCCGCCACGCAGGTTCCGCCGCCCGCCGAAGACGTCGACTACGCGGCCGGTCTGCGGTTCCCGCCGGGCGACCACCCCAGGTCCGAACTGGCGGATGGCGCCACCCCGGTCCCGCACCGCGCACCGACCCCTGGCCGCGGCGCGCTGGACCTGCTCAGGACCTACGACCCGCTCGGCGGCATGCACGAACGCGACTGGGACCGCAAATACCTCGTCCGCCTGTACGACCCGAACGCGTCGCAGACCACCGAGTACGCGTGGCCGCCCAGTGAGCTCTATCCCGAAGGCGGTGTAGAGGCCGGTGAGGCAGTCGTGTTGACCGAGGGAACCGTGCTCGACAGGTTCGGCACCGTCAACGGTCGCGTGTTCAGCGCGGACGCCACGCCGTTCGCGTACCGGTCGCTGCCGCCCGCCCACGCTGACGCCGGCTACCGCCGTTACCGGGTGCTGCGGCCGCTGCCGGTGTGGCAGGCCGTGTCGGCGTCCTGGTTCGGTCAGTCCGGCGGTGGTGAGCGCTACCGGGCCACCCACTCCGCCGCCGAGCTCGTGGCCCTGGGTCTGCTGGAGGAAACCCCGTGAACACCGAGTCGATCGTCGGGCTACTCGCCGCGATAGGCGTACCGGCCGAGGTCGTGTCGCTCGGCGAAGAGGCCGACAACACGTGGTGCCTGCTGCAGGACAACAACGGCTGGGAGGTGTTCTGGCGCGAGCAGGGCAACCGCTACGACTGGGCCCGGTTCACCAACGAGCAGGTGGCCTGCCACTACCTGTTCGGCAGGCTCACCTGGTCGCAAGTCGTACGGGGTGTCGTCGGCGTGCTACCGGTCGCCGAGCAGGCCTAGCGCCGCGTCGTGCAGGTGGCCGTTCGACGTCAGCACCGAGCCGCCGTCGAACCGGGCCGCGCCGGACAGGTCGCTGAACCGGCCACCGGCCTCCTCGACCAGTACCTGCAGCGCGGCCACGTCCCACGGGTTCACGATGGCCTCGGCGGCCAGGTCGATGGCGCCCTCGGCGACCAGGCAGTGCTGCCAGAAGTCGCCGAACGCCCGGTTCTCCCAGCAGGCGTCCACCAGGGAGAGATACCTCTCACGGGAGTGGTGCTCGACCCATGACCCGAGGTGGGTGGTGGACAGGTAGGCGTCCTCCAGGGACCGGACCCCGGACACCGAGATCCGCTCCGGCGCGGCGCCGTCCCGGCTCACCCAGGCCCCTTCGCCCCGCGCGGCCCACCACCGCCTGCCGAGCGCGGGCGCGCTGACCACGCCGACGGTCGGGAACCCGTCGACGACCAGGGCGATGAGGGTCGCCCAGGCGGGTACGCCGCGCAGGAAGTTCTTCGTCCCGTCGATCGGGTCGAGCACCCAGGCCCGACCGGCGCCCACGGCACCGCCGCGCTCCTCGCCCGCCACCGCGTCACCGGGGTGCGCGTCGGCGAGCAGCGCGCGGACCGCGTCCTCGACGGCGGTGTCGGCGTCGGTCACCGGGGACCGGTCGGGCTTGCGCTCGACCACCAGATCGGCCGCCAGGAACCGGGACCGGGTGAGCGCGTCGGCCGTGTCGGCCAACCGGAGGGCAGAAGTCAGGTCGTCGCTTGACACGGGCGCGATCGTGTCACGCCTACCCTGGGGGACGTGAGCGTGGTGTTGCTGGCCGAGGACGACGTGGCCATCGCGGATCCCCTCTCCCGTGCACTGAACCGGGAGGGGTATGAGGTGCGGGTCGTCGGAGACGGCCACTCCGCACTGGAGGTGGCCTCCACCGGCCACCCCGACCTGCTCGTACTCGACCTCGGGCTGCCCGGGATCGACGGGCTGGACGTGTGTCGCCGGTTACGCGCGGCGGGGCGGGGCATCCCGGTGCTGATGCTGACCGCCCGCGCCGACGAGGTCGACTTCGTGGTCGGCCTGGACGCGGGCGCCGACGACTACGTGGCCAAGCCGTTCCGGCTGGCCGAGCTGCTGGCCCGGATCCGGGCCCTGCTGCGCAGGCAGGCGCCGGGCGCCATCGACGTCAACGGGGTGCGGATGGACCTCGCCGCCCGGGTCGTCACGGTGGACGGCGCCGAGATCACCCTGGCGAACAAGGAGTTCGAGCTGCTGCGCGTGCTCATCCAGCGCGCCGGTCAGGTGGTGACCCGGGAGGAGATCCTGACCGAGGTGTGGAGCGACCCGGAGCTCAAGACCAGCAAGACGCTGGACATGCACATGTCCTGGTTGCGCCGCAAACTCGGTGAGGGCGGCCCGCGCTCCACCGAGCGGCGCATCGCCACCGTCCGCGGGGTCGGGTTCCGCTTCAACGCCGAGTAACCGTGCGCCGCCGCATCCTGCTCGCCATCCTGCTCGCGGTGACGGTCACCGCGTGCGCGTTGGGCATCCCGCTCGGCTACACGGCGCTGCAGGTCGTGGAGAGCGTGACCCGTGAGGACCTGACGGTGCGCGCGCAGCAGATCGCGGCGACCCTGGACGACGAGATCGCCAACGGTCGGGAGATCGACCTGACGAAGGTGCAGCTCGCCGTGCCCATCGGCGGGCGGCTCACCGTGACGCTGCCCACCGAGCGGGAGCGGGAACGCACGTTCGGGCCCGCCGCCGTGCCGGACATGGTGTCCGAGGAGGTCCCCATGTCGCGCCAGGGCCGGGTGCGGCTGGAGATCGACGCCGCGGGCATGCGCACCCGGCAGACCCAGGTGGCCGCCCTGGTCGCGCTGGTGGTCGCGCTGACCGTCACCGTGGGCACGGTGGTCGCCATGGTCACCGCGCGCAGGCTGGCCCGGCCGCTGCTGCACGTGGCCGACCGGGCCAGTCGCCTCGGCGCGGGCGACTTCCGGCTCGACCGCGGCCGCTACGACCTGCACGAGCTGGACATGGTGGCCGAGGCCCTGGACGCCTCCGCCACGGCGCTCGCCCAGCTCGTCCAACGCGAACGCGACCTGGTCGGCGACGTCTCGCACCAGTTGCGCAGCAGGCTCACCGCGCTGCAACTGCGGTTGGAGGCGCTGACGATGGTCTCCGACGAGGATGCCGCCGTCGAGGCCCGCGAGGCCCTTGACCAGGCCGAACGCCTCGCCGAGGTCTTGGACGAGCTGTTGGCCGCCGCCCGCGAGGCCCGCGCCGTCGACGCCGAACCCGTCGAGTTGGCCCGGGAGCTGACCGTCATCGCCGACGAGTGGCGCGAGATGCTGCGCGCCGAAAGCCGCTCCCTGCGTCTGCGCCTGACCCCCGGCGTGATGGCGCGCGTCACCCCGGCCCGCCTGCGCGAGGCCATCGGCGTGCTGCTGGACAACGCCCTGCGCCACGGCAGCGGCACCGTCACCCTGTCCTCGCGCGGCGGTGAGACCTTCGGCGGCAGTGAGACCGTCGTCATCGAGGTCACCGACGCGGGCGCGGGAGTGCCGGACGAGCTCGCGGCGCACATCTTCGAGCGGGGCGTGTCCGGCGGCGGTTCGACGGGACTCGGCTTGGCGCTGGCGCGGGCGCTGGTGGAGTCGGACGGCGGCCGGTTGGAGCTGTCCACGGCGCGGCCCGCGACGTTCACGGTGTTCCTGCCGGTGCCGAAGGCGGGGAACGTGCCCGGCGTGCGGTGGCCTACCGAGCGCTCACCCAGGTGATCAGGCGGCCTGCTCGTCGTCGGTGTTGACGACGTGGAGCGGGCGGACCCGGGCCTCGGCGTCCGGGAAGACCCACTTCTTGAAGGCCCACCAGCGGAACACCATGGCGACCAGGGTGCCGATGATGATGCCGGAGCAGAAGTCGGCGACCTCCTGGGTGAACAGGGTCACGTGCGGCACGGCCAGGTTGAAGACGTACCGCGACACCCACAGCGGCATCGCGTTGAGGACCACGCCGATACCGCTGACCAGGAAGAACAGCGCGGCCTCGTGCGGGCGTTCGCGGCCGCCGCGGTCACGGAAGGACCACTCGCGGTTCAGCACGTAGGACACGATGGTCGCCACGATGACCGCGAGGATGAGGGCGGTCACCGGGTTGCGGTTGAGCACGGTCAGCTTCAGCGCGTAGTTGACCGCGTTGGTGACCACGAAGCACACGCCACCGACCACCGCGAACTTCAGCAGCTCGCGGTGCTTGACCAGCAGCGCCCGCACCGGATGGGGCAGACGGGCGAGCAAGGTCTCCACAATGGCCATGGCGGGGGAGTCTAACGACCCTGGTGGGGGGCGGCCCGTTCGCCGTCCCGCACAGTCGCGCCGGTCACTTCCTGTTCACCGCTCAGCACCCCAGCAGCCGCCACATCGGGTCGGACCGGCCGATCTGCACGCACAGCACCAGGCTGATCAGCGGCTTCGGCTGCTGGACCACGGTCGGCCGGGTGGTGGTGGTCGTGGTCGTCGGGTTCGGCGCCGTGGTGGGCGGTTTGGTGGTCGTCGTGGGCGGTTTCACGGGCGTGGTGGTCGCGGTGGGGCCTGTGGTGGTTGTCGGCGGGGTCGTTCCTGCCGGTGGCGGGGTCGACCCGGGCTCGGTGGTCGGTTCCGGCTCGGTGGATGTGGTCTGCGGGTGGTGGTCGTCGCCGGGCCACCACGGCACCGTCACCGTCGTGCTGTCGGTCGCGTCGCCGAGGGCCGCGCGGATCACCAGCTTGCGCCGACCGCCGCGCTCCTCCTCGGTGCCGCCGCCCTTGCGGGCGATGCCGACGCTGATGTCGATCTTCTCGGTGGGTGGCAGCGGCGCGGTGGACACGCAGTTGACGAAATCGGCGCCGGTCGTGCAGACCACCTCCCGCGTCGCGGCGATGAACCGGACCCGTCGGTCGAAGGTGACCGCCACCGCCTTGGAGCTCTCGCCGGTGTTGGTCGCCGTCGCCACGACCCGCGTCTCCCGGCTGTGGTCCACGCCCGGCTCCTCGACCACGGCGCCGGAGATGTCGACGCCGTCGGGCAGCGGGGTGACCTCGATGCCGATCACGAAGTCCAACGACACCTCGGTGCCCGCGGTGAGCGTCCCGGCGATCTGCGCCGTGATCTGGGTGTCCTCGGCGACCAGCCGGTAGACCAGGGTGATCGTCTCCCCCGGCGCCAGGCCGCGGTTCGTGCCGCAGACGACCCGGCCGGTGCCGCCGGGGCAGTCGATGGTGGTGCTCAGCAGGTCCAGGCGCAGCATCCGGGGGCCTGCCAGGCTCGCCGGACCGGGTTCGGCGCGGACACCGGTCGGCAGCGGGAGCACGGCGACGACCGGCTCGGACACGGCGGTGCCCGCGTTGCTGACGGTGATCGGGACCTCGGTCGGGGTACCCGGCTTGAGCGACACCGGACCACTCGGGCCGGACGCGGACAACCTGGGCGTGCCGGGCGGCGGCGGGGTCGTCGTGGTCGTCGGCTCGGGTGCGGTCGTTGCGGTCGGCTCGCTGGTGGTCGTCGTGGGTACTGGGGTCGTTGTCGTGGGCTCTGTCGGCTCGGCGGTGGTCGTGGGAGCCGGAGTCGTGGTGGTGGGTTCCGGCGTAGTGGTCGTTGGCTCTGTGGTTGTTGGCTCTGTGGTGGCTGGGGGGACCTGGGGTGGCGCGGTGGTGCGGGGCGCGCGGGTGGTGGACGTCGGCACTTGGCTGGTGGCCGCTGTCGGCACCTGGGCGTGGTTCGGCGCCGCCACGAGTCCGACGACGACGGCGGCCACCAACGCGGCCCCTGAAACCGCCGCCGTGACGACCTGCCGGGGAACGCTCGAAATCGCGCCAAGAGCCCCGCTGGACCCACTGCTCCCGGCAGCCGCGGTAGTCCCAACGGCGGTGGTTCCAGCGGCCGCAGCGCTACCCGCCACTGCCGCCGCGGAGGTCGACTTGGCGGCGGCGAGGTAACCGGCGACGGCGAGCGGACCGAGCACCAGCGGCGCGATGAACAACCGCAGGCCGCTGTTGACGTCGGCCAGTTCGGCGGCCAGCGCCCGGCACCGGTCGCACTCGTCCAGGTGGGCCTCGACCTGGGCCTTCTCCCGCTTGGACAGGCCGCCGCGCACCCACGCGCCGAGCCGGTCCGCCGTCGCCCGGCACCGCTGGTCGGCGCTCTCCGCGAGGTGGACCTGCAGGTACGCCTGCTTGAGGCCCTCACGGGCGCGGTACGCCAGCGCAGACACGCCGTTCGGGGTCAGCCCCAGCAACGGCGCCACCTCGGCGGGCGACTGGCCCTCGATCTCGGTGTGCCACAACACCGCGCGCCACCGCTCCGGCAGCCGCTGGAACGCCCGCGCGGCCAGCGACCGCTCCAGGCCGGCGACGGCAGTATCGGCGAACGGGACGCTTACCGCGTCCTGGCTGATGCCGCTGACCTGCGTCAGGTCGTCGGAGAGCTCAAGACGGCGGTCTCGCCGGGTCTTGTCGTAGGCGGTGTGCCGCAGCGCCGTCAGCAGGTACGCGCGGAACGCCGCGTCTGGCCCCCTGCCCTGCCGCAGCGTCTCCAGGACCTTCGCGAACGCCTCCGACACGAGGTCGTCCGCCTCGGCGGCGGACCTGGCCAACTGCCGCGCCAGGTTGCGCGCCGCACCCGCGTGCCGCTCGTAGAGGGAACCGTAGGCCGCCGTGTTCCCCGCCCGCACCGCCGCGATCAACTCGGCGTCGCTCGGGCCTTCGGCCTCGGCCGGAACCGTCGACACTGCGCTCCCCTCAGACTCGGCCACCCCCGCGTCGCCACCAAGTGTGACTGATGCTCACCGTAACGTCACGCATCACTCAGGCGGGGGAGATTGCTTTTCGCACCATCGATTCACCCGTTTCGCGTCACAACCGCAACCGAGCCGCGTCTTCCTCTTCGGAAAGCGGCGAAGGGACTCGAAGCTGTGGCGGTACGAGAAGCGGACTCGCGGCGGCGCCGCGATACAGCTGAAGGTACTGACCGTGCGCTGCACGAGCTGCGCGCCCGGTGGCGAACGGCCAGCCTCCGCGCCGGTTGGCGCTTCCCCAGCGACTGGGGCGCCCCGGAGGTCGACGAGGTGTGCGCCACCGTCCTCGACGGCGGCGACCTGCCCGCCGCCCTCGGCGACCTCGCCAGAGCCCGTGCCTTCGCCGGGGCCGACCTGGACGAGACCCTCGCCGACCTCGCCGCGCTGCACGCCGTTGTTTCGGCGCCGGGTGAGGCCTCGGTTTGCCCCGACCCCGACGAAACCCCGTCGGCGCTGACCCGCGCCGCCGCCCTCGCCTGGGCCGACGCGGCCCTGAGCAGGCTGAACGCCGGGGACGTGACGGACACGCTGTCCGGTCAGGCCAACGCGGACTACCTGCGGGTGCGCCTCGGGGAGATCTACGCGGAGGGCCGCCGGAAGGGGTACTGCCCGTCGCACCGGTACGTGCTGCTCGTCGCCACCCTGGACTTGGCGGCCGTGTCGGGCTGGTCCCGCATGATGGCGATGGTCCTGGTCGGTGACGTCCTGCGTGCCGTCTTCGACGGTGGGGAGAGCGTCGCCGTCCTCGGCCCGTCCGTCGCCGTCGTCCTCACCGAACGCGACAGCCGCCTCGCCGAACGCACCTCCGACGCCCGCCTCCTGATCAAGGACCGGCTGGAGGTCGACCCCGACCTCGGCGCCGCCGCCCTCCCGGAGATCCGCGTCCAACGCCTCCCGTCCAGCGAGACCCCGGCGATGGCGCTGCTGCGGGACATCAGCCGGGCATGAGCCACCGTCCCGCTCCGCGTGTGGCGGAGCATGGTTGGCTGGGGGTGTGACCGGGTTAGCCCTGCGTGAGCGGACGTCGTGGGTGGCGTTTGTGCTGCCTGCGGCGTTTGTGCTGGTTGGGGTTGTCGGGTGGCTGTTGGGGTGGCACCTGGGGGTGGACAACGCCGTTTACCGGTCGGGTGCGGTGGCGTTGGTGCACGGGGAGCCGCTGTACGACCGGATGGCGTTGAGCGCGGAGCCCTCTTGGGCGAGGTTGCCGTTCACGTACCCGCCGACGGCGGCGTTGTTGTTCGTGCCGTTGGCGGCGGTGCCGACGCAGGTCGCCTGGGGGTTGTTGGCGGCGGTGTCGTTGCTGTTGCTCACCTGGGTGATCAAGACGGCGGTGCGGGCGGTGCCGGGGCGGCCGGGGTGGCTGGAGCCGGACAAGACGGCCGTCGTCCTCGGTGTGCTGCTGGTGGGGTTGGAGCCGGTGTGGCGGACCGTGTTCCTGGGGCAGATCAACATCGTGTTGATGGCGTTGGTGGTCGCCGACGTCCTGGTGCTCGGCGCGCGGGGCAGCCGGGCGGGCGGTGTGCTGGTCGGGGTGGCGGCGGCGGTGAAGTTGACGCCGTTGGTGTTCGTGGCGCACCTGTTGCTGATCAAGCGGTGGGCGGACGCTGGGCGGGCGGTGGCGACGTTCGTCGTGCTGCAGGGGGTCATGTTCCTGCTGAACCAGCACGACGTCGTCGAGTTCTGGGGCCGAGCGGTGCAGGACCCGCAGCGGATCGGGCCGATCTACTGGGCGGGGAACCAGTCGCTCAACGGGTTGGTGCTGCGGCTGACCGACAACGCCGACTGGTCGATGAAGGTGGTGCTACCGATCGCGGTAGTACTCGCGGTCCCTTGTGCGTTGTGGGTGCGGAAGGCGAGTCCGCTACCGGCGCTTCTTATCTCCGCCTTCTTCGGGTTGCTGGTGAGCCCGGTGTCCTGGTCACACCACTGGGTGTGGGTGGTGCCACTCGTCGTCTATCTGCTGTCGCGGTTGCCTGAACGCGTGCGGTGGGCGAACGCCGCGCCCGTGGGGGCGGTTGTGCTCGTATTCGCCAGTTGCGTGCTCTTGGCCATGCGCAACGGGAAGGCCGTCGAGTTCCAGTGGACGGCGGCGGAGTACGTCATCGGCAGCGCCTACCTGTTGGTACCGCTGGTCGCGGGGGCGATCCTGCTGGCCAGAGCCAGAGCGCGGCCCGCGCCGGAGCGTGGGTAGAGTCCCCTGCTCGTGGACGCACGAACCGGTTTCCCCGTGGTCGGGATGGTGGGCGGCGGGCAACTGGCGCGGATGACGCACCAGGCCGCCGTCGCGCTCGGGCAGTCGCTGCACGTGTTGGCTGTGGCCGCGGACGAGCCCGCGCCGCTGGTGTCGCCGAACGTGACCCTCGGGCACCACACCGACCTGGCCGCGCTGCGCGAGTTCGCCAAGGGCGTCGACGTGGTCACCTTCGACCACGAGCACGTGCCGACCGAGCACCTGCGCGCGCTGGTCGCCGCCGGGGTGAAGGTCCACCCGGGGCCGGACGCGCTGGTGCACGCCCAGGACAAGCTGGTGATGCGCCGCAAACTGGCCGCGCTCGGCCTGCCGGTCCCGGCGTTCGCCGAGGTCACCGCGGTCGACGACGTGATCAAGTTCGGTGACGCCGAGGGCTGGCCGTGCGTGCTCAAGGCCGCGCGCGGTGGCTACGACGGGCGCGGCGTGTGGATGCTCGACAACGCGACCGAGGCCGCCGGGACCGTCGCCGAACTGCTCGACGCCGGGACGCCGCTGCTGGTCGAGCAGCGGGTCGCGATGCGCCGCGAGCTGGCCGCGCTGGTCGCCCGGTCCCCGTTCGGGCAGGGCGGCTGCTGGCCGGTCGTGCAGACCGTGCAGGTCGACGGCATCTGCGTGGAGGTCATCGCCCCCGCGCCCGACCTGGCCCCGGATCTGGCCGACCGCGCCCAGGACCTGGCGCTGCGGGTCGCCGACGAGCTGGGTGTCGTCGGGGTGCTGGCGGTCGAGCTGTTCGAGACCGACGACGGCATCGTCGTCAACGAGCTGGCGATGCGGCCGCACAACTCCGGCCACTGGACCATCGAGGGCGCGCTGACCTCGCAGTTCGAGCAGCACGTGCGCGCCGTCCTGGACTACCCGCTCGGCGCGACCGACCAGGTGGCCCCGGTCGTGGTGATGGCGAACGTGCTTGGCGCCGCGGAGGCGCCCGCGATGCGGGTCGACGAGCGGCTGCACCACCTGTTCGCCCGGTTCCGGGACGCGCGACCGCACTACTACGGCAAGCAGGAGCGCCCCGGCCGCAAGGTCGGGCACGTGACGTTCCTCGGCGACGACCTCGACGAGACCCGGCGCAAGGCGCGGCTGGCCGCGCACTGGCTCTCGACCGGGGTCTGGCTCGACGGCTACGAGATCCACTAGTCCCCCCTCCGAGGAGCACGAACGTGACCGAGTCCCCCGTCGTCGGCGTGATCATGGGCAGCGATTCCGACTGGCCGGTGCTGCGGGCGGCCGCCGAGGCGCTGGCCGAGTTCGACGTGCCGCACGAGGTCAGCGTCGTGTCCGCGCACCGCACGCCGCAGCGCATGCTCGACTACGCGACCTCCGCCGCCGACCGCGGCCTGAAGGTGGTCATCGCGGGCGCGGGCGGGGCGGCGCACCTGCCCGGCATGGTCGCCTCGGCCACCGTGCTGCCGGTGATCGGGGTGCCGGTGCCGCTGAAGTACCTCGACGGGATGGACTCCCTGCTCTCGATCGTGCAGATGCCCGCCGGGGTCCCGGTCGCGACGGTGTCCGTCGGGGGTGCCCGCAACGCCGGTCTGCTCGCGGTGCGCATCCTGGCGGCGGCGGACGAGGAGCTGCGCGCGCGGATCGCCGAGTTCCAGGCCGCGCTGGCGGCGATGGTGCTGGAGAAGGACGCCACCCTGCGCGCGTCCCTGGGCTGACCGCCGTGGGCTGATCAGGTGACGCGGGTAACAGCGGGAGGAACCGGGCGAATTCCCAGGTGTCGCGCTCGGTGTCGGCGAGGAGCCCGGAATGTCCGTGACCAGACCCGTCGTTCTTCCCCGTTTCACCGTTCGGGTCGCGGTGCCGATCGGGGTGCTGGTGGTGTTGGCCGGGGTGTTGCTGCTCGCCACCACCATCGCGCCGAGCATGGTGGACCGAGAGATCTACCAGGTCGTGCTTCAAACCGATGGCGACGAAACCGGCGCCGTGATCCCGTACGAGTCCCTGGACTGCACAAGGCAAGACGCCACGGCGACGTGCACGACGAAAGCCCTGGGTACGCCGCTACAGCTCACCATGACCTACCTGTCCGACAACGCCATGGAAGCCAAGTGCTCCGCCGTCTACAAGAGCGAGCCCTTCGGCTGCGAGGCGATGATCGGCGACTACGGGCACGAGTCGTCCAGCGCCTTCCTGCGCGTACGTGAACTCGGCCTGACCACGGCGCAGCTCGACCAGGTCAACGCCGACCTGCCGTGGTGGCGCGACGGCGAGCAGCGCGACACCGCCGTGTTCGTCATCGTCGGCGGGTTGGCGCTGGTGGCGGCCCTGGTCAGCGGGTTCGCCGCACCGCGGCCCGCGGACGAGCCGCGACTGCTGGTCTGGACGGTCGGCGTCGGCTGGGTGCTGCTGGTGACGTGCACCGGGATACTGCTCGCCCCCCGGAGCATGTGGAACCCGGGGAGCCTGCTGCTGTTCGCCAACCCCGTGACGATGTTGCCCGGCGGCCTGCTCATGTACTGGCAGTGGACGCAGGCCCAACCGGGCCGGACGGCGGTCGGCCGCGCCGCCGGATCGTTCGCGGTGACCGCGGTGGTCAGCGGGATCGCCCTGTTCCTGCTCCAGTTGACGGGCGGTTTCATCGACTGAGGGCGGGCGACGCGGCACACGGGGACAAGCACACGGGGACAGCGATGTGAACGAGTACTAACATCGTGACCGGATGCTGCGCTACCGGGAGGTAATAACCGTGGACACGGGCTTCGGGCTCTACCAGCTCGGCGACGAGCACAACGCGCTGCGCGAGGCGGTGCGCGACCTGGCCGAGAAGGAGATCGCGCCGCACGCGGTCGACGTCGACGAGCAGGAACGCTTCCCGGCCGAAGCGCTCAAGGCGCTGGCCAAGGCCGGGTTCGCGGCACCGCACATCCCGGAGGAGTACGACGGGCAGGGCGCGGACTCGGTGGCGACGAACATCGTCATCGAGGAGGTCGCGCGGGTCTGCGGGTCGTCGTCGCTGATCCCGGCGGTGAACAAGCTGGGCACGATGAACCTGATCCTGGGCGGCAGCGAAGGGCTCAAGCAGCAGGTGCTGCCCGCGATCGCCGCCGGGGAGATGGCGTCGTACGCGCTGTCGGAGCGGGAAGCGGGGTCGGACACGGCGTCGATGCGGTGCCGGGCGCGGCTCGACGGGGACCAGTGGGTGCTCAACGGGACGAAGTGCTGGATCACGAACGCCGGGGAGTCGTCGTGGTACACGGTGATGGCGGTGTCGGATCCTTCGGCCGCCAAGCCCGCGGACGGGATTTCGGCGTTCATGGTGCACCGGGATGATCCTGGCTTCTCGGTGGGGCCGAAGGAGCGGAAGCTGGGGATCAAGGGGTCGCCGACTCGGGAGATCTACTTCGAGGACTGCACGATTCCTGCTGATCGGGTGATTGGGGAGCCGGGGCAGGGGTTGCGGTTGGCTTTGCGGACGCTGGACCACACGCGGCATTCGATTGGGGCACAGGCGTTGGGGCTTGCACAGGGGGCGTTGGATGCGACGGTGGCGTATGTGAAGGATCGGAAGCAGTTTGGGAAGGCGATCGCGGAGTTCCAGGGGGTGCAGTTCATGATCGCCGATATGGGGATGAAGATTGAGGCTGCGCGGCATTTGGTGTATGCGGCGGCGATGAAGGTGGAGCGGGGGGAGGCGGATGCTTCGTTCGCTTCCTCTGCGGCGAAGACGTTTGCTTCGGATACTGCCATGGCGGTGACGACTGATGCTGTTCAGTTGTTTGGCGGGGCGGGGTATACGCGGGACTTTCCGGTTGAGCGGATGATGCGGGATGCGAAGATCACGCAGATTTATGAGGGGACGAATCAGATTCAGCGGATGGTGATGGCGCGGGCGTTGTTGAAGTAGACTGCTTGTCGCCTTCGGCGACGCCGCTGGATTGCGCCAGATAAAACGGTGGTGCCCGTTGTGGTGAAGTTGTTTTGTTCGGGGCCCCTAGCGGCAGCCTGGGTAAGGCAAAAAGGCGGGGCCACTGGAAAGCGTGGCCTTACCCGCCAGCCGGCTTAGGCCACCGCTCCCCCCAAACAAAACAACTCCACCACAACGGGCGGTTGGGATCGGCGGGTTTCGAGGCGCGCGGGGTGGGCTGGCGGCCTTCGTCGATACGGGTGGGCTTTTTGAGGCGCGCGGTGTGGGGGTGGCGCTTCGTTGATGTGCGGTTTGTGTGTGGTTAGCCCATGGTTCGTTGGCCGTCGATGGTTTCTCGGATGATGTCGGCGTGGCCGGCGTGTTGGGCGGTTTCGGCGATGATGTGGATGATTGAGCGGCGGATTGAGCGGGTGCCGCCGGGCTCGAACCAGGGGGCTACGGGCAGGGGCCACACCTTGTCGAGGTCGGCGGTCTTGATGAAGTCGTCGGTTCGGGTGGCGATTTCGGCGTAGTTCGTGAGGTAGTCGGACAGCTTTTCGCCGGGGTTCATTCGGTGTTGGTCGGCCCAGTCGCCGTAGTTGGCTTCCATTTGGGTGGGGCCACCGGCCATGAAGTGGTACCAGGTGGCCTCGGTGGCCGCCACGTGTTTGATCAGGCCGCCGATCGTCAGGGCTGAGACTGTGCTCTGCTGGGCCGCCTGCTCGTCGGTGAGGCCCTGGGCGGTGAAACGCAGGAAGCCCCGGTGTACGGCTAGCGCCTGCAGTAGGTCGGCTCGCTCTCCGCCGAGGTCTGAGGTGGCGGTCTGGCTGATCTCCAGCGGAGTGTTCATCTCTGGTCCTCTGCTCGACTCGGTGTCGAACCGACCCTACGACTCCATGCGGACAGGTTCGGTCCTCAAGGGGGTCGGACACCCGAAAGAAGACGGGTTGCACTCCGCGAACACGGGTCGCTACAGCAAGTCACGGCGAGGTTGGGGCACCCGGGCGACGAAGTGTGGGGGTACCGAAATAGCCTGCGCGAATGGAGTTCATTCTTGCGTCTCAGTCCCCAGCCCGGCTTGGTGTGTTGCGGGCGGCGGGGGTTGAACCGGTGGTGCGGGTGTCCGGTGTGGACGAAGACGCGATCGCGGGGGGGCTTGTCGAGCCGACGCCGGAGGGGGTCGTGGTGGCGTTGGCGGAGGCGAAGGCGCGGGAAGTTGTGCGGGAGGGGGATACCGCTGTGGTGGTGGGGTGTGACTCGATGTTGCACTTCGACGGGGAGTTGGTGGGGAAGCCGCACACGGCTGAGGTTGCGCGGCGGCGGTGGTTGAAGATGGTTGGGGGGACGGGGGTTCTGCTGACCGGTCACGCTGTGTTGCGGGTCGAGGATGGGGTCATCACCGAGACGGCCATCGGCGCCGAGTCGACGGTGGTGCGGTTCGGGAGTCCGACCGAGGAGGAGATCGACGCGTACATCGCGAGTGGGGAACCGTTGGGAGTAGCGGGGGCGTTCACGCTGGATGGGCTGGGCGGGTGGTTCGTCGAGGGGATCGAGGGGGACCCGTCGAGTGTGATCGGGATCAGCCTGCCGCTGACCCGGCGGTTGTTGGGGCGGGTGGGGGTCAGCGTCACCGGGCTGTGGCGTTCCACCAGGTGAGAGGGGGAAGTTTCCACCCTACTGGCTGGTTGGATCGGGTGAGTCCCCACCCAACCCCGGGAGTCCCCGAATGTCCGCAGACGTTTCGCAACCCGAGACGAGGAACCGCCGGAACCTCTACTTCGGACTGACCGTGCTGGCGGGTCTGGTCCTCGGCGCCGTGCTCGGCTTCGTGGCCAAGCAAACCGACACGGCCTGGTTGACCACGACGCTCAAGACGATCGGCAACATCTTCACCAACCTCTTGCAGTTCACCGTGATCCCGCTGGTGTTCACCGCCATCGTGGTGGGGGTCAACAGCTTGCGCGGGCTCGGCGGCGGGCGGACGGCGGCGCGGCTGGGTGGCAAGACCCTGCTGTGGTTCGCCACCACCTCGCTGATCGCGGTGCTGATCGGCATCGCGGTCGGGCTGATCGGCGGCGCGGGCAAGGGGGTGCACGTCCAGCCGAGCGCGGCGACGGTGGCGAAACTGGCCGACCGGACGCAGGGCAGTTGGCTGACCGTCATCAACAACCTGGTGCCGGAGAACGTGTTCGCCGCGTTCTCCAACGGTGACGTGCTGCAGGTCGTGTTCGTCGCCGCGCTGGTCGGGGTCGCGACCTACCTGCTGGGTGAGCGGGCGGCGCCGTTCGTGGCGTTCAACCGGTCGGCGTTCGACATCATCCAGAAGCTGCTCGGCTGGATCATCCGGTTGGCCCCGTTGGGTGTGCTGGGGCTGATCGGCACCGCGTTCGCCACCTACGGCAACCAGTTCTTCACGCCGCTGCTGTCGTTGATCGCGTCGGTGTACATCGCGGCGCTGCTGGTGCTGTTCGTGGTGTACCCGATCCTGCTGCGGTTCGTCGGCCGGGTCAGCCCGGTGACGTTCTTCGCGAAGTCGTGGACGGCGCTGCAGTTCGCGTTCGTGTCCCGCTCGTCCGGGGCGACGCTGCCGTTGAGCAGGCAGACGGCGGTGAACCTCGGCGTCGACCCCGGGTACGCCGGGTTCGCGGTCCCGCTGGGCACCACGACCAAGATGGACGGCTGCGCGGCGCTGTACCCGGCCATCGCGACGATCTTCATCTCGAACCTGTTCGGGGTGCGGTTGAGCTTCTGGCAGTACCTGGGGATCGTGCTGGTCGCCGTGTTCGGCGCGCTCGCCACCGCGGGCACCACCGGCTGGTTCACCATGCTGACGCTGACGTTGAGCACGATCGGGCTGCCCACCGAGGTCGTCGCGGCAGGCGTGGCGATCGTGTACAGCATCGACCCGATCCTGGACATGATCCGGACGGCGACGAACGTGGCCGGTCAGATCACCGTGCCGGTGCTGGTCGCCCGCGGTGAGGACCTGCTCGACGACGAGGTCCTGCACGCGCCCAGCGCTCCCCCGCTGCTCGACGGCGACGAGGAACCCCAGCGGACCAAGGACGAGGAACTGGTTTCCGCGTAGTGGAAGCACGGAACGGCCGCCCCGGGCTCCGGGGCGGCCGTTCCGCGTCACGGGCAGGAGCGGAGTTGGTTCTGGGCGGGCTCGATCGTCGGGTACCCGGGCAACTGGTCGAGCCGCTGGTACAGCTTGGTGCAGCCCACTTCCTGCCCGCCGAGGCCGAACACCTGCGCGTACACCGGCCGCCTGGCGCAGTCCGCGCCGGACGCGCAGTCCTGCTGCACGGCGACGACCTCGGGCGCGGTGTCGCCGTCGACGTTCACCAGGGACAGGTAGCGCGCCTCGGAGATGAAGGCGCGGCTGAGCGGGCTCCACTTGTCCGACCGGCCGACCACGACCTGCCCGGCGAGGCCCTTGTCGCCGTCGCCGCGGACCAGGCAGGCGGCGACCACGCCGGGCACGCACTGCAACGAGTCCGCGGT
This sequence comes from Actinokineospora inagensis DSM 44258, assembly GCF_000482865.1. Lineage (GTDB taxonomy): Bacteria > Actinomycetota > Actinomycetes > Mycobacteriales > Pseudonocardiaceae > Actinokineospora > Actinokineospora inagensis. The sequence goes on along the minus strand of NZ_AXWW01000063.1, from coordinate 2,861 downwards.
CAGCGTGATGCCGAGGTCGGCGACCGCCATCTCGATCACCTGCTGCCCGTCCGGGGTGCGGATCTTCACCCGGCCCGAGGTGGCGCCGGAGTCGGCCACCAGTTCGACCACGGTGCCGCCGAGGTTCGTCGTGCCGATCACCTGGCACGGGTCGCGCCTGCAGGTGGTCGGGTCGGTGGTCGTGGTGACCTCGGCGGTCGGGCCGGGCGCGCTGCGCACCGGTGCCGTCCGGACCCGCAGCACCGCCGCCCCGGTGAGCGAGGCGGCGACCACCAGGCCGCAGATGACCATGACGAGCACGAGCGTCGTCGGGGCGCGGCGACCGGCCACGGGCGTACCTCCGACGAACAACCTGGACCGACAGTGTCAGGGGCAGGGTAGCTGGATACTGTGGGGTTGCTCTCGGTTCCGGTCCAACACCGGATCCGTAAACTCCCGACCAGCCCGACCGATCCCCGGGGAGGAACCGGCGTGACCCAGATCCCGACAACGCTGCGCAAGGTCCTGGTGGCCAACCGGGGCGAGATCGCCGTCCGGGTGATCCGGGCGTGCCGGGACGCCGGGCTGGCCAGCGTGGCGGTGTACGCCGACCCCGACCGGGACCTGCCGTTCGCCCGGCTGGCCGACGAGGCGTTCGCGCTGGGCGGGTCGACCCCGGGCGAGAGCTACCTGGCGATCGCGAAGGTGCTGGACGTGGCGCAGCGGTCCGGCGCGGACGCGGTGCACCCCGGGTACGGCTTCCTGTCCGAGAACGCCGAGTTCGCCCAGGCCGTCATCGACGCCGGGCTGACCTGGGTGGGTCCGGACCCGCAGGCGATCCGCGACCTCGGCGACAAGGTGACCGCCCGGCACATCGCGCTGCGCGCGGGCGCCCCGCTGGTGCCGGGGACCAAGGAGCCGGTGTCCGGTCCGGCGGAGATCATCGCGTTCGCCGAGGAGCACGGGCTCCCGGTCGCGATCAAGGCGGCGTTCGGTGGTGGCGGGCGGGGCCTGAAGGTCGCCCGCACGCTGGACGAGATCCCGGAGCTGTTCGACTCTGCGGTGCGCGAGGCGGTGACCGCCTTCGGCCGCGGTGAGTGCTTCGTGGAGCGCTACCTGGACAAGCCGCGGCACGTCGAGGCGCAGGTACTCGCGGACAAGCACGGCACCGTGATCGTGGTCGGCACCCGCGACTGCTCGCTGCAGCGCCGCCACCAGAAGCTGGTCGAGGAGGCCCCGGCGCCGTTCCTGACCGACGCCCAGCGCGCCGAGATCCACTCGTCGGCGAAGGCCATCTGCCGCGAGGCGGGCTACAGCGGCGCGGGCACCGTGGAGTACCTGGTCGGCACGGACGGCACGATCTCGTTCCTGGAGGTCAACACCCGGCTGCAGGTCGAGCACCCGGTGTCGGAGGAGACCGCGGGTGTCGACCTGGTGCTGGAGCAGTTCCGGATCGCGGCGGGCGAGCGGCTGCGGCACACCGAGGACCCGACCCCGCGCGGCCACTCGATCGAGTTCCGCATCAACGGCGAGGACGCGGGCCGCGGTTTCCTGCCCGCGCCGGGCACGGTCACGCTGTGGCGGGCGCCGGACGGGCCGGGTGTGCGGGTCGACTCGGGCGTGGAGTCCGGGACGGTCATCGGCGGGCAGTTCGACTCGATGCTGGCGAAGGTGATCGTCACCGGGGAGGACCGGGCGCAGGCGCTGGCGCGGGCGCGGCGGGCGTTGGACGAGCTCGTGGTGGAGGGGATGGCGACGGTCGTGCCGTTCCACCGGGCGGTCGTGCGGGACCCGGCGTTCATCGGGGACGAGGACGGGTTCCGGGTGCACACCCGGTGGATCGAGACGGAGTTCGACAACCAGATCCCGCCGTTCAGCGGTGGCGCTGCTGCCGAGGAGGCCGAGCCCCGGCAGAACGTGGTTGTTGAGGTTGGGGGGCGGCGGTTGGAGGTTTCGCTGCCCGCGGGGTTCTCGGTGGGTGGCGGCGGTGGTGTCGCGGCTAAGCCGCGGAAGCGGGTGGCGGTGGCGGGGGCCGCTGCGGTGTCGGGGGACGCGGTGGCGGCGCCGATGCAGGGGACGATCGTGAAGATCGCGGTGTCGGAGGGGCAGGCGGTGGCCGCCGGGGACCTGGTCGTGGTGCTGGAAGCCATGAAGATGGAGAATCCGGTCACGGCACACAAAGCGGGCACGGTTACCGGGCTGACGGTGGCGGCGGGGGAGACGGTGGCGACCGGCACTGTGATCTGTGAGATCTCCGGCTGAGACAAACCTCAGCCCGATCTCGGTCCGGAGTACGTAGGATCTGGGGTGTGAGCGACGAGAATCCCCCGTCCGAGCTGCGCATCGGCGATGCCGAGCGGGAGGACGCGCTGCGCGCGCTCGGTGAGCACATGAGTCTGGGTCGGCTGTCGGTCGACGAGTACGGCGACCGCAGCGCGAAGATCACGACGGCGCGGACACAGGGGGAGCTGGTGGCGCTGTTCGGCGATCTGCCCGCGCCCAAGCCTGGGGTACCGGTGGCTCCTGCTCCTGCGCCTGTTGTGGTGAAGCCGAGTGCGCCTGCCGAGTGGGCGGATCGGCCACTGGCGCAGCGGCTGTTTGCTGCGTTGATTCCGCTTGCCTGGTTGGGGGGAATCGCGTTGTTGGTCACTGGCATGGTCGGGTGGCCGATCATTTTCCTGCCGATCGCGCTTACGGGAGTGGGGGGCGCGCTCTTTGGGGAGGATTGGAAGCATGATCAGCGGGGGCGTGGGCATGGGCATCACGGGCGGCCGCCGCGACCGCCGCGGATGGGGCGGCGGGATTATGGGCGTGGGTGGCACTGAGCCTCGGCTCTCATGGCCCGAGACTGTCGGTGGGCTCGTCTAGGCTGTGTATTCAGG
>NZ_AXWW01000062.1 GCF_000482865.1 Actinokineospora inagensis DSM 44258 | reverse complement strand
AAGCTGACTGGCGGGTAAGGCCACGCTTTCCAGTGGCCCCGCCTTTTAGCCTTACCGTGCGGTTGCCGTAGGGGCCCCACACAAAACAAGTTCACCCCAGCGGGCGCAGCCGCGTCATCTGGCGCCCGAGGCCGGCGTCGCCGAAGGCGACCAGGCCGAACCCCGAGGCGCAGCCGAGGCCCAGAGACCCCTCACACCAAGATCAACCGACAACAAAGCCCCCGAATACACACCCTAACCAAGCCCACCGACAAGATCGCCCAGCCGACCCGACAACCATGATCAACCCGAACTTGAGCCCCTGAATACAAAGCCTAGACGGACCCACCGACAGTCCACCCGGCTCATGATCAACCCAACCACGATCCCCCAACGCACAACCCAAACGAGAGCTCAAACCGCACCCAAAAACGCCCCCGCCACAGACACCGCCACCCCCGCCGTCCCCGAGTTCTCGACCAGCACAGCGAACGCCACATCCCCCCGGTACCCCGCAAACCACCCATGCGCCGTCGACCCGTCTCCGAACTGCGCCGTCCCCGTCTTCCCCGCCACACCCCCATACCCATTCAACGCCTTCCCCCGCCCCGAAGTCACCACCTCCCGCATCATCGCCCGCAACGACGAAACCGCCGCCCCAGACGGCCCCTTATACCCAACCTTCACCACAGTCTTCGCGTCATAGAACAACTGTGGCGTCACAGCCCCACCCTTCGCCACCGTCGCCGCCATCAGCGCGAGCCCGAACGGGCTGGCTTGCACCGTCCCCTGCCCAATACTGTTCTCCACCTGCTGCGGCACCCCACTAGCCACATCCACCCGACCGGTCTGCGTCATCAGCCCCGGGATCTCGAAGTCCGCCGCGAACCCGAACTGCGCCGCGGCCTTCGGCAACGCGTCTAACGGCAACCCCGCCGCCAGCGACGCGAATGTCGTGTTGCACGACTGCGCAAACGCTTGATGCAGCGGCACATCACCGAGTTCGAAGTCCGCGTTGCGAATCGTGCGAGTCCCGATGACCTCAGACCCCGGACAAGGCACCACCGTGTCCGGCGTCGCCTTCCCAGCAGCGAAAATCGCGGACGCCGTGACAACCTTGAACGTCGACCCGGGCGGGTACAACCCGTTCAACGCTTTCGGTGCGCTACCAGCGGTCGCGTTCTGGGCGACGGCGAGGATGTCGCCCGTCGACGGCTGGATCGCCACCAGATAAGCCGGTGCGGACACCGAGTCCACCGCCGCCTGGGCCGCCGCCTGAACCTTTGTGCTGACGGTGGTGCGCAGCGGGGGCTTGGCCGCTGTCACCGCGCCGAACAGGTTCTCGATCTCCTTGCCCGACTGGTCGACCAACGCGACCCGGTGGGAACCGGCGGTGTTCTGCGGGGTCGCCGTGCGCGACATCGCGCCGGAGAGCATGGGGGCGAACTTCGGGTCGGTCGCCTGCGGTGTGTTGCCCTGCCACGTCATCAGCGGCCTGCTGTCCCGGTCGGTGACCGCGATGAGCTGACCGGAGTCGCCGACGACCGCGAGCTGGGTGCCCGGGGTGAGCTTCGGGTGCACCACGGTCGGGGTCCACCGGACCAGCCAACCGGCACCGGCCTGAACCAGCGCCAGCGAACTCGTGTACTTCCAGGTCTGCGCGCCCGCCAGTTGCCAGGTGAGCTGGAACGTGGCCGCCGGGCCGTCCGCGGTCAGCGCGGTCGCGACCAGGGCCTCCGGGCGCAGCGTGTCGAACACCTTAGTCAATGCGGACTCGGCCGCCGCCGGGTCGTCGGTGAGCTGGGCCGCGTTGTCCGGCCGCTGCATGGACAGCGCGGACAGGAACGCCTCGGTCACCTGCGCCGGTGTGCGGCTCGTCTGCTGCGCGGCGACGTCCTGCGGGACGCCGGTGTCACCTGCGGCGGGTTTCGAACCGCCGCCCGGTAACAACACGAACACCGCGATGCCGACGATGGCGACCACGATGATCGCCCCGCCCGCCAAGACCCAGCGCCGCCACTTGTTCGACACGCCTTACCCCCAGTGTGTCCCGCCGCGCGCGGATCACGCGGCGGGACACACGATGCCAGGGGACGACGCCCGGTCACCAGGGAAACAGCGAAACCGGCAGGCCTGGTCGGATCACACTTTTCGGACGTCCACGCGAACGGTCGACCCGTCGCCGACGGTGCCCGACGCGGCGGTCGCCGGACCGGTGGTCACCTCGTCGGCCAGGGTTTCCCCGGCCACGAAGTCCCGGTGCGCGGCGAGCACCGCGTCGAGCTCCGGCGCTGACGAGGTGTCGACGGTCAACTCGATCCGGTCGGACACCTCCAGCGCCGCGTCCCGGCGGGCCTGCTGCACGATCCGGACCAGGTCGCGGGCCACGCCCTCGGCCGCCAGCTCGGCGGTCACCTCGGTGTCCAGCACGACCAGGCCGGAGCTGGCGGGCAGCTCGGCGGTCGCGCCCGCGTCGGTGGCCACCAGCCGCCGCTCGTACTCGCCGTCGCGCAGCTCGATGCCCGCGGCCACGATCGCGCCGGACTCGTTCGTTGACCACTTGCCCGCCTTGACCGCGCGGATCACCTTCTGCACGTCCGGACCCAGCCGCGGCCCGCACGCGCGCGCGTTGACGACCAGCTCGAAGTGACCGTGCGCGGCGACGTCGGTGGTCAGCTCGACCGCCTTCACATTGACCTCATCGCGGATAAGATCAACGAACGGCTCCAGCACGGACGCGTCCTCGGCGGCGACAAGAAGACGCGACAGCGGCAACCGCACCCGCAGCTTGTTCGCCTTCCGCAGCGCCAACGCAGCCGAACACACCTGCCGCACCCGATCCATGCCCGCGACCAACGCGTCGTCGGCGGGCAGGTCATCGACAGCGGGCCAGTCGGCCAGGTGCACCGAACGGCCACCGGTCAGCCCCCGCCACACCACCTCGGCGGTGAGCGGCAACAGCGGCGCGGTCAGCCGGGACACGATCTCCAGGACCGTGTGCAGCGTGTCGATCGCATCGGTGTCGCCCGACCAGAACCGGTCGCGCGAACGGCGCACGTACCAGTTGGTGAGCACCTCCAGGTATTCGCGCACCAACTGGCACGCACCAGAGATGTCGTAGTTGTCCAGCGCGGCGGTCACCGTGTCGACCAACTGCCGGGTCTTAGCAAGCGCGTACCGGTCGAGCACGTGCGTGGAATCCGTGCGCCACTTGCCTTCCTTGCCCTCCGCGTTCGCGTAGAGGGCCAGGAAGTAGTACGAGTTCCACAGCGGCAACACGGCTTGGCGCACCGCGTCCCTGATGCCCCGCTCCGTGACGACCAAGTCGCCGCCGCGCAGGATCGGGCTGGACATCAGGAACCAGCGCATCGCGTCCGAGCCGTCCCGGTCGAACACCTCGTTGACGTCCGGGTAGTTCTTACGCGACTTGGACATCTTCTGACCGTCGTCACCGAGCACGATGCCGTGCGCGACGCAGGTGGTGAACGCGGGCCGGTCGAACAGCGCGGTCGCCAACACGTGCATCGTGTAGAACCAGCCGCGGGTCTGGCCGTTGTACTCGACGATGAAGTCGCCCGGGTAGTGGTCCTCGAACCACTCGCGGTTCTCGAACGGGTAGTGCACCTGGGCGAACGACATCGCGCCCGACTCGAACCAGCAGTCCAGTACCTCCGGCACCCGGCGCATGGTGGACTTGCCGGTCGGGTCGTCCGGGTTCGGCCGGGTCAGCTCGTCGATCGCCGGGCGGTGCAGGTCGGTCGGGCGCGCGCCGAAGTCGCGGGCCAACTCGTCGAGCGACCCGTACACGTCGACCCGCGGGTACTCGGGGTCGTCGGACACCCACACCGGGATCGGTGAACCCCAGAACCGGTTCCGGGAGATGTTCCAGTCCCGCGCGTTCTCCAGCCACTTGCCGAACTGGCCGTCCCTGATGTGCCCGGGTACCCAGGTGATCTGCTGGTTCAGCTCGACCATCCGGTCCTTGAACCGGGACACTTCGACGAACCACGACGACAGCGCTCGCTGGATCAACGGGTTGTCGCACCGCCAGCAGTGCGGGTACGGGTGGTTGTAGGTCTCGTGCCGCAGCAGCAGCCCGGCTTCCTTGAGGTCGCGGATGATCCGCTTGTTCGCCTCGAAGACGTGCTCGCCCTCGTACGGCGGGACCTCCGCGGTGAACCGGCCGTGCGGGTCGACCGGGACCACAACCTCGATCCCGGCGGCGTCGGTGACAAGCTTGTCCTCTTCACCGAACGCGGGGGCGATGTGCACGATGCCCGTGCCGTCTTCGGTGGTGACGTAGTCAGCCGCGAGAACCTGGTGCGCGTTTTCCCGACCCACGAAAAAGTCGAAGGGCGGCAGGTAGCGCGTACCGACGAGGTCGCTTCCCTTGTACCGCGCCAGAACCGGCAGATCCTCGCCCAACTCGCGCGCGTAAGAGGCGACACGGGCCTCCGCGAGCAGGTAGCGCTCAGCGTTGGCCTCAACGAGAACGTAGTCGACGTCGGGGTGAACCGCCGCCGCGAGGTTGGACGGCAACGTCCACGGCGTCGTCGTCCAGATCAACGCCTGCGCGCCGTCGAGATCGGTGCCCGGCGCGGCGAGCCGCAGCCCCACCGTGACCGCCGGGTCCTGCCGGTCGCGGTAGGTGTCGTCCATCTTCGTCTCGGTGTTGGACAGCGGCGTCTCACACCGCCAGCAGTACCAGAGCACCCGGAAGCCCTCGTACACCAAGCCCTTGTCGTACAACGACTTGAACGCCCACATCACCGACTCCATGTAGTCGGTGTCGAGGGTCTTGTAGTTGTTGTCGAAGTCCACCCAGCGCGCCTGCCGGGTCACGTAGTCGCGCCACTGGTCGGTGTAGCGCAGCACGGACGTGCGGCAGGCGTCGTTGAACTTCTCGATCCCGAAGTCCTCGATGTCGCTCTTGGACGAGAACCCGAGCTGCTTCTCCGCCTCGACCTCGGCGGGCAGGCCGTGCGTGTCCCAACCGAACCGGCGCTCCACGTGCTTGCCGCGCATGGTCTGGTACCGCGGCACCAGGTCCTTGACGTAGCCGGTGAGCAGGTGGCCGTAGTGCGGCAGGCCGTTGGCGAACGGCGGACCGTCGTAGAAGACGAACTCGTTGGCGCCGTTGTCCCCCGCGGGCCGGGCGTCCACAGAGGCCTGGAACGTGCGGTCGGCCGACCAGTAGTCCAGGACGGCGGTCTCGAGCTGCGGGAAGGACGGCTGGGCGGGCACGGTCGCCTCGCCGGTGTTCGCCCTGGGATAACCCATGGTGGTACTCCTCGTACGGATCGGTCGGACCCCTACGGGGACGACCCGTGGCGGACCCTGCCGCCGCGTGCCGCGGTACCACCCCGCTTGCCGCCGGGAGACCCCGGTGACCACTCGTTCGTCCGGCTTTGACGGGCCGGTCCCGTCCGGTTCTACTGGGGCTGGCGCCCGTTCTTCCGGAGGCTCCCCGGTGATGGCCGGATCAGCGCCTGTACGCCCAGTCTAGCCCCGAGCCGCAACCCGCTTTGCCGCAACCCGGATGAGCAGGTACAGCACCACCGAGTTGAGCACGTGCCAGGCGAAGTGGGTACCGAGCGGGAACCGGGCGCACACGTCCAGGTCGATCGTGCGCAGCGCGAGGGACACGCCGAACAGCGCGGCGATCCCGGTGAACCACAGCGCGCGGCGGTGGTCGCCGCGCACCAGCAGGATGATCGCGAGAACGGCCATGCCGAGCAGCGCGGGCAGGTAGCTCCCGCCACCGAGCACGAGGTTCACCAGCACCGCGAACGCGATGAAGACCGGCGCGCCCAGCCACGCCAGCCGCCAGCGCAGCCCGAGGAACAACTTCGGGAACAGCACAACGTAAGTGATCATGAAGGCGATGATCGGGCCCGTGTCGAACGAGACCGCCCACCGCGTGGCGACCGTGTGGAAGACGAAACTGCCGATCCCGATCGCGGTGAGAAGCCCGACCAACAGCCACAGACACCACGGCGCGGCGACCCGACGGACGTCGCGGTAGGCGAAGAACGCGGCGACCAGGAACGCGACGTTGGTCCAGGCGTTGACCGGCTCCGACCAGAACTCCGGCCCGGTCCGCTCGCAGTACCCGTCGACCGGCATGCCCACCGCCCTTCGACCAGCCCCCTCCCGGTCAGGCAGGCGCCTCGGTGAACGCCGACCGCCGGAAGCCGCGCCACACTACCGCCGTCAACACGACCATGGCCACGCCCGCACACCAGAACGGCCCGGTGATCCCCGACAACCGCGCGACCAGCCCACCCACCAGCCCCCCGACCGCCGAGCCACCGATCACCAACAATATGTACACACCGCAACCCGTCCGCACTGACGCTCGGGCACAGCCCGCTGCCGGATCGACGAACCCACCACACCGAACCCAAAGTTGATCACACCCGCCGGCCACGCCGAGTGGCGAGGGCGACCTGACCACCGAGACAACAGCCACGGCACCTGCTGCACGAACACCGTGGCGCCGATCTGCAGCGGGTCGCTGGTCAACCCCGCCACTTGGCCACAAACGGGTGAAATCAGGCCCGAGCCAGGGTTTTCCCGGATTTATCACCTGATCGGGTGGCGCGGCGGTCACCCGAGCCAGCATGCCTGCGAACATCGACCGCCCGTGCGGAAACCGCTAGTTCGACTCGGTTCGCGACTGCCGGGGCCCCCGGCCCTCGCGGTGTCGGGCCGCCAGGACGGCGTCCGGCGTGCACAGACCGCAGGGGGTGAACCCCAACTGCCGGGCCTCGGCGACCGGCAGCGGGATCGACTCCCGACCGCCCAGCCACCCACACCGGGTCAGGTGATAGCGCGGTCGCTCGTCCAAGACGCGCACGTCCACCTGGAGGTCGGCGACCACCAGCAGGTCGGCGGCATCGGTCGACTCCTCCGCGGGCTCCCTATCCGGATCGAGGTCCGGATCAGGTCGCGCGGACTCGTCGGGGGCCGGGATCGGGTCGGCCTCGGCGGGGAAGCCGAGATCAACCGGGTAGTCCGGGCCGGGACCGTCGAGGTCCGGGTCGAACCTGGGACCGTCGCGGGGCTCGACCGGTGGGGGCGGGTCGATCCGCTCGATGTCCGGCGCCCCGGTCGGTGCGGGGGCGCGATCAGCGGCGGCGGCACGGCGCTTGCGGGAACCGACCCAGTCGACCACCAGGAGCACGGCGGCCACCACGGACACGACCACCGAGATCCACGCCCACACGGTGTGCGCCGTGGTGAGCGCGGCGACCAGCAACCCGAAGGCACCGAGCACCAGCAACAAGACGAGGAACAGCACGGTTGTGTCCGAACTCCCCAGCCCCGGGCGCGGCGGGTGTCACGAACCCCGCCGCCTGCCCAGGGGCCGGTCAGCCCGCCTCGGCCCGGGGGCCGAACGAGTAGCCGCTGCTCTGCTGCCCGGCGCCCCGACCCTCGGTCGTCGGCGCCGCCGAACCCCGGTCGCCCAGCTCACGCAGGCTGGACTCCAGGAACGTCTTGAGCCGGGTGCGGTACTCCCGCTCGAACGTCCGCAGCTCGTCGATCTTCTTCTCCAGCGTGGTCCGCTCCGCCTGCACCGCACCGATGATCTCGGTGTGCTGGCGCTGGGCGTCGCGCTCCAACGTGGTGGCCTTCTCGCGGGCCTGCCGCTCCAGCGTCTCGGCCCGGGTGCGCGCGTCGTTGAGCATGGTCTCGGCCCTGGTGCGCGCCTCGTTGACCATGGTGTCGGACTTCGCCCGCGCCTCGGACAGCAGTTGCTCGGACTTGGTGCGCGCCTCGGCGAGCATCCCGTCCGCCTCGGACTTGGCCTCACCGGTCAGCCGGTCGGCCATCTCCTGGGCGAGACCCAGGACCTTGGCCGCCTGCACGTGGTGGTCCCCACTGCCGCCGGGGTTGGTCTGCTCCAACGAGCTGGGTGGCGGGACCGGCTGCAACCGCCGAGGCTCCTCGACCTGGCGCACCGGCGCGACGGAGGCCCCCGCGGTGCGGGCGTCCTCCAGGTCGGCGCGGGTCGACTCCAGTTGCGCGTCGAGCTGCTCGACCTGCGCTCGCAGGTCGTTGTTCTCCTCGATCAGGCGGGACAGTTCCACCTCGACCAGGTCGAGGAAGGCGTCCACCTCGTCCTCGTTGTAGCCCCGCTTGCCAATGGGAGGCTTGCTGAACGCGACGTTGTGCACGTCAGCGGGGGTCAACGACATCTGATCACCTCACGCACTCCAGGGCTGCGGTCTCCCGGGTTCCCCGTCATCCGGGATACGCCAGTCGCATCAGAATGAATACGACCAACAGCAGCACCATAATCGATAGGTCCAGGCCCACGCCTCCGATCCGAACCGACGGGATGAGCCGTCGGACCAGACGTACCGGAGGATCGGTCACTGTGTAGATGGTCTCCAGCGTTACCGCAACCCCACCCGCCGGTCGCCAGTCCCGGGCGAACGAGCGGACGAGCTCCACCACGACCCGCGCGGTCAGCAACAGCCAGAAGGCGAACAACACCCAGTAGACGGCGAGCAGCAGTGGTTCCACGGGTCAACTGTGCCATCACTCAGCTCCGGGCGGCGAACCCGCCCTCGGCCAACCGCCTCTTGTCCTCGGCGGTCGGGTCGACATTGGGCGGTGAGATCAAGAACACCTTGTTGGTGACCTTGTCCATCGACCCGCGCATCGCGAACGCCAGGCCCGCGGCGAAGTCCACCAGGCGCTTGGCGTCCGCGTCGTCCATCTCGGTCAGGTTCATGATGACCGGGCGGCCGTCGCGGTAGTGTTCCCCGATCGTGCGCGCCTCGATGTAGCTGCGCGGGTGCAGCGTGATCACCCGACCGAGTGGAAAACCGGCGGTCGGCTGCGGCTCGGCCGGGCGCGGCCGGGCAGGCTGCTCCCGCCGCGAGTCCACGGCCAGCGCGCCGTGCGTCGGCGATTCCGGCAGCGCCGCCGCCGGGGACCACGCCGGACGCGGCCGGGACCGCTCGGCGGGCTCGGCGGGGCCGTAGTCGTCCTCGACCTCGTCGCGGTAACCCGCGCGTTGGCCGCCGAACCACCGGCGTCGCCCGCCCGGGTAGTCCTCGAACTCGTCCTCGGCGTAGTCGGAGCGGTAGCCGCGCCGGTCGTACTCCTCGGCCTCGTAGTCCTCGAGCTCGTCTGCCGGGACCATGCCGAAGTAGGCCTTCAGCTTCTGCAAGGTGCTCATGCCGCTCCTCCGACTCCCCGAGCGCGGTCGACGTGCCCGTGACATGTCGATGTCCTCGTCCGTCTACCACGTCCTCGCAAGGCTCAACCCCGAGCACGACCGATCTTGCCCGTCGGGGTCCGTTCTTGCTATGGGGAGGCTAGTCCGCGTCCCCCCAGCAGCGCGGTTCCGACACGCACGCACGTGGATCCGTGCGCGATGGCCTGCTCGAGATCACCACTCATGCCGCAGGACAGCTCCACGGCCGACGGGTGGTCGGCGCGCAGCCGCTCGGCGGCACCCGCTAGACGTTCGAAGGCCGCGGCGGGTTCCGTCCCCCGCGGCGCCACGGCCATGATCCCGAGGAGGCGAAGATCACTCGATCGAATTACCTGATCGGCGAGTGCCGGGAGGTCGTCGAGCGGGCAGCCGCCGCGCTCCGGGTCGCCGTCGATGCTCGCCTGCAGCAACACCTCCAGCGGCCCCGACCGCTCCCCCACCTCGACCGCGGCCCGCACCGCCTTCGCGAGGGCGTCGGCGAGCCGTGCGGAGTCGACGGACTGGACCTGGGCCGCCCAGCGGACCACGGACCTGGCCTTGTTGCGCTGCAGGCGGCCGACCATGTGCCAGCGGGGCCGCGCGGCCGGCCGCAGCCCGGCCACGGCGTCCGCCTTGGGACCGGCCTCCTGCTCCCGGTTCTCGGCCAGGTCGAGCACGCCCTGGTCGACCAGGGCGGCGACGTCCTCGGCCGGGAAGGTCTTGGTGACCGCCAGCAACCGCACCTCGCCCGGATCACGCCCGGCCCGCGCGCAGGCGGCCTCGATCCGGGCCCGCACCTCGGCCAGGTTGGCGGCGATCTCGGCGGCCCGCGGCCCGGTCACGGCTCGACCCAGGTGACCGCGGCCAATCGCCCAGTGGTGCCTTCCCTGCGGTGACTGAACAACGTGCGGTCCTCGTTGGTGCACCGCGGGTCAATCCCGATCCGCGCCACCCCGGCATCGGCCAACTGCCGCCAGAGCCCGGCGCGCAGGTCCAACCCGGGCGTGCCCGTGCGGGTGCGGCAGGCGCTGCCCGGCAGGTGACGCTCCACATCGGTCTGCATGGCCTGCGGGACCTCGTAGCACTCGCCGCAGATCGACGGGCCCAGCAGCACCTCGACCCGGCGCACGTCGGCACCGGCGTCCGCCATGGCCGACAGCGCGGCGGGAACGACACCGACCCGCGCGCCCACCCGTCCCGCGTGCACGGCGCCGACGACACCGGACTCGGGATCGGCCAGCAGGACCGGAACGCAATCGGCGACGAGCACGACCAGGGCCAGCCCCGGCCGGGCGGTCACGACCGCGTCGGTCGCTTCAAGTTTCTCGGCCACCGGGCCGTCGACAACGCCGACCGTGCGGCCGTGCACCTGCTCCATCCACACGAGATGGTCGGCGGGCACGCCGAGTTCACCGGCCAGCCGCGCCCGGTTCGCCGACACGGCCACCGGGTCGTCACCGACGTGGTCACCCAGGTTGAACGAGTCGTACGGCGCCGTCGACGCCCCGCCGTCCCGCGTCGTGACCACCCGACGTATCCGCACCCCGCACCCCGCAACAACTAGGAGTCAGCACACCCAAGTACCGACCAACCTAGTGGCTCGCGGGAACCGCTCGTGCGCTACCGGCGCATGAACGGCGGCACGTCGACCTCGTCGTCCGGGTCCTCGGTGACCGGGACCGGGCGGTTCAGCCCGGGGCGCGCCCCGGACGGCGGCTGTGACGACCCGCCCTGGGCGTACTCCGGGCGGTAGGTCGAGTGGGTGGGCGCCTGCTGCTGCGACTGCTGCTGGTAGACCGGCTGCTGGTGCGTGGGCTGGACCGGCTGCTGGGTCTGGTAGCCCTGCTCGGGCAGCGGGACCGGCGGCTGCTGCTGGACCTGCTGCGGCTCGGGCGCCGGGGTCGGCGGGACCGCGGGCCTGGCCTGCCCGACCTGACCGGCCTGGGCGGACGCGGTCGCGGTGCCGCTCTTGAAGGGCGTGGGGTCGAGCTTCTTGTGCGTCGGGCCGCCGCTGTCGAACCCGGCGGCGATCACGGTGACCCGCACCTCGTCGCCGAGGGAGTCATCGATCACCGTCCCGAAGATGATGTTCGCCTCCGGGTGCGCGGCCTCCTGCACCAGCGACGCCGACTCGTTGATCTCGAACAGGCCGAGGTCGGAACCGCCCGCGATGGCCAGCAGCACCCCGTGCGCGCCGTCCATGGACGCCTCCAGCAGCGGCGAGTTGATCGCCTTCTCGGCCGCCTGCACCGCGCGGCCCTCGCCGCGCGCCGAGCCGATGCCCATCAGCGCGCTGCCCGCGCCGGACATGACACTCTTCACGTCGGCGAAGTCCAGGTTGATCAGACCCGGGGTGGTGATCAGGTCGGTGATGCCCTGCACACCGGAGAGCAGCACCTCGTCGGCCGAGCGGAACGCGTCCATCAGGCTCACCCCGACGTCGCCGAGCTGCAGCAGCCGGTCGTTGGGGATCACGATGAGCGTGTCGCACTCGTTGCGCAGCTCGGTGATGCCGTCCTCGGCCTGCCGGGCCCGCCGCTTGCCCTCGAAGGAGAACGGGCGGGTCACCACGCCGATGGTCAGCGCGCCGAGCTTGCGGGCGATCGAGGCCACCACCGGCGCGCCGCCGGTGCCGGTCCCGCCGCCCTCACCGGCGGTGACGAAGACCATGTCGGCCCCCTTGATGACCTCCTCGATCTCCTCCCGGTGGTCCTCGGCGGCCTTGTGCCCGACCTCGGGGTTGGCGCCCGCGCCGAGGCCCCTGGTCAGCTCGCGGCCGATGTCGAGCTTGACGTCGGCGTCGGACATCAGCAGTGCCTGCGCGTCGGTGTTCACCGCGATGAACTCGACACCCTTGAGCCCGACCTCGATCATCCGGTTGACGGCGTTCACGCCGCCGCCACCGATGCCGACGACCTTTATCACGGCGAGGTAGTTGTGCGGGGGCGTCATCGAAGCCGCCTTCCTTTGTCGATCCGGAGCTGGAACCGGACCCGGGAAAACCCTCGACCTCAACCAGAGAGTGAGAGTTATGTCAACCCCGGACCTGGCAAGGAAGGTAGGCATAGGACTGGCCTCGATCCAGCCGCCACGCCGTGCGCCTGCCCGGTTGTTGGTCACCGACCGTGCGGCCTCCCGGTTCACTCGCCGGTGACACCGTCCAACATCTCCCGGATCACGTCGAGGTGACCGGCGTGCCGACCGGTCTCCTCGACCATGTGCAGCAGCACCCACCGCACGCTCAGCGGCCAGCCGTCGAACTCCAGCGAGTCGTCGAGTTCACGCCGCGCGACCACCTCGCGGCTGTGCGCGCACTGGGCGGTGTACTCGGCGATCGCCTGGTCGAGGGTCAGGTCGACGCCGACGCGGAACGGGCCGTCGACATCACCCGGCGGGAACGGGGCAGGCGTCGGCTCGCCGCTGAGCGCGTTCACGAACCAGTACACCTCCACCCAGCGCAGGTGCGACAGGAGACCGGCGACGGTCATCAGCGGGGACGTGGGCAGCAGGGCGCGGTGCGCGTCGGCCTCGGACAACCCGGTCGCCTTGCGGACCACGGTCTCGCGCAGGAAATCCAGGAAACCGGTGAGCTGTTCGCGTTCGCCACCGAGCGGGTGCGGTTCGGTGCGGGAGTCGGTCATGGCCGCAGTGTGCTCGACGACCGGGCGTGCCGCAGTCCCCTGTGGACGGCTCAGGAGATGGTGGGGAAATCCGGCGCGGCCACGTCGAAGGTCTTGCCCTTCTGGGTGAGCAGGGCGGCCAGCACGGCGGCCTTGCGCGGCGCGTTCTCCGCGTCGCCCCACTTGACCACGCGCGAGTCGGCCAGGGTGAGCCGGATGTCGGTCGCCGTGTTCGCCGACACCGCGGTGACCTGCTTGGTCAACTGCGCCGGGATCGACGCGAGCACCGAGGTGGCCGCGCGGGCGGCCTGGTCGCCACCCGCGTCCAGCCTCGGGAGGCCGGGCGGGGCGGCGCGCAGGGTCGAGTAGTCCACCCCCGCCGCGTCGAGCAGGTGCGCGCCGTCGTCGCGCTGGACGAAGACGACCGGGGTCCGCTCGGTGATGATCACCTCGACCGACGCCGGGAACGAGCGGCGCACGTCCACCGAGCCGACCCGGGGCAACTGCCGGACCCGCCGGGCCACCTCGTCGGTGTCCAGCCGGGCCAGCGGCGTGCCCGGTTCGATCGCGGCGGCCGCGCGGACCTCGTCGGCGGTCAACTCCGTGGTGCCCAGCACGTCGACCGTGTTGGCGCCGAAGACCGGCGTGAAGAAGACCACCGAGACCACCCCGGTGATCACGAGCATGGTGCCGATCACCGCCCACCGGCGGACCAGGTAGCGGCGGTGGGTGCGCTGCCCGCGCACCGGCCGTGCTCCCCGCCGCGGCGGCCTGCGCCGCGGTCGCCCGCCGGGGGCGGTGTCGGTCACGGCCTGCGCTCCAACTCCGCCAGCACCTCGGGGCCGAGCATGGTCACGTCGCCCGCGCCCATCGTCAGCACCAGGTCACCGTCGGCGACCAGACCGGCGACCAGCGCGGGCACCTTGTCGAACGACGGCTCGTAGTGCACACGCTCGGCGGGCAGCGGCACGGCGTCGGCCACCAGCGCACCGCTCACACCGGGCTTCGGCTCCTCGCGCGCGCCGAACACGTCGAGCACGACAACCTCATCGGCCAGCCCGAGAGCGCTACCGAACTCCGTCGCGAAGGTTTCCGTGCGCGAGTACATGTGCGGCTGGAACACCACTACGACACGGCCACCTTGCGCGGCAGGGCGAACGGCCTTGAGCTGCGCGTCGACCTCGGTGGGGTGGTGCGCGTAGTCGTCGTACACGCGTACACCGGCCGCGGTTCCCTTGTACTCGAACCGCCTGCGTACACCACCGAACGCGGCGATGCCCGCGCCCAACTCGGCCAACGGCGCACCGAGTTCGATACCGGCCAAGAGCGCCGCGACAGCGTTACCGGCCATGTGCTCGCCCGGCACCGCCACGCCCAACTCGATCTCTTGGCCCGCCAACGAGATCTTGGCCAGTCCCCCACCGTCGGCGGGCCGGTAATCCAAGATCGTGGCGTCCTCGGGTCCCGTGGCCAGCCTGCCGTAGCGGCGCACCCGGATGCCCTTGGCGGTGGCGCGCTCGGCCAGCGCGGCCGAACCCGGGTCGTCCGCGCAGGCCACCAGCACGCCGCCCGGCTCGATCCGGTCCAGGAACGAGTCGAACACCGCCACGTAGGCCTCAACGGTGCCGTGGTGGTCGAGGTGGTCGGCCTCCACGTTGGTCACCACCGCGACCGACGGGCGGAACACCAGGAACGAGCCGTCGCTCTCGTCGGCCTCGGCGACGAAGATCCCGCCGGTGCCGTGGTGGGCGTTGGCCCCGGACTCGTTGAGGTCGCCGCCGATGGCGAACGACGGGTCGAGCCTGCAGTGCTGGAGCGCCACGGTCAGCATCGACGTGGTCGAGGTCTTGCCGTGCGTACCCGCGACGCAGGCCACCCGGTGCCCGGACATCAGCTCGGCCAGGGCCTGCGAGCGGTGCAGCACGGTCAGCCCGCGCCGCCGCGCCTCGGCCAACTCCGGGTTGGTCTCCTTGATCGCGGTGGACACGACCACCGCGGTCGGACCGCCGGGCAGCAGGTCGAGGTTCTCAGCGGCCTGGCCGACCGCGATCCGCGCGCCCTGCGCCCGCAGCGTCAGGAACGCCCGGGTCTCCTTGGCGTCGGACCCGGACACCGCGGCGCCCCTGGCCAGCAGGATGCGGGCGATGCCGCTCATGCCCGCACCACCGATGCCGACCAGGTGCGCGCGCTCCAGCGGGTTGGTCATGACCTGCCCTTGGCCGCGGCGTCGAGGACCATCCGGGCGAGCACGTCGGCCGCCTCGCGGTGGCCGGTGCCCTGCGCGGCGCGGCTCATGCCCGCGAGCCGGTGCGGGTCGGTCAGCATCGGGACGACCAGTTCGGCGACCTTCGCCGGGGTCAGGTCGGCGTCGTCGACCAGCACCGCGCCGCCGTTCGCGACAACCGGGCCCGCGTTGAGGGCCTGTTCGCCGTTGCCATGCGGGAGCGGTACGTACACCGCCGGTAGACCTACCGCGGACACCTCCGCGACGGTCATCGCGCCACAACGGCACAACGCCGCGTCGGCGGCGGCGTACGCGAGGTCCATCCGCTCCAGGTAAGGCACCGCGACGTACGGCGGCGCACCGGCGACACCCTGCACCGCGAGGGTGTTCTTGGGCCCGTGCGCGTGCAGCACGGCGATCCCGGCCTCACCGAGTTCGCGAGCGGCACCGGACACGGCCTGGTTGATCGACCGGGCGCCCTGGGACCCGCCGAACACCAGCAGGGTCGGCGCGGTCGGGTGCAGCCCGAAGAACTGGCGGGCGCGGGCGCGCAGCGCGGCCCGGTCCAGGTTGATGATCGACTCGCGCAGCGGGATGCCGATGACTTCCGCACCGGGCAGACCCGAGTCGCCCACCGCGACCGCGACCCGCTCGGCGAACCGGGCACCGACCTTGTTCGCCAGACCCACCTTCGCGTTCGAGTCGTGCACGACGATGGGCACCCGGCCGCGCGCGGCAAGGTAAGCAGGTAGCGCGACGTAGCCACCGAAGCCGACTACGACATCGGCGCCGACCCGATCCAACACCTCACGGGTCGTCTTCACCGCCGCACGCACCTTCAGCGGTAGCTTCAACAGGTCGACATTGGGCTTACGGGGCATGGGGACCGGCGGGATCATCTCCAGCGGGTAACCCCGCGCGGGGACGATCGTCTTCTCCAGGCCGCGCTCGGTGCCCAGCGCGACGACACGGGCATCCGGCCGCAGCCGGATCACGGCGTCGGCCAGCGCGAGCGCGGGCTCGATGTGGCCTGCCGTGCCTCCCCCCGCGATCACCACACACGGGCCTCGGCGGGTGGGGTCACCGGCACCTGTGGGACCAACGGTCAACGACGTCCTCCTTTGGCGTTCCGCGGGTTGCCGCGGCTTGTCTTCTGTCGGGCAAGGGCCGCACCGCCCGCCCGTGGGTGTCCCTGTCGTTCCGGCGCGCGCCTGCGGTGCTCGGCCTGCGGCACGCCGCGCCGCTGCTGGCTGCCCCGCGGCGGCGTGGTCGGCCGCGCGGGCTTGCGCTTCTTCGGCGGCTTGTACGGCTCCGGGGCGGTCAGGCGCATCAGCCTGCCGAACCGGCCGGGACCCTGTGAGCGTAGTGCCGACACCGCTTCGGGCTCGTGGCGCGCGCAGTTGGCGAGAATGCCGAACACCAGCATGGTCACCACAACGGAGGTGCCGCCGGACGAGATAAGAGGCAACGTGATGCCCGTGACCGGGAGAACACCAACGACGTAACCGATGTTGATGGCGGCCTGCGCGACCAACCACACGGTCAGCGTCGCGGCGACCATTCGGACCCACGGGTCGATGTTGCGGGTCGCGATCCGCATGCCGACGACGGCGAGCATCGCGAACAGGCCCAGCACCAGCGTGCAGCCGAGCAGGCCCAGCTCATCGCCGATCAGGGCGAAGATGAAGTCGTTGTGGACGTTGGGCAGGTAGCTCCACTTGGACGGCCCCTGCCCGAGACCGCGGCCGAACAACCCGCCGTCGGCCAACGCCAGCTTCGCCTGTTCCGCCTGGTAGTTGCTGCCCGCCAGGTCCTCGTCGGGGCTGAGGAAGCTCAGCACGCGCACCTGCCGGTACCCGGTGCCGATGGCCAGCATCACGACACCGGCGAGACCGCCCAGCGCCAAGCCGCCGAACAGGCGCATCGGGGCACCCGCGAACCACAGCAGCGCGATGAGCACGACGCCCAGGGTGACCGTGCCGCCGAGGTCCGGCTGCAGCATCACCAGCGCGAACATCATCAACGCGACCGGGACGACCGGGACCAAGAGGTGCCGGTACTTGTGCAGCGCGGCGCGTTTGAGCACCAAGACGTGCGCGCCCCACAACGCCAGCGCGAGCTTGCACACCTCGACCGGCTGGAATGAGAACGGCCCGAACTTGAACCAGCTCCGGGTGCCGTTGAGCGTGGCGCCCAGCGGCGTCAGCACGGCGACCAGCAGCAAGATGCTGATGATGAGCCCGGTTGAACTCATCGCGCGGATCCGTTCCAACGGGATCCGCAGACCGAGCCAGAACAGCACCGAGCCGATCAGCACATAGAGCAACTGCTTCTTGAAGACCGTATAGAGGCCCTGCCCCGTGTTGAGGGACACCACGGACGACGCGGACAGGACCATCACCAAGCCGAGCACGGTAAGCAAACCGAACACGGCGAGCACGAGGTGGAACGAGGCAAGAGGCCGCCCCAGCCACGCGGTCAACGCCGTCCGGATCGCATGGACCCGACCGCCGATGCCCGAGGCCCGCCGGGGGCGGACCGTGGGGCCTGCCGTGTCCTGGGCGGTCATCACCGGCTCCCGGTGGCGCCAGTACCTCCAGCGTCGCCGTCCGCCGCGGCCAACCCGGCGACGGCCTCGGCGAAGGCGTCACCCCGGTGGGCGTAGTCCCGGAACATGTCCATGGAGGCGGCGGCGGGCGCGAGCAGCACGACATCACCCGAACGTGCCATGGCGCCTGCCGCGCCGACCGCTGCGATCATGGGGTCATCGTCTCCCGGGGTCACCCGCGCGACGGGGACATCCGGGGCGTGTCGCGCCAGCGAGGCGGCGAACACGTCGGCGTCCGCGCCGAGCAGGACCACCCCGCGCAGCCGCCCGGCGACCTCCTCGACCAGGGCGTCCACCGTCGCGCCCTTCAGCAGGCCACCGGCGACCCACACGATGGACTCGAACGCGCGCAGCGACCCACCCGCCGCGTGCGGATTGGTGGCTTTGGAGTCGTTGACGTAAGAAACGCCGTTGAACTCACCCAGGTGGACAGAGCGATGCGCACCAGGCTGGAACGCGGCCAAACCCGCGCGAACGGCCTCAGACGACACCCCGTAGGCGCGGGCCAACCCCCCGGCGGCAAGCGCGTTGGCGACGTTGTGCGGCCCCAGCACGTTGAGGTCACCCAGCGAGGCAAGCTCCTCGGCCTGCGTCGCCGGGTCCGCCACGAACACGCGGTCCACCAAGAGGTCCTCGACCAGGCCCAGCTCGCCGGGGCGCGGCACGCCGAGCCCGAAGCCCACCTGCACACCGTCGTGCTCGGCGGCGAGCCTGCCGGACCACTCGTCGGCCACGTTGCGCACGACGAACCTCGCGCCCGAGTACGCCCGTCCCTTGGCTTTCGCGTACTCCTCCATCGAGCCGTGCCAGTCGAGGTGGTCCTCGGCGAGGTTGAGCACCACAGCGGCATGCGCGCGCAGCGACCGCTGCCAATGCAGTTGGAAGCTCGACAGCTCTACCGCGAGCACTTCATGTCCGGCGCGGATGGCGTCGATCACGGTCAGGCCGACGTTGCCGCAAGCGATCGCGTTGTGCCCACCCGCGCGAAGGATCTCGGCCAGCATGCCAACGGTGGTCGTCTTGCCGTTGGTGCCCGTGACCACCAACCACGCCGGTGGCGTCGGCAGGCTCTCCGACATCCACCACGCCAGCTCGACCTCGCCGACCACGTCGATCCCGGCAGACACCGCCGCCGACAACAACGGGCTGGTGGGGCGCCACCCGGGGCTGGTGACAACGAGAGAGGTGCCCTCGGGCGGCTCGGTGAGACCGGGCACGAGCGTGGCGCCGGTGTCGGACAACTCCGCCAACCGCTCGGCGTTGCCGTCGGTCACCGTGACCTCGGCACCCATGTCCACCAGAGCCGCCGCGACCGACCTGCCGGTCACACCCGCGCCCGCCACCAGCACCCGACCGGTGACCAGCCCGGCGAACGAGCCGGTCACACGCCGCCGCCTGCCCCGAGCCAGTCCGCGTAGAACAACCCGAGACCGAACATCGCGCACACGCCCGCGAGCAGCCAGAACCGGATGATGACCGTGGTTTCCGCCCAGCCCGCCAACTCGAAGTGGTGGTGGAACGGCGCCATCCGGAACAACCGCCGCCGGGTGGTGCGGAAGATCGCGATCTGCAGCACGACCGACACCATCTCCACCACGAACAGACCGCTGATCACGATCATCAGCAGCTCGGTGCGGGTGGCCATGGACAGCCCCGCGACCAGGCCGCCGAGCGCGAGCGAACCGGTGTCACCCATGAAGATGCGCGCGGGCGCGGCGTTCCACCACAGAAATCCGATGCAGGCCCCCATCGCGGCGGCCGCCACCAGCGCCAGGTCCAGCGGGTCGCGCACGTCGAAACAGGCCGCCTCGACCGCGCGGCCGCAGTCGTGGCTGAACTGCCAGTACGAGATCACCACGTAGGTGCCCAGCACCATCGCCGACGAGCCGCCTGCCAGGCCGTCGAGGCCGTCGGTGAAGTTCACCGCGTTCGACCACGCCGACACCGCCAGGTAGCAGAACACGATGAAGCCGATGCCACCGAAGGACACGATGGTGATGTCACGGACGAAGGACAGGTTGTCCGACGCGGGGGTCAGTTGCCGCTCGTCCGGGAACCGCAGCGCGAGGATCGCGAACGCGATCGCCACGACCAACTGCCCGACCAGCTTCGCGGTCTTGTTCAGGCCGAGGTTCCGCTGCTTGCGGATCTTGATGAAGTCGTCCAGGAAACCGACCAGGCCCAGCCCGGTGGCCAGCATCAGCACCAGCAGCCCGGACGCGGTCGGCGACTCCCCGCGCGGGGACATCGCGTTGACGATGTGCGACGCGCCGTACCCGGCCCACATGGCCAGGATGATCGCGACACCACCCATGGTGGGGGTACCGCGCTTGCTCTTGTGGCCCTGTGGGCCCTCCTCGCGGATCTCCTGGCCGAAGCCCTGCCGGGAGAACACCCGGATCAGGTACGGGGTCAGCAGGATCGACACGACCATGGCGATCGCGGCGGCGATCAGGATGCTTTTCACCGGGCGTCCTCCGCCAGCAGCGCCTCGGCCACCCGCCACAGCGCGGCCACCTTGGACGCCTTCACAAGCACGATGTCACCGGGGGCCAACTCGGCGCGCACCAGCGCCACCGCGGCATCGACGTCCGGCACCAGCACCGACTCCTCTCCCCACGAGCCCTCCAGGCTCGCCCCCTGGTGCATGGCGCGGGCCTGCTCGCCCACCACCACCAGGCGGTTGATGTCCAGTCGAACGGCGAGCCTGCCGATCTCGTCGTGTGCGCGCACCGACTCGTCGCCAAGCTCACCCATCACCCCGAGGACGGCCCACGACCGGCGGCGGTTGCCTGACCGGGCCATCGTCGCCAGCGTTTTCAGTGCCGCGCGCACCGACTCGGGGTTGGCGTTGAACGCGTCGTTGACCACGGTCACGCCGTCCGGGCGAGTCGTCACCTCCATCCGACGAGCGGAGACCCGCTGCGCGCCGGTAAGGCTGTCCGCCACCTCTTGCACTGTCGCGCCCAACTCAAGCGCTATCGCGGCGGCGGTAAGAGCGTTGCCCACGTGGTGTGCGCCGTGGAGACCCAGAGTCACCTGGGCCTCCCCCTGCGCTGCCCGCAGCAGGAAACTTGCACGGGCCTGGTCGTCGAGAACGATGTCCACGGCTCTTACGTCCGCCGACTCGGCCTCGCCGACCAGTACAACCCGCGCCTTGGTGCGGCCAGCCATAGCGGCGACGAGGGAGTCGTCGCCGTTGAGGATCGCGACACCGTCCTCGGGCAGCTTCTCGACCAGCTCGCCCTTCGTGCGGGCGATGTCCTCGCGGCTGCCGAACTCACCCAGGTGCGCGCTGCCGACGTTGAGGACCGCGCCGACGCGGGGCGGAGCCGTGTCGCATAGAGCGGCGATGTGGCCTGGTCCGCGCGCGGACAACTCCAACACGAGGTGCTTGGTGTTCTCGTCCGCACGAAGAACCGTCCACGGGTGGCCGAGTTCGTTGTTGAACGAGCCGGGCGGGGCGACCGTGGGGCCCAACGGGGACAGGACCTGCGCGATGAGGTCCTTGGTCGAGGTCTTACCCGACGAACCGGTGATACCGACGATGGCCAGACCTTGCGCGGTAAGCCTGTCGGCCACTCGCCGCGCAAGAGCCGCCAACGCCGCGAGGACCGCTGCGCCGGAACCGTCTTTGTCGCCGGTTAGCGCTACCGAGCGAGTGTGTGCTTCGGACACGGGAGGCACGATCACCGCGGGCGCGTCGATCTCACGCGCGGCGAGCACGGCGACTGCACCGGCGGTGATGGCCTTCTCCGCGTAGTCGTGGCCGTCGACCTTGTCACCGGGCAGGGCGACGAAGAGTCCGCCCTCGGTGACCTGCCGGGAGTCGAACTCCACGCTGCCGGTCACGACCGCGTCCGGGTCGGCCAGGTGCAGCCTGCCGCCGACGGCGTCGGCGACCTCGCGCAGGGTCAGTCTGATCATCAGGTCACCGTGCCCAGTCGCTCGCGGATCGCGGCCGCGAGCTCGTCGCGGTCGGAGAAGGGGTGCACCACGCCGGCGACCTCCTGGCCGGTCTCGTGGCCCTTGCCCGCCACGACCACCACGTCGCCCGAGCGCGCGTTGGCCACCGCGGTGGCGATCGCCCGCCGCCGGTCGCCGATGTCGACCACCTCACCTCGCTCGGCCGCCGGGACCCCGGTCGCCCCGGTCAGCATCGCCGCCCGGATCGCCGCCGGGTCCTCACCGCGCGGGTTGTCGTCGGTGACCACCAGCAGGTCGGACCGCCGCGCCGCCGCCTCGCCCATCAGCGGGCGCTTCGCGGTGTCCCGGTCGCCGCCGCAGCCGAGCACGACGATCACCCGGCCGTCGGTCCTGGCGCGCATCGCGTCCAGCGCCAGCGCGACCGCCTCAGGCTTGTGCGAGTAGTCCACGACAGCGGTGAAGTCCTGACCGAGCGCGACCCGCTCCATCCGGCCCGGCACGCGCACGTCCGCGAAACCCTCGACGATCGCGTCCAGCGGCACACCGACCCGGTCGAGCACCGCGGCGGCGGTGAGGGCGTTGGCGACGTTGAACGTGCCCGGCATCGGCAAGGTCGCTTCGACGCGCGTACCGCCCGGGGTGTGGATGAGGAACGTCTGCTCGCCGCTACGCGAGACCCGAACCTCTGAGGCCGTCCAGTCCGCGTCGCCGGTAATGGACACGGTGACGGTGTGCGGACGGACCAACCGGCGCCCCCACTCCTGGTCGACGCACACGACCTCGGCGGCGGAACGACCGTCGAACAGCAGCGCCTTCGTCTGGAAGTAGTCCTCCATGTCGGGGTGGAAGTCCAGGTGGTCCTGGGAGAGGTTCGTGAACGCGCCCACCTTGAACCGGGTACCCGCGACCCGGCCGAGGCGCAGCGCGTGGCTGGAGACCTCCATCGGCACGTGCGTGACCCCCCGCTCCAACATGACCGCCAGCAGCGCCTGCAGGTCCGGCGCCTCGGGGGTGGTGAAAGCGCTCGCCAGCCGGTTGCCCGCGATCCTGGTCTCGACCGTGCCGATCAAACCTGTCGTGTGGCCTGCGGCGACCAAGCCCGCCTCGACGAGGTAGCTGGTGGTGGTCTTGCCCGAGGTGCCGGTCACGCCCAGCACGCTCAACGCCAGCGACGGCTCGCCGTAGATCCACGCGGCCAGCGAACCGAGCACACCGCGTGGATCGGGGTGCACCAGCACCGGCAGGCCCGAGTCGCGGACCGGCGGGCGCGTGGCGCCTTCCTCGTCGGTGAGCAGCGCGGCCGCGCCCGCGGCGACAGCCTGGGCGGCGAAATCCGCGCCGTGCGCACGGGCACCGGGCAGGGCGGCGAACAGGTCTCCTGGAAGGACGTGCTGTGCGCGCAGCGTCGCGCCCGTGACGGCCACATCGGACCCGTGCGGTCCTGACGTGGTCGCCGGGGTCACGCCCCCGACGGACAGCCGCGCGTCCGCGCGCGCGACGAGCGTGGCGAGCGGGACGGGCTGGATCCGGGTGGGGCGAGGCGGCGCCGTGACAGCCTTGCCTTCGAGCTTGGCGGGCACGACGCGGAAGGCTACCTGCGCACGGAGGGCGACCACGCGGCCCCTCGATCGCACGGCCTCCCGGCGATGCGGTAGGTGAGCGCACGGTGACCGCCCGCCCGATCGGTGACTACCGTGTTCACACGATCGGGTTGGGATAGTTTTCGCAGCTCAACAGCGGTTTCCGGGCGGTATAGTCGAACGCATGTTCCCCACCTTCCAGCGCGCACAGCGCGCCACGGGGCGTGGTGGGTCCGGGTGGTCGCCGGACCCACCACGTCACACCGTGCTCGGCGTCCTCAGCGTCGTCGGCATCGTCAGCGTCCTCAGCGGACGATCAACGTCAGGGGTCACACGCCTGGCGCGGTCACTGCGGCTTGGTCAGCGACACGATCGGCGCGGGCTCCGCCGACAGCGGGATGTTGTACCGCTGGGTCAGGAACGCGGCCACGTCGTGGAAGAACGGCGCCGCCGAGTGACCGTCCGGAGTGGAGTAGGCGGGCGTGTCGTAGACCATGCCCACCACGAACCGGGGCGAGTCGGCGGGCACCATGCCCGCGAACGTGATCCAGTACTTCGTGTCGCTGTAGCGGCCCAACGCCGGGTCGTACTGCTGTGCCGTGCCGGTCTTGCCGGAGATCTGGTAGCCGGTCAGCGCGGCGGCGGGGCCGGTGCCGCTGTTGCCGTTGGGCGCCTTCTGCACCACGGCGCGCAACATGTCACGCGTCGTGCGCGCGGTGTCGGCGCTGACCACGCGCACCGGGTCCGCGCGTGGCTCGTCCACCCGCGTGCCGTCCGGCGCGATCCGGGCCTTCACGATCCGCGGCGGCACCCGCACCCCGTCGTTGGCGATGGTCTGGTACATCCCGGCCATCTGCAGCACGGTCATCGACAGCCCCTGCCCGATCGGCAGGTTGCCGAACGTGCTGCCCGACCACTGGCTCTGCGGCAGCAACTGCCCCGGGCTCTCGCCCGGCAGGCCGACCCCGGTGCGCTTGCCCAGCCCCAACTTGTCCAGCAGCGCGGCATACCGGTCCGGGCCGACCTTGTCCGCCAGCATCAGCGTGCCCACGTTGGACGACTTGGCGAAGATCCCGGTCGTGGTCAGGTTGATCCGCCCGTGCGACCAGGCGTCGTTGACCGTCCGGTCGGCCACCTGGATCGAGCCGGGCACCGAGTGCACCTCGTCCGGCGTGGTCAGCCCGTACTCGATCGAGGCCATCGCCGTGACGATCTTGTTCACCGAACCCGGCTCGAAGGGCGTGGTCACCGCCGGGTCGTTGATCAGGCTCGGGTCCAGGCCACCGGGCTGGTTCGGGTCGAAGGTCTTGTCGTTGGCCAGCGCGTACACCTCACCGGTGTGCGCGTCCATCACCACGACGCTGACGCTCTTCGACTGGCTGCGCTTGGCGTACTCGGCCGCCTTCTGCTGGACGAAGTACTGCAGGTCGGCGTCGATGGTCAACTGGATGTCGGAGCCGTTCACCGCGGGCTGGTTGTCCCGCTCGGACCCGACGATCACCACGTCGGTGCCGCTGGCCGTCTCCACCATCTGGCTGCCCGGCTTGCCGGAGAGGTCGTTGTCGCGCAGCATCTCCAGCCCGAACAGCCCGTGCTGGCTGTGCTTGCGCTGGTCCGGGTCGTCGGTCCGCCAGTTCGCGAACCCGAGCACGTTCGAGGCCAACGACCCGCCCGGGTACTCCCGCCGCGACCGGTCCTCCACGTTCAGCGTCGGGTGCCGCTGCAGCAGCTCCCGTGCCTTCGCCGGGTCCACATCGGTCACCAGGTACTCGAACTTGTTGGTGGACCGCAGCTTCGCCAACAGGTCCTGCTCGGACACCTGCGACCCGAGCGTGTCCGCCATGTCCTTCGCGATCGACGCGGTCTCCTCGTCGAAGGTCACCGGGTTCTTGACCTTGCCGCTCTTGAGCGCCTCGTCCAACGCCGCACGCTGCGCGACCGGCCGGTAGGCCAACGCCTTCACGTCCACGCTGAACGCCAGCTCGACCCCGTTGCGGTCCACGATGGACCCGCGGGTCGCCGGGATCGGCACCCGCTCCACCCGCTGCTTCTCCGCCCGCGCCGACAGGGCCTCCGCCTCGAACCCCTGCACCTGCACCAGTTTCAGCCCGGCCGCCACCAACGCGGCGATCAGCACGAACCGCACCACCACAACCCGCACCCGGTGGTCCGTCCCCGCCGCCCGCTTGGTGACCCGCCGCATCCGCCCCGGCGAAACCCCTTCCCGCCACGGCGCACCCGGTCGCGCACCCCCGTGCCCGCCGCCCGCCGGACGCCCGTGCTTACCGCCACCGCCACCGCGCCGCGGCCCACCACCGCCCCGCCCTTGGCTCCCCGCTCCAGTCCCAGCACGCCCCAACGGCACGCCACCTACTCGCCCCTGACCGTTCCCCCCACCACCGCTCCGCCCCTGGCCACTCCGACCACTCTGCCCCTGGCCCACGCCACCACGGCCCTGACCGCCACCAGCACCACTCCGGCCTTGGCCCGCACCACTCCCACCACCGCGACCCTGGCCGACACCATCGCGACCCTGGCCGCCCACACCACTCCCACTATTCCGGCCTTGGCTCGCACCACCGCGCCCCAGGCCACCGCCTCCACCACGGCCCTGGCCGGCACCGCTCTTACCTTGGCCCCCACCACTCCCACCGCTGCGGCCACCACCACTGCCACCGGTCCTGCCTTGGCCCACACCACTGCGACCCAGGCCGCCACTTCCACTACGGCCCTGGCCGGCACCGCTCTTGCCCTGGCCCGCGCCACTCCCACCGCTGTGGGCCTGGCCCACGCCACCAGTGCGGCCACCGCCACCGGTTCTGCCTTTGTCTACGCCACTCCCGCTACTGCCGCCATGGCCACTCCCACTGCCACCAGTGCGGCCTCGGCTCGCGTCACCGCTCGGACTTTGGCCGCCCCCGTTACCGCCCTGGGCCCGTCCGGCAGCAGCGGCACGGCCACCGGCGGCCTGCCGACCACCGTCCACCCAGCCGTCATCAGGCCGACGCCGGTACCCGTCGCCCGCGCTCGGCCTACCTGCTGTCCGCCCATCCCCGGCCCGCCCGCCTGCTCCGCGGTCCTGGCCGTCGCCGGTGCTCCCCCAACCACCGGGTTGCCCACGTGTTCCACTCACTGTCCGCCCGCCAATCCCGCCTCAACCATCAGCACTCCCCTGCCGACTTCGCGCCCGAGCACTCCCACTGCCCCGCTCGGGTACCACCACCCAGAGCAAGCCCCGGTCCGGTCACGAGCGTGTCCGTCGACTGTGGACAACGCGTGCGCCGGGACGGCGCCTGCCGGGTCGACTGTGCGATCACCCGCTCACGCGCCGGCGACGGCGATCGATACCGACTGCGGGTGCGCAGGCCGACAGGCCCGGCAACCCCGTCCCGGGGCCGACCCGGGATCGTGGTCGCCGAGCGACGGCCGGGCATCAGCCGCCGCCACCCGCGGGTGGCGTGGCACCGGTGTCGATGCGCGGCTGGTTCGGGCCCTGGTTCTGCCGCTGGGCGGTGCCGCCGTTCGCACTCTGGCCGTTCGCCTGCTGACCGTTCGCGGCCTGGCCGGTGGTGTTCTGGCCATTGGGCGTCTGGCCGGTCGTGGTCTGGCCGGTGAGTCCCTGGTCCGTGCTTCCGGTCTGGCCGGGAACCTGGTTGGTCTGCTGCTGGCCCGGCTGCGTTCCCGCCGGGTTCTGACTGGTGGCGTCCGGTCCGGCCGCGTTCCCCTCGGCACCGTTGCCCACCGGGGTCTGCCCGGTCGGGTTCTCGCCCGCGGGCGTCACCGGGGTCTGGGTGGCCGGAGGCGCTTCGACGGGCGCGGGGGCGGCGGGTTTGGGGGTGCCGACGACCTCGACCCTGCCGTCCGGCTTGACAACCAGCCAGGCCGAGTCGCCCGCGGGGACCATGCCAAGAGCGCGGGCGCGGTCGGCCAGGGCGGGCGCGGCCTCCTGCTGAGTCACGTCCTGCTGCAGGCTCGCGGCCTGCTCGGCCAGCCTGGCCGCTCCCTGCTTGGCCTTCTCCAACGTGTACGAGTCCGCGATCGCCTGCGTGGTGAGCCACAGCGTGGTCGCCACCCCGACAACCAGGAGCGCGATGATCAGCACGACGAACGTCGCCCGACCCGACCCGGCGTCCGCCACCGCGGTCGACGACGAGGCGTGCGAACGCTGGGACCGCCGGACATAGCCACGGTCGGGCACCGCCGTCCGTGGTCGCTGCAGCGCTCGATCCGACCGGCGCGGCTGCGCGGGCGAGTCCAGCAGATCGCTCTCCCGATCAACCTCACGCGGCTTGGTCCCGATACTTCCGAACAACCGCGCGAACGGTCCGTGGCCACGGTTCGCCCGCCCGCCGACCGATGTACCGCGACGCCGGGCGGTCGCTCCCGCGCGCCCCCGAGCACCAGCCGCGACCCGGCTCCGCGCCGCGCGATCATCGTCGGTGGAGCGGCCCGCGCGAGCGCCTGCCGTGGTCGAACGGTCACGGTCGGCAACACGATCGGCGGTCCGGGCTCGGCTCGCGGTCGACCGGGTGCCGCGCTCGGCGTCAGTGGAGCGGGAACCGTCCGTTGACCGGGTGCGGGACGCGCGGCCGGTGGACTGGCCGTCGGGGTCCGCGTCGGTGGGCCTCGGGCGGCGGGTTCGGGGCTCGGTGCCGGTACTCGCCTCGGCCGACCGCGAGCGGCGGGAGCGGGCCTCCGACCCGGGCGAGCGGCGGCGCGGCTTTCGCGCCCCACGGGCCGGGGAGGCGTCGTCGGAGCCACGGGTGCCTGCGCCGCGGGTGCCCGAGTCGGACTGGCGGGACGTGGTGGTCCCGGAGTCTGGAGTGGGGAGCGGCGCGGAGGTGTCGGCGGCCTGGTGGGGACGAGTGGGGGTCGCGGTGGCGGCGACCGGTGTGGTGGAGACGGAGGGAGTGGGGACGGAAGGAGCCGACGCAGAGACGGTTGACGCGGAGGCGGTTGAAGCGGAAGGCATAGCGGTCGAGGCAGTCGAGATGGGAGGAGCCGAGGCAGCGTTAGTTGAGATCGCGTGAGCCGAGGCAGTGTGAGCTGAGGCGGGGTGAGCCGAGGGCGTGGAGGTCGCCGGGTCCGGGGTGGGGTCCGGGCGGCGGGACTGGGCGGGCAGCCTGCCGGTGCTGCTCGGTGGGGCGGTCATGCGGCCTCCCGGATGCGTTCGGCGGCCCGGAGTCGGACGGACTGGGCGCGCGGGTTGGCGGCGGTCTCGGTCTCGTCGGCCAGTTCGGCGCCGCGGGTGAGCAGGCGGAACCGAGGGGCGTGTTGGGGGAGCTCGACCGGGAGGCCGGGCGGGGCGGTGGAGCGGGCGACCTCGGTCAGGGCCCGCTTCACGATCCGGTCCTCCAGGGACTGGTAGGACTCGACGACGACGCGACCGCCGACCGACACGGCGGCCAGGGCGGCGGGGATGGCACGGCGCAGGACGTCGAGTTCGGCGTTGACCTCGATCCGCAGGGCCTGGAAGGTGCGCTTCGCCGGGTGGCCGCCGGTGCGGCGGGAGGCGGCGGGGACGGCGGCGTAGAGCAGTTCCACCAGGCGGGCGCTGGTGGTGAACGGTTCCCGCTCGCGTTCGGCGACCACGGCGCGGGCGATGCGGGCGGCGAACCGTTCCTCGCCGTACTCGCGCAGGACGCGGGCCAGGTCGGCGGCGGAGTACTCGTTGAGGACGTCGGCGGCGGTGCGGCCGGTGGTCTGGTCCATCCGCATGTCCAGTGGGGAGTCCCGAGCGTAGGCGAAGCCCCGGTCGGCGACGTCCAACTGCATCGAGGAGACGCCCAGGTCGAACAGGACGGCGTCCACCCGGGACAGTCCCAGGTCGACCAGGGCGTCGGGCAGTCCGTCGTAGACGGTGTGCACCAGGTGCACCCGGTCGCCGTGGCGGGACAACCGCTCGCGGGACATGTCCAGCGCGTTGGGGTCGCGGTCGAGACCGACCAGGGTCAACTGGGGGTGTTCGGACAGCAACGCGTCGGAGTGGCCGCCGAGACCGAGGGTCGCGTCAACCAGGACAGCGGGCCGGTCGGCCAAGGCGGGCCGGAGCAGCTCCAGCACCCGCGCCAACAACACCGGGTCATGACGGGGCCGGGTGGTCACCACACGCCCCCCGCTCCACACCATTCCACGCGAACCATGACCCTGACCACGAACGACCCGACCGGGGACGAACCGGACAACCCCGCCCCCACCGCGCGCCCCACCAACCCGGACGCACGCCGCGCCGTCATGGCAACACCCCTCTCCGCACCACGCACCACCCGAACAACCACGCCCGCCCGGAACGACCTCACTCCCGAAACCACCTCGCCCGAGCAACAGCCCTGAACCCGAGCAGCCGCACAGCGCCCGCACAACCGCGTCTCGCCGAGGACAACTGCCTCCCCGACGAACCGCGTCGCTCACGCGACAGCCCGCCCGAACAGCACCAACCTCCAGGACCACCGTCCGCCCGGGGGCGACCCACCGGTCGAAGGACCGACCTGGCCGAGCGGGATTCGGGTGGACAACGGGTTGTCCGAACGACCACTCGCCCGAGACGACAGCGGGGTGCCGCCAGGTCCCCGCCCGCTCGTCAGACCTGGCACCGGGGAAGGTGTGCCAGGGCCGAAAGCGAGCGGACCGAGGCCTCACGGCACCCGCGCCCTGTCGCCGTTCACGTCAGAACACGCCGGGCAGGACCTCCTCCCGGGCCTGGGAGTAGCTGTCCTCGTGTTCGTCCAGGTAGGTCTGCCACGCCTCGGCGTCCCAGATTTCCAGCCTGGTGATCGCGCCGATGACCACGCAGTCCTTGGTCAGCCCCGCGTACTTGCGCAGCTCCGGTGCGATCGCGACCCGCCCCTGCCCGTCTGGTCGCTGCTCGTCGGTTCCGGCGAACAGGTACCGCTGGTAGGCGCGGACCGCCTCGTTGGTCAGGGGGGCCGCGGCGACCCTGCGCGCCATCTCCTCGAATTCCGCGCGCGGGAACACGTAGAGGCAGTGATCCTGACCCTTCGTGACCATCAACCCACCCGCGAGCGCTTCCCGGAACTTGGCGGGCAGTGTGAGCCGCCCCTTGTCGTCGAGCTTCGGGGTGTGCGTGCCGAGGAACATCCCGACGCCCACCTCCCGATGGGACCCCCGTCTGCCCCACTTGGCGCCACAGTACCCCACTTTTCACCACAGTCAACGCGAATCGCACGGGATTCCCGACCGGGTTCGGGGTGTTTTCCCAGCTAGAGCCGGTGGGGGCGCCATGGGGGGCGGTGGGGGGCGGATCGGCGGGGCGGCCCTGGACCCGCCTCGGAAGATCGGGCAAAACGGGCGGGTCGACGAGCGCGAACCGCATGTCAGGCGCAGGTGTGGGGCACGGTGGGGGATCCGGGTGGGTGGCGGTGGGGGACGGCGCGGCACCCGCGGAACTCACCCGTTCGGGTGGCGCTCGCGGCGTCGCCGGTCAATCACCCAGTGTCACCGCGATCAGGTGACGGCGGATCGGACGGGCCGGGACCATCCGGACCAACCGGCCACGCCGATCGACCCACGAACCCGGTCCCGTCGAGTGGCGGGCGGGCGGGCGCCGCGCGCGGGCGAACGAAGATCAACCAAATCGGGTGCCCCGAGCGTCTGAACGGCGTGGGCAGCGCGAAAATCGGAACGAACACCGGTGATGGCGTCCGCGGGCTGTCCTGGCAAGATCGGCCGGGGCGGCGACCGGCGGCGGTCGGACGGGTCGAACCGTTGGGTACTTCGCCCTCGTTTGACACACTCCATGGCAGGCTCCCGAGTTCGTCCGCCGGGTCGGCGATGTCCGCCCGCGCCGAGCCCGGCCACGGCCCCGACCGGGCCGCCGGGCAACGGGCAGCCGCCGAGGAACACCAGGAGGTCGCGTGACGTCACCCACCCCGCATGCCGCCCTGCCGGGCAACCACTACCCAGCACCGGGTGGCGAGCCGTTCGCGGGGCAGCACGGTGCCTACCCCACGGCCCCGGTGGAACCGCCGCAGCCGCCGCGCCAGCCCGGCCGGTTCGACGACCTGCACGCCACGGCGCAGCGGATCGCGCAGAACGTGGAGCGGGTGCTGGTCGGCAAGCCCGAGGTGGTGCGGATCGCGCTGGTCACGTTGCTGGCCGAGGGGCACCTGCTGGTCGAGGACGTGCCGGGGGTGGGCAAGACGTCGCTGGCCAAGGCGCTGGCCCGGTCCATCGACTGCCCGGTGAGCCGGATCCAGTTCACCCCGGACCTGCTGCCCAGCGACGTCACCGGCGTGTCGATCTTCAACCGGCAGACCAACGAGTTCGAGTTCCGGCCCGGCCCGGTGTTCGCCAACATCGTGGTCGGCGACGAGATCAACCGGGCGTCGCCGAAGACCCAGTCCGCCCTGCTCGAGTGCATGGAGGAGCACCAGGTCACGGTGGACGGGAACACCTACCCGCTGCACTCGCCGTTCATGGTGATCGCCACCCAGAACCCGATCGAGATGGAGGGCACCTACGCCCTCCCCGAGGCGCAGCGGGACCGGTTCACCGCGCGGGTCTCGATCGGCTACCCCGACCCGCAGGCCGAGCTGGCCATGGTCGACGAGCACGCGGGCCACGACGTGTGGGCGACACTGCGCCCGGTGTCCGACGGCGACCAGGTGCGCGGGCTGATCGAGGCGGTGCGGACGGTGCAGATCGCGCAGGAGGTGCGCCGGTACGCGGTGGAGCTCGTGTCGGCGACCCGGCGGCTCTCGGAGATCCGGATCGGCGCCTCGCCGCGGTCGACGCTGCACCTGGTGCGCGCGGCCAGGGCGCAGGCGGCGCTGTCCGGTCGGGACTTCGTGGTGCCCGACGACCTGCACGTGGTGGCGATCCCGGTGCTGGCGCACCGACTGGTGCTGACCCCGGAGGCGCAGGCGTCCCGCCGCTCCCCCGCCGAGCTGATCCGCGGCCTGCTGCAGCGGGTGCCGGTGCCGCAGGCGTCGCCGGACCCGGGCTCGGGGGCCCCGTGGTCCTCGGCACGCGGCCGCTAGGGGGTCTCGGATGCGCGGTGCCCTGTCGGGTCTGACCACCCGGGGACGGTGCCTGCTCGCGGCAGGCCTCGCCGCCGCGCTGTGCTCGGTCGTGCTGAACGAGCGCGACCTGCTGCGCGTATCGGTGTTCGTGGTCGCGTTGCCGTTGATCGTGTGCGGGTTCACCGCCGTCACCAGGGTGGGGTTGTCCGCGCAGCGGCACATCTCCCCGGTGCGGGTCCCGGTGGGCGGCCGGGCCGAGGTGGTGCTGGCGGTGCGGAGCACGGGCAGGTTGCCCACGGTCGGCCTGCTGGTGTCCGACGGGGTGCCGTACGCGCT
Source organism: Actinokineospora inagensis DSM 44258 (assembly GCF_000482865.1). Taxonomy (GTDB): domain Bacteria; phylum Actinomycetota; class Actinomycetes; order Mycobacteriales; family Pseudonocardiaceae; genus Actinokineospora; species Actinokineospora inagensis. The sequence continues at coordinate 8,495 of NZ_AXWW01000062.1, read as the reverse complement.
CGGCGGCAAGCCGCGGTTCCTGATCGAGCACCTGCCCCGGCACACCGGGACGCAACTGCGGTACACGCTGCAGCCGACGCTGCGCGGCATCCAGCAGATCGGCCCGCTGAAGGCCACGGTGACCGACCCGTTCGGGCTGGCCGAGTTCGAACGCGAACTGGCCGGGTCGTCCCGGTTGGTGGTGGTGCCGCGGGTGGTGCGGCTGGTCGGGGTGCCCGGCGGGTCCGGGTTGGGCTCGGGCGACGACGGTTCGGTGCGGCTCAACGCGGGCCAGGGCGAGGACGACGCGGTGGTCCGGCCGTACCGGCAGGGCGACGACCTGCGGAAGGTGCACTGGCGCTCGACCGCCAAGCGGGACGAGATGATGGTGCGGGTGGAGGAGAGCCCCTGGCGGGGCGGTACCACCGTGCTGCTGGACCGGCGGGTGGCCGGGCACCGCGGCAGCGGGGCCGGGTCGAGCCTGGAGTGGGCGGTCTCCTTCGCCGCCAGCGCCTGCCTGCACCTGCACCGCCACGGCCACCAGATCCGCCTGGTCACCGAGACCGGCGGTGTCCTGGTCAGCGACGTCGGCGACGGCGGGCACAGCGACACCGCGGTCCTCGACGCGCTGGCCGCGCTGCAACCGGTGCACCAGCCGGACATCTCCTGCCCCGCCGACCCCGGCCACGGCCAGGAGTTGATCGCGGTACTGGGCGCGGCGACCCCGGAGTCGGTGAGCCGGTTGATCCGGTACCGCACCCGCGGCACGCGCAGCATCGCCGTCCTCCTGGACACCCGGGCCTGGGGCTCCGGCGAGGGCCACGACGTCGACCCCCAGGCCACGGCCGCCCTGCTGACCGGCGCGGGCTGGCGGGTCACGGTGGCCCGCCCGGACGTCCCGATGACACAGGTGTGGAGCGCCGTCTGCCACAGCGGGTCCCGCCGGGGAGACACGATGATCGCGGGAGCCGGGTCATGAGCGAGCAGGCGTCCGCGCAGGCGCAGTGGTCGACGACCGTCACGCCGGTGGTGGCGGCGGTGACCACGTTGTGCGCGTCGACGGCGTTGTCCGGGGTGATCTCCGGGGTGCGGTGGTTCGGGCACGCCGGGATCGCGGTGATCGTGGTGACCGCGGTCGGGTTGGGGCTGCGGGCGCTGCGGACTTCGACGCTGCTGGTGGGTTTGGCGCAGTTGGCGTCGCTGCTGTTCCTGTTGGTGGCGCTGTTCACCGACAGCGGGGTCCTGGGGATCATCCCGGGGCCGCAGGCGTTCAACGACCTGGGTTCGGTGCTGGCCGACTCGGTGGAGGCGGTGCGCACGGGTGTGCCGCCGGTGCCGGACACGAGGCCGGTGCTGTGCCTGGTGGTGATCGCGATCGGGTTGGTCGCGGTGCTGGTCGACACGCTGGCCGTGGCCGCCGGTACGCCCGCCGCGTGCGGGTTGGTGCTGCTGTGCGTGTACGCGGTCCCGGCGTCGTTGGCCGACGCGATGTTGCCGTGGTGGTCGTTCGTGCTGGGCGCGGGGTCGTTCGCGGTGTTGCTCGCGGTCGACGGCACGCACCGGCACCGGTTGTGGCGCAACCGGCCCGCGCTACCGAGCACCGGCGCCGGGTTCGGTTCCCCGGTGGCGATGGTGTCGGTCGCGTTGGCACTGGGTCTGGTGGCGGGCAGCGTGATCACCGGTATTGGCACCGTCGGCAGCCTCCCGGGTGGCGGTGGCGGCGGTGAGGGCGGCGGTGGGTTGGCGTTGAAGCCGTTCACGAAGCTGCGCGGCATGCTGGACCAGGGCAGCAACGTCGAACTGCTGCGGGTGCGGGGCCTGGGCAACCAGACCCGCTACCTGCGCGCGATGACGCTCCCCCGGTACGAGCGCGACGGCGGCTGGGTCGCCGCGGACGCCCTGCCCAACAACGTGCCCGCGGGCTCCACCCTGCCGCCCGCGCCGGGCGACGCGGGCGGCACCCAGGCCCTCAGCCGGATCGAGATCGAGCCGATCAACTACAAGGACCTGTGGGCCCCCGTCTACGGCATCCCGCGCGACCTGCAGGACCTGCCCGACGACATGTTCTACGACCAGGCGGGCGGCATGGTGTTCGCGCACACCATGCGCAAGCTCGACAAGTACGTCGAGGACGCCGACCTGAGCCAGCCCACCGCCGACGACCTGCGCGGCGCGGGCACCGACTTCAGCGAGATCGATCGGACGTACCTGTCCGCCGACGGCATCGACCCGAAGGTCGTGCAACTGGCCCGGCAACTCACCAGCGACGCGCCGACCATGTTCGACAAGACGATCGCGCTGCAGAAGTACTTCGCCCCGTCGAACGGGTTCCGCTACAAGACGCAGACCAACCTGGCCAGCGACGAGAGCGCCCTCGAGGACTTCCTGTTCACCTCCAAGGTCGGCTTCTGCGAGCAGTACGCCTCGGCGATGGCGATCCTGGCGCGGGCGGCGGGCATCCCGTCCCGGGTCGCGATCGGCTACACGGCGGGTTTCCTGTCCGGTGACTACCGGTCGATCACCACCCAGGACGCGCACGCGTGGGTCGAGGTCTTCTTCCCCGACCACGGCTGGACCACGTTCGACCCGACCCCCCTCGCCGACGGCCGCGCCTACGAGCCGCCGTACGCGAGCGCCGGTGCCAGCGCCAGCCCGTCCGCCGGGGTCACGCAGGAGAAGGTGCCGTCGGGCACGGCCAGCACGAGCGCGGCCCCCCGCAGCGAACGCCCCGACCCGAGCCAGCAGAAGCCCGGCCAAGCCGCCCAAGGCGCGAGCGATGAGTCGTGGCCGTGGACGGCATGGGTCGGCCTGGGGCTCACGCTGGTCGCGTTGGTGCTCGGCGGGTTGATGGCCGCGGGACGCTTGCGCGTCGCGAGACCGTTGGCCACCGCGGCCGGGTTCCTCGCGGCGGTGTTCCTGCTGTCACTGGTGTCGTGGTGGCTGAGCGCCCTGTTGATTCTCGCCGCCCTGGTCGCCATCCCGGCCACCATCCGCGGCTGGCGTCGACGACAACACCTGCACGCCCTCACCGGCCACGAACCCACCGCGGCCACCGCCGCCTGGACCGAACTCATGGCCGAGTCCTGGGACCGCGGCGCCGACCCGACCGACACCGACACCGTCCGCACCGCCGCCCGCCGCCTCGCCAAGGAACACAGCCTGGACGACGGCGGCAAACAAGCCCTGCGCACCGTGGTCAATTCGGTCGAACGCTCCTGGTACGGCGGCCACGCGGAACACGACCCGGAACTGGCGCGCGCGTTCGACGAGGTGGTGCGCGGCATGCGCCGCACCTCCCCCCTCGACTGGCGCGGCCGCCTCCTCCCCCGCTCCGTCATGACCCCCCGCCGCCGCTCCAAACCACCGGAATAACCCCCATCATCGAACGTCTCGGACACACGGTCGCGGAAGCGAGTTCGGCATCGGCCCACCGCCCGTGATCAACGCTCGGGTGCCCGGAGCCGGTGTGCGATCCCGATGACCCGCCCCGCCGCCCTGCTGCACGACGACACCTTGCTCGCCAGACCCGCAGGCTCGCCGCGGCCGCGGGCACCGAGCACGACGGTCTTCGAGGTGCCCGCCGGTTGTCCACACGGTGTCCGGCTGTCCACAGCCGACCCCGTGCCCCACTTGACAAGTCGCGGCGTTCGCTATCGTCAGGAATGGGCGACCAGCCCCCGGGTGGGTGGGGTCTGGCCTGGCTCGGGGGTGGGGGGATGGCAAGCGCTGGAACGGGTGGAATCAGGGGTCGGGCGGGCTGGGACCAAGCCGGGTGAGCTTGGGCAATGAGCGCGTGAGTGTGGGGCCGAATGGTCGCGAGCGCGAACGAGGGGCTGGGGATCATGGCGCGCGGGCACAGGACCAGACGGTCCCGGACGCAAGCCACGCCACCAGGTGATCATGGGCGCGCGGGCGCCAGACCGAGCGGTCACGGGGCGAGCAAGCAGCCAGGTGATCATGGGGCGCGCGGGCAGGGAACCGGCCGGATCACGGTCGGTCGAATGGCGGGAGGGGTGGGCCGGAAGGGGCCCAAACATGGCAGTGCGCCGAGACCCTGGGTGGGTTCGGCGCTCGGCCAGTGTGGGGGACCTGCTGAGGGGTGTTAACGCTCTTCGTCGAAGCGCTTCTTGAAGCGCTCCTCCATGCGTTGGGAGAACGAGCTTCGGCGGTGGGCGGTGGCGCCGCCGCCGGGGGACTCCGGACCTGGCTCCGGGTCGGAGCCGCCCTGGCGCAGGGCCGTCAACGTCAGCAGAGCACCGACGAACATCACCAGGAAGCCGAGCAGGCTCACCACGGGGATACCAGCCGGTTTGACCGGCAGCATCACACCGAACACGAGGAGCGCGACACCCAGGACGAACAGGGCGACGCCTTGCAGCCTGCGCCGCCGGGACGGCTTGCGCAGGCGGGCACCTCGGACGGTGGAGGCGAACTTGGGATCCTCGGCGTAGAGCGCGCGCTCGATCTGGTCGAGCAGTCGCTGCTCGTGCTCGGAGAGTGGCATACGTTCCTCCTCCGGCACAGCGGTCGCGGGCGCCGGGCGGTCGGTTACCGCCGGACCCGGCGGGCACCCCTCGGTGGAGGTGTCGCCTCCAGGATACGGGGCGTTTCCCCCCGCGACTACCCGATCCCGGATCACGACGTGACGGCGGCCCCGGTGTCCTCCTTCCGGGGTAGTCCGGCGGCCTCCTGGACGCGCTGCGCGTCCTGGCGGTCACGCTCGGCGCCCAGCGCGATGGGGGCGGCGATCACCGAGTCGGGGATGGCGAACGCGTCGACGAGGGTGAGCGCGTGTGGGCGGAGGGCGCGGCAGAGTTCGTTGACGGTGGCGGTGACGGCTTTCGCGCGGGTGCCGCTGAGCCTGCCGTGGCCGAGGAACCAGGCGAGGTCGGATTCGACGGTGCTGAGCACGTGGAGGTCGCAGACCCGGCCGAGGAGGGCGGCGGTGTCCGGGTCGGGGCAGCGGTCGACGGCGGCGACGAAAGCCTCCAGGACGATCCGTTCGACGTGGACCCGGGCGGCGCGCAGGACGTGGTCTTGGGCGGAGTTGAACACCTCGAAGGCGTCGGCGCCGGGGTCGCCCGCGCGGCGGAGCCTGCGGGCGAGGGTGTCCAGGACGTGTTTCTCGCGGTCCTCGAACAGCCGCAGGTGCCAGCCGCGGTCGAGCAGGTCGGTGTCGTCGTCGCGGGTGACGGCGGCGGTGAGGCGTTCGATCAGGGAGCGGGCGGCGGTGCGCTCGATGACGGTGCCGACGAACTGGTCGGCGATGAACCGGGCCATGCCGACGCTGCCGAGTTCGTGCAGGTGCTGCTGGTAGCCGGTGAGCAGGCCCTTGGCGACGAGTTGGTACAGCACGGTGTTGTCGCCTTCGAACGTGGTGAACACGTCGGTGTCGGCTTTCAACTGCGGCAGCCGGTTCTCGGCGAGGTACCCGGCGCCGCCGCACGCCTCGCGGCAGGTCTGGATGGTGTGGGTGGCGTGCCAGGTGGTGGCGGCCTTGAGCCCGGCGGCGCGGGACTCGAGTTCGCGCTGGCGACGGTCGTCGGGCTGGGTGCCGCCGAGTTCGTGCAGTGTGGTGACGAGTTCTTCCTGGGCGAAGTGCAGCGCGTAGCTGGTGGCCAGCGCGGGTAGGAGTTTGCGCTGGTGGGCGCGGTAGTCGAGGAGGACGACCTCGTCGCCGCCGTCGGGGCGGCCGAACTGGCGGCGCACCAGGGCGTAGCGGACGGCGATGGCCAGGGCGCTCTTGGTGGCGCTGCCCGCCGCGCCCGCGACGCTGATCCGGCCGCGGATGAGGGTGCCGAGCATGGTGAAGAACCGGCGCGAGTCGCCCTCGACGGGACTGGTGTAGCGGCCGTCCTCGGTGACGTCGCCGTAGCGGTTGAGCAGGGCCTCGCGTGGGACGCGGACCTGGTCGAACCAGACGCGGCCGTTGTCGACGCCGTTGAGCCCGGCTTTGCGCCCACAGTCCTCAATGCGGACACCGGGCAGCACCTCGCCGTTCCCGTCGCGCAACGGGACGAGGAGGGCGTGCACGCCACGGCTTCGACCGCCGACGACCAGTTGGGCGAACACGACCGCGATCCGGCCGTCGCGGGCGGCGTTGCCGATGTACTCCTTGCGGGCCGCCTCGTGCGGGGTGTGCACGACGAACTCGCGGGTCGACGGGTCGTAGGTGGCGGTGGTGCGCAAGTGCTGCACGTCGGACCCGTGGCCGGTCTCGGTCATCGCGAAGCAGCCGGGCAGGTCGAGGTCCATGATCTCGCGCAGGTAGCGGTCGTGGTGGTGGGCGGTGCCCAGGGCCTCGACCGCGCCGCCGAACAGTCCCCACTGGACACCCGCCTTGACCATGAGCGACAGGTCGCCGAAGCCGAGCATCTCGAACGACGTCAGCGTCGCGCCGGGGTCGCCCTGGCCGCCGTACTCGACGGGGAAACCGACCCGGGGATAGCCGGACTTGGCGAGCTCGCGCAGTTCGGCGAACACCTGCTCGCGGTGCCGCTCGGTGCTCAGGTCGTAGGTCGCGGGCGAGGGCAACGCGGCCATCCTGGCCCGAGCGTCGCGGCGGACGTGGCCCCAGCGGCCGTCGAGCAGGTCGGTCAGAGCGGTGGGGTCGGCGGGCCGGATGGCCGGGACGGGCATGGGGATCCTCCTCGGGAGACGGGCAGCCCCGACGCTAATCCGGGCGGGACGGCCGCGCCGACCGTGCGCGACGGGGCGCGGTGGGATACCCATGGTGTGTGGACCCCGTTGCCGCGTTGAAGCAGATCGCGCTGTTCCTGGAGCGCGCCGGTGAGCCGACGCAGAAGGTGCGCGCGTTCCGACGCGCCGCGGCCCGGATCGCGGACCTCCCCGCGACCGAGGTGGCCGAGCGGGCGGCCGCGGGAACGCTGAAGCAACTGCCGGGCATCGGTGACACGACGGCGCTGGTGATCGCCGAGGCGGTCGCCGGTGGCGAGCCGGGCTACCTGACGAAGTTGTTGGCGCAGCAAGCAGGTCCGGTCGCCGGGGGCGCCGCGCTGCGGGCCGCGTTGCGCGGCGACTGCCACACGCACTCCGACTGGTCGGACGGCGGGAGCCCGATCCGGGAGATGGCGGAGGCCGCGATCGCGCTCGGCCACGAGTACCTGGTGCTGACCGACCACTCCCCCCGCCTGCGGGTCGCCAACGGCCTCAGCGCGGACCGGCTGCGGCGACAACTCGAGGAGGTCGCGGAGCTGAACGTGGAACTGGCGCCGTTCCTGATCCTCACCGGGATCGAGGTCGACATCCTGCTGGACGGGTCACTGAACCAGGAGGAGGAGTTGCTGGCGGGGCTGGACGTCGTGGTGGCCAGCGTGCACTCGAAGCTGCGGATGCCCGCGGCCGAGATGACCGAGCGGATGCTGACCGCCGTCGCGAACCCGCACGTGGACATCCTGGGCCACTGCACGGGTCGGCTGGTCACCGGGCGCGGCCGGCCGGAATCGGAGTTCGACGCGGCGGCGGTGTTCTCGGCGTGCGCGGCGTACGGGGTCGCCGTGGAGATCAACTCGCGGCCGGAGCGGCTGGACCCGCCGCGCCGGTTGCTGCGCCAGGCCCACGCGCTCGGGTGCGACTTCGCGATCAACACGGACGCGCACGCGCCGGGGCAACTGGACTGGCAGCCGTACGGGTGCGAACGCGCGGAGGAGTGCGGGATCGAGGCGGACCGGGTGATCAACACGCGCGGGGCGGACGGGTTGCTGGACCGGGCCTGAGCCGTGCCACAGTGGGCCCATGGAGGTCGCTGAGATCGAGGAAGCGGCGCGGGCGCTGGGGTTGGTGCTGACGCGGGCGAATACGGCGGTGTACCCGAAAGTACCGCCGATGCAGTTGCGGGCGTTGCACTTCGTGGCGTCGTTGGAACCGGTGAACCTGACGCGGTTGACGGCTGAGTTGGGGACGATTCCGTCGTCAACGAGTCGGTTGTGTGATCGGTTGCAGGGGGCGGGGTTGTTGGTGCGGCGGGCGGGGGTGGCGGATCGGCGGGAGGTGGAGATTGTGTTGACTGTGGCGGGGAGGGAGTTTTTGGAGAGGTTGCGGGGGGCGCGGCGGGATGATTTGGGGGAGGTATTGGCGGGGATGACGGAGGAGGGGCGGGGGGCGTTGTTGTATGGGTTGCGGGAGTTCAGCGCGGTGGCGGGGCGGGGAGGGGTGTGAGGGGGCACTGGGCCTCGGGGGACTGCTTGTCGCCTGGCGGCGACGCCGCTGGATCGCGCCAGATTTTGCGGGCTGTGCCCGCTGGGGTGAAGTTGTTTTGTTTGGGGCCCCTAGCGGTGGCCTGGGTAAGGCTAAAAGGCGGGGCCACTGGAAAGACGTGGCCTTACCCGCCAGCCGGCTTAGGCCACCGCTCCCCCCAAACAAAACAACTTCACCCCAGCGGGCGGTTGGTATCGGCGGGTTTCGAGGCGCGCGGTGCGAGAGTGGCGCTTCGTCGATGGGCCGGAGGTTTGTTTTGGGTGCGCGGGGTGGGCTGGCGGCCTTCGTCGACGGGCCGG
>NZ_AXWW01000061.1 GCF_000482865.1 Actinokineospora inagensis DSM 44258 | reverse complement strand
CTCGCTGCGCTCGGGTTTCGGCCTTGTCGCCTTCGGCGACGCCGGCCCCGGGCGCCAGATTAAAGCTGAAGTGCCCGTTGTGGTGAAGTTGTTTTGTTTGGGGCCCCTAGCGGCAGCCTGGGTAAGGCAAAAAGGCGGGGCCACTGGAAAGCGTGGCCTTACCCGCCCGCCGGCTTAGGCCACCGCTCCCCCCAAACAAAACAACTCCACCACAACGGGCAGTTGGCATCGGCGGGTCCCGAGGCGCGCGGGGCGAGAGTGTTGTGGTGCTTTGGCCCGGCAGGCGGTGGGTGTCGGTGGGTTTCGAGGCGCGCGGGGCGAGAATGGCGCTTCGTCGATATGGGGGTTGGTTTCGAGGTGCGTGGTGCGGGAGTGGGGCTTTGTCGATGAGGGGTGTTGGGAGCTGTTTCTATTGGCGTCAAGTAGTTGAGATAGGGGAAACCCCGCCTTCCTGGTGGGAGGGCGGGGCTTCGGCGGTACAGGTGGTGTTAGGCGCCTGCGGCGATGTCGGAGTCTTCGGGGTTGTCGTCGCGGGACTTGTCTGAGGACTGGGGGGCCGTTTTGGTGGTCGGGCGGCGGCGGGTGCCCTGGCGGGGGAGGGTGGTGGGTGGGGGCGGGGTGGGCTGGGAGCCGCCGAGCATGAGTTCGGCGAAGGTGGCCATGGCCTCGTCCAGGTGGCCGCCGATGCGGCGGACGGACTCGTCGTTGCTGCGGCGGACCAACGTTTCCACCGAGTCGGAGTCGGGGCGGTTGGAGAGGGTGCCTTCGACCTTGTTCAGGCCGCGTTCGAGTGAGCCGCCGAGGTCGGCGAGGCGGGCGGTGAAGCCGTCCTCCACCGTGTCGAGGCGGGTGGCCATCTCGTCGAGGCGGGTGGTGACCTTCTCCAGGCGCTGCGCCAGGGACTCCAGGCGGTCGCTGGCGTCGACCGTTTCCTTGGTCTCGCGCAGGGCGTCCTGCAGGGCGTCGGTGGCCTCGTCGAGGCGGCTGTAAACGGCGTCGCGGGAGTCGTTGACGGCGGTCTTGACCTCGGACAGGGTGCTGGAGGCGGTGTCGTGCTTGGCGTGCAGGGCGTCCGAGGTTTCGGTCAACCGGCCGTGCAGGGCGTTGGTCGACTCGGTGAGCACGCCGCGGACGGCGTCGGTGGCCTCGCCGACGGTGCGGGCCAGGGTGTCCTTGGTGCCGTCGAGGTGCTCGTGCACGCCCTCGTCGACCTCGTCGATGCGGCCGCGCAGGGCGGTCTCCAGGATCTCGATGCGCTCGCGGACCGGGCCGTGCACCGAGCCGGGCACCTGCTCGATCTTGTTGTCCTGCTTGTCCAGGTGGCCGTCGAGCTCGTCGATGCGGCGGTGGATGCTGGCCAGCTTGTCCTCCAGGCCGTCCATCCGGCCCGCGACACCCTCGAACCGGCCCGCCACCCCGTCCAGGCGGCCGTCGAGCTGGGCGAACGGGGTGGCGAGCTTGTCCACGATGCTCTCCACCGCGCGGCCGATGGCGGCGATCGCGGCGTCCTGCGCGTCCAGCTTGGTCATCGCCGCGTCCAGCCGCTCGGCCAGCACGCCGACCTCGGTGCGGTCGGGCATCTCGGAGAGCCGCTTGCGCACCGAGCCGATGGACTCCAGCGGGGACAGCCGCGCGTGGATCTCGTCCAGGGCGTCGAAGATCTGCTGCTGTTCGCTCTCACGGATCTCGGCCGCGCGGGTGAGCATGTTGCGCATCCGGTCGAACGACACCGTGGGGTTGTTTTCGTTCACGGAGGTGACCTTCGTCCTGGGGGAGGGAGAGTGAGCGGGGACGGGAAGAGACGTTGGGGCGGACGCAGGGGAGCCTAGCCAGTCCCAGAAGGCGTCCATACACCACCCGTTGGTCGTACGTCGGGCTCGACCCGCGGGTTTAACCCGTTTGGTCGACGGCCATCCAGCGGTATCCGGACGGTTGGACACACCTTACGTGACCAGTCGGCTACCTGATCGGGTGGCGCCGAGGGGGTCGGTACCGTGACCGGCATGGCCACGCCAACCCCCGCGCCGCTGACCGCCGAGACCCTGCGCGCGGCGCCGAAAGTGCTGCTGCACGACCACCTCGACGGCGGGCTGCGGCCCGCGACGGTGGTCGACCTCGCCGCTCGGACGGGGTACGACGCGCTGCCCACCACCGACCCGGACGCGCTCGGCCGGTGGTTCCGGGACGCGGCCGACTCCGGGTCACTGGTCCGGTACCTGGAGACCTTCGCGCACACCTGCGGTGTCATGCAGGACCAAGAAGCACTCGTTCGGGTGGCAGCCGAATGCGCGGAGGACCTTGCTGCGGATGGAGTCGTGTACGCCGAGGTGCGGTACGCGCCCGAGCTGTTCACCGAACGCGGACTGGACCTCGACACCATCGTGGCGGCCGTGCAGGCCGGGTTCCGCGAGGGCGAGCGGCGGGCCGCCGCAGCGGGTCGGGTGATCCGGGTCGGCACCCTGCTGTGCGCCATGCGGCAGAACGCGCGGTCGCTGGAAATCGCCGAACTCGCCGTGCGCCACCGGGACACCGGGGTCGTCGGGTTCGACATCGCCGGGCCGGAGGCCGGGTTCCCGCCCACCCGCAACCTCGACGCGTTCGAGTACCTCCGGCAGCAGAACGCGCACTTCACCATCCACGCGGGCGAGGCGTTCGGGCTGCCGTCGATCTGGGAGGCCATCCAGCACTGCGGCGCCGAGCGGCTCGGCCACGGGGTGCGCATCGTGGACGACATCTCGGTCGACCCGGACGGCACCGTCCGGCTCGGACCGCTGGCGTCCTACGTGCGCGACCGGCGCATCCCGCTGGAGCTGTGCCCCACGTCGAACCTGCAGACCGGGGCGGCGGCCTCGATCGCCGAGCACCCCATCGGGTTGCTGACCGAGCTGCGCTTCCGGGTGACGGTCAACACGGACAACCGGCTGATGAGCGGGTGCACGGTGAGCAGCGAGCTGGCGGCGCTGGTCAAGGCGTTCGGCTACGGCTGGGCCGACCTGCGCTGGTTCACCATCAACGCGATGAAGTCGGCGTTCCTCGACTTCGAACACCGCCTGGAGATCATCGACACGGTGATCAAACCGGGTTACGCCAGGCTGCTCGGCGCGGGCTGACCGTCCACAAGGGCCACCCGGACGGGTGGCCCTCGCGCGTGATCCGGTGGTCAGTATCCGGCGGTCAGTGGGTGACGAGCCGGTCCTCGAAGTCCTGCACCAACTGGTTCCACGACGCCGACTCGGCGGTGAACGGCGCGCTCGGCGCCATCCGGGTCGGGTCCGGGGCCAGGATGAAGCTGACCAGCCAGCCCAGCGCCTCGGACTGGTTGAACGCCTCGGCCACCTTGTCGTCGCCCGCCCAGTCGGCGGCGTCGGTGAGCAGTTCGACGGCCAGGTCCAACTGCACCGGGTCGACCGCGTCCACGCCCTCGCCCAGGTCGTCGCCGAGGCCCTGCAGCACGTAGGTGTTGTCGGTGTCGACGGTGATCTCCAGGCTGCCGTCGTTCGCCTTGTTCGACACCTCGTCCCAGGTGGAGACCTCGGCCAGGTCGTTGTCGGCCAGGTCGGCGGTGGCCAGGTACTTGGCCAGCGCGCGCGGCGTGGTCGCCACGTCGATCTTGCCGTCGGTGCCGAGGAAGACCGGCTCGTCGTCGAGGTAGCAGCGCAGCGTGTAGTACTCGCTGCCGTCGCTGATGATCTTGATGGGGTCGATGCCGACCTCGGCCCAGAACCCGACCGGCTCGTCCTCGACCTCCTCGGCGTCTTCGCTGCCCTCGGCGTCCACGGCCGCGGTGTTGTCCGCGGTGTCTGTGTCGTCCTCGGTGTCCTCGACCGGCTCGATGTCGTCCTCGTCGGCGGCGGCCTCGGCGGCCTCCGCGTGGAACGCGACCAGCTCCTCGGCACTCTTCTCCAGCGCGGTCTCGTCCACGTCCGGCACGGTCACCACCGAGTCCAGCGCGTCGAGCACCTCGTCCCAGCGCTCGGAGATGGTCTCCGCCAGGTCGGTCCACAGCCGCTCGCCGTCGCGGCCGGTGAACGGGAACGTGCCCTGCTCCAGCACGGCGAACCCGTCGGCGGCGTTGAGGACCTCGTGCACCTCGTCCAGCTCGCACACGTCGGCCAGCGCGCGCACGATCCCGATGATGTCGGCCAGCTCGCCGATGGTCCAGGTGTCCGGCTCCTCCGCCACCAGCTCCGGCACGCCGACCAGGTCGAACTGGTGCGCCTCGTCGGGCATCAGCTCGGCCACCGACAGCGCGGGCACCAGGTGCCAGGCCGGGTGGTCGGACAGGTCGTGCTCCTCGGTGGTCCGCACGAACGCGGCCAGGTGCGCGGCGTCCGGGAAGGCGTAGAGGTCGTCCTCGTGGCCGAGGAACGCCTCCCACTCCTCACCGTCTTCCCGCCACCGCGGCGCCCACAGCGTGACGACGTCACCCTGCGGCAACCCCAGCTCGATCGGGACGATGTCCTGGGCCATTGGAGGTCCTCCTGGTCGCGCAGCCATCGGCGTACGGTGCGCGCGCGAAAACCGCGCGACGCGTCGGCAGCCTACGGGGTGCGGATCACCGATCGGAACATAGGGAGTGCAGGTCGAACGGGAGCGGGTTCACCGGGGTGAAACCGCCGTCGACCCCGACCGCCCCGCCGCCCGGTCCGCACCCGCCCGGGTGCCCGCGTCGACCGCCGGATGTGCTTGTCCGCCAATGGTTCCCGCATCCCGTTCGGACTGTCCACTCGAGCCCGTGGCCGGGTCGGGAGCGATCCCGGTTCACGTGCATCCGCTCATCCGCCGCCGCCGGGGCGTCCCCTGCCGGGCCCGGCAGGGGACAAACCACCGATTCGGGGGCGAAGTCGGGCCCATCCCCTGGTCGGAGCCGATATCATGGTGGGGTACCGGCTCGGGGCAGTGAGGAGTGGACGTGGCGTCAGTGCACGACGTGGTGGCCGCGATCCTGGACCGCACCGGCCCGGAGTCGCCGATGAAGCTGCAGAAACTGCTCTACTACACCCAGGGCTGGCACCTGGGCGGCACCGGCGAGCCGCTGTTCCCGGACGCCATCGAGGCGTGGACGGCCGGACCGGTGGTCCCGGCGGTCTACCGCAGGCACGAGGGCACCCGCGAGGTCGGGTGTTGGCCGGAGGGCGACGGCGGCAGGTTGACCGCCGAGGACGCGAAACTGGTTGACACCGTGGTGGGTCGCTATGGCAAGTTCGACCGGCACCAGCTCAGCGCCATGACGCACGAGGAAGAACCCTGGCGGGCCGCCCGCGGCGACCTGCCGGACTCGGCCCCGAGCACCGCGCGGCTGTCCGAGTCGGTGATGGCCCGGTTCTTCGGTCGGATGATCAGCGACCCGGCCACCGCGGTCGCCGAGGCCGCGGCCAGCGTCCACCTGGAGGGGATGGCGGTCTCCGAGTGCGCGGTCGCCGCCGCGGGCGCGGTCGCCGAGGGGGAGACCAGCACCGACGAGGCCGTCCGGCGGCGGTTGCGCCACCTGCTCGACGCCAGGTAGTCCACAGCCGGGCAGCCCACAGCACTCCACAACAGCAGTCCACAACAGCACAAGGAAGTTCCCCGGGTGTTATCCCACCCGCGCGCGTCCGGGCGGCGCCCGTGACCGATCCGTACGTCGACCCCGACACCGGGGTGCTGCGCAACATCCACGGTTTCACCGATCCCGTGTCCCTCGCCGAGGCCGAGCGCGATGTCGCCTTCCTGCGCGACGAGGAGCTCAAGCGGTTCCCGCTACCCGGCTCTTACGACACCGCGCACCTGTTCGCGTTCCACCGCCACCTGTTCGGCGACATCTATCCCTGGGCCGGGCGACCGCGGCAGGTGGACTTGTTCCGCGGCGGTTCCCCTTTCGCGCACTGGCGGCATGTGGAACCGGCGTTGGAAGACCTCTTCGCGAAGCTGCGCGCGGAGCAGTTCCTCGGTTCGGCGGACCGCGTGGAATTCCTCGAGCGCTTCACCTATTACTTCGCCGAAGTAAACGTCGTGCACCCTTTCCGCGAGGGCAATGGCCGCGCGCAAAGGGCGTTCTTCCGCCAGTTGGCCCTGTTCGCGGGCTGGCGGGTGGACTTCGCCAGGGTGGACCGCGAGCGCTACCTGGTCGGCTGCGTCGCGGCCATGGTCGGCCACCTCGACCCGCTCGCCGACCAGTTCGCCGCGGCCTTGGTCGGACCCGCCTAGCCACCGGCCGCTGAACACACGGATGCCCCGGTAGCAGGCCTACCGGGGCATCCGCGTCACGTCCTCAGCACAGGGCTACCGGGGACGAGGGGTGGAACGTGGGGACTCAGCCGACGCGCCACAGGGCGGGCACGTTCGGCGGCTCCCAACCGGCCTGGGCCAGGTGGCCCTGCAGGCAGGTGTAGCTGACGCCGCCGTAGGTCACCTTGGCGCCCGCCGCGTAGTTGGTGCCCGCCGCCCAGGTGCCCCCGGGGGCCGTGGTGGTGGTCGTCGGGTTGCTGGTGCTGCTGGTGGGCTTGGTGGTGGTGGTGTTGGTCGGCCGGGTGGTCGTGGTGGTGGGCGGGGTGCCGACCACGTTGAGCACGAAGTCGTACGACCCGGTCTTGCCGTTGCCCACGGTCTGCACGTTCATCAGCAGCCGGGGGTCGTAGATGGTGTCGGTGTTGTTGCGCGGCTCACCGGGGAAGTAGAGCTGGGTGGTGACCACGCGGCCGCCGGGGTTCTGCAGCTTGACGTGGATGTGCCGGGTGCGGCCGGGGTAGAGGCCGGGCACGATCGTGGTCAGGGAGAACTTGCCCGACGCGTCGGTGTACTGGTGGCCGCGGTAGCGGTAGGTGGTGTTGTCGTAGTTGCCACCGTTGTCGGCCTGCCAGAAGTCCATCAGCACGTTGGCCAGCGGCTGGCAGTTCCGGCCGAACACGTAGCCGCTGACGACCAGCGCGGTGCCCGGGTAGCCCTGCTCCACGATGTTGGTGCGCTCGGGCGAACCGGGCTTGAAGTACGGGCCCTCGGTCTGCTCGATGGTCGGCGAGTCGCCGTCGTTGCAGTCGGGGGTCAGTTCCAGCAGCGCGCCGTTGGCGGCGTCCTCGGACCGGGTGCGCGCGAGGGCGGGAACGCCGACGAGCGCGATGGGGGCGGCGACACCGGCGGCGAGCGCCGCGCGGAGCACCGCTTTCCGGCTGACCTGCTTGCCCGCCGGGGGTTGTACCTCGTTCGTGCTGTCGTCGCCGTGCAGGGGCGCGTCCATGCCTAGCTCCTTTGGGTGGGGGCGCCGGGGAATGAACACGAACCTACGTACCCGGTCGGACCGCGACGATGGACTGGCGCGGTCGGACGTGGTGTATCCGAGGGTGTCTGTTACCACTGTTGACGATATTCACATGTTGGTCGTTAACGGGACTCGCCGTTTCTCCGGAAATCGCCGGGACTGACCCCGGCCTCCCGTCGGAAGAAGCGGCAGAAATAGGCGGCGTCGGCGAATCCGACCCGGCCCGCCACTTGACGGACGGTCAGATCTGTGCGGGCCAACAACCGTTTCGCCTCGGCCGCGCGGGCCTGCCGGACCAGTTCCGACGGGGTTCGCCCGGTTGCCGCCTTGACCGCCTCGGTGAGGTAGCCGGGGGTGACGCCGATGTGCTCGGCGTAGGCGCGCACCGACCACAGGTCGAGGTCCACCCGGTTGGTGAGCTGGGTGAACTCCTCGGCGACGGAGCCCGCGCGGGCTGGCGCGGGCGGCGCGGCGGCGGGGGTCTCCGGCAGCCGACCGGCGCGCACCACCAGGACGTGCAGCAGTGCCCGCAGGGTGGTGTGCGCGCCGTCGCCGCCGGAGCGGTACTCGTCGACCAGTTCGGCGAGCAGCCGCTCGGTCTGCCCGTGCGCGCGGGGGTCGAGGGTGGACCACGGCCGATCGGCGAGCCTGCGCAGCCGGTCCCGGTCGGCCGGGTGGTCGAGCAGGAAGTCGTCGGTGAACAGCACGACGGTGCCGTTGAGGTCGTGCGCGTCCGCCCAGTGGTGCACCTGGCCGGGGGTGATCACGCCGAGGTGCGGTGGCCGCACCTCCCAGTGCGCCAGGTCGACGACGTGGGTGCCGCTGCCCGCGGTGATGTGCACGATCTCGTAGAAGGTGTGCCGGTGCGGGAACGCGGCCCGGGAGAGCGGGCCGACCTGGTCGAACGTGCCGACCACGAACGGCGGGGCGTTGTCCGGCACCTCCAGCCGGTGCATCGGCAGCTCACCCGACCGCGGCCGCAGGTCGGGTGTTCCCGGTAAGACAGTGGTCCCGCGCACGTCCCGATCCCCTCGCTCACCCGGACATAGGTCCAGACCAATGATCGCGAGTGACACCATGGCACGCCCCGCGCCCGCGTGGAACCGACCCGGACATCCCAGCCGGTACTAGACACCCATGGGATGCCACACGGTTTTCGTCTCCAGCAGTGGTCGCAACCGGCGGATGTCCGGCCGCTCCTGCCAATCCGGTTCGGTCGACGGCGCGCGCAGCACCCGCTTCACCGTGCCCGCCGCCGCCCGCTCCAGGTCCGCCCGCAGCTCGGCGGGCGCCCCGGTCAGGTCGAGCGCGTTGACGTCGGCGTGCGCGGCCAGCCACGGCGCCAACTCGGCGGTGTGGCCGGTCAGCAGGTTCACCACGCCGCCGGGCACGTCCGAGGTGGCCAGCACCTCGGACAGCGTGATCGCGGGCAGCGGTCGGTCCTGGCTGGTCACCACCACCGCCGTCGCGCCGACGGCGAGCACCGGCGCCAGCACGCTGACCAGGCCCAACAGCGACGAGCGCTGCGGCGCCAGCACCCCGACCACCCCGGTCGGCTCCGGCACCGAGAACGAGAAGTACGGCCCGGCGACCGGGTTCGCCCCGCCCAGCACGGCGGCGATCTTGTCCGTCCAGCCCGCGTACCAGACCAGCCGGTCCACCGCTGTGTCCACAAGGGACTCCGCGCGCCTGCTCGGCACGCCCTCGCCCGCGGCCACCTCGGCGGCGAACTGCTCCCGCCTGCCCTCCAGCAGCTCGGCCACCCGGTAGATCACCTGGCCGCGGTTGTACGCGGTCGCGCCGGACCACCCGCCGAACGCCCCGCGCGCGGCGACCACCGCGTCCCGCAGGTCCTTGCGGGAGCCCTGTGCCGCGTTGGCCAGGAACCGGCCCTTCGCGTCGGACACCGGGTAGGTGCGGCCGGACTCCGAGCGGGGGAACGCCCCGCCCAGGTACAGCTTGTAGGTCTTGGACACCGGCACGCGGTCAGACATCGAGGTACGCCTCCAGCCCGGCGCGGCCGCCCTCGCGGCCGAAGCCCGACTCCTGGTAGCCGCCGAACGGGGCGGTCGGGTCGAAGCGGTTGAACGTGTTGGCCCACACCACGCCCGCGCGCAGCTTGTCGGCCAGCCACAGGATGCGCGAGCCCTTCTCCGTCCACACCCCGGCGGAGAGCCCGTACGGGGTGTTGTTGGCCTTGGCCAGCGCCTCCTCCGGGGTGCGGAAGGTGAGCACGGACAGCACCGGCCCGAAGATCTCCTCCCGGGCGATCCGCATGGACTGGGTGACGCCGGCGAACACGGTCGGCGCGAAGTAGAAGCCCTTGTCCGGCAGCGGGCACGGGCTGGTCCACCGCTGCGCGCCCTCCTGCTCGCCCGCCGCGACCAGCTCGGTGATCTTGGTGAGCTGCTCGCGGGAGTTGATCGCGCCGATGTCGGTGTTCTTGTCCAGCGGGTCGCCCAGCCGCAGCGTGCTCACCCTGGCGCGCAGCCGGTCCAGCAGCTCCTCGGCGATCGACTCCTGCACCAGCAGCCGGGACCCGGCGCAGCACACGTGGCCCTGGTTGAAGAAGATGCCGTTGACGATCCCCTCGACGGCCTGGTCGAGCGGGGCGTCGTCGAACACGATGTTCGCCGCCTTGCCGCCCAGCTCCAGGGTCAGCTTCTTCCCGGTGCCCGCCAGCGACGCCTGGATGACCTTGCCGACCTCGGTGGACCCGGTGAACGCCACCTTGTTCACCCCGGGGTGGTTCACCAGCTCCGCGCCGACGTCGCCCGCCCCCGGGATGATGTTGACCACGCCCGGCGGCAGCTCGGCCTGCTGGATGATCTCGGCCAGCACCAGCGCGGTCAGCGGGGTCGTCTCGGCTGGCTTGAGCACCACGGTGTTCCCGCAGGCCAGCGCGGGCGCGATCTTCCACGCCGCCATCAGCAGCGGGAAGTTCCACGGGATCACCTGGCCCGCCACGCCGAGCGGCCTCGGGTCGGGGCCGTAGCCCGCGTACTCCAGCTTGTCGGCCCAGCCCGCGTGGTAGAAGAAGTGCGCGGCGGCGGTGGGCACGTCGGTGTCCCGCGACTCCCGGATCGGCTTGCCGTTGTCCAGGCTCTCCAGCACCGCCAGCTCGCGCGCCCGCTCCGCGATCATCCGGGCGATCCGGAAGATGTACTTGGCCCGCTCGGCGCCCGGCATCCGCCCCCACGTCTTGTCGTAGGCGCGGTGCGCGGCCTTCACCGCCTTGTCGACATCGGCCGCGCTCGCCGTGCTGACCTCGGCCAACACCTCCTCGGTGGCCGGGTTGACGCTCTTGAGCGGCTCGCCGGTGCCGTCGACGAACTCGCCGTCGACGAACATCCGGTAACCCGGCTTGAGGTTGGCGATGGCCCGCGACTCCGGCGCGGGCGCGTACTCCCAGGTCATCGGCGCGTGCTCCCTGGTCATCTCAGTCCACCGTCACGTAGTCCGGGCCGCTGTAGTGGCCGTCGAGTTGGGTCCGCCGCTGCATGAGCAGGTCGTTGAGCAGGCTGGACGCGCCGAAGCGGAACAGGTCCGGGGTCAGCCACTCCGGTCCGGCGACCTCGTTGACCGCGACCAGGTGCCGGATGGCGTCCTTCGTCGTGCGGATGCCGCCCGCGGGTTTGACGCCGCGGAGCTCGCCGGTGACGCCGTGCCAGTCGCGCACGGCCTGGAGCATCACGTTGGTCACCGGGAGCGTCGCGGCGGGGGAGACCTTGCCGGTGGAGGTCTTGATGAAGTCGCCACCGGCGAGCAGCGCCAGCCAGGACGCGCGGCGCACGTTGTCGTAGGTCGCGAGCTCACCGGTCTCCAGGATGACCTTGAGGTGCGCGCTCCCCGCCGCCGCCTTGACCGCCTGGATCTCCTCGAAGACCTGGCCGTAGCGGCCGGACAGGAACGCGCCCCGGTCGATCACCATGTCCACCTCGGTCGCGCCCTGGGCCACCGCGAACTCCGTGTCGGCGAGCTTCACCTGCCTGCTCGACCGCCCGGACGGGAACGCCGTCGCCACACTCGCGATCCGCACCGGCGCCCCATCGAGGGCTTCCTTCGCCGTCGCCACCAGATCCGGGTAGACACAGACAGCGGCAACGTGCGAAACCCCCGCTTCGGGCCGCTTCGCCTTGGCGCACAGGGAGCGGATCTTGCCGTGCGTGTCCGCGCCCTCAAGGGTGGTCAGATCGACCATGGAGATGGCCAACTCGATCGCCCGCAGCTTGCTGGCCTTCTTGATGCTGCGGGTGGCGAGCCCGGCACTGCGCTGCTCGATCCCCACCGCGTCCACCCCGGGCAGCCCGTGCAGGAACCGCCGCAACGCCCCCTCATCCCGCGTGACGTCGGTCAGCTCTGTCGTCCCGGCCATGCCCAGGAGTCTATGCCTGAAGCAGTCGCTGCCCTACCCGACGGTAAGGGCGCCACAGCCGCACGGCGAGGACGACCAGCCACACCGACCAGAGGATGTAGCCGACGAAGTTGACGAGGGTGGGCATCCCCAGTGGCGCGAAGACGCCAGTGGCGATGAGGGTGGCGGCGGCCAGGTGGCGGTGAGGGCGTAGTTGGGGGTTTCGCCGATGGCAGTACCGAGCACTGTGGACAGTGCCGTGAACGTGCCGGGATCGTGCACGAAGGGGACCTCGACCAGTACCCCTGACCAGCCAAACCCTCGCCACCGCGGCCACTTGCAACACCGAAGACCAATTCCGCTGGTCCCTGCACACCCTGCACACCCTGCTCAACCGCCGCGTCGGCTGACCGTCGCTCGATCGAGTGAAAGGGCTGTCGAACCGGTGGCGCGCAGCAGAACCGCCCGGCGCTGCTGGGGGAACGGCTCCCAGCGGGTACATCCCCGTCCCTGTTCTTCCCCGTGCTGCGGCTGCTCGCCCGGCAGAACCCGACGGGCCTGCTGGACCACGACAACGCGCGGAACCTGCGGTACGTCGAGCCCGCCACTGCACGACGCGCTGGACATCGAGGCGCACGACCACAACATCGCCGTGCCGGCCCCGTTCTTCGCGTTCCTCGGCACCAGTGAGCGGACCACCGACCCGATCATGGACAAGGGGAAGGAACGCGACCTCGGCTAGCCGGGCAGCAGCGGCTCGATCAGGTGTGGTCGGGCTTCTGGGGCGTCTGCGCGGGTGGTGTCGGCGGCTGTGTCGTCCGGTTTGGTCTGGGAGGAGCGTTCGGCGTTGACGCGGGACTGGTAGGTGGTGATCTCGTGGGTGATCCGGTCGGCGTCCCAGGAGAGGACTTCGGCCATCAACGCCGCGACCTGGTCGGCGCAGGCGGTGCCGCGGTGGGGGTATTCGATGGAGATGCGGGTGCGGCGGGTCAGCGCGTCTTCCAGGTGCAGGGCGCCTTCGGCGGCGGCGGCGTACACGATCTCGACCTGGAGGTAGTCCGGGGCGGCGTCGAGGGGTTTGAGCAGGTCCGGGCGGGTGGCGTGGGCGAGGACCTCGTGCACCAGGGAGCCGTAGCGGTCGAGGAGGTGGCGGACGCGGTAGGGGTGCAGACCCCAGCGGGCGCCCAGCAGGTCGGCCTGGTTCACCAAGGCGTGGTAGCCGTCCGCGCCCAGGAGGGGGACTTGGTCCGTAATGGACGGTTGTAGTCGTCCGGGCAGGTCGACCCCGGCGGCGTCGACCGCGTCCGCCGCCATCACCCGGTAGGTCGTGTACTTGCCGCCCGCGATCGCGACCAGGCCGGGGGCGACCCGGGCGACGGCGTGTTCCCGGGACAGCTTCGAGGATTCCTCGCTCTCGCCGGCCAGCAGCGGTCGCAGACCCGCGTACACGCCTTCGATGTCGGCGTGCGTCAACGGCGTCGCCAGCACCGAGTTGACGTGGTCGAGGATGTAGTCGATGTCCTTTTCGGTCGCCGACGGGTGGGCGAGGTCCAGGTGCCAGTCCGTGTCGGTGGTGCCGATGATCCAGTGGTTGCGCCACGGGATGACGAACAGGACCGACTTCTCGGTGCGCAGGATCAGGCCGCTCTCCGCCACGATCCGGTCGCGCGGGACGACGATGTGCACGCCTTTGCTGGCGCGGACCCGGAACCGGCCGCGGCTGCCGGACAGCCGCTGCAGCTCGTCGGTCCACACCCCGGTGCAGTTGATCACCACATCGGCCCGGACGTCCACCTCCGCGCCGGTCTCGGCGTCGCGCACCCGCACGCCGCTGACCCGGTCCGCCTCGCGGTGGAACCGGACGACCTGGGTCGACGTGCGGACCACGGCGCCGTAGTGCGCGGCGGTGCGGGCGACGGTCATGGTGTGCCGGGCGTCGTCGGACTGCGCGTCGTAGTAGCGGATCCCGCCGATGAGCGCCGACCGGCGCAGGGCCGGGACCATCCGCAGGGCGCCGGCGCGGGTCAGGTGCTTCTGGCCGGGGACCGAGCGCGCGCCGCCCATCGTGTCGTAGAGCAGCAGACCGGACGCGGTGTAGGGCCGTTCCCAGAACCGGTGCCGCAGCGGGTAGAGGAAGCTCACCGGCTTGACCAGGTGCGGCGCGAGCCGGGTGAGCATCAGCTCCCGTTCCCGCAGCGCCTCCCGGACCAGCCCGAACTCCAGTTGCTCCAGGTAGCGCAGGCCGCCGTGGAACAGCTTGCTGGACCGGCTGGACGTGCCGGACGCCAGGTCGCGCGCCTCGACCAGGGCGACCCGCAGGCCCCGGGTGGCCGCGTCCAGGGCGACCCCGGCGCCGACCACGCCGCCGCCGACGACCACCACGTCGAACGGCTCGGCGGCCAGCCGCGCCCAGGTCCGGTCCCGGTCGGCCGGTCCGAGCACACCGCCAGAAGCGTCCGATGTGGACTGTGCGATCGATGGGGTCGATGGGGTCCGGCCGGGTCTGCGGCTGGTCATGGCTCGCCTCCCTGCGGTGCGCCGAAGGTCCTCACCCACGCTACCCGGCCGCGGCGACTCGGGCAGGCGACCCGTGGACAGTCGAGCGAACCGGCGGTAACGTCCAGGATCACTCAGGGTGGGCACCGCCGCCGAATCCCCGTCCCCCAGGCCCCGGGCGCCTACCCCTCGCCACCGGCACCGCGAGGGAGGCACCATGGGCTTCTGGTCGATCGTGCTCTGGGAACTGCTCGGCACCGCGACCCTGATCCTGCTCGGCACCGGCGTGGTGGCCAACACGACGCTGCGCGGCTCGCTCGGCCAGGGCGGCGGCTGGCTGCTGGTCAACATCGGCTGGGGGTTCGCGGTCTTCGTCGGCGCCAGCATCGCCGCGCCCAGCAAGGCCCACCTCAACCCGGCCGTCACCATCGGCCTGCTCACCGCGGGCGAACTGCCCTGGGCCGACGTGCCCGCGTACCTGCTCGGCCAGTTCACCGGCGCCTTCCTCGGCGCCGTGCTGTGCTGGCTGACCTACAAACTCCAGTTCGACGACCACGACGAACCGGAGAACACGCTGGGGATCTTCGCCACCGGCCCGGTGCACCGGAACCTGCCGTGGAACCTGGTCACCGAGGTCATCGGCACGTTCGTGCTGGTCTTCTGGGTCCTGGTCAGCCCGGGTGCCGAGGTCGACGGCAGCGGCGTCCCGCAGTTCGGCAACGCCGCGCTCGGCTACGCGGCGGTGGCGTTCGTGGTGATCAGCGTCGGCGCCTCGCTCGGCGGCCCGACCGGCTACGCGATCAACCCGGCCCGCGACCTCGGCCCCCGGCTGGCCTACGCGGTGCTGCCCATCCGCGGCAAGGGCAGCGCCGACTGGGGCTACTCCTGGGTGCCCATCGCCGGTCCGCTGCTCGGCGCGCTCGCCGCCGGTCTGCTCACCCGCGTCCTGCCCGCCTAGAAGGAGATCCCCTCGATGACTTCCGAGTATGTCGCCGCCGTTGACCAGGGCACGACCTCCACCCGCTGCATGGTGTTCAGCCACGCGGGCGAGGTGGTCGCCGTGGACCAGCGGGAGCACGAGCAGATCCTGCCGCGCGCGGGCTGGGTGGAGCACGACCCGAAGGAGATCTGGGACAACACCCGGTCGGTGGTGGCGGGCGCGTTGGCCAAGGCCGATCTGCACACCTCCGACATCGTCGCGGTCGGGATCACCAACCAGCGCGAGACGGCGGTCGTGTGGGATCGCCGGACCGGTGAACCGGTGTACAACGCGATCGTCTGGCAGGACACCAGAACCGACCGGATCGCCACCGAGCTCGGCGACCTCGGCGGCGGGCAGGAGCGGTACCGGGCCAAGACCGGCCTGCCGCTGGCCACCTACTTCTCCGGCCCGAAGGTCCGCTGGATACTGGACAACGTCGACGGCGCACGCGCGAAGGCCGAGGCCGGTGACCTGCTGTTCGGCACCGTGGACACCTGGCTGCTGTGGAACATGACCGGCGGGGTCGACGGCGGTGTGCACGCCACCGACCCGACCAACGCCTCGCGCACCCTGCTGATGGATCTGTCCACACTGGACTGGGACGCGGACGTCGCGGCGGAGATGGGCATCCCGCTGTCCATGCTGCCCCGGATCGGGTCGTCCTCGGCGGAGCTGGGCCGGGTCCGTGAACGCGGCGCGCTCGCCGGGGTCCCGATCGCGGGCGTCCTCGGCGACCAGCAGGCGGCCACGTTCGGCCAGGCCTGCCTGTCCCCCGGGGAGGCCAAGAACACTTACGGCACCGGCAACTTCGTGTTGCTGAACACCGGCACCGAACCCGTGATGAGCGAGAACGGCCTGCTCACCACCGTGTGCTACCGGATCGGTGACCAAGACCCGGTGTTCGCGCTGGAGGGGTCCATCGCGGTCACCGGGTCGCTGGTGCAGTGGATCCGGGACAACCTCGGCCTGATCTCGTCCGCCGCCGAGATCGAGGAGCACGCCCGCGCTGTCGAGGACAACGGCGGCTGCTACTTCGTCCCCGCCTTCTCCGGCCTGTTCGCCCCGCACTGGCGGTCCGACGCCCGCGGCGCGATCGTCGGGCTGACCCGGTTCGTCACCAAGGGCCACCTGGCCCGCGCCGTGCTGGAGGCCACCGCCTTCCAGACCCGCGAGGTCATCGAGGCGATGAACGCCGACTCCGGCGTCCCGCTCACCGCGCTCAAAGTGGACGGTGGGATGGTGGGCAACGAGCTGCTGATGCAGTTCCAGGCGGACATCCTGGACGTCCCGGTGATCCGCCCGGTCGTCGCCGAGACCACCGCCCTCGGCGCCGCCTACGCCGCGGGCCTCGCGGTCGGCTACTGGGGTGGCCTCGACGACGTGCGCGCGAACTGGGCCAAGGACAAGGAATGGACTCCCGGGATGCCCGCCGACACCAGGGAACGGGTGTACCGCCAGTGGAAGAAGGCGGTCACCCGCACCCTGGACTGGGTCGACGACGACACGGCATGATCCGGTCCGAAGTGGACTTGATCAGAGCACCGACGCGGCGGCGACGAGCAGGATCACCCACAGCGCCAACGCGATCGTGCCGCAGGTGAGGCCCGCGATGGCCAGACCCTTGTTGTTGGCCTCGCCGCGCTTGGCCTTGGCGATGCCCACCCCGGACAGCGCCACGCCGAGGATGGACAGCACGATCCCGGCGATCGGCACCCACACGAAGATCAGACCGAGCAGACCCGTGACGAAACCGCCGGTACCGGCGCCGTTCTGCGGCGCGGGCCCGTACTGGGCGACCATGACCGGCTGACCAGGCACGGGGAACCCCTGCGGCGCCTGGGGATGCGGGTAGGGCACCGGCTGCGGCCCGGTCTGCTGGTAACCCACCTGCTGCGGGTACGGCTGCTGCTGGGGGTACTGCGGTAGCGCGGGGTTGGTGCCGTACCGGTCCGGTTGCGACGACATGCTCGCGATTCCTGCCTCTCGACTGGGGAACTCGCCCCAGGGGTCGTCGGGTGTACGGACCGCGTTATCCCGCATGACCCGACCGTAATGCGTACGGGGGACCCGCCCCGGGACGCGCCGCTCGGGTCACCCGCGCCTCCACGGATGACCCGAGCGGACCGGACTCGCCGATCAGGACGCGGTTCTGTCCCGGTGGTGCGGTGCGCGCGAACCCGCCGTCCACACCAGGCGCGGGACCTGCCCGATGCCGCCGCAGCGTGGGCAGAAGTCCTTGCGGTTGGGGGCGAGTCCAGAGCCCAGGCATTCCGGGCACTCGGTCCGACGTGGCATGTCAGCCTCCGTACGTAACGGTTCGGTTCCCCAGGGGTACCGGCTCGGTAGGTCTATCGAAAGAGCGGCCGCAGAGTTTCACCCGTTCTCGTGGAAAATCCGTAACGGAGAAGTGAGCCCTGCCGGTCAGACTATGCACGATGGTGTGAATGCAGCAGCTCAAACCCGCGAACTGGGCGAATTTCCGTCGAAGCGGCCCCCGGCCAGGCGGTTAGTCCAAGTCCGTCAGTCAGTCCAGGTCGTCGTGCCGCATCAACTGGCGCCCGGCCTCGGTGATGGATCCCGACAGCGACGGGTAGACCGAGAAGGTCAGCGCCAGGTCCTCCACCGTCAACTGGTTCTGCACGGCCAGCGCGATGGGCAGGATCAGCTCGCTCGCGCTCGGCGCCACGATCACCCCGCCGATGACCACCCCGGTCGCGGGCCTGCAGAACAGCTTCACGAACCCGCGGCGCAGGCCCTCCATCTTGGCCCTGGCGTTCGTGGCCAGCGGCAACGTGACGGTGCGCGCGGGCACCTCACCGGCGTCGATCGCGTGCTGGCTGATGCCGACCGTGGCGATCTCCGGGTGGGTGAACACGTTCGCCGCCACCGTCTTCAGCTTGATCGGCGCCACGCCCTCGCCCAGCGCGTGCCACATCGCGATCCGACCCTGCATCGCGGCCACCGAGGCCAGCATCAGCACCCCGGTGCAGTCGCCCGCCGCGTACACACCGGCCACGTTCGTGCGGGAAACCCGGTCCACCGGGATGAAACCACCCGGCCCCAGCTCGATCCCGACCTTCTCCAGGCCGATCCCGTGCGTGTTGGGCACCGACCCGACCGTCATCAGCGCATGACTGGCCCGCACCGTCTCACCGCCGCGCAGGTACACCGTGACGCCGGTGTCGTCCCGATCGATCTTGTCCGCGCGGGCGTGCTTGACCAGGGTCGTGCCGCGCTCGGCGAACACCTCCTCCAGCACCGCCGCCGCGTCCGCGTCCTCGTGCGGCAGCACCCGGTCCCGGCTGGAGATCACGGTGACCTTGACGCCCATCTCGATGAACGCCGACGCGAACTCCGCGCCGGTCACCCCGGACCCGACCACCACCAGGTGCTCCGGCAGCTCGGGCAGGTCGTAGATCTGCCGCCAGTCCAGCACCCGCACCCCGTCCGGCTCCGCGCCCGGGATCACCCGCGGCGTCGCCCCGGTCGCGACCAGCACGACCTCGGCGGAGAGCACCTCGGTGGTGCCGTCGGCGTCGACCGCGATCCGGTGCGCCGCCATGCCGGTCCGGTCGTCGCAGAACCGGGCGATGCCGGTGACGACCTTGACCCCCTCGCGCTGCACCCGGTTGCGGATGTCGGACGACTGGGCCAGCGCCAGCCCGCGCACCCGGCCGCGCACCACGGGCAGGTGCACCGTCGAGTCGACGTCGTCGGTGCCGATGCCCAGCTCGTCGGCGTCGCGGAACGCGCTGCGCGCCCCGGCCGACGCGATGAACGTCTTCGACGGGACGCAGTCGTAGAGCACGCAGGCGCCGCCGAGACCATCCCGCTCGACCACCGTCACATCGGCCCCGTGCTGGGCCGCGACCAGCGCCGCCTCGTACCCGGCGGGCCCGCCACCGATGATCACGATCCGGGTCACCTGGTCCTCCACTTCACCCGCGCGCGTCCGGGTCCAACGGTAGCCCGGGTATCCCGACCGGGTCTGGGGTGGCCGCGAAAAGGTGATCCCACCGCGCGGCTGCCTGCTGACACCGCACGGTGTGGCTAGGCTGTCCGGCGTGCCGCTCTATGCCGCTTACGGGTCGAACATGGATCCAGGCCAAATGATGCAGCGAGCCCCGCATTCGCCGATGGCCGGGACGGGGTGGCTCGTCGGCTGGCGGCTGACCTTCGGGGGTGAAGACCTCGGGTGGGAAGGCGCGCTGGCCACCATCGTCGAGGAGGCCGAGTCGCAGGTGTTCGTCGTGCTCTACGACGTCACCGACGACGAGCCCAACCTGGACCGGTGGGAGGGCTCCGAGCTCGGCCTGCACTCCAAGATCAGACTCCGGGTGCAGACCCTGGAGGGCTCCGTGCTCGCCTGGCTCTACGTGCTCGACGCGTACGAGGGCGGCCTCCCGTCGGCCCGCTACCTGGGGGTCGTCGCCGACGCCGCCGAGGCGGCCGGAGCACCCGCCGACTACGCGGAGGACCTGCGCACTAGGCCGTGCAGTGGAATCGGGCCCGCCACCGCCAGCTAGACACAACTCGGAGGTGTGTCGCACGTCTCCTCGAACATGGCCAAACCGGCCATACCGCTCGCCGGACCAGTCCGGCTGGTGCGAGGAGAACGGACATGGCTCATCGAAGATCATGGCGGACCGCCCTCATCACGCTGACCGCGGCGCTCGCGGCCGTCCTGGTGACGGCCCCGACCGCCAACGCCGCCCCGTACTGCGGGATCACCTGGGGATCCCTGGACAAGACCGACTACTCGATGATCGGCGGCTACCTCACCGGGGTCCGCGCGGGCAGGCATGACTGCTACGACCGACTGGTGTTCGACGCGGGCGGCGCCGGGGTCCTGGGCTACGCCGCCTACTACGTCCCCACAGTCATCGATCCCGCCAACAACCGGGCCCTACCCACCCGCGGCGGCGCCTACCTGTGGGTCGAGGTCCCGGTGTACGTCGAGAACGCGGGGGTGCCGACCTACACCACCCCCAACCCGGCCGAGGCCGTCAACGTCACCGGGTACCGCACCTTCCGGCAGGTCCGCCACGTCGGCGGCATGACCACCTTCCGCCAGTTCGCCATCGGCGTCCGCGCACGCCTGCCCTTCCGCGTCATCAACCTCGGCGACCGCCTAGTGGTGGACGTCGCACACCAGTGGTGAGAGGAGCCACCGAAATGAAACGCGTCATCGCCGCCGTCCTGCTGGCACTGTCCACCCTGGTGGCGGTCCCGGCCGCCGCCACCGCCACCACCTGCGACACCCCGTGGGGTTCACTGCCCAAGCAGGCGGGCCTCAACGGCCAAGGCCCCCTCACCGACATCCGCGGCGGCCAACACGACTGCTACGACCGCCTGGTCATCGACCTGGTTGGCCAGAACGACCACGGCTACGCGGCGTCCTATGTGGACGAGATCCAGAGCATCGGCAGCGGAGAGGTCATCCCGACCCGGGGCGCGGCCAAGCTCCTGGTCTCCGCGTTCGGCCCCGCCTACACCGACGACGGCCAGTTGACCTACCACCCGGCCAACTGGCGTGAACTCGTCGACGTCACCGGGTACCGCACCTTCCGCCAGGTCGTGTTCGCGGGCAGCTTCGAAGGCAGCTCCGACATCGGCATCGGCCTGCGCGCCCGCCTCCCCTTCCGCATCTTCACCCTCCCCCGCGACGGCGGCGGGACGCGGATCGTTGTTGACGTGGCACACACCTGGTAGCGGGTCGTGTGGGTCGGGGCGGGCCAGGCTTGCCCCGAACCCCGCTGAGCAGCCCCCAAATCCAGCCTAGCCACCAAACACACCCGCGCGACGGCTGGAAGTTCAGCCTGTGCACAACCCAGACCACTGTGGACCGAGTCCCGGTACCCGCAGCCCCCAGTACCACCCACCTAGCCCAAGAACACCAGCACCGAACGCCACCGCGGACATCGACTCCAGGTTGAGTTGTCCACAATGCTCACCGCCGTCCACAGACCGGGCGCCCACCCGTTTTTCTGGCCCCACCTCGGTAAACTGGCATCGAGGGCTGCCCCCGGGAGGGTGGGGGCCGCCCGTAGGGTGGTGGGGGTGGCTTGTCAAGAGGGGATTGGGCGCGCGGAAGGGTTTCTGGGGATCGAACGAGGCCCGGCGTCGACAGCGACCGCCGCCAGCGCTGCAGGCGAGTGCAGCACACCCCGCGCATCTCGCGGGTAGGTGGCCCGGCCGAAATAAGCGGAAGGGGGATCGGCGGCGGGAGGCGGTGGGTGGTCCACAGTGGTCTGGGTTGTCCACAGCCGGAACTTCCAGCCGTCGCGCGGGTGTGTTTGGTGGCTAGGCTGGATTTGGGGGCTGCTCAGCGCGGGTGTGAAAAACCGGGGGTCCGCGTTCTGCACGCGGACCCCCGGGAGTCTTGCCGTCAGGCCAGTGCGGCCAGTGCGGTGTGGGTCATGACCCGGATGCCCGCCAGCAGGGCGCGTTCGTCCAGTTGGAACGTTGGCTGGTGCAGGTCGCGCATGGGGCCTTCGCCGGGCCAGACGCCTAGGCGCATGAAGGAGCCGGGGACGTGTTCGAGGTACCAGCCGAAGTCTTCGCCGCCTGCGGATTGTTTGGTGCCGACCAGGGCGTCTTCGCCCAGGGCCGACTCGATGGCGGTGCGCAGGAACTGGGTGCTTTCCCGCTCGTTGATGACGGGGGGGACGCCGCGGCGGTGGTGGAGTTCGTAGCCGACGCCGGTGGGGGCGAGCAGGGACTGGACCAGGCCCTCGACGAGGGGTTCCAGGTCGGCCCAGACGTCGTGGTCGCCGGTGCGGAGGGTGCCGCGGAGCAGGCCGTCTTGGGGGACGGCGTTGGGGGCCTCGCCCGCGTGCACGGCTCCCCACACCAGGACGGTGCCCGATCGGGGGTCCACCCGGCGGGAGAGCAGGGCGGGGAGGCCGGTGATCAGGGTGCCCAGGGCGTGCACCAGGTCCGCGGTCAGGTGCGGGCGGGAGGTGTGGCCGCCGGGGGAGGTGAGGCGCAGTTCCAGCAGGTCGGTGGCCGAGGTGATGGCGCCGACGCGGGTGCCGACCTTGCCGACCTCGGTGCGCGGGTCGCAGTGCAGGCCGAAGATGCGTTCGACGCCGTCCAGGCCGCCCGCCTCGATGACCTCCAGGGCGCCGCCGGGCATGACTTCCTCGGCGGGCTGGAAGACCAGCCGGACCCGGCCGGGCAGCGACGGCGCGGACGCCAAGGCGATGCCGGTGGCCAGCAGGATCGTGGTGTGCGCGTCGTGGCCGCAGGCGTGCGCGGCGTCGGCGGTGTTCGAGGCGTACGGCAGGTCGGTGGTCTCGGTCATCGGGAGGGCGTCCATGTCCGCGCGGAGCGCCACGCAGCGGTCGCCGGTGCCGACGTCGCAGATGAGGCCGGTGCCGCCGGGGAGCAGTTCCGGCTGCAGGCCGAACGACTTGAGCAGACCGGCCACCAGTTCGGTGGTGGCGAACTCCTGCCGGGACAGCTCGGGGTGGGCGTGGATGTGCCGGAACCAGGCCAGCACGTCCGCGGCGTTGGCCGCCAGCCAGTGGTCCAGCCAGTCGGGGCCGCGTCCCGCGCCGAGATCCTCCACAGGGGGCATAGTGACCCCGCTGGGGGTGATCAGCACGGCGGACTCCGTCGACTCCAGTCCCGTTTTCGCCGCCCGGGTGCCCCGGCCGCTGTCGAACGGCAGGTCAGGCCGCGAATCCAACACAGTCACGCGACCCCTCCGGCGATGGACTCGATCGTGGTTGCGGTTTCCATTTGCCACGATCCTGCCCTATGGCGGGGGTCACTCAGCGCCGATTCGGGCGCCGTACGGTCCGCGGTAGCGCGGCTGCGACCAACGGTCGGCGGGGTTTCGTCCGCACTGGTTAGTTGATCAAGATGACCGGTGGTCCAGCGGTCAGCCCTTCTTCCGCCGCTTGGCCCGCACCCGGTTCCCGTAGATCACGATCGCGAGCAGCACGACCGCGACCACGCCCACGACGAGCTTGTTCTTCGCCTTGTCCTTGTCGTTCTGCGTCGGCGCGGGGGTGATGTCGACCGACGGCGCGGTCGGCTGCAGCGCCACCGCACCCACCCCCGCACTCACGCCGGTGGCCGCGACCGGCTGGGCGAGCGCGCCGGGAGCCGTGGCGATCCCGGCGCCCAGCGCCAGCAGGACGCCCAGGAACAACGCGGGCAGCAACCGAGACGGACGGACGGACACGTGGCGGCCCTCCAGGTCGGGGAGCGGATCGGTCACCAGGTTAGTCGGCCCGGTCACTGTCCGCGAAGGCCGAACGGGGTGCGCTCCGGTCGACCGGTGGTGGTACCCGCCTCACCCGGTCGGGTCGGGGTCGGCGAAGGCCGCCAGGATGCGCTCAGCGGCCAGGGTGGCGGTGAGGGTGCCCGCGCGGACCTCGCGCTCCAGGTCGGGGGTCAGCGCGCGGACCGCCGGGTGGTCGTGCAGCCGGGACAGCAGGGTGTCCCTGACCATCGCCCAGGTCCAGTCCACCTGCTGCTGCCTGCGCTTCTCGGCCAGCTCACCGGTGGCCGACAGCGCGTCGTGGTGCCGGTTGACCTGGTCCCACAGCTCGTCGAGGCCGGTGCCCTGCTGCCCGCTACAGGTCAGCACCGGCGGCTGCCAGGTCGCGTCCGGGTTGCGCAGCAGCCGCAGCGCGCCTGCGAGTTCACGGGCGGCCTTGCCCGCCTCGATCGCGTGGTCGCCGTCGGCCTTGTTGACCGCGATGACGTCCGCCAGCTCCAGGACGCCCTTCTTGATCCCCTGCAGTTGGTCACCCGTTCGGGCCAAGGTGAGGAACAGGAAGCAGTCGACCATGTTGGCGACGGTCGTCTCGGACTGGCCGACGCCGACCGTCTCGACCAGCACCGTGTCGTAGCCCGCGGCCTCCATCAGCACGATGGTCTCCCGGGTGGCCCTGGCGACCCCGCCGAGGGTGCCGGACGTCGGCGACGGCCGGATGAAGGCCGCCGGGTCGACGGCCAGGCGGGACATCCGGGTCTTGTCGCCGAGGATGCTGCCGCCGGTGCGGGTGGACGACGGGTCGACCGCGAGGACCGCGACCCGGTGGCCTGCCGCGGTCAGGGTGGTGCCGAGGGCGTCGATGAAGGTCGACTTGCCCACCCCCGGCACCCCGGTGACGCCGACCCGGTGCGCGCCGCCCGCGTGCGGCAGCAGCTCGACCAGCAGGCGCTGGGCGAGCTCCCGGTGGTCCGGGCGGCGCGACTCGACGAGGGTGATCGCGCGCGAGAGCAGGCCGCGGTCGGCGGCGAGCACGCCCTCGGCGTAGGCGTCGATGTCGACCGCTTTAGCCAAGCCGGTGTCCGTGCTGGTCGGCCAGGGTGCGCAGCAGCTCGGTGGCGGCGTCGGCGATCACGGTGCCGGGCGGGAAGATCGCGGCGGCCCCGGCGGCGCGCAGCTCGGCGAAGTCCTGCGGCGGGATGACGCCACCGACGACGATCATGATGTCGTCCCGGCCCAGCTCGGCCAGTTCCGCGCGCAGCGCGGGCACCAGGGTCAGGTGACCGGCGGCCAGCGAGTTGACCCCGACGATGTGCACGTCGGCCTCGACGGCCTGCCGGGCGACCTCGCCCGGGGTGGAGAACAGCGGGCCGACGTCGACGTCGAAGCCGAGGTCGGCGAACGCGGTGGCGATCACCTTCTGGCCGCGGTCGTGCCCGTCCTGGCCCATCTTGGCGACCAGGATCCGCGGCCGCCGCCCGTCGGCGTCGGCGAACGCGGCCACCACGGCCCGCGCTTGCTCCACATTGGACACCTGACCGACCTCGTCCCGGTACACCCCGGAGATGGTACGGATCTGCGCCGAGTGCCGACCCCAGACCTTGCCCAGCGCCTCGGAGATCTCGCCGACCGTCGCCTTCGCCCGCGCCGCGTCGATGGCCAGCTCCAGCAGGTTCCCGTCGGCGCCCGCGGCCCGGGTCAGCGCGTCGAGCTTGGCGTTCACCACCTCGCTGTCGCGTTCGGCGCGCAGCCGCGCCAGCTTGGCCAACTGCTGCGCCCGGACACCGGCGTTGTCGACCTTGAGCACGTCGATCTGCTCGTCGTCGGTCAGCCGGTACTTGTTGACCCCGATCACCGGCTGCCGACCGGAGTCGATCCTGGCCTGGGTGCGCGCGGCCGCCTCTTCGATGCGCAGCTTCGGGATGCCCGCGTCGATCGCCTTGGCCATCCCGCCCGCGGCCTCGACCTCGGCGATGTGCCCCCAGGCTTTGTGCGCCAGCTCGTGGGTGAGCCGTTCGACGAAGGCGCTGCCGCCCCACGGGTCGATCACCCTGGTGGTGCCGGATTCCTGCTGCAGCAGCAGTTGCGTGTTGCGGGCGATCCGCGCGGAGAAGTCGGTCGGCAGCGCCAGCGCCTCGTCCAGCGCGTTGGTGTGCAGCGACTGGGTGTGGCCCTGGGTGGCGGCCATCGCCTCGACGCAGGTGCGGATCACGTTGTTGTAGACGTCCTGCGCGGTCAGCGACCAGCCGGAGGTCTGGCAGTGCGTGCGCAGGCTCAGCGACTTCTGGTCGGCCGGGTCGAAGCCCTTCACCAGCTTGGCCCAGAGCAGCCGGGCCGCGCGCAGCTTGGCGACCTCCATGAAGAAGTTCATCCCGATCGCCCAGAAGAACGACAGCCGCGGCGCGAACCGGTCCACGTCCAGCCCGGCGTCGCGGCCCGCCCGCAGGTACTCGACCCCGTCGGCCAGCGTGTACGCCAGTTCCAGGTCGGCGGTCGCCCCGGCCTCCTGCATGTGGTAGCCGGAGATCGAGATCGAGTTGTACTTGGGCATGTGCCGCGAGGTGAACGCGAAGATGTCGGAGATGATCCGCATCGACGGGCCCGGCGGGTAGATGTAGGTGTTGCGGACCATGAACTCCTTGAGGATGTCGTTCTGGATGGTCCCCGCCAACTGTCCCGGCGCCACCCCCTGCTCCTCGGCGGCCACCACGTAGAGCGCGAGCACCGGCAGCACCGCGCCGTTCATCGTCATCGACACGCTCATCTTGTCCAGCGGGATGCCGTCGAACAGTTGCCGCATGTCGTAGATGGAGTCGATCGCCACGCCCGCCATGCCGACGTCACCGGCCACGCGCGGGTGGTCGGAGTCGTAGCCGCGGTGGGTGGCCAGGTCGAACGCGACCGAGAGCCCCTTCTGGCCCGCGGCGAGGTTGCGGCGGTAGAAGGCGTTGGACTCCTCGGCGGTGGAGAACCCGGCGTACTGGCGGATCGTCCACGGCTGGTTCACGTACATCGTCGGGTACGGCCCGCGCAGGTAGGGCGCGATCCCCGGGTAGGTGCCGAGGAAGTCGAGCCCGGCGGTGTCCTCGGCCGAGTAGACCGGCTTGATCCCGATGCCCTCGGGCGTCTCCCAGGTGAGGGCGTCGGCGTCCTTCCCGGTCTCGGCCCGCAGCGCGGCCCGCCAGTCCGCGGCGGAGACCGGACCGGGAGAGCCGAGGTCGACGGTGCTGAAGTCGGGGATGCTCATGCCGGGACTCCCAGGGTCCGCAGGGTGTCGCGCAGGACGGCGAGCGCGTCGCAGCCGGTGAACACGAATCCGTCCACTTCGGACAGTTCGCGGGCTGGTCCCGCCAACAGCACCCGCGTCGCGCCCGCGGCCCTCAGCGCCCGCGCGACCGGTTCGGCCAGCTCGGCGTAGGACTTCTCCGAGCCGCACAGGCAGACCACGGCCGCGCCGCTCTCGGCGAACCGGGCGACGGCGGTCTCGGCGTCGGTGAGCACGCCGCCGGTGGGCGTCTCGATCCCGCCCGCCTGGAACAGGTTCGCCGCGAACGACGCCCGCGCGGTGTGCGCGGCGACCGGGCCGAGCGTGGCGAGGAAGACCCGGGGCCGGGCGCCGGTGTCGGCGAGCACCCGGTCGGACCGGTCGCGCAGGTCCTCATACGCCTCGGCGTAGCGGTGCGCCGGGAGGCCGCCGCCCGCGCGCTCGGGCGGCGCCGGGCGGACCGGCGCGCGCTCGGCCAGGTTGGGGAACTCGCTGACGCCGGTGATCGGGTCGGTCCGGGTGGCCAGGTTCGCGCCGCGCCGTTCCCAGGTGGCGGCGAGCCGGTCGGCCACCAGACCGGACGCCAGCGCCGCCGCAGTCCCGCCCGCGCGCTCGATGTCCTGGAACCACGACCACGCCGCCCGCGCCAACTCCTCGGTCCGCGTCTCGACGTACCAGGACCCGCCCGCCGGGTCGATCACGCCCGCCAGTTTGGACTCCTCCAGCAGCACCGCCTGGGTGTTGCGGGCGATCCGGCGGGCGAACGCGTCCGGCAGGCCGATCGCGGAGTCGAACGGCAGCACGGTCACCGCGTCCGCCCCGCCGACCCCGGCGGCGAAACACGCCAGCGTCGTGCGCAGCATGTTCACCCAGGGATCGCGCGCGGTGATCATCGCGGGCGAGGTCACCGCGTGCTGGACCTGGCCGACCGGTCGCGCTCCCACCACCTCGGTCACCCGCGACCACAGCCTGCGCGCCGCGCGGAACTTGGCGATCGTGCCGAACTGGTCGGCGGTCGCGGCGAACCGGAACTCCAGTTGCCCCACCGCGGTGTCGACGTCGAACCCGGCGTCGGTCAGCGCGCGCAGGTAGGCGACGGCGGCGGCCAGCGCGGCACCCAGTTCCTCGGCGTCCGACCCGCCCGCCCGGTGGTAGGGCAGGCCGTCCACCACGAACGTCCGCAACCTGGGATAACGGGTGTTAACCAGCTCGGTGGCGGCGGCCAGGTCGACCGGCAGACCCGTCCGCGCCTGCCAGCCAAGGGGATCGGCGCCCAGGTTGCCGCGGACCTCGCCGTCCGGAATGCCCTTCTCGGCGTGCAGCCGCAGGAACTCGTCGGCGGCGGCGCGGAAATCGGCCCCGGCTTCCAGGGTCACCGGGGCGAGGTCGAGGTAGACGTCGTGCAGGACCGTGCCGAGGTCGCCGATCGGGATGCCCTCGGCGCCCGCCACCAGCCACAGCGACGTGACGCCGTGCTCCAGGTCGGACAGCAGCACCTGGCCGGTGGTCGCGGGATCGGCGTGCCGCTGCCGGACGTCCCAGCCCGCGGCGACGTGACCGTCCGGTCGGGACCCCCGGGTGAACGGCGGCAGCCCAGGGAACGTCGTCGGCGCTTCAGCGGAGGTATAGAGCGGCTTCAGCGTCAGACCGTCGTAAGTGCCGGTCGAGAGCAGGTCCTCGACCGGTCCGAGGTGGTCTTGCGGGACCGCGTCCGCGCGGCGCAGCACCCGCTCGACCAGCTCCTGCCAGCGGAAATGGTCGGCGGCGGGGAACTCGCCTGCCAGGACCAGCTCGTCGGGGGCCGTCATACCCTGCGATGCTACGGAAACCGCGCGTGCGCACCAGGTGGCCCCGGTGTGAGGCACGTCGCGGTTACCGGTGGGTACGCCGATGGCCACCTTCGGGTTTTCACCCGTGCCGAACCCCCGGGTGGGTGACAATGCACCCCGTGCCGTCCGAGTCCGCCCCCGAACCCGAGCCGCGCCTGGTCGCCGGGCGCTACCGGCTGCGCAAGCAGCTCGGCCAGGGCTCGATGGGCACGGTCTGGGAGGCCCACGACGAGCTGCTGCGCCGCCCGGTCGCGGTGAAGCAGGTCCGGCTGCCCGCCGACGACACCGAGATCGAGGAGCTGCGCGAGCGGACCCTGCGCGAGGCGCGGGCGATCGCCGTCGTGTCCCACCCCAACGTGATCATCCTGCACGACGTCGCCCGCGAGGGGGACGAGCCGTTCGTGGTCATGGAGTACATGATCGCGACCAGCCTGGCCGACCTGGTCACCGCCAACGGGCCGCTCGACGTCGAGCAGGCCGCCGTGGTCGGGCACGCGGTCGCCGCCGGGCTCACCGCCGCGCACGCCGCCGGGGTGGTGCACCGGGACGTGAAGCCGGGCAACGTGCTGGTCGGCCCGGACGGGCAGGTCAAGCTCACCGACTTCGGCATCGCCCGCAACGTCTCCGAGCGGACGCTGACCAGCACCGGCATCATGCTCGGCTCGCCCTGCTACATCGCCCCGGAGATCGCCTCCGGCGGCCAGGTCACCCCGCAGGCCGACCTGTGGGGCCTGGGCGCCACCCTGTTCGCCGCCGTCGAGGGCCACGCCCCGTACGACGTGGACGCCCCGGCGATGGAGATTGTCAACGAGGTGGTCAACGGCGAGGTCCCACTGCCCGCGCACGACGGCCCGCTGCGCGCGGTGATCACCGGGCTGATGGTGAAGGATCCCACCGCCCGGATGACCCTGCGCGAGGTCCGCGACCACCTGTACCCGCTGATGCCCGCCCCCGGCAGCCCGGTCTACGAGAGCTTCCGGCTCGACCCGGAACCCGACGCCGAGCGCACCGTCATCACCCGACCGGCCGTTTCCCTCGACGCGCCAACGGAAACCGGCACCCCGCTGGCCGCCGCCCCCGGCCCGCTCCCGTTCGCCCCGGTGGTGGCCCGGCGCGGTCCACTTGAGATGGTCGGCCTCGGCGCGGCCGCGGTCGTGCTGTTCATCGTGGCCGTGGTCGGCGGGTTCGCCCTGACCCGAGCGGTCGGCGGTCAACCCCTGCTGCCGTTCGGCGCACCGGCCCCGTCCGTCCAGGCCGCCGCGCCGCTGCGCGACCTGGTGCCGCGCACCGGCGACGCGGCCACGCTGGCGGGCGAGCAGGGCGGCGGGTTCACCATCCCGGTCCCCGGTGACTGGGTGAAGTTCGTCGAGCAGCGCACCGCCAAGACCGTGCCGAACAGCACCCGCGTGCACTGGGTGTCCCCGGACGGCACCTCGGAGGTCGTGGTCGAGCGGTTCCCGAACTTCTACCCGAAGTACACCGTCGAGCAGTACCTGCGCGTCCTCGCCGGACGGACGCCGAAGTACCGGGTCGTCGGGTCGATGCAGTTGGACACCGGCCAACCGGGCGCCGGGGCGGCCGAGCCGGGCACGCAGTTGACCTACCGCAGCGTGGACACCGCCCCCGCCGGGTCGTCCGGCAGCGACGTGAACCGGACGTCGATAGCGAACGTGCTGCCCATCGACAAGGACCTGTGGGTGGTCAGCGTGACGGTGCCGATCGACCAGGAGGACACCGGCAGGCGCGGCCTATTCGTCCGGATCGCACCCGACTTCCACGTCCTCGGCCGCGGCTAGCCGCGGGTAGCGCTTGGCGGACTCGTTGGTCTGGGCGAGGCGGCGCAGGGCGAGCAGGGCG
Organism: Actinokineospora inagensis DSM 44258; assembly: GCF_000482865.1. GTDB lineage: Bacteria > Actinomycetota > Actinomycetes > Mycobacteriales > Pseudonocardiaceae > Actinokineospora > Actinokineospora inagensis. The sequence continues at coordinate 13,772 of NZ_AXWW01000061.1, read as the reverse complement.
GAGTCGCCGAGCACGGTGCCGACGACGACGCTCTCCAGGACCTGGTCGAGTTCGGTGTGCCCGGCGAGGTAGTCGAGGTCGACCACGCCGATCGTCTCCATGATGGCGGCGTAGCGGCGGACGTGGTCGAGGAACCTGGTGTGCCCCAGGGTCTGCGCGGTCACCAGCAGCGCGCCGAGCGCGGTCACCGCGGGGTGGCGGCCCTCGTGCCGCCAGCCGAGGTCGCGGATCATGGCGAGGATCTCCTGCTCGGCGGCATCCTGCATCTCCGGGTGGGTCGACACGGGCAGGGCGGGCAGCACGGCCCGCTGCATGGCGCCGAGCCGTTTGTCGATGTCGTCGTCGGGGGAGTCGACGGTGGCCAGGATCTCCTGCACCTTGGCCACCGACAGGCCGCCGACGTCGATCAGGGCGCGGACCAGGCGCAGCCGCTGGACGTGGCCGTCGTCGTAGCGGGCCTGGTTGGGGCTGGTGCGTTCGCCCGGGGGGAGCAGGCCCTCGCGCAGGTAGTACTTGATGGTCGGTACCGCCACCCCGGTCCGCTTGCTCAACTCGCCGATCCGCAACGGCCCTCCAGTTCGCCAAACCCCTCGACAACGACGCCTGGATAGGGTACCTATCGATAGCAGCAAGTACTACTATCCATAATCCGAGGGGCGACCGTGCGAACCTGGTACCGACCGTTATTGCTGTTCACCGCGCTGATGGCGGCCACCGGGGTGGCCTCGCTGATCGGGCTGCTCGTCGACGACCGGGTGCTGCTCGGCGCGCCGATCTGGCTCAAGCCGCTGAAGTTCAGCATCTCGTTCGTCGCCTTCGGGCTCAGTTGGGCCTGGCTGCTGTCCCTGCCCGAGCGGCTCTCGCGCAGGCTGCGGGTGACCACCGGCGTGCTCATCGGGGGCGCGCTGCTGGAGATGGTGATCATCATCGGGCAGGTGGTCCGCGGCAGGCAGAGCCACTTCAACGCCACCACCCCGCTCGACGGCATGCTCTACAACATCATGGGCGGCACCGTGGTCGTGCTGCTGGTGGCCACCCTGCTGCTCACCATCCGGATCGCCGCGCTCAAGGAGGGCAGCAGGCCGGAACGGCTCGCCATCCGGTTCGGCATGGTCATCTCGCTGGTCGGCATGGCCGTCGGCATCCTGATGACCACCGCGAGCAGCGGGGTGCACGGCATCGTCGGCGCGCACAGCGTCGGCGTCCGCGACGGCGGCCCCGGTCTGCCGCTCACCGGCTGGAGCGTCGACGGCGGCGACCTGCGCATCGGCCACTTCATCGGCATGCACGCGCTGCAGGCGCTGCCGCTGCTGGCCATCGCCCTGCGCGGCCGGGCCGAGCGGGCCGGTGTCCGGATCGTGTGGACGGCGAGCCTGGCCTACCTCGGGGTGGTCGTCCTGGTCACCTGGCAGGCGCTGCGCGGACAGTCGATCATCCACCCGGACTGGCAGACCGGTCTCGCGGCGGGGGTGATCGCCGTCGGCGTGCTGCTCGGCCTGCTCTCCGCCCGCACCAGGAAGTCGGACCCCGCGCCGACCCCGACCAAGGAGCCGATCCCGGCATGAGCACCCTGTTCAGCCTCGCGTTCGCCGTCGCCGCCCCGTTCTGGCTGTTGATGATCGTCGCACCCACCTGGACCTGGACCCGGCGGATCGCCGGGTCGCCGCTGATCGTGCTGCCCGGCCTGGTCGTCTGGGCGATCGCCGCGATCCCGGTGTTCGGCACCCTCGTGGCCGACGTCACCAACCCCGACCTCGCGAAGTGGCTCGACTTCCTGCGCGACGACAACGCGGTGACGCTGGTGTGGGCGCAGGTGTTGGCGTGGGACCTGTTCATCGGTCGGTGGATCTACCTGGACAGCCGCGAACGCGGCGTCCACCCGCTGCTGATGGCACCGGTCCTGGTGTTGACGATCCTGCTGTCGCCGATCGGACTGCCGGTGTACCTGCTGGTGCGCCTGGGATTCCGCGCGCCGGGTACGCGGTCACGCGTAGGCTCCGGTGCGTGACCGCACTCGACGTTGACACCGACCCGCGCCACGCCGCCGACGAGGCGGCCAAGGCGATCGCCGACCGGACCGGGGCCGAGCAGCACGACATCGCGCTGGTCCTCGGCTCCGGCTGGCGGCCCGCGGTCGACCAGCTCGGCACACCCGAGGCCGAGGTGCCGATGGCCGAGCTGCCCGGGTTCCTGGTGCCCACCGTCCAGGGGCACGGCGGCACGCTGCGGTCGATCCGGGTGGGGGACAAGCGGGTGTTGGTCCTTTTGGGCCGCACCCACCTGTACGAGGGCCACGGGGTCGCCCGCGCCGTCCACGGTGTCCGCACGGCCGCGTCCACCGGCGTCAAGGCGGTGGTGCTGACCAACGCCGCCGGGTGCCTGATGGAGGGTGTCCGGGTCGGACAGCCGGTGCTGATCAGCGACCACCTGAACCTGACCGCGCGGTCCCCGCTGGTCGGCGCCGAGTTCGTCGACCTCACGGACCTGTACTCGCCGCGGCTGCGTGCGATCGCCCGGGAGATCGACCCGACGCTCGTCGAAGCCGTCTACGCCGGGTTGCCCGGCCCGCACTTCGAGACCCCCGCCGAGATCGCCATGCTGCGGGTGCTGGGCGCGGGCCTGGTCGGCATGTCGACCGTGCTGGAGGCCATCGCCGCCCGCGCCGCCGGGGTCGAGGTGTTCGGGCTGTCCCTGGTCACCAACCTCGCCGCGGGCATCACCGGCGAACCGCTCAACCACCTGGAGGTCCTGGAGGCGGGCCGGATCGCCGCCCAGGGCATGGGCGGTCTGCTGCGCGAGCTGGTCGTGCGGGCATGACCCGGCTCACCCCGGACCTGCGCGACCGCGCCTTCCGCTGGATCGCCGACGACGTCGACCCGGACTCCCGGGCCGAGCTGCAGCAGGTGGTGGCGGGCGCGATGGGCGGCGTGCCGGGGGCGGTCGACGACCTGGCCGACCGGATGGGCGGCCCGCTGACCTTCGGCACCGCCGGACTGCGCGGCCCGGTGCGGGCCGGACCCAACGGGATGAACCGGGCCGTCGTGGTCCGGACCACCGCCGGTGTGGCGGAGTGGCTTGTGCGGCAAGGTCATGCGGGCGGGGTCGTGGTGGTCGGCCGCGACGCCCGGCACGGCTCGGAGGCGTTCAGCCGGGACGCTGCCGGGGTGTTGGCGGCGGCCGGGTTCGATGTTCGGGTGCTGGCCCAACCGTTGCCGACGCCGGTGTTGGCGTTCGCCGTCCGTTCGTTGGGCGCGGTGGCCGGGGTGCAGATCACCGCGTCGCACAACCCGCCGCAGGACAACGGGTACAAGCTCTACCTGGACGGCGGCGCGCAGATCGTTCCGCCCGCCGACCGGGAGATCGAGGCCGCCATCGCCGCCGCCTTCCCGGCCGTCTCGGTGCCACTGGCGTCCGGATGGACCACCGCGGACCTCTTGCAGTCCTATTTGGACACCGTGGTCGCCGTGCCGCGCGGCACCGCCAGGGTGTTGAAGGTCGCCGCGACCGCCCTGCACGGTGTGGGTGCCGGTCCGCTGTCGATGGCCCTGCACGAGGCGGGTTTCACCGACGTCAACCTGGTGGCCGAGCAGTCCGTGCCCGACCCGGACTTCCCCACCGTCGGCTTCCCCAACCCCGAGGAACCCGGCGCCACCGACCTGCTGCTGGCCAAAGCGTCCGAAGTGGACGCCGACATCGCCGTCGCCCTCGACCCGGACGCCGACCGCTGCGCCGTGGGCGTGCCCACCCCGTCCGGCTGGCGGATGCTCACCGGCGACGAGACCGGCGCCCTCCTCGCCGAGCACATCCTGTCAACGACCACCGCGGTCAACCCGTTGGTCGCCAACACCATCGTCTCGTCGTCGCTGCTGGAGTCGATCGCCACCGCCCACGGCGCCCGTTACGCCGCCACTCTCACCGGCTTCAAGTGGCTGGTCCGCGCGGGCGACGGCCTGGTCTACGCCTATGAAGAAGCTCTCGGCCACTGCGTCGACCCCACCCACGTCACCGACAAAGACGGCATCTCCGCAGCGGTCCTGTTGTGCGACCTCGCCGCCACCCTCCGCGCCCAGGACCACACCCTCCTCGACGCCCTGGACGCCCTCTACACCCGCCACGGCGTCCACCTCACCCGCCAAATCTCCCTCCGCGTCTCGGACCTGGCGGCCATTCCCGCCCTGATGCGCGGACTCCGCGCCACCCCACCACCTTCCTTCGCGGGTATCCCGGTCACCGCCGAAGACCTGCTGCCCGCTGCCGACGTCCTCCGCTACACCGGCGAGGGCGTTCGGGTCCTGGTCCGCCCGTCCGGCACCGAGCCGAAGATCAAGGCGTACCTGGAAACCTCGGCTACCGGTGACCTGTCCACCGCGCGCACCACCGCGTCGGACCGGTTGGACCGAGTGGCCGAAGAGATCACCGCTCTGTTCGGGGCCTGACCGGTCGGGTTGTGCGGTCCATCACGAACCGGACGGGCCGCGTCCGCTGTGGTGGTTCATGGTGAACCGGTCAAGAAGGACCTGGAACCGTGCTGGGAGCAGGGCCCCGCCCACCCCGGCCCGGCCGGTCACTGTCCGAATCGGACGTGATACGTAGCGAGGTAACCGGGAAAACGGCGAAACGGCCCGCCCGCCGCAAGCGATGCGGCGGTCATACGGCTCGAGAAGGTGGCCGTCTGAGGAGGTAAACATCCATGACGGCTCGTTCCCGGGCGCTCGGTGTGGTCGCCGTGGCGGCGACGACGCTGACCTTGGCCGTTGTTCCCGCGGCGGCGGCGAACCCGATCACTTTCGCACCGCGTGTGGACTATTCGACCGGTAACCACCCGGAAGCGGTCATCGACGCTGACCTGAACGGTGACGGCAAGCCCGACCTGGTCACCGCCGACCGCTACGAGTGGAAGCTGTCGATCCTGCTCGGCACCGGCAACGGCGCGTTCGGCACCCGCACCACCGTGTACCCGGGTGACGAGCCGACCGGCCTTGCCGCGGCGGACTTCAACGGCGACGGGAAGGTCGACCTCGCGGTCACCACCGCGGGCGCCGTGTCGATCCTGCTGGGCAACGGCGACGGCACCTTCCAGACCCGCGTGCTGTACCCGGTTCTCCCCGGCGCCGAGGGCATCGCCGCGGGTGATGTCAACGGGGACAAGAAAGCGGACGTTGTCATCAGCCGCCCCGAGGGCATCAGCGTCCTCCTGGGCAAGGGCGACGGCACCCTGGGCACCCCGACCGACATCCTGGCGGGCGGCTACTCCCGCGGCGTCGTGCTCGCCGACTTCAACGGCGACAAGAAGACCGACATCGCGATCGGCGGGTTCTTCACCGGCGCCGTCTCGGTGTTCCTCGGCAAGGGCGACGGCACCTTCGCCGCCCCGGCCGTGTTCCCGGACAGCCTGAACCCGATCGACATCGACACGGCCGACTTCAACCACGACGGCAAGCTGGACCTGGCCACCGCCGACTACGGCCAGGGCACCGTCTCGGTCCTGCTCGGCAACGGCGACGGCACCTTCGGCGCCCCCACCGCGAAGGCGATCGGCCCCAACCCGTTCGGCGTCGCGGTGGCCGACCTCGACCTCGACGGTGACCCCGACCTGGCCGTGTCCCTGTCCAGCGCGGACAGCGTGACCGTGCTCAACAACGGCAACGGCACCTTCGACCAGGCCGCCAGCCTGGGCACCGGTACCGGCACCACCCCGACCGAGGTGCACGCGGGTGACCTCGACGTCGACGGCCGCGCCGACCTGGTCACCACCAACCGCTACGGCGACGGCGTGTCGGTGTTCCTCAACCGCACCACCAAGCCGGTCCCGCCGACCAGCGACCTCGCGGTGTCCCTGCAGGCCTCGCCGAAGTTCGGCATCCTGGTCCCGGCCCTGTCCTACGCGGTGACCGTCAAGAACAACGGCCCGGCCGCCCTCACCTCGGGCACCGTGACCGCGACGCTGCCGTCGCCGCTGCTGCCCGTCGCGGGCCCCGGCTGCACCGTCACCGGCGCCACCGTGTCCTGCGAGGTCGGCCCGCTGGCCGTCGGCGCGTCGACCGTGAAGACCTTCACCGCGCCGCTGAAGCTGCTGACCATCGGCACCTTCACCGTCACCGCCAAGCGCACCGCGAGCGCGCCCGCCGACCCCAACCCGGCCAACGACGTCTCCAGCCCGGCCACCTGCTCGACCCTCGGCTACATCGTGGCCCTGTGCTACCCCGGAAACCCCGGGGCGCAGTAAGAAATCTCTGCGTCCGCCGTCTCCCTCCTGCGGCGGACGCAGAGAAACGAACGGTGTTCCGCCGCAGCGATGCCCCCACTGCGGCGGACGCCGTTCTTTTTCGTCCCTACCTTGTCGGTGTGACGCCGCCGATCTGGCTCATCCCGGCTTCCGGGTACCGCTCGCCCGCCGCGCCCGTCGCGGGCACGACCTCGCCGATCCGGCGAAGGTCCTCTTCGGACAGTTCGATGTCCAGGGCGCCGATGTTCTCCACCAGGTACTCGCGCCGCTTGGTGCCCGGGATCGGCACGACGTCCGCGCCCTGGTGCTGCACCCAGGCCAGCGCCAACTGCCCGGCGGTGACCCCGCGCTCGTCGGCCAGCGCGCGCAGCGCGTCGACGATCGCCAGGTTCTGGCGCAGGTTCTCCTCCTGGAACCGGGGCTGCCCGACGGCCCGGAAGTCGCCGTCGTCGAGGTCCGAAGTGGACTGGTAGCGGCCGGTGAGGAAACCGCGGCCGAGCGGCGAGTACGGCACGATGCCGATGCCCAGTTCGCGCGCGGTCGGCACGATCTCGGTCTCGATGTCGCGCGACCACAGCGACCACTCGCTCTGCAGCGCGGCGATCGGGTGCACCGCGGCGGCCCGGCGCAGCGTGTCCGCCCCCGCCTCGGACAGCCCCAGGTACCGGACCTTGCCCTCGGCGACCAGCTCGGCCATCGCGCCGACGGTCTCCTCGATCGGCGTGTTCTGGTCGACCCGGTGCTGGTAGTACAGGTCGATGTGGTCGACACCCAGGCGCCGCAGCGAGCCCTCCACGGCCTGCTTGACGTAGGCGGCGTCGCCCCGGATGGTGCGGTTGGCCGGGTTGTCCGGGTCGCGGACGACGGCGAACTTGGTGGCGATGGCCACCTGGTCGCGGCGGTCCTTGACGGCCCGGCCGACCAGCTCCTCGTTGGTCCCGCTGCCGTACATGTCCGAGGTGTCCAGCAGCGTCACGCCGCGGTCGAGCGCCTCGTGGATGGTGGCGACCGACTCCGCGTCGTCGCGGCCCGCGTAGAACTCGCTCATGCCCATGCAGCCGAGGCCCTGGGCGCCGACGATGAGCCCGCCGATGGTGCGTGTGTCCATTCTGGTCTTCTTCTCCTACTTGCCGACCGCGCGCATCATCCCGGCGGCGTAGCGGTCACCCGCGAACGCGTCGGCCGGTGCGGCGGCCTCGATGGCTGCGATGTCCGAATCGGACAGTTCGATGGTCGCGGCGGCCACGTTCTCCTCGAGGTAGCCGCGCCGCTTGGTGCCGGGGATGGGGACGACGTCGTCGCCCCGGGACTGGACCCAGGCCAGCGCCAACTGCCCCGCGGTGACCCCGCGCTCGGCGGCCAACGCCTCCAGCGCGGCGACGATGGCCCGGTTGTGCTCGAAGTTCTCGCCGCCGAACCGGGGCATCTTGGTCCGCAGGTCGGCGTCGGCGTCCGGCGAGGCGTTCAGCTTGCCGGTGAGGAAACCGCGGCCGAGCGGGGAGAACGGGACGATGCCGATGCCCAGTTCACGGCAGGTCGGCAGCACCTCGTCCTCGATGCCGCGGGTCCACAGCGACCACTCGCTCTGCAGCGCGGTGATCGGGTGCACCGCGTGCGCCCGCCGGATGGACGCCGCGCTCGCCTCGGACAGACCCAGGTAGCGGACCTTGCCCGCGGTGACGAGCTCGGCCATGGCGCCCACGGTCTCCTCGACCGGGACGTTCGGGTCGACCCGGTGCGCGTAGTACAGGTCGACGTGGTCCAGACCGAGGCGGCCGAGCGACAGGTCGATCTGCTCGCGCACGTAGGCGGCGTCACCGCGGATGGTGGGGCCGTCGGGGCTCTGCGCGGCGATGCCGAACTTGGTCGCCAGCACCACCCCGTCCCGCCGCCCCTTGACGGCCCGGCCGACCAGCTCCTCGTTGGCTCCACGGCCGTAGACGTTCGCCGTGTCCAGCAGGGTCACCCCGAGGTCGAGCGCCCGGTGCACGGTGGCGATGGACTCGGTCTCGTCGCCCGCGCCGTAGCCCTGGCTCATGCCCATGCAGCCCAGGCCCTGGGCGCTGACGGTGAGGGCGCCGATCCGGCGGGTGGGGATGGTCATGCGGTGGCCTCCTGCACGTCGATACCGGTGATCCGGTCGTAGTTCTCGATCTTGTAGTCCAGGATGCCGAGGCAGGCGCGCAGCTCGTCGATCCGGGCCCGGACGTCGTCGCGGTGCTGCTGCAGGATCCGCTTGCGCTGCCCGACCGAAGCGATCCCCTGCCCCCGGAGCCGGGCGTACTCGCGCATCAGCTTGATCGGCATGCCGGTGGTGCGCAGCCGGGTCAGGAAGCCCAACCAGGCCAGGTCGTCGTCGGAGTAAGCGCGCCTGCCGCTGGAGTCGCGGGCGGGCGGGTCGATCAGTTCGATGCGTTCGTAGTACCGGAGGGTGTCGATCGACAGCCCACTGCGGTGGGCTGCCTCGGCGATCGCGTAGGTCACGGGTCGACGGTAGAAGCTGGAGCGCGCTCCAGGTCAACCGGATTGGGCGCATTTTCCGACGTCAGCCATTCGGGACGGGTCCCCGGGCGCCGCGATCTGATTGAAGACAGTGTTATGGATCGGTAGACTCCCGCAATGCCCAGACCCAAGACGCACGACCTCGCGCTGCGGGTGCGCCTGCTCGACCGGGCGGGCGAACTCCTCTCCGGGGAGGGCGCGGCCGCGCTCAGCCTGCGTCGACTCGCCGCCGACGTCGGCACCTCCACCACCGCCGTCTACTCCCTCTTCGGCGGCAAGCCCGCGCTGGTCCGCGAGCTGTACGTGGAGGCGTTCCAGCGGCTCGGCAAGCGCTTGCGCGCGGTCGTCCCGACCGGCGACCCCGCCGACGACCTCGTCCGGCTCGGCATCGCCTACCGGGACAGCGCCCTGGCCGACCCGCACCTCTACTCGGTGATGTTCGGCGCCACCGTCCCCGGCTTCGAGCCCGACGACACCGCCACCGCCCAGTCCCGCGCCGCGCTGGCCCCGCTGCTCGACGTCATCCGCGCGGGCACCGAGTCGGGCGTGTTCACCGACGCCGGGGGCACCATGGCGATGGCCTGCTGGGGCCTCGTGCACGGCCTGGTGTCCCTCGAACTGTGCGGCAACCTCCCGCCCGACCTCGACGTCGCCACGACCTACGAACACGCCCTCCGGGCCAACACGGCAGGCTGGACCCGCCGCCAGTCCACTGTGGTCGATCAGGTCGTTCCGGCCGATCGGGTCGACTAGACCGCCCCGTACTGCCGGTCGCCCGCGTCGCCGAGGCCGGGCACGATGAAACCCGAGTCGTTGAGCCGCTCGTCCACGCTCGCGGTCACCAACCGGACGGGGAGACCCGAAGTGGACAGCAGCTCGATGCCCTCGGGCGCGGCCAGCGCGCAGATCGCGGTGACATCGGTCGCACCCCGGTCGGCCAGCAGTCGAATTGTGTGGACCATCGAACCACCGGTGGCCAACATCGGGTCCAACACGAACACCGGCCGCCCGGAAAGGTCCTCCGGCAGCGACTCCAGGTACGGGGTCGGCCGCAGCGTCCGCTCGTCCCTGGCCAGGCCGACGAACCCCATCTGCGCGTCCGGGATCAGCTTGTGCGCCTGGTCGGCCATCCCCAGGCCCGCGCGCAGGACCGGCACCAGCAGCGGCGGGTTCGCCAGCCAGTAGCCCTCGGTCCGGGCGACCGGGGTGTGGATCCGCTCGACCCGCAGCGGCGCCGACCGGGTCGCCTCGTAGATCAGCATGACCGTCAACTCGTGCAGGGCGGCCCGGAACACGGCGCTGTCGGTCCTGGCGTCGCGCATGACGGTGAGCCTGGCCTTGGCCAGCGGGTGGTCCACGGTGAGCACGTCCATGGCCGGACACGGTAGCGCCCGGATCGTGGTCCGCTTGGCCGCCGTCGCGCAGCGTTGCCCAATCGTGCGGCCGGTCGCGCTACCCTCATCCGCGTGAGTGAGCAGTCCAACATCCCCGGTCCGCACGAGATGCGCGCGTCGGACGCCGACCGGGAGCGGTTCGCCAAGGTGCTGCACGACGCGATGGCCGAGGGCAGGCTCACCGTGCCGGAGTTGGAACAGCGCCTGGACGACGTCTACGCGGCCAAGACCTTCGGCGAGCTCGAGCCGCTGGTCCGCGACCTGCCCAACCAGCAGGTGATCGCCTACCAGCGCCCGGCCCCGCCGCAGGCGGCCGCGGACACCACCCCGGTCGACCGGGTCGGCGGCCGGGGCACCTCGTCCGGCGCCGTCGCGGTTCTCTCGGGCGCCGAGCGGAAGGGGCCGTGGACGGTCCCACCGACCTTCAACGCCTTCGCCATGATGGGCGGCGTCGAGATCGACCTGACGCACGCCCGGTTCGAGTCGCGGGAAACCGTGATCCAGGCGGTCGCCCTGATGGGCGGCATCGAGATCGTCGTGCCGCCGGACGTCACCGTGTACGTCACCGGCACCGGTTTCCTGGGCGGGTTCGCCAACTCCGTGCGCCACCAGGGTCCGCCGGGGTCGCCGGTCGTCCGCGTCACCGGCGTGGCCATCATGGGCGGGGTCGACGTGTCGACGACCAAGCAGCCCAAACCGAAGAAACTCAAGAAATCCGACGAGCAGAAGCAGATCGACGGCTAGCCCGTCTGTCCACAAACGACTGTGGCCCCGGCTTCCGCCGGGGCCACAGGGGTTCCTGGTCAGCCGCCGATGACGCCGGGCGGTACCTGGTGGTCGTCGCCGTAGATGGTGACCGACTCGGTCACCGGCTCGCTCTCCCGGCTCAGCTCCCGCCGCCGCCCGCTCAACGCCCGGCCGGACGAGGACGTGGTCGACTCGCCGCCGGAAGTCGGGTCACCCGGGTCGCCGAACCACTGGCTCGACCCCACCGCGTCGTTGCCGAAGCGCCGTACGGCCGGCTTGTCGCCGCCCACCGGGGCACCCGCCCCGCCACCGGCTCCCGGCGCCATCGGCCCCGCACCCGCCGGGTTCGCGGCCATCCCCGGCGTCGATGACGACGACGAGTTGCCCTCGCTGCCCGTCGTGCTGCCGCCCGCGCTGGTCCCCGCCGGGTTACCGCCGCCGCCGTTGCCATTGCCATTGCCATTGCCATTGCCGTTGCCACCGCCGCCGTAAGAGCCCCGGCCGCCGGACGAGTTGGCCGCCCGCCTGCTGCCGCGGTCGTCGGTGGACGTCGAGTCGCCCGTGCCGATGCCAATGCCGATGACCGGGCCGTCCCCGGTGATCGGTCCCGCGCCGCTGAACACCCCGGGCGCGATCGGTCGCCGGGTGAACTGCGCGGGTTCACCCGCCGGTGCCCACGACGGGGTGACGTGCTCCCCACCGCCGCCCCAGCGGTGCTCGCCGCCGTCACCCGGGCCGAACCCGTGGAACGACGGGGTCCGCTGCTGCGGGTGGTCGGTGCCGACCCCGGCGGGCGGCGTCGACAGGTGCACGCCCGCGAACGACGTGTAGGTCGCGCTGTCCACCCCGCCGCCCCGGCTGGTGTGGAACCCGAACGACCCGGTGCCCCCGCCCGGCTTGCCGACCCCGTGCCGTCCACCCAGGTTGACCCGGGTGTTCTGCTCGTAGGCCGCCATGACCTCGTACGCCTTCTGCGCGCCTGCCGAAGACGCGGTCTCCACGGGCTCCGCATCGGTCTGCAGGGCCGCGACCTGCAGCGCGGGCGGCACGGCCGGGTCCGGCGTCTGCGCGGGGGCGTCCTCCGGTGCGGGCATCTCGGCGCGAGCGGTCGCGATGTGGTCGGCCTGGTTGTCCACGGCCGTGCGCATGCCCGCCGCTTCGTCGGCCGCGGACTGCGCCCACGTCACGAGCGGCGTCAGCCGGTCCTTCGCCGCCGACGCGCCCCGCCCGGCCCACAGCGACGCCGAACCGTCGAGCTTGGTGGTCAGGTCCTGGTTGATCTCGGTGAGCGCCGCCGTCACCGCCGCCCACCGCCGGGACGGTTCCGTGGACGCCTGCGCGCCCGGACCGTCGTGCAGCATCCGGTAGAGGTCCTTGTGGCTGAACCCGCGCCACCGGGTGATCTGCTCGGTCATCCCCCGTAGCCTCCCTCGGAACCGCGCTGGGTGACGGTCGCCTCGTTGTCCTCTTCAAGCAGGCGGTACTGCTCGGCGACCTGGTCGAGGGTGTGCACGGCGGTGTCCAACTGCGCCCGGTAGGTCGTCAACGCGTCCAGCACCGCCCGGTCACCACCCGCCGTGAGCCGGTTGACCCCGTCGGCGGCCACCAGGCTCACCGGGTCCTGCGCCCACGGCTCGACCAGCAGCCCGGTCGTCCCCAACGCCAACTGCTGGTCAACCCGGTCACGCGCGTCGGCGAACGCCGCCCGCAACGTCGGCACCGCCTCCGGCGCGACGTCAAGCAGCCCTTCGGTGTCCCCTGGTCCGTGTCCGCGGTGTCCTGGTGCCACGTTTCGCCTCCCCGCCCCCGGCCCCTTCACTACCTGTTGGTGCCCGCTCACTCTATCGAGTCATCACGATCGGTTTCGACCATTGCCCCGTGTTCCCTAGACGTCCACCGGATCGGTCAGGTTCCGTTCTGCACCAGCCACACACCGTCTACCCACGCCCTACCCAACGACCGGATCCACCCCCGCGTTACGCAACTCCAGCAACACGAAGTCGTCCCGGTCGTCACCCACCGGGGAAAACCCCAACTTCGCCGCCACCCGCGCCGACGCCACATTCCCCGGCGAGTACCGGTACAGGATCCGCCGCAACCCCAGCGCGTCGAACCCGAACCGCACCACAGCCCCCAGGGCCTGCGTCGTCATCCCCTTCCCCCGCGCGTCCGGATGCGCCCACACCCCCGCCTCCGCCGTCCCGCTGACGAGGTCCACCTCCTTGAGCAGCACCTCGCCCAACATCACCCCCGTCACCGGATCCGCCACCGCCCACGAATACCGCCGGTCCGCCACCCAGTCCTCAGCCCGCCGAGCGATGTACCCCCGAGCCGCCGCCAGGTCCCCCACCCGAATGTGCGGCAACCACCGAACAAACTCCGGATCCGCAAACCCCTCCACGATCCGCCGCCGGTCGTCCACCCGCCCGTCATCCCGCATCACCCGCAGGTAATACCCACCCGCGTTGATCTCCACCGCCTCCACACCCCGCACGCTATCGCGCCCCACCCCACCCCGGGGAACGACAACCGCCCCCACCCCACACGCCCCACAACAACCGGCCTACATCACAACCGGCCTACATCGACGAAGGGCCACCCCCAACCCCACGCGCCCCCAAAAGCCACCCCATATCGACGAAGCACCACCCCCGCACCGCGCCCCCCAAAAAAAGAACCCACCCCATGTCGACGAAGCCCCACTCCCGCACCGCGCGCCTCGAAACCCACGCTCCATCGACGAAGCGCCACCCCCGGCACCGCGCACCTCAAAACCCGCCCCACATCGACAAAGCCCACCGACCGGCGCCGCGCGCCTCGGGACCCGCCGACACCAACCGCCCGTTGTGGTGGAGTTGTTTTGTTTGGGGGGAGCGGTGGCCTAAGCCGGCCGGCGGGTAAGG
>NZ_AXWW01000060.1 GCF_000482865.1 Actinokineospora inagensis DSM 44258 | reverse complement strand
CCCCCAAACAAAACAACTCCACCACAACGGGCGGTTGGTGTCGGCGGGTCCCGAGGCGCGCGGTGCCAGTTCTGTGTGGTGCTTCACCGCACGACGGTTTCCCCCGGGGGGGGGCGGTGCAAGTGTGGGACTTCGTCGATATGGGGTGGAGTTCTTATTTTTTTTTGGGGGGGGCGGTGCGGGTGTGGGGCTTCGTCGGTGAGGCGTTGGTTTTTCGGGTGCGCTGGTGTGGGTGTCGGGGTGAGGCGTTCTAGTGTGGTTGTGGTGGTGTTGTAGTAAGCAAGACGGGGTCGGACTGGGTGGGTGGTCGACCCCGTCTTGGGAGTTCATTCATCTAGCCCATGTGTGGGTATCGGTGGTCTGTTGGGGGGACAAAGGTTTCCTTTACCGACCTTGGGCTGACCCACCGCTGCAGGTTGTAGATTGAGCCTGCCTTGTCGTTGGTTCCCGAAGCTCGTGCCCCGCCGAACGGTTGTTGTCCGACTACTGCCCCGGTCGGCTTGTCGTTCACGTAGAAGTTTCCTGCCGAGAAGCGCAGGGCGCGGTGGGCTTCTTCCACGGCTGACCGGTCGGTCGCGAATACTGCGCCGGTCAGGGCGTATGGCGAGGAGGTGTCCACCAACTCCAGTACTTTCGCGTATTCCGCGTCCTCGTAGACGTGTACCGCGAGAATCGGGCCGAAGTATTCGGTTGTGAAAACGTCCTGGAGTGGGTCGCTGCCAACCAATACAGTGGGCTGGACGAAGTAGCCGACGGAGTCGTCCGCTGTCCCACCGGCCAGGATCTCGATTGACGAGTTCGCGGCGGCGGCGGTGAGGGCTTCTTTGTGTTTCGCGAATGCGCGGGCGTCGATGACGGCTCCGCCGAAGTGGGTGAAGTCGGTGACGTCGCCGTAGGACAGGGACGATGTCACGTCGGCGAGTTGGTCGCGGACGCCGCCTTCCCAGAGGGATCGGGCGATGTAGGCGCGGGAGGCGGCTGAGCACTTTTGGCCCTGGTACTCGAAAGCACCGCGGACCAAGCCGATGACGACGGCGGTGGGGTCGGCCGAGGGGTGGGCGACCACGAAGTCCTTGCCGCCGGTCTCGCCCACGATGCGGGGGTATGAGCGGTAGGTGTCGAGGTTCGAGCCGATGAGCTGCCACAGGTGCTTGAAGGTCTTCGTGGAGCCGGTGAAGTGCAGGCCCGCGAAGTCGGGGTCGGTGAGGGCGACCTCGGAGAGCGCGGCGCCGTCGCCGGTGACCAGGTTGATGACGCCGGGGGGCAGGCCCGCGGCTTCCAGCAGTCGCATCGTGTAGTGGGCGGCGAGCTGCTGGGTGGGGGACGGCTTCCAGATGACCGTGTTGCCCATCAGGGCGGGCGCGGTGGGGAGGTTGCCCGCGATGGCGGTGAAGTTGAACGGGGTGATCGCGGTGACGAAGCCGTCCAGCGGGCGGTGGTCGAAACGGTTCCACACGCCGGGGGCGGACTCGGGCTGCTCCTCGAGGACCCGCCTGCCGAAGGCGACGTTGAACCGCCAGAAGTCGATGAGCTCGCAGGCGGCGTCGATCTCGGCCTGCTGGGCCGACTTGGACTGGCCGAGGATGGTGGCGGCGTTGAGGGTGTCGCGCCACGGGCCCGCGAGCAGGTCGGCGGCGCGCAGCAGGACGGCGGCGCGTTCGTCGAAGGGCAGCTCGCGCCAGGCGGGGGCGGCGGCCTTGGCGGCGGCGACCGCGTCGGCGACGTCGCCGGTGGTGGCCTGGGCGGTGACGCCGAGGACGTGCTGGTGGTCGTGCGGCTGGACGACGTTGACCCGGTCACCGGCGGCCAGCCGCTGCCTGCCGCCGATGGTCATGGTGAGGTCGGCCTGCTCGGCCTCCAGCTCGGCGATCCGGCGCCGCAGCGACTCGCGCCGCGGCGTACCGGGCGCGTAGGAGCCGACCGGCTCGTTCAACGGGGGTGGGACGGACGAAACGGCGTCCATTGTGTGGCTCGCCTCCCTGGGCGTTCGGCTCGGACTCTCAGTCGGCGGGTTGGCGTGCTCGTGGCCCGCGCACTCGCGTACATCCTGTCATGGGATGAACTCCGGTTACAGCAGCTCCAGCAGGAAGGGCAGCTCCTGCGGGGCGTACCAGGCCAGCTCGTGGTCCTCGGCGTCGCCGAGGACGAACTCGGCGTCCGGATCGCCCAGGTCGGCGGCGTCCACCGCGGCCACGGCGGCCCGCACCGCGACCACGGCCTCCTCGGTGTCCAAGTGGACCGAGGCGACGACCTTCATCGGCACCGGACCGGTCAGCCGGACCACGGCGTGGTCCAGGTCCGGTCGCAACTGCGCGCCGTCCACATCGGCGGCGACCACGGCGCGGCGCATCGGCACGTCCGGGTCGGTGGCCAGCTCGGCGCCGAGCAGGCGCAGCGAGGCCCGAGCGGCGTCGAGCATCGCCGCGTACTCCAGCTCCTCGTCGCCGCCGGTCGCGTACGACTCGCGCAGGGCCGGGGTGAGCGCGAAGGCGGTGCCGCTCACGGCGGCCAGCTCCCCGGCGGAACTCAACTCGCGCAGCATCGCCACCGTCGCCGGTATGTAAACCCTCAACTCATCACGCTCTCACGGTCGTCACCAGTTCCCGCCGGACTCTGCCGGCTCCCGTCCCATGCTGGCACATCCCAGCCGGTGCGGAGGGGTGAGCGCGGCCCGTGCGATCCTGCTCGGGTGCCCCCCACCCCAGCGGTTTCCCCCAAGGACCGGTTCGTCACGGTGTACGGCCGCAAGCCGGTGCTGGAGGCGTTGGCGGACCCCAGGCTGACGGTGGACAAGGTGGTGCTCGCCGACACCGCGCACGGCCCCGCCGCCCGGGAGATCCTGGACGCCGCCCGCGACCGCGGCGTGCCGGTCCAGCGCGCGTCGGCGCACCGGGTGAAGGTCCTCGCGGGCAACGGCAAGCAAGATCAGGGCGTGCTGGCCGACGTCGTCGCGCCCCGGATGCGCACGCTCACCGAGGCGCTGGCCCGGCGCCCGAAGTCGGTGCTGCTGCTGGACGGGATCACCACGCCCGCGAACGTGGGGATGATCCTGCGAACCGCGACGGCGGCGGGACTCGGCGGGATCGTGGTTCCCCGCCGGGGGGTGGCGGGCATCGATCCGCTGGTGGTCAAGGCGTCGGCCGGGGTCGCGTTCACCGCCCCGGTCCTGCGGTGTGCCACGGCCGCCGACGCCGCCGCCGAACTGCGCGCGGCCGGGTACCCGCTCTACGGGCTCGACGCGGGCGCCCGCCGGACGGTGTTCGACGCGGACCTCCCGGTCCCGGCGGCGTTCGTCCTGGGCAGCGAGACGTCCGGGGTCACCGAGGGGGTGCGGCCGCACGTCAACCGGTGGCTGTCCATCCCGATGGCGGGCGGGGTCGAGTCGCTGAACGTGGCTTCGGCGGCCGCGGTGCTGTGCTTCGAACTGGTGCGGCGCTCACAGTAGGGTCCCCAGCTCACAGCAGGACCGCTAGTTCGTCCACTGTGGACTGGTAGTCGCGGTGGTGGACGCCGACCATGCCCGCCCCCGCCGCGCCGCGGACGTATTCGGCGACGTCGTCGAGGAAAACGCATTCCCGCGGGGCCACACCGAGCCGTTCCGCCGCGCGCCGGTAGATTTCCGCGTTCGGTTTGGCGACCCCTTCCAGTCCGGAGACCAGAACGGCGTCGAAGACGTCCGGGAGATTCGGGACGACGTCCGCGTTGGAGATGAGCGCGGTTTTGAACCCCTTCGCCCGGTACCGCCGGACGAGTTCCGGGATGCCCTCCTCGGTGAACACGCCCGCGTAGTCGACGATCAGTGCCCGCATGGTCGGGGATTGTTCACCACTTGGGGTGAGGGCGGTGCGGTGGGCTCCCGAGCACCCCTTCTGTCCTGGCGCAGTCCGGGATGGAGGGAGACACCGTGCAGGTCAGGGCGCTGGTGGCGTACGAACCCGCGATCGAGGCCGATGAGGAGCGGTGGCGCACGCCGCCCGCGTCACCGGTCCGGTCGCTGGTTTTGCGCGGCGTACCACGGGAGTTCCTGTGGCGGGTGTTGATGTTGCTGCTGGAAGCGTTGGAGGGCAAGCGCGCTTTGGCCCAGTTGCACGGGATTTTGCCCGCGGAGACTTATGAGGCCATGTTGACGCGGCGGCGGGGGCCCCGGGCGCGGTACCGGTTGATGCGGGTGCACACGTGTGAGGTGTCCGCTGGTGTGGTGGAAGTCGCGGCGGTGGTGCGGATCATGCCCGAGGTGGGGAAGTGGTGGGTGCGGGTGATGGCGGGAAGGGTGGAACGGGAAAGCGGGGAATGGCGGTGGCGGGTCCTGCGGTTGGTCGGCTTGTGACCAGACCGGAAACCCCGGGCGGCCCGTTCACCGGTGGACAAAAAAAGGTGGGGATGGTCTTGGTTGACCATCCCCACCCGGTGTCAGTCGTCAGCGGCGGGGCCCCTTGCGGCCCTTCTTGGCCTGGTCGCGGGCGGCCTGGCGGCGTTCGCGGCGGGTGCCGCTCTGCGAGTCGCCGTTGTCGGCGTCGGCGGAGTGGGACTCGACGTCGCCGGACTCGGAGGGGCCGGTGTAGCTGAGCCGCTGCTGGGTGGGGGCGTCGAGGCCCTTGCCGCGCAGGGCGGGCGGGAGGTTCTCGCCTGCGGCCGCGGCGGCGGCCTGCTCCTGGCGGACGCGGTCCTGCACGGCCTGCGCGCGGGCCTGCCGGGCGCGCAACTCGGTCTGGCGGGCCTGCTCCTCCGGGGACAGCGTGGGCTGCGCGACCGACGGGAGGGTGGCGGGCTGCGGCGCGAGCTGCACGGTCTGCGGCTCGGCTGGTTCAACGGGGACGTTGAAGATGAAACCGACCGACTCCTCCTTCAGCGCGTCGAGCATCGCGCTGAACATCTCGAAGCCCTCTTTCTGGTACTCGATGAGCGGGTCGCGCTGGGCCATGGCGCGCAGGCCGATGCCCTCCTTGAGGTAGTCCATCTCGTAGAGGTGCTCGCGCCACTTGCGGTCCAGGACGGACAACATCACGCGGCGTTCGACCTCGCGCATGGCGCCCGAGCCGACCTTGGCGTCGATCTCGGCCTCGCGGGCGGCGTACGCGGATAGGGCGTCGTCGGTGATGGCACGCAGGAGGTAGTCGTGGTCCATGTCGAGGCCCTCGGCCTCGGCCCGGTCGGTCAGCTCCTCCCAGTCGACCGACACGGGGTAGAGCGTCTTGAGCGCGGTCCACAGCTTCGCGTGGTCCCAGTCCTCGGAGTAGCCCTCGGCGGTGGCACCGGTGACGTAGGCGTCGATCACGTCGGTCAGCATGTGCTGGACCTGGTCCTGCATGTCCTCGCCCCGCAGGACGCGCAGCCGCTCGGCGTAGATCACCTTGCGCTGCTTGTTCATCACCTCGTCGTACTTGAGGACGTTCTTGCGGATCTCGTAGTTCTGGCCCTCGACCTGGGTCTGCGCGCTCTTGATCGCCCGGGTGACCATCTTCGCCTCGATCGGCTGGTCCTCCGGCACGTTCATCACGGTCATCACCCGCTCGACCATGGTCGCGTTGAACCGGCGCATCAGTTCGTCGCCCAGCGACAGGTAGAACCGCGACTCGCCCGGGTCGCCCTGGCGGCCGGACCGACCGCGCAACTGGTTGTCGATGCGCCGCGACTCGTGCCGCTCGGTGCCCAGCACGTACAGGCCACCGGCCTTCTGCACCTCGACCTTCTCGGCCTTGACCTCCTCCTGCGCCTTCTCCAGCGCGGCGGGCAGCGCGGCGCGCCACTCCTCGGGGGTCTCGTCCGGGTCGAGGCCGCGGGCGCGGAGCACCTCTTCGGCGATGTGCTCCGGGTTGCCGCCGAGCACGATGTCGGTACCGCGGCCCGCCATGTTGGTCGCCACGGTCACCGCGCCCTTGTGCCCGGCCTGGGCGATGATCGCGGCTTCCTTCTCGTGGTGCTTCGCGTTGAGCACGTTGTGCGGCACACCGGCCTTGACCAGCAGCTTCGACAGGTACTCCGACCGCTCGACGCTGGTGGTGCCGACCAGCACCGGCTGGCCCTTCTCGTGCCGCTCGGCGATGTCCTCGGCGACGGCGAGGAACTTCGCCTCCTCCGTCTTGTAGATCAGGTCGGCCTCGTCGAGGCGGATCATCGGGCGGTTGGTCGGGATCGGCACCACACCCAGCTTGTAGGTGTTGTGGAACTCGGCCGCCTCGGTCTCCGCGGTACCGGTCATCCCGGAGAGCTTCGAGTACAGCCGGAAGTAGTTCTGCAGCGTGATCGTGGCCAGCGTCTGGTTCTCGGCCTTGATCTCCACGTTCTCCTTGGCCTCGATGGCCTGGTGCATGCCCTCGTTGTAGCGGCGGCCCGCCAGCACGCGGCCGGTGAACTCGTCCACGATGAGGACCTCGCCGTTGCGGACGATGTAGTCCTTGTCCCGCTTGTAGAGCTCCTTGGCCTTCAACGCGTTGTTGAGGTACCCGACCAGCGGCGTGTTCGCGGCCTCGTACAGGTTCTCGATGCCCAACTGGTCCTCGACCAGCGCGACACCCTTCTCAGTGACGCCGACGGTGCGCTTGCGCTCGTCGACCTCGTAGTGGGTGTCCTTGCGCAGCATCGGCGAGAGCCGCGCGAACTCCTGGTACCAGCGCGACGACTGGTCGGCCGGGCCGGAGATGATCAGCGGGGTGCGCGCCTCGTCGATCAGGATGGAGTCGACCTCGTCGACGATGGCGAAGTTGTGCCCGCGCTGCACCATGTCGTCGAGCGACCAGGCCATGTTGTCGCGCAGGTAGTCGAAGCCGAACTCGTTGTTCGTGCCGTGCGTGATGTCGCAGGCGTACGCCTCGCGCCGCTCCGCCGGGGTCATGTCGGCCAGGATCACGCCCACGGTCAGGCCGAGGAACCGGTGGATCCGCCCCATCCACTCCGCGTCGCGCTTGGCGAGGTAGTCGTTGGTGGTGATCACGTGCACGCCTTCGCCGGACAGCGCGTTGAGGTACGCGGCCAGCACACCGGTCAGCGTCTTGCCCTCACCGGTGCGCATCTCGGCGACCTGCCCGAGGTGCAGCGCGGCACCGCCCATCAGTTGCACGTCGAAGTGCCGCTGCCCGATCGCCCGCTTCGCGCCCTCCCGGGCCACCGCGAACGCCTCCGGCAGCAGCTCGTCGAGGGACTCGCCGTCGGCGTAGCGCTTCTTGAACTCGGCGGTCTTGTCGCGCAGCTCCTCGTCGGACAGCGCGACGACCTCGTCTTCCAGCGAGTTGATGTGCGCTGCGATGTTGCGCAGCCGCTTGAGCATCTTGCCCTCGCCCGCGCGCAGGATCCGGGACAGCACCATCCGAGTCGACCTCGCTAGCTGATAGTCGTGCGCCCGCTACGGACGCTCCTGTTTCGCCATCGTAGGCAACCGGGCGAACGACGTGCACCGACACCGCCAGACGGCGCCGCGCACGCTACCCGGATGACCTCCACCTCTGGACCAACGGCCCACCGGCTCGGGAGGTTCCGGACAAGGCGGCAGGTGTTAAGTGGGAACACCCCGTCCACCCACCGTTCGCCCCGCCCGAACCGCCCCCTTGACCACCCTTCACCCGGCGGCCACGCAGACCCGGCCACGCGAACCCGCCAGGCAGAGCCGGCCACGAAGACCCGACCCGGCCACGCAGACCCCACCCACCCGGGGGCCGGGGGCCCATTCCTGAACCTACCGCGAACGGCGACCTGTCAAGGCGGGCGGCGGCTGCGCTGTGGGCAACTCGCCGGTATGTGGACAACCCGACCTGCCGGTAGGTGGACAACCCCGTTGGCCTGCCGATTCGGCGGCGGCCTGCCCGCCTCCCCGACTTCGGCGGAGGTCGCGTTGCGGGTATCCGGGCCGAGCGAGGGTCGCGGTGGCCGAGTTCCGGCACGGCGGTCACCTGGGTGCGGTCGCACTGGTCGGCGCCGATATCCGAGTCCTGGCAAGGACTGTGCCGCTCGGGGCGACGGGAGAGCGCCCGCGGTAGGTGCACAAGGCGCAGGCAGGGTGGGCGTCCGGGTGTGGGCGTGCCGGTGCCCCGGGGGTGCCTGGTCCCCCGGGGCATTCGGTTCAGCGGGATCAGACGAGTTTGATGACGCCGTAGTCGAAGGCACGGCGTCGGTAGACGACGCTGGGGGTGCCTGTGTCGGCGTCGGCGAAGAGGTAGAAGTCGTGGCCGACCAGTTCCATCTCGTAGAGGGCCTGGTCGACGGTCATGGGCTTGGCCGGGTGCTCCTTCTCGCGCACCACGCGGCCGGGGAGCGAGTCCCCGTCCAGGGAAGCTTCAGTGGCGTCCGTGGCGTCGTCTTCCCAGCGTTGCCGGGGCAGTGGGACGCCGCCGTACTCGGCGGAGAGATCGGCGTCGAGGTGGTCGCCGTTGGTGGCGCCGCCGCCCTCGTACTCGGGGGTCGCCAGCAGCACGGTCCGCCCGGCGGGTTGCATCCCGTCGACCGCGGTGACGGCCGAGATCGCCTCGCCGACCGACGCGGGGGAGCGCCTGCCGTGGTGGACGCGCCTGCGGTCGTGCAGGCGGCGGAGTCGGTTCTCCAGCTTGCTGACCGCCAAGTCGAGCGCGGCGTAGAAGTCGCCCGCGCAGGCCTCCGCGCGGACGGCGGGTCCGCGGCCCTTCCCGGTGATCTCGACCCGCTGGCAGTTCTTCGACTGCCTGCGGTTGGGCTCGTGGAAAAGCTCGACGTCGAAGCGGATGACCTTGCGGTCGTAGCGCTCCAGTCGGCTCAGCTTCTCCTCGACGTGTGTCCGGTAGTGCTCGGGCACCTCGACGTTCCGGCCCTTAACCACGATGTCCATACACGACCTCCCTCGCTGTCGGCGAGTACTGCTCCAGCGTTGTGCGTGATTGGCACCGGGCTGGTCCGCGGATTCCAAGTCCGGGACTGGGCGCGACCTGCGCGGTCAGCGCTCCACCGGCACCAGGGTCATGGGCTGCTCGCCTCCTCCCTGCCAACCGGGAACGGTGATAGCGCAGCACGTTAGCTCGCGTTCCGGCCCAGCAACAGCCCCCGGGCCGGGCGACATCCGTTCGCGACCGAGCGTGACGGAGCGCGCGGGCCCGACCGCCCGCCGGGTGGGGCGCGTCCCCGTCGCCCGGCACACCGGTTCACCCCGATGGCGCAGAGTGGACGGCCGAGCAGCGCCGGAGGACATTCCGGCGTCCGGAGTCGACCATTGCCCCAACGGGCGGTGAACTCCCGACGCGCTCAGCCTCATGACCGGCCAACGAGCCCGCGCCGCCGCTGGTTCCCGGCCCGGCATCACTCTTTCGGGGGTACCAGGATCTGGGACGCGGCGGCCCTCAGTCGGTCGCCGCGCAGGCGAGCACGGCGAGTACCGGGTGCCCCTCGGCACGCAGCGCCCGCACGCAGGCCGCCGCCGTGGAACCCGTGGTGATCACATCGTCGGTCACTAGGACGGGCGACCCCGATGGAGGTAACGCGGCGCGGTCGACCGCGAGGTGCCGCCGCGCGTTCGCCGCCCGCAGTTCCCGGTCGAGACCGACCGAGTCCCGGGTGCCGCGGCCGTACGCCAACGCGGGCGCCACCCCGGCCCGCACGCCGCGCGCACCGAGCGCGGCCGCCGCGATCCCGGCGACCCGGGCCATGTGGTTCCCGCCGCGCCGCCGGATCGAGGCCGCGGTGGACGGCGCGGGCACCAACCACAGCACGCCGCGCCCGTGCCCCGGTTCAGCGTCACCAACCTCGGCACCCAACAGGGTGACCAAAGCGGGCCACGCGGCCGCGGCCGCCGGGACCAAGGCGGCCAGCCGCGGCAGCGCGGCCGCCAACGCCAAGCCGAGCGGACGGGCCAACGGCCACCGGTTGCGTTCCTTGTAAGCGATGACCGCGCGCCGGACCGCCCCGCCGTACGCCGTCAAAGCCAACACCGGCGCCAATCCACGGGTGGCCGAGCGCTCGACGACGCGCACATCGTCCAGTGTGGCCGCGCAACCGGGGCACCAGACGCCGCCGGGGGCGCCGCAACCCGCGCAGGTCTGGGGAAGCAGGAGGTCCAGGATCTTTCGCATGCGCCCAGGTTGACCGATTTCCGGCCTGCGTGCGCGAAGTTGTCCACAGCCCCCGATCAGGGGACGCGGCTCGGCCACGGCAGCGTGGACCGCGGCTCCTCCGGGTCCAGGCCCGCCGCCATCGCCACCGCCCGGTCCCACTCCGGGTCGGCGGTGTACTCGCTGTGCCGCAACACGCCCGCGATCCAGCGCCGACCGGGGAACGGCCCGCGCATCGGGTCCGGCAACCAGTGGTCGCCGCCCAGCACCAGCGCCCCGGTCGGCGACGGCGTCGCGGCGGGCAGCGGCCCGATCGTGCCGTCCGGCCGGAACCCGGTGCCGAGCAACTGGCCGTCGCAGATCTGCCGGTTCCACGTGGTGACCGCGCCGCCGAGCGGGTCCGTGCCGCGGCACAGCGACCGCCACCGGGTGCCGAGGCGCTGGGCCAGTTCGGCGAGCGACTCGTGCGGCACGGCCGCCGGGAACGCGCGCGGGTACGCCCACTGCAACTGCGACCCGACGGTCACGAGGCCGATCCGTTGCCGCTCCGGCTCGTTGAGCGACTCCATCAACCGCGCCGCGGTGACCGCGACCAGCAGACTGCCCTGGCTGTGCCCGGTCAACACGACGCGCGTGTTCGGGTCCTTCAGGTGTTCGACCACCCGCGCGGCCAGTTCAGGCGCCACTTTCAGCGCGTAACAAGGCGGGACCGTCGGGTGCGCCTCGCGCGGCCAGAACGACGCCAGATCCGCGATCACGCCGAGCCGCCGCCCCACCTTGGCCTCCTGCGCGGCCGTGTACACCGCTCGGACCAAGGTGACGACGAGGGCACCCAAGGTCAAGATTCCCAAGGTGGGCAACGGGTCCATCCACCGCGGCGGGTGCAGTTCGGCGATCCGGGTGGTCACCGAGATGATCGTCCCGGCGGCCAGCACCCCGGCCAGCGCGAGCAGCACCCGGTGCGCGTTGCGCCGCTGCCACCCCGCCATCCGCCAGGCCCGCAGCGCTTTCGCGGCGTCGGCGAACCGGTCCTTGTGCAGCAGCCCGACTTCGACGTACCCGGTGGGCACCAGCAGCAGCCGGATGCCCGCCACGACGCCGAACGGGATCGAGACCGCCAACCCGATCACCGCCGCCGCGCCCCACAGCAGTGTCACCTGCTCGTAGCCCGCGGGCAGCGCGATCCCGGTCGAGCCGACCAGCTTCCGCAGCGAGATGGCCAGTCCCGCGCCGAGCCCGCCGCCGAGCAGCGACCCGATGGTCAGCACCGGGGCGGCCATCCAGCCGCCCGCCCACGGCCGGAGGTCGCGCGGCCTGCCCGCCCAGGTGCGCCGGGCGATCAGCGCCGCCGGGATCAGCAGCAGCCCGAGTAACGCCACGATCGCGATCAGCCCGGCCGCGATCGCCTCCACGGTCGGACCGGTACCCGCCAGGTGGACCGGCAGCGGGTTCGCGATGACCCCGGACGTGATCGCCAAGGCCACCCCGACCAGCAGCATGACCACCCGCGGCAGCGGACCCAGCGCCGCGCGGAACCGCCGACCCGCGGTTGACGGCTCCGCGCCGCGGGGATCGTCCAACAACAACACACACAGCGCGCACGCGCCGACGATGGTCAGGGCCGCCGACCACACCACCCGCGCCAAACCCGTCGAAGGTGGGGTGAACGGACCACCCAACGGCAGCAACGCCACCAAGGCCAACGCGGCGGTGAGGTGCAGCGCGCGCAGCGCGGGGGTGTCCGGATCGGACACCAGGTTCCGGCCGGGCAGCTCCACCTTCAGGTTCGGCTGCGACTCCGGCGGGTTCGGCGCCGCGGGCGTCTCCCACGCGATGGTGGACACCCGGTGCAGCACGAAGATCGCCGCGAACACCGGCGACAACCCCACGACCTGCCGGAACGACGTCGTACCGCGCAGCCAGTCCGGCACCCAGGTCAGGCACCCGCCGCCCGGCGCCAGGCACTGGCCCGCCACCAGGTCCAGGCTCACCACCGCGGCCTGCGCCACCAGCAGCCCGGTCAGCAGCAACGCCGCCAACCGCAGCAGCGACCGGTTCACCGCGCCGAGCAGCCGGGCCGGTCGGTGCCCAGGCGGGACCGGCGGCAGCATCCAGTGCGCCATGTTGACCAGCGAGAACGGGAACAGCAGCGCCCACGTCGCCTTCGCCAGGCCACCCGAGGTCATCGCACCCCACACGTAGCCCTCGACGACCCGGGGCACCGAGCGGCCCTCCGCGCGCAGCACCGGGCCCGGCGCGGGCCGCAGCAGCCGGTCGGCGGGCCGCACGATCCGGCCGACGCCGTCCCCGGCCACGTCGACCGCGGCCACCGCCCCGACCAGGTTGGCGGGCGATGTGCCCATGACGCCGTGCACGCGCAGTTCGACCACGCGGGTTTCCGCGCCGGTCAGCAGCACGTCCCGCCCCGGTCACTCACAGGCACGGATCACTCCTTTTGGTCGCCCCGCGTTCCCGGCCGCGACGGTAGTGTTCGACGGGAACCAGAAGTCTGGAGGATGTTTTCGATGACCGCAGAAGACACGCGGAGCGCGACCGGAGCGAGCTTCGCGCAGACACGGAACGGCATCGACTTCGCCGTGGCGGACCTGTCCCTCGCCGAGTTCGGCCGCAAGGAGATCCGGCTGGCCGAGCACGAGATGCCCGGTCTGATGGCGCTGCGCCGCGAGTACGCCGAGGTGTACCCGCTGCGCGGGGCCCGGATCTCCGGTTCGCTGCACATGACCGTGCAGACCGCGGTGCTGATCGAGACCCTCGTCTCGCTGGGCGCCGAGGTCCGCTGGTGTTCGTGCAACATCTTCTCCACCCAGGACCACGCGGCCGCCGCGGTCGTCGTCGGCCCGCACGGCACCGCCGAGGAGCCCAAGGGCGTCCCGGTGTACGCCTGGAAGGGTGAGACCCTCCCGGAGTACTGGTGGGCCACCGAGAAGATGCTCGCCTGGCCGGACGGCCAGGGCCCGAACATGATCCTCGACGACGGCGGCGACGCGACCCTGCTGGTGCACAAGGGTGTCCAGTACGAGAAGGCCGGTGTGGTGCCCGCCACCGAGGACGACGCCCCGGAGGAGTGGGGGATCATCCTCGACACGCTGCGCGCCTCGCTGGCCGCCGACCCCGGCAAGTGGACGGCGGTCGCGGCCGGGGTGCGCGGGGTCACCGAGGAGACCACCACCGGCGTGCTCCGGCTCTACCAGTTGGCCGCCGCCGGTGACCTGCTGTTCCCGGCGATCAACGTCAACGACTCGGTCACCAAGAGCAAGTTCGACAACCGCTACGGCATCCGGCACTCCCTGGTGGACGGCATCAACCGGGGCACCGACGTGCTGATCGCGGGCAAGGTCGCGGTCATCTGCGGCTACGGCGACGTCGGCAAGGGTTCCGCGGAGAGCCTGCGCGGCCAGGGCGCCCGGGTCGTCGTCACCGAGATCGACCCGATCTGCGCGCTGCAGGCCGCCATGGACGGCTTCGAGGTGCGCACCCTGGACGAGGTCGTCGAGCGCGCCGACATCATCGTCACCACGACCGGCAACAAGGACGTGGTGACCGTCGAGCACATGGCGCGGATGAAGCACCAGACCATCCTGGGCAACGTCGGCCACTTCGACAACGAGTTGGACATGGCCGGTCTTTCCCGTTATCCCGGTATCCGGCGGATCAACATCAAGCCGCAGGTCGACGAGTGGGTGTTCCCGGACGGCCACACGATCATCGTGCTGAGCGAGGGTCGGCTGCTGAACCTGGGCAACGCCACCGGCCACCCCAGCTTCGTGATGTCGAACAGCTTCTCCAACCAGGTCATCGCGCAGGTCGAGCTGTTCACCAAGCGCGAGGAGTACGACAACGAGGTGTACCGGCTGCCCAAGAAGCTGGACGAGAAGGTCGCCCGCATCCACCTGGAGGCCCTCGGCGGCTCGCTCACCAGGCTCAGCAAGGAGCAGGCCGAGTACATCGACGTCGACCCGGACGGTCCGTTCAAGTCCGAGCACTACCGCTACTGAGTGGTAGCGGGTGCCGCGGAGCCCCGGGACGCAACCTGTGTCCCGGGGCTCGCGTCTTTTGTCACCGGAAGGTGTAACAAACCAACCCGGTCGAGCGATCTTGAGTAGTTCTGGCTTGCGCAGGGGGCATGCCAGGGCCAAGGAGCCGCCCCGGGGGGTGGATGGCACCGTGGACGGCGCCGACCCGGAGGGGAGCCGGGCGGCGCCGTCCACGGCTGTCGAACTCGCGTAGGGTTCACCGCCGTGGGACGCCTGATCGTCATCGAGGGCCTCGACGGTGCGGGCAAGCGCACCCTGGCCGAAAAGCTCACCGCCGCTCTTACCTCGCACGGCGCAACAGTGGGCACACGCGCCTTCCCCCGGTACGGCGTGTCCGTCACGGCGGACTTGGTGCAAGACGGCCTCCACGGTCGCCTGGGCGGCCTCGGTGACTCCGCCTACGGCATGGCCGTGTTGTACGCCCTGGACCGCCAGGGAGCTCTCGACGATCTCCAGTCCGACCTGGCCTCTTACGACGTCCTCCTGCTGGACCGCTACGTCGCCTCCAACGCCGCCTACGGCGCCGCCCGCCTGCACGAGTCGGCTACTGGTGAGTTCGTCTCCTGGGTCAAGGCCGTGGAGATCGACCGCTTCGCCCTCCCAACCCCGCACGCCCAACTCCTCCTGCGCGTCACCCCCGAACTGGCCGCCCAACGCTCCACCCACCGCGAATCAGTCGACGCCCGCGCCCGCGACAAGTGGGAATCCGACCACGCCCTCCAAACCCGCGTCGCCAAGCTCTACGACGACCTCGCCGCCACCTCCTGGCTGTCCCCTTGGCACACCATCGACGGCAGCACCGCCCTCGACGTTTTCTCGCTAGCCAAGACCCTCCTCACCTGATCCCAGCTACCGTGATCACGTGCGACGGGACCCGCCGATCACCTTCCGGGGCGCCCTCAAGATCCTCGGCCACCACGACCGCCCCTGGCTCGACCGGCTGAACACACTCCTCGGCGGCGCGATCCTCGCGGCCGGACCCGTTGGCTTGGACGCCGTTTGGCAGATGGTCGACCAGAAGTCCGAGGCGGTGGCCCTGCTCAGCGGTGCCCTCGACTCCTTCAGCGACCGGTTGGCGGGCACCCACGGCCTGCACAGGCAGGACTTGGCGGTCGCCGCCCACTCCACGATCGTGTTGGCCGCCTACTTCGAGGCCGCCGAACACCACCTCGGCACCGAGTTCTCCCACGCCGACCGGATCGCCATCGCCGACGTGCGCCGTCCCGAAGACGATTCGCTGGTGCACGCTCTCTACCAGGTCGAGATCCCGACGCCGTCGATCCACACCTCGTTCGAGATGAACCAGGACCACCTGGTCGCGTGGGCTGATCGGTTGCTGCCCAAGGTGTTGGGCCTGCTCAAGTTCGCCGGGGACCGGGACGCGATCAGGGTGGGGATCCGCCAGGACTTCATCCGGCGGTACCTCTCGAGCTTCATCGACTTGGCCGCGACGATCCCGGAGTTCGGGGTCTGGTCGGACCGGGTCGACCGGGCACACACCCAGCACGCGCTCGCGCACCTGACCGCGCTCTTGGCCGAGGGGCAGGCCGTGGACCTGCGGGATCACCGTGCCCTGGTGGACCAGGCCAACCAGAGCGAGCTGGGCAAACCCGTGGTGAACACCGGCACGGCGGTCCCGGTGTTCCCGACCACCGCGGAGATCTTCCAGACCCCTCGATACCGACTCACTGTCTTCGACTGGAACACCCGCATCGGTGAGGAGAGCTGGTGGGATGAGGTGCCCGTCCACAACGACCTCACCGCCATGCTCGCGCGCCACTTCTGCACACCGTTGGCACTGACTCGTCCGCTGCTGCTGCTCGGTCACCCCGGAGCGGGCAAGAGCCTGCTGATGACCGTTCTCGCTGCGGTGCTGCCATCGGTGAATTACACCGTCGTCCGCGTCCAGTTGAGACACGTGAACGCGGGTACGACGGTGTTGGGTCAAGTCGAGCAAGCCTTGGAACAGGCAACCAACAGGCGGGTCGATTGGCCCTCCCTCGACGACGGTGCCGTGACCGTCCGGGTTGTCCTGCTCGACGGACTCGACGAGCTCCTGCAGGCGACGGCGGCCGACCGCACCGGCTACCTGCGCGACGTCGAGCAGTTCCAGCGCACGGAAGCAGCCATGGGGTACCCGGTGGCCGTCGTGGTCACCTCGCGGACGTTGGTGGCGGACCGGGTCCTGGTCCCACACGGCACGCCCGTGGTGAAGATCGAGGAGTTCGACGATGACCAGATCGAGGGCTGGATCAAGGTCTGGAACGCCGCCAACACCCAGGTCGGGAGCCAGCCGCTTCCGTTGGACACCGCGTTGTCCTTACCCCAGTTCGCTCGACAGCCGTTGTTGTTGATGATGCTCGCGGTCTACTGCGCCGAGCCGGGCGCGGTGCTCCCCGACGCGTCCATGTCATTGGCGGACCTGTATGACCGGCTGCTCACCGGGTTCGCCCGCCGAGAGGTCGTCGAGAAGGGGATGCGGGAGGACGACCCGCCCGCGGCGATCCAACGCCTGCTGCGGCGGCTGTCGGTCGCCGCGCTGGGCATGCTCAACCGCGGGAAGCAGTTCATCGCCGAGGCAGACCTCAGTGCCGACCTCATCGCGCTCGGCGACCGGGAGTTCTCGGGTGACCGCGTGCTCACCAAGTTCTTCTTCATCCACGCGCCCGAGGCGAGGGTGGGCGACAGCGTCGTGCGCGGGTATGAGTTCTTGCACGCCACGTTCGGTGAGTACCTGGTCGCCGACAGGGTCGTGGAAGTTCTGCGGGATGTCGCTGAGAGCGCCTATGGCAGGCGCCACGAGCACGAACCCGACGACGAACTCCTCTACGCCCTGTTGTCCCACCAGCCGCTGACCATCCAACGCCCCACGATCGACTTCATCGTCGACCGGATCGGCGAGCTGGGCGAGCCGGAGCGCGGGAACGTAGTCCGCACGCTCGACCAACTCCTGCGCGATCACCGAAACCGGACTTCCTCCAGCCGCTACCAGCTCTACCAGGTCAACTCCACCGACTTGGTCGCACGGTTGGCTGCCTACTCCGCGAATCTCGTGCTGCTGCGCGTGTACATCACGGGCGGGCTCGACCTCACTGGCCTGGTTCGCCAGGACCAGTCCGCGGATGGGTGGAACGCGACGGTGCGCCTATGGGAAGCCGGGCTGGACCTGTTGGGCGTTCTCGCGATGGTGACCAGCTTGAGGCGAACCAACTGGGTGGTGGTGCCCGGGAACTCGTTCTCCGGTGACCTCGACGTCGCGCTCGGCCTGCTTCGCGACGCCCCGGAGGCGGATCGGCGGTTCCGGGTCGGGATGGCCGCGACCGAACACCGGCACTTCCAGTCTGGCCCCGGCGACCGCGTCTTCCTGCACGGTCTGCTCTTGAGCCTGTTGGTCGGCACCAAGCGAGCCGAGTTGCCGCTGCCGCACGTCGAATTGGGCCCCCGCGATTCCGACCTTGTTCGCCTCGCGGAACTCGTCTTGATCAATCGGGTGGGTGGTTGGGGCTGGCGATCCACCCAGGAGTTCGTGGAGTGGCTGTTGACCCTGTCCGACAACATCGACCCGGTCGTCCTGCTGGTCGTGGACCGGACGTACCCGGGCATGATCGACGACGCCACCCTGACCCGACACGGAGTCGCCGACATCGTCCAAGAGTTGAACCCGTTCGGTGTGGAGGGTGTTGACATCGCGATCCGGATGTTGGCCAAGCGGCGGCGTTAGAGGGCGCCGACGAGGTTGCCCCAGTGGTGGATTTCGGCGTCGATGTCGAGGGGGCGGGGTGGGCCGGACTGTTCCATCTCCGGGGTGACCTTGTCCCGTGGGACGAACCAGGAGACCTCGAACTCGACTCCGTCCGGGTCCTTCGCGTACAGCGACTTCGACACGCCGTGGTCGGACGAGCCGACCAGGGAACCGGCTTCGATCAGCACCCGCTTGTACTCCGCGAGCTCGGTGAGCGTGTGGACGGACCACGCCAGGTGGTAGAGGCCGACGCCGCCGTTGATCTGGCCGGGGGCGTCGGTGCCGACCTGGAAGAGGCCGAGGTCGTGGTCGTTGTCCGAGTCGGGGGCGCGCAGGAAGGCGGCGCCGGGGAACTGGGTGACCGGGCGGAAGCCGAGGACCTTGCCGTAGAAGGCCACGCTGCGGTCGACGTCGCGGACGTAGAGGACGGCGTGGTTGAGCCTGCGGATGCCCATGGGTGCTCCTGCGGTAGCTGCCTGTTCAAGTTTCAACCTTACTCGACGCGGCGACCCGGCGGGTGCTGCGCCGACCTGGCGCGAACAGTGCGACGATGTGCGGCATGAAGGCACGAGTGCTGGTGGTTGACGACGACCCGGCCCTCGCCGAGATGCTCACGATCGTGCTGCGCGGCGAGGGATTCGACACGGCCGTGGTGGCCGACGGCTCCCGGGCGCTGCCCGCGCTGCGCGAGTTGAAACCCGACCTCGTGCTGCTGGACCTGATGCTGCCCGGGATGAACGGCATCGACGTGTGCAAGGCGATCCGCGGCGAGTCCGGGGTGCCGATCGTGATGTTGACGGCCAAGAGCGACACCGTGGACATCGTGCTCGGCCTGGAGTCCGGCGCGGACGACTACGTCGTCAAGCCGTTCAAGCCGAAGGAGTTGGTGGCCAGGGTGCGCGCCCGGCTGCGGCGCACCGAGTCCGAGCCCGCCGAGATGCTGACCATCGGCGACCTGTCCATCGACGTGCCGGGGCACGAGGTGGTCCGCGAGGGCAAGTCGATCCAGCTCACCCCGCTGGAGTTCGACCTGCTGGTGGCGCTGGCCCGCAAGCCGCGCCAGGTGTTCACCCGCGAGGTCCTGCTGGAACAGGTCTGGGGCTACCGGCACGCCGCGGACACCCGGCTGGTCAACGTGCACGTCCAGCGGCTGCGCTCGAAGGTGGAGCGCGACCCCGAGCACCCCGAGGTCGTGCTGACCGTGCGCGGCGTCGGGTACAAGGCGGGCCCTCCGTGATCCGGGCTCTGCGGTGATCCTCCTGTGGCGGCGGGTCGTCGGCGCGGTCCGCGGTCTCGTCGCCACGGGCAGGAGCCGGTCCGCCGCGTTCGGTGACCTGTGGCGGCGCTCGCTGCAGTTGCGGGTGGTGGTCAGCACGCTGGCCCTCGGCTCGGCGGTGATCTTCGTGCTGGGCATGGTGCTGCAGAACCAGATCACCGAGCGGTTGCTGGGCACCAAGGAGGACGCCGCGATCGCGCAGACCAGGACCGCGGTGCAGATCGTCGAGCGGGAGCTGGCCGGGATCAGCCCGTCCGACCCGATCGAGGACCGGCTCAACAGCGCGATCAACAAGCTGACCAGCTCGTCGCCGGACCAGTCCGGCGCGGGGTCGGCGGGCGCGTTCGAGCCGGTGCTGGTCAACGACACCACGTACTCGTCGCCGGGTGACGTCAAGTCGGCGGGGCCGTACGACAGCGTCCCGCAGTCCTTACGCAACTTCGTGCTCAGCTCGCCCAACCGCACGGTCTCGCAGATCTACACGGTGGACCGCAACGGTGAGCGCGTCACGTACCTGATCGTCGGCGTCCCGGTGGCCACTACGAGCCCCGCGCAGTTGTACATGCTCTATCCCCTCGCGGCCGAGCAGCGCACCATCGGCGTCGTTCAGAGCACCTTGGTCGTCGGTGGTTTGGTCCTCTTGTTCCTCTTGGCCGGTATCACCAACCTCGTCACGCGTCAGGTAGTGCTACCGGTGCGCCGCGCCGCCCGCGCCGCCGAGCGGTTCGCCAGCGGTGAGCTGGGTGAGCGCGTGGTCGTCGCGGGTGAGGACGACGTCGCGCGGCTGGCCGAGTCGTACAACGCGATGGCGGCCAGCATCGAGCGGCAGATCCGCCAACTGGAGGACTTCGGCCAGTTGCAGCGCCGGTTCACCTCCGACGTCTCGCACGAGCTGCGCACCCCGCTGACCACCGTCCGGATGGCCGCCGACGTGCTGCACGCCTCGCGCGCCCAGTTCCCGGCGGGCCTGGCCCGCTCCACCGAGCTGCTGGTCGACGAGCTGGACCGGTTCGAGTCGCTGCTCGGCGACCTGCTGGAGATCTCCCGGCTGGACGCGGGGGTGGAGGAGCTGGTCGCCGAGTACACCGACCTGCGCGGCATCGCCCGGCGGGCGGTCGAGTCGGTCCGGGTGATCGCGCGCAACGCGGGCTCGGAGATCGTGCTGGACATGCCCGACCACGACGTGACCGCCGAGGTCGAGTCCCGCCGGGTCGAGCGGATCCTGCGCAACCTGCTGGCCAACGCCATCGACCACGGCGAGGGCAGGCCGGTCGAGCTGCGGATGGTGCCGGACGAGCACGCCGTCGCGGTGACCGTCCGCGACCACGGCGTCGGCCTGCGCACCGGCGAGGCCGACCTGGTGTTCAACCGGTTCTGGCGGGCCGACCCGTCGCGCAACCGGCACACCGGCGGCACCGGCCTCGGCCTGGCCATCAGCCTGGAGGACGCCCGCCTGCACGGCGGCGGCCTGGACGCCTGGGGCGAACCGGGGGAGGGTGCCTGCTTCCGGCTGACGTTGCCGCTGGTCCAGGACGTCGAGTACGGGGAGAGCCCGCTGCCGCTGCCCCCCGCGGACGTCCGCCCGGTCACGCAGCCCGCGCCGTTGCCGCTGTCCGTGGCCGAGGAGGTCTACCCGTGACCAAACCCCTGGCCAGGCTGTTCGTCCTGCTGCTGGGCGCGGGCCTGTTGGCGGGCTGCGCGAACATCCCGGACCGCACGCTGCCGAAGGTCGTCGTCGACAACACCGAGGAGCAGCCCCGGCAGATCGGCAAACCGGCCCCCGGGCTGGACCCGTTCAACCTCGTGCAGGAGTTCATCAAGAACGCGGGCACCCCCGACGCCGCCCGCACGTACCTCACCGACGAGGCCAAGGCGAACTGGAAGAGTGCCGCCGCCCCGCCGACGATCATCCAGGACGAGTTCAAGACCGTCCCGCAGTCGGTGCCGGAGGGCCACGGCTCGGCCGACGAGCAGATCGTGGTCCTGACCGCCACCTCGATCGGCAGCCTGTTCAGCGACCGCTCGTTCGTGCCGCAGGTGCAGAACCTGGAGTACCGGGTGGTCGTGCGCCGCCAGGACGGCCAGTGGCGCATCGCCGAGCCACCGGGCACCCTGCTGATCCGCGAGGCCGACTTCACCAAGAGCTACCGCCGGGTCAACCTGGAGTTCTTCGACCCCGAGCAGCGGGTCCTGGTGCCCGACCCGCGCTACGTCGAGATCGAGCCCCGCCAGGGCCTGTTCGGCCGCGTGGTGGGGCTGTTGCTCGGCGGCCCCTCCGAGTCGCTGAAGGGGGCCGTGCGCAACCAGTTGGAGGGTTTGGAGCTGAGCACCAACGTCCTCCCCGAGGCGGACGGCAGCATCCTGGTCAACCTGGCCAAAGTGGACAAACCGGTTGAGGACCGCCAGCGGATCGCCGCCCAACTGGTGTATTCGCTGCGCGAGGTCACCACCAGCCCCCTGCGCCTGCGCAGCCAGGGCCTCCCCCTGGTCGCCAACCACGACGAGGAGTGGACCGTCGGCGACGTCGGCACCTACGACGCCCTGACCACGCTCAAACCGGACCTCCTCGGCCTCGCCGTCGTCAACGGCCGCCTGCTGTCCCTGCGCGACGGCAAACCCCTCGACGGCCCCACCGGAAACGGCACCTACGACGTCGCCAGCGCCGCCCAGTCCCTCGACGGCAGCCAACTGGCAGTGGTCCAACGGGTCGGCGGCACCATGAAACTCCGCGTCGGCAAGACCGAGGGCGACCTCCCCGAGGTCAGCCTCCCCCCGGCCGTCACCCTGACCCGCCCCACCTGGCTGTTCGCGGGCGCCACCGAAACCGGCCCCAACGAGGTCTGGACCGTCCAGGACGGCTCCCTGGTCGTCCGCGTCGCCCGCACCCCCGACGGCAAATGGGAAGACTTCCCCGTCGACGCCTCCGAGTTCACCAGGAACGGCGGCACCATCACCCAACTCCGCCTCTCCCGCGACGGCGCCCGAGTGGCCGCGGTGGTAAACGGAGAAATCCGCGTCGCCTCAGTAGTCCGCACCAACGACGCGGTCACCCTCCGAGCCAGCCGCACCCTCCAATCAGGAGTGGTAAAGGATGTCATTGGAATCGACTGGCTGGACCGGGTCACGGTAATCGCGGCCACCGACATGGCCACAAGACCAGTGGTAAGCCTCCCCGTAGACGGCTACTCGTATACCGCCTACAACAAAACCAACCTCACCCTCCCCGTCACCGCCGTCACCGCCGCCCCCAGCCGCTCCACAATAGTCACCGACGGCTCAGGCATGTGGGCAACCCAAGAAGCCGGAAAAGTCTGGCAATACCACCAGTTCAACCTGGGCCCCGGCTCCCTCCCCTTCTACCCCGGCTAACCCCAGGAACAACACCCAAGCAACCCCAGCCCACCCACGCCGCGCGCCAAAAAACCCGGCCCAGATCGACGAAGCGCCACACAGGCACCGCACGCCTCAAAAAAAGTCCACGCCACATCGACGAAGCACCACCCCCACCACACGCCCCAAAAAGCCCGCACAAATCGACGAAGCCCACCAACCCACCCCACGCGCCTCGAAACCCGCCGATCCCAACCGCCCGTTGTGGTGGAGTTGTTTTGTTTGGGGGGAGCGGTGGCCTAAGCCGGCTGGCGGGGAAGGCCACGCTTTCCAGTGGCCCCGCCTTTTAGCCTTACCCAGGCTGCCGCTAGGGGCCCCAAACAAAACAACTTCACCACAACGGGCACCCCAGCTTTAATCTGGCGCCCAAGCGCCGGCGTCGCCGCCAGGCGACCAGGCCGACCCCCGAGGCGCAGCCGAGGCCCAGTGCCCCCTCACACCAAGATCAACCGCCAGCAGGCCCCCAAATACACAGCCTAAACGGACCCACCGACAAGATCCGCCCGCCGACCAAGAACCATGATCAACCCGACGAAAAGCCCCCGAATACACAGCCTAAACGCGACCACGGACACCCAGCCCCACCCGCAGCCAGTCCGACCGACAGCCAGCACTACCCGTAGCCAGCCCCACCCACAGCCAGCTCACCCGCGCCAGCCCCCTCCGCCAGCCCCCCGCAAGCCCCCACCTGCGACACCCCATCCGCAGCCCCCAGCCCGCAAGCCCCAGCCCGCAAGCCCCCTCACACCGGCGGCACGATCTCCGCAAAATGCCCATCCGTCCCGCAATACGGACACGGCCGCCCGTTGTCCACTGTCCGCGGTGTCCCCCCGATCACCGCCTGTTTCGGGTCGGCCACCATCCCGCCGCCACCGCAGTACGGACAGATCGTCTGCACCTGCCCAGGAACGTCTTCCGATTCCGCGTCCTCAGGTTCATCGCTCAACGCAGCACCATCCGGTCAGCCAGTGTCGAGGGAATCATGCCGAACGCGCCCCCGCACCACCATTCGGGTGCGGGGGCGCGTCACACCGGTCTCAGCTTCCCGGTAGCGTCGCGACCTCGCTCGCGGGTGGCGCCGTGATGGTCACCGGCTTGCCCCAGTCGCTGTAGTCGGACTGGGTTTTCACTGTCTTGCCCTGCATCGGGATCTCGTTGACCATCCGCACCGGCAGGTTGTCGTGGTTGATCCACATGTCGATGGTGAAGGTCTTCATCCCGGCTTTCCCGGCGGCGGCGATGGCGTCGGCGTCCATGCCGAGGGCGTTGTCCGCCTTGAGCTTGGTGATGTCGATGGTGACCGTGTAGTGCACGGTGTCCTGCCCGTCGACGGGCTCGGATTTCACCCCGGTCAGGTCACCGGCCTCGACGATCTGGGCGATGATCTTGCTCGGGTCGGTCTGCTTGACCGAGTCCATCGACTTGGCCAACGCGTTGTTCGCGCCGAGGTCGAACTTCATCCAGGGTTTGCCGGGGACGATGCTCTGCGGCGACTTCATGTACATGACGTTGCCGACCAGGCGCATGGACATCTCGCCCGCCGAGGTCTTCATCTCGAACTGCATGGCGGTCGGGTCGCCGAACTGGTAGTCGCCCTCGCCGTTGACGGCCTGGCCCGCGATGCCGCCGGTCATCTTCACGTGCACGGTCTTGGCGCTGCCGGTGGTGTGCTGCACGGCGTCGGAGAGGCCGCTCAGCGAGCTGAAGGCCTGGCCCCCGGCCGAGCTGTCGGCGGTGGTGCCGGTGGCCCCGGTGCCGCCGTTGGCGGGTGCGCCGGGTGCCGCGGAATCGTTGCAGGCGGTCAGTGTGAGTGCCGCGGCCGCGGT
Source organism: Actinokineospora inagensis DSM 44258 (assembly GCF_000482865.1). Lineage (GTDB taxonomy): Bacteria > Actinomycetota > Actinomycetes > Mycobacteriales > Pseudonocardiaceae > Actinokineospora > Actinokineospora inagensis. The sequence continues at coordinate 20,235 of NZ_AXWW01000060.1, read as the reverse complement.
GGCGGCCAGCAGCGCGGTCTTGCCGAGATACCCCATGGTGGTGCGATCCCCTCAAACGATCGGCTGTGCACCCCAAGAGACGCGTGGCCGCCGCCGGGGTTCAACCGAGCTGGTCCAACGGCCGGAGGATGCGGCCGAGCCACTCCTCGACGGCCCGGGAGATCGTCGGGATGTCCCGCTTGAGCGAGTGGTCGCCGGGCACCCGGACGATGTCCCGCAGGTGACCGGGGGTGGGCTGCCCGAAGGGGTCGCTCTCGCCCTGCACGACCAGGATGGGCGCGGTCACCGCGTCGAGCTCCGGTTGCCGCGTCTTCTCCGGCTTCCCCGGCGGGTGGACGGGGAACGCGAGGCACACCACGCCGACGGCCTCACCCACCTCGGCCGTGCGGCACGCCACCCGGGCGCCGGACGACCGACCACCGAACAGCAGCGGCAGCCCCTCGAACCACAGCGTCGACAGGTGCCGCGCGACCGCGAGCCACGCCGTGTCCAACTGGGCGGCCGGGGCGGGCGCGCGCCTACCCGCGACCCGGTAGGGCTGCTCGACGAGCGCGACGTGCACCCCCGCCGCCGTCGCCCCGCGGCAGGCGGCGACCAGGTCGGGTGCCTTGATGCCGCCGCCCGCGCCGTGGCCGAGGAGCAGACCGGCCCGACCTTCGGCGGCGCTGTGCAACTCGGCGACCGCAGGGCCGTGGGGGGTATCGATTTCAGCGCGCATCGGACTGGATCCACTGGTCGAGCGGGTCGCGGGTGCTGGTGTCGGCGCGCATCGGGTCAGGTCCGGTCGCTGAACAGGTCGGCGTCCAGGTCGGGTTTGAGGGGGTCCAGCAGTTCGGGGCCGTTGTTGCGGACGCTGTTGACCGCCTGGGACACCGGTCGGATCTCCAGCGCGTCGACCAGGTCGAGCGGCGGGGGCGCGAGCAGTTCGGCCACGTCGGTGACATCGGTGGCGTCCGGGTCCAGCCAGGTCGCCCACGACCCCGGGGCGAGCAGCAGGGGCATCCGGTCGTGGATGTCGGCGATCGGGCCGACCGCGTCGGTGGTGAGCACGGCGCAGGTGATGAGGATCGGCGCCTTCGGGTCGGCCCGGTCCCGCCAGGTGGTCCACAGGCCCGCCATCGCCAGGCTGCCGCCGTCGCGCGGGGTCGTGTAGAACGGTTGCTTCGCCGTCTTGTCCCGGCGCCACTCGAACCAGCCGTCGGCGGGGATGATGCAGCGGCGCTCGGCCAGCGACTTGCGGAACGCGGGCTTCTCGGCCGCGCTCTCCGACCGGGCGTTGATCATCTTCGCGCCGCCTGCGGCGTTCTTCGCCCAGGACGGCACCAGACCCCACTTCATCACCCGCAGGGTGCGCTCGGTCCGGCCGGTGTCCACGCCCTCCGGGGTGCGCGGGTGCCGCTGCACGACGGTGACCACGTCCTTGGTCGGCGCGACGTTGTAGTCCAGGTCGGGCGCCGAGTCCCCCATGGTGTCGACCGCGTCGAACTCCGCGGCCAGCGTGGCCGGGTCCTTGGCGGACGCGTACCTCCCGCACACAGCCGATCAGCCTCCCTGTCCACCACCGCCGCGAACCGGTCCACCTTCGCACAACCGGTCGGACGCGCACCGCCACCCACGGTGTGGGCGAATCGTGACATGCCGGGACGACAGTGGCGAGCCGGTCACCCGATGCGGGGCCGGGTGCGGGAGGATTGCGGCATGCCGCAGCCCTGGTCAGCCCCGGTCGCCACGGGGTCCGTGCACGCCACCGTCACCATCCCCGGGTCCAAGTCGATCACCAACCGCGCCCTGGTCCTCGCCGCCCTCAGCGGCCGGGACGTCACCGTCACCGGAGCGCCCGCGAGCCGCGACACGAACCTGATGCTCGGCGCCCTGCGCGCCCTGGGTGTCCGGGCCGACATGGACGGCGCCACGATCACGATCGGCGCGCACGACGGGTTCCGCGGCCCGGCGGAGATCGACTGCGGCCTGGCCGGGACGGTCATGCGGTTCGTGCCGCCCGCCGCGGTGCTGGCCGACGGGGAGATCCGGTTCGACGGGGACCCGCGGGCCCGCGAACGGCCGATGGGGACCGTGCTCGACGCGCTGCGCTCGCTCGGCGCCGTCGTCGAGGGCGACGCGCTGCCGTTCACCGCCGTCGGCACCGGCGGCATCTCCGGTGGCGCGGTGACCATCGACGCGTCCGCCTCCTCGCAGTTCGTCTCCGGCCTGCTGCTCTCCGGCGCCCGGTACGACAAGGGCCTGACCGTGCACCACGACGGCAAACCCGTGCCGTCCATGCCGCACATCGAGATGACCGTCGACATGCTGCGCACCGCCGGTGTCGCCGTCGACGACGCGGAGCCGAACACCTGGCGGATCGAGCCGGGCCCGGTCGGCGCGGTCGACTGGGTCATCGAGCCCGACCTGTCCAACGCCACGCCGTTCCTCGCCGCCGCCGCGGTCACCGGGGGAGCGGTCACCGTGACCGGGTGGCCCGCCGCCACGACCCAGCCCGGCGACGCGATCCGGGACATCCTGACCAGGATGGGCGCCGAGGTGGTGCTCGCCGACGGGTCGCTGACCGTGCGCGGACCGGCCAAACTGTCCGGTGTGGACATTGATCTGCGCGAGTTCGGCGAGCTGACCCCGACCGTGGCGGCGCTGGCCGCGCTGGCCGACGGTCCGTCCCGGCTGCGCGGCGTCGCCCATCTGCGCGGGCACGAGACCGACCGGCTCGCCGCGCTGGCCACCGAGATCACCAACCTCGGCGGCGACGCCACCGAGACCGACGACGGCCTCGCCATCCGCCCGGCGGCGCTGCACGGCGGCACCTGGGGTGTCTACGCCGACCACCGGATGGCGACCGCGGGCGCCATCATCGGCCTCGTCGTGCCGGGTGTCGCGGTGGACGACGTGGCGGCGACGTCGAAAACGCTGCCGGACTTCCCAGCCATGTGGGCCGACATGCTCGGCGAGACGCGCTGACGTGGGGTCCCGGCGCGGCGACTGGAGCAGGCTGGACGAGGCCGACGTCCGCGTCCGGCCGGGCAAGGGGAGCCGCCCGCGCAGCAAGCTCCGCCCGGACCACGCCGACGCGGTCGGCGCGATGGTGGTCGGCAAGGACCGGGGCCGGTGGACCTGCGCGGTCGACCGCGACCCCGGTCACCTCGTGGTCGCGATGCGCGCCCGCGAACTGGGCCGCAACCCGGTCGTCATCGGCGACCAGGTCGACATCGTCGGCGACACGACCGGCGCGCCGGACACGTTGGCGCGCATCGTCCGGGTCGCCGACCGCGCCAGCGTGCTGCGGCGCACCTCGGACGACGTGGACGCCTACGAGCGCGTGGTCGTCGCCAACGCCGAGCAGTTGTTGATCGTGTGCGCGTTGGCGGATCCACCGCCGCGCACGGGTTTCATCGACCGGTGCCTGGTCGCCGCGTTCGCCGGTGGTCTGGAACCGTTGCTGTGCCTGACAAAGGCAGACCTGGGAGACCCGGCCCCGCTCATCGCGCTGTACGAGGAACTGGACCTGACCGTCGTGGTCAGCCGGTTCGACGAGGAGCCGGAAGAGGTGCGCCGGTTGCTCGCGGACCGGCTTTCCGCACTGGTCGGGCACTCCGGGGTCGGCAAGTCCACTTTGGTCAACCGGCTGGTGCCGGACGCGGAGCGCGCGATCGGGGCGGTCAGCGGGATCGGCAAGGGGCGGCACACGTCCACGTCGGCGGTCGCGCTGCCGTTGCCCGGCGGCGGGTGGGTGATCGACACACCGGGGGTGCGGGCGTTCGGGCTGGCGCACATCAAGCCGGACGACATCGTTGCCGCGTTCCCCGAGTTCGTGGCCGCCGCCGAGGAGTGCCCGTCCGGGTGCGGCCACCTCGGCGCCCCGGAGGACCCCGACTGCTACCTGGACACGATGGTCGAGGAGGGTACGGCGACCGGGGGACGGTTGGCGTCGCTGCGCCGCCTGCTGGCGTCCCGCCTGACATGATCCCGGTGTGCAGATCATCCGCTACGCCGCTTTCACGACCGACCCCGCGGGCGGCAACCCGGCCGGGATCGTCCTCGACGCGACCGGGGTGACCGACGCCGACATGCAGGCCGCCGCGGCCGACGTCGGCTACTCGGAGTCCGCGTTCCTGATCCCCCGCGTCGACGGCGACCTGGACGTCCGGTACTTCAGCCCGCTGGCGGAAGTCCCGTTCTGCGGCCACGCCACCGTCGCCGCGTCCGTCGCGCACGCCGCCGCCCACGGGTCGGGGCCGCTGCGGTTGCACACCCGGGTGGGGCTGGTGCAGGTCAGCACCACCGAGACCGACTCCGGTTTCACCGCGACCCTGGTCAGCGTGCCACCGCGAACCGCGGACATCCCCGTCGACCTGCGGGACCGCCTACTAGCCACTCTGCGCTGGTCAGCCGACGACTTGGACGACGCGCTGCCGGTGCGAGCGGCGTACGCCGGGGCCTGGCACCCCGTGATCGCCGCGCGCTCCCGTGCCCGACTCGCCGCCCTGGACTACGACTACCCGGCCTTGGCGGCACTGATGGCCGAACAGGACTGGACCACCATCCAACTGGTACACCGCGAGTCCGATGTGGTGGTCCACTCGCGCAACCCGTTCCCCCCGGGCGGAGTGGTCGAGGACCCGGCCACCGGCGCCGCCGCGGCCGCGTTGGGCGGGTACCTGCGGGAACTGGGCCTGATCTCCTTGCCCGCCGCGCTGACCATCCACCAGGGCGACGACATGGGCCGCCCCGGCGTCATCACGGTCGCCATCCCGAGCGACCTCGGTTCCGGCATCCACGTCACCGGCACCGCCGTCCCGATCTAGCCTGCTCGACCCGGCAGGTCGCCCGAGTCTCGACCTGCCGGGGACAGGCCCATACCCGGTCGACGCTCCAGGTCGAGCCACCGGCCCCTCACTCCGCGGTCTCATCTGATTTGTCCACATCTCCTTGACTTGTCCACAGCCGACCCCGCGTCCCCCTTGACAACCCGCCGAGTTCGCTATCGTCATGGATGGGCGACCGGCCCCCGGGTGGGTGGGGTCTGGCTTGGCACTGGCGGGGGCGATCGGCAAGCGCTGGATCGGTGGAATGTCGGTGAAGTCGCTGGTGGTGAAGTCGCTGGTGGTGGGGGCGCTGGTGGCGGGGCGGTCCGGGGTCTGGCGGGGCAGGTGGGGTGGGGGCCTCGGCGGGAGTTGGGCTAGCGGGTGGCGATGTCGGCGATCTTGGCGTCGGTGAGGGTGGCGAGGTCGGTGCCGGTGAGTTCGATCTCCAGGCCGCGTCGGCCGCCGGAGCAGAACAGGGTGGGGAACGTGGTGGCGGAGGTGTCCAGCACGGTGCGCAAGCGTTTGCGTTGACCGAGTGGGGAGATGCCGCCCGCCACGTAACCGGTGGTGCGCTCGGCGACGGTGACGTCGGCCATCCGCGCCTTCTTCCCGCCGACGGCCGCCGCCAGGGCCTTGAGGTCGAGTTGGGTGTCGACGGGGACGATGCCGACGGTGAGGGTGCCGTCGACCTCGGCCAGCAGGGTCTTGAAGACCCGGGCGGGCTCGACGCCGAGGGCGGCGGCGGCCTCCAGGCCGTAGGACTCGCGCGGGTCGTGCTCGTACGAGTGGACCTGGTGCGTGATCTTGCGCTTCGCCAGCAGCGCGGTTGCCGGGGTTCCCTGACCTGCCACGACGCGCAGCCTAGGGGGTGGGGAATGCCGGGCGCGCGGTCGGTGTTGTGCCGGGTGTGCTGACAGAGCGTGTGTCGAGGCCCAGGCGGCAGGACCGGAGCCGCCCCGGGGATGGCCGCGTAAGCTCGGTGGTGCCGTACGCGCACCTGAACACGGGTGTGCGCGCACCCGAAAGGAGCCCGGTGCCCCGCACCGACGCCGAGTTCATGCCATCCACCGAGCCGGAGTCCGCCGCGATGCGCGCCGACCGGTTCGAGCGCGACGCCATGCCGCTGCTCGACCAGTTGTACTCCGCCGCGCTGCGGATGACCCGCAACCCCGCCGACGCCGAGGACCTGGTCCAGGAGACCTACCTCAAGGCGTTCGCCGCGTTCGCGTCGTTCTCGGCGGGGACGAACCTGAAGGCGTGGCTCTACCGGATCCTCACCAACACCTACATCAACGGGTACCGCAAGCGGCAGCGGCAGCCGGTGCAGGCGCCGACCGAAGAGATCACCGACTGGCAGTTGGCGAAGGCGGAGAACCACAGCCCCACCGGGTTGCGCTCGGCCGAGACCGAGGCGATGGACCTGCTGCCCGACGACGACGTGAAGCAGGCGCTGCAGCAGCTCCCCGAGGAGTTCCGGCTCGCGGTGTACCTGGCCGACGTCGAGGGTTTCGCCTACAAGGAGATCGCGGAGATCATGGGGACGCCGATCGGGACCGTGATGTCCCGGTTGCACCGGGGCAGGCGCCAATTGCGCGACCTGCTCGCCGATGTCGCCCGCGAGCGCGGGTTCGTCCGGGAGGTGAGCGGGGCGTGAGCTGCGGCAACCACCACGAGACCCACTGCGGGGACGTGCTCGCCGAGGTCTGGCAGTTCCTCGACAGCGAATGCGACTCGGTCCGCCGGGAAACCCTGCAGCGCCACCTCGACGAGTGCAGCCCCTGCCTGGAGCAGTACGGCCTGCAGGAGAACCTCAAGGTCCTGCTCGCCCGCAAGTGCGGCGGCGACCTGGCCACCGAGGAGTTCCGCGAACGGGTCCGCGCCTCCATCCGCCGCACCGTCATCGAACACGGCGGCGTCCAGGTCACCGAGGTCACCCAGATCACCGCCATCACCCGCGTCGCCGAACCCACGATCGGCCGCGGCGACGACTGAGCCCGGTCGCCCGACCCCGATCGCGCGAAGGCCCCGGTACCCGCCCAGGTGCCGGGGCCTTCGACGTTCCGGTACTTGGCCGCACCGGTGACCCGCCTTCGAGCCCGCCTCACGCTGGTCTGCTGCCCCGTCTCCGACCTCGGCTCTCACGCTGGTCCGTCTCCGACCTCGGTCCACGCTGGTCGCCGGGCGGCCTTCAGTTCGGCTCATGCTTGTCCTTGGCCCGCCTTCGAGTTCGGTTCACGCTGGTCCCTGGTCCCTGGTCCCTGGTCCCTGGTCCCTGGTCCCTGGTCCCTGGTCCCTGGTCCCTGGTCCCTGGTCCCTGGTCCCTGGTTCGGGTTCGTCTTCGGGTTCGGGTTCGGGTTCGGTTCATGCTGGTCGCCGGGCGGTCTCCAGGTTCGGTTCACGCTGGTCCTCGGGCGGTCTCCGAGTTCGGCTCACGGCGATCCCTGGGCCGTCTCCGAGTTCGGCTTACGCCGGCCGACCGGTTCCGTTCGCCGTCGTCGGATGTAGGCAGGCTTGAGTTGTCCACAACCTTCCCGGTTGCCCACAGCCAACAACACCAACCCCTGTCGATCTTGCCCAGCCGGTAGACTGGCACCGGGGCCGCCCCCCGGGAAGGGTGGGGGCCGCCCGGGGGTGGGTTTGTGCCGGCGGGTGGGAAACAAGCACCGGCGGCGGCCGGTGAGTGACGCATGTCGTGTGGATCGGCGGTCCGTCGCACAGGACCCGCAGGTCAAACGGTGGGTTGGAGGGTTACCCGACCCAATCGGGAAGACGGGGGCGGGGTGTGGAAAGGCCCCGGTCCCTGTCAGGGGTGCCGGGGCCTTCGACGCGTGTGCGGTCCGCTCAGGCGTTGGGGCGCTTGCCGTGGTTCGCGCCACCCCTCTTGCGGTCGCGACGCTTGCGGGCGCGCTTCGACATGGTGCCTCCTGGGTTGAGCGTGGGCTTGAGCGGCTGATTTTGCCACGTCCGGGTTCTCGGGGGCGGCGGTGGGGCGCGGGTCGAGTAGCGTGCGCCCGGTGTCGACGCTCTCCGATCTGCTGGCCGAGCACACGGGGTTGTCCGGTGGGGCGGTTGACCACCTGCAGACCGTGGTCGCGGAGTGGCAGTTGCTCTCCGACCTGTCCTTCGCCGACTTCCTGTTGTGGGTGCCGGAGACCGCGGCCGACGGGACGCCGTTGCCGTCGGGGGTGCAGCGGCGGTACATCTGCGTGGCGCAGGCGCGGCCGACGACGGGGCCGACGGCGCACCCGGAGGACGTGGTCGCCAGCCACACCACCGCGATGGACCACCCGCAGTTGCGGCGGGCCATCGCGGAGCGGCGGATCTGCCGTGAGGAGGACCCGCGCTGGTACCTGGGGGTGCCGGTGCGCCGCGAGGCGATCCCGGTGACGTTCGGTGGTGAGGTCGTCGCCGTGTTGTCGCGGGAGACGAACCTGGCGGTGCCGCGGGTGCCGAGCGCGTTGGAGATCGCCTACCTCGGTATCGCGGGTGACCTGTGCCAGATGGTCGCCGACGGCACGTTCCCCACCACCGAGCCGTCACCGGACGTGCACACCAGTCCGCGGGTCGGTGACGGTCTGCTGCGCCTGGACACCGCGGGCGCCGTGGTCTTCGCCAGCCCGAACGCGTTGTCGGCGTACCACCGGATGGGGCACGCGTCCGACCTGGTCGGAGTTCGGCTCGCCCCGTTGACCCGCACGCTGATCGGCGACCCGTTCGACGCGACCGAGGTGGCGCAGCGGATCGTGGCCGCGTTGGAGGGGCAGCCGGGGATGCGCACCGAGGCCGAGTCCCGGCGTGGCGCCGCCGTGCTGTTCCGCGCGTTGCCGCTGCGGCCGGGGGGCAAGGCGGCGGGGGCGCTGGTGCTGTGCCGGGACGTCACCGAGGTGCGCCGCCGGGACCGGGCGCTGCTGTCCAAGGACGCGACCATCCGGGAGATCCACCACCGGGTGAAGAACAACCTGCAGACGGTGGCCGCGCTGCTGCGCCTGCAGTCCCGGCGGACCAGCAGCCCGGAGGCCAAGGAGGCGCTGGCCGAGTCGGTGCGCCGGGTGTCCGCGATCGCCATGGTGCACGAGACGCTGTCCACGTCCGTAGACGAACGGGTGGACCTGGACGCCTTGGTGGACAAGGTGATCCCGGTGGTCGGGGACGTCGCGGTCGCGGAGAGCCACGTGCAGGTGCGCAAGGACGGCCAGTTCGGCGTGGTGGCGGCCGAGACGGCGACGCCGCTGGTGATGGTCCTGACCGAGCTCATCCAGAACGCCGTCGAGCACGCGTTCCCGCCGGGCAGCTCCGGCTCCGTGGTCGTCTCGGCCACCCGCTCGGCCCGCTGGCTCGACGTCCTGGTCGCCGACGACGGCCGCGGCCTGCCGCCCGGCTTCTCCCTGGAGCGCACCAACGGCCTCGGCCTGCAGATCGTGCGCACCCTCGTCGAGTCGGAGCTGCGCGGCACGCTGTCCCTGCGCCGCCGCGACGAGGCGGGCACCGAGGCGGTCCTGCGCGTCCCCCTCTCGCACCGCCGCTAGTCCCCAACCCACCACCGCGCTTTGACGAAATGTGCCAACCCGGACGCCCGGGGTGAATCCCCGGCAATTCCCCGGCCGACCAACTCATTCGGCGAAGCAATCACCCGCCGCCATACATCGAACACATATAGTCCGGCGTTATACATTCGACCGCTCACCGCTCGGAATTCACCGGTCGTCGCAGCGAAGGTTCGGAGGGCTTGCCGTCCGGCGGCATGGCGCGACCCCGGAAACAGAGAACGCCCCCTGTCCGCGGTCTACAGCGGACAGGGGGCGTTCCCCATCGTTCTAGGCAATCAGGCGTTGCTCCGGGCCCTGGTACGGGCGTTGCGGCGCTTCAGCGCGCGACGCTCGTCCTCACTCATACCGCCCCAAACGCCAGCGTCCTGGCCGCTCTCGAGCGCCCATGACAGGCAGTTGGCAGCGACGGGGCAGCGGTGGCAAACGGCCTTCGCCTCGGAGACCTGCAGGATCGCAGGACCGCTGGTTCCCACCGGGAAGAACAGCTCGGGGTCCTCGTCACGGCAGGCCGCGCGGTGGCGCCAGTCCATTTCTACTTGCTCCTCGCTCGGGCGCGTGTGTGGGCGCGCCTCTAGTCGTGATCCGGTCGTCGGGGTGCTTGTGAATGCTTTCACGAACGCGTGAGATGTCAAGGGTTCATCTCCGCCCGGTGAGTGAACTCACCCGAAAGTGACAGGTCAGCGGCCTGCGGGTGCGGAGAGCAACGATTTGATCACGACGTTCCCGGATCACTTCGTACTCCGGTGAACGGTGTCCACGCCCGATCGGGCGAGGTGATCACCGGTGCGTGCGTGCGGAATTGTGGTCTAGACCACTGCGACGGCCAGCGCCGACGGCACCGACACGAACTCCACCCTGGTGCGCTCGCCGATCAGGTCGCCGTCGCACTGCACCCGCACCGGCGTCGGCGCGCTCACCACCACCCTGGCCGCGTCGTCGCGCCGCACCAGGTGCTTGCCGCGCCGGATTCCCTTGGCGCTCAAGGCTTGTCGCAGGTGCCGCAGCACCACCGTCGCCCGCAGGGTGCGCAGCGCGAAGAAGCCGAGACCGGTCTCGAAGCCGCAGCCGGGGTTGAGGTGGATCGGCCGCGCGCCCATGTAGGTCCACGGATCGGTGTTGGACACGATCGCCAGCCGCAGTCCGGTGATCGGATCTTCCCCCGGCAGCTCCACCGTCAGATCCGGACGTTCGCGCCTCGGCCGGGCGTAGCGGGCGAGCGCGACCCGCGCGTACAGCGACGGCCCGGTGCGCTTGCCGCGTTTGCGGTCCACATCGGCCACCACGTCCGCGTCCCAGCCGACGCCCGCGTTGAAGGTGAACCACCGCCGCTCGCCGTCCGGGTCGACCAGCCCCAGCCCGACCCGGCGACTGCGGCCCTGCTCGATCGCCCGCAGCAGCACGTGCGTCGCCTCGACCGGATGTCTGGGCAGGCCGAGGGCGCGGGCGAACACGTTCGCCGACCCGCCGGGCACCACGCCCAGCATCGGCGTCGCGCCGGATGGCCCGCGCGCCAGCAGACCGTTGACGACCTCGTTGACCGTTCCGTCACCACCGTGCGCGACGACGAGGTCGACCCCGTCCTCGGCGGCCCTGGCGGCCGCGGCGAGGGCGTGGCCCCGGTAGTCGGTCTCGACGACCTCCAGCTTCACCTGGCTCGCCAGGGCGTGCGCCAGCACGTCCCGACCGGCCGGGGTGGTGGCGGTCGCTTGCGGGTTCACCACGAGGACAGCGCGCATCACCCGAGCGTAAGCGAGGTGCACGGGGGTTCCGGGTCGTGAGAGTCACCACATCCTGCCCGAGGACCGGCTCCTTTCGCCGCGTTTACCCCGGGTTCGGCAGGTGCACCCAGACGACCGTCTGTCCCGTCGATCCGCGAGGAGTTGACACCGCCGATCTTGCCCGGCCCGCTCGCGGCAGACGACCGGCCGTCCGGGTGGCATACCATCGGTTCCGTGCACGCAGGGTCATCGTGCGCGCCCACCGACCCCCGGAAGGCCACCGTGCGACTGTCCCCCGCCGCCCCGCGCACCGTCGTCGCCGCCGGGGCGCTGGTCTGCCTGCAGGGCCTCACCGCCGTGGTGTTCATGGTGTTGCTGCTGGTCCGGGGCTTGTCGGGGGCGTCGGAGCTGGGGGTGAACGTGTTCGGCGAGGCGGCGTACTTCGCGGTGCTCGCGGCCGGGGTCATCGGCTGCGGCGCGGGCCTCGTCCTCGGCAAGCGCGGCGCCCGCGGCCCGTCGATCGCGCTGCAACTGCTGCTGCTCGGCGTCGCCTGGTACGCGATTGGTCCATCCGGCCGCCCCGCATACGGAGTACCGGTGGCGGTGCTCTGCGTGGTGGTCCTGGTCCTGCTGTTCCACGCCACCACCAACCGCTGGGCGCAGGGCGAGGAATGATCACCCGCCTGGCCACCGCCGACGACTGGGACTCGATCTGGCCGCTGTGGCACCGCGTCGTGTCCACCGGCGCGACCTACATGTGGGACCCGGCGACGGATTACGACACCGCGCGCCGTGCCTGGATGCCCGAGTCCGGCGAGGTCTTCGTCGTGCTCGACGGTGCCGACGTGGTCGGCACCGCGCTGCTCAAGCCCAACCAGCCGGGGCTGGGCGACCACATCGCCAACGCGGGCTTCATGGTCGACCCCTCACGCGCGGGTCAGGGCATCGGACGCGGGCTGGCTGTCGCGGTACTCGACCACGCGCGAGCACGCGGTTACACGGGGATGCAGTTCAACGCCGTCGTGTCCACCAACACCGGGGCGGTGGCGCTGTGGAAGTCCCTCGGCTTCGAGGTGGTCGCCACCATCCCCGGCGCGTTCCGGCACGCGGAGTCGGGTCCCGTGCCGATCCACGTCATGTACCGAGAGCTGTGAGCGCGTCGTCGGTCAACCGGTACACGGTCCACTCGTCCAGCGGGACCGCGCCGAGGGACTTGTAGAACCCGATCGCGGGCTCGTTCCAGTCGAGCACCGACCACTCCAACCGGTGGTACCCGTTGCGCACGCACTCCCGCGCCAGCTCGGTCAGCAACGCCTTACCCAATCCCTGCCCACGCGCGGTCGGCCGCACGACCAAGTCCTCCAGGTAGATCCCGTGCGTCCCGCGCCACGTGGAGAAGTTCAAGAACCACAACGCACATCCGACTACTTGACCGTCCACTTCGGCCACATGTGCGAACAGCTTGGGGCTGTCGCCGAACAACGCCGCGAGTAGTTGCTCGGCGGTCAGGTGGCACTCGGGCAACGCCCGTTCGTAGTCGGCCAGCTCGTACACCAACCGGACAATGGCGTCCACATCGGACTCAGTGGCGCGACGGACGGACAACGGCTCCTCCTGTGTTCAACTCGGCCACCTGCGGCACCCCGCGCTCGTCGTCGAGCACGGTGACCCGGGCCGGATCTTGTCTGAAGTGGACACCGAACCGCGCGTCCTGCCCAATCCACACGGCGGTGAAGACCCGGCTGAAATGCCCGTGCCCGACCAAGACCACGTCCTCGTCCTTGACCTGGTCTTTGAGCTCCCGCGCCCGCTCGGTCACCTCGTCCGCCGTCTCACCGTTCGGACAGGGATGGGTCCACACGGTCCACCCCGGCACCCGCTCCCGAATCTCCGGCGTGGTTAGCCCCTCGTAATCCCCGTAATCCCACTCCGCGAGAGCCTCACTCACCTCGTCCACACGCAACCCCGCCAACTCCGCCGTCCGCCGAGCCCGCTGCCGAGGACTGGTGATCACCCTGAGCCCCGCAGGCAACAACACCCCAACCCGCTCCGCGGCCCGCTCCCCCTCAGCCGTCAACGGAACATCGGTGCGCCCGGTGTGCCTGCCGGACTCCGACCACTCAGTGGCCCCGTGGCGCAGCAGGTAAACAGTCATACCAACGATCTAAGCACCCACCGCCACCCTGCGCTCCCCACCTGTGGCCGGTGGTACAAACCCAAATAGACGACCCCAGGAACGCCGAACGGCGCCAACCGGCGGAATCGGAGTCCACCGGCGGGCGCCGCCAGAGCGCGGTGGCTCAGGCCTTCTTGGTTTCCCAGAAGATCGTGTCGATCTCGGCGATCAGGTCGAGGAGGGCCTGGCCGGTGGCCGGGTCCATCGAGCCCTTGGTGCCGGACGCGCCGGCGGCCTTGGTGGCGCGGTTGAACAGGTCGTGCAGGTGGGGGTACTTCTCGAAGTGCGGGGGCTTGAAGTAGTCGGTCCACAGGACCCACAGGTGGTGCTTGACCAGTTCGCTGCGCTGTTCGGCGATGAGGATGGCCCTGGTGCGGAACTCGGGGTCCTCGTTGTCCTGGTATTTCTGCTGGACTGCCTTGACCGACTCGGCCTCGATGCGGGCCTGGGCGGGGTCGTAAACGCCGCAGGGGAGGTCGCAGTGGGCGGTGGCCTCCAGGCGTGGGGCGAGCAAGCGCGACAGCAGTCGCATTGTTCCTCCATGGGCAGGATGCTCCGACGGGACCGACCCTACTCCCGGCATGATGGGGTGGCAGGCGGGAGGTGATCGGGGTGCGCAGGGTGCGGGTGCGGGGGCCGTCGATGGCGCCCACCCTGAAGGACGGCGACATCGTGGTCGTCTTCGGTCGGGCGCCGCGGCCGGGGGATGTCGTGTTGGTGACGTGGGGGCACCGGCCGGGGCAACTGTCGGTGAAGCGCGCGGTGCGGCCGGACGGCGGCGGGTGGCACGTGGAGGGGGACAACCGGTTCGGGTCGACGGACTCCCGGGAGTTGGGGCCCGCCAACGTCGAAGCGGTTGTCCGGTGGCGGTTGTGGCCGAACCCGCGGCGGCTCTAGGAGCTCTGCGCGCGCAACGCGGCGTAGCGGGCCTGGCAATCGGCGTAACTGGGCAGGATTCCGGCGGCCTCGGCCTCGGCGAGGGTGGGCGCGGCGGTGTCCTTGTCCGACATGAGGGGTGCCAGCTCAGACGCCCACGGCAGCGCCAGGTCGGGGTCGAGCGGGTTGATGCCGCGTTCGGCGGACGGGTTGTAGCCGGTGGAGCACAGGTACGAGATCACCGTGTCCTCCTCCAGCGCGACGAACCCGTGCCCGACGCCCTCGGGGACGTAGACGGCGCGGAAGTCGACCGGGTCGAGGCGCACCACGTCCCACTGGCCGAACGTCGGCGAGCCGACCCGGATGTCGACGACGTAGTCGAGCAGGGCACCCTGCGGGCAGTACACGTACTTGGCCTGACCGGGCGGCACGTCGGCGAAGTGCAGGCCGCGGATGGAGCCCTTGCGGGAGCGGCTGTGGTTGGTCTGCGCCACCGGCAGCGGGTGCCCGACGGCCTTGGTGAAGGCCTCGCCCTGGAACGGGGAGACGAACACGCCGCGGGCGTCGGGGAAGGTGCGTGGGGTGAACTCGACAGCGTCGGGGACGCGCAGTTCTCGTGCCTGCATGGCTAGCAGGGTAGGTGTCCGCGGTGCCGCCCCGGCGCGGCTACCCCGGTCAGGTCTGAGCCGTACTCACTTTGTTGGTTACGCAGCGAAAACGTTAGCCGGCGCTAGCACGGTCCTAGAAAACCGGACGGACGTCTTGGGAAACCGGCTCTGACCTGCGGAAAAAGACCGTCCACGATGTGATCCCCACCGCAGACAGCGCCCCCGATGGCCGGCACACTGTGCCCACCGAAGCGCCACACTGTCGTGCGCCCCACACCCTCGGGTCGCTCGGTCGTGGCCAGGCCAGACCGCGTGCCAGACCCCGTGTCCGACCCGTTCAGTCCGACTCAGTGTCCGACCCGCAGTCCGACCCGCTGTCGAACGTCCGCGGGCGCCCCCCACCCCGGTGGTCGGCGCGCGCCCGCGTGTCCCCGCTCCGCGCCTGCCCTGCGTCGAGCACTCGAGCGAGATCTCAGGAGGACGCATGACCGCCGTGAACGAGAGGACCACGTCTCCCGTCACCGACGAGGAGATCTTCGCCGCGCACGAGGGCGGCAAGCTCGGCATCGCGGTGACGAAACCGCTGGCGGACCCGCGGTCGCTCTCGATCGCCTACACCCCGGGCGTGGCGAAGGTGAGCCGCGCGATCGCCGAGGACTCCGCCCTGGCCGCCAAGTACACGTGGGCCTCGCGGCTGGTCGCGGTCGTGTCCGACGGCACCGCCGTGCTCGGCCTCGGCGACATCGGCGCCAGCGCGTCCCTGCCGGTCATGGAGGGCAAGGCCGCGCTGTTCAAGACCTTCGGCGGGCTGGACTCGATCCCGCTGGTGCTGGACACGACCGACGTGGACGAGATCGTGGAGACGCTGGTGCGGCTGCGCCCCAGCTTCGGCGCGGTCAACCTGGAGGACGTGTCGGCGCCGCGCTGCTTCGAACTGGAGCGGCGGCTGATCGAGGCGCTGGACTGCCCGGTGATGCACGACGACCAGCACGGTACGGCGATCGTGCTGCTGGCCGCGCTGCGCGGCGCGAACACCGTGCTGGCCAAGGACATCGCGAACCAGCGGGTGGTCATCGCGGGCGCGGGCGCGGCCGGGGTGGCCTGCGCGAAGATCCTGATCGCGGCGGGCGCGGGCGAGGTGACGCTGCTGGACTCGCGCGGCATCATCCACTCCGGTCGCGACCACCTGAACCCGGTCAAGGCGGAACTGGCCGAGGTCACCAACGCGTCCGGGTTGCGCGGCGGGCAGGCCGAGGCGCTGCGCGGGGCGGACGTGTTCGTCGGCCTGTCCGCGGGCACCGTCCCCGAGGAACTGGTGGCCACCATGGCCGACGAGTCCATCGTGTTCGCGCTGTCGAACCCGGACCCGGAGATCCACCCGGAGGTCGCCGCCCGGCACGCCGCGATCGTCGCCACCGGCCGCAGCGACTTCCCGAACCAGATCAACAACGTGCTGGCCTTCCCCGGCATCTTCCGCGGCGCGCTGGACGCGGGCGCGGTGCGGATCACCGAGGCGATGAAGTTGGCCGCCGCCGACGCCATCGCCGCGGTCGCCGCCGACGACCTCGGGCCGGACAAGATCGTGCCGAGCGCGCTGGACCCGAGGGTCGCCCCCGAGGTCGCGGCGGCTGTCGCACGGGCCGCGCGGGTGGACGGGGTAGCCTGAGAGCCGGCGGGATGCTCGGCAGCGGTGCCCCACCCGCCTACTCGAGGGTGGAGGGATCGCGCCGTGGCCGAGCATGTCGTGCGCGCCGGACTACCCCGGGTCGGGCTGCCGCCCGGCGGTTTCGACGTTGACGCCGGTCGGGTGCTCGCGCCCGACCCGGCGCCACCCGGCGGAGTCGTCGAGTCCACCGACGACCCGTCGGCGGAGCGCGCGCTGCTGCGGGAGGCGCAACTCATCGCCCGGATGGGCAGTTGGACCCTCGACGTGGCCACCGGCCAGGCGTACCTGTCGCAGGGGCTGCGCCGGTTGTGCGGGCTGCCGGGACACGCCACGCTGGCCGACCTGATCGCGCTGGTGCACCCGGACGACGGGCCGGTGCTCGACGACTTCCAGGCCGCGCTGCGGTCCCGGCGCACGTCGCAGCCGCTGGAGCTGGAAGTCCGCGACGACAGCGGGGAACGCGCGTACCTGGTGCGCGCCCGGCCGGAGTTCGAGTCGGACGGCCGGGTCGTGCGGGTGCACGGGACGGTGCAGGACTTCACCCGGTTCCGCGCGCTGGAACGGCAACTGAGCCAGGACGGCCGGTTGTTCCGCGAGGCGCAGCGGGTGGCGCGGCTGGGCACCTGGGAGTGGAACACGACGACCGGCGACTGCCTCTGGTCGTCCATGCTCTACGAGCTGTTCGGCATCGAGCCGGGTGTGCGGATCACCTACGGCGACTACCTGCACCTGGTCCACCCGGACGACCGCGGTTGGGTCGACCAGCGGTGGCAGGAGTTGGCGAGCACCCGGCGACCGGTCGAGTGCGAGCACCGGGTCATCCGGCCGGACGGCAAGCGCCGGGTGTTCCGGGTGCGCGGCGAGGCGGCGGGCGCGGACAACGACCACGGCGTGATGATCGGCACCGCGCAGGACGTCACCGAGCAGCGGTCCACCGAGACCCGGATGCAGCGCTCCAGCAAGCGGTTCACCGACCTGGTGGCGATCACCCCGGTCGGCATCGCGCTGTTCGACGACGCGGAACGGCTGGTCGACGCGAACGACGCGCTGTGCTCACTGCTCGGCCAGGACCTGGAGCGGTTGCGCGGGATGACGGCCGAGCAACTGACCCACCCGGACGACCGGGAGGCGCGCCGCGGCCGGGAAGCGCACTCCTTCCACAGCGGGCAGCGGGTCCTGGTGACCGCGACCGGGAAACCCGTGTACTGCGAGCTGAACGCGACCGTGTCGGTCGCCGACGACGGTCAGCGGTTCTGGCTGGTGGTGTTCGCCGACGTCACCGACCGCCGCCGGGCGGCTGAACGCCTGCGTTACCAGGCGACTCATGACGAGCTGACCGGGCTGCCCGGCCGTGCCGCGGTCAAGGAGTTGCTCGGCAAGCTGCTCGGCGGCCGCGACTACGAGCGGATCGCGCTGCTGTTCTGCGATGTGGACAACTTCAAGCGGGTCAACGACTCGCTGGGCCACGACGTCGGCGATGAGTTGATCACCGCGCTGGCCCGCCGGTTGGAGCGCGGCCTGCCGCCCAGTTGCACGGTGGCCCGGATGTCCGGCGACGAGTACGTGATCATCTGCTCCGATGTGGAAGAGGCGGGCGGCGTCGAGGCGCTGGCCAACCTGGCGGCCGGTCTGCTGCGCACCGCGGTCCCGGTTCGCGACCAGTTGTTGCGGGTGTCGGCGTGCATCGGCGCCGCCGTGCCGAGCGGCCCGGAGACCAGCGGTGCCGACCTGCTGCGCTACGCGGACGCGGCCATGTTCGCCGCGAAGGCCCGCGGCACCGGCCGGGTCTCCATCGCGTCGGACACGCTGATCGCGTCGGCCAACAGCCAGATGCTGCTGGAAGGCCAGTTGCGCGAGGCCATCACGCACGACCAGTTGGTGCTGCACTACCAGCCGGTGGTCGGCCCGGACGGCACGGTGCTCTCGGCCGAGGCGCTGGTGCGGTGGCCGCACCCGGAACGCGGCCTGCTCAACCCGGGCGACTTCCTCCCGGTGGCCGAACAGGGCGACCTGCTCGGCGAGCTGGACCGGTGGGTGCTGCGCGCGGCGTTCACCGAGGCGGCGGAGTGGCCGCAGTTGTGCGGGGGCGTCCTCGGCGGCGGGGTCGGCATCGCGGTCAACCTGTCCGGTCTGGTGCCGGGCGACCCGGAGTTCGTCGACGTCGTGTCGGCCACGGTCGCCGCCACCGGGATCGCGTGGGACCGGGTGGTGCTGGAACTGGTGGAGACCAGCCTGATCGACCTCCCGTCCCGCAGCCGCGAGGCGATGGCCGAGCTGGTGGAGCGCGGCGTCCGGTTCGCGGTGGACGACTTCGGCACCGGGTACTCGTCGCTGGCGCGGCTCAAGGAGCTGCCCGCGCAGATCATCAAGATCGACCGCCGGTTCGTCTCCGGGGTGGCCACCGACGCCTCGGACTTCGCCGTGGCCCGCGCCCTGGTCGACATGGCCCGCGCGATGGGCCGCAGTTGCGTCGCCGAGGGCGTGGAGAACGCCACCCAGTTCCACGTGCTACGCGGGGTGGGCGTGGACGCCTACCAGGGCTGGTTGCTGTCGAAACCGTTGCCGGCCAAGGAATTCCGCGAGATCCTGCGCCTCGGCCCGGTGCACATCCCACGCGGCGCCTGATTTTCGTTCGGGACAAGTCCGCCGACGCACCACTCGACGTTTTCCGGTGGTTCCGCGTTGCTCACTCTTTCGGGTGGTCATCTCGTGCGCGGTGTCCACGTTTTGTCGGGGTTTATCGCTCAAGAGTCCACCTTATCGGGTGAAGCTGCGGCCCTTTTCCCGAGGTTCCCGGCCGGTACGCTGAGCGCCAAGGGAAGCGCTCGGCGATTCTCCAACCGGTCCCGCAACCTGGCCCCCAGATTCGGTTCTGGTGCCCGCCGCAGCCCGTGCCGCGGTGTTGTTGTCCTCCCTGGTTGGTTTTGTCGCGCTGCCCGGCACAACAGTGGGCGCGATTAGTCGCGAGAGCGGGAGGGGCATTCCCGCTCGCCCCACGCCATTTCACGAAATGGAAACACAATGGAACAACAAGTGGTGATCCTGCAGGTGCACTGCGGATCGCAGACCACAACCGAGTCCGACGCCCGCGCGACCCGCACCACCCACGAGATAGTCGTGGTGCTCGCCACGCGGCCCTACCCCACCCCCACCGCCTCCCCGGACGCCACCCGTCGGGCCGCCGCCAAGGCCTGGTTGCGCCGGATGGCCTCGGCGACCCGACAGCCGTCGCCCACCAGGCACTTCGTCGGGACGATGCTGGTGATGTCCGGCCTGCTGGCGGGCATCCTGGTGCTGTACTGCGTGGTCGCCCCCGGTGTCCTCCCGGTGGTCGGCCCCCTCCTCGCGGCGGCGTTCGTCGGGGAGTTCGTCCAGCAGTTCCGGCAGCGGCGCCGGTCGTAGCGGGAGCGGGAGGCTGGTGGTCTTGACACCAGCCTCCCCTCCCTGTCCGAGACGGCGGCCTGCCTGCCCGACACCCCGCGCGGGCCCGCCGCCGATCCCGCAGCCGCACGACTGTGTGCATGTGCATCCGCGCGGCCACAGACGCCAACGAGCATGCCGCACCCCGGCTACGCCGCGCTACACCTTCGAGTGGACAACGGCAGCGCCCCTTGCCTCAGGCCGGTTCACCCGCAGCCCAACGACCGCTGGACATCGGCAGTGCGTCTTGTCTCGCGGTTGGTTCGCCGCAGCCGAACGACCACTGGACAACGGTGGCACGCCTTGTCTCAGAGGCTGGTCCACCCGCAACCGAACCACCGCTGGACATCGGCAGCACCCCTTGCCTCAGCGCAGGTTCACCCGCAGCGGAACGACCGCTGGACATCGGCAGC
>NZ_AXWW01000059.1 GCF_000482865.1 Actinokineospora inagensis DSM 44258 | reverse complement strand
GCGCGAGACCCGTTCTGCGGAGGGCCGGACCTCGGGGAGGGCACCAACCTGCGCGAGACCCGTTCTGCGGAGGGCCGGACCTCGGGCGGGAGTACCAAAGGATGGGAACAGTGCTGACCAGCGGTTTCAGGTTGGATGCCTGGTCGTGCAGGCCAGCTTTATGTTGTAGCGGCCGCGTGTGGTGGCGCGTTGCTGCCGTGTCGGCGGTGCCACTGAACTATGTCGCGGATTACCGCCGCCTGTTGCAGGCCGAGACGCTGAGCTTCGATACCGTCAACGAGATTGATCTCGAAGACGACGTCTGCGGCTTCATGTTGCTGCTGGCGGCGGATCCGCTGCTTGGAGCCGGAAGTTGCGTTCATGCTGCGATCTGAGCATCGGCATGTCTCAGCGCCTCGCGGTCGGCCTGATCCATGCCGCCCCACACGCCGTAGCTCTCATCCCTGGTGAGTGCCGTGATGGCGCAGGTCAGGCGGACCGGGCACAGGCGACAGATCTCTTTGCAGGCCGCCGCAGCCTTGCTTCGTGGCTCGGCGTCGATCCAGTCGACTTCTCGGTCTGCGTTTCGGCATGCTGCGTGCCCCTGCCACTTCGGTGCACGCAGCGCCACGAGTTTGGTCATACGGCCGGACGAAGAGCGCTGCCGAGGAGGTAGTCGGCGAGGTGGCGGGAGGCGGTGTTCAGCTGCGCTGCCACCTGGTGGCGGTTCATACCGCGTCGCTTGGCCGCGGTCGATCGGTCTCCGTGGTCCAGGAGCACATCGGAGACGAGGTCGGCCTCGTGGGGTGTGATGACACCGGACAGCATCGCTCCTGCTAGGACGAGGTCCGGATGCCCGTCGGCTGTGCGGGCGTCGATCGCGGTGTCGGTGAGATCGGACCGGGACATCGCCCGCCGCCTTTCGCTGTTGCAGGCTTCGTGGCCGCGTCGGAAGGCTGCCCAGTAGAGCTGCCCGAAGATCTTCGGCGACCGCGCATCGGCGACGTCCAGTGCTTGGAGGAAGCCCTCGAGGATCTCGGAGTCCAGATCGTTGCGGTCACCGCAGAAGCGGGATCCCAGCTTTCCGGCGATGTGCTTGAGACCGGGCATCATCATCGCGGCCGCGATGGTGGTCCACGGTTCAGGTGCCGCGTGTGCCCTTCGGACGAGTTCCTTCCACACAGCGTCCTTACTCACCCAGCTCGTCTGTCGCTTGAGGAGCAGTACGCGCACGCGGTCCAGAGGCAGCTCCTCGTCGGGAAGGCCGCATCCGAGTGCCGCGCAGTCGAGGGTCAACGGCTCCGGGCCGGCGGTCATCGCGAGGAACCGCTGTTCGATCACGTCCAGGTGCGAGGGGGAGAGCGAGGTCATCGGGGAGGTGCCTTTCGGGGCGGGGGACCATCTCACCGCCAAATCCGTCTCCGGTGGCGCTCGATGGAAGTGATTCACCAAAACGAGTGGCGTGTCGCTGATGCGGCGCGGTGGAGGTGTGCCTGGTGCGGGGAACGCTTCTAGCACCTGCCTGGCAGGATGATTAGCCGTGGTGGTGAGCAAGAGCACCGTGCGCAAGCTGGCTGACGAGAGGTCGTTCGAGCGAGGCTGGCCAGGTTCGGCGGGTCACGGTGGACGGGTCGACTGTGACCGCGACGGTGGACGGCATCCGGACTTACCGCGTGCGGCTCGATGTCACGCCGAAGGGCTTGCACGGGCGTTGCTCATGCCCGTACGGAGCCGACGGCGTGTTCTGCACGCATTGCGTCGCTGCTGTCGCTGCTTCGCTGGCGTAGCTGAACCAAGGCGGTGAGGTGGGGGAGCCGCGCCCGAAGCCGCTGTCGGACAGGCGCTTGCGATCGTTCCTGCGTGGTTGCGATCAGGAGTGGCTGATCGAGCAGCTGATGACGGCCGCGAAGTCGGATCGGGCGCTGTGGGCGCGGCTCGCCATCGCGGCCGGGCAGGAGAACGCGTTCGACGACCGGGACATCAGAGACCGCTTGGAACGCGCCATCGACATTCCCGATTTCGTCGACTACGGCGGAGCGTACGGCTACTTCCTGCACGTCGGTGAGGCTTTGGACGAGGTCGAGCGACTGGTCGGAGCCGGGTTCGCCGATGCGGCGATCACTCTCGCGGAGTACGCGCTGGAACTGCTGGAGTCCTCCGCTGAGCGGGTGGACGACTCCGACGGAGGGTTGTCCGAGGCGATCGCCCGCCTAGAGGAGATCCATCTGGCGGCATGTGAGGCGGGCTCACCGGACCCGGTCGAGCTGGCCGAGCGTTTGGTCACGCGTGCGGTGAGCAGCGACTACGAGGTGTTCCTCGACGTGTTGCCCGCGTATGAGGAAGTGCTCGGCTCAGCGGGCTTGGCACAGTACCGGCAACTTGTCGAGCAGGGCTGGCGGAAGTTGCCGCCGAAGAAGCCGAACGACTACGGCGCCCGCCGCTTCGTCATCACCCACCTCATGGAGAACCTGGCGGAGTCGTCGGGAGGGACCGACGGACTGATCGAGGTGCTGGCGCGGGACTTGACCAGCACCTACGACGTGCTGCGCATCGCCGAGCGGCTGTGCGCCGACGGACGTGACGACGAGGCGCTGACCTGGCTGGAACGCGGCCTCGCCGACTTCGACCTGACTTCCGCCTGCGCGATCTGGCTGCCGAGATCCACCTACGCGCCGGCCGGCGTGACCTGGCGGGCGAGATGTTGTGGGCCAACTTCACCGACCGCCCGAGCCTGGAGACCTTCCGCACGCTGCGCCATGCCACCGCCGAAGGCTTTCCGCTCTGGAGGGAACGCGCGCTCGCCTGGCTCTCCGACGCACCACCAGCCACGGGATCCTGGTCGTCAGGGCGCTCGACGCTGGTGGAGATCCTGCTCGCCGACGACGAGATCGATGCCGCCTGGCAGGCGGCTGTCGACGGCGGTGCTCGGACGGTCTGTGGCTCCGCCTCGCGCGCACCCGTGCCGCGAGCCACCCGGCCGACGCCATCCCGATCCTCCTCCGCGCCGCCGACCGGGCGATCGAGCTCCGCAACCGTGACTCCTACCAGGCGGCGGCCCGTCTGCTGGCCGAGGCCAGGGACGTGTTCGCCCGCTGCGACCGCGACGGTGACTTCTGCGACCACATGGCCGCGTTGCGCGACGCGCACCGCACGAAGTGGGCGCTACGCCAAGAACTCGACTGGGCTCACCTGCCCTGACCAGGCGAGCGTGAACCTGAGGCTCGGCGCATGCATGATCCAGTGTGTTCGCCCAGGAGACCCGCGAACGTTTCCTGCACACCAGCTAAGCTGCGGTGTTACGACTGGGCAGTGATGGGAGTTCGTTCGTGTCCGAGTATCCGTCAGATTGGGATGTCATCGAGCTGGGACGGATTGGCACCTGGCTGTCGGGCGGTACCCCTTCGACAGCTAACCCGGCGTATTGGGACGGCGAAATTCCGTGGATCAGCGCTGCGAGTCTCAAGTCGATGGAAATCTTTGACTCCGACCGCAAGGTTTCCGAACTTGGTGCCAGAAGCGGAACCTCTCGTGTTCCGCCTGGAACTATCGTCTTTGTTGTCAGGGGGATGAGTCTCAAGAGCGAGTTTCGTGTTGGGATCACGGCTCGTGAAGTGACATTCGGACAGGATTGCAAGGCGATCCTCGCGGGCCCTGGTGTCAATCCCCGTTTTCTTGTTTATTGTTTGAAGGCCAAACAAAACGAGATACTAGTTATGGTGGACGAGGCTGGCCACGGGACTGGTCGACTACCTACGCGGCAGCTGGCAAATCTGCGAATTGGTGTCCCTGCCGAGAGTGAGCAGCGTCCGATTGTTGCAGTATTGGACTCTGTCGATGAGTCCATCCGTTCGGTCGAGCGATTCATTGCTAAGCTTGAGTGCCTGAGGAAGGAGTTCCTTGGGGGTGCGCTGGGCGCAGGCCTGGGTGGCCTTGCGGCCGGCTGGAGATCAGTAAAATTGGGTGAACTGCTAGATGGTCGCCCTAGGAATGGCTACAGTCCGAAGCCGAGTTCTTCATTTTCTGGCGTTTATATGCTCGGTCTTGGCTGCCTTACTGCGAATGGCTTCTCTGCGACGCAGTTGAAGTATGCCCCTGATGGCGACCCTCTTATTGGTCGAGCAATGCTTGCTGAGGGTGATTTGTTGATCAGTCGAGCTAATACTCGTGAGCTTGTTGGTATGGTTGGCAGGTATGAAGACGTAGGTTTTCCCTGTATTTATCCAGACCTAATGATGAGGCTACGTGTGGGAGGTGAGGTGCGGGCAGAATTTCTGGAGCTCGTACTTAGGTCTGACCACTGCAGGCGCCAGATTCAAGCGCGCGCCTCGGGCACTTCGGAAAGTATGGTAAAAATAAGCTCCGAGGTCGTCATGGATCTAGCTGTAAGAGTTCCACCACTTGATGTGCAGCTGCGAATTGTCGAAAAGTATGAGGCTCTGACTGTGGCTGTGGATAGTGCACGGTCAGAGAGGGTGAAGCTTTGTGCTCTAAGGTGGGCGTTGGCCAATGATTTACTGACTGGTCAGAAGCGCATTGGTGTCGACGCGATTATTTGATCCTGGGCGTAACCGGGGTTGGCTCCTCCCGGTGCTTGTCAGCTCACAGCTCCGGATCCGTCTCCAGCGTTTGAGGAGTCCCACTGTGGCCTCCAAGGAGTGGGCCTCCAAGGAGTGACGCCGTGCACACGTTCGGGTTGTAGCTACCTGCGGGTAGCCCGTTCGGTCTATGGTGGACCAGGGCAGATGCCGGGTTTTCAGCACTGTTCTGCAAGCTTTCGACGTGAGACACTGCAAAAGACGGCCCGATCACGGGTGGAGGAGGTGAACCGTGCTCCTGAGGTTCCGCGTCGCCAACTACCGCTCGCTCCGCGACGAGCACGAGCTGTCGTTCGTGGCCTCGGACGTCGACGACGAGATCGTCCGGCACACCGGTGTCGAGTCCGGCGGCAAGGAGATCGGCGTCATCCCCGCGGTCGGGATCTTCGGAGCTAACGCCTCCGGCAAGTCCAACCTGCTCAGCGCCCTCGTGGCCATGCGTGCGGCCGTTCGTGATTCGGTGGCGGACTGGGCGCGAGACGAAGGCGTGCCGAGGGACCCGTTCGCACTCGATCCCGCGTGCCGACGCGAGAACACACTGTTCGAGGTGGACCTTCTGCTGGGTCAGACCAAGGTTCGCTACACCTACGGCTTCGAGCTGTCCGACGAGCGCGTCGAAGCTGAGTGGCTCCATGCCTACCCAGGCGGCCACAAGCAGGTGTGGTTCGACCGGGAGGCGGACAGAGCCGGTGGCGAGGAGTTCCGGTTCCCCAACGAGAACCTGCGTGGCGCCAAGAAGCTGGTCGAACTGGCGAGGCCGAACGCGCTCTTCCTCACTGTTGGAGCGAGCTTCAACAACAAGCAGTTGCGGCCGCTCCACCGGTGGTTCACGAACAACTTCTGGGTGGTGGCTTCGGATGACGCTGGCGTCGCTCAGCGCAGCGACTACACCAGAGAACGGTTGGTTGATCCGAAACGAGGAGACGACTACCGCAAGCGCGTCGAGTCACTGCTACGAGTCGCTGATCTGGGCATCGTCGGGCTCGACATTGACGAGTCACTGCCGAACGACCAGCAGGTCAGACTGTTGCATCGCACAGGACGTGGCAAGCCGCTCCCACTCGACTTCCGCACCCAGGAATCGCTCGGTACACACGCCTGGTTCGCCTTCCTCGGCCCGGTGCTGGAGATGTTGGAGCGAGGTTCGGTGCTGCTGGCCGACGAACTCGACTCCAGCCTGCATCCCGTCCTGGCCGCCGAGGTCGTCCGGCTGTTCCAAGATCCAGACGCGAATCCGCGCGGTGCTCAGTTGCTGTTCACCACCCACGACGCCACGCTCTTGGGCAAAGGCGTGGTGGGGCGTCCGCTGAGTCGTGACCAGGTGTGGATCACGACAAAGCGCGGCACTGGCGAAACCGAGCTCTATCCGCTTACCGACGCCAGCCCGCGAACCACTGACAACTTGGAACTCGGCTACCTGCGTGGGCGCTACGGTGGCGTGCCGCGGGTAACGGCCGGCGAGTTGGCCCGCGAGGTGACGGAACTCGTGTCGGGGGGCGTGTGAGCAGGCGCAGCAAGCCGAACGCGGACAGGCCACTGCACAAGACCAAGGGTGCTTCACGCGAGCATCGCGTCATCTATGTCGCGGTCGAGGGAGAACGCACCGAGGTCGACTACCTCACGTACCTCAAGAAGGATCTCCTCGACTCGAAGCAGATCACGCTGCACGTCCTGGCCAAGCGGAACGGGATGAAGCCTCTCGAGGCTGTCGACCACGTTCTCGCTCAAGCTGAGGATCCGCGGCGCGACGAGCTCTGGGCGATGTTCGATCGCGACCAGCACGAGGGAGTTCCGCAGGCGTTCGACAAGGCCAGCGCGAAGAACGTCAAGATCGCCTACTCCAGCCCCTCGTTCGACCTGTGGTTGCTCCTGCACTTCACCGGGTTCAACTCGGGGCGGCAGAGCGGATCCAGCACTATCGTGCACGAGCAGCTGCGCAGGCAGCGTGGGTTCGAGACGTTCGACATCCGGGGCGACAAGAGCGTCAGAGGCGAGCGCGTCGAGGCACTACGGGACAAGCATGAGACAGCCGCACGCAATGCGAAGAAGCTGGCGAACGACTGCCCGACCACGACGTGCTCCGACCGAGCCGGACACGACGATGATCGCTGTCCGCCGCTGAGGCGGGATCCGTGCACCGAAGTGTGGCAGCTACTCGTCTCCCTGAAGATCATCGACGCCTGAGTAAGGTTCGCACGTGGCAAAGCTGACCCTCTCCCAACTGGAACGGCATCTCTTCACCGCGGCGGACATCCTCCGCGGCAAGATGGACGCTTCCGAGTACAAGGACTTCATCTTCGGGATGTTGTTCCTGAAGCGGTGCTCGGACGAGTTCCAGCCCGAGTGGCAGAGTGTCTACGACCTGATGATGGAGCGCACCGACGGCGATGTCGAACAGTCGCTGGCCTGGGCGAACAACTCGGACGCGTATGCGGAACACATCTACGTCCCTCCCCACGCCCGCTGGTGGAAGGGGCCACACCTGCGCAGTGCTGGCGATCAGGCCCCGCCGAAGGGGCTGAACCAGCTCACGGTCGCGGACACGGTCGCCACGGAGCTCGACAAGGCGATCGCCAACCTGGAGAGCCACAACGGCAACAGCCTGCGCGGCGTGCTGCGGCACATCCAATTCAGCCGGGAGACCGGCCAGACGAAGCTGACCAACCGTGAGCTGGTCGACCTGATTCACCACTTCGACCGGTATCGCCTCCGGGACATCGACTTCGAGTTCCCGGACATGCTCGGCGCGGCCTACGAGTACCTGATCGCCGAGTTCGCCGACTCCGCGGGCAAGAAAGGCGGCGAGTTCTACACGCCGCGCTCGGTGGTGCGGATGATGGTGCGGCTGGTTGACCCGCAGCCGGGTGACAGCGTCTACGACCCATGTGCGGGCTCAGGCGGAATGCTCTTGCTGGCCAAGGAGCACGTCGAGGAGCACGGCGGCGACGTTGAACAGCTCGCCCTCTACGGTCAGGAGAAGAGCGGCACCTCCTGGGCGATGGCGAAGATGAACCTTCTTCTGCACGGGGCCCGAGATGCCGACCTCCGCAACGGTGACACGCTCGAGGAGCCGTTGCATCGCGACGGCGACAAGCTGAGGCGGTTCCGGAAGGTTCTCTCCAACCCGCCGTTCTCGCTGAACTACCGGACCGAGGACGTGAAGTTCGCCGACCGGATGATGTTCGGGTGGGCCCCGGAGACCGGCAAGAAGGCCGACCTGATGTTTGTCCAGCACATGGTCGCCGTGCTGACGCGGAACGGCATCGCCGCGACCGTGATGCCACACGGTGTCCTGTTCCGCGGCGGGGCGGAGCGTGCGATCCGCGAGCGCATGCTCCGCGCGGACGTCATCGAGGCGATCATCGGCCTTGGGCCCAACCTCTTCTACGGCACCGGGATCCCCGCCTGCGTGCTGGTGCTGCGCAGTCCTGGCGGCAAGACTGACCCGCGTAGGCAGAAGAAGGTCCTGTTCATCAACGCTGATCGCGAGTACACGAGCGGCCGCGCGCAGAACGAACTGGGACCGGAACACACCGAGAAGATCGTCGACACCTTCCGGGACTGGCAGGAGATCCCCGGCTACTCGCGTGTCGTGTCGGTCGACGAACTGCTGGCCGAAGATGCCAATCTGAACATCCGTCGCTATGTCGACAACGCACCACCTCCTGAGCCACAGGATGTGCGGGCGCATCTGCATGGGGGTATGCCCAAGGCCGAAGTCGCGGCCAAGAGCGATCTCTTCTCTGCCTTCGGCGTCGAGGCGCAGGTGTTGTTCGCTGAACGGGAACCCGCCGACCCGGACTACTACGACTTCCTGCCGGAGGACGCGAAGGTCACGGCGGAGCGGATCACCCAGCTTGCCGCACAGCGCGAAAGCGACCTCAGAACCGCCTATCAGCAGTGGTGGGACAAAGAGGCCAAGCTCATCGTCGAACTGCCGGAGCACAAGAAGCTGATGCTCCTCCGTGCCGATCTGCTCAGCGGCTTCACCGGCGCGCTCGTTCCGCTGGGAGTGCTGGACGGGTTCACCACTGCGGGCATCGTCGCGGGATGGTGGATGGACAACCGTCACGATCTCAAGGCGCTTGCCGCAGGTGGATTCGAGCGGGTGCTGGACGGCTGGGTCGACACGATCGAGGCCATGCTCGAACCGGTCGAACAGCCGAACGGCAAGCTCAAGCAGCCGACTGCCGTCGAGCGGCGCAAGGCGCTTGACCACCCGGTTGTTCCCTACCTGCTGCCTGACTTCTTGGCGGAGCTGGAGAAGGCGGAGGCGGAATACGCCGAAGCCGATGCTACGCACAAGGCCGCAAAGGCTGCACTTGACGGCAGTGACGAGGAAGATGCGGACGACGCCGAAGAGTCCGAGATGACTGCGGAGGAGGTGGCCCGGCTCAAGAAGGTTGCTACCGCTGCCCGGTCCAAGCGCACGAAGCTGGAGAAGCTGTTCAAGGAGCAGCTCAAACTGGCAGCGCAGCGTGCGCCTCTCGAAGGCGCCGTCACTGACATCGTGCTACGGGTGTTCGAACGCGACCTTGCGCGTCGACTCGACAGGTACGTCGCGGCCGGGCGTGCGGAGCTCGTCGCCACGTTCAACCGTTGGAGTGACAAGTACCGCGTGCCGCTGTCGCAGCTGGAAGCCGAACGTGATGCCGCGACACGCAAGCTCGCCGAGTACCTCACTCAGCTGGGTTACGCATGATTAAGACTAAAGTGTGACGAATGCGGCACCCGGAACGGGACGAGGTCGAACAGCCCCTGATCGATCAGCTGGTGGCGATGGGGTGGACCCATCTGCCGTACGCCGGCCCAGGCGAGGGACGGCAGACCTACAGCGACGTGATCCTGCTGGACCGCTTCCGCGACGCGGTGCGTGCGATCAACCTCGGCCCGAACGGGCAGCCGTGGCTCGATGAGGACCGGCTCACCTCGATCGTCAACCGAGCCGTCCGCGATCCAGAACACGGCGTGCAGGGCAACATCGCCTTCACCGAGTTGCTGACCGGTGCGACACTCACCGTCGAAGGACTCCCGGACTGGGACGACGGCGTGCGCCAACCGATCAAGCTGGTGGACTGGGCGAACCCTGAACGCAACGAACTGCTCGTAGTTTCGCAGTTCAGGATCGACACCTTCGACGGGCGACGGCCCTACACCGTGCTCGACCTGGTGCTGTTCGTGAACGGCCTGCCGCTCGCGGTGATCGAGTGCAAAGACCCGGGACCGACCGCGGTTGACGAAGCCATCGCCCAGCTTCAGGGCTACGTGGGCGACGCGCCGGATCTGGAGAGGTTCGCTCAGCTGCTCATCGCGACAGACCGTGAAACGGCGCAATACGGCACCATCACGTCGCCGTCCGAGTACTTCGCCGCCTGGCGGCTGGTTGAGCCTGGCATCGAGCAGACCATCCGGACGGAGATCGGCAAGCCGGAGGGACAATCACTCCACAGCCAGGAGATCCTCGCCGGAGAGATGCTGCGACCGGCGACTCTCCTGGAATTGATTCGCGACTTCGTCGTCGGACAGGACGTCAGTGGCCGCCAGGTGAAGATCGTGGCCCGGTGGCAGCAGTTCCGCGCGGTCCACCGCATGGTTCGTCGCCTGGCAGAACGTCGGCGAGCTATCTCCGTGTCGGCTGCACCGGACCCCCGTGGCGGCGTCACCTGGCACACCCAGGGCTCCGGCAAGAGCCTCACCATGTCCTTTCTGGTGCGAGTGCTGCGGCAGCACGACGAACTGCGGGGCTTCAAGGTCGTTGTCGTCACGGACCGGCTCGACCTGGAAGAGCAGATCCTGAAGAGCCTCGGCACTACCGGGGAGACGCCTCGGCGCGCGAAGTCCGTCGTAGACGCGCGCAAGCACCTCGCAAGCGACACACCAGATCTGGTGCTGGTGACCATTCAGAAGTCCCGCGACGAGGACTCGGATGACGAGGACGACGAGACCGGTGAGAAGGTCGACGCTCCGTCGCTCAACGCCAGCACGGACATCGTCGTTCTGGTCGACGAGGCGCACCGGTCGCACTCGTCGTTTCAGCACGCCAGGCTGCGCGCCAACCTGCCGAACGCGGTGCTCATCGGCTTCACCGGCACGCCGATCCTCAAGGGGGACAAGAAGACCACTCGCGACATCTTCGGCCCGTTCCTCGACGTCTATGCATTGAAAGACGCGGAGAAGGACCGAGCTGTCGTCCCCATTCGCTACGAGTCACGGGAAATCCCCGGTGCGGTGATCGACCGGGCCGTCCTGGACGCGGGTTTCGTGGCGTCCGTGCCGGTGGACGATGCGGACCGGGAGAAGCTCGTCAACCAGTTCGCCCGGCACCGCGAGGTCCTCGAGGCCGCCGAACTTATCCGCGCGAAAGCGGACGACATGCTCCGCTACTGGGTGCGGAACGCGTTGCCTGACCGCTTCTCTGCTCAGGTCGTCGCAGTGTCTCGAAAGGCTGCGGTTCGCTACCGCGAAGCCCTTCTAGAGGCACGCCAACGACTGCTCGCCGACGTCGACGACCTTGGCCCGGCCGTTCTGCACGACCCGATGGCGTGGGAGGAAGCCGATGAGCGGACGCAGACTCTTCTTGAGGCTGCTGAGCACCGTGAACTGCTGAGCCGGATCACCGCAGTGGCGGTGATTTCGAAGGGCACGACCACAGAGGACGCGGACTGGGAGCAGTGGACGAGTTCGGACCGGCACCGCGACTACATCGCGCGGTTCAAGGACGGTCTCGGTGATGTTGCGGAGCTGGAGCCGGATCTGACTTGGGAGGCTCATACCGGCGCGCTGCACCACGCGCATCCGATCCAGCGTGGTGGCGACGAACCATGGCGTCGAAGCGTTGAAGACGCTGAGCCTGACACCGAAATCGCTCCGGCCACCGCGAAGTCTTCTGCCGCGCCCATCGCCTTCATCGTCGTGAAGTCGATGCTGTTGACGGGTTTCGACGCGCCTGTCGAACAGATCCTTTTTGTGGACCGGCCGATCCGCAAGAGCGCTGAGTTGCTGCAGGCGATCGCGAGGCCCAATCGCCCTCGCAAGCACAAGTCATTCGGTCTCATCGTGGACTATGTCGGCATCTCGGCAGATCTGGTGCGGGCGCTCAACGAGTACGACACTGATCACCTCGACGAAGTCATCGGTGACGCCGACTCCCGCTCATTTATGAAGCCGCTGGACGAAGCGGTTGTGCCAGAGCTGCTGCTCCAGCACAACGCTGTAACGAACTTCCTTGCCCAGCAAGGAATTCGCGCGGTTAGCACGCCCGAAGAGCGTGAGGAGCTGCTCTCGCGCCTCGACGATCCCGAGTTGCGGGCCGAGTTCGACGACGTCACCAAGTCGTTCCTGACTGCGCTGAACGCGGTACTTCCTCGTCCAGAAGCCCTGAAATACCAAGGAATTGCCCGCAATCTCGGCATCGTTCAGTACCTCGCCCGCCGACGCTACCGGGATGCTCGCACGCACTTCAGCCCGTACCGGTACGGAGCCAAGATCAGGCAACTCATCGATGCACACATTCGTGCGGAAGGCATCCTTCAGCGCATCCCACCGGTGGAGATCACGGCGGCGGACTTCGCGGAGAAGGTTGACGCGCTTCCCGACGACCGGGCTCGCGCGCTGGAGATGAAGCACGCGATGAGCGAGCACATCAGCACTCGGATGGCTTCGGACCCCCATACTTACCGACGGCTGAGTGAACGGCTCGACGAGATCCTCCAGCAGATGGAGCAGGACCACGACTTCGGCCAGACCTATCTGGAACTTGTCGGGTTGCGTGCACAGACGTTGGCCGAGGAAGCGGCCACGACCGAGCTCGGGCTTGACCGGTGGACGGAGAAGCCGATCTACAGTCTCCTCGAGGAGGCAGTGGCCAACCGGAAACCGGGTCTTGCGCACATCGACATCTTCACGGCTGCACGAGGGTTGGCACTCCAGATCAGCACCGAGGTGTTGAGGCCGCACTTCCTCTACAACGGTCACGTGCGAGACACCGCGCGCAAGCGGCTGATCAACACCCTTGTGGTCGAGACTCGTCTGGCTCCCTCCGAGGCACAACATGTCGCGGACAAGTTGGTCGATCTGGCCACGAGTAACCGCGAGCGTTTCCTGCGGCTGGCTGATCGGCCGCGGCAATGACCCAGGTGCTGGAAACAGCGGTTCACGAGGCGGGCTTGCCGCGCCACTGGGCGTGGAGGGTGGAGGTTCGGCCTCGACGCCGCACACTCGGGTTGGATGTGCTGCCAGACGGGATGATCGTGATCGCGGTCCCGGCACGGATCACACCGGCAGAATTGACCATCGCTCTGCAAGATCGCCGCTTCTGGCTGGCCAAGGCGGTTCGGCGTCGCGCAGAGCTGGCTGCTGATCATCCGGTCAAGGAACTGGTGGACGGAGAGGGGTTCACGTATTTGGGGCGGCACTACCGCCTGCTACGAGTCCCGGCGCAGACGACGCCCGTGAAGCTGCACGGAGGCTGGCTGCAGCTGAGCAAGCAAGCGGGTGGCCTCGAGATCATCGAGTGGTATCGAACACGTGGGCAGGCGTGGCTCACGGAACGGGTGCGATCCTGGGCCGGTCGAATCGGTGTCCAGCCGCCGCAGGTGATCGTTCGCGATCTGGCAACCCGATGGGGACTGCGTACCCGTGACGG
Source organism: Actinokineospora inagensis DSM 44258 (assembly GCF_000482865.1). Classification (GTDB taxonomy): domain Bacteria; phylum Actinomycetota; class Actinomycetes; order Mycobacteriales; family Pseudonocardiaceae; genus Actinokineospora; species Actinokineospora inagensis. The sequence goes on along the minus strand of NZ_AXWW01000059.1, from coordinate 31,454 downwards.
TTCGGTCGTTTTTCATTGGGCGACCATTCAGCTGTCGCCGGATCTGCTGGACCTGGTGGTTGTGCATGAGCTGGTCCACCTGATCGTGCCGCGCCACGACGATGAGTTCAGGCGTCGGCTGACGATCGCGTTGCCTGACGTGACCGACCTGGAGTCGAGGTTGGCCGGCGCTGGTCGCCGCGTGTGGATGGGCGATCTGCGGGCGACTCCGTTTTGAGGCCGGATTCGCTACCGTCGGCTGCACGATCCATGCGCGGGCAGACTTCGATCCGGCTGGGTTCACTATCGCCGACCAAGTGCTCCCCGTGGCATCTGCGCGCGGTCTTGGCGTTTCGACGCGAGAACGCATGCCGGGGAGTGCAGTTGAGCGGTCATCACGACGCACCCGTCGATCTTGCGACGGCTGTCGTAGGACTACGGACGTTCACGACCTCACGCGCGTTGTGGTGCACGAGGAGCGTGAGCTAAGGGATGTCTCGTAACCCGGTGATCGTGGTGTGTGGGCGGTGGTCGATCATGTCGGTGTGCAGGTGATCTCGTCGTCGCGGTCGGAGTGGATTGCCCCGTTCACCGGGTTGGAGCCCGGTCAGTTCCGCACGTTGGTGCGGGTGGTGGCGCAGCGGGGTGGTGAGGCGATCGCGGACGGGCGGCCGGGCAGACAGTGGCGGCTGACGCTGCCCGACCGGGTGCTGTTGGTGGCGGTCTACTGGCGTACGAACCTCACCATGCGTCAGATCGGGCCGTTGTTCGGGGTCTCGCACTCCGCCGCGCACCGGGTGGTGGACTCCCTCGGGCCGCTGCTGGCATTGGCGCCGGTGCGCAAGCGCCGCGTGGACCAGGTCGCGATCGTCGACGGCACCCTGGTCCCGACCCGCGACCACCGCATCGCGGCACGGTCGAAGAACCACCGCTACTCCACCAACCTGCAGGTCGCCATCGACGCCGACACCCGCCTGGTCATCGCCACCGGCGACCCGCAGCCCGGTAACCGCAACGACTGCACCGTCTACCGCGACTCCGGCATCGCCGAACAACTGGTCGGGCGGCCGGTCATGGCCGACGGCGGCTACCAGGGCAACCCGGAGGTGATCATGCCCTACCGCACACCCCGTGATGGTCGGGACCTGCCTGAATGGAAGGACGACCTCAACACCGTTCACCGCACCGTCCGAGCCCGGGTCGAACACGCCCTGGCCCGCATGAAGAACTGGAAGATCCTGCGCGACTACCGCCGCGCGGGCCACACCCTCGCCACCACCGCCTCGGGCATCGCCTTCCTTCACAACCTCACCATCACCGGCTGACCCGGCCGACCACGGACCCCGCCCCAAACCGGCACAACCACAAGATCAGTTACGAGACATCCCTTAGCTCTGCTGATGGCCGACCTTGCGGTTGTAGCGCGCTCTGTCGATCAGTAGCCCCGGTAAGACTCTTGATTTCGGAGCGTAGAGCCCCCGTAGGAGACCAAGGGGAACAGGGATGACCTGCAGGTTGCGTTTGCTCACGAGGTCAGCCCCATTAGGGGAACGGGGCTGGCCTGCGGAAACACTTGATCACTGTGGTGCCCCCGGCAGGATTCGAACCTGCGCTCCCGCCTCCGGAGGGCGGTGCTCTATCCCCTGAGCTACGGGGGCCGTTCTTGCTGCGGAGAGCCTAGCGTACGGGTGGTGCGGGGGTGGTGATGGGGGTCAGGGGTGGCGGTCGGGCGGTGGTTGAGGTGCACTTGGGTCACGGTCGGGCGACGGCGGGCAAGTGGTCTGGACCTTTGTGGGTTCTGGCACTAACCTCTGCTCGATCGCTGAGGCGTTGTGGCCTCTCGGGGCGTCTGAATGGATTCGGGCGCGACGGCTAGGAGGGTTGTTGTGGCCGAGGTCCGGTACGAAGCGGCGTCGAGGGTGTACCCGGGGTCCCCGCCGGTGCGGGCGGTTGACGGGTTGAACCTGACCATCGAGGACGGTGAGTTCCTGGTCCTGGTGGGTCCGTCCGGGTCGGGCAAGTCGACCGCGCTGCGGATGGTCGCCGGGCTGGAGGACGTGGACGAGGGCGCGATCCGGATCGGCGACCGCGACGTCACGTCGGTGCCGCCGAAGGGGCGCGACATCGCGATGGTCTTCCAGTCCTACGCGCTCTACCCGCACATGACGGTGGCCCAGAACATGGGCTTCGCGCTCAAGCTGCAGGGGCTGTCCAAGCAGGTCATCGCCGAGAAGGTGACCGAGGCGGCGAAGATGCTGGACCTGGAGAAGTACCTGGCGCGCAAGCCCAAGGCGCTCTCCGGCGGTCAGCGGCAGCGGGTGGCGATGGGGCGGGCGATCGTGCGCGACCCCGCGGTCTTCCTGATGGACGAGCCGCTGTCGAACCTGGACGCGAAGCTGCGGGTGGAGACCCGGGCCAACATCGCGGGCATCCAGCAGCGGCTGGGCACCACGATGATCTACGTCACGCACGACCAGATCGAGGCCATGACCATGGGCCACCGGGTCGCGGTGCTCAAGGACGGCATCCTGCAGCAGTGCGACACGCCGCGCGCCCTCTACGACCGCCCGGACAACGCGTTCGTCGCCGGGTTCATCGGCTCGCCGTCGATGAACCTGCGCACCGTGCAGGTCGGCAACGGCAGCCTGCGCCTCGGTGAGCTGAACGTGCCGCTGACCCGCGACACCGTGGCCGCCATCAGTCGCGACGGCCTGTCCGAGGTCACCGTGGGTGTCCGGCCGGAGTCGCTGAGCCTGGTCGCCGCCGGTTCGCCGAACGCGTTCGACCTGGTCGTCGAGCTGGTCGAGGAGTTGGGCGCGGACGCGCTGGTGCACGGCGCCGTCGCCAACGAGCCCGAGGGCCCGCGGCTGGTGCTGCGCGTGGACGGTCGTACGCCGCCCGGCCTCGGCCAGCGGGTGCGGGTCGTGCTGCGCGACCCGAGCGAGATCCACCTGTTCCACCCGGAGACCGGCGACCGGCTGATCTAGCGACTAGCCCTCGGTCTCGCACTGACCCGCGGGCGCGGCAACCTCCGCCGCGCCCGGGTCGGTGACCACGGAGCCGCATGCCTGCTGTCCCGCCCGACCTGGGCGGTGCGGTCGGGCGTGCGGCCTTGTCGTTCCTGCGGGCTTTTCCGCCGGTGCCGCCGCTTCCGCCGCGTCGGCGGAAGAATGCGCGGGTTCGGACGGGGGTGTCGAGTCGGTCGGGGTCGCCGCGATGGACGGGTCGCCGGTCGGCTCCGGGGTCGAGGTCGGGGCGACGGTCTCGGACGGCGCGGGGGTCGTCGTCGGGGCCGGGGTGGTCGTGGCCGCCGGTTCGGGGGTGGCCGACGGCGGGGCCTGCGGGATCGCGACGACCGGGGCGTCGTCGATCGGCGGCGCGGGCGGCACCGGGGTGACCCCGCCGGAGTACGCGGTCAGCCAGGTGGTCACGGCGACCACGTAGTCGCCGGAGTTGTTGTAGCGGAAGATCGCCGCGCCCAGGTCGTCGACGTTGCTCAGGTCCATGCCGCCGGAGCACAGGTAGCGCGCGGCGGCGAGGGTCGAGTCGTAGATGTTGTGCGGGTCGGAGACGCCGTCACCGTTGCCGTCCGCGGCGTACTTCCGCCAGGTTGACGGCAGGAACTGCATCGGCCCCACGGCCCGGTCCCACACGGTGTCGCCGTCCAGCGCGCCGCCGTCGGTGTCCGGCAGGGCCGCGACGCCGGGGTGCCCGTCGAGCACGGGACCGAGGATGTGTGGCGCCGTGTCGCCGTTGCGGGTGGCCCGCCCGCCCTCCGCGTGCCCGGACTCGACCCGGCCGATGGCGGCCAGGTGGTACCAGTGCAGGTTGCAACTCTTCGGCGCCGCCCGTTCGGCCCGCCGGTAGGCGTCGAGCATGTTCCGGGGGACCCCCGTGTCGGTGACCGGTGACGGCGCCGCGTGCACCTCGGCGACCACCACCGGCGCGGGCGCGGGGACCTGGGTGATCGGCCCGACCCCCTTGGCCACCAGCGCCTGCGCGGACGTGCCCACCTGGGCGGTCGCCGTCGGTGCGGGGTGCTGCACCGGGGCCATCGCGAGTGGGGCGGCTGTCGCGGGCTGTTGCGCCGGTCCCGAGGCTTGGGCGGCCGCCGTGGCCAGCGACACCAGTACCAGGGCGAGTGCGGTGACCGGGCGCGCGCCCCCCGGCTGCGATGGGTTAACCACCCCTTCCGTCTACCAGAGCCCGTCTCACATACCGGGGACTCCACCCGGATCATCCCTCGTTCGAGTGGTGATCGCCGCCGATCAGGTCACACTGGGTTGTACTTATGCGCATGCGACTATATGTTTGGTTGGCCGTCAGAAAGGGGTGGCGCGGGTGGGACACGGACACGGGCACGGCGTGCGCGCGAACAGCGCCTCCGGCCGACTGGTGGGCCGGTTGTGGGCCGCGTTCGGCCTCGCGGCGGCGATCATGGTGCTTGAGGTGGCGGTCGGGCTGGCGACCGGGTCGCTGGCCCTCATCTCCGACGCGGCACACATGCTGACCGACGTGGTGGGGGTTGGGCTGGCGCTGGCCGCCATCGTGGTGGCTGGGCGGGCTCAGGCTCGTGCCAAGTCGGGGAGGACATTCGGCCTCTACCGGGCTGAGGTTCTCGCGGCATTGGCGAACGCCGTACTGCTGTTCGGCGTGGCCGGGTACGTGATCGCGGAAGCCGTGGGGCGGTTCCGGGATCTTCCTGAGGTCGCCGGGTTGCCTGTGCTCCTTGCTGCCACCGGGGGCTTGGTGGCCAACGTGGTGTCGTTCTTGCTGCTGCGCGACGGTGCGTCGGAGAGCTTGAACGTACGAGGTGCCTACCTGGAGGTCATCGCCGACCTGGTCGGCTCGGTGGGTGTGCTGATCAGCGCCTTGATCACGCTGACAACGGGGTGGCGATGGGCCGACCCGATCATCGGCGTGGCGATCGGGGTTTGGGTGTTGCCACGCACCTGGTCGCTGGCCCGGCGGGCGTTGCGGATCCTGTTCCAGCACGCGCCAGAGCGGGTGAACGTGGACGACATGGCGGCGCGGTTGGGGGCTGTGCCGGGGGTTGCCGAGGTGCACGATCTGCATGTTTGGACGTTGACCTCGGGCATGGAAGTCGCTTCCGCGCACCTGACCGTGACGGATAGGGCTGATCAAGGGGAAGTGTTGGGGGCCGCGCAGGAGTTGCTGCGGGATGAGTACGGGCTGGAGCACGCGACCCTGCAGGTGGAGCATCGGGATGCTGCGACGAAGTGTCGGCAGCTTTCTTGGTGAATGAGGGCGTGGGCACTGGACCTCGCTGCGCTCGGGTTTCGGCCTTGTCGCCTGGCGGCGACGCCGGCCTCGGGCGCCAGATTAAAGCTGAAGTGCCCGTTGTGGTGAAGTTGTTTTGTTTGGGGCCCCTAGCGGCAGCCTGGGTAAGGCAAAAAGGCGGGGCCACTGGAAAGCGTGGCCTTACCCGCCAGCCGGCTTAGGCCACCGCTCCCCCCAAACAAAACAACTCCACCACAACGGGCGGTTGGGATCGGCGGGTCCCGAGGCGCGCGGTGCCGGTGTGGAGCTTCGTCGATGAGGGTGGGGTTCTTTTTTTGGGGGGCAGGCTGGTCGTGGGTGTTGTTTTAAAGGCGGTTGTTCCCTGTGCTCAATTGGGGAGGGGTTGGGCGCCTCGGGCCTTGAGCATTGACGTGAGCAGGTTGACTTCCGCCGTTTGGCCCTGCTGGATCTTTTGGGCCAGGTTTCGCACGTAGTCCAGGCTGGCGTGTTGGGCCGCGTAAGAGGCCATTTCCAGGCCGCCGTTGTGGTGGCGGAGCATCAACTGCAGGAAGAAGACGTTGAAGTCTTTGCCGGATAGGCCGCGGAGTTTTGTCAGGTCTTCGGTGCTGGCCATGCCGGGCATGGAGTTGACGCCCGTTGTAGCGGCGCCGTGGGAGTGGGGGGCGGTCATCCAGCGCATGTGGGGCTGGTCGGCCGGGGGCAGCGTTGGTTGGCCCCAGATGGTGAGCCAGCCGGAGAACTGGCCGCTTTGGTCCAACTGCGTCGACTCGATGTCGAAGGCGAGTTCGCGGACCTCGGCGTCGTCGCTGCGGTCGCGGGCGAGGCCCGCCATGGTGATCGCCTGGAGGTGGTGGACGCGCATGTCCTGGGCGAAGCCGACGTCCACCGAGTCCGTTCCCGGCTTCCCGTCCCCGGTGCCGACGGAGGCCAGGGTGATGAGCATGCCCGCCGCCGCGCCCACCAGCAGCACCACGAAGGCCGCCGCCAGGTAGACGGCGGTCCTCCGGGTGGTTGGCGAGGTCACTTGGATGGCGCGGTGGTGGGGGTCGCCATGCCTTCCGACGTGGCGGTCCCGGCGCCCTTGCCGTCCATGGTCACCGCGTCGGCGCCGGGCTTCTCGGCGACGAACGGCGGGGGGTTGGACGGGTCGAAACCGGTCTGGTTGCTGTCGCAGCGGCCGCCGGGCTCGGGGGTGAGGTACTGGTTGGTGCGCAGCGACTTGATGAACTGGTCGACCCGCTCGTCGGTGGGGGAGTCCAGCTTGAGCTGGTGGCCCCACGACTGCAGCGAGATCGGACGGTCCAGGCCGGGGTAGGGCGACATCAGCATGTACGGGGTGCCCTCGACCTTGGCCTTGAGCGCGTCGAGGTCCGCGCCCTTGATCTTGTCGGGGTTGTACGCGATCCAGACCGAGCCGTGCTCCAGGGCGTGCACCATGTTCTCGCTGCGCACCGCCGTCGGGTACACGATGCCGGTGCAGTCGGCCCAGACGCCGTCGTGCGGGCCGCCGAACGGGGGCGACTGGTCGTAGGCGACGCGCTGGGTGGAGGTGACGTGCTGGCCGGAGGTGTACGTCTTCTTCAGCACACCGGCGATCTGGTCGGACGGGTCCTTGTTGTCGTCGGACACGAGGAACTTCTCGGCGGCGTGCACCTTGATGAACGCGTAGGTGAACACACCACCCGCCAGCAGCACGATGGCGAGGATCGCCGAGATGGTGGCCCAGGGCGGGCCCTTCTTGGTCACGACGGACGAACGAGCGGCCTTGACCGCGTCCTTGCCCTTCGGACCCTTCCTGTTCGTCGTTCCGCTGGCCATGCCGTCCCTCGGACCTCGAGCGCGTGGTCGGCCGCCCGCGTCACCGACGACCGAGGCACCTGGTGGGTGCGGAGGCCAAGTCTAGGGAACAGGTGTCTGGTCGGTGTCAACCGACCTGGTCACGGCCGGGTGTTACCGGCCGGTCGGCTGGATGGCGTCCGGACCGGGGTCCGTCGGGTCGAACGGCGGTGGGTTGTCCTGGTCGAACCGGGACGGGTCGATCTGGTCGCAGGACGCGCCCGGCTCCGGGGCCAGGTACTGGTTGGTGCGGGTGGCGGCGATGAACTGGTCGATCCGCTCGTCGTCGACCGAGTCGACCTGCAGTTGGCGGCCCCACGACTGCGCCGACACCGGTGTCGGCTGACCGGGGTACGGCGACATGACGGTGTACGGCTGGCCGGTGACCTTGTTCGCGAGCTTCGCCATGTCCGCCTTGGACACCTTCGTCGGCTCGTAGGTCAGCCACACCGCCCCGTGCTCCAGGGAGTGCACGAGGTTCTCGGTGCGCACGGCCTGCGGGTAGACGACGCCGTTGCACGCGGCCCACACCGCGTCGTGCGCGCCGCCGAGCGGGGGCTTGTGGTCGTAGGCGACTCGCTGGCTGCGCGTGACGTGGAGCCCGTACTTGTACTCGACCGACACGACGCCCTTGATCCGCTTGGTCGGGTCGTGCTCCTTCTCGGTCGGCGTGAAGGAGCCCGGATCGGCGCCGCGCGAGGTCTGGGCGGGCTTGCCCGGGTTGACGGCGACGGGACTGCCGGTCTGCGTGCTGCCGCAGGCGACCACGGCGAGGCAGGCGGCGGCGAGCGCCAAGTGTCGCGCGTACCGAATCATGTGGGTGAGTGTATGGACCCTGAACGGTGGAGGGCATGGACCCCGGGCAGACGACGGGGCACCGCTACCTAGACTTGCCCGGTGACCCCAGCCGTGCTCGCTGACCTGGTTCATTCCGCCGTCGTGCGGGTGCTGGGCGACCGCGGGCTGGCCACCACCGCCGTGCCGGACGAGGTGGACTTGGTCCGCCCGCGCGACCCCGGCCGCGGCGATTACGCGACGACGGTGGCGCTGCGGGCCGCCGGTGCCGCTGGTGTGGCCCCGGTCGAGTTGGCCGGGTGGCTGGCGGACGCGCTGGTCACCGACGTGCGCCTGGCCGCCGTCGAGGTCGCCGGACCGGGTTTCGTGAACCTCCGGTTGACCGCCGCGACCCGCGCCGAGTCGGTCCGCGCGACCACCGGGGTCCGCTCAACTGTGAATTCCACACCGCCCGCCACCGTCCACGGCCAAGCCGTGTCCGAGTTGGCGGAGTTGGTCGGCGTGGACGCGGCCCGGTACGCCGCCTTCCGCGAGTCCGCCGTGGACATCGAGATTCTCGGCCGCCGAACCGACGACAACCCGGTCCACTGTGTTCAGTACGCGCACTCCCGACTGGACTCCCTGCTGCGCAACGCCGAAGCGCTCGGCATCGAGCTGTCCACAGTGGACCTGGAGCTGCTCGACCACCCCCGCGAGGTCGAGCTCGCGCGCACCGTCGCCGAGTTCCCGGCCATCGTCGACGCCGCGCCGCACCGGCTCACCCGGTACCTGGAATCGCTGGCCGACCAGGCCAGGGGACTCACCGAACACCGCCGCGTGCTGCCGCTCGGCGACGAGGAACCGGGCCGCGAGCACAGCGGCAGGCTCGCGCTGTGCGCGGCCGCGCGACATGTCCTGGCAACCGGGCTGGGACGGCTCGGAATCACCGCACCGCAACGATTGTAGGGAACTGATGAGGGCACACCCGGCAGGCCCGCGGCACGCGGAGGTCCTGCCGCCGAGCAACACCGCCAGCGAACGGCCCACCAGCGCCGCCGCGCTCGACGAGCTCGTCCCGGCGGTCTGGCCGCGGCACGTCGAACGCGGGGCGGACGGCGCCGTCCGGATCGCGGGCGTCGACGTGCGCGACCTGGCGGAGCAGTACGGCACTCCGCTGTTCGTGGTCGACGAGGACGACTTCCGCGGCCGCTGCCGCGACCACGCGCGCGCCTTCGGCGACCCGGCGCTCGTGCACTACGCGTCCAAGGCGTTCCTGTCCGTGGAGATCGCCCGCTGGGTGGCCGACGAGGGCCTGAGCATCGACGTGTGCAGCGGTGGTGAGCTCGCCGTGGCGCTGCGCGCGCAGTTCCCGCCGGAGCGGATCACCTTGCACGGCAACAACAAGTCGACCGACGAGCTGGCCGGGGCGCTCGACGCGGGCGTCGGCACGATCGTGGTCGACTCGTTCTTCGAGATCGCCCGGCTCGACCAGTTGGCCCGTGAGCGCGGCGTCGTGGCGGACGTCCTGATCCGGGTGACCGTCGGCGTCGAGGCGCACACGCACGAGTTCATCGCCACCGCGCACGAGGACCAGAAGTTCGGCTTCTCCCTGGTCGGCGGGGACGCGGCGGAGGCGGCCGCTCGGGTGCTCAAGTCCGGTGGGCTGCGCCTGGTCGGCCTGCACAGCCACATCGGGTCGCAGATCTTCGACGCCGACGGGTTCGAGGTCGCCGCGCACCGCGTCATCGGCCTGCTCGCCGGCCTGCACGCCGAGCACGGCGCCGAGGCGCTGGCCGGTGTGCGGACCGTCGACCTGGGCGGCGGTCTCGGCATCGCCTACACCGCGCAGGACGACCCGCCGCCGCCCGCGGTGCTGGCCGAGCAGTTGCGCACCATCGTCACCAAGGAGTGCGAGCAGGCGGGGTTACCGCTGCCGAACATCGCCGTCGAGCCCGGTCGGGCCATCGTCGGACCGAGCATGGTGACCCTCTACGAGGTGGGCACCACCAAGGACGTGTCGCTCGGGCACGGCACCGGCCGCCGGTACGTCAGCGTCGACGGCGGCATGAGCGACAACATCCGCACCGCCCTCTACGACGCCCTCTACGACACCCGCCTGGTGTCCCGGTCCAGTGACGAGGGGGAACGCGGCGCGGCGGCCGTGCTGTCCCGAGTCGTGGGCAAACACTGTGAGTCCGGTGACGTTGTGGTGCGAGACTGCTGGCTGCCCGACAACCTTGCTCCCGGCGACCTGCTGGCGGTGGCGGCGACCGGCGCCTACTGCTACTCGATGGCGAGCAACTACAACCGGCTGCCCCGGCCCGCCGTGGTGGCCGTGCGCGCCGGGGTGGCGCGGCCGCTGCTGCGCCGGGAAACCGTGGACGACCTGCTGAGACTGGAGATGACGTGACGAGCGAGGCCGCTGAACCGATCCGGGTCGCCCTGCTGGGTTGCGGGACCGTCGGCACCGAGATCGTCCGGCTGCTCACCGCGCAGGCCGACGAGCTCGCCGCGCGGGTGGGCACCCGGGTCGAGCTGGTCGGCATCGCCGTGCGCAGGCCGAACAAGCACCGCGAGGTGCCCGCCGAGCTGCTCACCACCGACGCCGCCGCCCTGGTCACCCGCCAGGACGTGGACGTGGTGGTCGAGGTCATCGGCGGGATCGAGCCGACCAGGGGCTGGCTGCTGGCCGCGCTGAACGCGGGCAAGTCGGTGGTCACCGCGAACAAGGCGCTGCTGGCCGAGCACGCGGGCGAGCTGTTCGAGGCCGCCGACCGCACCGGCGCCGACCTGTACTTCGAGGCGGCCGTCGCCGGTGCCATCCCGCTGCTGCGGCCGCTGCGCGAGTCGCTGGCCGGTGACCGGATCACCCGCGTCATGGGCATCGTGAACGGCACGACCAACTTCATCCTGTCCGCGATGGACGAGACCGGCGCCGGTTACGCCGAGACCCTCGACGAGGCGTCCCGGCTGGGCTACGCCGAGGCCGACCCGACCGCCGATGTGGACGGGTTCGACGCCGCGTCCAAGGCGGCCATCCTCGCCTCGCTGTCCTTCCACACCCGGGTCACCGCGGGCGACGTGCACCGCGAGGGCATCTCGGCGGTGACCTCGGCCGACTTCGCCGCCGCCCGCGCCCTCGGCCGCACGATCAAGCTGCTGGCCATCTGCGAGCGCGTGCTGACCACGGACGGCGAGTTCGTCGCGGTGCGCGTGCACCCGGCGATGATCCCGCGCAGCCACCCGCTGGCCGGGGTCAGCGGCGCGTTCAACGCGGTCTTCGTCGAGGCGGAGGCCGCCGGTCAGCTCATGTTCTACGGGCAGGGAGCGGGCGGTGCACCCACCGCCAGCGCCGTGCTCGGCGATCTGGTCGCGGTCGCCCGCAACCGGGTCGTCGGCGGGCGCGGACCGCGCGAGTCGGCGTACGCCGACCTGGCGGTGCGCCCGATCGCGCAGGCCTCGACCAGGTACCACATCAGCCTGGACGTCGCGGACCGCGCGGGCGTGCTGGCGGCGGTCGCCGCCGAGTTCGCCCAGCACGAGGTGAGCATCGCCGCCGTCCGGCAAGAGGGCCGGGCGCGGGACGCGAGCCTGGTGATCGTCACCCACTCGGCACCGGACGCCGCGCTACGTTCCACTGTGGACAAAGTGGCCGGGCTGCCGTTCGTGCACGACGTGGTCAGCGTGATGCGGGTCGAAGGCGAGGATTCATGACCATCCCCACCGGTGTTCGGCCAGGCTGGCCGGGCATCATCCAGGCGTACCGGGACCGCGTCGCGATCCCCGACGGCGCTGACGTCATCACCCTGGGCGAGGGCAACACCCCGTTGCTCCACGCCCCCTACCTGTCGGAGCGCACCGGCAGCACGGTCTACCTGAAGGTAGAGGGGCACAACCCGACCGGGTCGTTCAAGGACCGCGGGATGACCGTGGCGATGACGTACGCCAAGGCCGCCGGGCTGGCGGCGGTCATCTGCGCGTCCACCGGCAACACCTCGGCGTCCGCGTCGGCCTACGCCGCCCGCGCGGGGCTGACCTCGGCGGTCCTGGTGCCCCGCGGCAAGATCGCGCTGGGCAAGCTCGCCCAGGCCATCGCCTACGGCGGCAAGGTCCTGCAGATCGACGGAAACTTCGACGACTGCCTGGAACTGGCCCGCAAGACCGCGGCCGAGTACCCGGTCGGCCTGGTGAACTCGGTCAACCCGGTCCGGTTGATCGGCCAGAAGACCGCGGCGTGGGAGATCTGCGACGTCCTCGGCCGCGCCCCGGACATCCACTGCCTGCCGGTCGGCAACGCCGGGAACATCACTGCGTACTGGCGGGGCTACCGCGACTACGCCGCCGACGGGATCATCGAGGCCACGCCGCGGATGTTCGGCTTCCAGGCCGAGGGCGCCGCGCCGATCGTGCGCGGTGAACCGGTACCCAACCCGGAGACGATCGCGACGGCCATTCGCGTTGGCAGCCCGGCGTCCTGGACCGGCGCGGTCGCCGCGCGCGACGAGTCCGGCGGGCTCATCGACGCCGTGTCGGACAAGCAGATCCTCGACGCATACCGGTTGCTGCCGTTGCGCGAGGGCGTGTTCGTCGAGCCGGGTTCGGCCGCCGGCATCGCCGGTCTGCTCGCCACCGCGGCAGACGGCCGCCTGCCCAAGGGGTCCGTGGTCGTCTGCACGGTCACCGGGCACGGCCTGAAAGACCCGGACACCGCGCTGGACGGGCTGGTCGAGGTCGAGCCGGTGCCGGTGGACGCCTCGGCGGTCGCCGCGGCGCTGGAACTGGGGTGAGCGCGGGCATCCGCGTCCGGGTGCCCGCCTCCTCGGCGAACCTGGGCGCCGGTTTCGACGCCCTCGGTCTCGCGTTGGGATTGCACGACGTGCTGGAGGTGCGGCCGTGCGGGTCGTCGGCGCTCGCGGTGCGGGTCACCGGTGAGGGCGCCGACGACGTCCCGCTCGACGAGTCGCACCTGGTCGTGCGCGCGCTGCGGGCCGCGTCCCGGCACCTGCGGCACGACCCGGGCGGCCTGGAGTTGACCTGCGCCAACGCGATCCCGCACGCGCGCGGCCTCGGTTCGTCGGCCGCCGCGATCGTCAGCGGGATCGCGGCGGGCTACGGCCTGGCCGGGGTCGACCTCGTCGGCACCGCGCTGGACGACGCGCTGCACCTGGCCGCCGAGTTCGAGGGGCACGCGGACAACGTCGCCGCCAGCCTGCTCGGCGGCTTGGTCGTCGCCTGGACCGACGGCGACCGGTTCCGCGCCGCCAGGGTCGAGCCGCACCCGGACCTGCGCCCGGTCACCGTCGTGCCCGCCGAGCAGTCCGCGACCCACGTGACCAGGGGTTTGCTGCCCGAGGTCGTGCCGCACCGGGACGCCGCGTTCGCCGCGGGCCGGGCCGCGCTCGCCGTGCACGCGGTCAGCGCGCGACCGGACCTGCTGCTGGCCGCCACGGCCGACTCCCTGCACCAGGACTACCGGGAGAAGGCGTGGCCGGACACCCTGCGCGTGGTCCGGGAACTGCGCGCGAACGGGGTCGCCGCGGCCGTGTCCGGGGCGGGTCCGACGGTTCTCGCGCTGACGACCGACGCGGTGCTGCCCAAGGCGGTTGATCTCACCGGATTCGCCGTCGTCCCGGTCCCGGTGGACCGGACAGGGGTACGGGTAGCCCCGCTCGGCTGAACGCGGAACACCCGGGGTGACGTTGACGTTGTGCCAACGGGGGAACGGGCACGTGACTCAGATCACCGCGCCACGCGGGAAATCCGACGACGCGCTGTGAGCCGGTTGTTGCACCTTGAGTGACTGCCGTCTACCCTCGGGGGCGTCTAGTCACCGCGCGCACGGGCGCCCGGTGTCGTGCCCGGGGATCTCTCGCCCGGGTCGCATCATCTGCCGGAGCATCGGCTCAGTCCCTTTCGCGGGATCCGGGCCGGGGCACGCAGGTACCCGACGACCGTGGTGGCCAGAAGCTCCCTGTTCGGCGACCGCGTCGCCAGGCGGGCCGTACCAACCGGTCCGCCGACGGCGCTCGCAGCGGGGTAGATACGCCGTCTCGCGTTCCGTCGGACGGCGGTCCGCTGGTCCACGTAGGAGGCGGGGACCGGTCAGGAAGGACATGTGTGAGCAATACCGATCTACTGAGCAGCGACACCACCGGGTCCGCCGCCAAGGCGCAGGCCAACGGGGGTGCGCCCCGGCGGCGGGCAGGCCTGTCCGGCATGGTCCTCGCCGAGCTGCGCGAACTCGCGGGCGAGCTGGGGATCAACGGAACCACCGGAATGCGCAAGGGTGATCTGATCGCTGCCATCAAGGAGCGGCAGGGCGGTAGCGCCCAGCAACTCCCCCTCAACGGCGCGGAAGCGCCCGCGGAGACCAAGCCCAAGCGGGCCACCCGGACCGAGCGCGCGGTCGAGGCCGCCGCCCCGGTCGAGGTGTCCGCCCCGGCCGAGCCCGCCGCCGAACCGCAGCGCTCGGGCGACGGCGAGCGGCCGAGCCGCCGTCGTCGGGCCAGCCGGGCCGCGGGCAGCCCGGAGACCGCGGCAGGCGCACAGGTCGAGACCGCGCCGAGCAGTGCCCCCACCCAGGAGGTCGCCCGTCCCGTCCGTTCCGACAACCGCCCCGAGCAGCGCTCGGACAACCGGTCGGAACAGCGTTCGGACAACCGCGTGGAACAGCGCCAGGACAGCCGGACCGAGGAGCGGACCGGCGACCGCCAGGGCGACCGCCCCCAGCGCGGGGACGGCCAGCGCGGTGACCGCCAGCGCGACCGCAGGGACCGCCAGGACCGGGGTGACCGGCAAGATCGTGGTGACCGCGGTGACCGCCAGGACCGTGGCGAGCGGCAGGACCGGGGTGACCGGCAGGACCGCGTCAACCGGCAACTGGACGACCGCCAGTCCGACCGGGCCAACAACAACGCCGACGACGATGACGACGACGAGCGCGGCGGTCGTCGCGGTCGCCGGTTCCGCGACCGGCGCCGCCGGGGCGGGCGCGACGAGCGCGGCGGCAGCGGCGGCCAGAACGACACCGAGGTGCGCGACGACGACGTCCTGCTCCCGGTCGCGGGCGTGCTCGACGTGCTGGAGAACTACGCGTTCGTGCGCACCTCCGGCTACCTGGCAGGCCCGAACGACGTGTACGTGTCGCTGTCGCTGGTCCGCAAGTACGGCCTGCGCCGCGGCGACGCGATCACCGGCCTGGTCCGCCAGCCGCGTGAGGGCGAGCAGCAGCGGCAGAAGTTCAACCCGCTGGTCCGGGTCGAGTCGATCAACGGGCTGGAGCCGGACCAGGCGCGCAACCGGCCGGAGTTCACCAAGCTCACCCCGCTCTACCCCAACGAGCGGCTGCGCCTGGAGACCGAGCCGCACATCCTCACCACCCGCGTCATCGACCTGGTGATGCCGGTCGGCAAGGGTCAGCGCGCGCTGATCGTGTCGCCGCCCAAGGCGGGCAAGACCTCGGTGCTGCAGTCCATCGCGAACGCGATCACGACGAACAACCCCGAGATCTACCTGATGGTCGTGCTGATCGACGAGCGGCCGGAAGAGGTCACCGACATGCAGCGGTCGGTGAAGGGCGAGGTCATCGCCTCCACCTTCGACCGCCCGCCGGGCGACCACACGACGGTGGCCGAGCTGTCCATCGAGCGCGCCAAGCGCCTGGTGGAGATGGGCCACGACGTGGTCGTGCTGCTCGACTCGATCACCCGCCTCGGCCGCGCGTACAACCTCTCGGCCCCGGCGTCCGGCCGGATCCTCTCCGGTGGTGTCGACTCGACCGCGCTGTTCCCGCCCAAGCGCTTCCTCGGCGCGGCGCGCAACATCGAGAACGGCGGCTCGCTGACCATCTTCGCCACCGCGCTGGTGGAGACCGGGTCGGCCGGTGACACGGTGATCTTCGAGGAGTTCAAGGGCACCGGCAACGCCGAGCTCAAGCTGGACCGCAAGATCGCCGACAAGCGCATCTTCCCCGCGGTGGACGTCGATCCGTCCAGCACCCGCAAGGAGGAGCTGCTGCTGTCCCCGGACGAGTTGGCGGTCACCGTCAAGCTGCGCCGGGTGCTGCACGCGCTGGACAGCCAGGCCGCGATCGAACTGCTGCTCGACCGGCTGCGCAAGACCCGCACCAACATCGAGTTCCTGATGCAGGTGGCCAAGACCACCCCGGGCGGGAACGACGACTAGGCTGCGTTGTCAGCTTTCCCCGAGTCCCCGCGCACCCGAGGTGCGCGGGGACTCGGCCGTCGCGGCCAGCACCAGCGCGGCGGCCGCGGGGAGTCCGATCAGGACGGCGACGCCGATCGGCACCGCCACCCCGTCCACCAGGAGGCCGGTGCCGAACACGGCCGCGGGATAGGGGACCGCCAACGCGGTGCGGTGCGCGGTCGACCACCAGGTGACCGAGGGCGCGAGCGCGGCGGTGACCGCGGCCGCGGCGCCGAGCAGCCCGCTGCTCAGCGGGACCGGCCAGGACGCGCCGAGCAGCAGCCCGCCGAGCGCGGTGAGGCCGAGCACCGCGGCGGTGAACAGCACCGGGACCGCCAGCCAGACGACCTGCGCCAGCGGTCTGCCGAAGAGGTGACGCACGCGGCGATTCTCCGTCGCACCGGGCCTTTCCCACCCCGGGTGTCCAACCGGGATTCGGCGAGCGGGAGCGCGGCTGCGGCGGGCGGGCGTCCCGGTCCGACGAACGGCACCGGCCGGGAATAGCCTGATGGGGGTGGTCGTTGTACCGGCCGTCAGCGTGTCTGGCAGACTGTCAGGTCGAGTCCGGCTCCGGTTCACCCCGACCCAGGGGACCCGGCGGCCACATGAGAGAGGCGACCACCGTGAAGAACGGCATCCACCCCGAGTACGTCTCCACCGAGGTGACGTGCGGTTGCGGGAACACCTTCACCACCCGCAGCACCAAGACCGCGGGCAGCATCTTCGTCGAGGTCTGCTCGGCTTGCCACCCCTTCTACACCGGCAAGCAGAAGATCCTGGACACCGGCGGCCGCGTGGCCCGGTTCGAGGCCCGCTACGGCAAGCGGACCCGCAACGCGAAGTAGCCATGCTCGCGGCGCCCGCCCGGGGCTTTCGGGCGGGCGCCTTTCGCGTGTCCCGCCGCCGCACCACTAGGGAGTCGCTGTGCACACCGTGGACGTCGGATCGCTGGCCGAGCTGCGCGCCGAGTACGCCGAGCTGGAGACCGCGCTCGCCGACCCGTCCGTGCACGCCGACCAGGACCGGGCCCGCAAGCTGGGGCGCCGCTACGCCGAGCTGACCCCGGTGGTGCACACCGCCCGGGAGCTGGACACGGCGCGCAGCGACCTTGAGGCGGCCCGCGAGCTGGTCGCCGAGGACCCGGCGTTCGCCGCCGAGGCCGACGAGCTGGCCGGGCGGATCCCGGCGCTGGAGACCCGGCTGACCGAGCTGCTGCTGCCGCGCGACCCGCACGACGGCTCGGACGTGCTGCTGGAGGTCAAGTCCGGTGAGGGCGGCGAGGAATCCGCGCTGTTCGCCGGTGACCTGCTGCGGATGTACCTGCGCTACGCCGAGCGGCACGGCTGGGCGGCCGAGGTCCTCGACGGCACCGAGTCGGACCTGGGCGGCTACAAGGACGTCACGGTCGCCATCAAGAGCCGCAGCGCCGACCCGGAGGGCGTCTGGGCGCGGCTGAAGTACGAGGGCGGCGTGCACCGGGTGCAGCGCGTGCCGGTGACCGAGTCGCAGGGCCGCATCCACACCTCCGCCGCCGGTGTCCTGGTGGTGCCCGAGGTCGAGGACTCCGACGACTTCGCCGAGATCTCGGACAAGGACCTGCGGATCGACGTGTACCGGTCGTCCGGCAAGGGCGGCCAGAGCGTCAACACGACCGACTCGGCGGTGCGGATCACCCACCTGCCCACCGGCATCGTGGTGTCCTGCCAGAACGAGCGGTCCCAGTTGCAGAACAAGGCGCGGGCCATGCAGGTGCTGCGCGCCCGGCTGGCCGCCGCCGCCGAGGAAGAGGCCGCCAGGCAAGCCTCCGACGCCCGGCGCAACCAGGTCCGCACAGTCGACCGGTCCGAGCGGGTCCGCACCTACAACTTCCCGGAGAACCGCATCTCCGACCACCGGGTCGGCTTCAAGGCGCACAACCTCGACGCCGTGCTCGACGGCGACCTCGACGCCGTGCTCGACGCCCTGGTCACCGCCGACCGCGCCGAACGCCTCGCCGGTTCCTGACCCCCATGCCGTTGAGCCGCCAACCCCTGCGCCTGGCCATCCTCGACGCCGCCCGCATCCTCACCGCCGCAGGCGTCGACTCCCCGCGCGTGGACGCGGAGTTGCTGGCCGCGCACGTGGTCGGGGTGGAGCGCGGGCGACTGCCACTGGTGCCGCTGGTCGACTCGGACCAGATCGACGAACTCGCCGCCCTGGTCCGCCGCCGCGCGAACCGGGAACCACTGCAACACCTGACCGGCTCGGTCGCGATGGGCGGCATCACCGTCCACGTGGGACCCGGGGTCTTCGTGCCCCGTCCGGAAACCGAGCTGCTGCTGGAATGGGCGCTGCGATCGCTGACCGGGTCGGCGTCACCCGTCGTGGTCGACCTGTGCACCGGATCGGGCGTCTTGGCGCTCGCCATCGCACACGCCCGCCCGGACGCCACCGTACACGCCGTCGACCTGGACCCGGCCGCCCTCGCCTGGGCCCGCCGCAACGCCGATTCCCGCGCCGCGGCAGGGGATTCCCCGATCCACCTGCACAGCGGCGACGTCACGGCGGTTGACGTGCTGTCCTCATTGGACGGACAGGTCGACGTGGTGGTGTGCAACCCGCCGTACGTCCCGGAGGGGACGGCGGTCCAGCCCGAGGTTGCCGACCACGACCCGGCGCACGCGGTGTTCTCCGGCCCGGACGGCCTCACCGTCATCCGCCCGGTGGTCGCACTGGCCGCCCGCCTCCTCCGCACCGGCGGCTCAGTCGCGATCGAACACGACGACACACACGGGGAATCGGTCCCCGCACTACTGTCCGCACGCCGCATCCTGTCCAATGTGGAGGGTCACACCGACCTGGCGGGCCGCCCCCGATTCGCCACCGCTCGCCGGGTCTGACTGCGTTTCGGGTGGTTCATCCACACCCCCAACTCGTTGTTTCACAACCTGGCCGGTTGTCCGCGTCCCTAACTCTCGTTCGCGTCCCAACCCCTTGTTCGCGTCCCCGCTTCTCGTCTACGTCCCGACTGCTTGTTCGCACCCCAACCGCATGTTCACGTCCCGACTGCTTGTTTCACGACCCAACTGCTTGTTCGTGTCTCAACTCGTTGGTCACACCCTCAACTGCTTGTTCGTGTCCCCAATTCGTTGGTCACATCCCAACCGCGTGTTCGTGTCTCAACTGCTTGTTCGCCGTTCAACCGCTGCCCACACTCCAACTGCTTGTCCGTATCCCAGGCCCTTGTTCACGCCCCGACTGCTTGTCCGCACACTGACTGCTTGCCTGTATCCGGAAGCCCTTGTGCACACCCTGGCCGCTTGCCCGCGCCCCGACCGCTTGTCCGTCTCCAAGCCCTTGCTCACGCCTCGACCGCTTGCTCGCACACCAATCCACTTGCCTGTATCTCAAGTCCTTGTTGGCGTCCCAACCGCTCGCTCACATCCCGGCCGCTTGTCCGTAGTCCACAACCTTGTTCACCCTCCAATGACCTGCCCACACCCCAGCCGCTCGCCCACACCCCAACGACGTGTTCACATCCCGCTTGCCTGCCCACCTCTCACCACCTGCCCACCGGTCCGCCTCCCCATCGCCGGTCCGCCTCCCCATCGCCGGTCCGCCTCCCCGCCGCCGGTCCGCCTCCCCGCCGCCGGTCCACCTCCCCCACCACCTGTCCACATCCCACTCGCTTGTCCACACCCCACGGCACCACCCCCTGTCGATCTTGCCCAGCCGGTAGACTGGCCTCGGGGACGCCCCCCGGGAAGGGTGGGGGCCGCCCGTGACCCGTATGGGGTGACGGGGTGGGTGTCAATCGCTGGGGTGGGTGGTTGGGGCGGCGAAAGAAGTGCGCTTGGCTGCTGGGGGGTTGTCCGAAGCGGCTGGGGTGCTGGTGAGGCCCACGGGTGTGGTTCCCTGCGGTGGGGACGTGGATCGGCGGAGGTGATCCGTGTGCGTGGGGGCGCGGGACTACGGGGTGGTGTTGTCGACCATGGTGTCGTAGATGGGTTTGGTGTCCGGCCAGCGGTCCACTGTGGAGCTGGCGTAGAGGAAGTACTCGGTGCCGTCGACTCGCCAGTACATCGAGTGCGCGTGTCGTCTGCCGATGGTTGTGGGGTGTTCGAACTCCCAGTCGACGGCGCGGACGTTGTGGTAGGTCGTGGTGCCGAGGCTGCGGCGTTCGAAGCCGGGGTGTGCCTTGGCGTAGGTCGCTTCGTAGTCCACGTGCGACGCGACCAGGTCTGTGGTGCTCGCGGGGGAGCCGCCGTAGCGGATGTAGCGGGTGGGGTCGTCGGGGTCGGTGGCCTGCATGGCGCCGGGGCCGGTCGAGCGGGTCACCGTCCAGCCGATCGGGATGGTGGTCACCAGGCCACCCGGGCCTGCCACCCGCTGGTAGCCCTCCGGGACCGGCAGCGCCACGGGGGACGGCGGGCTGGACGGCGGGGGCGTGGGCGCCTCGGTGTAGATGTACACCGGGTAGGCCTGGACCTGGGGTTCCTTCGGGGACACCAGCAGCACCGTGCCGACGGCGGCGCTCACGGCGGCGTAGGCCACGACGAGGGAGGACGCCAGCCAGCGCGAGCTGAGCTGGTGTCCCCGACGGTGGCGGTTGCTGGTCGTGGTGGCTCCTCGGAGGCGGCGACCCCGGTATGGCGTACCGAGGGTAGCGTGCCGTCCAGGGTGATCCAATGCTTCGAACATGGCAGGACGTCATCGCCAAGTGGCAACTGGTCACGGGCAGTGACGCGATCGGCGGTCCGGTGGCCGCCCAGCAGTTCCTCGGCGCGGCAAAGGAAGCGCTGCTCGCCGGTCGGCTGGACGCGGCGGTCGCCGGGTTCGAGCAGGCCGCCGCGCTGCGTGACCACCCGCTCGACCAGGTCGGTATCGGCGACGTGCTGCTGGCCCGGGGGCGGTGGCGCACCGCGGCCGCGCACTACGAGCGAGCGGCCCGGCTTGACCCGGGGTGTGTGCTCGCCGTCCTCGGGCTGTCCCAGGCGTGGGTCGCGGGCGGGGATGCCGAGCGGGCAGCCGAGGAGCTCGAACTGCGCTTCGGCGACAGCGGCGACCCGGTGCTGCGGTACTACCTGGCCAGCACCTGGTGCTCGGTCGGCGACCAGGTCCGGGCCGCGACCGACGACGAGGTGCTGGTCATCGCCAGCGAACGGCAGTTGCGGGTGTGCGAGCGGGCCGCCCTGCGCATCCTCGACCTCGACGTCGGCGACCACGAGCTGCGCCGCGGCGCCGAGCGGCTGCTGGCCGAGGTCCGCGCAGGCCGCAAGTGGCGGTGGCGGCCCGAGGGCATCGCGGTGAGCCTCGCCGTGCTCGCCGTGTCCTTTGGTCTCACCCTGGTCGCGGTCGGCGGGGTTACCGGGAGTGTCTACCTGGTGGTCGCCGGGATTGTGCTCGGGAGCGCTCTCCTCTATCTGATCGTGGTGCGCTTCCGGCGCCAGGCGTGGCAGGCGCGGGCGGACGGCCTGGCCGACCGCATCACCCGTCCAGGTGTTTGACTCGAGTGGATCTGGCTGACACCCCGGCACCGGGCACCGCTAGGCTCGCGCGGGTGACGGTCTTCGACTGTGGTGACCCCGCGCAGCGCGCGGACGGCCTCGCGGCCGCCGCCAGCGCGATCCGCTCGGGCAGGCTCGTGGTGATCCCGACCGACACCGTGTACGGCATCGGCTGCGACGCGTTCTCCGCGACCGCGGTGGCCGCGCTGCTCGCCGCGAAGGACCGCGGCCCGGACATGCCGGTCGGTGTGCTGGTCGGCTCCTGGTCGACCATCGACGGCCTGGTGCTGTCGGTCCCGCACACCGCGCGCAAGCTGGTCGAGGCGTTCTGGCCGGGCGACCTGTCCATCGTGCTGCCGCACGCGCCGTCGCTGAACTGGGACCTCGGCCGCACCGGCGGCACCGTGATGCTGCGGATGCCGCTGCACCCGGTGGCCATCGAACTGCTGCGCGAGGTCGGCCCGATGGCCGTGTCCAGCGCCAACAAGTCCGGCCGGCCACCCGCGTCCACCGCGAGCGAGGCCGTCGCCCAGTTCGACGACCTGGTGGGCATCTACCTCGACGGCGGCCCGTCCGGCGACCCGGTGCCGTCCACCATCGTCGACCTGACCGGCGACGAGCCGACCGTGCTGCGCGAGGGCGCGGTCAGCATGAGCGCCGTCCGCGAAGCCCTCGGCACCGAAATCCGGTTGGCTCGCTAGCGCGGGGCAACCGCCTGCCGTTCCACCCCGTACCACCACACGCCGACAGACCGCAGGGAGATGCGACCCGCCGTGCCCGCCGTGACCCAGCAGAACCGCCACCGCGCCCGGGGCGCGCGCGCGTGAACCCCACGGGTGGCTTCCCCCCCGCGGGCCTGCCGGTCCGCGAGTACCTGCTGGTCGGCCTGGTCACCGCCGTGTTGACCTTCCTGCTCACCGGGTTGGTCCGGCTGTTCGCCATCCGGATCGGCGCGGTGGCCTACCCGCGCACCCGGGACGTGCACGTGGTGCCGATGCCCCGGCTCGGCGGGTTGGCCATGTACCTGGGCATCTGCGGCGGGATGCTGCTCGCCCACCAGTTGCCGGTGCTGCGCCGCGCGTTCGACTACTCGTTCGACCCGACGGCGGTGCTGATCGGCGGCGGGATCATCGTCGGCATCGGCATGTTGGACGACCGGTTCGAGTTGGACTCGCTGACCAAGCTCGCGGGCCAGACCACCTGCGCGGGCATCTTGGTCCTCTACGGCATCCAGTGGCTGGTGTTGTGGGTGCCGTGGGGCGGCGACTCCAAGGTGTTCGGCTCGGTGCTGATCCTGGACCAGAACCAGGGCGGCCTGCTGGCCATCCTGCTCGCGGTCACGCTGATCAACGCGATCAACTTCATCGACGGCCTCGACGGGTTGGCGGCCGGGGTCGGCATGATCGCCGCGGCGGCCACCTGCGTGTTCTCCCTGCACCTGCTCGACCTGTCCGGCGGCGACGTGGGCACCTACTCGCCCGCGCTGATCGCGGCCACCCTCGCCGGGGCCTGCCTCGGTTTCCTGCCGCACAACTTCCAGCCGGCCAAGCTGTTCATGGGCGACTCCGGGTCGATGCTGATCGGCCTGATGCTGGCCGCCGCCAGCACCACCGCGTCCGGCCGGGCGAACCCGACCATCTGGGGCGTCTCCGACGCGATCGCGCTGCTCTCGCCGCTGCTGATCGTGATGGCCGTGTTGTTCTTCCCGGTGCTCGACCTGCTGATGGCCATCATCCGGCGCACCCGGCGCGGCGTCAGCCCGTTCTCCGCCGACAAGATGCACCTGCACCACCGGTTGCTGCAGATCGGCCACTCCCAGCGCCGCGCGGTCCTGTTGATCTACTTGTGGGCCGGTCTGCTGGCCTTCGGCGCGGTCGCGGTGACCGTCTACGACGTGTCCGCCGTCGTGTGGACGGTGGCGGTCGGCGTCCTGATCGCGGTGATCATCTCGGCCATCCCTAGACTGAGGTCACGATGAGCGAGCAGCAACCGGACACCGGGAACCAGACCGGCGGCGGGTCCACCAACGTGGTGCCCGCCCCGAAGACGCACGCCGAGTCCCAACTCATGCTGGCCGATGAGATGTTCAAGGCCGCGCGGTGGCCGGTGCTGGGGGTCGCGGTCGTCGGGGCGGTCGCCTGGACCCTGGTGGCCGGGATGTCCGGGTTGTGGAGCGCGGCGGTCGGCGGGGCTGTCGGCTTCGGTTCCGGGTTCGCGACCCTGCTGCTCATGCGCCGCACCGCGCACCTGAACGTGCAGATGCTGATGGCCGCGGTGCTCGGTGGTTTTGTCGGGAAGATGGTGGTGTTGCTGATCACCCTTGTGCTGCTTCGTGCGGTGCCCGGGGTGCACGTGCTCGCCCTGGGTACGACGATGCTGGGTGTGGTCCTGGTCAGCGCCGTCGCGGAAACCGCCGTGTTCCGGCGTACCAAGATCCCGACCTTGATCCTCACCGAACAGCCGGATGACTCCGGAAGCACTACCCAGAACTGAAAGCAGTACGGCTGTACGGCCCGCTGAACCGGGCTGATATGGTGCGCGCGGACACCAGCGGTGGCGCGCGGGGCTCACTCCTTCGTGGGAATAGCCGGTAACGCACAGCCGCTGCCAGGTACCCCATGCGCGTCAGGTACGTTACGTCCTGATCGTGACGATTCCCCCGGCGGAGTACCCGACGCCGGCCGGGAGAACCGGAAGGAGCCCTGTGGGCAGGCTTGTGCTGGCAGAAGGTGGCACCTTTACCCCACCAGGCGCCAAGGATTTCGATCTTCCCGCGATCTTCGCCGGGGTGACCAAGCCGATGATCATGGTCGTGCTGTCGATCGTGATCATCGCGGCGTTCTTCCTGCTCGCCACCCGCAAGCTGGCGATCGTGCCGAGCAAGTACCAGTTCATCACCGAATCGGTGTACGACTTCGGCCGCAACAACATCGCGCGCGCGCAGATCGGTTCGAAAGAGTTCAGGCCCTACCTGCCGTTGGTTTTGGCGCTGTTCACTTTCACCTTGGTGAACAACATCTTCGGCATCATCCCGATCTTCCAGTTCCCGACGTTCGCGCACATCGGCTTCCCGATCGCGCTGTCGGTGTTCGTTGTCTTCCCCGTTTACCACATCGTCGGCATCCGCAAGTTCGGGCTCGGCAAGTACCTGAAGAAGTCGGTCATGCCGCCGGGGATCCCGAAGCCGGTGTACCTGCTGCTGACGCCGATCGAGATCTTCCTGCGGTTCTTCATGGACCCGATCACGCTGGCGATCCGGGTGTTCGCCGCGATGTTCGCCGGTCACCTGATCCTGCTGGTGTTCACCCTCGGTGGTGAGTACCTGCTCACCGAGGCCGGGTGGGCGCTCAAGCCCGTCTCGCTGGTCGCCTTCGTGATGGCGATCGCCATGACCTTCCTGGAAGCGCTGATCCAGGTGCTGCAGGCCTACATCTTCGCCCTGCTGTCCGCCGGGTACATCGGTACCGCCCTCGCGGAAGACCACTGAGTTAGTCCGAGCCCCGGTTCACCCGACGAGGGGGGACCGTGTTTGAAAGGGATACGCAAGTGAGCGCTGCTCTCGTTCTCGCCCAGGCCGCCACCGAGCCCAACCTCAACAAGGGCCTGGCGATGATCGGTTACGGCCTCGGCGCCATCGGCCCCGGTGTCGGTGTGGGTCTCATCTTCGCCGCCGTCATCAACGGCACCGCCCGCCAGCCGGAGGCCGAGGGCAAGCTCCGCGGCATCGCGTTCTCCACCTTCGTGCTGACCGAGGTGCTCGCCCTGATCGGCCTGGTGCTCTACTTCATCGCTTCCGCCGCCTGAGCCAGACGCTGCGGATTACCGTATAGGGAGACGCCGTGGTCTTGTCGTCGTCAATCATCAACCTCGCGGAGGATGCGCCGAACCCGGTGCTGCCGCATCCGGCTGAGATCATCCTCGGCCTGGTCGCTTTCGGCCTGCTGCTGTTCGTGCTCGCCAAGTTCGTGGTGCCCCGGTTCGAGGCGCTCTACGCCGAGCGGACCGCCGCGATCGAAGGCGGTATCGAGAAGGCCGAGGCCGCCCAGCGGGAAGCCGAGGCCGCGCTGCAGCAGTACCAGGCGCAGCTCGCCGAGGCGCGTGCCGAGTCGGCGCGCATCCGCGATGACGCCAGGGCCGAGGCGGAGCAGATCAAGGAAGAGTTGCGCGCGCAGGCCCAGGAGGAATCCGCGCGGATCGTCGCGCAGGGCAACGCGCAGTTGGAGGCCCAGCGCGCCCAGATCGTCGCCGAGCTGCGCGCCGAGCTGGGTCGCCAGGCCGTCGAGCTGGCGAGCCGCATCGTCGGGGAGTCCCTTGAGGACGAGGCCCGCCGCCGCGGCACCGTCGACCGGTTCCTGTCCGAGCTCGACTCGGTCTCCGCGCCGGCCAAGAGCTAAGGGACGCCCTCGATGACCGCATCTGTGACGAGCACGCTGCACGCCGCGAGCCGGGAGGCCCTCGCCGCCGTCGAGCTGACCCTGCTCGACGTGCTCGAGGCCGACCCGACCGGCTCGGCCGAGCTGGGCGGGGAGCTGTTCGCCGTCGTCGGGCTGCTCGACCGCGAGGTCGGGCTGCGCCGCACGGTGGCCGACCCGTCCACCGACCCGGCCGCCCGCGGGCGGCTGGTCGGCGACCTGCTCACCGGCAAGGTCGCCGCGGGCACGCTCAAGGTCGTCACCACTGCCGCGGGGGCCCGCTGGTCGAGCCCGCGCGAGCTGGTCGACGGGCTGGAGTCGCTGGCGGTGACCGCGCTGCTGGTCGGCGCCGAGCGCGCCGGTCGGCTCGACGCGGTCGAGGACGAGCTGTTCCGGCTCGGCCGCATCATCGCCGACCAGACCGAGCTGGAGCAGGTCCTCACCAACCGCGCTGGCGACACCGAGGGCAAGCTGGCGCTGCTGCGCGAGCTGCTCGGGTCCAAGGTGGACGCCGCGACGGCGGCGCTGGTGGCGAACCTGGTGGCCCGCCCGCGCGGTCGCCACCTGGTCTCCGGCCTGGAGGCACTGGCCGCCGAGGCGGCCAAGCGGCGGGAGCGCTCGGTGGCCCACGTGGTCTCCGCCGGTCCGCTCTCGGCCGAGCAGCAGGACCGGCTCGCCGCGTCCCTGCAGCGGATCTACGCCCGGCCCATCGCCCTGCACCTGGAGATCGACCCCGCCCTGGGCGGCGGGCTGGTCATCAAGGTCGGCGACGAGGTCATCGACGGCAGCACCTCCGGTCGACTCGACGCGCTGCGCCGTCGGTTCGGCTGAGCGAAACTCCCCCCGAAGCAACGAAGTGAGAGCAGGAACTTTCATGGCGGAGCTGACGATCTCGTCGGACGAGATCCGCAGTGCGATCGAAAACTACGTCTCCAGCTACTCCCCGGACGTCAACCGGGAAGAGGTCGGAACGGTTTCCGACACCGGCGACGGCATCGCCCACGTGGAGGGCCTGCCCTCGGCCATGGCCAACGAGCTGCTGGAGTTCCCCGGCGGCATCGTCGGCGTGGCGCTGAACCTGGACGCCCGCGAGCTCGGTGTCGCCATCCTCGGTGACTACGACAAGATCGAGGAGGGCCAGGAGGTCAAGCGGACCGGCAAGGTCCTCTCGGTGCCGGTCGGCGACGCCTTCCTCGGCCGGGTCATCGACCCGCTGGGCAAGCCGATCGACGGCCTCGGCGACATCCCCGCCGAGGGCGAGCGCGTGCTCGAGCTGCAGGCGGCCACCGTGGTGCAGCGGCAGCCGGTGGGCGAGCCGCTGCAGACCGGCATCAAGGCCATCGACTCGATGACCCCGATCGGCCGCGGCCAGCGCCAGTTGATCATCGGTGACCGCAAGACCGGCAAGACCACGGTCTGCGTCGACACGATCATCAACCAGAAGAAGGCCTGGGCCACCGGCGACCCGAAGCAGCAGGTGCGCTGCATCTACGTCGCGATCGGCCAGAAGGGCTCCACCATCGCGGGCGTCAAGTCCGCGCTGGAGGAGGCGGGCGCGCTGGAGTACACCACCATCGTCGCCGCCCCCGCGTCGGACTCGGCGGGCTTCAAGTGGCTGGCCCCCTACACCGGCTCGGCCATCGGCCAGCACTGGATGTACCAGGGCAAGCACGTCCTGATCATCTTCGACGACCTGACCAAGCAGGCCGAGGCCTACCGCGCGATCTCCCTGCTGCTGCGCCGCCCGCCGGGCCGCGAGGCCTACCCCGGCGACGTCTTCTACTTGCACTCCCGCCTGCTGGAGCGCTGCGCGAAGCTGTCCGACGAGCTCGGCGCGGGCTCGATGACCGGTCTGCCGATCATCGAGACCAAGGCGAACGACATCTCCGCCTACATCCCGACCAACGTCATCTCCATCACCGACGGCCAGTGCTTCCTGGAGTCGGACCTGTTCAACTCCGGTCAGCGCCCGGCGGTCAACGTCGGCACCTCGGTGTCCCGGGTGGGCACCGCGGCGCAGACCAAGGCGATGAAGTCGGTCGCCGCGACGCTGCGCCTCGAATTGGCCCAGTACCGCGAGCTGGAGGCGTTCGCCGCCTTCGCCTCCGACCTGGACGCCACCTCGAAGGCCCAGTTGGAGCGCGGCGCCCGGATGATGGAGCTGCTCAAGCAGGGCCAGTACTCCCCAGTCGCGGTGGAGGAGCAGGTCGTGTCGATCTGGATCGGCACGCACGGCTACCTCGACGACATCGCGGTGTCGGACGTGCGCCGGTTCGAGTCGGAGCTGCACGAGCACCTGCGCCACCGGCACGCGGGCATCCTTGACGAGATCCGCACCTCGCGGGCGCTGTCCGACGACAACGCCGGTCGGCTCGCCGACGCGGTCACCGCGTTCAAGCAGTCCTTCACCGCCGGTGCCGCGGGCGGCGTGCGCGACGTCCAGGCGGACGCCCTCGACGCGGGCGAGGTGGGCCAGGAGACCGTCAAGGTCAACAAGCCCTCCCCGACGAAGTAGGCGCCTGGCCATGGCACAGCTTCGCGAGATCCGGCAGCGGATCAAGTCCGCCCAGTCGTTCAAGAAGATCTTCAAGGCGCAGGAGCTGATCGCGACGTCGCGGATCAGCAAGGCGCAGGCGCGGGTGGCCGCGGCCAAGCCGTACGCGGACGAGATCACCTCGGTGCTCACCGCGCTGGCCACCGGCGCCACCAGCCTCGACTCGCCGCTGCTGACCGAGCGTTCGCGGCACCAGCGGGCCGGGATCCTGGTGGTCACGTCGGACCGCGGGCTGTGCGGCGGCTACAACGCCAACGCGATCCGCCGCGCCGAGGAGCTCGTCCAACTGCTCAAGGAGCAGGGCAAGACCCCGGTGGTGTGGGTGATCGGGCGCAAGGGCCTGAACTACTTCCGGTTCCGGCAGCGGACGGTGCAGGGTTCCTGGACCGGCTTCTCCGAGCGACCCACCTACACCGACGCCGTCGCGGCGGGCGAGACGCTGATCCAGGCGTTCCTCGACGGCGCCGACGACGCGGGCAACCACCCCGGCCCGGACGGGATCCTCGGCGTCGACGAGTTGCACATCGTCTACACCGAGTTCCGGTCCATGCTGTCCCAGCGGCCGGTGGCCACCAGGATCGCGCCGATGGAGCTGGAGTACGCGCAGGAGGCGCCCACCGGCATCACCTCGGCCTACTCGTTCGAGCCCAGCGCCGAGGTCCTGCTGACCAACCTGCTCCCCAAGTACGTCAACACCCGCATCTACGCGGCGCTGTTGGAATCGGCCGCGTCCGAGTCCGCCGCCCGCCGCACGGCGATGAAGTCCGCAACGGACAACGCCGACGAGCTCGTCAAGAGCTTCACCCGTGTCGCCAACCAGGTCCGCCAGGCGCAGATCACCCAGGAGATCAGCGAGATCGTCGGTGGCGTCGAGGCGCTCGCAGCCGCAGGAAGTGATGACTAATGACTGCCATTCAGGAACCCAAGACCGCGGTCGGCCGCGTCGTCCGGGTGATCGGCCCCGTCGTCGACGTCGAGTTCCCCCGGGGATCGGTGCCCGACCTCTACAACGCGCTCAAGGTGGAGGTCGAGCTCGAGTCGCTGCGCAAGACCATCACCCTTGAGGTCGCGCAGCACCTCGGCGACAACCTGGTGCGCTGCATCTCGATGGCGCCGCAGGACGGCCTGGTGCGCGGCACCCCGGTGCACGACACGGGCGAGGCCATCTCGGTGCCGGTCGGCGACGCCGTCAAGGGCCACGTGTTCAACGCCCTCGGCGAGTGCCTGGACAAGCCCGGCCACGCCGCGGACGCCGAGCGCTGGCGCATCCACCGCCGTCCCCCGGCGTTCGACCAGCTCGAGGGCAAGACGAAGGTCCTGGAGACCGGCGTCAAGGTCATCGACCTGCTCACCCCGTACGTCGAGGGCGGCAAGATCGGCCTGTTCGGCGGCGCCGGTGTCGGCAAGACGGTGCTCATCCAGGAGATGATCACCCGGATCGCCCGCAACTTCGGTGGCACCTCGGTGTTCGCCGGTGTCGGCGAGCGCACCCGCGAGGGCACCGACCTCTTCCTGGAGATGGAGGAGATGGGGGTTCTCCCGGACACCGCGCTGGTGTTCGGCCAGATGGACGAGCCGCCGGGCACCCGCATGCGGGTCGCGCTGTCCGCGCTGACGATGGCGGAGTACTTCCGCGACGTGCAGCACCAGGACGTGCTGCTGTTCATCGACAACATCTTCCGGTTCACCCAGGCCGGTTCCGAGGTCTCCACGCTGCTCGGCCGCATGCCCTCCGCCGTCGGCTACCAGCCCACCCTGGCCGACGAGATGGGCGAGCTGCAGGAGCGCATCACCTCGACCCGGGGCCGCTCGATCACCTCCATGCAGGCGATCTACGTCCCCGCCGACGACTACACCGACCCGGCCCCCGCCACCACCTTCGCCCACCTGGACGCGACGACCGAGCTCTCCCGCCCGATCTCGCAGAAGGGCATCTACCCGGCCGTCGACCCGCTGTCCTCGTCCTCGCGGATCCTGGACCCCGCCGTAGTCGGCGACGAGCACTACCGGGTCGCGCAGGAGGTCAAGCGGATCCTGCAGAAGTACAAGGAACTGCAGGACATCATCGCCATCCTCGGCATGGACGAACTGTCCGAAGAGGACAAGGTGACGGTCAACCGCGCCCGCCGCATCGAGCGCTTCCTGTCCCAGAACTTCTTCGTAGCCCAGAAGTTCACCGGCGAAGAGGGCTCGTTCGTGAAGGTTTCGGACACCATCGAGGCCTTCGACCGCGTCGCCAAGGGCGAGTACGACCACGTCCCCGAACAGGCCTTCCTGTCGATCGGCGGCCTGGACGACCTCGAACGCAAGTACGCCGCCCTGACCAAGAAGTGATCTAGGCTCCACAACCGGGCCGGTGTCCACACGGACACCGGCCCGGTTCTTTATTTCCCAACCTATTCCCAATAATGCACCGCCACCCCAGAATCCGCCGTGTCCAACAAGCACCGCGATCAACGGGCACTACCCCCACCCCCGGAAACTGTCATGCGGTGAAGCACCACGATCAACCGGCACCGCACCCCTCGAAACCGGACACAAATCGACGAAGCCCACCAACCAGCACCGCGCGCCTCGGGACCCGCCGATCCCAACCGCCCGTTGTGGTGGAGTTGTTTTGTTTGGGGGGAGCGGTGGCCTAAGCCGGCTGGCGGGTAAGGCCCCGCTTTCCAGTGGCCCCGCCTTTTTGCCTTACCCAGGCTGCCGCTAGGGGCCCCAAACAAAACAACTTCACCACAACGGGCACCCCAAGCTTTAATCTGGCGCCCGATGCCGGCGTCGCCGAAGGCGACCAGGCCGAAACCCGAGCGCAGCGAGGCCCAGTGACCCCTCACACCAAGATCAACCCGGACAAAAGCCCCCGAATACACAGCCTAGACGGACCCACCGACAGTCTCGGGGGCATGAGGGCCGACACAGGGGACTCTGAGCCTCGGCTGCGCCTCG
>NZ_AXWW01000058.1 GCF_000482865.1 Actinokineospora inagensis DSM 44258 | reverse complement strand
GGGCTTCGTCGATATGGGGTGGAGTCTTTTTTTTTGGGGGGGGGCGGTGTGTTGGGTGTGGCGCTTCGTCGATGAGGGGTGGGGCATTTGGGTGCGCGGTGCGGGAGTGTGATGAAGCGCTTCGGGGGAATTATTCGGGTAAGACGCGGCTGAGGGCGGGGAGTGGGACTCCCCGCCCTCAGGCGTATTGGGTGTTGCGGGTGGAGCTACGACGTGTACTTCAGGTTAGCCCCGGACGCCCAGGATGATTTTCTGGATGTCGGCGCGGGTGATGTCGGTGCTGGTGGCACTTGGGGCGATGGCTGCCTTGCGCTCGGTCGCGGCGGGGGCCGGGACGGGCTGGGGCAGGGGGTCGCACTGGGTGTCGGAGCGGCGGCCGGGTTTGCGGGTGGGGAGGGTGCCGGTGGCCAGGTAGTCGGCGATCTGGTTGTCCATGCAGGCGTCGCCGTTCAGGGTGCCTGCGTGGGTGGTGCCGCCGACGCCCTCGATCAGGGAGGACTTGGGGAAGCGGCTGCGGACCTCGAGGCTGCCCTCGTAGGGGGTGGCGGCGTCCTTGGTCTCGTCGACCAGCAGGATCGGCGGGGCCTTGGCGCCGTCGACCTGGACCGGCTTGCCGACCTTGCCCGCCCAGTAGACGCACGGGGCGTTGAACCAGGCGTTGCCCCAGGTCTCGAACGGGGCGCGGAGGAAGGTGATCCAGTTGTCGATCCGCCACTTGTTCCACGAGGTGGGCCACTGGACGTCGGTGCACTGGGTGGCCAGGTACATGGCGAAACCGTTGTCGGCGCCGGGACCCTGCGCGTTGCTCGCGTCGTACAGGGACTTGAGGCCCGAGTAGTCGGCGTTGTTGACCCACGCGGAGAAGGCGTTCGCGATGTCTTCCCAGCCGAACACGTAGTACCCGGCCTGCAGGAAGATGTCGGTGAACTCGTCCGGGCCGATGATGCCGCCCGCGGGCTTGGTGCGGAACTTGTTCTGCTCGCGGTAGAACGTGGCCTCGACCGCCGCCTCGGTCTTGCCGAGGTGGTAGACGCTGTCGTACTTCGCGACCCAGTCGAAGTAGATCTTGATGTTGCCGCCGAAGGCGACGTCCTGGTCCAGGTTGGCCTGGTACCAGACGGCGCGCGGGTCGACGTTGCTGTCCAGCACCATCCGGCGCACGCGCTCCGGGTAGGTGGTCGCGTAGACCTGGCCGAGGTAGGTGCCGTAGGAGAAGCCGTAGTAGTTGATCTTCTCCTGGCCCAGGGCCTTGCGCAGCGCGTCCATGTCGTTGACCGAGTCGGTGGTCTTGACGTGGTCGAGCAGGTCACCACCGGCCTTGTCGCAGGCGGCGGCGTAACCCTTGGAGCGGTTGAGCCAGGTCTGCTCCAGCTTCGAGGTGACCGGGATGTAGTCCGGCCGGTTGTAGCCGAAGTAGCCACCGTCGCAGGACAGCGACGGCTGGCTGGAGCCGACACCGCGCGGGTCGAAGCCGATCCAGTCGTACGCGGCGCCCGCGCCGTTGGGCACGTACTCGCCGAGCACGGACAGGGTGAGCCCGGAGCCGCCGGGGCCGCCCGGGTTGGTGAGCATGATGCCCTGGTACTTGTCGGGGGTGACCTTCGCGGCGATCCGGGAGACCGCCAGCTTGATCTTGGTGCCGGTCGGCTTGGCGTAGTCCAGCGGCACCTCGAGGAACCCGCACTGGGCGCCGCGGCGCTGCAGTCCTGGGCTGGCGCAGGTGCCCCACGCGATCGGCGCGGGGTCGTAGTTCACCTGGTTGGGCGCGGGTTTCGCCGCGGGCGCCGCGGAGACGGACGGAGCGAGCACCGCACCACCCACCACGACACCCGCCGCGGCGAGTGCCGCCACGATTTTCTTCACATTGCCCCTTTTCGTCATGCCTCGCCCGGACCGGGATGGTGTCGCGGACCGCCCGATGCTGCCCCAGGTTCGCGCGGTTGGGAATAGCGGGGTGCCGATATTTGCCATGCCGAAACGTCGGTTATCGGTTCGAAACCGGGTGATTCCCGGAATATCGGACCGTCCATTGAGGACTCATCACGGTCCGTGCCCGGATGACAACCCGATCGGGGGGCGGTCCGCGTGGACCACCCCCGGTCAAAAGTGTGAAAAACCCGCTCCATCAGCCGCGCAGGGCGGCGCCGTGCTGTTCGGCGGCGGCGGAGACAGCGGCGTCGCGGGCCGCGGTGGCCTCCTCGACGGTGAGCGTGCGGTCCGGCGCGCGGAACCGCAGCGAGTACGCCAGCGACCGCTTGCCCTCGCCGACCTGCGCACCGGTGAACACGTCGAACAGGCTCAGCTCCTCCAAGAGCTCGCCACCACCGTCGCGCAGGGTGTCGGTCACCTCGGCGGCGGGCACCTCGTCGGGGACCACCAGCGCCACGTCCAGCAGGACCGGCGGGTACGGCGAGACCTTCGGCACCGGTCGCAGCTCCCGCAAAGGAAGCAGGTCGAGGTCGAGTTCCATCGCGCAGGTGCGCTTGGGCAGCCCCAGCGCCTCCACCACGTTCGGGTGGAGTTCGCCCGCGTGGCCGACCGGGAAACCGCCGACGCTCAACCGCGCGCACCGACCGGGGTGCCACGGGGCGAGCGCGTCCGCCGACACGGTCAACTCGACCCCGGCCGCCTCGGCCACGACCCGGGCCGCCTGCACCGCGTCGGCCCAACCCGCCTGCTCACCGGCGCCCCACCAGCCGGGCCGCTGCCGGTTGCCCGCGAGGACGACGGCGACGTGCACCGGCTGGGCGGGCAACGCCGCCGCCAACCGGGCCAGTTGCTCGTCGTCCGGGCGGCCGGTGACCGGCACGTCCGGCACCGGGGGCGCGTCGGCGCGCGGCAGCACGACCTGTCCGATGTGGAACAGCGCGAGGTCCCGGGCGCCCCGGGACCCGTTGCGCACCAGGATGTCCAGCAGGCCGGGCAGCAGCGTGGTGGCCAGTTGGTCGCGCTCGGCCTCCAGCGGGTTGCGCACCGGCAGGGTGCGCCGACGGACGTCGTCGGCCGACAGGCCGAACGCGTCCCACACCCCGGCGGAGACGAACGGGAACGGCAGCACCTCGACGTAGCCGTGCTCGGCGAGGGTGCGCGACACCCGGCGGCGTCTGCGCTGCGCGGCGGTGAGACCGGTGCCCGCCGGGGCGGTCGGCAGTTCCAGCGGGATGGTCTCGTAGCCCTGCAGCCGCAGGACCTCCTCGACCAGGTCGGCGGGCTGGCCGAGGTCACCGCGCCAGCTCGGCGGGTACGCGGTGACGACCGGCGTGCCGTCCTCGGCGGCGCCGACCTCCACCCGGCAGCCGATCTGCTGCAGCCGGGCCGCGGTGACGCCGCGCGCGTAGCGGGCACCGGCGACGCGGTCGGGCAGGTCCATCGCCATGACGACCGGGTCCGGCGCGGTCGGGGTGCCGACGTCGGTGCGGCCGGGCTGGATGCTGCCCTCGCCGTACTCGCGCAGCAGGCGCGCGGCCCGCTCCAGCGCCACCGGCGGCAGCGCCGGGTCGACCACCCGCTCGTAGCGGCGGGCGGCCTCGCTGGGCAGCTTGTGCCTGCGCACCGCGCGGGCGATCGTGGCCGGGTCCCAGATGGCCGCTTCGAGCAGGATGTCGGTGCTGTCCGAGCGGACCTCGGTGCTCGCGCCGCCCATCACGCCCGCCAGCGAGATCGGGCCGCTGTCGTCGGTGATGACCACGTCGTCCGGGTCGAGCGCGCGCTCGGCGTCGTCGAGGGTGGTGAGCTTCTCCCCCGCCCGCGCCCGCCGCACGGTCAGGCCGCCGCGCACCCGGGCCGTGTCGAACGCGTGCATCGGCTGGCCGAGTTCGAGCATCACGAAGTTGGTGATGTCCACGGCCAGCGAGATGGACCGGATCCCGGCCAGCATCAGGGTGCGCCGGATGTGCCACGGGGTGGGCGCGGTCGGGTCGACGCCGGTGACCCGGCGCACCGCGAACCGCGAGCAGGCCGTCGGGTCGGCCAGGGTGACCGGGACCGACGCGGCGTCGGCGGCCGGGACCTCGATCGCGGCCGGGTCGATGAAGCCGACGTCGAGCGCGCAGGCCAGTTCCCTGGCCAGGCCGCGCATGGACAGGCAGTAGCCGCGGTCGGGGGTCAGCGACAGCTCGATGACGGTGTCGGTGAGGCCGAGCAGGTCGGCGGCGTCGTCACCGGGGGCGATGTCGTCCTCGACCGGCAGCACCAGGATGCCGGCGTGGTCGTCGCCGAGGCCGAGCTCGGCGGCCGAGCAGATCATGCCGCGGCTGACCCGGCCGTAGGTCTTGCGCTCGCTGATGGTGAAGTCGCCGGGCAGCACCGCGCCGGGCAGCGCCACCACGACCAGGTCGCCCTCGACGAAGTTGGTGGCACCGCAGACGATCTGCGTGGTCTCCGGCCCCTCCGCCGCCGAGTCCGCCGCGTCCGCCGAGTCGTTGTCGGACTCGCCGATCTCCACGGTGCAGAACCGGATCGGCTTCTTGAACCCGGTGAGCTCCTCGATCTGGGCCACCCGGCCAACCACGACCGGACCGGACACCGGGCCGAGCGGGCTGACCTCCTCGACCTCGAGGCCGACCCGGATGAACGCCTCGGCGATCTCGGTCGCCGTGATGCCGCGGTGGTCCTCGGTCAGTTCCAGTTGCTGGACGAGCCAGCTCACGGGGATCCGCACTACGCCTCCGTGCCGAAGGGAAGGGTGAACCGGACGTCGCCCTCGACCATGTCGCGCATGTCCGGGATGCCGTTGCGGAACTGCAGGGTCCGCTCCAGTCCCATGCCGAAGGCGAACCCGGAGTAGACGTCGGGGTCGATCCCGCAGGCCCGCAGCACGTTCGGGTTGACCATGCCGCAGCCGCCCCACTCGACCCAGCCGGGGCCGCCCTTCTTCTCGGCGAACCACACGTCCGGCTCGGCGGAGGGCTCGGTGAACGGGAAGAACGACGGCCGCAGCCGGATGCGCGCCTCGTCGCCGAACATGGCCTTGGCGAACGCGTCCAGGGTGCCCTTGAGGTGGGCCATGGTCAGGCCCTTGTCGATGGCCAGCCCTTCCACCTGGTGGAACACCGGGGTGTGCGTGGCGTCGAGCTCGTCGGTGCGGAAGGTGCGGCCGGGGCACACCACGTACACCGGCAGGTCGCGCTCGAGCAGGGCGCGGATCTGCACCGGCGAGGTGTGCGTGCGCAGCACCAGCCCGGAGTCGGGCTCCCCGACGTAGAAGGTGTCCTGCATGGTGCGCGCGGGGTGGTCCTTCTTGAAGTTGAGCGCGTCGAAGTTGAACCACTCGGCTTCCAGCTCGGGGCCTTCGGCGACCTCGTAGCCCATGCCGGTGAACACGTCGGCGATCCGCTCGGACAGCGTGGTCAGCGGGTGCCGGGCGCCGCGCGGGGCGCGGTCCCACGGCAGGGTGACGTCAACGCCCTCCTCGCGCAGCACCCGCTCGTCCCGCTCCACCTGCAACCGGGACCTGCGCTCGTCGAAGGCGGCCTTGACCAGGGCCTGCGCCTCGTTGACCCGCTTGCCCGCCTCGGAGCGCGCCTGCGGCGGCAGCGCGCCGATCTCCCGGCGGGCCTGCAGCAGCGGCGAGCGGTCACCCAGGTGGGCGGGCTTGATCGCGGCGAGGGCGTCGAGGTCGGCGGCGGAGTCGAACTCCTCGCGGGCCTTCTGCACGGCGGCCTGGAGGACGTCGGGCGAGAGCGCCGCGACCTCCTTGGGGTCGTACGACTCGTTGGCTCCGGACATGGTTGGTGGACAGCTCCCCGGGGTCCTGGTGCGGACTTGCGCCACCCGGCGCGGCGGGTGAGCAGGGTCGATCCTAGGTGATCGGCGCGGGCCGTCGACACCGAGTTCGGCCTGCGCGGGCGGGCCGGGGTTCGCCCGGGTGGCGGCAGCGGTTCGCGCGGCCGGGTGAAGGGGGTCGGCGGTGTGCCCGGGGACCGCCCGACCGGGCGCCCGGCACCGCCCGCGACCGGGTGAAGGCCGGGCCGAGATCGCGGGACGCCTGTACTGTGACCTCGGGTCGCATCCCGGTCCCGGTTCGAGGTCCCCGCGCCCGCCAGCCCCGTCCGTCGACTAGGCCGCAGAGGTCCACCTTGGCTCAGACATTCGGTGTCAACCTGCGCGGCGTCATCGACCTGCTCAGCCACCACCTCTACAGCAGTCCCCGGGTGTACGTGCGCGAGGTGCTGCAGAACGCGGTGGACGCGGTGACCGCGCGCAGGCTGCTCGACCCGGGCGCCCCCGGCCGGATCACCGTGGAGTGCCCCGAGCACACCGGTGACGGCACGGTGCGGGTGTGCGACACCGGGATCGGTCTGGAAGAGGCCGAGGTGCACACGCTGCTGTCCACCCTGGGTGGAACGTCCAAACGGGACGAACTGGGGTTCGCCAGGCAGGACTTCCTCGGCCAGTTCGGGGTGGGGCTGCTGTCCTGCTTCCTGGTCGCCGACGAGGTGCGGCTGGTGAGCCGGTCGGCCCGCGGCGGCCGGGCGGTGCGCTGGACCGGCCGCAACGACGGCACCTACACGGTCGAAGTGGATGATTCCGCGCGCGACGAGGTGGGCACGACGCTGACGCTGCTCCCCCGCCACGACAGCGACCACTGGACCGAGCACGCCACGGTGGCCCCGCTGGCCGCGGAGTTCGGTTCGCTGCTGCCTTACCAGGTCCGCGTGGTCGGCGAGACCGACTCGACGGTGGTGACCCTGGGTGGCCTGCCGTGGGTGCGGGTGGACGGTGAGACCTCGGCGGCGCACCGGGCCCGGCTGGGCGGGTACTGCCGGTCGGTGTTCGGGTTCGAGCCGTTCGACGCGCTGCCGCTGGAGTTCGGCGCGATCGGGCTGACCGGTGTGGCGTTCGTGCTCCCGGCGGGCGCGCACCCGGGGGCGCGGCAGGCGCACCGGGTGTACCTCAAGCGGATGCTGGTCGGCACCGCGATCGAAGGTCTGCTGCCGGACTGGGCCTACTTCGTGCGGTGCGTGGTGGACACCTCGGCGCTGCGGCCGACGGCGAGCCGCGAGTCGCTCTACGAGGACGAGACGCTGCTGGCGGTCCGCGACGCGCTGGGCGAGCGGATCCGGGACTGGCTGGTGCGGTTGGCCGCGACCGAGCCGGAGCGGGCGGGCGCGCTGCTGGCCGCGCACCACATGGGGATCAAGTCACTGGCCCTGGTGGACGACGAGCTGCTGGGCCTGGCGGAGCGGTGGCTGCCGTACGAGACGACGCGCGGCGCGATGCCGCTGCGGCAGTTCCGGCGCAGCCACCCGACCGTGCTGTACACCCCGGACGTAGACGAGTTCCGCCAGTTGGCCCCGGTCGCCGCGGCGCAGGACATCGGACTGGTGAACGCGGGCTACGCCTACGACACGGACCTGTTGCGCCGGTTGGCCGAGCGGGACGGCCCGGACACCGCGCGCCGGGTGGACCCGCGCGAGTTGTTGGCCGCGCTGGGCCGCCCGGACCCGGCGACAGAGGCGGCGCTGGCGGACACCGTGCTGGTGGCCACGGCGGTGTTGCTCGACCACGACTGCGAGCCGACGCTGCGCGAGTTCGACCCGGTGTCGCTGCCCGCGCTGCTGATCGCCGACGCCGACGGCGCTCGCAGGCAGGACGCGGCGCAGGCGCAGGCGGAGGCCGATCCGCTGTGGAGCGACCTGCTCGGACACCTGGTGGACGCCGGGTCCGGCGCGGCGCAGCGGCTGGTGCTCAACACGCGCAACCCGTTGGTGACCCGGTTGGCCGGGATCACCGACCCGGAGCTGGTGGAGTCGGCGGTGCGCGCGCTCTACGTCAACGCCCTGCTGCAGTCGCACCGGCCGTTGCGCCCGAAGGACACCGCCGCGCTCACCGGGTCGTTCCTCGACCTGTTGGAGCGGGCGATCGGGGGTTCCCGTGGCTGATCCGGAGGAGCCGGACCGGGCGCGGACGCACGATCGGTTGTCCCGGCGGCTGCAGTCGGCCGACGACCTGCCCGCGAGCGCGGTCAAGTGCGAGGCGCTGGAGCGGGTGGCGCGGGCGGCGGACACCGAGGGCCTGGTCGACCTGGGGGTGGCCGCCCGGCTGGTGTTGATCAACGCCTACCGGGAGATCCGCCGCTACGACCTGATGCTGACCCCGTTCGCCTGGCTGCGGGCGACCGAGACCAGGCAGCCGGAGGCGTTCGACGACTGGGCGGTGCACCAGTTCACCTGGATGCACAAGTGGTTGCCGACCGGGCTGCTCGGCGACCCGCGGTTCACCCTGGGGCAGATCACCGCGCTGGTGGACCAGTTGGACCAGCGGTACCGGCTGCACGGGTACTCGCCGCACCCGGTGCACGACAAGCGGCGCGCGGTGGCGCACCACATCGGGGACACGGCGGCGGCGGACGGGCACTTCGCGGCGTGGCGGGCGGCCGAGCCGGACGAGATGAGCGACTGCCCGGCGTGCGTGGTGGACAGCCAGGTCGGCTACTTCGTGTCGCGGCGGCGGTTCGACGAGGCGATCGCGGTCGCCCAGCCGGTGCTGACCGAGCCGTCGGACTGCGCGGAGCAGCCGCACGGGGTGCTGGCGTCGCTGATCGAGGCGTATCTGGCGACCGGGCGGCTGGCCGACGCGGCGCGGGCGCACCTCGTGTCGTACCGGGTGGTGCGCGGCACCCCGCAGGGCCGTTCGGCGCTGCACGCGCACCTGCGGTTCTGCGCGATCACCGACAACGCCGGGCGGGGCATGGAGATCCTGGCCGACAACCTGGACG
This sequence comes from Actinokineospora inagensis DSM 44258, assembly GCF_000482865.1. Classification (GTDB taxonomy): domain Bacteria; phylum Actinomycetota; class Actinomycetes; order Mycobacteriales; family Pseudonocardiaceae; genus Actinokineospora; species Actinokineospora inagensis. The sequence goes on along the minus strand of NZ_AXWW01000058.1, from coordinate 38,169 downwards.
TGCTGGCCGAGCCGCCGAGCCCGAAGGTGCTGCAGGAGTTCGCGGCCGCGGCGGCGCTGCTGCTGAGCCGGGTGCCCGATCGCGCGGAGCGGGTGTTCACCGTGGGCGAGCGGGTGTTCGACGGGGAGGCGCTGCGCCGGTTCTGCGCGGAGCGGGCGGTGGCCACGGCGGCCGAGTTCGACCGGCGCAACGGCACCGACGCGGTGAGCCACCGGGTGCGCCGGACGCTGGACCTGCCGGACGTCGCGCCGGTGCTGGTCGCCGTGCCCGCGCCGCGGCCGGTCGAGGCCGCGGCGCCCGGGGCGGCGGTCAAGACGGACGCAGTGACCACAGCAGGCACAGTGGCCGTGGACCCGGTGGCGGCGGCCGGGGCGGCGTGCGCGGAGATGGAGCGGGGGCAGTTGCTCACCGGCACCCGGTTGCTCGGCGGGGTCCCGCTCGACGCCGACCTGCCGGAGCCGCTGGCGACGATGGTGGCGGTGTACCGGGACGTGTTCGGCCGGTGCCCGGACCCGGTGGCCTCGGCCGAGCGGATCGTGGCGCACCGCGAGCGGCTGCTGGCGGTCGGCGCGACCCGGGACGCGGCGGGCCTGCACCACCCGCTGTCCGGGATGTACCGGATGGCCGACCACCCCGCGCAGGCGATGGACCACGCGCGCCTGGCGATCATCGAGGGGGCGGCGGTCGACCGCCCGGACGTGGTCGTCGGCGGGCACCTGGCGGTGGCGGAGCTGCTCGGGCCGACCGATCCGGCCGGGGCGCTGGCCGCCGTCGACGCCGCGGAGGACCTGGCGACGTCCGCGCGGCCGCGGGCGCTGGGCACGGTCCGGATGTGCCGGGCGAACCTGCTGGCCGCCGGTGGCGACCTGGCGGGCGCGCTGGCGATGGTCGAGGGCCTGCTGGACGGGGTGGAGGACTGGTCGGAGTCGACCGAGTTGCGGTTGACCGGCCACCGCGCGCGGTTGCTGGCCGGGCTCGGCCGGGGCGAGGAGGCCATCGCCTGGTTCGAGGAGCTGGTCACCCGGTGCCGCGCCGTGCCGGGACCGTGGCTGGCGGACTCGCTGCTGCAGTACGCGGCCTTCGTCGACCAAGCGGGTCTGGCGGGTGAGCGGATGCGGGTGCTGCTGGACGCGGCGGCCGCGACCCGGCAGTGGCTGTACCCGGCGAGCTCGGCCAAGGCGTGCCTGTACCTCTCGTCGGGCTACCTGAGCACCGGCCGGGACCTGGAGGCCGCGGAGACCCTGGAGGAGGCGCTGCGGCTGGCGCCCGCGTCGGCCGAGGGGCTGGTGCGCGACATCCGCTACGCGCTCGCGGTGACCTGCCGCAGGCTCGGTGAGGACGAGTCGGCCGAGCGGCACTTCCGGGCGGTGGTGGCCACCTCGGCGGACCCGGCGTTCCTCGGCCACGTGCTGCACCAGATCGGCGAGATCCTGCTGGAACGCGACGACCTGGTCGGCGCGGCGGCGGTGTTCGCGGACGCGGTCGACCGCTGGCGGGTGGCCGGGCACCCGGTCGCCGCGTCCGAGTCGATGGTCCGGCTGGCGCACGCCAGGGGCCTGCTCGACCTGGCCGATGGTCTGTCCTGTTTGGACGAGGCGGCGGCCATGGTCGCGGACACCCCGGTCGACGGCGCGCTGGACCAACTGGCCGACGTGACCGGGTTCCGGGCCGCCCTGCTGGCCCACCACGAGCGGTACGAGGAGGCGTTGGCGGTCAACGCGACCGCCGAGGAGTACGCGGTCCGCCTCGGCAACGCCGACTGGCACGCGTTCCTGGCGGGCCGGGCCGCGCGGCTGCACCTCGACCTGGGCAACACCACCGCCGCCGAGGCGGAGGCCCGCCGGGCGGCCGCGCTGCTCGGCGCGGACACCGACGGCCAGACGGTCGGCGCGGTGCTCGGTTCGCTGGCGCGGGCGCTGGAGGAGCAGGGGAAGCCGGTCGAGGCCGATCCGCTGATCAAGGACCTGACCAACCGGCTGGAGTGATCAGCGCTGGGCGCGGGCGCCCGCGTAGAGGCACACGGCGGCCGCGGTGGCCAGGTTCAGGCTCTCCGCCTTGCCGTGGAGCGGAACCCGCACCGAGTCGTCCACTTGGGACAGCACATCGGCGGGCAGCCCGTGCGCCTCGCTGCCGAACACCCACGCCGTCGGCTCGGCGAGCACGCCGGAGTCGAGGGCGTCGTCCAGGTCGAGCCGCGCGTGCCCGTCGGCGGCGACCAGGCGCAACCCGGCCGCCCGACAGGAGTCCAGAACCCCGGACACGTCCCGTGATCGCGCCAGCGGCAGGTGGAAAACGCTGCCGGTGGAGGCGCGCACGCACTTGCCGTTGTGCGGGTCCACAGTGTCCCCGGCGAACAGGACAGCACCCGCCCCGGCGGCGTCGGCGACCCGGGTGACCGTGCCCGCGTTGCCCGGGTCGGACACCCCGACGAGCACGGCGACCAAGCGCGGGCGTTCGGCCAGGACAGTCCCAACCGGACGGTCCACCAGGTCGCACACGGCGACGATGCCTTGCGGCGTCACGGTTTCCGACAGGCCGTCGGCCGCGCGGTCGGAGACCTCGGAGACGAGGACGCCGGACCCCTCGGCCAGTTCGACCAGCTCGGGGTGCCGCGCCGAAGCGGCGGCGGTGACGAACAGCTCGTGCACGACGCCGAACGACAGGGCCTCCCGGACGGCCTGGCTGCCCTCGGCGAGGAAGCGGCCCGCCCGGTCGCGGCCCTGACGGCGGGTCAACGCCCGAGCGGCGACGACCCGGGGTGTGCGTTCGGTGAACGGCCGCCGGGTGGGCGGCTGGTCGAACGACACGGCCCCGGGTCGCGGACGGCTGTTCAGGAAGCGGCCTTGCCCTGGGCGCCCGCGTTGACGCGGGCCAACTCGACCAGGGCGGTGAAGGCGGTAGGGTCGCTGACCGCGAGCTCGGCGAGGATCTTGCGGTCGACCTCGACCCCGCCAACGCGCAGACCCTCGATGAAGCGGTTGTAGCTCATGCCGTTCTGCCGGGCCGCGGCGTTGATCCGCTGGATCCACAGCTTGCGGAAGTCACCCTTGCGGGCGCGACGGTCCCGGTAGGCGTAGTTGAGCGAGTGGAGCACCTGCTCCTTGGCCTTGCGGTACAGCCGCGAGCGCTGGCCGCGGTAACCGCTGGCCAGTTCGAGGGTCGTGCGGCGCTTCTTTTGGGCGTTGACCGCCCGCTTGACGCGTGCCACGGTATCCGTCCTGTCGATCTAGAGGGCGCTCGGCGACGCCCAGGTGGTCAAGGGTGGGGTACTAGCGGGCCAGCAGCCGGTTGAGGCGGCGCACGTCGGACTTGGCCACTTCCTCGGTGCCGGTGAGGCGCCGGGTGAGCGTGCTGGACTTCTTCTCCAGCTTGTGGCGCAGGCCCGCCTGCTGGCGGCGCAGCTTGCCCTTGCCGGTGATCCGCACGCGCTTGGCGGTACCGGAGTGGGTCTTCATCTTCGGCATGGTGGTTCCTCGTCGTCGTGCCGCCCGCGGGCGCGGGGCGCGCGGGCGGCCTTCGGGGGTGCGGGCCGGGGCCCGGCTGGTCACTCCTCGGTCTGGGTCTCGCCAGTGCCCGGGGAGTCGGCGTCGACGGCTTCGACGGTCTCGATGGCCGCGACGGTGTCGATGGCCTCGATCGGGTCGATGCTGTCGACGTCGATGTCCTGCTGGTCGTCGGTGGAGTTCGCCGAGGTCGACTTCGGCTTGGGCCGAACGTTCTTGTGCGGCGCCAGCACCATGATCATGTTGCGGCCGTCCTGCTTGGCGGACGACTCGACGAAGCCCAGCTCCTGCACGTCCTCGGCGAGCCGCTTGAGCAGGCGGAAGCCCAGCTCGGGGCGGGACTGCTCGCGGCCGCGGAACATGATGGTGACCTTGACCTTGTTCCCGTGCTCGAGGAAGCGAACCACGTTGCGCTTCTTGGTCTCGTAGTCGTGGGAGTCGATCTTCGGTCGGAGCTTCTGCTCCTTGATGACGGTGAGCACCTGGTTGCGCCGGGACTCGCGGGCCTTCTGCGCGCTCTCGTACTTGAACTTGCCGAAGTCCATGAGCTTGCAGACCGGCGGGCGTGCCTGGGGGGCGACCTCGACGAGATCAAGATCCGCTTCCTGCGCCAGGCGGAGGGCGTCCTCGATGCGGACGATCCCGACCTGTTCGCCGTTGGGTCCGACGAGTCGGACCTCCGGCACGCGGATGCGGTCGTTGATGCGTGTCTCCGTGCTGATGGGGCCTCCTTGGTCCGGTTGCGATCCGCGGCCGCCCCGGGCGGGCGGACACGTCACACGTCCATCCTGCGACGTGCGCGGCGCGTGCGGGCCCCGAAAAACACCTCGAGCCCCGTCCTGCCTGCTGGCAGCGCGGGGCCCGCTTCCGACCGATTGCCCGACGCGGGCGGCATGGAGCCGACGCGCACCGGGGACACCACTGTTCCACCGAGAATTCCCGGCGGTTCGCGGCAACCGGACCCGGCCTCCTCGCGGTGACTCGGGTGGGAGCGGGGGCTCCACTTTGCCGCCCCCGCACTGACGGGGGCTGGTCGCACGTGCAAGGGTAGCAGACCGTGAACGACTCCCCCGCCGCACCCGGCCCCGCCACCTCGGACGACACCGGTCCCAACCCGCGCGACCTCGGCGACATTCCCAGCGTCGAGGTGATCAGCCGGGCCGCGGTGGTGCTGATGTCGGCCGCGGCCGAGCGGCTCGGCCTCGCCGACCCCGACCCGGACACCAGCCCGCGGCGCGACCTGGACGAGGCGCGCAGGCTGATCACCGCGCTGGCCGGTCTGGTCACCGCCTCGGTCGAGTACCTCGGCCCGCACGCCGCGCCGATCCGGGACGGCCTGCAGTCGCTGCAGAAGGCGTTCCGCGAGGCGTCCGCGTTCCCGGACGAGCCGGGTCAGGGTCCGGGCGAGAAGTTCACCGGCCCGGTGTACTGACCACTCGCCCACCCGGGTGACGCCGGGCGCGGTCAGTGAGGAAATGACCAACTCCGCACCCGCACGGGTGGCCGCTGCCACATGATGAGGGGGCCTGCGACCCCGGACTCAGGAGGCGGCCCCGTGAGCACCAGCAGCCCAGCCGAGGACGCTCCCCCGCCGCGCGCCCGGCGTGACCACACCCACCTGCTGTACCTGGCCGTGGTGGTCGCGGTCGCGCTCGGCATCGCGGTGGGCCTGCTGTTCCCCGGTACCGGCAAGGCGCTGGCGCCGCTGGGCACCGGGTTCGTCGCGCTGGTCAAGATGATGATCAGCCCGATCATCTTCTGCACGATCGTGCTCGGGGTCGGCTCGGTGGCCAGGGCGAGCAGCGTCGGCCGGGTCGGCGGCCTGGCGCTGGGCTACTTCCTGGTGATGTCCACGGTCGCGCTGGCGATCGGGTTGCTGGTCGGCAACGTGCTGCACCCCGGCGACGGCCTGCACCTGACCGACGCGCTGCGGGCGACCGGCCAGGCCCAGGCCAAGAGCGGCGCGTCGACCACCGAGTTCCTGCTCGGGTTGATCCCGGCGACGCTCGTGTCGGCGCTGACCGAGGGCAACGTGCTGCAGACACTGCTGGTGGCGCTGCTCGTCGGGTTCGCCCTGCAGTTCAGCGGCGCCGCGGGCGAGCCGGTCCGGCGCGGGATCGGGCACCTGCAGCGCCTGGTGTTCCGGGTACTGGCGATGATCATGTGGGCGGCGCCGGTCGGCGCGTTCGGCGCGATCGCGGCGGTGGTCGGCGCGACCGGGGTGGCCGCGCTCACCAGCCTCGCCGTGATCATGGTGGGCTTCTACGCCACCTGCGCGCTGTTCGTCGTGGTCGTGCTGGGGCCGCTGTTGTGGACGGTCACCCGGCTGAACCTGTTCGCGCTGCTGCGCTACCTCGGCCGCGAGTTCCTGTTGATCCTGTCCACGTCGTCGTCGGAGGTGGCGCTGCCGCGGTTGATCGCGAAGATGGAGCACCTCGGGGTGAGCAAGCCGGTCGTCGGGATCACCGTGCCGACGGGCTACTCGTTCAACCTCGACGGCACCGCGATCTACCTGACGATGGCGACCCTGTTCGTCGCCAACGCGACCGGCAGGCCGATGTCGGTCGCCGAGCAGTTCGGCCTGCTGGCGTTCATGGTCGTGGCCGCCAAGGGCGCGGCCGGGGTCAGCGGCGCGGGCCTGGCGACCCTGGCGGGCGGTCTGCAGGCGCACCGGCCGGACCTGGTGCCCGGCGTCGGCCTGGTCGTGGGCGTCGACCGGTTCATGTCCGAGGCGCGGGCGTTGACCAACTTCGCGGGCAACGCGGTGGCCACGGTCCTGGTCGGCGCGTGGACCGGCGGCCTGGACCGGGACCGCGCCGCCGCCGTCCTCTCCGGCCGCCAACCGTTTGACGAGGCGACCCAGGTGGACGCACACCCCGATGACGGTGCGCACGAACCGACGGCGGAACCCGCTTCGGATTCGGCCGCACGGGCGAACGCACGGGAAAACGCGCGTGAGGCGTAGCCTGGCGCCGACGTCGTTCGTTGTACCGGCCGAGCCGCCCGCCACCGATGCCCCCGGTGCGGGCGGTTCGGCGCCTCCGGGGTCGGACGACGCGGGTTCGGGCGCCGTCGTGGCGACCGCGTGGTCGGCGGGCGAAGGCGGGGGCCCGCCTACTTCGTACGATGTACGATCGCGATCATGACCTCTCGGTGGGCCTTCCTGGCCGCCCTCGCCACGACCGGCGCGCTGCTGCTGCGCCATCCCGCGCCCGCCGGGGGGCTCGGCGGGCTGTGGTGGGTGCCGCCGTTGGTCGCGGTGGGCGCGCTGGTGCCGTTGTGGCGATTCCCCGGTCGGGCCTGGCCCTGGGTGTTGGTGGTCGGCGGGGCGTTGAGCCTGGCCGACGCGGTGTTGTGGGTGGACAGCAGCCCGTTGCCCGAGGACCCGGCCGCCCGGTTGCGGCTCGTGTCGGTGTTGACCTCGGTCGCCGCGGTCCTGCTGGTGTTGGGCGCGCTCGGCGCGGCGTCGCGGCTGCTCGCGGGTGGGCACCGGGCCTACGGTTCGGCGCTGGGCGGTATCGCGGTCGGCGCGTTCGCGGTGAGCGGTCCGTTGGCGGGCAACGGCTTTGCACCGTCCACATGGGACATAGTGCCGTTCGTGGCGGCGGGTCTCGCGGTGGCGGGCGCGGCGAGCGGCGTGCTGATGAGCAGGCGGGACGCGGGCGCGCGGCCCGGGTCGCCGTGGCTGCTGGTGGCCGGGGTGCTCGCCGCCGGGGTCGGGGTCGAGCCGGTGGGGGTGTCGGCTCTGGTGGTGCTGCTGGGGGTGGCCGTGTTCGTCGCGGTACACGCGGCGGCGGAGACGGTGGCGTTGATGGTGGTCGGCGTCGTCGGCGTGGCGCTGGTCGGCGCCGGGGCGCGGATCGACATGGGCCTGGGGTCCCGGCCGAGCGTGTTCGCCTGGGCCGCGCTGGTGGTCGGCGGCCTGGTGTTCGGCGCGCTGGGGTTGAGCCGGTGGCGGGCCGCGCTGTTCGCGATCACGGCGACGGTGGCCGGGGTGGAACTGCCGCTCGTCGGCGGGCACGCGCCGGTGTTGCTCGCCGTGGGGATCGGGCTCGTCGTGTTGGCGGGCGCGGTCGCGGCGGACCAGGTGGGCGGGGCGCCGCTGGTGTTGGTGGTGGTCCTCGGCCTGGTCGGGGCGCCCGCGGGCCCGATCGGCGACCGGGACCTGCTCGGCCCGCCGCTGGTGGACCAAGGCCACCCGACCTGGTGGGTCGCGGCGGCCCTGGTCTTGGCGGCGGCGTTCGTCGGCGTCAGCGCCCTGCTCGGCCGGACCCGGGAACCTGTTCCCAGCGCACGAACTTGAAGTTGGTGCTCACCCGGCCGTCGTCCGGGGTGTTCTCGCCGTCGTGCAGCACCAGCAGCCCGTGCGGGAAGTCCCGGCCGAGCGGGGTCGAGGTGACCGCGCCGCCGTCGCTGTGCTGCACACCGTCCACAGTGGAGCCATCGGCGACGGCGAACCCGGTGGTGTGCCGGAAGCCGCGGCTGATGTCGTAGACGACGAACGTACTGTCGCCCTGGCTGGACGCGAGCAGGGTCTTCTCGCCGTGCCTGCCGTAGGCGATCGTCAGGCCCTCGGCGTCGGCGGAGATGTACCGACCGGCGGCGGGCGACGGCGGGCCGGTGAACACGCACTCCTCGGCGGTCTCGTCGTAACCGGCGGGCCGCCCGAACTCGCGGACCCTGTCGACCAGGGCGGGCTTGCCGAACCGACCGTCCCGCAACGGGATCCGCCACACGCCGACGTCCTCCTGCGCGGCGTAGAGCACCCCGTCGGTCGGGTCGAACACCATGCCCTCGACCTGCGGCCCCTCCCCCGGGTCCTCGCACGGCGACCACGAACCGCCCGGGACCGGGAAGGTCGCGGGGAGGTCGAGCAGATCGGCGCGGCGGTAGGTGATGTGGCCGGTGCCGTCGTCGGCCAGCCGGAACACGCCGATCCGGGTCTCGTGCCGCCTGCTGGTGACCACCCACGGGGCGCCACCCGCCGGGTCCGGCACCACGGCCAGGCCGTAGGCGGTGCGCTGGTCGTCGACCTCGGCCTCGGTGGCGCTGAACGCGCGCGGCGGCGTGGCGGTGGTGACGTCGGTCAGCACGCCGGACCGATCGATGGCGTAGACCCGGATCCGGTCGCGGCCCCGGTCGGACACGACGGCGAGGTCCAGCGTGCGGCGGCCGACCCGGGCGGCCTGCACCACGTCGACGTTGTTGAACCGGCCCGCCTCGGCGTCCGGGGTGGGCGCGGGCGGCGGGGCGAAGTGCTGCAGGCGGTTGCCCGCCAGGTCGAACACGTCGAGGCCCGCGTTCTTCAGCGTGCCGATGACGCGGCTGCGCTCCGGGTGCTCGCGGTTGATCCAGATGGCCGGGTCGTCGGCGTCGGCCTTGCCACCAGCTTTGTCGTCGTAGTTCGGTGGGGTCTCGGTGACCGCGCGGACCTGGGGCAGGTCGGCGGTCGCGGGGAGGGTGAGGACGGGGAGCAGGGCCAGGGACGCCAGGACGGCGGCGGTACGGCGCATGGGGTGTGATCGTGCCCACCGCCGCTGACCGGCCGGTGAACGCGACATCACCAAATCGGATGAATCACCCGGCGGACCGGCAAGCCGCGGTGGCGGAGCCTGCTGACCAGGGCCCGGTCGGTGCCGAACCCGTAGTTGATCGGCTGCAGGTCCGGGCTGACCGCGCGCACCACCCGGAACGGGCTGGTGGCCACGTCGGCGCTGGTCACGTCCACCACCGCGACCCGCACGCCTGCCCCGCCCAACTGCGCGCCCAGGTCGGCCAGCGAGGTGTCGAAGGCGGGTTCGGGCAGGTCGGCCAGGCGCGAGGTGCCGCCGCAGCGGAGGCGGTCGAAGGCGTCGACGCGGTCGGGCGGGAAGTAGTAGGCGGCGTGGTCGAGCATGTCGCGGACCTCGGTCGGGTCGCGCGGCACCCGGTGCCGGTCGCGCAGCAGCGCCGCGAGGTGCGGGCCGGTCTGGGCGAGTTCGAGCACGGCGGAGCGGATGGCGGCGCGCGGGGAGCGGTCGGCGCCCAACCCCATCGCCACGCCCGGCCACCGCCTGCCGTCCCCGATGGCCAGGGCGACGGCGGTGCTGCCGTAGGCGGACGTGGGCAGCAGGTAGATCTCGACGGTGGGTCCCGCCTCGCGGATCGCCTCGACGACGTCGGCCACCTCGATGTCGAGCGTGTCGTCCAGCTCGACGAACCGCCCCTTGGCGCCGGTCAACCACGCCGACATCATCGCGTCGCGCTCGACGAGCTCCAGCGTCGCGGACACGGCGGCGATGTCGGCGTTGGCCCCCGCGGCGAGACCGTTGGAGGTGCCCTGGCAGATGAGGTGCTCCTTGAGCAGCCCCATGGCGAGGAAGGCGAACACGGCGGGCACCCACACCGGTCGGTCCGCGCCCAACCAGGTGCCGCGCACCCACGGGTGGTCGACCCGGCGGTCGTAGGGCACGTACGGGAAGCCCTGCGTGGCGTACTGCTGCGGTTCGTAGAGGGCGAACTCGCGCGGGTCCAGGATCTCGCCGTCGAGGTCGGCGGACCGCGCCCACACGACGCGGTCGGGGTCCGGCAGCGACGCCGAGTACCGCTCGACCGCCTCCCCCACCGCGGACAAGATCGCCTCGTGCCGGGTCATCCCCTTGCCCCAGCCGATCGGCGTGGCCCGCACGTCCACCCCCTGCGCGATGTGCGGCGGCGCCGCGGTCGCCACGAACGGCCCACCCCGCAGCGGTTCCGACACCGAGACCCACGGGATGACGCCGGTCAGCGGGTCCACCCAGCCCGCCAGGGCCTGCAGGAGCGCTTCGGGGTCGTCCTCGTCCTCGGGGAGACCGAGGGTCGCGATGCCGTCCGCGCCGCCGCAGTGCTCGCAGTCGGCGAGTGGGATCACCTTGTGCCACAACGCGTCCCCGACTTCGACCACGAAGTTCCGCAACGCCCGGTCACCGCCGATCGCGGCCCGCAGCATTTCGTCCACTGTGGACACAACGGTCGCCGGGATCGGCCTGGCGACCACCACCTCGGTCGCCTCGACGTCGACCGGACGGGACGAGGACGCGGCAGCGGCGAGCACCCGGGCCCGCGCACACGCCGCGCAACCCGGCTCCCCGGGCACCGCCAACGGCCCGACGACAACCACGCCGTCCTCGACGGCCACCGTCAACGCCCGCACCTTCGCCGCTCGCGCTTGCCGCTCGAACACCGGATCCGCCCCGAAAACCACCGCGAGCTTCGCCGTGGGCAGCACCGGTCCCCCGGCCAACGCGACGGTCGTACCGAACTCGTGCCGCACCCACTGCCGCAAGTCCTTCACCGGCGGCTTGACGGGGACGACCTTCTGCTGCCGGAACTCCGCCGGAACAGCGAACACCCGGGTAACCTCACCGGCGTCCACCCCAACCGCCGTCGTCGCGGACTCGATCGCGAGGACATCCGGCGAAACCACCTGAGTGGCGTCAATCCCATCGCCATCGACCACCTGGGTGGCCTCCGACTCGACACCGATCGACTCCGGCGGCACGACCTGAGTCGCGTCGGCCTCTTCAGGCCAGGCGGGCAACTCGACCACGATGATCGACTCGGGCCGCACCACCTGGGTGTCATCCGTTTCGCCGCCGCCAACAACCTGAGTCGTCTCCGGCTCCACCGCGACCGATTCCGGCTGCACCACCTGGGTCTCGTCCACCTCATCGACCGCGACAGCTTGCGTCGCCTCCGGCTCGGACGACGCGGCCCCGGGTGCGTCGACCACGACCGACCCGATCATCGAACCCGGCCGCACCACCTGGGTCTCGTCCACCTCGGGTGAGGCCGAGGTGGACGCGGGTGGCGGGGGTCGGGTGTCGACCGCGCCGGAGTTGGCGGCCCAGCCGGTGGTGTCGTCGGTGGGCACCTGGTCACCACCCACGCGGCGGGCCGCACGGCTGGGGTCCACTGTGGTCGTTGTCACGGCGGAGGTGGTGGCGGCCGGGGGCGATCAGGCGGAACTCGGCGGGGGCCGTGATGCCCTTGCGCGCGTCCCAGCGGCGCAGCCGCTCGTCGCCGTGGACGAGGGCCAGCGCTGCGGCGGTGGCGCGGTGCGGCTGCACGACTCTGGCTTCGAGCTCCCTGGTGTCGGACACGGACAGACCCCTCCCGGCCGCGGGCCCGGGTGGCCGCGACTACGAGGTAAGAGCCAGCATCCGCGACCGGGATACACCGTGTCCAGTTGTCATTTCCGCTGGTTACCACCCGAAACCGGGCGTGCTCCCGGGGTAGTCGCCGCGCTCACATGACGTGCGCGAGGAACTCGCCGGTGTAACTGCCGTCCGCCTTCACCACGTCCTCCGGGGTGCCCTCGGCGATGACCGTGCCGCCGCCGGAGCCGCCCTCGGGGCCCATGTCGACGATCCAGTCCGAACCCTTGATCACGTCCAGGTTGTGCTCGATGACGATCACCGTGTTGCCCTTGTCGACCAGGCCGTTGATCACGCCGAGCAGCTTGCGGATGTCCTCGAAGTGCAGGCCGGTGGTGGGCTCGTCGAGGATGTAGACGGTGCGGCCGGTGGAGCGCTTCTGCAGCTCGCTGGCCAGTTTCACCCGCTGTGCCTCGCCGCCGGACAGGGTCGGCGCTGGCTGGCCGAGCCGGACGTAGCCGAGGCCGACGTCGACCAGGGTGGCCAGGTGCCGGTGGATGGCCTTGATCGGCTCGAAGAACTCGGCTGCCTCCTCGATCGGCATGTCCAGGATCTCGGCGATCGTCTTGCCCTTGTAGTGCACCTCCAGGGTTTCCCGGTTGTACCGGGCGCCCTTGCAGACCTCGCACGGGACGTACACGTCGGGCAGGAAGTTCATCTCGATCTTGATGGTGCCGTCGCCCGCGCAGGCCTCACAGCGGCCGCCCTTGACGTTGAAGGAGAACCGGCCGGGCTGGTAGCCGCGGACCTTCGCCTCGGTGGTGGACGCGAACAACTTCCGCATGTGGTCGAACACGCCGGTGTACGTGGCCGCGTTGGACCTCGGCGTGCGGCCGATCGGCGACTGGTCGACCTGCACCAGCTTGTCGACGTGCTCCAGGCCCTTCACCCGGGTGTGGCGACCGGGCACCTGCCGCGCGCCGTTGAGCTTGTTCGCCAGCACCGTCGCCAGGATGTCGTTGACCAAGGTGGACTTGCCGGAGCCGGACACCCCCGTCACCGACACCAGCGCGCCCAGCGGGAACGACACGTCGATGCCGCGCAGGTTGTGCTCGCGCGCGCCCACCACGGTCAACTGCCGCTTCTTGTCGATGGGCCTGCGCACGTCGGGCATCGGGATCTCGCTGCGCCCGGACAGGTACGCCCCGGTCAGCGACTCCTTGTTCTTCAACAACTCCTTGAACGTGCCGCTGTGCACGACCTTGCCGCCGTGCTCCCCCGCGCCGGGGCCGATGTCGACCACCCAGTCCGACGCGCGGATGGTGTCCTCGTCGTGCTCGACGACGATCAGCGTGTTGCCCAGGTCACGCAGCCGGGTCAGCGTCTCGATCAGCCGGTGGTTGTCCCGCTGGTGCAGCCCGATCGACGGCTCGTCCAGCACGTACAGCACGCCGACCAGGCCGGAGCCGATCTGCGTGGCCAGCCGGATCCGCTGCGCCTCGCCACCGGACAGGGTGCCGGACGCGCGGTCCAGCGACAGGTAGTCCAGCCCCACGTCGAGCAGGAACCGCAGCCGCGCCTGGATCTCCTTGAGCACGGCACCCGCGATCATCGTCTCGCGCCTGCCCAGCTTCAGGCCGTCCAGGAACGCCGAGCACTCGCCGATCGACATGTTGGAGACCTCGGCGATGGACTTGTCGCCCTGCTTGGCGTGCGCGAGCGTCACCGCCAGGATCTCCGGCTTCAGGCGGGTACCGCGGCACGACGGGCACGGCACCTCCCGCATGTAGCCCTCATACTTCTCCCGCATGTACTCGGAGTCGGTCTGCTCCTGCCGCCGCTCCAGGAACGGGATCACGCCCTCGAACGCGGCGTAGTACGAGCGCTCGCGGCCGTAGCGGTTCTTGTAGCGCACGTGCACCTGATCGCTGACGCCGTGCAGCACCGCTTTCTGCGCCTTCGCCGGGAGCTTGCGCCACGGGGCGTCCATCCGGAACCCGACCGACTCCGACAGCGACGTGAGCAGCCGGATGAAGTACTCGGCGGTCTGCCCGCCCGCCCACGGCGCGATCGCCCCGTCGGCCAGCGACAGCTCGTCGTCCGGCACCACCAGCTCCGGGTCGACCTCCTTCTTCACGCCGATGCCGGTGCACTCCGGGCACGCGCCGTAGGGCGAGTTGAACGAGAACGACCGCGGCTCCAGGTCCTCGACGCCGAGCGGGTGCCCGTTCGGGCAGGCCAGGTGCTCGGAGAAGCCCCTGGTGCGGTTCGGGTCGGTCTCCGGGAGGTCGACGAACTCCAGCTCGACCAGCCCGTCGGCCAGCCGCAGCGCCGTCTCCACCGAGTCGGTGAGCCGCTGCTTGGACGCCGCCTTCACCGCCAGCCGGTCGATCACCACCGAGATGTCGTGCTTCTCCTGCTTCTTCAGCTTCGGCGGGTCGGTCAGCGGGTGCACCGTGCCGTCCACCATCGCCCGCGAGTAGCCCTGGGTCTGCAGGTTCGCGAACAGGTCGACGTACTCGCCCTTGCGGCCGCGCACGACCGGGGCGAGCACCTGGAACCGGACCCCCTGCTCCATCGCCAGCACCTGGTCGACGATCTGCTGCGGGGTCTGCTTGCTGATCGGCTCACCGCAGGTGGGGCAGTGCGGCTTGCCCGCGCGCGCGTAGAGCAGCCGCAGGTAGTCGTAGACCTCGGTGATCGTGCCGACCGTTGACCGCGGGTTGCGGCTGGTCGACTTCTGGTCGATGGACACCGCGGGCGAGAGGCCCTCGATGAAGTCGACGTCCGGCTTGTCCATCTGACCGAGGAACTGCCGCGCGTACGCCGAGAGCGACTCGACGTAGCGGCGCTGCCCCTCGGCGAAGATCGTGTCGAAGGCCAGGCTGGACTTGCCGGAGCCGGACAGGCCGGTGAACACGACCAGGCTGTCGCGCGGGAGGTCGATGTCCACGCCACGCAGGTTGTGCTCCCGGGCGCCGCGAACGACGAGGCGGTCGGCCACTGAGGTCCCTTCAGTAGTGCTGAGCACCGGTGCGTACCGGGGTGCACTCGGCGTACACGGTGTACTCGGTGTGCTCGGTGGTACTTCGGTGCTCTTGGCGGTTCTTGCTCACTGTCTCGGGGTGCCCCCGCTGGTCCGGCGGGCCCCTGGTGCGCGGCGGACGACACGAGGTCGTGCGCGCCCCGGGGACACGAATGCCCACGTCACCGGCCGGTTACCCGGCTGGCGGCTGAGGACGGGCGGTTGCGAGGGGGATGCTAGACGGGGGCACCGACAATTCTGACCGACCGGGAGACCCGATGCACCCGCGCGGCCGGTACCCACCGGTAACCGCAACGGCTTACGCTGAGGGTGGGAGCACGTTGCTCCGATCACACCAGCAGCACCAGTCCCGGGGGTGGGTATGAGCGTGTCCGACACATCCGCGCACGCGTCCGAGAGCGCGAGCACGACCACCGGAGCGGCCGCCTCGGCGGCCGAACTGCCTGGTCAGCGCCGATCCGACAGCGCGAGCCGGGCCGTGGCCGGGCACCAGGCGGTCCGCGAGGCGTGGACCGTGCTGCACCGGGTGGTCGCGGAGCTGCCGGACCCGGCGTACCGCGCGTCCAGCACGCTGCCCGGCTGGACCAGGGCACACGTCGTCTCCCACCTCGCCCGCAACGCCGACGCCCTGGTCAACCTGATGACCTGGGCCCGCACCGGCGTCGAACACCCGGCCTACGCCAGCCGCGCCGACCGGAACGCCGACATCGCCGACGGCGCGGGCCGCCTGGTCCAGGTCATCCGCGAGGACCTCTACGCCGCCTGTGACCGATTCCACACCGCGGCGGCCCGGCTGACCGACGCCGACTGGGGTGTCACCGTGCTGCACCCGTCCGGTGCGCCCATCAGCGCCGCCGAGGTCCCCGAACTGGCCCTGTCCGAGGCGTGGAACCACCTGGTCGACCTGGACGCGGGCATCACCTACGCCGACATCCCCGCGGGCCACCTGGACCGACTGCTGGACCTGGCCGTCCGCCCACGTCGCGCCAGGGGCGCGGGCACCCCGTTGCGCCTGGTCGCCGACCTGCCGGACGGCCGCCAACGCACCTGGGAACTGCCCATCGCCACCCCCACCAGCTCACGCGAACTGTCCGGTCCGGCCGCCGCCGTCCTGGGCTGGCTGATGGGCCGAACCCCCGGCGACAAGCTCGCCGGAACGCCGCCGGAGCTGGACGCCTGGGCCTGAACCGCCACGCGCGGGAGTTCACGCGGGGTTTGTCCGAGGGGCGAGTGCCCCGCGGACCGCGCTGATTTCCGCATGTCAGCGCACCGGTGAGGTGGCCATCGCCACCTCGTCCAACTTCCGGTCGCCGGGGGAGTCGGTGCGAGCGGCGGGGACGACGACGTCCTCGATGTCTTCGCTGCCCTTTCTGCCCTTGATGTCCTCGTGCGGCGGTCGGGCCACCGTGGCGAAGTTCGTCGCGAGGGCGCGCAGCCTGGCCCAGGCGGTCGGGCCGTGCGCGACCAGCCAGGCGTGTGCCGGGCGTTCCACCAGGTGGGTGATCGCCCAACCGAGGAGTACGGCCATGGCGGAGCAGGCGAACAACCGGCCCCACGGGCCGATGCCCGCGTCCAGCAGGTAGCGGGCCAAGACGAAACCCAACTCCTGGTGCACGAGGTACACGCCGAAGGAGATGCCCGCGAGCCAGCGGATCGAACCCGCCAGGTGGCGGATGCCGGGGATGTCCCAGTCCGGCCCGCCCGCGGCGGCCACGATGCCGACCAGGACCACGCCGAACGCGACGGTCGACGGGGTGTCGGTGAAGTAGGCGTGCGCGTCCTGGGCGACCAGCGCGGCCACCAGGTACCCGGCGAGGTGCGCGCCGGACATGCGGTGCCTGGTCCACAGCCAGATCGCCACGCCGACGCCGAAGAGGGCGACCCGGTGCAGGGCGAGGCCGTCGAACACCGACTTGACCCACTGGGCGGAGTCGTCGCCGCGCCACAGGTAGCGGATCACCAGCGGCGCCACGACCAGCGTCCACAGCGTGACCGTCAGCGCCCGGCCGCGCAGCCGGCCGCGCGGCCACAACAGGGCGGCGGCCACGAACGACATCAACTGCACCGGCAGCGTCCAGTACGAGGCATCGATCCAGTGGAAGTCCGGCGCCCAGGCCTGCACGAGGAACAGGTTCGCGAGGAGATCGGTGTGCGTTGGCAGGTACCAGCCGAACGCGGTGGCGGTCGCCCGGGACACGCAATACGTGACCACGACGGCGACCAGGTACGCGGGCAGTAGTCGGGCCACCCGGTTGAACAGCCAGCGCTTGGTCGCGCCCCGCCGCACCGTCACGCACACGAAGAACGCGGAGATGACCAGCAGGGTGCTCGCGCCGAACTGCAACGGGAGCTTGAACGGATAAGGTCCCAGTTCCGCGTGGTTGATCGGCGACTGGTGGGTGATGTGCTGCACCACGACCGAGTACACGGCCACGACGCGCAACACGTCCCAGCTGATCTTCCGCGGGGACCGCTTCTGGTTCGCTGTCTCAGGTCTCAGCACGAGCATCCAGGTGTCGGCGACAGGGGGCGAATATTAGGTCACGCTCTGGTAACAGGATAAGGGGCTAACCTGTGGTACGCCTGAGGAGGTCCTGAGAGGTAGCGTCGCGCCCCGTGGACCTCGTTGAGACCTATACCGGCCATGTCGACCCCGGCGGCCCGGCGGCCCGCCGCGACCTCCCCGCGCTCACCGTCACCAAGCTGTCGGTCGGCCCGATGGACAACAACGCGTACCTGCTGACCTGCCGCGCCACCCGCGAAGCCCTCCTGATCGACGCCGCGAACGACCCGGAGCGCATCTCCGACCTCATCGGCTACGGCAAGGACCGCCCGACGCTGCGCACCATCGTCACCACCCACCAGCACGGCGACCACTGGCAGGCGCTGGGCGCCACGGCGGGCGCGTTCGGCGCCAACACCATCGCGCACCCCCTCGACGCCCATGTCCTTCCCGTACCACCGGACCGCCTGGTCACCCACGGGGACACCATCGAAGTGGGCGAGGTCACCCTCGAGGTCATCCACCTGCGCGGCCACACCCCCGGCTCCATCGCCCTCCTCCACCGAACCCCAACCCCCCACCTCTTCACCGGCGACTCCCTCTTCCCCGGCGGCCCCGGCCGCACCACCACCCGGCAAGACTTCACCAGCCTGATGAACGACCTCGAGTCCCGCGTCTTCGCCGACCTCCCCGACACCACCACCATCTACCCCGGCCACGGCGACGACACCACCCTCGGGGCAGAGCGCCCCCACCTGGCGGAATGGCGAGCCAGGGGTTGGTAACAGTCCACATCGGACACCGGCGGCACTGGCGAACCACCGGCCACTGGCCGCCGGTGGCCGGTTGGACCGGTCGATCGCGTCGGCAGGTGGGGCAGCGCCAGAAGTACGGTCGGTCCCCTGCGCTTGTCGGACGAGCGCCAGAGTCCAAAGTCGCGGTCGCAGGTGTCGCAGTGCGGTGGGTCGCCGTGGGCCTCGGCGTTCAGGTCGGTGAGCAACCGGGTGGCGAACGCGGCGCCGCGGATGGCGAGCATGACCTCGCGGCTCCGGTACTGGACAGCGGGTTCTGGCTGCCGAGCAACACGGACGGCCACCCCGCGCGCCGCGGCGATGAGGTCGACGAAGATCCTGCTCTTGCGGCCGACCCACGGTGACCACATCCACACCGAGGTGTTGGCGGCGGTGAGCTGCTCGCGCAACGCCTCGTCGAAGGCGAACTCGTCGTGGATGTCGGTCACGTCGACCAGTCCACGCAGCACCTCGCCGAGTTCGGCCTCGACCGGTGAGGCAGGGGCGATGTCCACCGAATCGGCCATTCCCAGCAGCACGCTCGCCCGGCACCACTGGACGAGGTTGTCGCGCTCGAGCCGACGCACCGCCCCGAGGGGCGCATCGCCCTGGGCGCCGGTCACGGCGTGGCGGTCGACGATCAGGTAGAGCCTGCGCCGCGCTCGCGTGATCCCCACCCCGAACAGGCGCACACCCGCGCGTTCGAAGTCCGTGCCGCGCCACCGGGCCGCCGCGACCCAACCCCGGCCGTCCTCAACGAGGTCGAACACGACCGTGCCGAACTCCCGTCCCTGGAAGGAGTGCACCGTGCCGACCGGCACGGTGAGTTTGCGGTTCGCGTCCTGCAGCGCGGCGTGGGTCGCCTCGACCTGCTGCCGGTACGCGGTCACCACACCGACCCATCGGGGTCCGCGGCGTGGTGCTCAGCGAGCGCGCGGGCCAGCAGCGCACCCACCGCCCACCAGCCCGCGTACCTCGTGCTCCGGCGCACCTGGTTGATCTCGGCCAACCCGTGCACGTCAACGAGCACGATCTCGGTGTCCGCGGGCGGTCTGCCGCCGGTCTCGGTGAAACCGTCCGCGAGCACGCGGTAGACGACGTCGTTGGCCAGCTTGCGCAGGCTCGGACCGAACCGGAACTGGTGCCGCAGGCCGATGCAGCCCGGGTTGTCCTCGACGTCCTCCGGCGTCCGGATCCCGCAGTGGGTGAAGGCGTCCGGGACGAGCCACTTGGCCACTGACGGCTTCTTGAGCCGTTCGGCCTCGCTGGCCCGAGTTGGAGGAAGTCGCCGAGCAGCGTCGCCGTGGTCGTGGCGCGGCCCACCGCGAGCAGCACCTCGCCGAGCACGGCCGCCCCGGCCTCGTCGACCAGCACCACGTCGAACCGCTGGCCCGCCACCGCGTGGTGCGCCCGCGACCGGGCGAGTGTGGTCGCCACGACGCGTGCCCTGGCGACGATCTCACCTTCGGCGTCCCTGCGGAGCTCGGCCATCCGCTGGTCTAGGTCCCGCAACTGCTCCTGCAGCCAGGTCCGCTCCCGTTGCCGCTCCTCGTGTTCGACGCGCCGAGCGGCGCGTCGGTGGTACAGCAGGGGAAGATCCGCTCGTTCGTCGGCGGCCACCTGCTCGGGGTCGGCGTGGGTGGCGACTCCGCGCTTGGCGATCCCGGCGCACCGCGCACCGAGTTCGGCCACCAGGCGGGCGCCCGCGGCCGCATGGTCGGTGGCCTGCCGGAGGCGGGTCATGGCGCGCCCGTGGTGCTGGGCGTGAGTGACCACATCGGACTCGGTGACCGGGTGCGCCGCCGCTCGACTCTGTTCGATCAACGGGTCCAACGCCCGGCGTTGACCGCGGACGTGGTCGGCCAACCGGGCGAGTTCGGCCCGCCCGCGCTTGAGTTCACCCGCGGCGCGCCTCTTGGCCAGCCAGCCCCCCGTCGCGCGGTCGACGCGGAACTGGAGGTCCTTGACTGTGGCCGCCAGTCCGTCGAGTTCCCGGTCGTTGGCCGCCAGCCGGTCCGCCATGTCCTTGGCCCTGGCCAACTCCTGCCACACGGGTTCGAGTTCCCGGCGCCGCGCCTCCGCCGTCGTGGCGACCGCCCGTGCCGACCGCAGTTTCTTCGTCCGCCGCTCGGTGGTCGGACTCCGCGGCGCGCAGTCGGGCGGTCATGACGGAGAGGTCGTCGGCGTTGCGGATGCGGGCGCGGGCGGCGAGGTGGGCGTCGTGGTCGTAGTTCGCGAGGACTTGGTCGGCTTCGCGCAGTCGCTCGTCCACATCGCCCATCGCCTCGAGTTGACCCTGCACCAGGAGCCGTTCGGCCTCCTTGAGCGCGTTGTCGACCGCGACATTGGTGGTGGATACCAGCAACACCCGTTTGCCCGCTTTGACCAAATCTTCAATCGCACTCGCGGGAACACGCGTCTTCCCGGTTCCCGGCGGCCCCCACACCGCGTGCAGTCCCGGTTCGACACACGCCGCGTACGCGAAGGTCTGGGCGGGTAAGAATCCCGCCGGGTATCCGGTCGCGCGGCGCGGAACCGGATCGAGCGCGCCCGCGGCCAGTTTGTCCGCCAATGGCGCGTTGTCGAGCCCGGCAATCCCCTGCCGCAACTTCGTCCACAGGTACTGCGGGGTCGGCCGGACCGTCCAGAGAATGTCGCAACCGGCCGGGAGCCGACCGGAAACGCGGACCTTGAGGACCTCGTCGACCACCTGGCTGCGCTCGACCGCGATCGGCGTGCCGCGTTCGGGCCCGGTTTTGTCGGCGAGGCAGAGTTGGTCGAGGCTGTCCACCGACGGCGGCCTGCCCGCGCCGACCCTCAGGTCGAGCGAGTACCAGCCGTCCCCGTCCAGCGGTACCACCCGGCCAAGCGAACGCCATTCCCCCTGCTTGTCGCGAGTCGACTTGCTCAAGACCTCGTCGATGGCATCGAGCAGTTCGTGCTTCCAGTCAGACACCAGTCCCCCACGATCTGCCTGTCCAGCGGTGAAAGCATTAAACCAAGCACCGCCGCGGCGGAACCCGGCACCCGGACAACCCCGAATCGGCGAACTGGTGTTCGACAACACCCGTTGGGACATTCGAGTGATTGCGCGGTACCGCCGGTCCGCGGTTCGCATTCCGCTCTACGGTGATCAACGGGCGCGAGGGGGGATTGAATGGGGCTGAGCAGCCAGGCACGACGGCTGATCGCGAAACAAGCCGGGGAAATGCTCAACCGCGAACTCCCGTGGCCGCGCCCGTCGGAAAGGCGGGTGCTCACCGCCCTGCTCACCCACACCGCGACGGGGTGGCACCTGTTCGTGCGGGCGGACCGGTCACCGAACACGGCCACGGCGTTCCTGATCGGGCGTGGTGGGGTGTTCGCCGTGCTGGTCGCGGACGAACCCCCGGATGACACCGCGGCCAGGGCGGTCCTGTGGCACGCGGAACAGCGGTGCGCGGGCGTTCCCGGTCCGGGCGGCCGGGTGTTGCCCGAGTCGGCGGTCAGCCTCGTCGTGGTTCTGCCCGGCGCCGGGCCGGGCCACCCCGCCCGGGACAGCCGCCTATACCACGGGATCACCGAGGGCGAACTACCGTCGCTGTTCACCGGATCGGCCGCGCGACTGGACCGCCGTTCGGCCGAGCGGTTCGCCGACGCGGCGGCGGAGCACCTGACCGGGTACCGGCGGCTGCGGGTCACGGCACCCGAACGCCCGGCCGAGGCTGCGGGGCTGCTCGAGGCGGAGGACCTCGCCGCCGACCAGGTCGAGGCGGCCCAGCGGCGGTCTTTCGAGTCGTGGCAGATGTTCCTGCACCCGGACCAGCACGCTGTCGCCACCCGCCACTACAGCGGCCCCGCCCGGATCAGCGGCCCGGCGGGCACCGGCAAGACCGTGGTCGCCCTGCACCGGCTCCGGTACCTGGCCCGGCGGAGTACCGGTCCGTTGCTGTTCACCACCTTCGTGCGGACGTTGCCCGCCGTGCACCGGACGTTGTTCCACGACTTCGCCCCGGAAATCGGCGACCGGGTGGAGTTCACCAACCTGCATGCTTGGGCACTCGACTTCCTGCGGTCCCGCGACCGCGCCGCGCGGCTGAACCACGGCAAGGCCGACGACGCGTTCAGCCGGGCCTGGCTGGTCCACCGCGACAGGCTCGAGGAACTCGAACCGGTCGACTACTGGCGGTCGGAGATCGATCGCGTGCTCAAGGGGCGTGGTCTGCGCACGTTCGACGAATACCGCGGCGTGGAACGCCTCGGCCGGACAAGGGGGTTGAATCCCCGGGCACGCGAGGCCGTGTGGGCGCTGTACGAGACCTACCAGAAGAAGCTCCGGCAGCGGGAAGTCGACGACTTCAACGACGTGATCGCCAGGGCACTCGACGAGGTGACCGCGCGGCCGCTGGAGAACCCGTACGCGGCGGTGATCGTCGATGAAGTCCAGGACATCACCCTGGTCGGTCTGCGTCTGCTCAACGCCTTGGCGGGGACCGGCAGCAACCGGTTGCTGCTCGTCGGGGACGGGCAACAACAGGTCTACCCGGGCGGCTGGCGGCTCTCGGACGCGGACATCTCCGTCCAGGGTCGGGGTGAGGTGCTGCGGGTCAACTACCGGAACCGGGCGACCGTGTTGGGGTTCGCCCAGCGGTTCGACGCGAAGAACCAGGTGGACGACCTGGACGGCGGTTCGGGGGTGGCGTTGCGTGACGCCGAGGCCGTCAACCCCGGTGGCACCGCGGGTTCCTGGCAGGGGACGCCGGGCGAGTTGCCCGCGAAACTGGTCGAGGTGATCCGCGGGCTGCCGGTACCGCTCGGCCAGACAGCGCTGATCGCGTTCAGCAACCGGCAGCTCAAGGCGTGCGAGGCGATCTTGCGCGAGGCCGGGATCGAGACCAGGTCGTTGACCGGGTACCGGGGTGAGCGGGACGACCGGCTGAAGATCGGCACGGTGCACCGGGCCAAGGGCCTGGACTTCCAGGCGGTGCTCGTCGTTCGCGAGGCCGCCGACCACCCGTCGGACCGGGAGTCGGCACAGGAGGAGGCGGACCTGCGCGACCGGCAGAACTTGGTCGCCGCGACCCGGGCCAGGGATTTCCTCTGGTGGGGCGAGATCACCACTGCGAACGGCGACCGGGCCGAACACCGTTGACCAACGGCGGCTGTCGACCGACGACCGCTGTCAGGCGAGGACCGAGCGGAGGGCGGTGAGGATGGTCGTGTCGTCCTCGATGGTTTCGCTGGTGGTGGGGAAGCGGTGGTCGGTGTCGATCAAGGGGTGTAGGGCGGCGGTGATGGTGGGGCGGAGGGTGGGGTCGGCGGCCAGGGCGGTGTGGAGGATGGCGGCGATGGTGGGGGCTGTGCGGGCCGTGGTGAGGTGGGTGAGGGAGGAGTGGAGGGTGGCCAGGGCGCGGTCCACTGCCTCGGGCGGGGGGAGTTCGCCGAGGTCTTGGAGGGCGGCGAGGGCGATGGCGGTGGCCCGGGTGTCGGGGCCGGACCACGTGTCGCGGCCGTTGTCGGCGATGTCGCGGAGGGTGGTGACGAGGGCGTCGCGGTGGTCGTAGGTGCGGGCCAGGGCAATGGCGTCTTCGAGGGGTTGACCGGCTTCGTTGACGATGGCGAGGACGGTGGGCCAGGAGCGGGCAGGGTCATCGAGAGCTCTTGCGGCGGCGAGTTGGCATTGTCGGCCGGGGTAAGAGGTGCGGGCGGTGCCGTCGAGTAGTGCTAAGCAGGCGGCGTCGAGGGATGGGGATGGGTAGGCGGCCCATACGTTGAGCAGGTTGGTGTCTTCGCCGGTGAGGGTCCAGGCGGCGGCGAAGTCGGGGTTGCTGAGGGCGGCGGTGATCCAGCCCGCGGTCGAGTCGTTCTCGGGGTGGACGGCCGACAGGGCCGAGTCGAGGTGGGCGCGGAGGTCCGGGGGGATCACGGACGGGGTGCGGGCGATCACCTGGGCCACCGCCTTCGGCGCGGACTCCAGGGCGGGCAGGGCGGCGCGGAGCACGGCCTCGGATGGCGGGAACAGCGCGAGCAGGTCAACCCAGGTGGCCAGACCCCACGCCTCGATGGCCTGAGCGGTGATGGCAAGCAGGTCCGCAGCCGCCCACTCGATGTCCCGGCGCTGTGCGGGGTATCCAGCTAGGGCGTAGGCGAAGTCGTTGCCGGGCTCGGACCCGGCGATCACCGCTGAGGCGACCGGCACCCATCGGGGATCTCGTGCGGTGAACAGGATCGCGGCCGCGGCGGGGGTTTCGAAACCGGCGACGGCGTCGCAGACCTCGGCGGTCCGGTCGGGTGCGCCGGGTAAGACCTGGACCAGCGCTGTCACGACGTCGTCGGTGCGCGGGTCGAGCGCGAGCAATCCGTCCACGGCGGGCGATGCCGACGACCTGGATGCCCCCGCGATCTCGGTCCACGCGCGAGCGGCCTCCGCGACCTCAAGACCTGGTTGGAGTCGCCGCAGCGCAGCGATCGCGTCGGCGCCTCCGGCTCGCGCCAGGAAGTAGATGGACGGTCCGGACCCCGGGTAGTCCTCGGCGTGGTCCGGCCACAGCCGTACGAGGTGGTCGACCGCGTCGGGGATGTCCGCGCCTACCGCGACCGCCGACCACGCCGCGGCGAAGGTGACGGCGTCATCGCCGCGCTCCAGCAGCACATCGAGATCGCGTTCGTCGAATTTCCTGTGTCGTACCAACGCTTCCACCAGTGCGACGGCGGCGTCACGCTCCACATCGAACCGCGCCCGCACCTCCTCGGCGCATTCCGGCGCGACCGCCACGAACCCGTACACCGCCGACCGCACCTCATGGTCCTGATCATCCACAAGGGACAGTAGTCCCCGGTTCGCCGCCGCCAGCGCGGCTTGGGCGTCCCGATCGAACTCCTCGATGTCGATGCCCTCGGGCAGGTAGGTCTCCGATCGACTGGCCCCAGCTTCGATCGACTCGGCGTAGGAGGTCAGCAGCCACAAGGCCCCCAGCCGCCCTTCAGACCCGGCGTCGCGCGCCACGTCCACCAGGAACGGCACCGCCGCCACCGTCGCCGGGTAGACACTCCCCTGGTGCAGGATCGACGCCGACAGCTCGTCGACGGCCTCCGCCCACTCCTGCCCGCGCAGGCTCGCCAGCAACTCCGGGATGTCCTGTGCGGTCCCGTAGGCGTGCTCCAGCGCGGGCCAGTCCGGGGTCTCACGGGTCGTCACGGCGGTGAGCGTAGACCCGGGATTCCCCAGGCGGTAGCCGCCTGACCGGGCCCACGGTCGGCCGCGTCGGGAACGTGTCGGGTTCCCGCGACGAGCGCCACGGCCAGTCGCGTTCCGCACCGGCCCGAGATCGGCTGTACTGCGGGCATGGGTGATCGAACGTGGCTCGATGTTCCGTACCAGGACAAGGACGAGGCCAAGTCGCTCGGCGCGAAGTGGGATCCCGGGGCCAAGCGCTGGTACGCGCCGCGGGCGGGAATAGCCGAGCTCGACCGGTGGGCGGCGGCGCCCGCGATCCCGGAGTTGCTGCCCGGCGAGGACCGCGGGTTCGGTTCGGGGTTGTTCGTCGACCTGGTGCCGAGCTCGTGCTGGTTCACCAACGTGCGGTCCTGTGTGGACCAGCGCGACTGGGAGCGGTTGCGGCGGATGGTCGTCGGACGGGCCGGGCGGACGTGTGAGATCTGCCTGCGCGGCGAGGACCGCGCGGGGCAGCGGTGGCTTGAGGTGCACGAACGGTGGTCGTACGAGGCCCCTGCGGTCCAGGTCCTGCGCCGGTTGATCTGCGTGTGCACCGACTGCCACCGCACGACCCACTTCGGACTCGCGCAGGTCAAGGGGGTTGCCGAGCAGGCGCTGGCCCACCTGGTCGCGGTCACCGGGTGGTCCGAGGCCGCGGCGGAGGCCCACGTGCAAGAGGCGTTCGCGGTGTGGCAGCGGCGGTCGCGGACGACCTGGGACCTCGACCTGGGGATCTTGACCGGCGCCGGTGTCCGGATAGCTCCCCCGCCCGCCGCCGAGACCCGACCGGACGCGGCACGGGCGGCCCTCGGGCAGGCACGCGGCACGGGCCGCTGAACGGTGGTTCACCGGTCGCGACGGCGGGTTTCCGACCACGGCGGTGGGTGAGCCGCCCGGCCCAGGTGGTCGGCCCCTGGGAACCCGCCGACTGTCGGGGTGGGTTCCCAGGGGATGAGTGGCAAGCGGGAACGGTCGCCGGTGTGGGGAGAGTGGGTACAGTCCGGATCCAAGAGGTCCGGATTGGGGGGCGAATGGAATTCGCGGCTGGTGACCGCTGGTTCACGGTTCCGTTGGACCACGGGAATCCCGGTAGGGGGTTCATCGACGTGTACGCGCGAATCCTGTCGAGTGGACGGGAGTTGCCCTACCTGCTGTACCTGAACGGGGGTCCGGGACTTCCGGCGCCGCGGCCGCTGGGCGGGGAGGGGTGGTTACGGCGGGCGTTGGCCGACTACCAGGTGGTGTTGTTGGACCAGCGGGGAACCGGCCGGTCGGCGCCGGTGACCCGGTATTCCCTTGCTGGGGTGGGGAACGCACGCGAACAAGCCGAGTACCTCGGGCATTTCCGGGCTGATTCCATTGTGCGGGACGCCGAAGTGGTGCGTGCGGCGTTGGGCGGTGACAAGTGGAGTGTGCTGGGGCAGAGTTTCGGCGGGTACTGCGCCACGACGTACTTGTCGATCGCCCCCGAGGGGATCACGGAAGTCTTCGTCACCGGGGGATTGCCGCCGGTTGAGTCCACTGCGGACGATGTGTACCGGGTGCTCTACCAGACGGTCGTCGGGAAGAACACCAAGCACTACGAGCGGTTCCCGGAGGACGTCGAGCTGGCGCGGGAGGTGGTGCGCAGGTTGCGGCAGCAGCCGGAGTTGCTGCCGAACGGCCGCCCGCTGACCGTGGCGGCCTTCCAGTCACTGGGGAACCTGCTGGGGTCGTCGACCGGGAGCACGCGGTTGCACTACCTGCTGGAGTCCGCGTTCGACGGGAGCCGGTTGGCGGACGCCTTCCTGGCGGACGTCGAACGGGAGTTGTCGTGGGCGTCAGGGGCGCCGCTGTACTTCCTGTTGCACGAGGCGTCTTACGCGCAGGGGCGGCAGCCGACGCGGTGGGCGGCGTGGCGGGTACGGCGGGAGTTCCCGGAGTTCGAGCAGGACCGGCCGGTCATGTTCACCGGGGAGATGATCTACCCCGAGGTGTTCGACACGGACCCGGCGCTGATGCCGTTCCGGGAGACCGCGCACCTGCTGGCCGAGCGGGAGGAGTGGCCGGAGCTGTACGACGTCGAGCGCCTGCGGGCCAACCGGGTCCCGGTCGCGGCGGCGGTGTACCACGACGACATGTACGTGGCGCGGGAGTTGTCGTTGGAGACGGCGCGGACCATCGCGGGGGCGCGGCCGTGGCTGACGGCGGAGTACGAGCACGACGGCCTGCGGGTCAGCGACGGCACGGTGCTCGACCGGTTGATCCAGCAGGTCAGGCGCGGAGAAGGCCCTGGACGCGCTGGATGAACTCGTCCGGCAGCTCCTCCGGCGGGGTCAGCAGCACCCGGCCCTCGACGGCGAACGCGTTGCCGACCAGGACGACATCGGCGTAGCAGGGCAGCCCGGCCTCCGCCAGCGGTCCGACGAGCGGGCGGAACCGCCCCGAGGTCTGCCTGCCCAGCTCGCCGATCTCGGCGCCGTCGACCCGCAGGGCGACCACGACGCTGGTCGACCGCGGCCCGGGGCGCTCCTCCAGGTGCAGGCTGGCGACGACGAGGGCCTTGCCGGGGAGGTAGGCGCGGTCCATCAGGGGGACGAGGACGTCCATGTGGTCGCGTTCGCGGGTCATCTGGAACGGTCGCCCGGGTGGGACGCGCAGCGCGCGCGGGTCCACGGTGTTCACCGGCAGCACGAACTCCGGTTCGGCGATGTCCAGGGTGACCGCGCCCGCGAACCGGGGGTGTTCGCGAGTCCACCACAACCGCACACGACATCGACCAGATCCACCAACGCGTTCCAGCGGCACCCGGTAGGCGAGAGCGGCGTCCGCGGGCAGCACGCCGACCGCGTAACCCTCCACCAACACCTGGATTTCACCGTCGCGCAACCGTAGTTCCGCTTGGGAGACCCGATCCCCCACCCACGCGGGACCGGCGAGCGCGCGCACCACCGCGGGCTCCTCCACCACCGGCAGGGTGAAGAACCCCTTCCCGCGCAACGGGGTCGCCAGGTCCGCCTCGCGCGGAAGCGGCACCTGCGGCCCCCGTCGCGCGGCGAGGATCCCCTGCAGCCGGGCGAACTCGTCCTGGTGCGCCCGGGTGAACGCGAGTTGGTAGCTGCGGCCGTCGCGCAGCCGCAGGTCGAGCCTGCCGTTGCGCAGCGGACCGGCGTCGTGCACGGTGACGGCGGCGATGTCGCGCAGGTCGACGGTCAGCGGTCCACCGCCGAGGGCGAGCCTGCCGATGGCGTTGGTGGGGGTGACCGACAGGTGGCCCCCGTCCAGCGTCACCGAGATGCCGATGCCGTCCACACACGCCTCCTCGCCCAGCAGCGCGTCAACCCCACCCGGGTTCGATGTTACGCAGCCGGTCCAGCCGTGGACGTCACGTGACAGACACGTATTCGCGGAGGTGCCGAGCGGTGCGGGTGTCCCCGGTGGCGACCAGGTCGGCCGGGGTGCCGGTGAAGACGACCCGGCCGCCGTCGTGGCCCGCGCCGGGGCCGAGGTCGACGATCCAGTCGGCGTGCGCCATGACGGCCTGGTGGTGCTCGATGACGACGACGGTGTTGCCCGCGTCGACCAGGCGGTCGAGCAGGGCGAGTAGCTGGTCGACGTCGGCGAGGTGCAGGCCGGTGGTGGGTTCGTCGAGGACGTAGGTCGAGCCGGACCCGGCCATCCGGATGGCCAGCTTGAGCCGCTGCCGCTCGCCGCCGGACAGCGTGGTCAAGGGTTGGCCGAGGGTCAGGTAGCCCAGGCCGACGTCGACGAGCCGGTCCAGGATCTTGCGGCCCGCCGGGCCCCTGATCGATCCCTGGGCGAGGAACCCGTGCGCCTCGGTGACCGACATGCCGAGCACGTCGCCGATCGAGCGGCCGTCGAGCTTGAGCGCCAACACCTCCGGGGTGAACCGGCGGCCGTCGCAGTCCTCGCACACCGACGCGACCCCGGCCATCATCGCCAGGTCGCTGTACACCAGCCCGATGCCCTTGCAGGTCGGGCAGGCGCCTTCGGAGTTGGCGCTGAACAGCGCCGGTTTGACCCCGTTGGCCTTGGCGAAGGCGGCGCGGATCGGGTCGAGCAGGCCGGTGTAAGTGGCGGGGTTGCTGCGCCGCGACCCGCGGATGGCGGACTGGTCGACAACAATGACGTCCCCGCGCTCGGACATCGACCCGTGGATCAGCGAGCTCTTACCGGAACCGGCGACCCCGGTCACGACGGTAAGAACACCAAGGGGCACATCGACATCGACGTCCCGCAGGTTGTGCGTGTTCGCGCCCCGGATCTGGATCTGACCGGTCGCGGCGCGCGGGTTGTCGCGCAGCCGCGCGCGGTGACCGAGGTGACGACCAGTCAAGGTGTCCGACGCGGCAAGACCCGCGTAGTCACCGGCGTAACAGAGGCGCCCGCCCGCGCTACCGGCACCGGGACCGAGGTCGACGACGTGGTCCGCGATCCGGATGACCTCGGGCTTGTGCTCGACGACCAGGACCGTGTTGCCCTTGTCCCGCAGGCGCAGCAGCAGGTCGTTCATCCGCGCGATGTCGTGCGGGTGCAGCCCGGTGGTCGGCTCGTCGAAGACGTAGGTGACGTCGGTGAGGCTGGATCCGATGTGGCGCACCATCTTCACCCGCTGCGACTCGCCGCCGGACAGGGTCGCCGACTCGCGGTCCAGGCTCAGGTAGCCCAAACCGATCTCCACCAGCGAGTCCAGCGTCTCGCCCAGCACGGCGAGCACCGGCCGCACCGACTCGTCGGAGACCTTGCCGACGAACTCGGCCAGGTCGCTGATCTGCATCGCGGCGCACTCGGCGATGGTGCGGCCGTCGATGGTCACCGAGCGGGCCGCCGCGCCGAGCCGGGCGCCCGCGCAGGCCGGGCAGGTGCCGAAGGTGGCGACCCGGTCGACGAACGCGCGGATGTGCGGCTGCGTCGATTCGCGCTCCTTGGCCAGGTACAGCCGCTGCACCTTGACGACCAAGCCCTCGTAGGTCGTGTTGATCCCGCCCGCCTTGATCTTGGTGGCGGGCTTGTGCAGGAAGTCGGCCAGTTCCGCCGCGGTGAAGTCGCGGATCTTGGTGTCCGGGTCGAACAGGCCGCTGCCCGCGAAGACCCGCCAGTACCAGGAGTCGACGCCGAAGTTGGGCGCGGTGATCGCCCCCTCGTTGAGCGAGCGGTCCCGGTCGACCATGGCGTCCACGTCGATGGTGGACACCCGGCCGATGCCGTCGCACTCCGGGCACATGCCCTCGGGGTGGTTGAAGCTGAACAGGCCCGCGCCGCCGATACGCGGGGTGCCCAGCCTGCTGAACAGGATGCGGAGCATGGTGAACGCGTCGGTGGCGGTGCCGACGGTGGAGCGGGAGTTGGCGCCCATCCGCTCCTGGTCGACGATGATCGCGGCGCTGAGGTTGCGCAGCGCGTCGACGTCCGGCCTGCTCTGGTGCGGCATGAACGACTGGACGAACGCGGTGTGCGTCTCGTTGATCATCCGCCGCGACTCGGCCGCGATGGTCCCGAAGACCAGCGAGGACTTGCCGGAGCCGGAAACGCCGGTGAACACGGTCAGCCGCCGCTTCGGGATGTCCAGCGACACGTCGGCGAGGTTGTTCTCCCGGGCGCCGCGAACCTGGATGACGTCGTGCCGGTCCGCGGGGTGGGCTTGCTGCATGAGGTGCGTCCTTACGGCGTAAACTGATATCGGCCCGGTCACTTTACGCCATAAGGAGATAGTCGTGGGGGTTTTCGCCGCCCAGGGCGACCCGCGCCGGACGATGGCCCTGCTCTGGCGGGTACCCACCGACGAGCCGGTCCGCCCAGGTCCGCGCCAGTCGCTGACCGTGAACGCGATCGTCGACGCCGCCATCGCGATCGCCGACACGGCGGGCATGGCGGGACTATCGATGCGCGCGGTCGGCGAACGCCTGGGCCGCACCGCGATGGCGCTGTACACCTACGTCGCGGACAAGAGCGAACTGCTCGACCTGATGTACGACCACGTACACGGCGAACTGGTCGCCGACGCCCAGCCGAACTGGCGGGACGGGGTGACGGCGTGGGCGGAGGAACTGTTCGAGTTCTACCTCCGACACCCCTGGGCGGCACAGGTATCGATGGCGCGACCGGTGCTGGGACCGCACGAACTGAACCTCGTCGAACGCCTGCTCCGCGCCCTCGAACCCGCCGGTCTGCGCGGCCCCGTCGTCCGCGGCGTGGTCAGCGGCCTGACCTACTTCGTCCAAGGCGCGGCCGCGTTCATGAACGACGCCCGACACGCCGCGAGGGAAACCGGCCAGTCCGATGAGGACTGGTGGTACGCCCGCTCCGCCGAACTTACCACCGTCGCCCCCGACTTCGCCGACCGATACCCCCTGCTGACCCGCCTGGAGTCAGACAAGGAATTCGACGAGTCACTGCCGTACATGGAGAACGAGGCCCGCCAGAGCTTCACCACGGGCTTGCGCACAATGCTGGACGGGGTCGCGGCCCAGGTCAAAGCAGCTTGACCACCGCGCGCTGTCGAGTGCCTGCATCAACCCGATGCGGGTGGGCAACGCTCGGCGAGTTATCCACAACCACGGCGATCGTGCACAGCTTCGGACGGGTCCTATGCCCCGTCGGGTGGTGCCGGTAGACTGGACCAGGGACGCCCCCCGGGACTGGGTGGGGGCTGGGTGGGGGCTGGGCTGGGTCCTTGTTGTTGCGGCGAAGGCGAAGCCGGTACGGGCGACTCGTCTGCGACCACGGGTGACGGCCACCGAGAGGACCGAGAGGACCCACACCGCCGTCGACACGAGTTGGGCCACAGGTGCTGCCGAACCGGTGGGAGCCGGGTGATACTCCCGCCATGCGATTTTCCACGACAGTCGAGCAAAGCGGGAAGAGTGCTACTGGGCTTCGGGTGCCTGACGACGTTCTTGTCGCGCTCGGGTCGAAGAAGCGGGTGGCCGTCAAGGTCACCGTGGGCGGGTACACGTACCGCACGTCGATTGGGCCGCATGCGGGTGGGTACTTCGTGCCGTTGAGTGCGGAGAACCGGAAGGCGGCTGGGGTGGCGGCTGGGGACAGTGTCGATGTGGACATCGAGTTGGACACCGAGCCCCGGGTTGTGGAGGTGCCCGAGGACCTCGCGGACGCGTTGGCCGAGGGGGGCGCCAGGGCGGCGTTCGACAAGCTCTCCTACAGCCACCAGCGGGCGCACGTCTTGTCGGTGACCGACGCGAAGACCGAGGCGACTCGGCTGCGGCGGATCGAGAAAGTCGTAACCACCCTTAACACTCCCTAAACTTCCCTATCGAGCCACCCATAGGGTAGTTTACTCACATGGAGTGGCTGTCCGTGGAGCAGGTCGCCGAGGAGTTGGGGCTCCATGTGCGGACCGTGCGCGGGTATGTGCGGGACGGGAAGCTCAAGGCGGTCCGGATCGGGAAGCAGTACCGGATCGCGCGTGGGGATCTGCAGGCCGTCACCGGGACGCCGCCGTCGCACAGGCGGGTGGAGGTGGCGACCACGGTTCGGGTCGACGCCATCACGCGGTCCGACATGGACCGGGTGGCGACTCTGCTTACCGCGAGCGGCGCGCGCGTGCAGCTCTCCTATAACCAGGAACGAGCGAGTCTTACGGTGATGCTGCTCGGTGGGCTCACCGACACGGCCGACTTGCTCAACGTGGTCAGTGCCGTGCTCGAACCCGGTGAGGAGACCTGATGACCCACCCCGACGTGCTTTACCTGGCCCCGGATGGTCCGCTGCTCGCAGGCGAGAGCGACGCGGTCGACATCATCGGCGACGTGTGGGGGCGCGGCGCGCGTGCCGTGGTTGTCCCGGTGTCGCGGCTCGACCCGGCGTTCTTCGCGTTGAGCAGTGGGATAGCCGGGGCGATTGTGGGGAAGTTCGTGTCGTACCGGATTCCGCTGGCCGTCGTCGGGGACATCTCCGCGCACTTGGCGCGCAGCGAACCGCTTCGCGCGCTGCGCCGGGAAACCAACCAGGGCAAGGAGTTCTGGCTGCTCGACACCCTCGACGAGTTCCACGCCCGGATGTGAAACGGCCGGCCCGGGGAGCAATCCCCGGGCCGGCCGCCGGAAGAACCTCAGCCGAAGATCGACGCGACCCACTCCGGGTGGTCGATGAACGGGTTGCGGTTGTGCTGGTACGTGTCGTAGATGACCTGGTTGCGGTGCCGCTCGAAGTCGTCCGGCGGGTCCTGGGCGTTCCACTGCCGCAGCGTGGACAGCTTGCCCATGTACGGCTGGGTGCCGTTGTTGACCGTGTCGTCGACCTCGAGGTCCGGGAAGCCGTCGCCGCCCTGGTAGCGGACGGCCATGTAGAAGATCATCCGGGCGATGTCGCCCTTGACCGCGTCCCGGGGCTCCCAGGAGTCGGCGTCGGTCTTGTTGCCCGGGGCGTCGGCGACGGTGCTGCCGCCGTTGTCGAAGTCCTTGTTGCCGCGCTCGCTGTTGACCGTGACGTCCTCGGGGCGCAGGTGGTGCAGGTCGGTGCCGGGGCCGGTGGCGGTGCCGAAGTCACCGTGCGACTTGGCCCAGACGTGCTCGCGGTTCCAGTCGTGCGCGCCGCCGCCGGAACTGGCCTTGCTGATGGACCGGCCGCTGTAGATCTCGATGACGTTGTTCGAGTTCGCCGGGTCCTGGTCGGTGACCTTGAGCGCGTCCCACACCTGGTCGTAGCCGACCTTGGCGTTGGTGCGGATGATCTGGTTCAACGCGGTCTTGAGCGCCGGACCGGTCTTGCCGAGCGCGGAGCGGTAGTAGTCATCGGTCGGCCCGGTTGTGGGCGGCGCGGTGGTGGTCGACGGCGTTGTGGTCGACGGTGGAGTGGTGGTGGTCGGCCCGGAGTCGACGCGGGCGAACGCCGTGGTCGAGGTGAGGCCCGGGTGGGCGAAGTACGCGCTCAAGGCCCCGGTGACGTCGAGTTGGACGCCGAGCAACGACGGGTTGGTCTTGAGGCCGTAGCCGGTGCGGAACGACGTGGTGATCTGGACGTAGACCATGCGCGAGGTGTTCGTCTCGGCGGCCGAGTCGGCGAGCGCGAGGGCGTAGTCGTTCGGGTAGCCGGACCGGATGACGGTGGTGGTCGCGGTGGGCTGGCCGACGACGTAACCGCGGACGGTGGCCGACGAGCCGTTCTGGGTGGCGACGGCCTGCGCGACAGTGATCGGCGCGGTGGCAAGCGGCGTCGCGACGGCGGTTGGCCTGGCCTGCAGCGCCACGACGACGGTGGCGAGGCAGGCCAGCAGGGCTAACAGGGACCAGCGGCTGGAGCGCACGGGCGGTGTCCTCTCCCCGACAGGTGACCAAAGTCGACAGAGCGTGACTTGGCATTCACTATCGAGTGAAAGGGTGCCATGCGGTAACCGACTAAAGAATGAACTTGGCGGAGCATCCCGATGGCGGGGTGATGGCGGTACCCGGCCCCGGGAAGAAGAGAGCGGCCCTGCCGTCGGGGGGTGACAGGGCCGCGATAGTGGTGTCGCCACGGGCGGGGGGTGTGTTACCGGGCCGAGTGGGATCCACCCGCACGCGCCGTGGCTGGTGTCCCCGGGTGGTGGCGCTCCGGAGTGGACGGTGTCACCCGATGAGCGGAAGCCGGACGGTGAACCGGGCACCGGTACCCGGGCCGTCGCTGTGCGCTACCACCGTCCCGCCGTGCACCCGGACCACGCCACGCACCACGAGCAGGCCCAACCCGAGTCCACCCGCGTACGACTCCGCCACCCGGGTGAACGCCTCGAACAGCGACTCCGCGGCGGCCGGGTCGAACCCGATCCCGGCGTCCACCACGGTGAGCTCGGCCGTCGACCCGGCGGCGCCGAGCCCGACCTCGATGGCGGTGTCCGGTTGGCTGTACTTCGCCGCGTTGGACAGCAGGTTGCCCAGCACCTGCCCCAGCCGCACCCGGTCACCGAGCACCCGCACCGGCTCGTCGGGCACCGCGAGGGACACCACCCGGCCGTCGACCCCGTCGGCCACCGACTCCCGGACCAGGCCGCGCAGGTCCAGCGGCACCCGCTCCAGCCGCAACCCGCCGGCGATCACCCGGCCCGCGTCGAGCAGGTCACCGGTCAGCCTGCTCAGCGCGGACACCTGCCGGTCGAGCACGCCCAGCGCCGGGTGCTCGACCACGTCCATGGCCAGCACCTCGGCGGCGGCCCGCAGCGCGCCCAACGGGTTGCGCAACTCGTGCGCGACAGCGGCGAAGTAGCGGTCCTTGGCCAGGTGCTCGCGGCGCAGCGCGGCGGTGGTGTCGGCCAGCCGGTCGTTGGCGGCCTTCAGCTCGCGGGACCGGACGAACAGGTCGACCTCCAGCCGCTCCACCCGCTCGTCCGGCGCGCGCGACCCGACCAGCTCGGTGACGTCCTCGACCCGGTGCAGCACGTACCGGATCACCCCGTCCGCGTCCAGCAGCGGCGTGTTCACCGGGCTCCAGTGCCGTTCCTCGAACCGACCGTCCGGACCGACCGCGATGTCGTAGCGCTGGACCGGCATCGAGTCCGGCCGCCCGGTCGCCAGGACCGCGTCCAGCGAGCGGCGCAGGTTCCGCACACCGTCGGCGGCCGGGTCATCGGGATTGTCCGGGAAAGCGGTGAAAATGTGTTTCCCGAGCAGGTCTTCACGTTTCGCCGCTGTCGCCGTCAAATAGGCCGGGTTGACCTCGCAGATCACCAGGTCCGGGGTCAACACCAAATAGGGCGACGGGGTGCATTCGAACAGCAGGCGGAAGTCCATCACAGGTCCAGTCGGTAGCCGAACCCGCGCACGGTGGTGATCCTCGGCTCGGTGACACCGGCGGCGAGCAGCTTGCGGCGCACCCGGTAGACGTGTTCGTCCACTGTGGTCGCCGCCTGCCACCGCGACGACGACCCCCACACGTTGTCCAGCAACTGTTCGCGGGAGAACACCTGCCCCGGCGCGGAAGCGAGGAACTCGACGAGGCCGTACTCGCGCGGGGTGAGCGCGATCGGGGTGCCCGCGCGGCGCACCTCGCGGGCGCCGGTGTCGATCACCAGACCGCCGATCCGGATGGCCGTCGTCGCGGGCGGTGTGGCCGTGGACCGGCGCAGCACGGCGCGGATGCGGGCGGCCAACTCGCGTTGGGAGTACGGCTTGACCAGGTAGTCATCGGCGCCCAACTCCAAGCCGACGACCCGGTCCGCCTCCTCGCCGCGCCCGGTGACCACGATGACCGGCATCGGGTTGTCCCGGCCGCGCAACGTCCGCAACAGGTCCAGACCGTTGCCGTCCGGCAGACCGAGGTCGAGCACGACCAGGTCGACGTGCGCGGATTCGAGCAGCCGCAGCCCGGCCCGCACGTCGACGGCGGGCAGCACCTGGAAGCCGTCGCGGACCAGGTAGTCCCTCGCCATCGCGGCGAGGTCGGGCTCGTCCTCGACGAGCAGCACCGCGGGGCGGTCGGTGGTTTCGGATTCCACTTCCGTTCCTCGTTGACCGAACGTTGAACTTCCGAGGATGACCTGGCCAAGGCGGAACGGTATCACTGGAAGCACCAACCCCGCAGTGGTCGGGTGACCGCCATTCGGGGCATAACCTGAACTGATTTCCGAATATCCAAAGCGAGGCGCGAACCATGGCGACGCGGGCACTGCCGGCCGATGTGCTGATCGATCTCTCCGACACGCTGGCACCCGGCTTCGACCTGCCGACCTACCTCGGCGTCCTGGCAGGCCACTGCGCCCGCTTCGCCGACGCCGACGCCACCGGCATCCTCATCGCCGACAGCGACGGCTCCCCGCACACGGTCGACGCCCGACCGGGCGATCCCCGGCGGGCCGCCCTGCGCGACCTCCAGTGCCTCGCGGGCCCCGGCGCCCTCGCCTGCGCCACCGGCGTCCCCGAGGGCGGCCCCGTCACCCGCTGGCCCGATTTCGCGCACACCGCCACCGCGGCGGGCTTCCACCACGCCCACGGCATCCCCATGCGCCTGCGCGGCACCCCCATCGGCGCCGTGTGCCTCTACCGCGTCGAGGACCGCGCCTTCACCGCCGACGAGCTGTCCGCCGCCCAGTCCCTCGCCGACATGGCCGCCATCGGCATCACCACCGAACGCGCCGTGCGGCAACGCCAAACCCTCGCCGACCAACTCCAGTCCGCCCTCGACAGCCGCGTCGTCATCGAACAGGCCAAGGGCGTTCTCGCCGAACGCAAGGGCATCCGCCTCACCGAGTCCTTCCAGGAGCTCCGCCGCCTCGCCCGCAACCACAACCTGAAAATCGCCCAGGTCGCCGAGGAAGTCGTCCGCAGCGCCCTCCCCCTCGTGCTCCGCTGAGGCCCCGGGGTCCGTCGCGCAGCCACGACCCGCCCAAGAGAGGATTACCGGGTCCAACACCCCACGCGAGGAGCGCGCATGGCTCTGCAGAAGCCCGAGGTCGACCCGATCGACGGCCCCCCACCCGCCGACCTCGTCGTCGACGACCTCTCAGTCGGCGACGGCGAAGAGGCCACCCCGGGCAGGCTCGTCTCAGTCCACTACGTCGGCGTCGCCCACTCCACCGGCGAACAGTTCGACGCCTCCTGGGACCGCGGCGAAACCTTCGCCTTCCCCCTCGGCGGCGGCCGCGTCATCGCGGGCTGGGACCACGGCGTCACCGGCATGCGCGTCGGCGGCCGCCGCCGCCTCGTCATCCCCCCACACCTGGGCTACGGCGACCGCGGCGCAGGCGCCGCCATCAAACCCGGCGAAACCCTCATCTTCATCGTCGACCTCCTCAGCGTGAGCTGACCACGCCCCTCGGTACGCCCCCGCCCGGCACCAGCCCCCAAGCGGTGCCGAGCGGGGCATCCACCACAAGAACAAACCCGCAGCTCAAAGGCCCCACCACCACACACACTCCCACCCCCGCCCCCCTCGAAACCCGCCCCACATCGACGAGGGGCGCCAACCCGCCCCGCGCGCCTCAAACCAAACCCCCGGCCCATCGACGAAGCCCACCAACCGGCACCGCGCGCCTCGAAACCCGCCGATACCAACCGCCCGTTGTGGTGAAGTTGTTTTGTTTGGGGG
>NZ_AXWW01000057.1 GCF_000482865.1 Actinokineospora inagensis DSM 44258 | reverse complement strand
GTGGTCGTCCGCCGGCGCGGCCTTTGCGTTTGCGGTTGTCTTGTTGGTCGCGGCGTTCCGGGATGGTGGCCGGGGTGCCTCGTCGGCGCAGGTGGTCGCGGATGGCCTTGGTGGAGTGGCCCTTGTCGGCGAGGACGCGGCCCGGTCTGGTCGCCGGGCGGCCCGGACCCGGTCGTCGGAACGTGATGCCGGCCATGACCCGGGTGAGTTGGGTGCGGTCGTTGACGTTGCCGCCGGTCGGCACGACCGACGGTGGTCGTGCGTGGCCGTCGCGGGCGAGGTGGATCTTGGTGGTGGGTCCGCCGCGGGAGCGGCCGATGGCATGATCGTCTGGCTCACCGTGCCCGCCGCGCGATCCGTCCGGCCCCCTGTGTGGGACGCGGTCGCGCGGCGGGCGCCGGCGGCGTGCTGATGCGCCCGCACGATGCTGGAATCCACCGGGACCTCACGGTCGGGTTCGTCGACGGCCTCGGCGATCACCCGGACCCTCGACACCAGCGTGGTCAGGACACCGTTGCGCGACCAGCGCCGGAACCGGTTGTACACCGTCTTCCACGGCCCGTACCGTTCCGGCAGGTCCCGGCACGCCACACCCCGTCTTGGCCTTGAACGGCATCCCGTTGACCACTCGCCGGTCGTCCACACGCGGACGCCCCTTCACGCCCGAGGCGGGCGACAACGATTCGATCGCCTGCCACTGCTCATCCGCCTGCCACTGCTCATCGGTCAACTCGTGCCTGCGGATCACGACCCAGGATCAAACCAGGTCAACCACACCAGCTTTGAGGACACGCCCTAGCCCGCCAAGTCCACTAGCCCGCCCATCGAGCCCCGCCCGTGCCCTCAGCGCGCCCAAGGAGCCCACGCCCATGACCGCCAATCGCCCGCCCACTAATGCCGCTTGCCCATCAAGTCCCGTCCGCGTCCTCCCCGCCCCCAAGGAGCCGACCCTCCAATGCTCAGCACCGACCCAGTCATCAAGTCCACCCACTCATCGGCTCGCCCCACCCTCCCGCGCGCTGTCGTCCCCTTGCGCTCTCGCCACCTCAGTCACGCCCCTCGACATGCCCGCCTCCCCACCTTCCCATGCCGTTTCCCGCCCAGCAGCCCCCTCCGGTCAACCGATCCCACCGAGCCGACCACCGCCGTGCGCATTCACCCGGACCGCCCCTACCCACAGTTCGGCCCGGCTTCTTCCTGGCCTTCCTCGCAGCGTGAGAAGCGCAACCGCGACAACAAAGTGGTCCGGTCATCCCCTGTATCACCTGCCGAGGAGCCGCGATCCGCGCTGGCCACGGTGGCCGTCCCGACGCAGGCCATCCACCCGGGTGGCCGTGGCCGAGCGCCGTCCACTGTCGACCGGAGTGGTGGGGGTCACGTGCGGGTTGGGCGGTTGGCCGGGCGCGGGGGAGTGGGGGTGGCGTGACAGGATCGGGGGGTGCTGCGTTGGATAACCGCTGGGGAGTCACACGGGCCCGCGTTGGTCGCCGTGCTGGAGGGCATGGTGGCTGGTGTGGAGGTCACCACGAGCGATCTGGCCGGGCAGCTCGCCCGCCGCCGGTTGGGGTTTGGGCGGAGTCCGCGGATGGGGTTCGAGACTGACAACGTCGAGATCCTCGGCGGGGTGCGGCACGGGCTGACCCAGGGCGGGCCGATCGCGGTGCGGATCGACAACGCCGAGTGGCCGAAGTGGGAGAAGGTCATGGCGGCCGATCCGGTGGCCGAGGCCGAGTTGGCCGAGACGGCGCGGAACGAGCCGTTGACCAGGCCGCGGCCGGGGCACGCCGACCTGCCGGGCATGCAGAAGTACGGGTTCGACGAGGCGCGGCCGGTCCTGGAGCGGGCCAGTGCCCGGGAGACGGCGGGGCGCACGGCTCTCGGCACGGTGGCGCGGGCGTTCCTGCGGCAGTTGCTGGGCGTCGAGGTCATCAGCCACGTCGTGTCGATCGGCAAGGCGGTCGCGCCCGAGGGGGAGCGGCCGGGGCCGGGTGACCTGGCGGCGATCGACGAGAGCCCGGTGCGGGCGTTCAGCCAGGCCGGGACCGATGCGATGGTCGCCGAGGTGGAGGCGGTCAAGAAGGCCGGGGACACGGTCGGCGGGGTGATCGAGGTCATCGCGTACGGGTTGCCGCCGGGTCTGGGGTCGCACGTGCACTGGGACCGGCGGCTGGACGCGCGGCTGGCGGGGGCGTTGATGGGCGTCCAGGCGATGAAGGGCGTCGAGATCGGCGACGGGTTCACCACCGCGCAGCGGTGGGGGAGCGAGGCGCACGACGAGATCGACCGGGCCGAGGGCACCGTCGCCGGGGTCACCCGGCGCAGCAACCGGGCGGGCGGGCTGGAAGGGGGGATCACCAACGGGGAACCGCTGCGGGCGCGGGTCGCCATGAAGCCGATCTCCACCGTCCCCCGCGCACTGTCCACAGTGGACGTGGTGACCGGCGAACCCGCGGTGGCGATCCACCAGCGGTCCGACGTGTGCGCGGTGCCGAGGGCCGGGGTCGTCCTGGAGTCCGTTGTGGCGCTGGTGCTGGCCGAGGCGGCGCTGGAGAAGTTCGGCGGTGACTCGCTGGCCGAGTCCAAGCGCAACGTCGAGGGGTACCTCGAGGCGCTGCGGGCCCGCTGGTGAGCCCGGTGGCCGTGGTCGTCGGGCCGCCCGGAGCCGGGAAGACCACGATCGGCGAAGGGCTCGCGGCGGCGCTCGGCGTGCCGTTCCGCGACACCGACGCCGATGTCGAGGCGAACCACGGCAAGGCGATCAGCGAGATCTTCACCGAGGACGGCGAAGACGTGTTCCGCGCGTCCGAGGCCCGAGCGGTGGCGACCGCGCTGGACGAGCACGACGGGGTCTTGGCGCTCGGCGGGGGAGCGATCCTCGCCGACGCGACGCGGGCCTTGCTGGCGAGTCAGACCGTCGTGTTCCTCAACGTCGGGCTCGCCGAGGGGGTTCGGCGCACGGGGTTGTCCACGGCGCGGCCGCTGCTCGCCGGGGTCAACCCGCGGGCGCGGTTCAAGGAGCTCCTCGACCAGCGGCTCCCGCTCTACCGGGAGGTCGCCACCATCGAGGTCGGCACCGACACGGCCACCCCCGAACAGATCATCGACACCCTGGTCACCACCCTGACCAGCCGCACCGTGCAGGGAGAACCGTGAGCGAGCAGCCGCAGCGGATCCGGGTCGCGACCAGCAGGCCCTACGACGTCGTCATCGGCACCGGGCTGCTCGACGAGCTGGTCGAGGCCGTCAAGGACGCGTCGAAGGTCGCGATCGTGCACACCTCGACCCTCGCCGCCACCGCGACCGCCACCCGCGACGAGCTCACCGGCGCGGGCGTCGACGCGCACACGGTCGAGATCCCGGACGCCGAGGACGGCAAGGCGTTGTCGGTCGCCGCGTTCTGCTGGGAGGTCCTCGGCCGGATGGGCATGGACCGGCAGGGTGTCGTCGTCGCCATCGGCGGCGGGGCGGTCACCGACGTCGCCGGGTTCGTCGCCGCGACCTGGATGCGCGGCATCCGGCTGGTCAACGTGCCCACCACGCTGCTCGGCATGGTCGACGCCGCGGTCGGCGGCAAGACCGGCATCAACACCGACGCGGGCAAGAACCTGGTCGGCGCCATCCACGAACCATCCGCCGTCCTGGTCGACCTCGCCACCCTCACCACCCTGCCCCGCAACGAGCTCGTCGCGGGCATGGCCGAGGTCGTCAAGGGCGGGTTCATCGCCGACCCGGTCATCCTCGACCTGATCGAGGCCGACCCGGTCGCCGCGCTCGACCCCACCGGCACCGTGCTGCCCGAGCTGATCCGCCGCAAGATCCAGGTCAAGGCCGACGTCGTCGCCTCCGACCTGCGCGAGGCCAGCCACCGCGAGATCCTCAACTACGGCCACACCCTCGGCCACGCCATCGAGCGCCGCGAGCGCTACCGGTGGCGCCACGGCGCCGCGGTCAGCGTCGGCCTCGTCTTCGCCGCCGAACTGGCCCGGCTCGCGGGCAGGCTCGACGACGCCACCGCCGACCGACACCGCGCCATCCTCACCGCCATCGGCCTCCCGGTCAGCTACGACGCCGACGCCCTGCCCCAGCTCGTCGAGGGCATGCTCGGCGACAAGAAGACCAAGTCCGGCGTGCTGCGCTTCGTCGTCCTCGACGGCCTCGCCAAGCCCGCCCGCCTCGAAGGCCCCGACCCGTCCCTGCTCGCCGCCGCCTACTCCGCCGTCGCCGCGGCCAACGATCGACCGGGGGGTGTCCTGCTGTGAAGGTCCTCGTCCTCAACGGCCCCAACCTGGGCAGGCTCGGCCTCCGCGAGCCCGACGTGTACGGCGCCACCACCTACGCCCAGCTCGCCGACCGGCTCCGCGCCGTCGGCACCGAACTCGGCCTGGACGTCGACGTCCGGCAGACCGAGCACGAGGGCGAGATGACCACCTGGCTGCACGAGGCCGCCGACGGCCGCTTCCCCGTCGTCCTCAACGCGGGCGCCTGGACCCACTACTCCATCGCCGTCCGCGACGCCGCCGCCCAGCTCAACGCGCCCCTGGTCGAGGTGCACATCTCGAACGTGCACAAGCGCGAGGAGTTCCGCCACCACAGCCACATCTCGGCGATCGCCGCGGGCGTCATCGTCGGCCTCGGGGTCGACGGCTACGCCCTCGCGCTGCGTTGGATCGCCGACAACGCCACTACCCAGGCTTAGCCCGCTTCTCCAACCGCGGCCCCACGACCAGTCCCAGACCGGCGGGCACCAACACGAGCAACGCGGTGAACGCGGCCCCACCGGTCAACGCCGACCCCAACGCGCTCGTCCCGGTCTGGTCCACGAACATCGCGCGCCCCACCACGCCCAACACCGCCGCACCCCACCCGGCGATCAACGCGGCCACCACCCACGCCCGCCCCCGGTCCGGCACACCAACCCATCCGTCCACCGCCGCCCACACCGCCGCGGCTGCCACCAAGGCCCCTAACGCCAGCGCCTCGACCAAGCCCCACCCCGTCGGGTTCGACGCCTTCAACGCCGCCACCGCGACCGCCACCACGGCGTGCACCACCGCGAGAACCCCACCCCGGATCAGCCAGGTACGCATTACCCAAGAGTAGGCGCGACCGCTCACCGCATCCGACCAGAGGCTCGTCGTTCCGCCCTTCGCCGACGGCTTCAGGCAGCCGGTCTTGTCGGTGCCCGTCAGTAGCGGTTACCACCTCACCTGTTGCCCGTTCGCGCTGTGGCTGTTGCCCGATCGCGCCAAAGTCGTTGCCCCGCGGTCCTAAGCTCAAGGTCATGTCCGATCCCCACGAGCGACGCCGTGCCGCGCTCCGCACCGCACTGCGCGACCGGGGCCTCGACGCCCTCCTCATCGGTGACCTGCGCAACCTGCGCTACCTCACCGGGTTCACCGGGTCCAACGGCGCCCTGCTCGTCCACGCCGACGGCGACGACCGCACCGTCTTCTGCACCGACGGCCGCTACAAGGAGCAGGCGGCCAAGCAGGTCCGCGGCCTGGAACACCTCATCGAGCGGGCCAGCGCCCTGGCCCTCGCCGCCCGCGCCGCCACCGCCGGGCTGCGGGCCATCGGCTTCGAGAGCCAGCACGTCACCGTCGACGGCCTCGACACCCTCACCGCGGCGGCCGCCGGGGTCGACCTGGTCCGCGCCGCCCACCTCGTCGAGACCCTGCGGCTGGTCAAGGACGACACCGAGGTCGAGGCGCTGCGCCAAGCCTGCGCCATCGCCGA
Organism: Actinokineospora inagensis DSM 44258; assembly: GCF_000482865.1. Lineage (GTDB taxonomy): Bacteria > Actinomycetota > Actinomycetes > Mycobacteriales > Pseudonocardiaceae > Actinokineospora > Actinokineospora inagensis. The sequence continues at coordinate 44,975 of NZ_AXWW01000057.1, read as the reverse complement.
CTCCGCCCTCGCCGAGCTCATCGCCGACGGCGGCCTGCGGCCCGGCCGCACCGAACGCGACGTCGCCCTCGACCTCGACCGGCGGATGCTCGCGCACGGCGCCGTCGCCCCCGCGTTCGACACCATCGTCGCCACCGGCCCCAACTCGGCCATCCCGCACCACCAGCCCACCGACGCCGTCCTGCGCACCGGCGACTTCGTCAAGCTCGACTTCGGCGCCCAGTTGCACGGCTACCACTCCGACATGACCCGCACCCTCGCCCTGGGCGACCCCGCCGACTGGCAGCAGGAGATCTACGACCTGGTCGCCGCCGCCCAGTCCGCGGGCACAACCGCGCTCACCCCCGGCACCGAGGTGCGCGCCGTCGACGCCGCCGCCCGCCAGGTCATCGAGGACGCGGGCCGCGGCGAGCAGTTCGTCCACGGCCTCGGTCACGGGGTCGGCCTGCAGATCCACGAGGCACCGAGCCTCGCCAAAACGGGCGAAGGTAGACTGTCCGCCGGAATGGCGGTCACCGTCGAGCCGGGCGTGTACGTGTCCGGCCTGGGTGGGGTCCGCATCGAGGACACGCTCGTCGTGCGGGACGCACAACCCGAGCTCCTCACCCAGACCACCAAGCAACTCATGGTCGTCTAGACCCGGCGGACGGCCACGCGCGGACAACAGGAGATCCATCCAGTGGCCTCGACCAACGACCTGAAGAACGGCCTGGTGCTCAACATCGAGGGCCAACTGTGGACCGTGGTGGAGTTCCAGCACGTCAAGCCGGGCAAGGGCCCCGCGTTCGTGCGGACCAAGCTCAAGCACGTGCTCAGCGGCAAGGTCGTCGACCGGACGTTCAACGCGGGCGTCAAGGTCGAGACCGCCACCGTGGACCGCCGCGAGATGACCTACCTGTACAACGACGGCGCCGAGTTCTACTTCATGGACGGCGACACCTACGAGCAGATCGGCATCAGCTCCGAGGTCGTCGCCGAGCAGGCCCGGTTCCTGCTGGAGAACGGCACCGCCGTCGTGTCCTCGCACGAGGGGGCGCCGCTGTTCATCGAGCTCCCCACCTCGGTCGAGCTGATCATCCAGCACACCGACCCCGGCCTGCAGGGCGACCGCTCCACCGGCGGCACCAAGCCCGCCACCCTGGAGACCGGCGCCGAGATCCAGGTCCCGCTGTTCGTCACCACCGGCGAGAAGGTCAAGGTGGACACCCGCGACGGTCGTTACCTCGGCCGCGTCAACGGCTGACCGTGGGCGCCCGCAGCAAAGCACGCAAGCGGGCGGTGGACCTGCTGTTCGAGGCCGCCGTGCGCGGCGAGGACCCGGTCAGCCTGCTGGCCGACCGGGTCGGCTCGCCCGACGTCCCCCCGGTCAACGACTACACGGTCACCCTCGTCGAAGGCGTCACCGCCCACCGCACCCGCATCGACGAACTCCTCACCGAACACGCCGAGGGCTGGTCCCTCAACCGCATGCCCGCCGTCGACCTGGCCGTCCTGCGCCTCGGCCTCTACGAGTTGCTGTGGGCCACCGACGTCCCCGACCCGGTCGCCATCGACGAAGCCGTCCAACTGGCCAAGTCCCTCTCCACCGACGACTCCCCCCGCTTCGTCAACGGCGTCCTCGGCCGCATCGCAGGCATCGCCGACCGCCTCCGCGCCACCCTCTAGCTCTTCCCCGCCCAGCGCCTGGCGCCGCAGGCCCGTGCCCGTCGCGCACACCGGATCGATGTCACTCGTGTCACGCTCCGCGCCATCACCAAACACGACGCCCCGCATCGGCTGATCACCACCCCCCGGATCACACCGCCCCGTCGCCCCCTCGACCGACTCCCCTTCACCCAACCGAGCGCTTGACTTCCCCCCACCCCGCCGCCAGCCAGACCCCACCCACCCGGGGTCCGGGCGCCCATTCCTGAACTTACCGCGACCGACGACTTGTCAAGAGCCGCCCGGGTCGACCTGTGGATGGCGAAACCCGTTGTGGACAACCACAACACCGCTATCCGACCGTCGCAATGGGGGCTGGACACCGGGCCAAGGCGAATTGCCACGCCTACCTGGGAAGACAGCCGAGCGCGGAACAGCACCGCCTGTCCGGCGGTTGCCTCGCTTGACCTGGACCGCCAAGCACACTCACCGGGCAGCCCTACCCCGCGGAATTACCCCCGCACGCGACAAAACCGCCCCCGACGGGTGGCACCAGACCCGCCCCTGATCCACCGCTCGCCGATCCCGACCGAGTGAACTTGCCCGCCCCCGCCCGCCTCACCCCACGTTCCCCCAGGTCAAGTTCTCCACCATGCCCGAAGTTGTCCACAGCCCAGCCGCCATCCCGCCGATTCGCCCCCAGAACCGGTAAACTGGCATCGGGGACGCCCCCCGGGAAGGGTGGGGGCCGCCCGGAGGGCGGTGGGGTGGCGGTGGGTGAGGCGGCGGGGAAGAGGGCGGGGGAGAAAAGTGGAGAACACCCGACCGGGCAGCATCCCCGTCTGCGCGGTCGGGTGTTGGGGGCCTCGTGGGGGCCGGGGTCAGTCTTCCTTGGACGGGCGGGCCTCGGGGGGCAGCACTCCCCAGTCGATGAGCTGCTCGGTGAGTTCGCCCGGGGTCATGTCGTAGATGATGGCGAGGGAGCGGAGGTCCTCGGTGCGGATGGAGAGGACCTTGCCGTTGTAGTCACCTCGCTGCGACTGGATGGTGGCCGCGTAGCGGGCGAGGGGGCCGACCTTCTCGGCGGGCAACTGTTGCAGCCGTTCGAGGTTGATGACGATTTTGGTGGCTGGCTCGGCTCCGGAGGGGACGCGGCCCTCGGGGAGGAGTTCCACCACCGGCACGCCGTAGAAGTCCGCGAGTTCGGCGAGCTTCTGGACGGTGACGGCGCGGTCGCCGCGCTCGTACGAGCCGACGACGACGGCCTTCCAGCGGCCACCGGACTTCTGCTCGACGCCGTGCAGCGACAGCCCCTGCTGCTGGCGGATGGCGCGGAGCTTGGCTCCCAACGCCTTGGCGTAGTCGCCCATGCGGCGGTTCTCCATTCGTTCGCCCCGTCGGCGCTAAGGACTGCCGCGGGTAGCTTCAAATCAACACGCAGAGTAATGGTTACCCAGAGTTGTCACCAGGTCAAGCTGGTTCGTCAACGACACAGTCACGACCGCGCCCCGACCACCCGGTCGGCGCCGCGGGCCATCCTGGTACCGTCGGGTCGATCCCAGGTCAGAGGGGTCGACAGACACCTTTAATGACCCGTCCGGAGAGGCGGGAAAGGAGTCCCCCGTGCCGCCACGGCCCAGTGGCGCGCCGGAACCGGCCGAGCGGCGTGAGCTGCTCTCCGCCGGTGACGTCGCGCGCACCATCGCCCGAATGGCCCATCAGGTCATCGAGAAGACCTCGCTCGGCGCGTCCGGCGCGGGCCCGGTCGTGTTGCTGGGCATCCCCACCCGGGGTGCCCCGCTCGCCACCCGGCTCGCCGGGAAGATCGCCGAGTTCGGCGCCGTCGAGGTGCCCGTCGGCGCACTCGACGTGACGCTCTACCGCGACGACCTGCGCCGCAAACCCACCCGCCCGCTCGGGCAGACCGCGCTCCCACCAGGTGGGATCGACGACGCCTTAGTGGTGCTCGTCGACGACGTCCTGTTCTCCGGCCGCACCATCCGCGCCGCCCTCGACGCCCTCCGCGACGTCGGCAGGCCGCGCGCCGTGCAGTTGGCCGTGCTGGTCGACCGGGGTCACCGCGAGCTGCCCATCCGCGCCGACTACGTGGGCAAGAACGTGCCCACCGCGCGCGCCGAGGAGGTCCACGTCCAGTTGTCCGAGATCGACGGGAACGACGTCGTGATGCTGCACCGACCGGGGGAGGGCGCGTGAAGCACCTCCTGGGCACCGAGGGCCTGGACCCGGCGACGGCGCTGGCGATCCTGGACACGGCGGACGGCCTCAAGCGCACCCTGCTCGGCCGCGAGGTCCGCAAGCTCCCCACGCTGCGCGGCCGCACCGTGGTCACCTGCTTCTACGAGGACTCCACCCGCACCAGGGTCTCCTTCGAGATCGCCGGGAAGTGGATGAGCGCGGATGTGGTGAACGTCTCCGCCGGTAGTTCTTCCGTGAAGAAGGGCGAGTCCCTGCGCGACACGGCGCTCACCCTCGCGGCGGCGGGCGCCGACTGCGTCGTGGTGCGCCACCCCGCGTCGGGCGCCGCGCACCGGCTCGCGTCCTGGCTGTCGCACACGAACACGTCCGTGGTCAACGCTGGTGACGGCACCCACGAACACCCCACGCAGGCGTTGCTGGACATGGCGACCCTGCGGGAACGGCTCGGTGGGGTCGAGGGCCGTCGGATCGCCATCGTCGGCGATGTGCTGCACAGCCGGGTCGCCCGGTCGAACGTGCACCTGTTGACCTCGTTCGGCGCGGACGTGGTGTTGGTCGCGCCGCCGACGCTGCTGCCCACCGGGGTGGCGGACTGGCCGGTGGGCGCGGCGGGCTCGCTGCGGATCTCGCACGAGCTGGACCCAGAACTGCCGACGCTGGACGCGGTGATGGTGCTGCGGGTGCAGGCCGAGCGCATGCACGGCGGGTTCTTCCCGTCCGCCCGCGAGTACTCGATCGCCTACGGGCTCAGTGCGGCGCGCGCGGCTGTGCTGCCGGAGCACGCCGTGGTACTGCACCCGGGCCCGATGCTGCGCGGCATGGAGATCGCGGGTTCGGTGGCCGACTCGGGCCGCGCCGCGATCACCCAACAGGTCACCAACGGGGTACACGTGCGGATGGCCGTGCTCTACCACCTGCTGGCCGGAGAGGAAGAGGCCGCATGAGCACCGTCAACAACACCCTGGTCATCAAGGGCGCCAAGCCTTACGGCGAGGACCCGGTCGACATCGAGGTCACCGACGGCGTCATCACCGCCATCGGTCCCGACCTGACCGGCGACGAGACGGTCGACGCGACCGGCTTGGTTGCCCTGCCCGGGTTCGTCGACCTGCACACCCACCTGCGGGAACCGGGCCGCGAGGACACCGAGACCATCGAGACCGGGTCCCGCGCCGCCGCCATCGGCGGGTACACGGCCGTGTTCGCCATGGCCAACACCGACCCGGTGGCCGACAACTCCGTTGTCGTGGAACACGTGTGGCGGCGGGGCCGCGAGGTCGGCCTGGTCGACGTGCACCCGGTCGGCGCGGTCACGGTCGGGCTCAAGGGCCAGCAGTTGGCCGAGTTGGGCACGATGGCGCGGTCGGCGGCCCGGGTGCGGCTGTTCTCCGACGACGGGCTGTGCGTGGCGGACCCGCTGGTCATGCGGCGGGCGCTGGAGTACACGAAGGCGCTGGACGCGGTGATCGCCCAGCACGCCGAGGAGCCCCGGTTGACCGTGGGCGCCCAGGCGCACGAGGGCGACTTGGCCGCGCGGCTGGGTCTGGCGGGCTGGCCGTCGGTGGCCGAGGAGGCGATCGTCGCCCGGGACTGCCTGCTGGCCCGGCACGTCGGCGCCCGGCTGCACGTCTGCCACGTGTCGACCGAGGGCACCGCCGAGGTGCTGCGGTGGGCGAAGGCGCGTGGCACCCGGGTGTCCGCCGAGGTCACCCCGCACCACCTGCTGCTCGACGACGAGCGGTTGTCCACTTACGACCCGGTCAACAAGGTCAACCCGCCGCTGCGCACGGCGGCCGACGCGAAGGCGCTGCGGCAGGCGCTGGCCGACGGCACGCTCGACTGCGTCGCCACCGACCACGCCCCGCACGCCGCCCAGGACAAGGACTGCGAATGGTCCGCGGCCCGGCCCGGCATGCTCGGCCTGCAGACGGCGCTGTCCATCGTGGTCGAGACGATGGTGGTGCCCGGCCTGCTCGACTGGCGCGGCGTGGCGCGGGTGATGAGCGAGCGCCCGGCCGAGATCGCGGGTCTGCCCGACCAGGGCAGGCCGATCGAGGTGGGCGAGCCCGCGACGCTGGCGCTGGTCGATCCCGACGCCCGCTGGACGGTACGCGGCGCGGACCTGGCGAGCATCGCCGCGAACACCCCGTACGAGGGCATGGAGCTACCGGGCGCGGTGGTCGCCACCTTGCTGCGTGGCCGTATCACCGCACGTGACGGGAAGGCGACCGCGTGAACCGGCTGGGTCTGACGCTCCTGTTCCTCTTGCTGATCGTGGTCCTCGGCCTGCTCATGTGGTGGGGCTACCGCAACCGTGCGCGTAGACAGGCGAAGGTTCTACCGGCCTTTCCCGAGGCGCCCACCGCGCTTGTCACCGCCGTGCACGAGGGGACAGCGGAGACCCTGCTGCCGCCCAGCACCGGCGTGTACGCCAGCACGGTCACTTCCCAGAGCTGGCAGGACCGCGTGGCCGTGGGTGACGTGGGTTTCCGCTCGGAGGCCACCGCGCACCTGCTCGAAGAGGGCCTGCTGTTCGAACGCGCCGGTGCCAACCCGGTGTGGATCCCCGCCGGGTCGCTGCGCGCGGCCCGCACCGAGGCCGGGATCGCGGGCAAGGTCATGGGCGCCGACGGCCTGCTGGTCGTCCGGTGGGCCATCGACGACCACGAGTTCGACACCGGCTTCCGCGCCGACGACAAAGACGACTACGAACGGTGGGTTCCCGCGCTGAGTGCGTTGACCTCGCGCGCGACACCGAAGACACCGATGACACCGGAGGGCGAGAACGGTGACTGACAAGACGAAAACAGCGGCCGCACTGGTGTTGGAAGACGGCAGGGTGTTCCGCGGCGCGGCGTTCGGCGCCACCGGCACCACCTTCGGTGAGGTCGTGTTCTGCACCGCCATGACCGGCTACCAGGAGACCCTGACCGACCCCTCTTACCACCGTCAGATCGTGGTGGCCACGGCCCCGCAGATCGGCAACACGGGCTGGAACGACGAGGACGACGAGTCGGACCGCGTCTGGGTCGCCGGATACGTGGTGCGCGACCCGGCGCGGATCCCGTCGAACTGGCGGTCCACCAAGTCCCTGGACGACGCGCTCGTCGACCAGGGTGTGGTGGGCATCAGCGGGATCGACACGCGTTCGTTGACCCGGCACCTGCGCGAGCGCGGTGCCATGCGGGCTGGGGTGTTCTCCGGTGACGCGGTGACCGACGCGGCCGCGATGCTGGCCAAGGTCACCGAGAGTCCTCGGATGGCGGGCGCCGAGCTGGCGAGCCAGGTGAGCACCGCCCAGACCTACGTGGTGCCCGCCCGGGGTGAGCGCCGGTTCCGGGTCGCCGCCCTGGACCTGGGGATCAAGTCGAACACCCCGCGCATGCTGGCGGCGCGCGGCATCGAGACGCATGTCTTGCCCGCCAACAGTTCCCTCGACGACCTGCTGGCCGTCGAGGCCGACGGCGTGTTCCTCTCCAACGGCCCCGGTGACCCGGCGACCGCCGATCACGCGGTCGGGTTGACCCAGGGCATCTTGGAGCGCCGGATTCCGCTGTTCGGCATCTGCTTCGGCAACCAGATCCTGGGCCGCGCCCTGGGTCTGGGGACGTACAAGCTGCGCTACGGCCACCGGGGGATCAACATCCCGGTGATCGACGTGGCGACCGGCGCGGTGGCGATCACCGCGCAGAACCACGGTTTCGCCCTGGAAGGCGAGCCGGGCAAGGACTTCGACACCCCGTACGGCCGGGCCACCGTCAGCCACTTCTGCCCCAACGACGGCTGTGTCGAGGGTGTCGCGGCGCTGGACGTGCCCGCGTTCTCCGTGCAGTACCACCCCGAGGCCGCCGCCGGTCCCCACGACGCGGCCACCCTGTTCGACCGGTTCGCGACCATGATGGAGGGCGGGAACTGATGCCCAAGCGCCAAGACATCAAGCACGTGCTGGTGATCGGCTCCGGCCCGATCGTCATCGGCCAGGCCTGCGAGTTCGACTACTCCGGCACCCAGGCCTGCCGGGTGCTGCGCGAGGAGGGGCTGCGGGTCAGCCTGGTCAACTCCAACCCGGCCACGATCATGACCGACCCGGAGTTCGCCGACGCCACCTACATCGAGCCGATCACCCCCGAGTTCGTGGAGAAGGTGATCGCGGCCGAGCGCCCCGACGCCCTGCTCGCCACCCTCGGTGGGCAGACCGCGCTGAACACCGCCGTGGCCCTGCACGAGCGCGGCGTGCTGGAGAAGTACAACGTCGAGCTGATCGGCGCCGACATCGACGCCATCCAGCGCGGCGAGGACCGGCAGAAGTTCAAGGACATCGTCGCCCAGATCGGCGGCGAGACCCCGCGCAGCCGCGTCTGCCACTCCATGGCCGAGGTCCGCGACACGGTCGCCGAACTCGGCCTGCCGGTGGTCATCCGCCCGTCGTTCACCATGGGTGGCCTCGGCTCGGGCATGGCGCACACCCCGGAGCAGTTGGAGCGGCTGGCCTCCACCGGTCTCGCCGAGTCGCCGGTCACCGAGGTGCTCATCGAGGAGAGCGTCCTCGGCTGGAAGGAGTACGAGCTCGAGCTCATGCGGGACCGGCACGACAACGTGGTGGTCATCTGCTCGATCGAGAACATCGACCCGATGGGCGTGCACACCGGCGACTCGGTGACGGTGGCCCCGGCGATGACCTTGACCGACCGCGAGTTCCAGCACATGCGCAACGTCGGCATCGACGTCCTGCGCGCGGTCGGGGTCGACACGGGCGGCTGCAACATCCAGTTCGCGATCAACCCGGCCACCGGCCGGATGGTCGTGATCGAGATGAACCCGCGCGTCTCCCGCTCCAGCGCCCTGGCGTCCAAGGCCACCGGGTTCCCGATCGCCAAGATCGCCGCGAAGCTCGCCATCGGCTACACCCTCGACGAGATCCGCAACGACATCACCGGCGAGACCCCGGCCAGCTTCGAACCGACGCTGGACTACGTGGTGGTCAAGATCCCCAGGTTCGCGTTCGAGAAGTTCCCCGGCGCCGACCCCACCCTCACCACCACCATGAAGTCGGTGGGCGAGGCCATGGCCATCGGCCGCAACTTCGTCGAGGCCCTGGGCAAGGCGCTGCGCTCGATGGAGACCAAGGCTGTCGGGTTCTGGACCCGCCCCGACCCGGAGATCTCCCTCGAAGACACCGTCGACGCGCTCCGCGTCGCGCACGACGGCCGCCTCTACACGGTCGAACGCGCGCTGCGGCAGGGTGCGAGCATCGAGCAGGTCCACGAGGCGTCGGGGATCGATCCGTGGTTCCTCGACCAGATCTCCTCCCTGGTCGAACTGCGCGTCGACCTCGAAACCGCTCCGGTCCTGGACGAACCCCTGCTGCGGCTGGCGAAGCGCTCGGGCCTGTCCGACCGGCAGATCGCCGCGCTGCGGCCGGAATTGGCCGGTGAGGACGGGGTCCGCAGCCTGCGCCACCGCCTCGGTGTCCGCCCGGTGTTCAAGACCGTCGACACGTGCGCCGCCGAGTTCGCCGCGCTGACCCCGTACCACTACTCGGCCTACGAGCTCGACCCCGACGCCGAGACCGAGGTCCTCCCGCAGCCGGACAAGCCCAAGGTGCTGATCCTCGGCTCGGGCCCGAACCGGATCGGCCAGGGCATCGAGTTCGACTACTCCTGCGTGCACGCCGCGATGGCGCTGCGGGCCGCCGGGTACGAGACCGTCATGGTCAACTGCAACCCGGAGACGGTGTCGACCGACTACGACACGAGCGACCGCCTGTACTTCGAGCCGCTGACGTTCGAGGACGTCCTGGAGGTCTTCCACTCCGAGCAGGAGTCCGGCACCGTCGCGGGCGTCATCGTCCAGCTCGGCGGCCAGACCCCGCTCGGCCTCGCCCGGCGACTGGCCGATGTCGGCGTCCCGATCGTGGGCACCCCGCCCGGCGCCATCCACCTGGCCGAGGACCGGGGTGCGTTCGGCGAGGTCCTGACCACCGCGGGCCTCCCCGCCCCCAAGTACGGCACCGCCACCTCCTTCGCGGGCGCCAAGCGGATCGCCGACGAGATCGGCTACCCCGTGCTGGTCCGCCCCTCTTACGTGCTCGGCGGGCGCGGCATGGAGATCGTCTACGACGAGGAGACCCTCGCCGGCTACATCCAGCGGGCCACCGAGGTCAGCCCCGAGCACCCGGTGCTGGTCGACCGGTTCCTCGACGACGCCATCGAGATCGACGTGGACGCCCTGTGCGACGGCACCGAGGTCTACCTCGGCGGCGTGATGGAACACATCGAGGAGGCCGGGATCCACTCCGGTGACTCCGCCTGCGCGCTGCCGCCGATCACCCTCGGCCGCACCGACATGGAGTCCGTGCGCCGCTCCACCGAGGCCATCGCCCGCGGTGTCGGCGTACGCGGCCTGCTCAACGTGCAGTACGCCCTCAAGGACGACGTGCTCTATGTCCTGGAGGCCAACCCGCGCGCGTCGCGGACCGTGCCGTTCGTGTCCAAGGCCACCGCCGCCCCCCTCGCGAAGGCGGCCGCCCGGATCATGCTCGGCGCCACCATCGCCGAGCTGCGCGCCGAGGGCCTGCTCCCGGCCACCGGCGACGGCGCCGAGCTTCCCCCGGGTGCCCCGGTCGCGGTCAAGGAGGCGGTCCTGCCGTTCCACCGGTTCCGCACCCCGGACGGGCACGGCGTCGACTCGCTGCTCGGCCCGGAGATGAAGTCCACCGGCGAGGTCATGGGCATCGACACCTCGTTCGGCAAGGCGTTCGCCAAGTCGCAGACCGCGTCCTACGGCAACCTGCCCACCTCCGGGCGGGTGTTCGTCTCGGTCGCCAACCGCGACAAGCGGGCCATGGTCTTCCCGGTCAAGCGCCTGGCCGACTTCGGGTTCGAGGTCCTGGCCACCTCCGGCACCGCGGAAGTGCTGCGCCGCAACGGGATTCCGTGCACCGTCGTGCGCAAGCACTTCGAGGGCGATGACAACATCGTCGACCTCATCCGCGACGGCGGCGTCGAGATGGTCATCAACACCCCGTACGGCAACCACGGCCCCCGCGTCGACGGCTACGAGATCCGCACCGCCGCCGTGTCCCGCGACATCCCCTGCATCACCACGATCCAGGGCGCGGCGGCGGCGGTGCACGGCATCGAGGCGCTGATCCGCGACGACATCGGGGTCCGGCCGCTGCAGGCGCTGCAGGCCGCGTTGCGGGCGAACTGGGCCAACCGGTGACCCCGTTCGGGGCCCGGCTGACCGCTGCCGTCGCCGACCGCGGGTCGCTGTGCGTCGGCATCGACCCGCACCCCGGGCTGCTCGACCAGTGGGGCCTGCCCTGCGACGTGAGCGGCCTGGAGCGGTTCGCGTTGACCTGCGTGGACGCGTTCGCCGACGACATCTCGGTGCTCAAACCGCAGTCGGCGTTCTTCGAGGCGCACGGCTCGCGGGGGGTCGCCGTGCTGGAACGGGTGATCGCCGACGCGCGGTCCGCGGGCGCGTTGGTGCTGCTCGACGTCAAGCGCGGCGACATCGGCTCGACCATGGCCGCCTACGCCCAGGCATACCTGTCGGACGACTCACCGCTGGCGGCCGACGCGATCACCGTGTCCCCGTACCTGGGCTTCGGCTCGCTGGACCCGGCCATCGACCTGGCCGAGCGCACCGGTCGCGGTGTGTTCGTGCTCGCGCTGACCTCCAACCCGGAGGGCGCGGGCGTGCAGCGGGCGAGCGCGGACGGCAGGCCGGTCGCCCAGTCGATCGTCGACCAGGCCGCCGCGCGCAACGCGGACCAGGCCCCAGTCGGCTCCGTGGGGCTCGTGATCGGCGCGACCGTGGGTCGTACGGACCTGGACCTCACCAGCCTCAACGGGCCGATCCTGGCCCCGGGACTGGGTGCCCAGGGCGCCGGACCGGCCGACCTGGCCCGCGTCTTCGGCCCGGCCCTGCCGCACGTCCTGCCGACCAGCTCCCGCGACGTGCTCCGGCACGGCCCGGACGTCGCCGCGCTGCGGTCGGCGGCCCGGCGGGTCCGCGACGAACTGGCGGCCGCCGCGCGCTGAACCCCACCCGCTCAATCCCCCCGGCCCGGCCCGATTCGTGGCCTCCGGGGGGATTTGGGTTGCCCGCGTCGCGTTCACGCAGGTAGACGGCTGTGGGCTGACCGGGTGTGTTCGGGGGGCTTCCGGGAGTGGCGGAGGCGACACTTTCGCGAACCGCCGATGACGCGACAACGCTGCGTGACGGTGACTGTGACGGTCGCCACGAGGGTGTAGTCGCAGGTCAGGCTGCCGGACATCACTGGTTGTTGATCAACTTCGGTCGGCCGTTCACGCATCGCACATGGCGGACCCGCGTTGTCCCCGCAGGCCAGGGGTCGGTAACGTCGCGGCACCGATCCGGAAGAAATCCCACCCCCACGGAGGAAATCGTGGCCCTTCCCCAGCTCACCGAGGAGCAGCGGGCCGCAGCGCTGGAGAAGGCGGCTGCCGCTCGTCGCGCCCGAGCCGAACTCAAGGAGCGCCTGAAGCGAGGCGGAACCACCCTCAAAGACGTGCTGGCCCAGTCTGACAACGACGAGGTCCTGGGCAAGATGAAGGTCACCGCCCTGCTGGAGGCCCTGCCGGGCGTCGGCAAGGTGCGCGCCCAGCAGATCATCGAGCGCCTGGAGATCGCGCCGAGCAGGCGCCTGCGCGGCCTCGGTGACCGGCAGCGCAAGGCGCTGCTGGCCGAGTTCAGCGGCGAGTGACCGAGCAGTCGCCTGGCGGTGAGCCGGGACCGGGCCAGTACCGGTCCCGGCTCACTGTCGTGTCGGGCCCGTCCGGGGTCGGCAAGTCGAGCGTGGTCGCCGAGCTGCGCAGGCTGCACCCGGACGTCTACTTCAGCGTGTCCGCGACCACCCGCCGCCCCCGGCCGGGCGAGGTCGACGGCGCGCACTACCACTTCGTCGACCACGCCGAGTTCACCCGCATGGTGCGGTGCGGTGAGCTGCTCGAACACGCCGAGTACGCGGGCAACTGCTACGGCACCCCACGCGGCCCGGTCGAGGCCGCGCTGGTCGCGGGCAGGCCCGCGGTCCTGGAGATCGAACTCCAGGGCGCGCGCCAGGTGCGCGCCGCGATGCCCGGGGCGTACCTGGTCATGCTGGTGCCGCCGACCTGGGACACCCTGGTGTCCCGGTTGACCGGCCGCGGCACCGAGGACCCCGACGTGGTGGCCCGCAGGCTGGCCGTGGCCAAGGAGGAACTGGCCGCCGAGGCCGAGTTCGACGCGGTCGTGGTGAACGCCGATGTGCGGGCCGCCGCCCGGGAGTTGCTAACCTTGGTACTTCCGGACCCCTCGAACCAGGAGTACCACGAGTGATCACCCCTACCGAGCTCGGCGCTCTCGGCGAGCCGCAGACCCAGCTCGAAGGCATCACCAACCCCCCGATCGACGACCTGCTGGACAAGGTCAGCTCCAAGTACGCGCTGGTCATCTACGCGGCCAAGCGCGCGCGGCAGATCAACGACTACTACGCGCAGCTCGGTGAGGGCCTGCTGGAGTACGTCGGCCCGCTGGTCGAGCCCGGCCCCCGGGAGAAGCCGCTGTCCATCGCCCTGCGCGAGATCCACTCCGGCCTCCTTGAGCACACCGAGGGCGAGTGAGCGGGCGACCCAGGGTCGTTCTGGGTGTCGGCGGCGGGATCGCCGCCTACAAAGCCTGTGAGGTCCTGCGCCGGTTGACCGAGTCCGGTCACCACGTGCGGGTGGTGCCCACCGAGGCCGCGCTGCGGTTCGTCGGGGCGGCCACCTTCGAGGCACTCTCCGGCAACAAAGTGCACACCGGCGTGTTCTCCGACGTGCCGGAGGTGCCGCACGTCCGGCTCGGCCAAGAGGCCGACCTGGTGCTCGTCGTCCCCGCGACGGCGGACCTGCTGGCCCGCGCCGCGCACGGCATGGCCGACGACCTGCTCACCGGCACGCTGCTCACCGCGCGCTGCCCGGTGCTGATGGTCCCGGCCATGCACACCGAGATGTGGGAGCACCCGGCCACCCGGGCCAACGTGGCGACCCTGCGCGAGCGCGGGACGGTCGTCACCGAGCCCGCCAGCGGCAGGCTGACCGGCGCCGACACGGGCAAGGGCCGCTTGGCCGACCCGGCCGAGATCGTCGACCTCGCCCGGCTGCTGCTGCACCGCGGCGACGCGCTGCCGCGCGACCTCGATGGCGTCCGGGTCGTCGTCTCCGCCGGTGGGACCCGCGAGCCGCTGGACCCGGTCCGCTACCTGGGCAACCGGTCGTCCGGCAAGCAGGGCTACGCGCTGGCCCGCACCGCCGCCCAGCGCGGCGCGCACGTCACGCTGGTGTCCGCGCACACGCTCGCGCTGCCTGAGCCCGCCGGGGTCGACCTGGTGCGCGCCGGTACGGCGCTGCAGTTGCGCGACGCCGTGCACGCGGCCGCCGAGCACGCGGACGTGGTGGTCATGGCCGCCGCGGTGGCGGACTTCCGGCCGGTCGCCGCGGCCGAGTACAAGATCAAGAAGACCGAACGGGACCCCGACCCGGTGGCGCTCACCCGCAACCCGGACGTGCTCGCCGAGCTGGTCACCGCGCGCGGGAACGGGAAGTTACCCGCTGACCAGGTCATCGTCGGGTTCGCCGCGGAAACCGGCGACTCCGGGGCCGACGTGCTCGACCACGCCCGCGCCAAGCTCCGGCGCAAGGGCTGCGACCTGCTGGTCGTCAACGCGGTCGGCGAGGGCAAGGCGTTCGAGACCGAGGACAACGCGGGCTGGCTGCTCGCCGCGAGCGGCGCCGAACGCCCTATCGCGTTGGGCTCCAAGGCGCAGTTGGCCACCGAAGTGTGGGACGCCGTTGTGGGTCTGCTCAAACGTTGAGCCCGGTGTCACCGTGCTTCAGTACAGTTGCCCGGACACAGGGCGGATGAGTGGGGTAACTCGTGAGCGAGAACGGTAGTCGGAGGCTGTTTACGTCCGAGTCGGTCACTGAAGGCCACCCGGACAAGATCTGCGACGCGATCAGCGACTCCGTGCTGGACGCGCTGCTGGCCAAGGACCCGAGGTCCCGGGTGGCCGTGGAGACCCTGGTGACCACCGGTCAGGTGCACGTCGCGGGCGAGGTGACCACCGAGGCGTACGCCGACATCCCGAGCATCGTGCGCGACGTGATCCTGCGCATCGGCTACGACTCGTCGGCCAAGGGCTTCGACGGCAACTCCTGCGGGGTCAACGTGGCGATCGGCGCGCAGTCGCCGGACATCGCTCAGGGCGTGGACACCGCGCACGAGACCAGGGTGGAGAACGCCGCCGACGAGATCGACCGGCAGGGCGCGGGCGACCAGGGCCTGATGTTCGGCTACGCCTGCACCGACACCCCCGAGCTGATGCCGCTGCCGATCGCGCTGGCGCACCGGCTGTCCCGGCGGCTGACCAAGGTCCGCAAGGACGGTGTGCTGCCCTACCTGCGCCCGGACGGCAAGACCCAGGTCACCATCGAGTACGACGGCGACCGGGCGGTCCGGCTGGACACCGTGGTCGTCTCCAGCCAGCACGCCGACGGCGTCGACCTGGAGAAGCTGCTCGGCGTGGACGTGCGCGAGCAGGTGGTGGCCCCGGAGATCGCCGAGCTCGACCTGGCCACCGAGGGGGTGCGGCTGCTGGTCAACCCCACCGGCCGGTTCGTCATCGGCGGCCCGATGGGCGACGCGGGCCTCACCGGCCGCAAGATCATCGTCGACACGTACGGCGGCATGGCCCGGCACGGCGGCGGCGCGTTCTCCGGCAAGGACCCGTCCAAGGTCGACCGGTCCGCCGCGTACGCGATGCGCTGGGTGGCCAAGAACGCCGTGGCCGCGGGCCTGGCCGACCGGATCGAGGTCCAGGTCGCGTACGCGATCGGCAAGGCCACCCCGGTCGGGCTGTTCGTGGAGACCTTCGGCACCGAGCAGGTCGACCCGGCCAAGATCCAGACCGCCGTGCGCGAGGTGTTCGACCTGCGTCCCGCCGCGATCATCCGGGACCTGGACCTGCTCCGCCCGATCTACGCGCAGACCGCGGCGTACGGCCACTTCGGCCGCCCCGAGCTGGACCTTCCCTGGGAACGTACCGACCGCGTCGACGACCTGCGCACCGCCGCGGGCGCCTGAGACAAGAGGTGTCACCTCTCCCCCGGTGGGTAACCCGGGGGAGAGGTGATCATCCGTGTCCACCCGCACTGACATGCGATTTCAGCGACCTGGGCCGTGTCGTTGGGTCTGGTACGCGGTCGGCGGGACGCTGCCCGAGCGCTACCGGCCGTGGGTGCTCTGGGACCTGACTGCCCGTACCTGGGTGCTGCGGCACTTCTCGCGGGTGCTCGTGCTGTTCCTGCCGTTGTGGTTGTTGCTGCTGGTGCCCGGCGACCTGTCGTTGCGGCTGTCGATGGTCGCGGCGGGGTACCTCACCGGACTGTACTTCTCGCTGTCGTTCATGGAGGACGCGTCCGAGCGGCGGTTGCTCAAGCACGGCTTCCCGGCGGGTCTCAACCGCCGCGTCCGCGAAGAGGCCCGAACGGGTGACCGCGCCGAGATCGCCGCCCTGTACGCGGCCTACCTCGACGTCGAGCGGGTCGACCGGACTGACGGCGGCGAGTGAGGGTCTGGTAGACCAGCCGCTATGCCCGAACCCGACACCGACGCCCTGTTCGAGGTGCCGGTCAAGCCGCCCCCGGTGGCCAAGGGCAACCAGACCGCCGCCGCGACCCTGCCGGTGGCGAGGGTGTGGGTGGACGCCCCGCTGGCCCACCTGGACCGCACGTTCGACTACCTCGTGCCCGCCAAGCTCGACGCGGAGGCGGTACCGGGGTGCCGGGTCCGCGTCCGGTTCAACCGGCAACTGACCGACGGTTTCATCGCCACCCGCGTCGCCGAGTCCGATTTCGACGCCCGGCGGCTGCTGTTCCTGGAGAAGGTCGTCTCACCGGAACCGGTCCTCACCCCCGAGCTCGCGGACCTGTGCCGCGCGGTGGCCGACCGCTACGGCGGGACCATGGTCGACGTCCTGCGGCTGGCGATCCCGCCCCGGCACGCGCGGGTGGAGGCCGAGGAACCCGGCCCACCCGCCGAGGCACCGGCCGAGCCGGACCTGGCCGGGTGGTCGCGTTATCCGCGTGGGACGGCCTTTGTGGACGCCTTGCGCGCGGGACGGCAGGCGCACGCCGTGTGGCAGGCGCTGCCGGGGGAGGACTGGCCCGCCCGGCTGGCCGAGGTCGCGGTGTCGTCCCCGCGCGGCGCCGTGATCGTCGTCCCCGACCACCGCGACGTCGCCCGCGTGCACGCGGCCTGCGCCGCCATCGCGGGCGCGGACGCCGTCGTCACGCTGTCGGCTGATCTTGGCCCCGCCAAGCGGTACCGGGGTTGGCTGCGGTTGCGCCGCGGCCAGGCGAAGATCGTCGTCGGCACCCGGGCCACCGCCTACGCGCCGATCCCGAACGCGGGGGTCCTGGTCGTCTGGGACGACGGCGACGACCAGCACGCCGACCAGCGCTCCCCGTACCCGCACGTCCGGGACGTGCTGATCCAGCGCGCCACCCGCACCGGCGCCGCCCTGCTCGTCGGCGGTTTCGCCCGCACCGCCGAGGCCCAGTTGCTGGTCGAGTCCGGCTGGGCGCCCGCCATCGTCGCCGACCGCGCCGAGGTCCGGGCCGCCGCCCCCCGCGTCACCGCGATCGGCGAGCACGACTCCCAGTTGGCCAGGGACCCCGCCGCCCGCACCGCCCGGGTGCCGACGGTGGCCTTCGAGGCCGCCCGATCCGCGTTGGCCGCAGGCCACCCGGTACTCGTCCAGGTCCCCCGCCGGGGCTACGTGCCCGCCCTGACCTGCCAGGAATGCCGCGCCCCCGCCCGCTGCCGCCGCTGCGCAGGCCCCCTCGGCGTGCCCTCGTCCGCTGGAGAAGCCCGCCCCCCCGCCTGCCGCTGGTGCGCCGCCACCGAAGCCAACTTCAAGTGCCAACACTGCGGCTCCCGCCGCCTCCGCGCCGCCGTCGTCGGCGCCAAACGCACAGCGGAGGAGTTGGGCCGGGCCTTCCCCGGCTTCCCCGTCCGCACCTCCGGCGCAAGCGAGGTCCTGGCCACCGTCGACGGAAAACCGGCCATCGTCGTCGCCACCCCCGGCGCCGAACCCGTAGCCCCCACCGGCTACGGCGCCGCTCTGCTACTTGACGCCTGGTCCCTCCTCGGCCGCGCCGACCTGCGCGCCACCGAGGAAGCCCTCCGCCGCTGGATGACCGCCGCCACCCTGGTCCGCCCCGCCCCCACCGGCGGCCGAGTCATCGTCCTCGCCGACTCAACCCTGCCCCCCGTCCAAGCCCTCGTCCGCTGGGACCCCGCCTGGCACGCCGCCCTCGAACTCGCGGCCCGCACCGACCTCAACTTCCCCCCCGCCGTCCGCATGGCCTCCATCGACGGCCCCCCCAGCGCCCTTGCCCGCCTCCTCGACGACCTCACCCTCCCCGACACAGCCGAAGTCCTCGGCCCCGTCCCCCTCCCCAACACCCCCGACCCCCGCGAACGCGCCCTCATCCGAGTCGACCGCACCCAAGGCCGCGCCCTGGCCACCGCCCTCGCCACCGCCCAAGCCATCCGCACCGCCCGCAAAGACCCCGCCCCCCTCCGCATCCAACTAGACCCCCTCGACCTCATCTAACCCCCATAAAACAACAACAACCGCCCAATTACCCCCACTCACTATCGAGAATGCGCCCCCCCGCGCCCTCAAACCCGCCACCCCTCATCGACGAAGCCCCACTCCCACACCGCACCCCCTCGAACCCTCACGCAAATCGACAAAGCTCCACACCTGCCCCGCGCGCCTCGAAACCCACCCCACATCGACGAAGGCCGCCAACCGCCCCGCGCGCCTCGAAACCCACTCCTCACCGACGAAGCGCCACTCCCGCACCCGCGCCCTCAAAACCCACCCTATATCGACGAAGGCCGCCAACCCGCCCCGCGCGCCTCAAAACCCACCCCACATCGACGAAGCTCCACACCGGCGCCGCGCGCCTCGAAACCCGCCGATCCCAACCGCCCGTTGTGGTGAAGTTGTTTTGTTTGGGGGGAGCGGTGGCCTAAGCCGGCTGGCGGGTAAGGCCACGTCTTTCCAGTGGCCCCGCCTTTTAGCCTTACCCAGGCCACCGCTAGGGGCCCCAAACAAAACAACTTCACCACAACGGGCACCACCGCTTTATCTGGCGCCCAAGCGCCGGCGTCGCCGAAGGCGACCAGGCCGACCCCCGAGGCGCAGCCGAGGCCCAGCCGAGGCCCAGCGCCCCCTCACACCAAGATCAACCGAGAACAGAGCCCCCGAATACACAGCCTACCCAAGCCCACCGACAAAACCGCCCGCCGACCAACAACCATGATCAACCCGAACTTGAGCCCCTGAATGCACAGCCTAAACGACCCCACCGACAGTCCACCCCACCCGAGCCCACCCCAGCCGGCAGTACCGCCCACCCAGCAGCACCGCCATCACCCGGCAACGCGCCAGTCAATCAACCTGCGTAAACCCCGGAATGGGCAACGAATCCAACCGAAACGCGCCCCGCCCAGGAATATCCGCCACCGGCGGCGTAACCGGCCGATTCCCCCCAAACGCCGCCACAAAGATCCCCGCCACCACCTTCACCTGCGCACCAAACCCATCAGCCGAAACCCGCAGTTCATCAACACCTTCAGGCACCAACCCCATGATCACCCCCTCCGTAGTCGCCATCAGCACCGTCGGAGTCGTCGGCCGCCGCAGAACAACGGGCGTCGACAGGGCCACCGATTCCGGAGTTGTCGTGCACGCGAACATGGTCTGGCCAGAAGCGACCACGGTCACGTCGCTGCTGAAGGCGGAGAAGGTGAACAGCGGGACCCAGTCGGTCGGGTTCGGGTAGTCCGTGCGACCGGCCGCGCTCAGCCGCAGCCAGCAGCGGCCGATGTCGGCGCGCGCCTGGGCGTCGTCGACCAGGGTGGGTCGCACCTCCGGCAGGGTCATCGCGGCCATGTCCGCGCGGGGCCCCGGCCACCGCACCAGCGGGACGGCCACCAGCGTCATGGCGACCACCCCGGCGGCGACCAACGCCACCAGTCCGGGCCAGCGGCGCGGTTGCCGGTCGGCGATCCTGGCCCGCAGCCGGACCCGGATCTCCGCGGGCAGTGGCCGCCGCGGCGGCAGCGGTGGGGTCCATTCCTCGTTCACCGGGTCACCTCCAGCATCGTCCGCAGCCTGCTCCGCGCCCGGGACAGCCGGGCCCGCACGCTAGGTTCCGCGATCCCCAGCAGCGCCGCGGCGTCGGCCACCGGCACCCCGCCGAGCAGGCACAACTGAACCGCCTCCCGTTCCGCCCGCGGCAGCGACTGCACCGCGTGCGACACCTGCCTGGTCCGCCGGTCAACGTCGACCCGTTCCACCACCGCGTCGGCGTGGTCCTCGCCCACCCCGTCAGTGGGTAATCGGCGCAGCGCGCGCAGGAACCGGGTCGACCGGCGGTGTTCGGTGCGGGCGATGTTGCCCGCCACCGCGTACAGCCAGGGCAGCGCGCTCTCCCGCACCAGCGTCATCCCGGTCACCTTCCGCCACGCGGTCAGGAACGTCGCCGACGTCACGTCCTCGGCGAGCGCCCACGACCCGGTCAGCCGGTACGCGTGGTTCCACACCGCCTCGGCGTGCCGCTCGAACAACTCGCCGAACGCCGACCGGTCGCCCTCGGCGGCCCGCCGCCACAGCACGTGGTCCAGCGTCGGCGTCTCGGTGTCCAGCTCGCTCGCCCCCTCGGCACGGACCGCGACCCGGGTGGTGGCACGGGTGTAGCCGCTCCGGCTG
This sequence comes from Actinokineospora inagensis DSM 44258, assembly GCF_000482865.1. Taxonomy (GTDB): domain Bacteria; phylum Actinomycetota; class Actinomycetes; order Mycobacteriales; family Pseudonocardiaceae; genus Actinokineospora; species Actinokineospora inagensis. The sequence goes on along the minus strand of NZ_AXWW01000057.1, from coordinate 24,277 downwards.
ATCGTGCTCATGCGGGTAGGTGTCCGCAGCGGCCACCGGTGTTGCGTCGTGTCCGCCGCCAGGGTGAATAGACTGGCCGGACCGAGGTGAGGGGAGACGCGTGACCGTCCAGCAGATCCGACTCTTCGGCGATCCGGTGTTGCGCACCCGCGCCGCCGAGGTCGTCGACTTCGACCGGGAGCTGCGCAACCTGGTGCGCGACCTGTTCGACACGATGCACGACGAGGGCGGGGCCGGGTTGGCCGCGCCGCAGTTGGGGGTCGGGCTGCGCGTGTTCACCTTCAACTGCGACGGCGTCGAGGGGCACCTGGTCAACCCGGTGTGGACGGCGCTGGACGACGAGGAGCAGGTGGGCCCCGAGGGATGCCTGTCCATCCCCGGCCTGTCCTGGGACTGCACCCGGCTGCGCAACGTCGTCGCCCGCGGTTTCGACGTGCACGGCGAGCAGGTGGAGATCCAGGGCACCGACCTGCTCGCCCGCGCGATCCAGCACGAGACCGACCACCTCGACGGGGTGCTGTTCCTCGACCGGCTCGACGAGGAGACCCGCAAGCTGGCCATGGGGGAGATCCGGCAGGCCGAGTGGTTCGACGGCGCGGTGCCCACCATCAAGCAGAGCCCGCACCCGCTGTTCGGGGTCCGCTGATGCGGTTGGTGTTCGCGGGCACGCCGGAGGTGGCGTTGCCGTCGCTGCGCGCGCTCATCGCGTCCCGGCACGAGGTGGCCGCCGTCGTCACCCGGCCGGACGCGCCGGTGGGCCGCGGGCAGCACGTGTCCCGGTCGCCGGTCGGCGTGCTCGCCGACGAGCACGGCATCGAGGTGCTGACCCCGGCGAAGGCGTCCGACCCGGCGTTCCTGGACCGGCTGCGCGAGATCGCCCCCGACTGCTGCCCGGTCGTCGCCTACGGCGCCCTGCTGCGCCAGGCCGCCCTGGACATCCCGCCGCACGGATGGGTGAACCTGCACTTCTCCGTGCTGCCCGCCTGGCGCGGCGCCGCCCCGGTCCAGGCCGCGATCAAGCACGGTGACGAGATCACCGGGGCCAGCACGTTCCGCATCGTCCAGGAACTCGACGCGGGCCCGGTGTTCGGCGTGCTGACCGAGCCGGTCCGCGCCGACGACACGGCCGGTGCGCTGCTCGACCGGCTCGCCGAGTCCGGCGCCGGACTCCTGCTGTCCACTGTGGACGGCATCGCGGACGGCGCGCTCACCGCGGTCGAGCAGCCCGCCGACGGCGTCAGCCACGCCGCCAAGATCACCGTCGACGACGCCCGCGTCGACCTCGGCCTGCCCGGTCTCGCCGTCGACCGGCTCATCCGCGCGGTCACCCCCGACCCGGGGGCGTGGACCGACTTCCGCGGCGAACGGCTCAAACTCGGCCCGGTCACCCGCGCCGAGACCGACACCGCGCTCGCGCCGGGGGAGATCCTGGTCGAGCGCAAGCGGGTCGTCGTCGGCACCGCCACCTGGCCGGTCCGACTCGGCGAGGTCCAGGCCCAGGGCAAGAAACGCATGCAGGCCACCGACTGGGCCCGCGGCACCAGGATCGAACCCGGAGAGCGACTCGGATGACCCAGCCAGGCAAGCGGTCGCACCGGCCGTCCCGACCCCAGCGGTCGCACCCACCCAAGCGCCCGGCCACGCCGGACCGCCCCCCGGTCGACGACCCGGCCCGACGCGCCGCCCTCGACACCCTGCGAGCCGTCCGCGCGGACGACGCGTACGCCAACCTCGTGCTGCCCCGGCTGCTGCGCGAACGCCGCATCACCGGCCGGGACGCCGCGTTGGCCACCGAACTCGCGTACGGCACCTGCCGCGCCTGGGGGCTGCTCGACGAGATCCTCGCCGAGTGCGTCGACCGGCCGCTCGGCAAGGTTGAACCGGTCCTGCTCGACGCACTCCGGCTCGGCGCCTACCAGTTGCTGCGCACCCGCATCCCCGCGCACGCCGCCGTCGCCTCCACGGTCGACATCGTCCGCCGCGACCTCGGCCCCCGGGTCACCGGTTTCGCCAACGCGGTGCTGCGCAAGGTGTCCGAGCGGGACGAGGCGGGCTGGCTGACGTCGGTCGCGCCCACCCTCGAAGAGGACCCGGTCGGTCACCTGGCCGCCCGCACCAGCCACCCCCGCTGGATCGCCCGCGCGTTCGCCGACGCGCTCGGCACCACCGGCGACGACCTGGCCGCCGCCCTGCAGGCCGACGACGAACGCCCCGCCGTCCACCTGGTCGCCCGTCCCGGCGAGGTCACCGCCGAGGAACTGGCCGCGATGACCGGCGGCGACCCGGCGCCCTACTCGCCCTACGGCGTCCGCCTGGAGCCCGGCTCCGGTGACCCGGCCGACCTCGACCCCATCCGCGAGCGCCTCGCGGGCGTGCAGGACGAGGGCAGCCAACTCTGCGCCGTCGCGCTCACCCGCGCTCCGCTGGAGGGCTCGGACCTGCGTTGGCTGGACCTGTGCGCGGGGCCCGGCGGCAAGGCGGCGCTGCTGGGTGCCCTGGCGGGTATCAACGGGGGCACCCTGGACGCCGTCGAACCTGCCCCGCACCGCGCCCGCCTGGTCGAACAGGCCACCCAGGGCCAGCCCGTCACCATCCACGTCGCCGACGGTCGCGAACCCGGCCTGACCGGCGGGTTCGACCGGGTCCTGGTCGACGCCCCGTGCACCGGCCTCGGCGCGCTGCGCCGCCGACCGGAGTCCCGGTGGCGCCGTCGCCCCGAGGACGTCGGTGACCTCACCAAACTCCAGTCGGAACTGCTCACCAGCGCGCTGGAGTTGGTCCGACCCGGCGGCCTGGTCGCGTACGTCGTCTGCTCGCCGCACCTGTCCGAGACCGAGGGCGTGATCTCCTCGGTCGTCCGCAAGACCGACGCGACCGTGCTGGACGCCCGCCCCCACTTCGACGGGGTACCCGACCTCGGCGAAGGCCCGTACGTCCAACTCTGGCCGCACCGGCACGGCACGGACGCCATGTTCTTCGCCCTGCTCCGCCGGTGATCCTGGCGCTCACCGCCGCGGCGGGCGGTGGCCTGCCGGACCGGTTCCGCACCGAGTTGGCCGTCCCCGCCGCCGCGCGGGGCTGGCGCCTGGCCATCACGTTCACCCCGACCGCGGGCCGCTGGATGGACGCCTGCGGGGAGGCGGACCGGCTGCGGGACCTGACCGACCTCCCGGTGCGCAGCCAGTCCCGGCTGCCGACCGAGCCCAAGCCGTACCCGGTGCCGGACGCGTTCATCTTCGCCCCGGCGACGGCCAACTCGATCGCGAAGCTGGCCATGGGCATCACCGACAACCAGGCTCTGACGGCGTTGGTGGAGGCGATGGGGACCCCCGGTGTGCCGGTGGTCATCCGCCCGCAGGCCAACGCGGCGCAACGGGCCCATCCGCTGTTCCAGGCCCACCTCGACACGCTGGGGCGCGCGGGCTGCGTCATCGCCGACGCCGACCCGGCGGACCCCTGGGAGCCGCTGCTGGATCTCGTCGAGGGCACCGTTCGCTAGCTCACGTTCCGGAGGCGTCCCGGTCGCCCGTGTGGTTACCTCCCGGCGGCACCCCGACGGCCCCGGAGGCTTTCCTTGACGCACATCTCCGTCATCGCCATGGGCGGGACCATCGCCATGGTCCCCGGCTCGTCCGGTGGCGTGGTCCCCGCGCTCACCGCCGCCGACCTCCTGGCCGCGGTCCCCGGGTTGGCGGACGTGACGATCACGGCTCAGACGCTGCGATCCCTGCCCAGCCCGTCGCTGGGTTTCGCCGACCTGGTCGCGCTGTCCCAAGCCGTGCGGGCGGAGATCGACGCGGGAGCCGAGGGGGTTGTCGTCACCCACGGCACCGACACCATCGAGGAGACCGCGATCTTCCTCGACCTGACCGTCGACTCCGACACCCCCGTCGTCGTCACCGGTGCCATGCGTCATCCGGCGTCGGCGGGGGCAGACGGGCCCGCGAACCTCTATGCGGCGGTCCGCGTCGCCGCGTCCGAGGCGGCGCGTGGGTTGGGGGCGCTGGTGGTCATGTCGGACGAGGTGCACGGCGCGCGGTTCGTCCGCAAGGGGCACACGAGCAGCACCGCCGCCTTCGTGTCGCCGGGTTTCGGCCCGCTCGGGCTCGTCGTGGAGGGGGAGCCGAGGCTGCGCGGCACACCGAGGATCCCACTGCACCTCCCGGCCACCGACCGGGTCACCGAACTGCGAGTCGGCCTGGTGACGGTAGCCCTCGGCGACGACGGCGAACTCCTCCGCCGCGGCGGCGACGCGTTCGACGGCATCGTGCTGGCAGGCCTCGGCGCGGGACACGTCCCGGCGACCATGGTCCCGACCGTGGCCGACCTCGCCGCGAAGATCCCCGTCGTCCTGGCCTCGCGAACCGGATCAGGCCCAGTCCTGCGCCAGACCTACGGCTACCCCGGCTCCGAACGCGACCTCCTCGACCGCGGCCTCCTGCACGCCGGCTTCCTCGACCCCGCAAAGGCCCGCGTCCTACTCCTGCTGCTGCTCGCCGACAACGCCGACCGCGACCGGATCACGGCGTCGTTCGACTACTACCGCTGAGCCGGTGGCGGAACTCGTCTTGCAGCAGCACCGTCAACGCCCCGGGTTGGTCGGCGAAGACGTCCTCGACCGCCGTCTCCTGAACGCCGGGTTTCTCGATCCCGCGAAGACCCGGGTGCTTCTTCTGTTGTTGCTCGCGGACAACGCGAACCGTGATCGGATCACGGCATCGTCGACCACTGTCGCGGAACTTGTCGTGTAGCAGTACCGTCAGCGCTCCGGGTTGGTCGGCGAAGGTCTCCTTGACCGTGGTCTTCTGCACGCCGGGTTCCTCGACCGCGCGAAGGGCTGGGTTCTGTTGCTGCTCGCCGACAACGCCGACCGCAACCGGATCACGGCGTCGTTCGGCCGCTACCGCTTGGGCTGGTGGCGGAACTCGTCGCGCAGCGGTACCGCCAGCGCCGGATTGGTCGGCGAAGACCTCTTCGACCGTGGTCGCCTGAAATGCCGGGTTGCTGGACCCGTGAAGGCCCGGGTGTTGCTGCTCGTCAACAACGCGGACCGTGACCGGATCATGGCGTCGTTCGACTACTACCGTTGAGCTGGTGGCGGAACTCGTTGTGTAGCAGTACGGTCAACGCCCGGGGCTGGTTGGCGAAGACCTCTTCGACCGTGGTCTTCTGCACGCCGGGTTCCTCGACCGCGCGAAGGGCTGGGTTCTGCTGCTGCTCGCCGCCAACGCGGACCGTGACCGGATCATGGCGTCGTTCGACTACTACCGCTGAGCTGGTCGCGGAACTCGTCGCGCAGCAGCACCGTCAACGCCCCGGGCTGGTCGGCGAAGACCTCCTCGGCGCCAGGACGCGTGCTGTAGCGGACCATCGCCTGCACCACGTCGGCGAATGGTTGTTCCCGGACGGTTCGCACCACTCGGCTCATTGTCGCGGTGTCTCCGGCGGCGCGGGCGGATTCCCAGCGGTCGAACAGGAAACCGAGTGTGGTGCGCGCGTCTTGGCGGCCGCGGGTCAGGATGTCCCGGTTGAGGCCGCACACCTGCTCGGTTACCTCACCCCGCTCGGTCAACGCCCGGTAGCGGCCCAGGGTCAGCGACAGCGCCAGGTGCTCGAACGGGTCGTCAACCGTGGGGTCCAGCAACAACGGCCTGCCGCGCGCGTCGCGCGGGAACTGGTCGCGTTTGTGGTGGCTGTTGCACACCGAGCACGCGAGCAGGTGGTTGCTCCACACGAATGTCAGCAGCGGGGTCAGCGCCACCGGCGAGAAGTGGTCGATGTCGGTGCCCTGGTTGTCGCCGCAGTACATGCACCGTTCGCGGCCGGGGGCGAACTCGCGTAATCGGTGACCGAGCGCCTGCCGCAGTTGACCCCTCGACCGCCACATCGTCCGCGCGCGGGCCGCGTGTTCCCGGCGCGGCACCGACCGCACGCCCTCGGTCGCCCGCTGCAGGGTCTCCGCCAGCTCGACGGGCAGCGGCGGCCGCACCAACCGGATCATCGCTGTTCGTCGCCCGCGATCAGCCTGGCCGCCACCTCGGTCACCCTGGCCGACGGCGAGCTCGTCAACGTCTGCTTCAACGCGTGGTACCGGGCCCGCTCCTCCTCGTCGGCCACCCCGTCGAGCACCTTCAGCTCCAGCTCGACCAGCAGGTGCCGCAGCCTGATCGCCCGGTTCGAGTACGCCGTGTCCAGGCCGAACAGGTCCGAGAGCACCGCGTCGTCGCCGGTGCCGTAGACGATGCGCTCCCACAGGTCGCCGTCCACCGTCTGCGGGCTGGTGTCCTGGTCCGGGCCGGGCAGCCGGATCAGCCCGGCCGGGTCAGCCGACTGGCAGATGTACGGGCTGTGCGTGGTCACGATGAACTGGATCTGCGGGAAGTGCTGCTTGAGCCACTCGCCGATCCGCTTCTGCCACGACACGTGCAGGTGCGCGTCGATCTCGTCGATGATCACCACCCCAGGCACGCCGACCACCGTGCCCGCCGCGTCCAGGTGCAGGTCGCCGTAGCTCTCGTAGAGCTGCTTGAGGAGGTCGACCACCAGCGCCACCACCGTGCGGTAGCCGTCGCTCATCTCCCGCAGCGGGAACCGGTGGCCGCCGTCGGACACCCACAGGCCCTCCGAGTCGACCTCGTTGATGCGGTAGTCGTCGGGCAGCAGCCCGTCGCCGAGGATGCGCAGCGCGGACTCCTTGAGGTAGCGGGCGCCCTCCCGCCGCTCCAACGCCCGCAGGTGCTGCTCGATCAGCCACGCCACGCCCTCCGCCAGCGACGCGTCCTCGTGGAACAGGCTCGCCATCCGCGCCACGCTGCCCGCGCCCAACATCAGCCGCTGCACGTCGCCGGTGCCACCCACCAGCCTGCGGAACGGCCCGTACGCCGCGCAGAACCACCCCGACGGGTTGTCGTGCCACGGCCCGTTGCGCGGCGCCGTCTTAGCCCGGCCGTCCTCGCTGTGCTCCTCCAACGACGGCTGCGCGGGCCGCCGCGCCCACGTGGTGTCCTCGCTGTCCGGGGCCGTCCAGCGCAGCCCCGCCCAGAACGGCCGCTCCGGCGGCCTGCCCTTGCGGAACCGCTCCACGGTCAGGTCGAAGGTCAGTTGGACGGCCGCCGTGGCGCTCGCCTGCCCCACCGAGATCCAGTTGTCGAAGTCCGCCACCAGCGTGCGCGCCGCCGCCGGACCTCCCACCGCCAACGCGATCCCCCGGAGCAGGGACGTCTTCCCCGACCCGTTCCGGCCCGCCAGGACGGTCCAGCCCGCGTAGGTGTTGTCCGGCCGCCGCAGGTCCAGGTCCACGACCCGGCCGCTGTGGAAGCCCCGGACGTTGACCAGCCGAACCCGCGACACGTACATGCTCGAAGATTAGCGCCCCACCCCGACCCCCACCCCGGCTGACCAGCGCGGTTGGGGACTGGTGGCGAGCATGTGGACAACTCCGGGCTTGGCGGGCCGCCGCGACCGGGGAACCCCGTTGTGGTGCGGGTCGACCTGCGGAAATGTCGCCGGAACCGGTCACAACGCCCCCGAACAAACAGCCTAGCGGCGACCACCGACAAAGCCGCCAACGGCGACTGGACCCCGGGTTCGAGCGCCGCCAACGCCGAACACCTCCCGCCTGCCGTCGCGGGCGGCGGAGGCAGTCTAGTCCACTGTGGACCAACGGGCGATTGCCGTTCTGTTGCGGCGGAGTTGTTGTCCAGCAACGTGGTCGGCGGCTCTCACATCGTGAACGTGCGTCCCTCGAACGGGTGAGGCCCCTAGCATTTGCCGGGTCGACCCCGGTGCCGTGCCGAGACGTGGAGTGCGTCGTGACATCCTCGCCCCCCTTACCCGCTGTGGCTGAACCGGTGGAAGAAGCCGAGTTGCTGTCCCACGAGGTGGTGCCGTTGCGGCATCCGTGGCGGTGGGTGGCGACCGCGGTGGCGTTGGTGTTGTTGGCGCAGGCGGTGCACGCGCTGGTGACGAACTCGGCGTTCCAGTGGGCGGCGTTCGGGTACTGGTTCTTCCGGCCGGTCGTGCTCGACGGCCTGTGGTTGACGTTGCAGCTCACCGGGTTGGCCGCGGTGTTCGGGCTGCTCGGCGGGATCGTGTTGGCGTTGATGCGGTTGTCGCGCAACCCGGTGCTGCGGGCGGTGGCGTGGGGCTACATCTGGCTGTTCCGCTCGATCCCGCTGATCGTCCTGCTGTTGTTCCTGGCCAACGTGACGGCGCTGTACAGCACGTTGAGCCTGGGCATCCCGTTCGGCCCGTCGTTTGTGGAGTTCAGCGCGAACGACCTGCTGAGTTTCTACTTCGTCGCCGTCCTGGGCCTCAGCCTGAACGAGGCCGCCTACGCCGCGGAGATCGTGCGGTCCGGGATCATCTCGGTGGACCAGGGGCAGTTGGAGGCCGCGGCGGCGTTGGGGCTACCGAAGTCGCGGCAGTACCGGCGGATCATCCTGCCGCAAGCTACGAGGGCGATCATTCCCTCTTACGCCAACCAGCTCATCGGCCTGCTCAAGGGAACCTCCGTCGTCTACATCACGTCGCTGCTGGAGCTGTTCGGCGTGGTGCAGACGCAGGCGAGTGTGAACAGCGGGCAGATCATCCCGCTGCTGGTCGTGGGCACGATCTGGTACATCATCCTGACCAGTCTGCTGTCCGTGGTGCAGTACTACCTCGAACGCCACTTCTCCCGTGGCGCACTGCGAACCGTCCCGCCCACACCGTTCCAACGCTTGCGTGCCAGCCTTCGCACGGTAGGAGTGGCTCGATGACGGCGGCAGTGGTCGTGCGCGGCGCGGTCAAGTCCTACGGCGCGCACCGCGTGCTCGACGAGGTCGACTTCATCGCGCGGGCCGGTGAGGTGACGGCGATCGTGGGGCCTTCCGGCTCCGGTAAGTCCACGTTGCTCAGGGCCATCAACTACCTGGAGCCGTTGGACAGCGGATACGTAACTGTGCAAGGCGAACTCATCGGTGTCCGGTTACACCGGGGACGGTTGCACCAACTCAGCGAGCGGGCGATTCTGCGGCAACGGTCGCGCATCGGTTTCGTGTTCCAGAACTTCAACCTGTTCCCGCACCTGTCCGTGCTGGAGAACGTCATAGAGGCCCCCATCACCAAGGGAGTCCCCAAGCCGCAAGCGGTTGCGCGCGCTCAGGAGTTACTGGTCAAGGTCGGGCTCAAGGACAAGGCGGGTGCTTACCCGCGCCAGCTCTCCGGCGGGCAGCAGCAACGGGTTGCCATCGCGCGGGCGTTGGCGTTGGAGCCCGACCTGGTCCTGTTCGACGAGCCCACGTCCGCGCTCGACCCGGAGCTTGTGGGAGAGGTGCTCACCGTGCTGCGCGACCTCGCCGCGGCCGGGACGACGATGGTCGTGGTGACGCACGAGATCGGCTTCGCCCGGGACGTCGCCGACCACGTGGTGTTCCTGGACGCGGGCCGGATCGTCGAGCAGGGCCCGCCCCGCCAGGTGCTCCTCGCGCCGGAACACGCGAGAACTCGGGAATTCCTGGGCAAGCTCGTCTAGCCCCGTCAACCCCGTTGTGCCGGACGGGTTTTCGCATCACTGTGAGAGAAAGGGGCGCCAATGCGTGCCAAGATCCTGGCTGCCGTCGCCGCGGCGGTGGCTGTGGGCAGCCTTACCGCGTGCGGGTCGCAGCCGTCGCAAGCCGCCGGCGTTGACTCCAACGGCAACACGGTCGTCACTGTCGCCGCGAACACGGACTTCACCAAGCCGGTGGACCTGACCGTGTCCAAGGTGGACGCCATCCGCGCGAAAGTGCCGAAGGCCGTGCTCGACCGGGGCACACTGGTCATCGGCGTCGGCGGCCTACCCAACAGCACGCCGCCGCTGAACCTCATCGGCACCGACCAGAAGACGCTGACCGGCAACGAACCCGACCTCGGCCGCCTGGTCGCCGCCGTGCTCGGGTTGACGCCGGACGTGCAGAACGCGTCCTGGCAGAACATGTTCGTCCGCATCCAGAGCGGCCAGTTCGACGTCGGTTTCTCCAACATCACCGACACCGAGGAACGCAAGAACCAGGGCTACGACTTCGCGTCCTACCGGCAGGACAACCTCGGTTTCGAGGTGAACAAGGCCAGCACCTTGACCTTCACCGGCGACTACCACAGCCTGGCTGGCAAGTCGGTCGCCGTGGGCACCGGCACGAACCAGGAGAAGATCCTGCTGGAGTGGCGCAACCGGCTGCAGGCCGAGGGCAAGACGCTGGACGTGCGCAACTTCGGCGACACCAACAGCACCTACCTCGCGCTCGCGTCCGGTCGCATCGACGCGTACTTCGGCCCGAACCCCTCCATCGCCTACCACGTCGCCAAGACCGCGAACACCCCCAACCCGACCCGCAACGGCGGCAAGTTCTCCGGCGCGGGGGAGTCGCTGCAGGGGCTGATCGCCGCGACGACCAAGAAGGGCAGTGGCCTGGTCGAACCGCTCAACGAGGCCATCAACTACCTGATCGAGCACGGTCAGTACGCCAAGCTGTTGGCGGCATACGGTCTCGGTGACGAGGCGGTGCAGCGCTCGGAGATCAACCCGCCCGGCCTGCCCATCAACAACACCTGACAAGCGACTGCCCTGGCTCTTATGGAGCCAGGGCAGTCCCGTCTCACACCGTCTGACCTACCGGCACGAACACCGACGCGAACCGCACGTGCCTGCGCAGCCGGAACCCCAGCGCCTCATAGAGCCTGATGGCGTTCACGTTCGCCGCGCCCGTGTGCAGGAACGGCGTGTCTCCCCGCTCCCTGATCCCCGCCGCGACCGTCAACACCAACCGCGTCGCCAACCCCCGCCCGCGAAACGCCGGATCGGTGCACACCGCGCTGATCTCCGTGTACCCCGGCGGGCGCAGCCGCTCACCGGCCATCGCCACCAGCGCGCCCTCGTGCCGCAACCCCACGTAGTTGCCCAGGATGATCGTCCGCCGCCGCAACGGCCCCGGCTGCGTGCGCTCCACCAGGTCCAACATCTCCGGCACGTCGGCCTCGGTCAGCCGCACCGCGTCCGGGTCGACCACGGGCGCCACGTGGTCGTCGATGAGCTGCACCCCCGCGATGTCGATCCCCGGCACCCACCCGGCGGGCGGTTCCGGCAAGTGCGGCGACACGGTGACCTCCGTACCGGGCCCCGCCAACGCGGCGATGTCCGCCCACACCCCCGGACCACCCCCGGCCCCGAGGAACGGCGCGACGTCTACCGGGTAGCGGGCGGCCTCCCCCCGTCGTTCGGCCAGGTACGCGTGCGGCCCGGTCAACGACTCCCACACCACGTTGTCCAGCACACTCTCGTCAGCCACGCTCGCTCCTCCGGTCACGATCGGCCACCGGAGATCCCAACACCCGAAACTCCGCGGCATTCCCCGTCCCACATGGTGAATGCCGCGGCGGGTCACAGAGCCCAAGGCGGCTCGAACGACGCGCCGTCCATGCCTGCCCGGACGCCGACCGAGGTCACGGCCGTGGCGGTGGCGGGGGAGTCCGGGCTGGCGTTGCGGACGCTGAGGCGCGTGTGCGCGGGGACGATGACCGCGTCACCCGGGCCCGCGGTGTGTTCCTCGGTTCCGACGGTCACGGTGAGGTGGCCGGAACGGACCACGAAGACCTCCTCCCGGTCCAGTTCGTGTGTGTCGCTGGTCGCGCCCGGCGCGACCTCGAGCGTCCAGATGGCGAGTTCGGCGCTGCCGCGGGACGGCGCGGCGAGGGGTCTGAAGACGAAGCCGGGCCGTTCGAACACGGGCGCGTCGGCGAGGGTGGACAGCGGCATGGCGACCTCCGGGGAGATATAGTCAACTTGCTTGACCACAAGCTAGCCGGACGTGGTCGATAAAGTCAACCAGGTTGACTACAAGGAGGCGTGTGTGACCCCGGTCCCGTTCCTGCTCGCCATCGCCTACCGGGCGATGACCGAGGACTTCCACGCCCGGCTCGCCGAGTTGGACCGGGAACCGCTGCGCCCGGCGCACGGCTACACGTTCCGCTACCTCGCCGAGAACCCCGAGGCGACGACGGTGGGCCTGGCCGAGTTCCTGGGGGTCACGAAGCAGGCGGCGTCCAAGGCGGTCGCCGAACTGCACAACTGGGGCTACGTCGAACGCAAGCCGCATCCCACCGACCGGCGTGCGCACATCGTCGCCCTCACCGAACGCGGCTGGGAGTACCTGGGCGTCGCCGACCGGCTGTGGGGCGAGGTGGAACGGGGCTTGGCGGACGTCATCGGCGCTGGTCAGGTCGCCGCGATGGCCGACAGCCTCGGCGCCTACATCGATCATGTCTCCGGTGGCCGGTCCGCGCCGCCACGGCCGGTCTGGTGAGCGTCTGGTGAGGAGGGACACGATCGGGCGAACCTGGTTTGAGTGAGTTTGCATAACAGTGCATACTCATCCACATGACGGTGCGGGCCGCGGTGGCGGGGGCGAGCGGGTACGCCGGGGGTGAGCTGCTCCGGTTGCTGCTCGGCCACCCGGACGTCGAGATCGGGGCGGTGACGGCGGGCGGCAACGCCGGGACGCGGTTGGGTCAGCACCAGCCGCACCTGGTGCCGCTGGCCGAGCGGGTGCTGGGGGAGACCACGGCGGACGCGCTCGCCGGGCATGACGTCGTCTTCCTCGCGCTGCCGCACGGGCACTCGGCGGAGATCGCCGCGCGGTTGCACCCGGACACCCTGGTCGTCGACTGCGGAGCCGACCACCGGTTGGCCGACGCGCGGGACTGGGACCGGTGGTACGGCGGCGCCCACGCGGGTCAGTGGCCGTACGGGCTGCCCGAGTTGCCCGGTCACCGCGACAAGCTCAAGGCGACGAAGCGGATCGCCGTACCGGGCTGCTACCCGACGGTGAGTTCGCTGGCTCTTGCTCCGGCCGTGCAAGAGGGCCTGATCGGCGACGAGGTCGTAGTGGTCGCTGTGTCCGGCACGTCCGGTGCGGGTAAGAGCCTCAAACCGCACCTCCTGGGCTCCGAGGTCATGGGCTCTCTCAGCGCCTACGGCGTCGGCGGCGCACACCGGCACACGCCCGAGATCATTCAGAACCTGAGCGCCATCGCGGGTAAGAGGGTCAACGTGTCGTTCACCCCCGTGCTCGCCCCGTTGCCGCGCGGGATTCTGGCCACCTGCTCCGCGCCGCTCGCCAAGAACGGCGACGTCAGGTCCGCGTACGAAAACGCTTACGCCGACGAGCCGTTCGTCCACCTGCTGCCGGAAGGCCAGTGGCCGACCACGGCGGCCGTCCTCGGCTCCAACGCCGTCCAGTTGCAGGTAACCGTCGATGAGGACCTGAACCGGCTGGTCGTCGTGGCCGCCATGGACAACCTCACCAAGGGCACCGCCGGTGGTGCCCTGCAGTCCATGAACATCGCACTCGGCCTCCCGGAGACGGCGGGCCTGTCCACTGTGGGGGTGGCGCCGTGAGCGTCGATCGGGAACAGGGCGTCGCGACCGCCGCGGGCTTCCGGGCGGCCGGGGTGGCCGCGGGCATCAAGAGCAACGGCAAGCCGGACCTGACCCTGGTGGTCAACGACGGCCCCACCAACGCGGCGGCAGGCGTGTTCACCCGCAACAAGGTCAAGGCCGCGCCGGTGCTGTGGTCGCGCCAGGTCCTCACCACCGGCACCCTCCAGGCCGTGGTGCTCAACTCCGGCGGCGCCAACGCGTGCACCGGCCCGGAGGGCTTCCAGGACTCGCACGCCACCGCCGAGAAGGTCGCCGAGGTGCTGTCGATCGGCGCGATCGACGTCGCCGTCTGCTCCACCGGCCTCATCGGCGAGCGCCTGCCCATGGACGCCGTGCGCTCCGGGATCGACCTCGCCACCAAGGAACTCGCCACCGGCCCTGCCGCGGGCCTGGCCGCCGCCACCGGCGTGATGACCACCGACACGGTGCCCAAGCAGACAGCGCTGACGCGGAACGGTTGGACCGTCGGCGGTTTCGCCAAGGGCGCCGGTATGTGCGCGCCCAACATGGCGACCATGCTCAGCGTCATCACCAGCGACGCCGTGGTCGACGCGGCCATCCTGGACGCCGCGCTGCACACCGCCGTCGACTCCACCTTCAACCGGCTCGACGTGGACGGTGGCACGTCCACCAATGACACTGTGCTGCTGCTGGTCTCCGGTGCGTCCGGCGTCGAGGTCAACCCGGACGAGTTCACCGAGGCTCTTACCGCCGTGTGCGCGGACCTCGTCGCGCAGTTGCAGGCCGACGCGGAAGGTGTCACCAAGCACGTCACCATCACCGTCCGGGGAGCCGCGACCGACGCCGAGGCCGTCGCGACCGCGCGCACTGTCGCCGTGGACAACCTGTGCAAGACCGCGTTCTTCGCCAGTGACCCGAACTGGGGCCGCATCGCGATGGCCATCGGCAACGCCCCCACCGAGTTCGACCCGGCCAACCTCGACATCACCCTCAACGGCGTGACCGTGTGCCGCGCCGGTGGCACGGGCGAGGACCGACACTCGGCGGACCTGTCCGGTCGCGACATCCTCGTTGAGATCGACCTGCACGCGGGTGATGGCACCGGAACCATCCTCACCACCGACCTGTCCCACGCGTACGTCGAAGAGAACAGCGCGTACTCGTCATGACCGATGCTCTGACAGCCAGCGACAAAGCAGGCGTCTTAATAGAGGCCCTGCCGTGGTTGCGGCGGCTGCACGGCGCTCTTGTCGTCATCAAGTACGGCGGCAACGCGATGGTCGACGACGCCCTTAAGCGCGCGTTCGCCGAGGACATGGTGTTCCTCCGGTTGGCGGGCCTGCGCCCGGTCGTCGTGCACGGCGGGGGACCGCAGATCGGCGCGATGCTCGCCACCATGGGCATCCCCAGCGAGTTCCGCGCGGGCCTGCGGGTGACCACGCCGGAAGCCATGGCCGTGGTCCGGATGGTCCTCACCGGACAGGTCAGCCGCGAGCTGGTCAGCCTGCTCAACCAGCACGGCCCGTACGCGGTCGGCATCTCCGGCGAGGACGCGCACCTGTTCACAGCCGAGCGCCGCACCGCGGTCATCGACGGGCAGCAGGTCGACCTCGGCCTGGTCGGCGACGTCGTCGAGGTCAACCCGGCCGCCGTGCTCGACATCGTCGCCGCGGGCCGTATCCCGGTTGTGTCCACTGTGGCCGCCGACCGCGACGGCGTCACCCACAACGTGAACGCCGACACCGCCGCCGCCGCGCTCGCCATCGCGCTGCGCGCCGAGAAGCTTGTTGTCCTCACCGATGTTGAGGGCCTCTACGCGAACTGGCCCGACCGCTCGTCCCTGCTGCGCGAGATCCGCGCGAGCGCGCTGGCGGAGTTGCTGCCCGACCTGGAGAGCGGCATGGTGCCCAAGATGGAGGCCTGCCTGCGCGCGGTCACCGGCGGCGTCCCGCGCGCGCACGTCATCGACGGCAGGCTCGCGCACTCGGTACTGCTCGAAGTGTTCACCAGCGGCGGCGTCGGCACCATGGTGTTGCCGGACGACGCGCGGCCGGATGAGGGGTGCAAGTCATGATCGAGTCCAATGTGGATGGACAGGCGCGGTGGAAGTCCGCGCTGATGGACAACTACGGCACCCCCGGTCTCGCGCTGGTCCGCGGCGAGGGCGCGCACGTGTGGGACGCCGACGGGAACCGCTACCTGGACCTGGTCGGCGGCATCGCCACCACCGTGCTCGGGCACGCGCACCCCGCCGTCGTCGCCGCCGTCACCGCGCAGATCGCGACCATGGCGCACGTCTCCAACCTCTACATCAACCCGGTCGCGGTCGAGCTCGCCGAGGCCCTGCTGGACGTGGCCGGCCTGACCGGCGACGCGAAGGTGCTGTTCTGCAACTCCGGCGCCGAGGCCAACGAGGCCGCGTTCAAGCTGGCCAGGCTCACCGGCCGCCGCAAGGTCGTCGCCGCCGAGGGCGCCTTCCACGGCCGCACCATGGGGTCGCTGTCGCTGACCGGGCAGCCGACCAAGCGCGACCCGTTCCAGCCGCTGGTCCCGGGCGTCGAGCACGTGCCGTTCGGCGATGTCGACGCCCTGCGCGCCGCGGTTGACGCGGACACCGCCGCCGTCATCCTGGAGCCGGTGCTCGGCGAGGGCGGCGTCGTCCCCGCCCCGGACGGCTACCTGCAGGCCGCCCGCGAGATCACCACCGCGGCGGGCGCGCTCCTCGTCCTCGACGAGATCCAGACCGGCATCGGCCGCCTCGGTAGCTGGTTCGCGTTCCAGCAGGCGGGCATCACCCCCGACGTCGTCACCCTCGCCAAGGGGCTCGGCGGCGGACTCCCGCTGGGTGCCTGCGTCGCCGTGGGCGCGGCGGCGGACCTCTTCGCCCCCGGCCACCACGGGACAACCTTCGGCGGTAACGCCGTCTGCGCCGCGGCCGGTCTCGCGGTCATCCGCACCATCGCCAACGAGGGCCTCCTCGACCACGTCGCCACCCTCGGCAAGGACATCTCCGCCCGGATCGAACAGCTCGACCACCCGTTGGTCTCCGGCGTGCGCGGCCGCGGCCTGCTCCTCGGGGTCGGCCTCGCCCGGCCCGCGGCGGGCGCGGTCGCCGCCGCGGCGGCCGCCCAGGGCTTCCTGGTCAACAACGTCCAGCCGGACGCGATCCGGCTCGCCCCGCCGCTGATCCTCACCGACGACCAGGCGGACGAGTTCGTCGCCGCCCTGCCCGCCATCCTCGACACCGCCGAGAAGGGGGCCTGACGTGCCGAGGCACTTCCTCCGCGACGACGACCTCACCCCCGCCGAGCAGCGCGAGGTCCTCGACCTCGCCGCCGCGCTCAAGGCCGACCCGCTCGCCGACCGGTCGCTCACCGGCAAGTCCGTCGCCGCGATCTTCGAGAAGAACTCCACCCGCACCAGGGTGTCCTTCGAGGTCGGCGTCGCCCAGCTCGGCGGCACCTCGGTGATCGTCGACGGCCGCACCATGCAACTGGGCCGCGAGGAGACCATCGAGGACACCTCCCGGGTGCTCTCCCGCTACGTCGACGTCGTCGTCTGGCGCACCTACGCGCAGAAGCGCATCGAGGCGATGGCGTCCGCGGCGAGCATCCCGGTCGTCAACGCGCTCACCGACGAGTTCCACCCCTGCCAGGTCCTCGCCGACCTGATGACCATCCGCGAACGGCACGGCAGGCTCGACGGGCTCACCGTCACCTACCTCGGCGACGGCGCCAACAACATGGCCCACTCCCTGCTGCTCGGCGGCGCCACCGCGGGCATGCACGTGCGGGTCGTGTCCCCCGGCGGCTTCGAGCCGCGGCCGGACATCCTCGCCGACGCAGGCCGCCGCGCCGAGGACACCGGCGGCTCGGTCGCCCTGCTCACCGACCCGCTCACCGCCGTCGCGGGCGCGGACGTCCTGGTCACCGACACGTGGACCTCCATGGGCCAGGAGAACGACGGCCGCGACCGGGTCAGCGCGTTCCGCCCGCTGCGGGTCGACGACGCCCTGCTCCGGCAGGCCGCCCCCGGCGCCATCGTGCTGCACTGCCTGCCCGCGCACCGCGGCTGGGAGATCACCGACGACGTCATCGACGGCCCGGCCAGCGCCGTGTGGGACGAGGCGGAGAACCGGCTGCACGCGCAGAAGGCCCTGCTCAGTTGGCTGGTGGCGCACCCGTGATGACCACCGCCGCCGCCACCCGTGTCGCCAGGCAGGCCCGCATCGTCGAGCTGGTCGCCGAGCGCGCCATCCGCAGCCAGACCGAGCTGGCCACCCTGCTGCAGGCCGAGGGCATCGAGGCCACCCAGGCGACGCTCTCGCGCGACCTCGACGAGCTCGGCGCGGTCAAGCTGCGCGGAGCCGACGGCGGCGCCCCGACCTACGTCATCCCCGAGGACGGCAACCCGGTCCGCGGCGTGCAGGGCGGCACCTCCCGGCTCACCCGGTTGCTCGCCGAGCTGCTCGTCTCCGCCGACGGCTCGGGCAACCTCACCGTCCTGCGAACCCCGCCCGGCGCCGCGCAGTTCCTGGCCAGCGCGATCGACCGGGCGGCGCTGCACGAGGTCGTCGGCACCATCGCGGGCGACGACACCCTCATGGTCATCTGCCGCGAACCCGTCACCGGGCTGCAGATGGCCGGGCGGTTCACCGCGATGGCCGCCCGCACCCCCGCGAACCCGGACCCGGTCGAACAAGGAGAAAAGCAATGAGTGAGAGGGTTGTCCTGGCCTACTCCGGCGGGCTGGACACGTCGGTGGGCATCGGCTGGATCGCCGAGCAGACCGGGGCCGAGGTCGTCGCGGTGGCGGTCGACGTCGGCCAGGGCGGCGAGGACATGGACACGATCCGCAAGCGGGCACTGGCCTGCGGCGCGGTCGAGGCCGTGGTCGCCGACGCCCGCGACGAGTTCGCCGAGCAGTACTGCCTGCCCGCGCTGCAGGCCAACGCGCTCTACCAGGACCGCTACCCGCTCGTGTCGGCGCTGTCCCGCCCGGTGATCGTCAAGCACCTGGTCGAGGCCGCCAAGTACCACGGCGCGGGCACCGTCGCGCACGGCTGCACCGGCAAGGGCAACGACCAGGTCCGGTTCGAGGTCGGCATCGGCGCCCTCGCCCCCGAACTGGCCGTGGTCGCCCCGGCCAGGGACTACGCGTGGACCCGCGAGAAGGCCATCGCCTGGGCCGAGGAGCGCGACCTGCCCATCGACGTGTCGAAGAAGTCGCCGTTCTCGATCGACCAGAACGTGTGGGGCCGCGCCGTCGAGACCGGGTTCCTCGAGGACATCTGGAACGGTCCGACCGAGGAGGTCTACGACTACACCGCCAACCCGGCCGACCCGCGCGACGCCGACGAGGTCGTCATCACCTTCGACAAGGGCGTCCCGGTCGCCGTCGACGGCGAGACCGTCACCGTGCTGCAGGCGATCCAGGAGCTCAACCGGCGCGCGGGCGCCCAGGGCGTCGGCCGGATCGACATGGTCGAGGACCGGCTGGTCGGCATCAAGAGCCGCGAGGTCTACGAGGCCCCCGGCGCGATCGCGTTGATCGCCGCGCACCAGGAGCTGGAGAACGTCACCATCGAGCGCGACCTGGCCCGGTTCAAGCGCGGCGTCGAACAGCGCTGGACCGAGCTGGTCTACGACGGCCTGTGGTTCTCCCCGCTCAAGGACGCGCTGGACACCTTCATCGCGCGCAGCCAGGAGTACGTCTCCGGTGACGTGCGGGTGGTCCTGCACGGCGGCCGCGCCGTGGTGACCGGTCGACGCTCCGAGCAGTCGCTCTACGACTTCAACCTGGCCACCTACGACGAGGGCGACACCTTCGACCAGTCGCTGGCCAAGGGCTTCGTGCAGCTGTGGGGCCTGCCGTCGAAGATCGCCGCCAAGCGCGCCCAGCAGCGCTGACCCGGTACGGACACACTGTGGGGACCCCGGATACGTCCCGGGGTCCCCACCCCGTTTGTGGAGAGGATTTGAGTTTCGTTGAGTGAGCAGGGCGCCGCACCGGAAGTCGCCGCCGCACCGGAAACCACGGCGCTGTGGGGTGGGCGGTTCAGCTCCGGCCCCGCCGAGGCCATGGCCGCGCTGAGCCTGTCGACCCACTTCGACTGGCGGCTCGCCCGCCACGACATCGCCGGGTCCCGCGCGCACGCCCGGGTGCTGCACCGCGCGGGCCTGCTCACCGACCCCGAGCTGACCGGCATGCTCGCCGCCCTCGACACCCTCGAGCGCGATGTCGCCGACGGCACCTTCACCCCGGTCCCGGCCGACGAGGACGTGCACACCGCCCTCGAACGCGGCCTGATGGAACGGGCGGGCGTGGACCTCGGCGGCAAGCTCCGCGCGGGCCGTTCCCGCAACGACCAGATCGCCACCCTGTTCCGGATGTACCTGCGCGAAGCGGCCCGGCTGGTGGCCGCGGGCACCCTGGACGTGGTCGACGCCCTGGTCGCCCAGGCCGACCGGCACCCGACCGCCGCCATGCCCGGCCGCACCCACCTGCAGCACGCCCAGCCGGTGCTGCTCGCCCACCACCTGCTCGCGCACGTCCAAGCCCTGCTGCGCGACGTCGACCGGCTGCGCGACTGGGACACCCGCACCGCCGTCTCCCCGTACGGCTCCGGCGCGCTCGCGGGCTCCTCGCTGGGCTTGGACCCGGCCGCGGTCGCGGCGGAACTGGGCTTCGACGCGCCGACCGAGAACTCCATCGACGGCACCGCGTCCCGCGACTTCGCCGCCGAGTTCGCCTTCGTGGTGGCCATGCTCGGGGTCAACCTGTCCCGGATCGCCGAAGAGGTGATCATCTGGACCACCGCCGAGTTCGGCTACGCCACCCTGGACGACGCCTGGGCCACCGGCAGTTCGATCATGCCGCAGAAGAAGAACCCGGACGTCGCCGAGCTGACCAGGGGCAAGTCCGGCCGCATGATCGGCAACCTGGCCGGCCTGCTGGCCACCCTGAAGGCCCAGCCGCTGGCGTACAACCGGGACCTGCAGGAGGACAAGGAGCCGGTCTTCGACTCGGTCGCCCAGCTCGAACTGCTGCTGCCCGCGCTCGCAGGCATGCTCGGCACGCTCACCTTCGACACCGACCGGCTCGCCGCGCTGGCCCCCGCCGGGTTCACCCTGGCCACCGACATCGCCGAGTGGCTGGTCCGCGAGGGCGTGCCGTTCCGGGTCGCGCACGAGGCGGCGGGGGATTGCGTGCGCCGCGCCGAGGCCCGCGGCGTCGGCCTGGACGAGCTGACCGACGCGGAGTTCGCCGAGGTCAACCCGGCGCTCACCGACAAGGTCCGCGAGGTGCTCACGGTCTCCGGATCGATCGCCTCGCGCGACGCGTACGGTGGGACCGCGCCGCGCCGGGTCGCGGAGCAGCGGGACCGGGTCGTGCGGCGAGTCGAGGAGTACCGGGCATGGGTGGGGCAGTCGGGGCAGGGCTGAGTCGGGTTCTGTTTGTCGGCAACAGCTTCACCTATTTCCACAACCTCCCCCAGCAGCTCGCCGTGCTCGCGCGGCCCGAGGTCGAGGTCGTGCCGAGGATGATCGCCGCGGGCGGTGCCATCCTCGGCGAGACCTGGCCCACCGGGCCTCCCGCCGCCGCGCTGCGCGCGGGGACGGACTTCGTCGTGCTGCAAGAGCAAAGCATGCTCGGCGGTGGCGTTGTCGTCGATGACATCCCTCGACCCCGGGACCCCGCCGACTTCCACAGCGCCGTGCGCACCGCCGTCGCCGACATCCGCGCCGCTGGTGCCGTGCCCGCGCTCTACCTGACGTGGGCACGGCGGGACGACCCTGAAGCGCAAGAGGCACTGACCGACGCCTATGTGTCGATCGGCTCAGAGCTCGATGTCGCCGTAGTGCCAGTCGGCCTCGCGTGGCAGGCAGCGTTATCCGCGCGCCCCGAGTTCGTCCTGCACGACGAGGACGAGAGCCACCCAGCTCCCGCTGGCTCTTACCTCGCCGCGTGCGTGTTCCTGAAGACCCTGTTCAACCTCGATCCACGTGGACGAGCACGCAACATCTCCGGCGTAACCATTGACTCCGAAGGCGCACCGGGCGAGGACGGCACGCTGATAGACCTATCGGCCACGGACGCCGCCTTCCTGCAAGACATCGCTTGGCGGACAACGTGCTGACCCGCGAAGAACTCGCCATCGACCCCATCGACGCCGCCAAGCTCCTCTTGGGCGCGGAACTGCACTCCGACAGCCCCGAAGGACCCGTCCGCGTCCGCATCGTCGAGGTCGAGGCATACCGCGGTCAGGACGACCCGGCGTCGCACTGCTACCGCGGTAAGACACCCCGCAACGAGGTCATGTTCGGCCCCGCCGGGTACCTGTACGTGTACTTCGTCTACGGGATGCACTTCTGCGCCAACGTGGTGTCCCTGACCGACGGCGTCGCCGGTGCCGTCCTACTACGGGCAGGCGAGATTATAGAGGGCGTGGACATCGCCCGCGTCCGACGACCCTCATCGCGATCGGATGCCGAACTCGCCAAGGGACCGGCTCGCCTCACCTCCGTCCTCGGGCTCAACCGCGCGCACAACGGCCTGGACCTCACCGACCCGGCATCCCCTGTTCGCCTCTACGCGGGAGAGCGCGTACCGCCGGAGAAGATCCAGGCAGGCCCCCGCGTGGGTGTGGCGGTCGCCATCGACGTGCCGTGGCGGTTCTGGGTGGCGGGTTCGAAGGCCGTCAGCCCGTACCGACTCGGCGGCAAGCGCGGTGTCGTGCGGGTGGTACCCGGCCCTAGCGCAAACCCGGTGGTAGGCGGCCGGTAGCCCGGGAGAAAATAGCCGGCGTGAGCGAACACATCCTCGACGAGCTGACCTGGCGCGGTCTGATCGCGCAGTCCACCGACCTCGACGCCCTGCGCAAGGACCTCGACGCGGGACCGCTCACCCTCTATGCCGGGTTCGACCCCACCGCGCCCAGCCTGCACGCGGGCAACCTGGTTCCGCTGCTGATGCTGCGCCGCTTCCAGCGCGCCGGGCACAGGCCAATCGTCCTCGCGGGCGGCGCCACCGGCATGATCGGCGACCCCAGGGACTCCGGCGAGCGGACCCTCAACACGCTCGACGTGGTCGCCGCCTGGGCCGACCGCATCCGCGGCCAGTTGGAGCGCTTCGTCGACTTCGACGACTCGCCCACCGGGGCCGTCGTGGCCAACAACCTCGACTGGACCGGCACCGTGTCCGTCCTGGAGTTCATGCGGGACATCGGCAAGCACTTCTCGATCAACGTCATGCTCGCCCGCGAAACGGTCAAACGCCGCCTTGAAGGCGACGGGATGTCTTACACCGAGTTCAGCTACCTGCTCCTGCAGTCCCACGACTACCTGCGGCTGCACGAGTCGCACGGCTGCAAGCTCCAGGTGGGCGGCTCCGACCAGTGGGGCAACATCATCGGCGGGGTTGAGCTGACGCGACGGGTGGCGGGTGCGTCCGTACACGCGCTAACCGCGCCTCTTGTCACCGACGCCGAGGGACGCAAGTTCGGCAAGTCCACCGGCGGCGGGAACGTGTGGCTGGACCCGACCATGACCTCCCCGTACGCGTGGTACCAGTACTTCGTGAACGTGGGCGACGCCGACGTCATCCGCTACCTGCGCATGTTCACCTTCCTCAGCCGGGAGGAGGTCGACGCCCTGGCCGAGGACACCGCGCAACGGCCGCACCTGCGGGCCGCGCAGAAGCGGCTCGCTGAGGAGTTCACCACCCTCGTGCACGGTGAGCGGGAGACCGCGCAGGTGATCGCCGCGAGCCAGGCCCTCTTCGGGCGGGGGGAGCTGGCGGGACTTGACCTGTCGACGCTGGACGCGGCCATGGCGGAGGCCCCGACCGGGCAGGCTCGCCTGTCCGACGGACCCACGATCGTGGACCTGCTGGTGGCCTCCGGTCTCGCGGACAGCCGCGGGGCCGCCCGGCGCACGGTCAACGAGGGTGGCGCGTACGTGAACAACGCGAAGGTCGCCGACGAGGCCTGGGTCCCCGCGAAGGACGACCTCCTGCACGGCAAGTGGCTGGTGCTGCGCCGCGGCAAGCGGAATACGGCCGGGATCGAGGTGCGGGGGTAACTCTGCGCGGTGCCGAGCACGCCATCCGAGTGGTCCTCACGTGGCCGCCGACCGTCCATGGTCGGCGGCTGCGGCCGTTTCCGCAGTTCAGCGGCCCGTTACTGGGCCGTGACGGGCGGCTGAGGAGAAAGTTGATGTGATCGCGGTCACATACCAAGCCGTCTGAGGGTGGGTTACGGTGGCTTTGTGGCCCGACACAGGGGCGATGACCTGCGGTTTCGCCCTGTGGTGGGTACCTGGGGGTGCGATTTGACCCTGGGTTTGAGGCCGTGTAACTTTCTCTCTGTCAGCGCGACACGGGCCGGGAAAACCGGAACGAGCGCCAGACCTCCGAGGGGCACGAACCAAGCTCCCACCGCCAGGTGGTAGAGTGGGTGCCCTCGAAGTTCGAGACAAAGCCGAAGCAGTTCCAGCCTCTGGTGAGTCCGCTCCGCGCGGTCGATCTGGATGTGCGTGTGTTGTTTGAGAACTCAACAGTGTGCCGATTTAAGCCAGTAGAGCTTGAATGATTGAACCCCTTTGTGGGTTCCTTTGAGATGAATGTGATGCCAGTTTGGTGTCTGTTTGTCAGGTAACACTCTGAAAAGCATTTTTGGAGAGTTTGATCCTGGCTCAGGACGAACGCTGGCGGCGTGCTTAACACATGCAAGTCGAGCGGTAAGGCCCTTCGGGGTACACGAGCGGCGAACGGGTGAGTAACACGTGGGTAATCTGCCTCATACTCTGGGATAAGCCCGGGAAACTGGGTCTAATACCGGATAGGACTCTCCACCGCATG
>NZ_AXWW01000056.1:17139-52118 GCF_000482865.1 Actinokineospora inagensis DSM 44258 | reverse complement strand
AAGGCTCCCAGTAGACGACTGGGTTGATAGGCCGGAGATGGAAGCCCTGTGAGGGGTGTTGAGTCGACCGGTACTAATAGGCCGAGGGCTTACAACGAAGAGGCTGCGCATCCACTGTACGGTGTCTGAGACACCAACCACCCCCACCACCAGCGGACGGGCCGTGGGTCCGGGCGCGGTGGTGGTGTAGGCAGGTTGTTTGTTTCATAGTGTTTCGGCGGTCATAGCGGTGGGGAAACGCCCGGTCCCATTCCGAACCCGGAAGCTAAGCCCACCTGCGCCGATGGTACTGCACTGGTGACGGTGTGGGAGAGTAGGACGCCGCCGGACAATTATTCCCGAAAGGGCCTGTGGTGGGGCACGTAACACGTGCGTCAGACCACAGGCCCTTTTCGGCGTGATATGGCAGTGCAGTTGACAGTGCGGTGATATTGCATAGCGGGTAGGTCCGCACACGGGAGGATCAGGTGTCGGATTTCGAGCGGCGCGGCGGCGCGGACCGCGGCGACAACGAGTCGGGTCGTCGGCGCGCGACGGGCGGCAACTCCCGTGGCGGCGACCGGGATGACCGCCGTCGAGACGGCGACCGCGGCGGCAGCTTCCGGCGTGACGACGACCGCCGGGGTGGCGACAACCGGGGTTCCCGCTCCGACTCCGACCGTGGCGGCAACTTCCGCCGGGACAACAACGACCGCGGCTCCCGCTCGGGCGGCTTCCGCTCCGACGACCGTGGCAGCGGCCCCCGCCGTGACGACGACCGCCGTTCGGGCGGTTTCCGCCGCGATGACGACCGCGGCCCTCGCTCTGGTGGCTCCGGTTTCCGCCGTGACGATGACCGTGGTTCTCGCTCTGGCGGCTTTCGGTCCGACGACCGTGGCGGCAATTTCCGTCGCGATGACGACCGCAAGCCCCGCACTGGTGGCTTCCGTTCGGACGACCGTGGTTCCAGCTTCCGTCGTGATGATGATCGTGGGTCTCGTCCCGGCGGTTTCCGCTCGGATTCCGACCGCGGTGGCTTCCGCCGTGACAACAACGACCGAGGCCCCCGTCCCGGCGGCTTCCGTTCGGACTCAGACCGTGGCGGTTTCCGCCGTGACGACGACCGCGGCTCCCGCTCCGGTGGCTCCAGCTTCCGCCGCGATGATGACCGCGGCCCCCGCTCAGGCGGCTTCCGTTCAGACGACCGCGGTTCCAACTTCCGCCGGGATGACGACCGCAAGCCCCGCTCTGGTGGCTTCCGGTCCGATGACCGTGGTTCCAGCTTCCGCCGTGACGATGACCGTGGCTCGCGTTCAAGTGGTCCTCGTCGCGATGACGACCGTGGTTCCCGCTCTGGCGGTTTCCGCTCGGACGACCGTGGCAGCAATTTCCGTCGCGACGACGATCGCGGGTCGCGCTCTGGTGGCTTCCGTTCGGACGACCGCGGCTCCAACTTCCGCCGTGACGACGATCGCGGGTCCCGTTCCGGTGGCTTCCGGGGCGATGACGACCGCCGCTCGGGAGGTTTCCGCTCGGACCGTGGCCCCCGCCGTGACGACGATCGCGGTTCCCGCTCTGGTGGTTTCCGGTCCGATGATCGTGGTTCCAGCTTCCGTCGTGACGACGACCGTGGGTCTCGTCCGGGTGGCTTCCGCTCGGACTCCGACCGCGGTGGCTTCCGCCGCGACAACAACGACCGAGCCCCCCGTTCCGGCGGCTTCCGGTCCGACGACCGCGGCCCCCGTCGCGACGATGACCGTGGCTTCCGCTCGGACCGCGCCCCCCGTCGCGATGACGACCGAGGCGGCTTCCGCTCCGGTGGATCCGACCGCGGCGGTTTCCGCCGG
The DNA here is from genome assembly GCF_000482865.1 of Actinokineospora inagensis DSM 44258. Classification (GTDB taxonomy): domain Bacteria; phylum Actinomycetota; class Actinomycetes; order Mycobacteriales; family Pseudonocardiaceae; genus Actinokineospora; species Actinokineospora inagensis. Next base: position 50,292 of record NZ_AXWW01000056.1, on the reverse strand, counting down.
GACGACAACCGGTCCGGCGGTTTCCGCCGCGATGACGACCGACGTGACTCCGGCAACCGGTCCAACTTCCGCCGGGACGACGACCGCGGCCCGCGCCGTGATGACGACCGCCGTTCCGGTGGTCACTTCCGCAAGGATGACGACCGCCCCGCCCGCTTCCGGGACACCGAGCCCGCCGACCCGACCCCCCAGGACGTCGACCAGGCGGACACCGACACCGAGGCCGCCGAGCGCGTCGTCGAGGTGACCGGCAAGCGCGACGAGCCCGCCAAGAACAACACAGACGACACCGAGGCCACCGAGGCCACCGAGGCCACTGCCGAGGACACCGACCAGGCCGAGCCCGAGGTCGCCCCGGTCGTGGGCGGCGGACCGCGGGTTCCCGAGGGGGTCGAGTACTCCGCGCTGGACGTCGAGGCGCGGGCCGGTCTGCGGAGCCTGCCCAAGTCGCTCGCGGAGCTCGTCGGCAAGCACCTGGTGGCCGCCGGGATGCTCATCGACGAGGACCCGGAGGCGGCGTTGGCGCACGCCCGGTACGCGCGGGAGCGGGCCTCCCGGGTGGCCGTGGTCCGCGAGGCCGCCGGGCTCACCGCGTACCACGCGGGGGAGTGGTCCGAGGCGTTGTCGGAGCTGCGCGCGGTGCGCCGGATGAGCGGCGGCAACACCCACATCGCCGTGATGGCCGACTGCGAGCGCGCCCTGGGGCGCCCCGAGCGCGCGCTGGACCTGGCGAAGGACGCGGGCCGCGACCTGCCCCCGGATGTGGCCGTGGAGCTGCGGATCGTCAGCGCGGGCGCGCGGCGGGACATGGGTCAGTTGGAGGCCGCCGTGGTCGGGCTGCAGGGCCCGGACCTGGACGCGAAGCGCCGCGACCCGTGGAGCGCCCGCCTGTTCTACGCCTACGCCGACAACCTGGCGGCCGCCGGGCGCACCGAGGAGGCCATCCAGTGGTTCCTCAACGCCGCCCAGGCCGATGACGACGAGGAGACCGACGCCGCCGAGCGGGCTTTCGAGCTCGGCGCCGACGAGTCCGAGGTGGCCGCCGCCCTGGATGAGCCCGCCGACTCCGCCGAGCCCGCCGACTCCGCCGAGGACACCGACGACGCCGAGCCCACTGCGGACCCCGAGTCCACTGAGGACACCGACGACGTCAAGCCCGCCGAGCCCGCCCAGGACACCGGAGACACCGGGGCGGACACCGTCGAGGGCGGCGCGGCGCCCGGCGGAAAAGACAGCGATGGCTGATCGGCTGCTCGACGGCTACGACGCCCTGCTGTTCGACCTCGACGGCACCGTGTACCGCGGTGGCCGGGCGGTCGACGGGGCGGCGGACACCATCGCGGCGGCCAGGGCGAACCGGACGACCGTCCGGTTCGTCACCAACAACGCCTCCCGCTCACCGCTGCAGGTCGCCGAGCACCTCACCGGTCTCGGTGTTCCCGCCGAGCCCACCGAGATCAGCACGTCCGCCCAGGCGGCCGCCACGGTCTTGGCCGAACGGCTCGACAAGGGCGACGAGGTTCTCGTGTTGGGGACCTCCGCGCTCGCCGCCGAGATCACCGCGGTCGGATTGGTCCCCGTGCGTACGGCCAAGAGCGCGAAGGCCGTCGTGCAGGGCATGGCACCGGAACTGTCCTGGCGTGATCTCGCCGAGGCGTCCATCGCGATCAACGCGGGTGTGCCGTGGGTGGCGTGCAACGTCGACCGGACGCTGCCCACCGACCAGGGTCTGTTGCCCGGCAACGGTTCCCTCGTGCACGCGCTGCAATACGCCACCGGCCACCACCCCGAGGTGGCGGGCAAACCCGCGACCCCGCTGATGGTCGAGTCCGTCAAGGCCGCGCGGGCGAAGCACCCGCTGGTGATCGGCGACCGGTTGGACACCGACATCGCAGGCGCCGTGGCCACCGAACTGGACTCGCTGTTCGTGCTCACCGGCGCTTCCACCGCCCGTGACCTGCTGCGCGCCGCCGAGACCGAGCGCCCCTCGTACGTCGCCGCCGACCTGACCGCGATCACCGCGCGGGCCGCTGACCTCACGATCGGCCCCAAACCCGGCTGGGACGTCCGCCGCGACGGCGACGAACTCACCGTGTCCGGCGACGGCGACCCGCTGGACCTGTTGCGCTCTCTCTGTGCCGCCAGTTGGTCACACGGGGCTCCGTCGCGGATCGCGGGCGACCACCCGGCGTTGTCGAAACTCGGACTCGCGGGCTGATCGGGGTGCCCTGGCGGCCAGGGGGACCGCCGTCATCGGCTAGCGTGAAGGAGTGCAGGTGGACTTCACCCCGATTCCCGGCCCGCCCCAGCGGGAGCAGGCGGCCGAGCAGCCGCGTGACGAGGCGATCGCCGCGGCCGTCGCCGGGCTGGACGGGTTGGACGGGCTGCCGGTGACCGAGCACGTCGACCGGTTCGACGCGGTGCACATCGCGTTGACCGCCGCCCTGGCCACCATCGACAAGGTCTGACCGGTGCCCAGGAGGGCGCGCCTGGACGCCGAACTGGTCCGCCGGGGCCTGGCCCGGTCCCGGGAACACGCCAGCGAGTTGATCGCCGCGGGTCGGGTGACCGTGCGCGGTGCCGTGGCGAGCAAGTCCGCCACCGGGGTGGAGACCGACGCCGCCGTCGTGGTCAAGGACGCCGAGGACGACCCGAACTGGGCGTCCAGGGGCGCGCACAAACTGCTCGGCGCGCTCGCCGCTTTCCCCGTCCCCGTCGATGGTCGCCGTTGTCTGGACGCGGGCGCGTCCACCGGTGGCTTCACCGATGTGCTGCTGCGGCACGGCGCCGCCCAGGTCGTGGCCGCCGATGTCGGCCGTGGCCAGTTGATCTGGCGGCTGCAGAACGACGTGCGGGTCGTCATCAAGGACCGCACCAACGCCCGCGCGATCACCCCGGACGACATCGGTGGGCTGGTCGACCTGGTGGTCGCCGACCTGTCGTTCATCTCCGCCCGGTTGGTGCTGCCCGCTCTCGCGGGGTGCCTGCGCCCGGACGGCGACCTGCTGCCGATGATCAAGCCGCAGTTCGAGGTCGGCAAGGAGCGGCTGGGCTCCGGTGGTGTGGTGCGCGATCCGGACCTGCGGGTCGAGGTGGTGTCCCGGGTCCTGGTGGCCGCGGGTGAACTGGGGCTCGACCTGCGTGGGGTCGTGGCCAGCCCGTTGCCAGGCCCGTCCGGCAACGTCGAGTACTTCGCCTGGTTGCGGCGGGGCGATCCCCGCGCCGACACCGAGGTGACGGCCCTGGTGCGGGCCGCCGTCGAGGAGGGACCGCAGTGACGCGGGAGATCTTGCTGGTCGTGCACACCGGTCGGGGGGAGAACCGGCGGGTGGCGGAGAAGGTGGCGAGTTGGTTCGCCGCCGCCGGGGTCCGGTTGCGGGTGGTCGACGACGAGGCGCCCGACCTGGACCCGACCTGCTACGCCGATGTCGTCGCGCGCGGGCCCGCCGCGGCCGCGGGCACCGAGTTGGTGTTCGTCTTGGGCGGCGACGGCACGTTCCTGCGTGCCGCGGAGCTTGCTTTGCCGTGCGGGGTCCCGGTGCTGGGGGTCAACCTCGGTCGGGTCGGGTTCCTCGCTGAGGCCGAGTCCGACGCGCTGGCCGAGGCGGTGCAACTGGTGGTCGAGCAGGGTTACCTGGTCGAGGAGCGGATGACCGTCGATGTGCGGGCCACCCTGGGCGACGAGGTCATCGCGGACACGTGGGCGCTCAACGAGGCCAGTGTGGAGAAAAGCAGCCGGGAGCGGATCCTGGACGTGCTGATCGACGTCGACGGCCGCCCGGTGTCCTCGTTCGGCTGCGACGGCGTGCTGTGCGCGACCCCGACCGGGTCCACCGCCTACGCCTACTCCGCGGGCGGCCCGATCGTCTGGCCGGACGTGCAGGCGCTGTTGGTGGTGCCGAGCAACGCGCACGCCATGTTCACCCGGCCGATGGCGGTGTCGTCCCGCTCGGTGGTCGGTGTCGAGATCGACCCGGACGGGCAGCCCGCCGTGCTGTGCTGCGACGGCCGCCGCACCTTCGAGATCCCGCCCGGCGGCCGCATCGAGGTGCGCGACGGGCGGCGGCCGATCCGGCTGGCCCGGTTGCGTGACGAGACGTTCACCGAGCGGTTGGTCGACAAGTTCGAACTGCCCGTGCACGGGTGGCGGTCGCGGTGAACAGGCGGACGGCTGCTGACCTGTGTCGGCGTGAGCCGCTAGGGTGCGCCCTGTGCTAGCCGAGATGCGCATCCAGGACCTCGGCGTGATCGATGAGGCCACGCTGGAACTCCACGCGGGCTTCACCGTGGTCACCGGCGAGACCGGCGCGGGCAAGACGATGGTGGTCACCGGCCTGCACCTGCTCTCCGGCGGCCGGGGCGAGGCGCAGCGGGTCCGCAGCGGGAAACCGAAGGCCGTGGTCGAGGGCCGGTTCGAGGGCCTGACCGGCACGCCCGCCGCCACCGTCGCCACCGACGCCGGGGCCGAGCCCGAGGACGACGGCAGCCTGATCACGCTGCGGTCGGTCAGCACCGACGGCCGCTCCCGGGCGCACGTCGGCGGCCGGTCGGTGCCGGTCGGGGTGCTCGCCGACCTGGCCGAGCAGTTGATCGCGGTGCACGGCCAGAACGACCAGTTGCGGCTGTTGCGGCCCGCCGAGCAGCGCGCGGTGATCGACCGGTTCGCCGGTGCGGACGTCGCCGGCGTGCTCGGCGAGTACCGGTCGGTCCGCGAGGAGTGGCTGGCGGTCACCGCCGAGTTGGACGACCGCACCCGCCGGGCCAAGGAGCTGGCCCGCGAGGCGGACATCCTGCGGATGGGCCTGGACGAGATCACCGGCGTCGACCCGCAGCCGGGTGAGGACGTCGAGTTGGTCGACCGGGCGCGCAGGCTCGCCGACGCCGACCAGTTGCGCGAGGCCGCGACCGGCGCGAGCTACGCGGTGTCCGGTTCCCCCGACGGCGACCCGGACATCCCCGGCGCGCTCGGCCTGATCGGCGAGGCGCAGCGGCGGGTGACCGGCTCGGAGGACCCGCGGCTGCGTGAGCTGGAGGGCAGGCTGGTCGAGGCCGCCGTGCTGCTCACCGACGTCGGCGCCGAGCTGACCGCGTACCTGGACGGCCTGGACGCCGACCCGGCCGCGCTGCAGCAGGTGCTGGCCCGGCAGGCCGAGCTGAAGACGCTGACCCGCAAGTACGCGGCCGACGCCGACGGTGTGCTGGCGTGGGCCGCCGAGGCCGCCGCGAAGCTGGCCGGGTTGGACACCTCGGAGGAAGCGCTCGGCGAGCTGGCCACCCGCAAGGCGGCGCTGGCCGTCCGGCTGGCCGAGCTCGCGGTGACCCTCAACGCGGCCCGCTCGGCGGCCGCCGACGCGCTGGCCAAGGCCGTCACCGACGAGCTGGGCGGGTTGGCGATGGGCCAGTCCAGCGTGCAGATCTCGGTGCGGCCCCGGCCCGCCGAGCCGAACGACCAGTACGCGCTCGAGGTCGGCGGGGTCGACCTGCACGCGGGCGCCGACGGGGTCGACGAAGTGGAGCTGCTGCTGGTCGCGCACGACGGGGCGCAGCCGCTGCCGGTGCACAAGGGTGCCTCGGGTGGTGAGCTGTCCCGGGTCATGCTGGCCATCGAGGTGGTGCTCGCGCACACCGACCCGGTGCCGACGCTGGTGTTCGACGAGGTCGACGCCGGGGTGGGCGGTCGGGCCGCGGTGGAGATCGGCCGCAGGCTGGCCCGGTTGGCGCGCAGCCACCAGGTGATCGTGGTGACGCACCTGGCGCAGGTGGCGGCGTTCGCCGACCGGCACCTGATCGTCGACAAGGGCGTGCACGGCGGCGTGACCCGCAGCGACGTGCGCACGTTGACCGAGGGCGAGCGGGTGGTGGAGCTGGCCAGGATGTTGGCGGGTATGGAGTCCACCGAGACCGGCCGCGCGCACGCCGAGGAGTTGTTGGGCCTGGCCGAGGGCGAGAAGCACGACTGGCTGCTCACCGGCAAGCCCCGCCCCGGCAAGAAGAAGAAATGACGGTGTTGCTCCGTTCGGCCTAGTTCGGCGTGGCGAACGGACTATCGGCTGTTGGTTTGTCACCATCGGCTGCATGAAGCTCCCGGGTTTGCTCAGCCGCTCGCAGCCGCCGCGACCGGGGGTGACCGGCCCCGCCCGGGTGGACCGGCGCACCGGTGACCTGCTGCGCCGGGTCGGTCCGGGCGACGTGGTGGTCCTCGACCAGCTCGACCTGGACCGGGCCACCGCGGACGCGTTGCTGCGCGCGGACGTGGCCGGGGTGGTCAACGCGTCCCCGTCGATCTCCGGCCGGTTCCCCAACCTGGGGCCGGAGCTGCTGGTCAACGCGGGTGTCCCGCTGATCGACGGGGTCGGCCAGGAGGCGCTGCGGGTGATCAAGGAGGGGGCCCGGCTGCGGCTGCACGACGGTGGCGTGTTCGCGGGCGACCGGGAGATCGCCACCGGCACCCGGCAGACCCCGGACACGATCGCCGACCAGATGATCGAGGCCAAGGCGGGCATGTCCGCCCAGTTGGAGGCCTTCTCGGCGAACACCATCGAGTTCCTCCGCCGTGAGCGCACCATGATCCTGGACGGGGTCGGCGTGCCCGAGTTGCCGGTGGCGATGCGCGGTCGGCAGGTGCTGGTCGTCGCCCCCGGGTCCGACCACGTCGCCGACCTGCGCGACCTGCGCCGCTACATCGGCGAGCACCACCCGGTGCTGATCGGGGTGGAGTCCGGCGCGGACGCGTTGCGCGCCGCCGGGCACCGGCCGGACGTGATCGTCGCCGACCCGGACGTGGTGGCCACCGACACGCTGCGTGGCGGTGCTCGGCTGGTGGTGCCCGCGCACGTCGACGGGCACGCGCCGGGCCTGGGGCGGGTGCAGGACCTCGGCATCAACGCGGTCACCTTCCCGTCCACCGGCAACGCCGAGGACCTGGCGCTGCTGCTGGCCGACGCGCACGGCGCGAGCCTGGTGGTGGCGGTCGGGTTCCAGGCCACGCTGCGCGAGTTCCTCGACCGCGGCCGGTCCGGGTCCAACCCGTCGACCTTCCTGACCCGGCTGCGGCTGGGCAGCAAGCTGGTCGACGGGAAGGCGGTCGCCGCCCTGCACCGCAGCCGGGTGTCCGGGGTGGCGGTCGCGCTCATGGTCCTCGCCGCGTTGCTCGCGATCATCGCCGCCATCGTGGTGTCCGGCATCGGCTACGGCGGCTGGGTCGGCACCGCGCTCGACTGGGTCAAGGGGTTGTTCACGTGATCTCGTTGCGCTACCACGTCATCTCGATCGCCGCGGTGTTCCTCGCGCTCGCCGTCGGGGTCGTCCTCGGTTCCACCACGTTGAGCCGGTCCCTGCTCTCGGGTCTGTCCAGTCAGAACACCGACCTGGGCAGCCAGGTGTCGCACCTGGAGCAGGAGCGCAACGGGCTCAACGCCCGGCTGGCCGACGGCGACGCGTTCGCGGGCGCGGTCGGGCCGCTGGCGGTGCGCGGCGCGCTGGACAAGCGCACGGTCGTGCTGATCACCACCGGCGACGCCCGCCCGGCCGACCGGGACGCGGTGAAGGGGCTGATCGGCGGCGCGGGTGCCACCGTCACCGGGGAGGTGCAGTTGACCGACGCGTTCGCCGACCCGGCGAAGGCCGACCAGCTCAAGGAGATCGTCACCCGGCTGCTGCCCGCCGGGGTGCAGTTGCCGACCGCGAACGACCCCGGCACGTTGGCCGGTGGGCTGCTCGGCCCGCTGGTGTTGATCAACAAGGCGGACAACAAGCCGCAGGCGTCGCCCGCGGAGACCGCCGCCGCGCTCAGCGGTCTCACCGACGGCGGGTTCCTGGCCGCCACGCCGAACCTGAAACCCGCGCAGTTGGCGGTGATCCTGACCGGTGGCGCGGCGGCGGGGGTGAAGGCTGGCGACCGGGCGGCGGTCATCGCCCGCTTCGCCACCCAAGTGGACCGTTCCGGCGCGGGCACCGTGCTGGCCGGGGGCGCCGGGTCGGCGGACGGGACGGGCGCGGTCGGCGTGGTCCGCGCGGACACCGCCGCCACCTCCATTCTGTCCACTGTGGACAACGTGGACGTCCCGGCCGGGCGGGTGGTCACCGTGCTCGCCCTGGTGGAGCAGTTGGACGGCAAGGCCGGTCGCTACGGCAGCGCGGGCAACGCCCAGGCGCCCGCGCCCGGCGCCCCGGCGGAGTAGTGCCGGGTCCCTCGCGCGGGTGACACCGTCGCAGGTGGTCATGAGCGTTCCTCACCAACGGGCGAAAGCGTTGCCCGGACGGGTAAGGCGGGTTTCAAGGTGGATATTTTCGCCCCGCCCGAACCGATGTCGCCCGTGGCGGGCGACCGTTCCGCCGTGGCAGGACTAGGGAGTGATCATGGCGCAGACACGCAGCGGGCAACCGGGGCTCAGTGGCACCGGTTCGATCGGCAGCGGGCGGTCCGGGGTGAGGGTCGCGCGCAGAGCGCTCACCGTCGTCGCGGTGGTCGCCGCGGCGGCGGTCGCGGTGGCCGCGCCCGCGGCGGCGGTCGGCAACGCGCCGGGCGCGGCGCACGTCGGCTCCGTCTCGTACGTGAAGGGCACGACCACGGTCGTCGCGGCGCCGGTCGCGCCGTGTTCGATCTCCGGGCCCACCTCGGGCAACTCCGGCACCGTGACCGTCAACGGGGTCCGCTTCGGCAGCGGCACCTCGACCTGCACCACCACGGTCACCGACCCGGACTCGGGCACCACCAGCACCAAGTCCGAGGCGGTCGGCAAGGACTTCGAGCTCTCCGCGCTGGTCCTGCTCGGCGGCCCGCGGGTCAAGATCGCCAACTGGCGGGTCACCTGCACCGCGGACGAGGACGGCTCCACCGCGGGCTGGTCGTTCGGCGGCCTCACCGGCCTGGCCACGCTGCCCAACCCGCTGCCGAACAACTACGTGCGCGAGTTGAAGAACCTGCTCAACGTCACGATCGCCACGATCACGTTCAACGAGACCACCATCCCGAACGACGGCAGCATCGGCCTGACCCTGGCGCACATCCGGCTGCTGCCCGTCTCCGGCATGACCGGCGACGTCCTGGTCGGCAACGCGTCCTGCTCGCCCACCCCGTGACCCGGTGAACCGTGACGCTGTGACCCGGGCGAGTGACCCGGTGACTGCGTGACTCCGTGACGCTGTGACCCCGCCCCGTGTCGGCCGCCGACACGGGGCGGGGCCGTTGGTCGCGGTGGCGGTCCGGTGGCCGGGGTGGTGTTAGCATGAAACCCCGTGGACCGGCGCGGTAGTTCGCGCCGCCGACAGCGCCAACCCACAGCGCCAACAGACCACGGGAGCCTCCTTGGTGCAGCACGCTCGGACGACCAAGCACGTCTTCGTCACCGGAGGCGTCGCCTCCTCGCTCGGCAAGGGCCTCACCGCCTCCAGCCTCGGTCAGTTGCTGACCTCGCGGGGTTTGCGCGTCACCATGCAGAAGCTCGACCCGTACCTCAACGTCGACCCGGGCACGATGAACCCGTTCCAGCACGGCGAGGTGTTCGTCACCGAGGACGGCGCGGAGACGGACCTGGACATCGGTCACTACGAGCGCTTCCTCGACCGCAGCCTGTCCGGCAGCGCGAACGTCACCACCGGTCAGGTGTACTCGGCGGTGATCGCCAAGGAGCGCCGCGGCGAGTACCTCGGCGACACGGTGCAGGTGATCCCGCACATCACCGACGAGATCAAGGCCAGGATCCGGGCGATGGCCGAGCCGGACGAGGTCGGCCGGGTGCCCGATGTGGTGATCACCGAGGTCGGCGGCACGGTCGGCGACATCGAGTCGCTGCCGTTCCTGGAGGCGTGCCGCCAGGTCCGCCACGACGTCGGCCGGGACAACGTGTTCTTCCTGCACGTGTCGCTGGTGCCCTACCTCGCCCCGTCCGGCGAGCTGAAGACCAAGCCGACCCAGCACTCGGTGGCCGCGCTGCGCAACATCGGCATCCAGCCGGACGCCATCGTCTGCCGCGCGGACCGGGAGATCCCGGCCGGGCTCAAGCGCAAGATCGCGTTGATGTGCGATGTGGACACCGACGCGGTGGTCGCCGCGCCGGACGCGCCGTCGATCTACGACATCCCCAAGGTGCTGCACGGCGAGGGCCTGGACGCGTACGTGGTGCGCCGCCTCGGGTTGCCGTTCCGCGACGTCGACTGGACGGTGTGGGGCAACCTGCTGGACCGGGTGCACAAGCCGACGGAGACGGTGCGGATCGCGTTGGTGGGCAAGTACGTCGACCTGCCGGACGCGTACCTGTCGGTCACCGAGGCGTTGCGCGCGGGCGGGTTCGCGCACCGCGCCAAGGTCGAGGTCGTGTGGGTGCCGTCGGACGCCTGCGAGACGCCGACCGGCGCGGCGGCCGCGCTGTCCGGGGTGGACGGTGTGCTGGTGCCCGGCGGGTTCGGCGTGCGCGGCATCGAGGGCAAGATCGGCGCGATCACGCACGCCCGCACCAACCGGATCCCGACCCTGGGGCTGTGCCTGGGCTTGCAGTGCATGGTGATCGAGACCGCGCGCAACCTGGCGGGCATCGTGGGCGCCAACTCCGACGAGTTCGCCGACGGCACCACCGACCCGGTGATCAGCACGATGGCCGACCAGGCCGATGTGGTCGCGGGCGAGCGGGACATGGGCGGCACCATGCGGTTGGGCTCTTACCCCGCCACGCTGGCCGCCGGGTCGGTCGTCGCGGGGGTCTACGGCGACCGCGAGGTCACCGAGCGGCACCGGCACCGCTACGAGGTCAACAACGCCTACCGGGACCGGTTGACCGCCGCGGGTGTCCGCTTCTCCGGCACGTCCCCGGACGGTCGCCTCGTCGAGTTCGTCGAGTTGCCCAAGGACACGCACCCGTTCTTCGTCGGAACCCAGGCGCACCCCGAGCTCAAGAGCCGCCCCACCCGGCCGCACCCGCTGTTCGCCGGGTTCGTCGGTGCCGCGGTCGACTACCTGCGCGCCGAGCGCCTGCCGGTCGACCTCGACGAGCCGGTGGCGGTGGACGCGTGAGCGGGACGCACGAGTTCGAGACGGTGTCCACCCGGGACATCCACATCGGCCGCATCCTGGCGTTGCGGCTCGACGAGGTCAGGATGCCCGGCGGTGGCACGGCGAACCGCGAGGTCGTCGAGCACCTGGGCGCGGTGGCCGTGGTCGCGCTGGCCGACGACGACACCGTGACGCTCATCCACCAGTACCGGCACCCGGTCGGCGAGCGGCTGTGGGAGTTGCCCGCGGGGCTGATCGACCACGCCGCCGAGGACCCGCTGGACGCGGCGAAGCGCGAGCTGGTCGAGGAGGTCGGCCTCGCCGCCGCGGACTGGTCGGTGCTGGTCGAGGTCGCCGTGTCGCCCGGGTTCACCGACGAGGCGGTGCGGGTGTACCTGGCCCGCGGTCTGTCCTCTGTGGAGCGTGTGGTGCTCGGCGACGAGGAGGCCGACCTGACCATCTCGCGGGTGCCGCTCGCGGAGGCGGTCGGCCGGGTGCTCTCCGGCGACATCGTCAACGCGGCCGCGGTGGCCGGGTTGTTGGCCGCGCACGCGGTGGTCACCGGCGCGGTCGAGGCCCGACCGGCCAACGCGCCGTGGCCCGGTCGCCCGACCGCGTTCGCCGACCGCCTCGACTGACCCGGTCACGTCCGCGTTCGCCGACCGGCTCAGCCGAGCCGGTCACGTCCGTCACCCAACCGAGCGAACCCACCCCCTACTGCTTGCCACACCCCCCACCCCCACCCTACGGGCGACCCCCACCCTCCCGGGGGCGGCCCTCGATGCCAGTCTACCGGTGTTGAGCTGCGAAAACAGATGGCTGCGTCCGCTGTGGACAATGCCGGGGAGTGTGGACAACTCGGCGGGCGGGCGGTTGCTGGATCTGGTCTGGTCACCGGCGGCAGGCCGCTAGTCGATGAGCTTGCGGCCCTCGCCGTCGTGGCCGCCGTTGACCAGCAGGACGATGCCGTCGACCAGGCACCAGATGCCGAAACCGCCGCAGGTGAGCAGTTGGGCGATCGCGATGCCGTAGTGCCCGGTGTAGAAGCGGCCCGCGCCGAACGGGAGGAAGATCTGCAGCAGACCGGCGACCAGCTTGGACTTGGTCGAGTAGACCTCGCCCATCGGCGCGGGCGGCCCGCCGTAGGGCGGCGGGTACGCGGGCGGGTAGCCCGGTGGTGACATCGGGTACGCCGGCGGCGGGGGCGCCGCCCACATCGGCGGCGCCATGAACGGCGGGTAGGGCGCGGGCAGGTCGTGGAACAGCACCCGGAGGTCGGCGCGGGTCACGGCCTCGGTGGCGCCGCCGACGCGCAGTTCGTACTCGTCGACGTGCAGCCTGCCCTGCGCGAAGTGCTCGCCGAGCGCGCGCACCGCGTCCTCGCGTTCGCTGGTGCCGACCCGCACCGCGTCCGGGTCGCCGGGGACGTTCACACCGGCCACGATACGTGATCACCAGGGTGCTGTCGGCGGGTCCGGATAGGCTGCCCGGCATGGCTCGCACCCAGGCCGAGTCGGTGCTGCGCACCTACCTGGACCACCTGGCCGTCGAGCGGGGCACCGCCGTGAACACCCTCGACGGGTACACCCGGGATCTGCGCCGCTACCTCGACCACCTCGCCGCCGCCGGGGTCACCGACCTGGCGGCGGTGACCGAGCGGCACGTCGCCGGGTTCCTCGGGGTGCTGCGTGAGGGCGACGCCGACCACCCGCCGCTGGCCGCGTCCTCGGCGGCGCGGGCCGTGGTCGCGGTGCGCGGGCTGCACAAGTTCGCGTTGCTGGAGGGTGTCGTCGAGCACGACGTGGCGCGCGCGGTGAAGCCGCCGACCCCGCCGCGCAGGCTGCCCAAGGCCCTCCCGGTCGACGACGTGCTGCGCCTGCTGGACACCCCGTTCGGCGACGACCCGGGGACGCTGCGCGACCGGGCGCTGCTGGAGCTGCTGTACTCGACCGGCGCCCGCATCTCCGAGGCCGTCGGGCTCGACCTGGACGACGTCGACGCCACCGAGCGCACCGCCCTGCTCGACGGCAAGGGCGGCAAGCAGCGGCTGGTCCCGGTCGGACGGCCCGCGCTGGCCGCTGTGGACGCCTACCTCGTGCGCGGCCGCCCCGCGCTGGCCGCCGCCGGGCGCGGCACCCCGGCGGTCTTCCTGAACCGGCGCGGTGGGCGGCTGTCCCGGCAGAGCGCGTGGAACGCGCTGAAGGTCGCGGCCGAACAGGCGGGCATCACCGTTCCGGTGTCACCGCACACGCTGCGGCACTCGTTCGCCACCCACTTGCTGGAGGGCGGCGCGGACGTCCGGGTTGTCCAGGAGCTGCTGGGGCACGCGTCGGTCACCACCACCCAGATCTACACGCTGGTCACCGTGACCACGCTGCGTGAGGTGTACGCCACCGCGCACCCGCGCGCACTCGGCTGATCGGGAGACGGTTGAGGTGAAAACTTCCCAAGTCAACTGAATTACCAAGATCCTTCCCCTACTCTGTCTGCCCGGAGGTGCGCCATGGGCGAGGTGGACGAACCGGGGGCGGACCAGCTAGTGCTGGCCGATGTGCTGCACGCGCTGAGCGACGCGACCAGGCTGGCCGTGGTGACCCAGTTGGCGGAGGCGGGGGAGCTGTCCTGCGGTCACCTGGACGTGCGGGTGGCCAAGTCGACGCTCTCACAGCACCTGCGGGTGCTGCGCGAGGCCGGGGTCACCCACACCAGGCGGGACGGCAACCAGCGCTGGCTGTCCCTGCGCCGCGACGACCTGGACCTGCGGTTCCCCGGACTGCTCGACTCGGTCCTCGGCGCCGTGGTCAAGGTCGACAGCTAGTTCCCCGGTCGACAGGGTTGACCGCCTGCCTTTCCGCAGGCCCACCCCACCAGCCCCCGGGCGGCCCCCACCCTTCCCGGGGGGCGTCCCCGAGGCCAGTCTACCGGCTTGCGGCGCCGGTGGACGGGGTGCGGGAAACGTGGGGATGGCTCTGGGCTTTGTGGATAACTCGGGCTTGGGGGCGTAAGTCATGCCGGACCTGGCGACGACAGCTCCGGAGCCGCCAAAGGTAACGGGGAGCATCCCCGACGCCGGCCCACCGAGAAGGCAAGGTCAACAGGTGCCTGGGCGGTGGGTGGTGAACTCCTGGGCGGAATGTGGATAACTCGCGCACTGCGGCTGCGGCGAGCCGCGTTGGTGGCTGACCGCTGCCCGCTTACGCTGCGCGTGACAGCAACGCAGGCGACAAGGAGCTAGATCGCCATGTCGACACTTCCGCATGGGGGTGCGGTCGAGCTGAGCATCGCGCCCCGCGCGGCCACCGACGCCGACGACGACGGACCGGACGAGCTGCTCGGCGGCAGCGGCACGGGTCCGACCGGTCGGCCGAGGCGGCACGTCCCCGAGCCCGCGCTGCTCGACCAGCACGGCCCGGCCAGGGTGCTGGCCATGTGCAACCAGAAGGGCGGGGTCGGCAAGACGACCTCGACGATCAACCTCGGTGCCGCGCTGACCGAGTTCGGCCGCCGGGTGCTGCTGGTCGACTTCGACCCGCAGGGTGCGCTGTCGGTCGGCCTCGGCATCCCCGCCCACCAGCTCGACCGCACCATCTACAACGTGCTCATCGAGCGCTCGGTGGACATCCACGACGTGGTGCTGCGGACCGGTGTCGAGAACATGGACCTGCTGCCCAGCAACATCGACCTGTCCGCAGCCGAGGTGCAGTTGGTCTCCGAGGTCGGCCGCGAGCACGCGCTGCTGCGCACCCTGCGCCCGGTCCTGGACGCCTACGACTACGTCCTGGTCGACTGCCAACCCTCGCTGGGCCTGCTCACCGTCAACGCCCTCGCCGCCGCCGACGGGGTGCTCATCCCGCTGGAGTGCGAGTTCTTCAGCCTGCGCGGGGTCGCGCTGCTGATCGACACCATCGACAAGGTGCGCGAGCGGCTCAACCCGAAGCTGGAGATCACCGGCATCCTGGCCACCATGTTCGACCCGCGCACCCTGCACTCCCGCGAGGTCATGGCCCGCGTCGTGGAGGCGTTCAAGGACACCGTGTTCGACACCGTCATCAACCGCACCGTGCGCTTCCCGGAGACCACGGTGGCCGGGGAGCCGATCACCACTTGGGCGCCGCGCTCGGCGGGGGCCAAGGCCTACCGCCAGCTCGCCCGCGAGGTGATCGCGCGGTGACCAACCTGTTCGACCCGGTCCCCACCCCCCCGCCGAGCACCCCCCGGCAGAAGCACAACTCCAAGATCACCGTGTACGTGTCCGACGAGGAGTTGCTCGCCCTGGAGCAGGCCAGGTTGGCCCTGCGCGCCGGGTACACCATCGCCGTCGACCGCGGTCGGGTGGTGCGCGAGGCGGTGGCCGCCGCGCTGGCCGACCTGGCCGAGAACGGCGCCGACTCGGTCCTGGTGCGCAGGCTGCGCCAGGACGGCGGTCAGTGACGGCCGTGACCGAACCCGAGGAGCCGACCGGGGCGGGCCGGTTCACCGTCAAGCTGGCCAACTTCGAGGGCCCGTTCGACCTGCTGCTGCAACTGATCTCGCAGCACCAGATGGACGTCACCGAGGTAGCCCTGCACCGGGTCACCGACGACTTCATCGCGCACATCAAGTCGCTCGGTGACGATTGGAACCTCGACGAGACCACCGAGTTCCTGGTCGTCGCCGCGACCCTGCTCGACCTCAAGGCCGCCCGGCTGCTGCCCGCGGGCGACGTCGAGGACGAGGAGGACCTGGCGCTGCTGGAGGCCCGCGACCTGCTGTTCGCGCGGCTGCTGCAGTACCGGGCGTACAAGCAGGTCGCCGCGCTGTTCAGCGAGCTGGAAGCGGGAGCGCTGCGCCGGTACCCGCGGTCGGTGGCGTTGGAAGACCGCTACCAGCAGTTGTTGCCGGAGGTGATGCTCGGCGTCGACCCGGCCCGCTTCGCCCAGATCGCCGCCGCGGTGTTCCGGCCGAAACCGCCGCCGTCGGTGTCGCTCGACCACCTGCACATGGGCCGGGTGTCGATCCGCGAGACGGCCGCGATCCTGCGGGTGCGGCTGGCCGAGATGGGCCGCGCGAGCTTCGCCGACCTGGTGGCCGACTGCGAGCACAACATGGAGATCGTGGCCAGGTTCCTTGCCCTGCTTGAGCTCTACCGCGAGGCCACCGTCCTCTTCGAACAGGCGGACCCGCTGGGTGAGCTGCTCGTGGAGTGGACCGGCGGCTCGGTCGAGGAGGCCGCCGCGGTCCAGAGCACCCGCGGCGACGAGGATTACGGCTGATCCGCCGGTGGACACAGGGGATGGGGAAGTGAGCACAGAACAGGAACCCGCTCTTGAAGCGCGAGCTTCGGAAGTTGTGGCGGAGGTCTCCACCGAGCCTGAGCCGGAACCCGCCGACGCCGAGGACGACCTGGGCCAGGCCGGGTCCGGGTTTCCCGAGCTGACCGAGGACGCCGACCTCGACGCCGCGCTGGAGTCGCTGCTGCTGGTCGTCGACTCCCCGGCCGAGGAGGAACTGCTGGCCACCGCCGTCGACCAGCCGGTGCGGCGGGTGCGCGAGGCGCTGCGCCGGATCGCCGCCCGCTACACCGAGCAGGGCAGCGGCATCGACCTGCGCCGGGTGGGGGAGGGGTGGCGGTACTTCACCCGGGACCGGTTCGCGCCGGTGGTGGAGAAGATGCTGCTCGACGGCCAGCGGGCCAAGCTCACCCGGGCCGCTTTGGAGACACTGGCCGTCATCGCCTACCGTCAGCCGGTGACCCGGTCCCGGGTCGCGGCCGTGCGCGGCGTCAACGTCGACGGGGTCATCCGGACCCTGGTGGTGCGCGGTCTGATCGAGGAGACCGGGGCCGATCCCGAGACGGGTGGGATCCTGTACCGCACGACCGAGTTGTTCCTGGAGCGGTTGGGGCTGTCCTCGCTGGAGGACCTTCCCCCGATCGCGCCGCTGTTGCCAGAAGTGGATGCGATTGACGATGTCAGGTAGTCGGCCGAGTGGTCAGCCCGAGGGCGTCCGGCTGCAGAAGGTGCTCTCCAACGCGGGGGTGGCCTCGCGCCGCGCCGCCGAGGACCTCATCGACCAGGGTCGGGTGAGCGTCGACGGCGAGGTCGTGCGCGAGCAGGGCAGGCGGGTGGACCCGGAGAACGCCGTCATCCATGTCGACGGTGTTCGCGTCGTCGTCCGCGAGGACCGCGTGTACTTGGCGCTGAACAAGCCGCGTGGCGTGCACTCCACCATGGAGGACGATCGCGGCCGCCCGTGTGTCGGCGACTACCTGCGTGGTCGTGCCGACCGCCTGTTCCACGTCGGCAGGTTGGACGCCGACACCGAGGGCCTGCTGCTGTTCACCAACGACGGCGACCTCGCGCACCGGCTGATGCACCCGTCGTACCAGGTCATGAAGACCTACCTCGCCGAGGTCCCCGGCCCCATCCCGCGTGACATGGGCCGCAGGCTGCGCGACGGTGTCACCCTCGACGACGGCCCGGTCCGCGCCGACTCGTTCCGCATGGTCGACAGCCACGCGGGCAAGGCGCTGGTCGAGGTCGTGGTGCACGAGGGCCGCAAGCACATCGTCCGCCGGATGCTGGAGGAGGTCGGCCACCCCGTGCTCAGCCTGGTCCGCACCCAGATCGCCGAGGTCCGCCTCGGCAACCAGCGCCCCGGCTCGATGCGCGCCCTCAACCGCGGTGAGGTCGGCTCGCTCTACGCCGCAGTGGACCTGTGACCGACTGGGTCCGCCCGATCGACCGGGGCTGGGTCGTCCGCGCCGAGGTCCCCGGCCCCGACGTCGACGAGTTCGCCGACGCCACCCGGGTGGTCGCGGCCCTGTCCCGCCCCGGCGCCGCGACCGGCACCCTGCTCGCCGTCCAACACCCGCACCGCACCCCCGCCGCCCTGTCTCGGGACCGCCCCCTCCTCGACACCCTCGCCGACGCCCGCCGGGCGCTGCGAACCCTGCAGCGCACCGCCTACCGGCCGGTGGCCGACGTCGTCGCGCCTTACCGCGTGGACGGTCCCGACGGCTCGGCGACCGGGGTGCTGTGCATGGTCAACCCGGCCGCCGTCGGCGCGGACGGCGTGTCCTGGGTGCGGCACAGCGAACAGGTCTACCCGGAGGTCGTCGCCGAACGCGCCACCGTCCTCACCGGACTCGGCTGCGCCACCAGCGCCGCCCTCCTGGTCCCGGTCACCGGCGGCGACTCGCTGACCGCGGCCGTCGACCGGGCCATCGTCGGCGACCCCGTTGTTTCCACAGTGGACAGTTCCGGTCGGCGGCACCGGTTGTGGCTGCTCGGCCCCGGCCCGGTGCGCGACGCGCTGGTGTCGGTGGTCGCTGCCAACCCGCTCATGGTCGCCGACGGCAACCACCGGGTCGCCGCCGCGGCCGCCGCCGACCTGGGCGGCATCCTGGCCCTGGTGACCGCGGGCCCCGACCTCCGCATCGGCGCCTACCACCGCGCCATCACCGGCACCGGCCTTGACGCCGCCACCGTCACCGCCGCCTGGCGCGCAATCGGCCTCCCTGTACGCGAAGGCCTGCCCGGCACGGTGACACCCGGCACGGTGACAGCGGAGTTCGGCGATGTCCGCCTCCACGTGGACCTCCCGTCCCCCACGATCGACCACGCCGTCGTCGAAACCCTCCTGCTGCACGAGGCCCTCCACCTCGACCCCGAAGGCCCCCACGTCATCCCCCTCCCCGACGGCCGCCCCCACCCCGCCAACACCGACTGCGTCCTCCGCCTCGCCCCCATCCCGCTGACCCAGGTCCTCGCCGTCCACGCCGCAGGCGGCCGCATGCCCCGCAAGAGCACCTACTTCACCCCCAAACCCCGCAGCGGCCTCCTCCTCGCCGACCTCGAACGCTGACCGCGGCACGTCCCGGGTTGTCCACAATGGTCCCGGTTGCCCACAGTCCGGCTCGCCACCCCCTTGACAGATCGCGGTTCGCGCTACCGTCAGGAATGGGCCCCCGGCCCCCGGGAGGGCGAGCTTCTGCGTGGAGTCCGGTGGGATTCCTGTCAAGGCACGAACGGGTGAGAGATGGGCAGCGCGCTCGCGTCCGGAGGGTCCGGTAGATCAGGTGGTGGCGGGTTTGCGTTGGAAGGCGCGGGTTACCGGTTCGACGACGCGGGCGGCGACGGGGCCGAGGATGGCCATCAGCAGCACGTAGGCCGTGGCGAGCGCGGCCAGTTCGCGGTCGACCGCGCCCGCGGTGACGGCCAAGCCCGCGATGACGATGGAGAACTCGCCGCGGGCGACGAGGGCGGCGCCTGCGCGGGCGCGACCGAGGCGGGAGATCCCCTGGCGGGCGGCGGCGAACCAGCCGGTGGCGATCTTGGTGGCGGTGGTGATGACGGCCAAGGCGATCGCGAAGCCGAGGACGGGGGGAATGCTGCGCGGATCGGTGTTGAGGCCGAACACCACGAAGAACATGGCGGCGAAGAGGTCACGCAGGGGTTCGAGGAGTTTGGTCGCGTTCTCCGCCGTCGACCCCGAGATGGCGATGCCGAGCAGGAACGCCCCCACCGCCGCCGACACCTGCAGTCGCGACGCCAGCCCGGCGACCAGCAGGGCGGCGCCGAGCACGCGGAGCAGGAAGACCTCCGGCTCCGGGCTGTCCACCACCATCGACACGTAGCGGCCGAACCGCAGGGCCACCACGAGCACGACGGTCACCGCGACCAGGGCCACGCCCACCGCGGTCAGGCCGCGCAGCAGGGTCGCGCCGGCGAGGAACGCGGTCAGGATCGGCAGGTAGACCGCCATCGCCAGGTCCTCGAACACCAGGATCGACAGGACGACCGGGGTCTCGCGATTGCCCAGCCGCCCCAGGTCGCCGAGGACCTTGGCGACGATGCCCGACGACGAGATGTAGGTGACACCCGCCATCGCCATCGCGCCCACCGCGCCCCAGCCGAGGATGAGCGCCACGATGGCCCCGGGCAGGGCGTTGAGCACGATGTCGACCACACCCGCCACCCACGACCGGCGCAGCCCGGTCACCAACTCGGCCGCCGAGTACTCCAGGCCGAGCAGCAACAGCAGCAGGACGACGCCGATCTCGCCGGCCAGGTTCGCGAAGCCCTCGATGCCTGCTAAAGGGACGAGCCCGCCCGCGCCGAACGCGAGACCGCCGAGCAGGTACAGCGGGATCGGCGACACCCCGATGCGCCAGGCGAGCCGCCCGAGCACACCCAGCCCGAAGAAGACGGCGCCCAGCTCGATGAGCGAGATCGAGGAATCGTGCAAGCTTGTGCCCCACTCAGCCGCGGTCGAGGACGTCGGCGGCCCGTTCCAGGCCGGTAACCGTGCCCACCGTGACTAAGAGATCACCACCGCCGAGGGCGAAGTCGGGCTTCGGCGACGGGTGCACGGTGCCCGCGCGGACCACCGCCACCACCGATACCGCCGTCCGCGTGCGCAGCGCCGTGTCACCGAGCGTCCGCCCGTCGTACGGCGAGTTCGGCGCGATCGGCAACTGCCGGGTGCTCACGCCCGCGACCTGGTCACGCAGGTGGGCAACCAGGTTCGGCGCGCCGAGCAGGTTCGCCAGCGCCGCCGACTCCTCGGTCGTCAGCGGGACCGACGCCACACACGAGTCCGGGTCGTCCTGGCGGGACACCACCAGGTCGAAGTGCCCATCGCGGTGCGCGATCACCCCGATGCGCCGCCCGGTGCGGGACACGAAGTCATGGCGGGTACCGATCCCCGGCAGCGGAGTCACCTCGACGTTCACCACACCACCGTAACAAGCCGCACGCCCGATTCGTTCCCGGTGACCGTCACCCTTCCGCGCCGGTCGACTCTTGGTGCGCCTCGGGCGCGGCGTGGTCCGGGCTCCGGCCAGTCCTCGTCGGATTACTTGTCGCCGGGTTTGCTTGCCAGCGTGCGTACCGTGGGGAGGTCGGCCAGCGTGCTCGGTTCGTTCTCGGTGACCGTCACCCTTCCGCGCCGGTCGACTCTTGGTGCGCCTCGGGTGCGGCGTGGTCCAGGCTCTCCCACTCGGCACCGTCGAGGCTGATCCGCACGGTGATGGTCGAGGCCGCGAGAGTCTGCTGCCGCTTCAGCAGCGACTCCAGGTCGGCCTCGCGGCGGGTGACCTCACCCTCCGGCTCGACGATCTCGGAGATGCCCGTCGCCCGGTCCAGCAACGCCCGCACCCGGACGAGGCCGGCCCGCTCGCTGGGTTGCCCGCCAACGCGCGCACCGTGGGCGGGTCGGCCAGCGTGCCCGGTTCGTTCTCGGTGACTGTTACCCGAACAGTGTGGTGAGCCTGGGTAGCCGGTTCGTAGTTCGACCTCGTCCTCGGCGTCGATCTCCTGGCCGGTTGGCGTGTCTTCGGCGATGTCCGCTAAACCGCCATTCGCGCCGGTCAGTTTCTGGTGTGCCTCGGGTCCGGGCTCTCCCACCCCGGCCTGTCCTGGTCGGACCACTCGTCACTTGGCTTGCCTGCCAGCGCGCGTATCGTGGGCAGATTGGCCAACGTGCCCGATTCGTTCGCCGTGACCGTCACCCGAATAGCGCGGTGAGCCTGGGTAGCCGGTTTCGTAGCTCGACCTCGTGTTCGACGTCGAACTCCTGGCCGGTTGGCGCACCCTCGGCGATGTCCGGTAAGCCGCCTTCCGCGCCAGTTAGCTCTTGGTGGGCCTCGGGTGCGGCGTAGTCCAGGCTTTCCCATTCCGGCCAGTCTTCGTCGGACCACTCGTCGCTGGGTTTGCTTGCCAGCGCGCGTACCGCGGGCAGGTCGGCCAGTGTGTCCGGGTCGCCGACCGCGGCGTCGAAGGTGGTTCGGCCGAGGCCCACCAGCCACAGCCGGAAGTACCAGAAGGCGTCATCCGACCGGCCGCCCTCGATGAGTGCCGCCGCGGCCAGCAGCGGCCACGTGTTCGCCCGCGTCGTCGCCGCGGCCAGGTGCCGGGCGAACGAGGTGACCTCGTCGGTACCCAGGCGGGTGAGTTCCTCGGCCAGCCAGTCGGCCCGTTCGTCGCGGTCGCCGGGTTGCTCGGCGGCCCGCGCGAGCAGTTGCCAGAAGGCGTCTTCGGTCATACCCGGATGATGCCGGTCGACACCGACAATCCCGCGCTCAGCGGAACAGGGCGCGCGCGATGATCTCCCGCTGGATCTCGGACGCGCCCTCGTAGATGCGCGGCGCCCGCACCTCCCGGTACAGCCGCTCCAGCGGATGCCCCAGTTCCAACGCCCGCGCCCCGTGCACCTGAACCGCCACGTCCACCGCGACCTGCGCCGTCTCCGTCGCGAACAGCTTCGCCATCGCCGACAGGTGCCCGGTCCGCCCCGGCGCCTCGTCATACGCGACGGCCGCGTCGTGCACGAGCAGCCGCGCCGCCCGCACCCTCGTCGCCACGTCCGCGAGCTGGTGCGAGACCCCCTGGAAAGTGGAGAGGGTCCGCCCGAACGCCTCCCGTTTCGCGGTGTGCTCGACGGCCAGGTCCAGCGCCGCCTGCGCCATCCCCACCGCGAACGCGCCGACACTGGGCCGCAGCACATCAAGCGTCCGCATCGCGACGTTCCAACCACCGTCTACTTCACCGAGCACGTTGCTCCCCGACACCCGCACCCCGTCAAACTTCAACCGCCCAATCGCATGCGGTGCGATGAGTTCGATCGGATCGCCGCTCAGACCGGGGGAGTCACCGGGGACAGCGAACGCGGTGATGCCCTTGGCTCCGGTGTCGCCGGTGCGCGCGAACACCGAGTAGACGTCGGCGCCGGGGGCATTGGAGATGTAGGTCTTCTCGCCGGTGAGCACGAAGTCATCGCCATCTCCGGCCGCTTGAAGCCTCAGATGCGCGGCGTCCGATCCGGCTTCCGGTTCGGTCAGGGCGAAACCGACCACGGTGGTGCCTGCCGTGATACCCGGAATCCAACGTTGAACAGTAGAATCGTTGCCCGCGAGGAGGATCGGATACGCGCCGAGCGCTTGGAGCGCGAACGCGGTCTCGGCCTCGGTGCAGTGACGGGCCAACGCCTCCCGTACCAGACACAACACCAGCGCCGCAGACGGCTTACCCCCGTCGCGACAGATGGCGGGAAGCACCCCGTGTTCACCCAGCGCCTCAATGAGCGGCCGATTGATCGTGTGGCCGTGTGCCTCCAACGCCCTCAACGGCCCCTTGGCCAGTTCCTCACACCGCTCCCGCAGCCGCTCGTGCTCCGCCGACAGCTTCACTCAGCTCTCCTCCTTGGTCGCTTCCTCCACATGGGACGGTCATCTACTGTCGCCCTGTGTCGTCGCGCGTTGTGCGCACCCGCCGACTCTCCCGTCGCTAGCTGCCGATTTCGCCGGCTCTCCCATTGGCGTTTCCCGCTCCCGTCGCCGCGCAGCCTGCTGTCGTGTGGTTGCTAGTCGTTTGACCCGGGATGCTGGTCGCGTCTCGACCTTTCCACGGCGTTCCTGGCAAGGCGGACGTACATGGTCGTTTCGGCAACGCAGCCAGGGGACGTCGTGCACAGGCCGAGACGTGGTCAACATCCCGGGTCGAAGCACTAGGTCCCCGATCGGCCTCGGCGCTCGCCCGGTTGCCCCCACCTCGCTGTCCCACATACCTTCCTGCCCAGTTATCCACAACGCCTCCTCTCATCCCCAGGACCAGTCGCACCTCTTCTTCGTGACCCCGGAGCCGGTAGACTGGATCCGGGGACGCCCCCCGGTGAGGGTGGGGGCTGGGTTGCGCCGCCAGGGACGTTGTGGGCAGGGCGAGACGTGGTCAGCATCCCGGTTCCGAACCACGAACCGGGTCCGGATGACGTGGTGCTGTGCACCGGCATCTGCGGGGACCGACCTGCACTAGATCCTCGGTTGGCCTCGGCGCTCGCCCGGTTGTCCGCATCTTGCTGTCCCGCATACCTTCCCGCCCAGTTATCCACAACGCCTTTCCTCATCCCCAGGGCCAGTCGCACCCCGTTTTCGCGACCCCGGAGGCGGTAGACTGGCCTCGGGGACGCCCCCCGGTGAGGGTGGGGGCCGGGCTGCGCCCGGGGGTGGGGCGAAGAGTTGGGGCGGGGGTAAGGGCGGGGGCGGGAGGTAAGAGGTGGGGTGGTGGTAAGAGGTGGGGGGTTAGGTGGGGGTGGGGATGACGGCGGTGGCGACTAGTTCGATGAGGGCTTCGGGGTCGAATAGGGCTGTTACGCCGAGGAGGGCGATGGCGGGGTAGTGGCGGCCGAAGTGTTTGCGCCAGAGGGGGGTGAGGGCGGGGAGGGCGGCTTTGTAGGTGGGGACGTCGGTGACGTAGATGAGTACTGACACCAGGTGGGCGGGGGTGGTGCCCGCGGCGGTGAGGGCGCTGACGATGTTGGCGGCGGCTTGGTCGAATTGGGCTTCGATCGTGCTGCCGGTGATGGTGCCGGTGTGGTCGAGGGCGGTTTGGCCGCCGAGGTGGACCGTGTGACCCGGGGTGGCGACGACGGCGTGGGCGTAGCCGGAGGGGGGCGCCAGGTCGGGGGCGGTGACGATGCGGTGGGGGGTCATTGGGCCGGGGAGCGGAGCCGGGCCGGGTGGGGTGGTCATTGGCCGGTCCAGACCGGGGGGCGGCCCGCGCGCCAGGCGGCGAGGAATTCGGCGTGGTCGTCGGATTTCATCAGGAGGGCCTGGGTGATGGCTTCGAGTTCGATGGCGGAGGCGAGGTCGAGGTCTTGTTCGCGGGTGAGCAGGACCTTGGTGGTGGAGTAGGCGAGGGCGGGGCCTTCGGCGAGGCGGTGGGCCAGGGAGCGGGCGGCGGCGGGGAGGTCGTCGACGATGGTGCCGAGGCCGAGGTTCTCGGCGCGGGTGGCGTCGAGGCGGTCGCCGAGGAGGAGGAGTTCGGTGGCGCGGGCGAGGCCGACCAGGCGGGGGAGCAGGTAGGCGGCGCCCATGTCGGCGCCTGCCAGGCCGACCTTGGTGAACAGGAACGCGAAGCTGGCGGTGCTGGTGAGCAGCCGGAAGTCGGCGGCGAGGGCCAGCACCGAGCCCGCGCCCGCGGCGACCCCGTTGACGGCGGCGATCACCGGCATCGGGCATTCGCGCAGGGCGCGGACGACGGCGCCGGTCATCCGGGTGAACTCGAGCAACTGCGCGGGTTTCATCGCCTGCAGTTCGCCGATGATCTCCTCGACGTCGCCGCCGGAGCAGAAGCCGCGGCCGGTGCCGCGCAGGACGAGGACCTTGGCGTCGCCGCGGTGTGGGAGTTCGGCGATGAGGTCGCGCAGGTCGGCGTAGACGTCGAAGGTGAGGGCGTTGAGTTTCTCCGGCCGGTTGAGCGTGACCGTGGCGATGCCGTCGTCGACGTCGAAGTCGAAGTGCGCCCACTCCCGGGTGAACCCGGGTGACGCCCGGAACGGGCTCATGCGATTCCTCCTCCGTCGAGCACGAGGGCTTGTCCGTTGACCGCCCCCGCTTCCGCCGCCGCCAGGAAGGCCACGGCGAACGCGACCTCCGCCGGCTCCAACAACCTGCCCAGCGGCGCGGACGCCGCCAGCGCCGCCTCCGCCTCCGCGCTGTCGCGACCGGTGCGCGCGACGATGGTGTCCACCGCCGCCGCGGCCAGGTCGGTGCGCGTGAACGTGGGGCACACCGCGTTCACCGTCACCCCCGTTCCCGCGACCTCCGCCGCGACCGCCCGGACCAGCCCGACGGCGGCGTGTTTGGCCGACCCGTACGCCGCCGTGTACCGCTGTCCCGCCTTCCCGGCCGTCGACGCCACCACGATGATCCGGCCGTTGTCGCGTTCCAGCATCCCGGGCAGCACGGCCCGGGTGCACAGGAACGCCCCCAACGCGTTGACGTCGTGCATCGCCCGCCACTGCGCGAGCGTGGTGCGGGCCAGTGGCGCGCTCACGGCGGCACCGGCGTTGTTGACCAGCACGTCGACCCGGCCGATCCGAGCGAACAGCGCGGTGACCGCGGCCTCGTCGGTGACGTCGGCGTCGGCGCGGCCCAGGGCGATGACGTCGTCGCCGAGGTCGCGGAACCGGCTCGCCACCGCGGCGCCGATGCCGCGGCTGCCGCCGGTGACCACCACTCGTCTCATGTGGACCCGTCCAGGGTGCGCAGGGCGCGGCGGTCGAGTTTGCCGTTGGTGGTGCGCGGCAGCTCGGCCACGAAAATCACGCGTTCGGGGGTTTTGTGCGGGGACAGCCGGTCGCGGACGTACCCGCGCAGGTCGGCCTCGGTCACCCCGGTCGAGACGACGAACGCGTGCAGCCGGGTCAGGCCCGCGCGGTTGTGCCCGAGGACCGCGCACTCGACGACGTCGGGGTGCCCGATGAGGCAGTGTTCGATCTCGCTCGGCGCCACCCAGATGCCGCTGACCTTGAGCAGGTCGTCGGCGCGGCCCCGGTAGTGGAACGCGCCGTCCGGGTCGCGGGTGACCAGGTCTCCCGTGTGGACGGTGTTCGGGCGGGGGAACGTCGAGGCTGTCTTGTCCGGGTCGCCGACATAGCCGAGGGCCACGGTCGGTCCGCTGATGTCCAAGGTGCCCACCTCGCCGTCGGGAACCGGTGCGCCGTCGGGATCGACGACGCGGGCGGTGTAGCCGGGGACCAGGGTGCCGATGCTGCCGGTCCGCGCGGAACCGGGTGTGTTCGAGATGTAGATGTGATATGCCTCCGATGACCCGATCCCGTCTATCACCTCGACCCCGAAAGTGGTGTCCCACTTGTGCTGCAGCTCGGGTGGCAGCGCCTCGCCCGCGCTGGTGCACAGCCGCAGGCAGCTCAGGTCCTGGTCGGCGGCGGCGGGGTGGGCGACCATCGAGGCCATCATGGTCGGCACGTTCACCAGTACCGTCGGTCGGAACTCGGCGATGAGGGCGAAGATCCGCTCCGGTGTGGTGCGTTCCGGGAAAGCGATCCCGGCGCCGCCGACGCCGAACGGGAACAGTGCGGTCAGGTCGCGGGCGTAGCCGAAGAACAGTTTCGGCACCGGGAGGACGATGTCGTCCTCGGTCAGCCCGAGAACGCCGAGCGCGTAGTCGGAAAAGCTGTGCAGCGGGCTGTGGATCGTGTGCGGGCAGGCTTTCGGCGCGCCCGTGCTGCCGGTGGTGAACTTCCACAACACCACGTCGTCCGGCCCGCGCGGCTCCGAGTCCAAAGAGGATGGTGCGGTCGCGGCGAGGGAGTCCAGGTCGTGCTCGTTGGGCCGGAGGTCTTGCCCGGCCGCTCCGACCACGAGCACCGACTGGGCGCCCGCCTCGCGCAACCGGTCCAAGGTGAGCATGTCGGCGATGACGACGACAGCTTCGGTATACCTGAGGTAGTAGGCGTAATCCTTGACCGTCAAGAAGGTGTACACCTCGGCGGTCACCGCGCCGATCTTCTGCGCGGCGTACCAGGCCGCGACGAACTCGACCCCGTCCGACAGGGCCAGCAACACGCGGTCGCCCGGCCGGACGCCGTGTGCGCGCAGCACGTTGCCGTACCGGTTGACCAGGTGGACGAGGTCGGCGTAGCTGGTGCGGCCGGTCGGGCCGAGCAGGGCGGGGCGGTCCGACCGGCCGAGGTCGAGGTTGCGGTCGAGGAAGTGGTCGGCGAGGTTGGGCGGGGTCGGGCTCGGCACCGTGCTCCTCTCAGCGCGTCTGGTCGCGGATGGCCTCGACCAGCAGATCGGTCAGGATGTCGAAGGTGGCGCGGCCCTCGTCGGCCGTCGCCTCGGCTGGTGCGCCGCAGTAGGCGTCGGCCATGCCCATCGCGGTGAAGCTGTGCTGTCCGGCGCCCATGGCGGCGGGCATGTCGACGGCCACCGCGGGCAGGACGGCCATGGCGGTGGTGTCGACCAGATCGGGCCGGTCGGCCAGCACCAGGGAGGTCTCGTACCGCCCGGCGTGGCAGGAGCCCGACTGGAACTCGTCGGTCAACCGGCTCACCGCCGCGCGCCGCAACAGGTCCAGGTACCCCGTTTGGATACCTTGTGCCGCAAGGGTTTTGACAGCCGAGCGCAGCGCGGTGACGTGGCCGGGCTCGAAGTGGTTGTTCACCACGACGACGCGCGGGAATCCCTGGGCGGCAAGCGAAGCGCAGATCTCGACGACCAGCGCGCGCAGGGTCTCGGCCGAGATGCCGACCGCGCCCGCGAACGAGGCGCCGAACTCGGTCACCCCGTAGGACAGGCCCGGCAAGATCTTCACCGTGATCACCGGGTCGTCGGCGAACCGCTCGGCCGCGCGCTCGCACATGCCCGCCGAGATGATCGGATCGGTGTCCAGCGGCGCGTGTGGTCCGTGCGGCTCGACCGCGCCGACCGGCAGCAGCAACACCGGCGTGCCCTCCCGCAGCGCGGCGGCCCGCGGCGAGGTCAGGTCGGCGAACCGGTGGCTCATGGCGCCTCCGTGAACACGCACAGGTCCGCCCGACCGGCCGCCACGATCGTGTTGACCTCGTCGAGCGTGGTGAGGTAGCCGCCGACCAGGGTGGGGATGCCCGCCTCGGTGCGGACCCGGTCGGACAGCGTGGTCAGGAACCCGCGCCGGTACTCCGGTCGGAAGTCGGGCAGCGTGTGGCCCGCGCGGACGTGCGCCAGGTCCGCGCCGTGCGCCCGCAGTTCCTTGGCGAAGGCGATCCCGTCGGCGACCGTCGTCCCACCCGGCGCCCAATCCGTGACCGTCAGCCGGATGGACAGCACGCGCGGCCAGGCGGCGCGGACGGCGTCGAGCACGGACAGCGGGAACTTGTGCCGGTCGCCCCACTCGTCGGTGCGGCGATTGGTCAGCGGCGACAGGAACCCGGCAAGCAGGGTTCCGTCTGCCATGTCGAGCTCCAGCAGGTCGATGCCCGCGGTGGCGGCCGCGGTGGCGTGGTCGGCAAACGCTTGCCGGACCTCGTCGAGGTCGGTCAGCTCGCCGGGTGTCTGCGCGAGCGGCCCGTACGGCACCGGCGACGCGGCCACAATCGGCCAACCATCGGCCGCCGGGATGTTGTCCCGGGTCGCCGCCCTGGCGCCCGCGTGACTGATCCGGACGCCGAGTCGCGCACCGGGAACGGGTCCCCAGGCGGACAGCGGGAGATCGTCCGGGGACACCCGCCCCTGCGCGGTGACGGCGACGGGACCGGCGAGGACCAGCCCGTACCCACCCGCGGCCCTGGCGGCGGCTTCACCCGGTGTGGACACTTCGGCGACCAGCCGGTTGGTGATCTTCCCGAACGGTGCGAACAGGGGCGGTGCCGCGATCGCCGTCCCGCCCGCGAACCAGGAGTCGAACCGCCGGATCAGCCGGGGGTCCCGCTGGGCCAGGTTCCCGTGGGTCACCCGACCGCTGCGGGTGAGCAGGTTCACCGCGAACTGCACCGGCTCGAACCCCGTGTAGTGCGCGGTCCGGCTGAAATACCCGGCGCTTTCGGCGGCGGCCTGTTGGAAGCGTTCGACGACCGGTTGCCGCTCCAACTCGTAATCGGTCAGCGCCGCGCCGATGGTGTTCGTCCGGTCCAGCGACGCCGCCAGCGCGATCGCGTCCTCCATCGCCAGTTTCGTGCCCGACCCGATGGAGAAGTGCGCGGTGTGCGCGGCGTCGCCGAGCAGGACCAGGTTGTCGCGGTGCCAACTGGAGCACCGGACCAGCGGGAAATCCAGCCACAGCGAGCGGTTCGACCGGAGCCGGTTCCCGGCGAGGTCGTCGGCGAACAGCCGTTCGCAGAAGGCGATGCTCTCGTCCTCGGCAGCGTTGTCCAATCCGGCCCGCCGCCACACCGGTTCGGCGCATTCGACGATCCACGTGCTGGTGTTTTCGTCGAACGGGTACGCGTGCGCTTGGAACAGCCCGAACTCGGTTTCCCGGAAGGCGAAGGTGAACGCGTCGAGCACCAGGTCCGTGCCGAACCAGATGTACTTGCACCCCTGCGGCCGCACTCTCGCCGTGAAGTGCCGCTGCCGGGTCCGGCTGTTCGCCCCGTCGGCCGCGATCCGCAGATCAGCCGCGGCGGGCTCGGTCAACTCGCTGTCGAACCGCAGGTCGGCGCCCAGTTCCACGGCCCGCGCCCGCAGGATGGCGAGCAGGTGCCTGCGGGCGATCGCGGTGAACGAGTGCCCGGTGGACCGGACCACCTCGCCCCGGTACCTGATGTCGATGGTCGACCAGCGGGCGAACGAGTCGGTGATCTCCAGGTGCGTTTTCGGGTCGGCGTCCTTGAGCGCGCCCAGGGTCTCCTCGGAGAACACGACGCCCCACCCGAAGGTCGCGTCCGGCGCGTTCCGCTCGTGCACGGTGACGCCGTGCCCGGCTTTGCGCAGCAGGATCGCCGAATACAGCCCCGCCGGGCCCGCGCCGAGGATCGAGACGTCCATCAGATCGCCTCGGCCAGGATGTCCAGGTCGGCTGTGTCCAGGGTGGTCGGGAACAGGATCAGGTTGTCGCAGCCCGCTTCCGCGTAACCGCGGATGAAATCCCGGATCGCCCGGACGCTCGTCAACGCCCCGGCCGCCACCTTGTCCGCGAAGGGGCCGGTGAACGCGTAGTAGTCCCGCAGATAAGCCTGTCCCCGCTCGGGGTCGGAAACCGCGATGTAGCCCTGCCCCCACAACAGCGGCTGACCCGTTCTGCCGTGGTCCTGCCACGCGACCCGGGCCTTCGTCGCCGCCGAGGCGAAAGCGCGTGGCGGACCACCGCCGTGCGCGTAACCATCGGCGTAGCGGGCCATTCGAGAAAGGGCCGCCCCGGAGCTCCCGCCGACCAGGATGTCCATAGTGGACTGTTCGGTGCCGCGCAGTCGGGCGAGGTGGGCCAGTTGGGTCGACAGCACGGCGCCGCGCGTTGCCGGATCGACACCGGCGGCGGCGTAGTCGTCGTGCCGGGCGCCGACACCGAGGCCGAGGGTGAACCGACCGCCGGAGACCTCGACCAGCGACCGGGCCTGCTTGACCAGCACGCCGGGGGAGCGCAGCGGCCCGATCGCGATCATCGTGGCCAGCCCGATCCGCTCGGTGGCGCCTGCGGCGGCGGCCAGCGCGGTGACCGGTTCGACACTGTCGTAGTCGAGCCGGTCGAGCACGGCCAGCGTGCCGAACGGTCCGGCGTCCGCGCGCCGCGCCCAGTCCAGCAGCGTCCTCGGCCCGCGCGCGGGGACCGTGTTGGGGAGTCCGATACCGACCTGCACCAGCGTCACACCCTCGTGGTTGGCCAGGAAGTCAGGGGCCAGTGGTCCAGCCCCAAAAACGTTACGGTTGACCCGGCTGAGGTGTCAACTAAACTCGGGCCCGTGTTCGACGCCGCGCCACAGGACCTCGTGCTGACCATCCTCGGCGCCCACCTGCGCCCCCGCGACCGCACGACCGTGTGGTCCGGCGGGATGGTGGCACTGCTCGGCGAGTTCGGCTCCAGCGCGGGCGCGGCCAGGGTCGCGCTGACCCGGCTGGTGCAACGGCACCTGCTGGAACGGGTCCGCGACGGCCGGATGGTGCACTACCGGATCACCCCGCGCGCCGCCGCCGTGCTCACCGAGGGCGACCGGCGGATCTTCACCCTGGGCACCGAGCCCAATCCGGGCGGCGACTGGACCGTGCTCTGGCACGCCATCCCCGAGGAGCACCGGGTGGCCCGCGCCCGGCTGGTGCGCAGGCTCCGGTTCCTCGGCTTCGGCCCGGTGCAGGACGGCACCTGGCTGGCCGCCCGCGACCGCGCCGACGAGGTCGCCGGTCTGCTGGCCGATCTGGGTGTCGCCGCGCACGCGGGTGTGTTGCGCGGGGCGCCCGCCGCCGTGCCCGACTTCGCCGACTTCGTCGCCAGGGTCTGGGACCTCGACGCCCTGGCCGCCCGCTACCGCGACTTCGTCACCGAGTTCACCGACCGTGACCCCGACCCCGATCCGGCTACCGCGTTCGGGTTACGCGTCCGGATGACGCACCGCTACCGCCAGTTCGCCCTGCTCGACCCCGAACTGCCCGAGGACCTCGTGCCCGCGCCCGCGCACCGGCGCGCGGCCGTCGAGCTGTTCCACACCACCTACCCCGCGCTGGCCGACCAGGCCCAACTCCACTTCGACGGAGCGATGAAGCCGTGACCACACCCCAGGACACCAGCCCCCCGGACGCAAGCCCCGCAGACACGAGCCCGGCGGACACGACAGCGGCCCTCACCTACACGTCGTACCTGTCGCTCGACGAGGTGCTCACCGCGCAGCACCCCCGGTCCGACGAGCACGACGAGCTGCTGTTCATCGTCATCCACCAGGTCTACGAGCTGTGGTTCAAGCAGCTCCTGCACGAGCTCGCCCACCTTCAGGTGGTGCTCACGGCGGGCGACACCGCGCACGCGACCCGCACGCTGCGCCGGATCTTGACCGTGCTGAAGGTGATCGTCGCCCAGATCGACGTGCTGGAGACGATGACCCCGCGCCAGTTCACCAGTTTCCGGGCCCGGCTCGACGCGTCCAGCGGTTTCCAGTCCGCCCAGTTCCGCGAGCTGGAGGCCGTGCTCGGTCGCCGCGACCGGCGCGCGTTCGCGCACTACCCGGAGGGCGGTGAGCAGCGTGCCCGCATCGCCGGGGCGATGTCCCGGCCGTCGTTGTTCGACTCGTTCCTCGCGTACCTCGTCAGCCACGGTTACGCCGTCCCCGGCGGGTTGACCAACCGCGACGTGTCGGCGGCGGCCGAGCCCTCGCCGGAGCTGCAGAAGATCCTGCTGACCGTGTACGCCGACGACGGGGGCCCGTCGACCGTCGCCGAGTACCTGGTGGACCTGGACGAGGGCCTGCAGGAGTGGCGCTACCGGCACGTGAAGATGGTCGAGCGCACCATCGGCGCGAAGCAGGGCACCGGCGGCTCGGCCGGGGCGGCGTACCTGCGCGGGACGCTGTTCGAGCCGTCGTTCCCGGACCTGTGGGCCGTGCGGGGCGAGCTGTGAACGACCTCGCCGAGCACTACACCAGGTTCGGTGTCGCGGACCGGTTGCTGCTGACCGGCCACTCCCACCAGGCGTGGCCCGATGTCGCGCTGGAAGGCCAGATCGAGGCGTTCGAGGACGCCGCCCGCGCGGTGGACGACAAGTGGGAACGGGCGTTCGCCAAGGCCGACCGCGTCCGCGCCGGTTACGCCCAACTGCTCGGCGAACCCGACGCGGACATCGCGCTCGGTGCCAACACCCACGAGTTGGTCGTCCGGTTCCTGTCCGCGATCGACATCACCGGCAGGCCGCGGCTGGTCACCACCGACGGCGAGTTCCACACCCTGCGCAGGCAACTCGGCAGGCTCGCCGAGGAGTTCGTGC
>NZ_AXWW01000056.1:0-17129 GCF_000482865.1 Actinokineospora inagensis DSM 44258 | reverse complement strand
TCGGTGCGGACGGTGGAGGACCATGTTGCGAACGCGCTGCGGAAGTGTGGGGTGCGGACGCGATCGGATTTGCCGTGTGATGGGTGAGGGTCACTGGGCCTCGGCTGCGCCTCGGGGGTCGGCCTGGTCGCCTTCGGCGACGCCGGCCCCGGGCGCCAGATTAAAACGGTGGTGCCCGTTGTGGTGAAGTTGTTTTGTTTGGGGCCCCTAGCGGCAGCCTGGGTAAGGCTAAAAGGCGGGGCCACTGGAAAGCGTGGCCTTCCCCGCCGGCCGGCTTAGGCCACCGCTCCCCCCAAACAAAACAACTCCACCACAACGGGCAGTTGGTATCGGCGGGTTTCGAGGAGCGCGGTGCTAGTTGGCGGGCTTCGTCGATATGGGGTGGGCTTTTTTGAGGCGTGCGGTGCGGGGGTGGCGCTTCGTCGATGGGGTTGGGTTTATTAGGCGCGGGCGCAGGCGGGAGGGGCAGGGTCTTTTGCCTGCGGTTTTGTTGTAGGGGTGGCCGGGTTTGGGGTGGTGGTTCTCGCTGTCGCGAAGCGGTGGGGTGGGGTGGGGGTCTTTGAGGAGAAGAGAAAGAAGGGTGGTCCGGGCGTCGGGGGGAGGGACGCCCGGACCGGGGGGAAAGTCTTGTTAGCTGGTGACGAGGCGGAGGCTGTAGGTGGAGAGGATGGGGTTTACGGGCTGGAAGTAGGTGGTGCCGCCGGAGGTGCAGTTGCCGGAGCCGCCAGAAGTGACGCCTTGGGCTTGGGTGCCGCTGAGCCAGCTACCGCCGGAGTCGCCGGGTTCGGCGCAGACGTTGGTGCGGGTGAGGCCGTTGACGGCGCCTTCGGAGTAGCGGACGGTTTGGTTCTTGGCCTGGACGGTGCCGCAGTGCCAGCCGGTGGTGGAGCCGGAGCGGCAGATGGCGGCGCCGACTGCTGACTCCGTGGAGCCCTGGACGGCGACGGTGGTGGAGCCGCTGTAGCGGTTCACGACGCCGCGTGGGGTCCAGTTGGCGTTGGTCTTGACCCAGGAGTAGTCGCGGCCGGGGAAGGTCGAGGCTTGGAAGGTGCCCTGGGCGACCCGGTTGGAGCCGGAGGTGGAGTCACCCCGGTTGCCGCAGTGGCCCGCGGAGACGAAGCCACCCTGGACGGAGAAGCCGACGGAGCAGCGGGCGCCGGAGCCGATGTAGTAGGCGTCGCCGCCGCGGACGTCGTAGAGGACGCGGGGGGACTCGGTGGATTCGACGACCTGGGTGGTGGAGAGGTCGACGCCGGTGGTGGTGAGGAATTGGTGGGCGGCGGCGAGGGTGCCGCGGGCCGTGGTCACGGTGACGGTGTTGTGCTGGACGTCGACGTACCAGCCGGTGATGCCCGCGGGGGCGGACTTCTCCTTGGCGTTCAAGGTGTCCGCGGTGGTGTCGAGTTGGCGGGCGCTGTGCGACACGAACTTGGCGGTGGCGCCCGCGGACTGGGCGGCGGCGATCTTGGCCTGGTCGGTCACGCCGACGACGAGCGTGGCGGACGGGGCGTCGTAGTAGGCGCCGCCGAAGGTGTCGCCGAGGGAGGCGCGCAGGGTCGATTCCAGCGCGGTGGCGCGGTTCTCGCTCGCGATGCGGGCGAGCGCGGCGTCGTGGGACAGGCCGAGGTCGCGCTGCATGGTGTCGAGGACGACGTTGGACACGCCCTCCGTCTTGGCGGCGTCCTGCCCGGCGAACGCGGGCGCGGCGACGACCACGCCCGCGGACGCGGTCAGCACTGCTGCGGCGACGAGTGTGCGTTTCACATTGACTCCATCGGTGCTCGATTGCAGGGGATGAGTCCCCACCGAACGCGTTATCCGGCCCTCACTCGCGGCGTATCGGTGGCACTTTCGGATCGTGGTCGCGTTGTCCTGTCACCACAAGGGGAACTTGTTACCGGATATGAACTCGGTGGGAAAACACCGTTTGTACAGCGCATTTCCGCCGAGATCAGCTCCGGTGAATTCACCGTTGGCCGCGAATGCGCGAGTTCGGCGACGCGCTGTCACCGGGGATCCCGGTTAACTGTGGAAACGCCGGGACAGGTGTGCGGCACGGACCCCCACCCGCCCCGGGCGTAAGGCGGAATGTCACAGGCGGGGTCCGCACCGCGCCGAGGTGGAACCAGTGGCCCGACCCAGGCGAACAAACGCGCCGACCGCGGGCGAATCGACGGCGGCAGGCGGCAACACGATAGGGAACCGACGATGGCGGGGGCATCGGGGGAAACCCTCGCCGGGGAGCGAGGTCAGTCGGCGCGCAACCGGGGGCCGAGTTGGGTGCGGGAGCGGATGCCGAGTTTGCGGTACACCCGGGTCAGGGTGGCCTCGACGGTCTTCACGCTGACGAACATCCGGTCGGCGATCTCCCGGTTGGTCGCGCCGGTCACCACCATGCCCGCGACGCGCGCCTCGGTGGCGGTCAGCTCGGTCGGGGCGTGCCCGGTCTCGGCGCCGGTGAGCCGGGTGAGCGTCCGCTCGGCGTGCTCGGTCCACGGCCGGGCCCCGGCGGCGGCGAACAGGGCGGCGGCGCGGCGGACCGGTTCGCGGGCGGCGGCGTAGCGGCGGCGGCCGCGTTCGACCCGGCCGCGCACCAGCAGGCAGTGCCCGGCCTCCAGCGGCTGCCCGAGGCCGGTGAACACGGTCTCGGCGTGGCGCAGCAACTCGACGGCCTCGTCGGCGTAGCCCCGGGCGGCGAGCAGCGACGCCTCGGCGCGGTCGAGTTGGGCGGCGGTGCCCGCGGGTTCCGGGGCATTGGCCACCAGCTCGCGGGTGTCGGTGATCAACGCCTTGGCCTCGTCCATCTCACCGACGGCGACGAGCCCGGTGGCAAGGTCGCCGTGCCAGCGCAGCATCGTGGGGTCGCGGATACCGCGCGGCGCTTCCAGTTCGGGTATGCGGCGCAACGCCGCGACGGCGTCGATCGGGCGGCCGACCCGCAGCAGCGCCTGCCCGAGCAGGTGCAGGTGCCTGCGCAGGAACACCACGTCCGACTCCTGCTCCGACGCCCGCACCCCGCGTTCGGCGTAGGCGAGGGCCCGCGCGACGCTGCCGCCCGCCAGTTCCGCCATCGCGCACGAGTGCCAGCCCGGCGCCGGGCTCAGCCGGGCCTCGCCGCCGATGCGCTGCGAGCGGGACGCGTAGTCCAGCGCGTCGCGGCAGCGGCCCAGCCTGCCGGACACCTCGGCCAGGCCGCGCAGCACGTCGATCAGTTCCTCGACAGCGCCCCGTTCGACCAAGCCGAGCATGCCCAGGTACATCGCGCGGGCGTCCTCCAGCCGGTCGTCGAAGGTG
Source organism: Actinokineospora inagensis DSM 44258 (assembly GCF_000482865.1). Lineage (GTDB taxonomy): Bacteria > Actinomycetota > Actinomycetes > Mycobacteriales > Pseudonocardiaceae > Actinokineospora > Actinokineospora inagensis. Next base: position 13,835 of record NZ_AXWW01000056.1, on the reverse strand, counting down.
GCGAACCGGGCCACCACGAAGGCCGGGGAGAAGTGCAGCCAGCCGTCCATGCCCGGCGGCGGCAGCTCCAGGGCGGCGCGCAGCGGCCGGTCGAAGTCCGGTTCGGCCGCCTGCCGCTTCATCAGCGCGACGCTCGCCAGCGCCATCGCCTCGATGGAGGTGTCGCCGACCTGGCGGGCCAACCCGGCGGCGCGCTCGGCCTCGGCGACCGAGGCGGCGGGCCACCCGTTGATCATCGCCGCCCAGGACTGCCACAGGTGCAGCAGACCGCCCGAGCGCGGGCAGTCCCCCGCGTCGGCCAGCGCCAGCGCGAACAGCTCGCGCTGGTCGGCGAGGCCCTGCCCGGCGAGGTGGATCAGCGCCATCCTGGCCTTGACCCGTTGCAGCGGCGCCGCCTCGGCGGCCAGCACGGCCCCGGCGGCGTGCCGGGCGAGCTCCGGTCGGGCGGCGACGGCGGCCGTCTCCGCCGCGGCGACCAGCCACTCGACCCGCTGGGCCCGCGCGTCGGCCGGGGTGCGGTCGGCGGCGAGCAGGTACAGCTCGGCGGCCAGGTCGCGAGATCCCTGGCGCAGCGCGGATTCCGCGGCGACGACCAGGGACCGGGCGACGGCGGCGCTGGGATCGGCGGAGGCGAGCGCCTGGTGCCGCTCCCGGTCCGCGTCGAAGGTGACGGCCTCGGCGAGGTTCGCGTGCGCGTGCGCGCGATGGTCGGCGTCGGCGAGGTCGGAAATCAACGTGGCCGCGCCGGGCGGGGTGAACCTGATGTTCTCGGCGTCGGTGACCACGAGTCCGATCTCGGCGGCCCTGGCGACATCCCTTGCCGCGTCGGCCCTCCCAGCCCGCTGCAGCAACCTGACCGTGGGCCGCAGGGCCAACGCGCACCACAGCAGGGTCTCGCGCTCGGCAGGGGTAAGCGCCGCCAAGCGTTCCCGCACGATAAGAGCGACGTTGGGCGGTAAGGACTTCCGATCGCGTTCGGTGACCGCGCCCGCGAGAACCAATGCCAGGTAAGGGTTCCCGGCCGAGTCAGCGTGGATCGTCGTGGCGGTGCGGGCCGGTAGGCCAAGCGAGTCGAAGAGTTCGGCGAGGTCGTCGGCGGTGAGCGGGGGCACGACGTGCCGGAACACCGGACCGTTGACGAGCGCGGCGGGCGGGATGACGCGTGGGCCGTCGTCATCTAAGGGCGTGGTCTCCGGAAGCCTGCCCGCGACCACGGTCCGCACCGGCGCCGAACCGGTTCTCCTTGCCGCGTAGGCGATGACGTCCGCGGAGGCGGCATCGATCCACTGGGCGTCGTCGAGCAGCACCAGTACTGGTGATCGGGCCGCGAGCGCCAAGAGCACCAGGTGCCATGCGTGCCGCAACGGGACTCCCCCGTCGGCCAAACCGTCCCGGTGCCCGGTGAGCAGGAGGGTGACCACGTCCCGGTACTCGACCGGCAACGCCGCCACGATCGACGCGGGCACCTGGCCCAGCAGATCAGCCAGGACCCCGTTGGAGATCCAGCGTTCCGCCTCCGCCGCGGTGGCCCGCAGCACGGTGCCCTCCACACCGGGCACCTCGGACACCAAGGCGTCCAACAGGGTGGTCTTGCCGATCCCGCTCGGCCCGGTGAGCAGCACACCGCCGCCCTGGGCCAACCGGTCGCGCACCTCGGCCAACAGCGGCGCGCGCCCGACCAGCCCAGTCCCCCCGACACCGACCACTTCGCGCACCCACCTCACCGGCTGAGCAGGTGGCGACACAGTACAGACGCCCGACGATCCGGACAACCAGCCCGAAGTCCAGTGGTGGCAGCCTAGATCCTCAGGCCCGTTCGATCAGGTGGCCGACCACATCGGGACCAGGGTGCGCGGCGCCGGAACCGTCGCGGCGCACGTCCGGGTCGGGCAGTTCGATGGCCGCCCCGGCGCGGTTCGACCCGGCCGGACGCGGACCGACCCAGCCGAGCAGCAACCCCGTCTCCCCCTTGAGGAACCGGTGCGCCCGGACACCCGCGGTCGCCCGGCCCTTCGCCGGGTACTCCGCGAACGGCGTCACCTTCACCGTTTGACCGGTGGAGGTCACCACCATCGGCTCGCCGTGGTCCGGGTCGTCGGTGCGGATGGCGGCGAAGAACACCGCGTGCGAACCGGACGGCAGGTTGATGCCCGCCATGCCGCCGCCCTTCAACCCCTGCGGCCGGACCAGGCTCGCCGGGTACCGCAGCAACGAGGCCTCCGACGACAGGAACGCCAGCGCCTCGGTGCCGTCGACCAGCCAGGTGGCGCCGACGACCTCGTCGCCGTCCTTGAGGGTGATGACCTCGAACTCGTCGGACCGCACCGGCCACTCCGGCGCGCACACCTTCACCACGCCGCCGCGTGTGCCGAGCGCGAGCCCCGGCGAGCCCGTGGCCTGGTCACCGAGGGGCGCGATGCCGATGACCCGCTCGCCCTTCTCCAGTGACACCAACTCGCTCGCTGCCATACCGCCGCTCAACGACACCGTGCCGCTCTGCTCCGGCAAAACCGGCAACGGCAGGACATCCGTCTTGAACGCGCGACCGTGGCTGGTCACCAGCAGCACCTGTCCGCGCGCGGTGGAGTGCACGAGCGCGGCGACCGCGTCATGTCGTGCGCGTCCCTTGCGCGTGCGGGCTTCCGCCGCCTCTTCCGACTCCGCGGCCGTGCGCGCGACCAGACCGGTGGCGGACAGGATCACCTGGCACGGGTCGTCGGCGACCTCCAGCGGCCCGGCGGGTTTGGACGCCGCCAGCACCTCCTTGAGGTCGCCGTCGATCAGCGCGGTGCGGCGCTCACCGGCGAGGTCCTTGGTGACCTTGCCCAGTTCGGTGGACACGACCCGGCGCAGGACCTTCTCGTCGTCGAGGATCTTGGACAGCTCCTCGATCTCGCCGCGCAGCTTGTCCTGCTCGGCCTCCAGCTCCAGCTTGTCGTACTTGGTGAGCCTGCGCAGCGGCGTGTCCAGGATGTAGGTGGCCTGGATCTCGGAGAGCTTGAACCGGCTCATCAGCGCGGCCTTCGCGGCGGCCGCGTCGTCGCTGGCGCGGATCAGCCGGATCACCTTGTCGATGTCGACCAGGGCCAGCAGCAGGCCCTCGACCAGGTGCAGCCGCTCCTCGCGCTTGCGCTTGCGGTACCGGGTGCGGCGGGTCACCACCTCGTAGCGGTGCCGCAGGAAGACCTCCAGCAGCGCCTTGAGGCCCAGCGTGCGCGGCTGCCCCTCGACCAGCACCAGGTTGTTGATGCCGAACGACTGCTCCATCGGCGTCAACCGGTACAGGTCGGCCAGCAGCGCCTGTGGGTTGACACCGACCTTGCACTCGATCACCAGCCGGGTGCCGTTCTCCCGGTCGGTGAGGTCCTTGACGTCGGCGATGCCGGTGAGCCGCTTGGACTTGTTCACCTCTTCGGTGATCTTCTCGATGATCTTCTCCGAGCCGACCTGGTAGGGCAGCTCGGTGACCGTGATCGCCTGCCTGCGGCTGCCCTCCAGCGGGCCGATCTCCACCTTCGCCCGCATCCGGACCACGCCGCGGCCGGTCTCGTAGGCGCGGCGCACCTCGTCCAGGCCGAGCAGCATCCCGCCGGTCGGCAGGTCCGGGCCGGGGACGAACTCCATGAGCTTGTCCAGGTCGGCGTCCGGGTGCGTGATCAGGTAGCGCGCCGCGGCGACGACCTCGCCCAGGTTGTGCGGGATCATGTTGGTGGCCATGCCGACCGCGATCCCGGACGTGCCGTTGACCAGCAGGTTCGGGAACGCGGCAGGCAGCACGGCGGGTTCGAGCAGGGAGCCGTCGTAGTTCGGGCGGAAGTCGACGGTGTCCTCGCCGAGCTCGCCGACCAGCAGCATCGCCTCGGGCGACATCCGGGCCTCGGTGTACCGGCTGGCGGCCGGGCCGTCGTCCGGGGAACCGAAGTTGCCGTGCCCGTCGACCAGCGGCGAGTTGAGCGAGAAGTCCTGCGCCAACCGGACCATCGCGTCGTAGATCGCCACGTCGCCGTGCGGGTGGTACTTGCCCATGACGTCACCGACGACCCGGGAGGACTTCACGTAGGCGTGCGTCGGCCGGTAGCCCTGCTCGTTCATCGAGAACAAGATCCGCCGGTGCACCGGCTTCAGGCCGTCGCGCGCGTCGGGCAGCGCCCGGGAATGGATCACCGAGTACGCGTACTCCAGGTAGGAGTCCTCGATCTCGGTGTGCAGCGGGTTGTCGAAGACGTTCGCGCCCGCCCGGTCGAAGGCGTTCGGGTCGACCTTGCTGGAGGGGGCCTTGCGGCGTGCCATTGCTCAGCGCTCTCTCTCGTGCCGCTCTCTGCGGCTCTTAAACGTCGATGGCGGACTGGTCGACGCGGGCGGCGGAATCGACCAGCCAGTTGCGCCGGGGCTCCACCTTCTCCCCCATCAGCAGCTCCAGCGCCGTCTCGGCGGCCTCGACGTCGGCCATGGTGATCCGGCGGACCGAGCGGGTGGCCGGGTTCATCGTGGTCTCCCACAGCTCGTCGGCGTCCATCTCGCCGAGGCCCTTGAACCGGGGCACCGGGGTGACCACCTGCCTGCCCGCCTTCTCCAGCCTGGCGACGGTGGTCTCCATCTCGCGCTGGGTGAAGGTGAACACGGTCTCCGCGCCGCGGCCCCTGGTGGTGATCTTGTGCAGCGGCGGCATGGCGGCGTACAACCTGCCGTCGTCGATCACCGGGCGCATGTACTTGGCGAACAGGGTGATCAGCAGGGTGCGGATGTGCGAGCCGTCCACGTCCGCGTCGGCCATCAGGATGACCCGGCCGTAGCGCATCGCGGGCAGGTCGAAGGTGCGGCCGGTGCCCGCGCCGAGGACCTGCACGATGGCGGCGATCTCGGCGTTGCGCAGCGTGTCGGCCAGGCTCGCCTTCTGCACGTTCAGGATCTTGCCGCGCAGCGGCAGCAGCGCCTGGTACTCCGAGACCCGCGCCATCCGGGCCGAACCGAGCGCGCTGTCCCCCTCGACCAGGAACAGCTCGCTGCGGGCGACGCCGGTGGTGCGGCAGTCGACCAGCTTGGCGGGCATCGCCGCGCCCTCCAGCGCCGTCTTGCGCCGGGCGGCGTCCTTCTGCTGCTTCTGCGCGATCCGCACCCGGCCCGCGTCGACGATCTTCTGCAGGACGACCTTGGCCTCGGCCTTGGACCGCTTGTCCTCGGTCCACTCGCGCAGCCGCTTCTCCACCACGCCCTGGATGACCCGGGTGATGCCCGCGGTGGACAGCTCGTCCTTGGTCTGCGAGGTGAACTGCGGCTCCGGGATGCGCACGTGCACGACCGCCGTCATCCCCTCCAGCACGTCGTCGAGGGTGGGCAGGTCCTCCTTGGGCTTGAGCAGGCCGCGGGTCTTGGTGATCGCCTCCTGCAGCGCCTTGGCCGTGGCCCGGTCGAACCCGCGGCGGTGCGTGCCGCCGTGCACGTTGCGGATCGTGTTGGTGAAGCACTCGACCGTGCGGTCGTAGCCGGTCCCCCAGCGGAACGCGACCTCCACCTCGGCGCGCCGCTCGACCTTGGACCGCATCACGCCGTTCTCGTCGGCGGCGTTCTCGGTGTAGGTGCCCTCGCCGGTGACCAGGATGGTGCCGCTGACCGGCTTCTCGTCGCTCGGCGCGAGGAAGTCGACCATGTCGGTGAGGCCGTTGGGGAAGTGGAAGGTCTCCTCGGCGGGCTGCTCGCCCCCGGTGCGCAGCACGTAGGTGACGCCGGGGACCAGGAACGCGGTGTTGCGCAGCTTGGCCCGGACCAGGTCGACGTCCAGCGCGGCGCCGTTCTCGAAGTAGCGGGCGTCGTACCAGTAGCGGATGGAGGTGCCGGTCGGCTCGTTGCGGCGCATCTTGCCGACCACGTCGAGCCCGGACTGCCTGGTGAACGCGGCCTCCGGGCCGTCGCCGTCGAACACGCCCGGTACACCGTGCGCGAAGGACATCCGGTGGACCTTGCCCTCGCGCCGGACGGTGACGTCGAAGCGGTGCGACAGGGCGTTGACCGCGGACGCGCCGACCCCGTGCAGACCACCGGAGGTCTTGTAGCCGGAGCCGCCGAACTTGCCGCCCGCGTGCAGCCTGGTCAGCACCAGTTCGACCCCGGACAGGCCGGACTTGGCGTGCACGCCGGTGGGGATGCCGCGGCCGTCGTCGTCGACCTGGACGCTGCCGTCGTCGTGCAGGGTGACGACCACCCTGGTGGCGAACCCGGCCACGCCCTCGTCGGTGGAGTTGTCCACGACCTCGGTGAACAGGTGGTTGATGCCCCGGCTGTCGGTGGACCCGATGTACATGCCGGGTCGCTTGCGCACCGCCTCGAGACCCTCCAGGTGCGTCAGGTCATCGGCCCCGTAGAGGGTCTCGGCAGTCACTGGGTCGTTCTCCCACGTCGATGCTTCCGGTTCGGGCGCCGCGCCGCTCGAACAGGTGTCCCAAGGTACCGGAGGGTATCCGGCCCACCCGACCGCCGCGCCGGGCGGCACCGCCCGAGCCGGTGTGGCCTGGGTCGCCCGCGATGGCCCGGACCACCGGTTCACCTGGTGATGACATGCGCCGTACGGTCTCTTGACCCGCCGGGCCCACCGTCAAGACGATGTGTGAATTTACCGCGCGGGGGCCGGTAGGCGCCGTCTTGACGGGTGATCAGAACCGCGTTTATGGTCTAGACCACAGCGCAGCTAGAACCAATTAGGCACAGCTTTACCAGCTAGTGGCTCGACCGGGGCAACGTTCCGGGTGGAGCCACTAGGCCTCCGGCGTCCGGGTCCGGCCGACGCCCGACGGAAGGCAGTCGTCCCACTGCCGACCGCTTCCACCCTGCGCCGATCGCCTTTGCGACCGGCGGAACGCCGTCCACTCCTGTGGAGGAGCACGCAACATGAAGCACAAGCGCAAACTCGCCGCGGCAGCGGCCGGGGCGACCATCGCCCCGCTGCTGATGGTGGCCCTGCCGTCGAGCCCCGCGTTCGCGCACGGCTACGTCAGCTCCCCGCCCAGCCGCCAGGCCAACTGCGCGGCGGGCAAGGTCAGCAACTGCGGCTCGATCATCTACGAGCCGCAGAGCGTCGAGGGCCCCAAGGGCCTCAAGAGCTGCGACGGTGGCCTCTCGCAGTTCTCCCAGCTCAGCGACGAGTCGAAGAACTGGCCCGTCGCCTCGGTCGGCAACTCCGTCGACTTCACCTGGACGCTGACCGCCCGGCACGCCACCTCGACCTGGGAGTACTGGGTCGGCAACAGCCGGATCGCCGTGTTCAACGACGGCGGCGCCCAGCCACCCGCCACCAAGACCCACACGGTCAACCTCAGCGGGTACTCCGGCCGCATCAAGGTGCTGGCCATCTGGAACATCGCCGACACGGCGAACGCGTTCTACAGCTGCGTCGACCTGCAGGTCGGTGGCGGCGGTGGGCAGACCTCCACGACCACCACCACGACCACCACGACGCCGCCGGTCACCACCACGACCAAGCCGACGACCACCACCACGAAGCCGACCACCACCACGACGACCACTCCGCCGCAGAGTGGCACGTGGGCCGCCGGTACCGCCTACACGGCCGGTACCACGGTCACCTACAACGGCTCGTCGTACCGCTGCCTGCAGTCGCACACCGCGCTCGCGGGCTGGGAGCCGGACACCACCCCGGCGCTCTGGGCGAAGATCTGATCGCCCCCCGGCCCGGGTCTCGGCGGACCCGGGCCGGGCCGTCCCCTTTTGGAGGCACCATGCGCCGCACGCCGATCGCGCTGATCGCCGCCTGCGCCGTCGTGCTCGCGGGCTGCGGCAGCGACCCCCACGCGGGCCACAGCGCCGCCCACGCGGGCCACAACCTCGCGCCCACCACCCCGGCATCGGCCCAGGCACCGGTATCCGGGGCGGCGGGCGCGACCCCCGCCGTCAGCGACTACAACCTCGGCGACGTGATGTTCCTGCAGATGGCCATCGCGAACCACCAGCGCGGCATCGACCTGGTCCACCTCGCCGACAACCGCCCCATCCGCGACGACCTGCACAACCTCATCACCGCGATCCGGCTCACCCAAGAGCAGGAGATCCCCGAGATGAAGAAGTGGCTCACCGGCTGGGGCCAGTCCACCGACGTCGACCCCAACCCCAACGCCCACGCCGCCCACGGCGGCATGCCGATCACCGACCCACAAACCCTCGCGGACCTGGCCAACCTACCGGACAACCAGTTCCAAAAACAGTTCATCGTCCTGTTGACGGCCCACCAACACAACGCGGTGGAGTTCGCACTGACGGAGAACAAAGAGGGCGTGAGCGTGCCGGTCAAGGCATTCGCGGACAAGCTGATCAAGTCACGAACTGGGGAGATTCAGCAGTTGCTGAACCTGGAGCAGTAGAAGACCCTTTGAGGGAAAGCCCCCGGCCAACATCGGGGGCTTTCCCCATTCCACAACAAAGCCACCCCACCCCTCGAAACCAACGGCCCCGAATCGACGAAGTCCCACACCTGTTTAAGACGTCCGCGTCCCCGCCGCGCCGGTCGAGACGCTCGCCGAGCGGCTGGCGTCCGAAGTGGACGATCGGACCGCCGCGGTGCTGGTGTCCTCGGTGCTGTTCGAGACCTCCCGCCGCGTCCCCGGCCTGTCCGACGTCGCCGCCGCCTGCGAACGCCACGGCGTCGAACTGCTCGTCGACGCCTACCACGCCCTCGGCGTCGTCCCGTTCGACCCCACCGGCCTCGCCGACGCCTGGATCGTCGGCGGCGGCTACAAGTACCTGCAACTGGGTGAGGGCAACTGCTTCCTGCGGCTGCCCCCGCACGCCCAGCAGACCCGGCCGGTGATCACCGGGTGGTTCGCCGAGTTCGCCGCCCTCGCCGACGACCGCGACCCCACCCTCGTCGCCTACGGCCCCGGCGCCACCCGCTTCGCCGGTTCCACCTACGACACCACCAGCCACTACCGCGCCGCCCGCGTCCTCGATTTCTTCGCCGAGCGAGGTCTCACCCCGGACCGCCTGCGCGCCATCTCCCTGCACCAGAACACCTTGCTCGCCAAGGCTTTCGACGACCTCGGCATCCCCGAGCACGTGGCGACCCGCGACCGGACCACCCCGCGCGAGGCATTCGGCGGATTCCTGTCGCTGCGGTCACCCCGCACCCAGGAGTTCCAGCGTGCCTTGGCCGAGCGGGGAGTCCTGACCGACAGCCGCGGCGAGTACCTGCGGTTCGGCCCGGCGCCCTACCTGCGCGACGACCAACTGCACGCGGCGATGGCGGTGCTCGGCGAGATCGTGACCTGAGCGGGCGACCCGCCCCCGAACTACGCTTCCCGCGTGGCAGAAAACGCTCCGGTCCCCAACTCCGAAGGCGGCGAGAGCACGCTGACCGTGCTGCTCGCGGGCGGGGTCAACCTGTTGATCGCGGTGCTCAAACTGGTCGCCGGGTTGATCACCGGCTCGGCGTCCATGCTGTCCGAGTCGGTGCACTCGGTGGCCGACACCATCACCGAGGGGCTGCTGCTGACCGCGCTGCGGGTCTCCCGCAGGCCCGCCGACCGCGCGCACCCGTTCGGCTACGGCAAGGCCCGGTACTTCTGGTCCCTGCTCGCCGCCGTGTCGATCTTCGCGTCGGGCGCCAGTTTCGCGTTCTACGAAGGCATCTCCACCATCTTCGGGCACGGCGGGGAACAGACCTCGCCGCTGGTCGCGTACCTGGTGCTGGCCGCGGCGTTCGGCCTGGAGTGCACCTCGTGGCTGCAGGCGGTCCGGCAGGTCCGCCGGGACGCCGCCGACCAGGGCCGCACCTTCCGCATGCAACTCCGCCACGGCGACGACCCGACCGCCACCACCGTGTTCTACGAGGACAGCGCCGCCATGGCCGGTCTGGTACTGGCCTTCGCAGGCGTCGGACTGCACCAGCTCACCGGCCAAGCCGTGTGGGACGGCGTCGCGTCGGTCGCCATCGGGCTGCTCCTGGCCGGGGTGGCGTTCCTGCTCGGCCGCGCCAACGCCGCCCTGCTCATCGGGCGGCAGGCCGCGCCGGACCTGGTCTACGGCGTGCGCGACTCCCTGGCTGCCGCTCCCGAAATCGAAGCCGTCGTCGACCTGCAAACCATGCTGATCGGCACCGACAGCGTCCTGGTATGCGCCCGCGTCGACTTCGACGACACCCTCACCGCGGGCGAACTGGAACAGGTATGCGTCCGACTCGCCGGTGAACTGCAAACCGAACACCACGACGTCACCGAGGTCTTCATCGAACCCGTCCCCCGCTCCAACCCCGACCTCCGCGCCGCCGTCTTGGCCCGCTACGGGGAACAAACCCGGATCGGCTGAACGTGCTGCGTGGGCGGGGTCAGCGGGTGAACCAGGCGGTGAAGGTGTTCGGTCGTTGGTGACGGCTGGTTGGTTTCCTGTGCCAACGCTCGCACGGTCGCCGAGCCGGTGCCCTTCACCAACCCTGACCTGCGTGCCGCTGTCCTGGCTCGCTATGGGGAACAAACCCGGATCGGCTGGATCTCCGTCGTGCGTGGGTTCAGCGGTGAGCCAGGCGGTAAAGGTGTTCGGTCGTCGGTGACCGCGAGGTTGACCTCCTGCGCCAACGCCCGCGTGATCGCTGAGCGGTGCTTCGCCAACCCCGACCTGCGCGCCGTCGTCTTGGCCCGTTACGGGGCAAACCCGGATCGGTCGAACGTCTTCTGCGCGTGGGTCAGCGGGGTGACCCAGGCGGTGAAGGTTCTCAGTCGTTGGTGACGGCCAGGTTGGTTCTTGTGCCAGTGCCCGCATGATTGCTGAGCCGGTACCCTGCGCCAATCCCGACCTGCGCGCCGCCGTCTTGGCCGGCTACGGCGAACAAACCTTGGATCGGTTGAACGTCTGCTGGGGAGAGTCAGCGGGTGAGCCAGGTGGTGAAGGTATTCGGTCGTCGGTGACTGCTGGGTTGGTTTCCTGTGCCAGTGCCCGCACGATCACCGAGCTGGTACCCCGCACCAACCCCGACCTCCGCGCCGCCGTCTTGGCCCGCTACGGGGAACAAACCCGGATCGGCTGAACGTGCTGCGTGGGCGGGGTCAGCGGGTGAACCAGGCGGTGAAGGTGGTGCGGCCGTCGGTGACGGCGAGGTTGACCTCCTGGGCGAGTGCCCGCACGATCGCCATACCGCGGCCCGCGAGCACCACGCCGGACGCGGGTACCCGCCAGCCGGTCTCGTCGACCACGGTGACCACGACCACCTCGTTGTCCAGGTGTGCGCCCAATCCGAGTACGGTGGCTCGTCTGCCCACCCGTCCGCCGTTGGCGATCGCGTTGCTCATCGCCTCGTCGGCTGACCACACCGCGTCGTCCGCGGTGACCTCCGCGACCCCGAGGTCGGCCAGCCAGTCGCGCAGCGCGTGCCGTGCCAGGTGCAACTGTCCGGGCTCGGCGGGCACCGACACCGCCCACACCGCCATCTCCGTCATGGTCTGGGAATACCTCGGCTGTCGAGGGTGAAACGTGGCGGAAAGGCAAGTGACCACCGGGTTTCCGCGGTCATGCCGCTTCGGTGAGCACCGCCGCCGAGCGCTGCTCCATCAGGGCGAGCAGCAGCCCCTCCTTCGTGGACCACGGGCTGATCTCGACCACCGGGTGCCCGGTCACCGCCATCAACGCGCGCGCCGCGACCGCCCCCGCGAGCGACTGCCGCGCCCGGTGCCGCGAGATCCCCGGCACCTTCGCCCGCCGCGTCGCCGACAGCCGCGCCAGCCGCGGGATCCACCGGTCCAGGTCGGCCAGGTCGACCGTGCGCGAGCCCACCATCCTGGCCAGGCCGCCGAACACCTTGGAGCACCCGACCCCGAGCCCGCCGCGCAGCGCCACCAGGTCGTCCTCGTCCAGCGCGTCCCGGATCAGCGCCGCCACCTGGTCCACGTGGTTGGCCAGCCCCAGCGCGGTCAGCGTCCTGGCCCCGTACGGCAGCGACTCGGCCACCGAGGCCAGGTCGGCGTCCCCGGCCGCCAACTCGACCGTGCCGCCGCCGACGTCGAGCACCGTCAGCGGCCCGCGCGCCCAGCCGAACCACCGCCGCGCCGCCAGGTACGCCAGCCGCGCCTCCTGTCTGCCGGTGAACGTGCTCAAGGTGACCCCGGTCCGCCGCGCCACCTGCCGGATGACCTCGTCGCCGTTGACCGCGTCGCGCACCGAGGAGGTGGCGAACGGCACGAACCGGTCGATCCGCAGCCCGCGCGCCTTCTTGGTCAGCGCCGCCACCGCCCCCGCGATCGCCTCGACCCCGTCCGGCCGCAACGCCCCCGCGTCGTACGACTTGTCCAGCCGCAGCCGGACCTTGCGCTCGTACACCGGGGTGATCCGCTGGTCGGCCACCACGACCAGGTGCGCGCTGAAACAACCGACGTCGAGCACGCCGACGGTGCCTGGCTGCATCGCGGACCCCCTGGTCCTCCTCGCGTCAGTGGTCTGACGATCATTGTTACCCGGGGTGAGCATGCGGCAAACCCCCGAACATGTACAAAATTCCCCCATCGGCCTGATTCGCCCAGCCCGATCGGATGACCGTGCGTTGTCTTACCTCTGTGGCACAGTGACCGGGTGACCAGCGACGACATCCGTCACGGAGTGTCCCTGACGAACCTCGACCAGCCGCTTTTCGACGGGGCGGACGCGACCAAACGCGACCTGGTCGACTACCTGGACGCCATGGCGGACCGGATCCTGCCCGCCCTGCGCGACCGGTACCTGTCCGTGGTCCGCATCCGCCCCGGCCAGGACCCGTTCATGCAGAAGAACACCCCCAAGTACACCCCACCCTGGGTCCGCACCGAACCGCTGTGGGCGGAATCCAGCAAACGCCAACTCAACTACGCGGTCTGCGACGACAGCAGAACCCTCACCTGGCTCGCCAACCAACGCGCCGTCGAATACCACGTCCCCCTCTCCCGCATCGGCGAACCGTCGGCAACCCACCTGGTCCTCGACCTGGACCCACCGGAACCCGCCGACTTCGCCGCCGTTGTCGCGGCCGCCCACCTCGTCCACACCGCCCTCACCAACGACGGATTGTCGGGCGCGGTGAAAACCAGCGGCTCCAAAGGCGTCCACATCCTCGTCCCCCTCCTCCCCGCCAACCCCGACGACATCGCCGCCGCCACCCGCGCCCTCGCCGCCCGCACCGAACGCCTCAACCCAACCATCGCCACCACGGCCTACATCAAAGACGACCGAGAAGGAAAAGTCTTCCTCGACTCAACCCGCGCTTACGGCGCGACGGTTGTAGCGGTGTACAGCCCACGAATCCGACCAGGAGTACGGGTCTCATACCCCGTCCCCTGGGAAACCCTGGACTCAATCACCCCAGCCGACTTCACCATCAAGTCGGTCCTGGAAACAACCGGAGACCCCTGGGCGGAGCTGATGCCCCCAGCACAGGCACTCCCAGAAGACCTCATCACCGAAGGCCGAACAATCCCAGTCGCCAGAGTAATAGCCATGCACGAAGGAAAACGCCGCGCCCGCGCCCGCCAAGAACAGGAAAAGAACAACGACTGACCACCCCTCCCCCGCGCCTCACCGACGAAGCCCCATTCCTACGCCCCCGCCTCGAAACCCACCCCATATCGACGAAGCGCCACACCCAACACCACACGCCCAAAAAGACCCACCTCTCACCGACGAAGCCCCACACCCAACACCACACGCCAAAAAAAGAACCTACCCCATATCGACGAAGCCCCACGCCTGCACCGCGCGCCTCGGGACCCGCCGATGCCAACTGCCCGTTGTGGTGAAGTTGTTTTGTTTGGGGGGAGCGGTGGCCTAAGCCGGCTGGCGGGTAAGGCCACGCTTTCCAGTGGCCCCGCCTTTTAGCC